>NZ_MDEE01000001.1 GCF_002939865.1 Xanthomonas dyei
CGTCGCCGAACGTCAGTTGCATGGATGATTCCTCAACACGAGGCGGGTAGTGTCGCGCATCTGCCGTGCTTTGTTCAGAGGTTCCCTAGGGACGTTGCCTTAGCCGCTGTTGGCCGGATCTGCAGGACAAGCGACGCATCAGGAAAACCGCCAGGCTCGTTCCTGCAACGCCGCCTGCAAACGCAGCATCGACGGCCGCAATTGCCGGCGTGCCGACCATGCCAACCCGGCCAGCGCGGCGTCCGGCGTCCCCGGTGTGCGTCGGCCGTTCCAGGCGAACACCACCTGGTTGCGCAGATCCGGTTCGGGCAGCAGCAGCACCAACCCATCGAACAGCTCGCGCAGCTGCGCCAGATGCTCGGCCATCGGCACCTGAAAGAGATTCAGCGCCAACACCCCGCCCTCGCGCAAGGCCGCGCGACAATCGGCGTAGAACCGAGGCGTGCACAAGGCCGGTGGAATGCCATGGGCGTCGTAGGCATCCAGCAATAACAGGTCGTAGCGTCCGGCGCGGTTGCCGATCCAGTCGGCGCCATCCCCCAGCGTGATCTCCAGCCGCGCGTCGTCGCGCGGAATTGCGAATGCATCGCGCAACGCCAGCACCTGCGGGTCGGCTTCCACCGCTTCCAGACGCGCGCTGCGCAGGTAGCGATGACAGAACTTCACCTGCGCACCGCCACCCACGCCGATCAGCCCAATGCACTCGGGGCGCGGTTGCAGCCACAGCGCAGCCAGCATGCTGCGCGTATACGGCAACATCAGCCGATGCGGTGCCCAACGCGACATGCGGGTCTGCACCGTGTCGTCGGTGAAGGTCAGTTCCAGCGTGCGCCAGGTCCGCAGTAGCCCAGCACGCGCTGGCGACTGCGGCGACTCGCTCATCGGCTCGGCGGATCGTTGGCCACGCCGTGCGGCACGTGGCCGGCCGCCACATGCTGATGCTGGCGTGCGCTGTCGATGTTGTGCTGCGAGTCGTCGAAGAAGATGTCTGCGCCAAACGCTTCCAGAAACGGCCCCTTGTGCCGGCCGCCGAGAAACAGCGCTTCGTCCAGGCGCACGCCCCACTCGCGCAAGGTCCGGATCACCCGCTCATGCGCAGGCGCCGAACGCGCGGTGACCAGCGCCGTGCGAATCGGCGACGCTTCGCCCGGCGGGAACGCCGCCTGCAGCGCATGCAACGCCGACAGGAAATTGCGGAACGGCCCAACCGACAGCGGTTCGCGTGCGCGCTCGCGCTCATGGCGCCCGAACGCCTCCACACCTTGCTCGCGCGAGATGCGTTCGCTCTCGTCGCCGAAGATCACCGCGTCCCCGTCGAAGGCGATGCGCAGCTGCGTGGGCAGACGGCTCTCATCGTTGTCCACGATCGCTGCGGCCGCTTCGGCACGCTCGCCCGGCGCGCGCGGCATGATGGTGGCCGCGGCAATGCCGTGAGTGAGCGCACGCCGTACCGATTCCGGATTGGCCGACAGGAACAGATCGGTACCGAACGGTTTCACGTACGGCCAGGTCGGCTGACCAGACGTGAAAGTCGCGCGCACGATGCCCAGGTTGTAGTGCTGGATCGAATTGAAGATGCGCAACCCGGTATCGGCAGAATTGCGCGACAGCAGAATCACCTCCACGCGCGGGGTTTCTTCGGGCACATCGTGGTTGAGCGCCAACAGCTTGCGCACCACCGGAAACGCGACGCCCGGCTGCAGGATGTCGTCTTCGTGCTCACGCTGAAACGCCGAGTACGCCTCCACCCCGTTCGCCTCGAACAGCGCATGGCCTTCTTCAAGATCGAACAGCGCGCGGGAGGTCACCGCGACGGTCAATAACCTAGGGGAGTTGTCAGCCATTTGGGTGCCGGGAATTGGGAATTGGGAATTGGGAATTGGGAATTGGGAATTGGGATTGGGGAATGGGGTGGAGCGACAACGAAGTTTCTGGGAGTTGAGATCTTTACTTGCACTGCATCGTACCTCGGCCACGCGCAGGCTCCGATGCACGTCGCGCTGCTGCCGTTGCCAATCCCGAATCTCCAATGCCCAATGCCCAATGCCCAATCCCCGCCCCTCACACCGCAAACTGTTCGCTGAAGATGCGCTCTTCCAGATTGTGTTCCGGATCGAACAGCAACGTGACGCGGCGCTCGGTGGATTCGCGGATGGTGACTTCCACCACGTCGCGGATTTCGTGCGAGTCAGCGGTGACGCTGACCGGGCGCTTGTACGGGTCGAGCACGCGAAAGCGCACTTCGGTATCGGCCTTGAGGATGGCGCCACGCCAGCGGCGCGGGCGATACGGCGCAATCGGCGTCAGTGCCAGCGTATGCGAGCCCAGCGGCAGAATCGGCCCGTGCGCCGAATAGTTGTACGCGGTGCTGCCGGCCGGCGTTGCGACCATCACGCCGTCGCCGATCAGTTCGGCGATGCGGGTCTGGCCGTTGAGATCCACGCTCAGATGCGCGGCCTGGCGGGTCTGCCGCAACAGCGAGACTTCGTTGTACGCCAACGATCCGGCACTGGTGCCCGATTCGGTCTGCACCAGCATTTCCAGCGGCCGCAGATGCGCAGGTTCGGCCCGTTGCAAACGCACCAGCAGGTCGTCTTCGTCGTCGCGGTACTGGTTCATCAAAAACCCGACCGAGCCCAGCTTCATGCCAAACACCGGCTTGTCGGCGGCACCGTGGCGATGCAGGGTCTGCAGCATGAAGCCGTCCCCACCCAGGGCGCAGACGATCTCGGCGTTCTCCAGCGGATAATCGCCGTAGCGCTGCACCAGACGCGCCCGCGCGTTCACGGCGGGCTCGGTGTGACTGGCCAGAAAGGCAATGCGGGGTGATGTGGTCATCGTTGACTCCAAAGCATGCGAATCAGCATACCGCAGCGCTGTGGTGGGCTTGTTGGCGGCGCGCCCTGCCCTCGCACGCACGGCCGCCGCTGCGCAGTGGCCACCGCGACGCACGCAGCGGTCGCCACGCGGCACACCGCCACATCGGCCTGCCTCGGCTCAGGCCGTCAACCGCCAGGCGCGATGGATGCGTGCATGGCGTTCGAAATCCGGGTCGATGGTGCGTGGGCTGATTTCCTCGCACTGCGCGAACTCGGCCACCGCTTCTTCATCCAGCTTGAAACGGCGGAAGTTGTTGGAGAAATACAGCACGCCGCCCGGCGCCAGACGCGCCACCGCCGCGCGCAGCAAACGCACATGCTCGCGCTGGATATCGAAATCCTCTGCGCGCGCGGAGTTGGAGAAGGTCGGCGGGTCGCAGAAGATCACGTCGAAGTGCGCGCGCTCGGCTTCCAGCCAGGCCAGCGCATCGGCCTGCACCAGCTTGTGCTTGCTGCCGGCCTGGCCGTTCAAGGCCAGGTTGTCGGCGCACCACTGCAGATAGGTGCCGGATAGATCCACGCTGGTCGTGGCGCTGGCGCCGGCCACCGCCGCCTGCACACTGGCCACGCCGGTATAGCAGAACAGGTTGAGGAAGCGCCGCCCCTTGGACTGCTGCGCCATGGTGCCGCGCAACGGGCGGTGATCCAGGAACAGGCCGGTATCGAGGTAATCGAACAGGTTGACCCGCAACAACGCGCCATGCTCGCGCACGTTGACGATTTCGTTGCGCTGCTCGAAGCGGCCGTACTTGCTGCCGCCCTTGCCACGCTCGCGCGACTTCAGTGCAACGCGCTCGGCCGGCACCTCGAACACCTCGCGCGCAGCCGCCAACAACTCGCCCAGACGCCGGCGCACATCCGCCTCGGGAATGGTCGCCGGCGCTGCGTATTCCTGCACATGCAGGAAGCTGCGTCGGTCGCCATCGGCTTGCTGATACACGTCGATGGCAGCGGAATATTCCGGCAGGTCGGCATCGTAGACGCGGAAGCACTCGATGCCTTCGCGGGCGCGCCACTTCTTGAACTTCTGCAGGTTCTTGCGCAGGCGGTTGGCCACCATCTGCGCGCCTTCGCTGAGCGCGGTGGGCGCTGCCAACGGGGTGCGCCGCGGCACTGCGATCGGGTCGCAGACGATCAACGCGCACTCGATCGCGCCATTGAACAACTGGTACTTCTTGCCCGCGCGCAAGCCGGTGGCGTAGGCCAGCTCGGCATTGCCGCACAGCAGGCTCGCGCGCCACTGCGGCACCACGCGCTGCAAGGTGTCGCCCAGTTTGCGATACAAGGCCGCATCGGCGGCCAGACGCTCGTCGTACGGCGGATTGCAGACCACCACGCCGGTGGCCTGCGGCGGGGTCTGCAGGTCGCCGACCTCGCGCACGCCGAACCAGATCGCCTCGGCCACACCGGCCACCTGCGCGTTCTCCTTGGCGGCGCGGATCGCATGCGGGTCCATGTCGCTGCCATGGATCACCTGCTTCAGCGCGGCACGGCCTGCGCTGTCGCGTTCGCGTGCTTCGTCGACCAGCTGCTGCCAGAGCGCACGGTCGAACCCGCGCCAACGGCTGGGCACGTCGCTGCCGTAGCGCTGCAGACCGGGCGCGACGTCGGCGGCCATCAAGGCGCCTTCGATCAACAGCGTGCCGCTGCCGCACATCGGGTCCAGCAAGCCGCCGCCGTCGGCATATGCGCGCGGCCAGCCGGCGCGCAGCAGGACGGCAGCAGCCAGGTTTTCCTTCAGCGGCGCTTCGTTCTGCGCCATGCGCCAACCGCGCCGGTGCAACGGGCCGCCACCCAGGTCGATCGAGATGGTGGCGCGGCCCTTGCGCAGCGACAGGTTCAACCGCAGGTCGGGGCTTTCCACATCCACCGACGGGCGTTCCAGCCCCTGCCGGCGCATGGTGTCGACCACCGCATCCTTGATGCGCTGTGCGGCATAGCGCGCGTGCGTGATCGCCGTCCCGGAGACGTGCGCATCCACCGACAAGGTGTGTCCCACCGACAGGTGCTCGTCCCACGGCAGCTCGGACACACCGGCATACAGCGCGTCCTCGTCCGGGCAATCGAACTCGGTGAGCGGCCACAGCACCCGGCTGGCCAGGCGCGACCACATGACGGCGCGCAGCGCGTCGCGCGGTTCACCCTCGACATTCACGCCGGAGATGGTGGCGGTGGCCTTGCTGGCACCGAGCGCAAGCAGCTCGTCGGCAAGCAGGTATTCCAGGCCCTTGGCACAGGATGCGAAGAATTTCACGTAGGCAGGTATCGATAAAGACGCTGGCGCGGCGGCGAGCGTGGGAGCAGGACAGCGGGCCGGCGCCCGGGTGGGCAGTGCCGTGGTCGCCGTGGATGGGCCGCAAATGGTCGGCCATCGGGGCCGGCATTACCACCCCCGCCGTCCGCACCGCCGGGCGCACGGTTCACCAGGGCGCCAGCCGCCACTGCGCCTGCCCGGTGTCCAACCGCTGCTGCAGGCCCAACCGGTCCAGGAAGGCGGCATCGTGCGAGGCCACCAGCAGCGCGCCGGTGCAACTGCGCAGCAGCGTCTCGATCGCCTCGACAGAGGCCAGATCCAGGTGATTGGTGGGTTCGTCCAGCAACAGCAGCTGCGCCGGCTGAGCCCGATACAGCGCGCAGGCCAGCGCTGCCTTGAGCCGCTGGCCGCCGCTGAGCTGGCCGGTGGGCAGGTCGGCGCGCTGCCGGTCCAGCCCCAGCAAGGCCAGGCGCAGCCGCTGGGCGTGCTCGGCCGCGGCGGGGTCGGCATCGCACAGCTGCGCAGCGGCCGAGCGCGCCGGGTCGAGCATGCCCAGATCCTGATCCAGATAGGCCACCGGCACATGTACCTCGCACTGGCCGGCCTGTGCCGCCAGGCGTCCGCCCAACAGCTGCAGCAGCGAGGATTTACCGCTGCCGTTCGGGCCAACCAGCCCGATGCGGGGCTGGCCGTGCAGCAGCAGATCCACACGCCGCCCACCCAGCCGCCCATCCGCCAACTGCACCTGCTGCAGGGTCGCCAGGCGTTGCGACGCGCCTGCCGCCGTCGCTGGTGCCAGCAACGCAATGGCCGGTGGGGCCTCCAGCTGGGCTGCGGCCTGGGTTACCCCCTCCGACAAGCGCGCCTGTTCGGCCTGTCGATGCTGCTGCAGCCGGCCGGCACTGACCTCGCTGCGCTGCCGCTGGCCCCCGAGCAGGATCGGCGCCTGATTGGCCTGCGCCGCCGCGCGCGCGCCACGCGCCTGGCGTTGCTGCTGGCGCATGTGCTGCTCGCGCAATGCCTGTTCGCCGTGCGCACGTGCCTGTTTGCGCTGCGCAAGCAGCTCGCTGGCCGCCTGCTGCTCGCGTGCGTGCTGCTGCGCGTAGTGGGTGTAGTTGCCGCCATAACTGCGCACCCCGTGTGCGGACAGCGCCAGGATGCGCTGCATGCCGTCCAGCAACACCCGGTCATGGCTGATGATCAGCAACCCGCCATTCCACCCCTGCAACTGCGCCAGCAGCCGCTGTCGCTGCGGGCCGTCCAGATGGTTGCTGGGCTCATCCAGGATCAGCATGTCCGGCTGCATCAGCCAGGCGCCGGCAAGCGCCACCCGCATGGCTTCGCCGCCACTCAGATGCGCGGCGGGGGCCTGCGGATCGCGGCCACCCAGCCCTTGCTGCTTGAGCGCTGCAGCGAACTCGGCGTGGGCAGTCCAGCGCTCGCCCACCCGCTCGAAATCGGCAGGCGCCACGCTCCCGGCGGCGATCCGGTCCAGCGCGTCCAGCAACGGCGCAACACCTGCCAGATCGGCGATACGCTGCCCCGGCATCGCGCTCACGCGCTGCGGCAGGTAATGCACGCTGCCACGGCGTACGCAGCGGCCGCTGCTGGGGGCCAGCTGGCCTGCCAGCAGACGGCCGAGCACGCTCTTGCCTACGCCATTGCGCCCGACCAGGCCGGTGCGGCGCTGATCGATGTGCAGGGTGAGATCGGAAAACAGCGTGCTGCCATCGGGCAGCACGAACGCGACGCTTTCCAGCGTCAACGACGGACAGGTCATCAGTGACTCCATTGCATGCCAGGACACGTCGCGTTCCAGACGGAACGGCAACGGGTATGGCCGTCATCGCGACGGCGGCATCAATGGCGCATTGGACCAATCCTCGAACAGTGGGTGCAGCACAAGTGTAGGCCGGTCTGCGGCTGCACCGAAACCCCTGGACATCACTGGGCCGAACAATCCGCTCAACAACAGCGAAATATCCGCAGGAAAAACGCATGCCTGCACGCTTGCAGTCCGCCCTGCCGCTTAGGGCGGCTCACACCACGTAGCGACCAGTCGTCAGGTCGGTGCGGGGGGCGCGCAGAAACCGGAGTGTACGCGTGATCCATGCCGCACAGAGCACCGGCCGCGCCCGTCTGGTAGTGAGCACATTCGTTTTGTGAGCTGCTCTTAGCCGACGCGCGCGCCTGGCGTTATCGGTATCCGCAAGCCAGCGCCAACGCAGCGGACACTCGACTGCAACGTACCGACACGCCATGCCGCGAGAGAGTCGGTGCCTGGTCGCTCCCCTCAGGCATGCATCGGCTTTTGCGCAATCACAGTGGGAAAGATGCTTGCGCGATCGTCGATGAAGCGCACGCTCGCAAAGCCTGCACTTTCCAGCTGCGTGCGCGTCTGCGCATGGGTGCGAAACGATGCCCAGCGCGCCTGGACGACATCGATAAAGACCTGGCTCTGCAGCACCAGCGATGCCTGGTCCAACAGCGCCAGTTTCCACGGGGATTGCGCGCACAGGCTGGGCGGAGGCGTCAGGAAACTCGCCACCAGCGTGCCGCCCGGCCGCAGCCTGTTGAAGAACGCGCGATAGAGCGCGACCACACGCGCATCATCCGGCTCGTAGAGATTGAGGCCGTTGCTGGTCACCACGTCCACACTCTCTGCATCGCCCTGCGCCCAGGCATCTTCCAAACGCAGCGACAGCTGCTGCTCCAGCCCGTAGCGACGCGCCAGCTGCAGCGCGCCGTCCAGCGCTTGCGGGTCCAGATCGATCCCGATCAAGCGCACATCCGGGCACTGCCGGTAATCCAGACTCAACACATCGCCCATCCATCCGCATGGCACCGACGCGAGCGTCATGCCGGGCCGCAACAAGGCCTGCAATTGCGCACGGAAGATGCCGAACCGCTCGCGGGTTGCGAGCACGGCCGGCGTCTTCTCGAAAATTTCGTACTCCAGTGCCGGTGTGGTATCCGGCGGCAGGGTCCCCGCCTCATAGCTCACCAGCCGATGCGTCCATTCCGCATTGAGCCCGCGATTGCGTAGCAGGAATCGCCCGAGCTCCATCTCCCACAGCGCATCGACCAGTTGCAGCAGACGCTCCACTTCGGCAGCAGAACGGCCGGTGTCCTGCCGCAGTCGCGACCTGATCGACGCGAGCAGGGTCGCATCATCGTGCAAGGCGTCGCCCGCATGCGAAATCAGGCGCGCATGCGCCGCGTTTGGCGGCATCGGTGACTCGTCGTGTTGCATCTTTCACCTCGGCAAGCGTCGATCGCTGGTGCCGACCATGGTGACGAACGCGGCAATACGCTGCGGCCGGACGCGCGATGCAGGGTGCCGGTGAGCGAACGGGCGCCGCGTGCGCGCAGCATCGCGACTGCATCCGGTCACGCGTGTGCAGCGCAGCGCGCGACTCAGCCCAGACCGAAAGCCGGGTGATAGGCCACATCGGCCAGCGGCAACAGCCGGTCGCCGAACGCCAACGCCTGCAATTCCGATACCGGTGCGTCGGGCATGCTCAGGCCCGGCTCGACGGCGAACCCAAACCGCCGGAAAAAACCGGGTTCGCCAAAAGCAACGCATCCCGCCGCGCCGCGCTCGCGCAAGGTCGCCAGGGCTGTGTGCACCAGACGGCTGCCCAGGCCCTGACGTTGGTGGCCCGGGCCCACCGCCAGCGGCCCCAGCGCGAACCAGCCGGACGAGCCGTCGGACAAGCTCACCGGCGACACTGCCAGATGGCCGACCACATACCCCTCGTGGTCGGCGACCAATGACAATGCCAGCGCATCGTCACCACGCAGCGCGGCGATCACATGCTGTTCGTCATGACGGCTGTGCTCGGCGCGCATGAACGCCACCATGGTCAATATCTCGATGGCTGCCGCGTCGCCGTCGCTGGCCTCGCGGATCAGCACCGCCATCGGCGGCTCGGCCGGTGTGGGCGATAGGTCGTCAGCCTCGTGCATCACAGGCGCTGCAACAGTTCGGCGAACGCGTTCGCTGCCGTGTCCACATGCGCGGCGAGATCGTGCTCATCGTCGACCAGCAACAGCCGCGCCCGACGCGCCTGCGCCCAGGCGATGACATCTGCGGCGGGAATCAGCGCATCGCGCCAGGCATGCACCACCGAGATCGGTACCTGCGCAGCATCCAGCGCCGGCAGCGGGCCCATCGTGGTCGGCGGCACCATCAAAAACAGCCCACGCGTCGGCACCTGCAGCGATACCTGCGCGGCGATATAGGCGCCCAGACTGGAACCGACCAGCACCAGCGGCCCCTTGTCCGCGGCGTCGCGTGCGATCTGCAGCAATCGCTGCAGGCGTCCGCGCACGTCGCCGAGCGGGCTGACATCGCGCAGCGCATCCAGATCGGTGAAATCCGGGCGTTCGTGGGTCCAGCCCAGGCGGTCGGCAACCTCGGCCAATGCGCTGACCTTGCGCGCCGCAGGGCCGCTCTCGAACCCATGCGCCAGAATGCAATGGCCGCGGCTCATAGCGCCTGCACCGTATCGCCAATACGCAGCACACCGCCGCGCAGCACGCGCGCGCACAAGCCACCGTGTCCCCGCATCGCGTTGTAGCCGCCCGCGCCCAGCGCATCTTCCATGCGCGAACAGGGGTCGCACGGGTCGGTGCCTTCCAGCTCGACATCGCCGATGCGGAAGCGTCGCCCTTTCAACGCGATCAGCGGAATGCCCGACACCACCAGATTGCGTCGCAGCGTGGCCGGCGCGATCGTCGCATGCCCTGCCAGCGCCGCGATCACCGGCAAATGCTCGGCCTGGATCAAGGTGATCCCCCGCTTGCCGCTGCCGCCCTTGTAACGATCGCCCACCAGCCCGATGCCGGTGGTGGCCTGTACGGCGTACACCTCCAGCATCTCCACATCACGCGCAGGACGCACGCCGATCCAGGTCACCTGACCGGTCTGCGGCAGCGTCGCCATCAATTTGCCCAGCGGGCTGTCGGGATTCAAAGCCATCGGGCAATGCTAGCATTCGCTTCATGTCCGATGCCGTCCTGCCGTCGCCGCCGATCACCTACGCGCCGTTGCCTTACGAATCGCGACTGGCACGCCGCCGGCTCGAGCAGATCGACATGGTGGTCATCCACTGCACCGAACTGCCGGATATGGCGATGGCACGCGACTACGGCGAGCGCGTGCTCTACGACAGCGGCACCGGCAACAGCGGGCATTACTACATCGATCGCAACGGCAGCATCCAGCAGTACGTGGCGCTGGATCGCGTCGCGCATCACGTGCGCGGCCACAACCCGCATACCTTGGGCATCGAACTGGTCAACAGCGGCCGCTATCCGCACTGGCTCGATTCGCGCCATCAGGCGATGCGCGAGGCGTATCCGGACGTGCAGATCGCCGCGCTGGTGACCTTGCTGCAGTGGCTGCAGCAGCAGCTGCCATCGGTGCGCCGCATCGCCGGCCATCAGGAGCTGGACACCACCCAGGAAGCGGCGAGCGACGATCCGGCACGCAAGATCCAGCGCAAGCTCGACCCCGGCCCGTTGTTTCCATGGCCCCGTATCGAAGCGGCGGTCGGCTGGGCGCACGCATTGCGTTGAGCGCGCGCCGGTTACGCGGCAGGCAACGCACGCAAAACCAGAGCGATCAAGGATCCATGGCGCGATAGGTTTTTTCGCCTGCATTCACCGCTACCGTCAGCCGATTTTCCGGCGGCGCGATCGGGCAGACCACATGCGGGGTGAACGCGCAGGGCGGATTTTCGGCCAGATTGAAATCGAGCAGCACCCGGCCATCGCGCGGCATCTCCGTGAATAGATAGCGCGCGCCGCCATAACTTTCCTTGCCGCTGGTGCGATCGGTAAACAGAAAAAACAGGCCGCTGCCATCGTCCTGCGCGAGCGGCTGCAGATGGTATTCCCGACCATCGCGGATAAACACCGCCTCGCCTGGAACCTCCGCCGTCAGTGGCGTGCCGATGGATGTCAGCAAGGTCACCGACCGTGGCGTGGCATACGGCTGCCAGCGCGCATCGACCCGCCACTGCGGGTCGATCGGAAAATACTCAAAGCCCTGAAATGCAGTCAACGCCGGCGCTGCCGGGTCGCGAAAACGCCAGCCAAACAACGTACCGGTCTGCACCAGATAGAACTGCCGGTTGCCCACATCGAGCCGGTCGCCACGCTGGTCCGCCCGCTCAGGCTCCAGACTGACGTCATCCACAGGCTGCCCGTTCAACCTCACCGACGCGCCGGCTGCCGCCTTGAAGCGCACATGACCCTGCCCATCCAGGCTCAATTGGCCCAGCTGTGCTGGGCCGGCAGGCAAGACGAGATCGTTGTGCGAATCGCTGCCCACCTGGTACTGACCTGCACGCACGCGACCGGAGCCGGTGTAGCTCAGCCAGCCATCGGGCGCACGCACCTGTGCCAGACGCTGCGCGCGCGCTCGTTCCAATGCAAGCCGGTACACCTGCTGCTTATCGGTCGTCGAACGCTTGGAGACACGCACATCGCCAGCGTCACCAGAGCTTGCCGAACACGCAGCCATCGCCATCACTGCGACGCACAAGGCGCCCTTCTGCAACTGCAACCGCATGCATCCACCCACCACTGCAAGAAACTGCGCTCCGCGCAGCGAGCCTGCGTCCCCACAGACCACCCTTCCTGCCGGTATTGTGCCTGATCAGGAAGCGGTCGCGACCGGACGTGCCGGATCCTGCAGCCAGCCGCTCCAGGAACCGGCATACACGCGCGCACCTGACAAGCCAGCCACTTCCAACGCCAACAGCAGATGGCAGGCGGTCACGCCCGATCCGCACATCACCACGGCCTGCTCGGGCGTGTAAGCGCCCAGCAATGTAGACAGCTCGGCACGCAATTCATCGGCCGGTTTGAAGCGGCCATCGCGGAGGCTCAGGCCCAGCGGGCGACTCACCGCGCCCGGCACATGCCCGGCAACCGGGTCGATCGGCTCCACCTCACCGCGAAACCGCTCGCCGGCGCGCGCATCCAGCAGCCAACCCGGAGCCTGCCCCAGCCGCGCCAGGATCTGTTCGGCATCCACCACGGCATCGGCATCGAAACTGCCGGGATACGCGGCGCCATCGCGCACTGCCGGCGGCTCGGTGGTCTCGGCCAGGCCGGCGGCACGCCATGCGGCCAGCCCGCCATCGAGCACCGCCACGCGGCGATGCCCCATCAGCCGTAGCATCCACCACGCGCGTGCCGCGGCCATGCTGCCATCGCCCGCGTCGTAGACCACCACCTGGCTGTGCGGATCGATGCCCCACGCGCCCAGGCGCCTGGCGAAGTCGGCGCTGCGCGGCAATGGGTGCCGCCCTTGATCGGCACGCGACAGGTCGGCCAGGTCATGATCGAGATCGACGTCATGCGCGCCGGGCAGATGCCCTTGCGCATATGCCTTGCGCGCCGCCTGTGGATCGGGGGCGGTCGGCGGCGCGGCGCGCGCATCCAGCAGCCGCAGCTGTGGGTGCGGCAATGCCGCGGCCAGGGCGGCGCTATCGACCAGCGTGGTCCAGTTCGGATCGGCACTCATGCAACCTGCTCCAGGCGACGACGAAGATTGAGAAGAATGGCCGCGGTGGCGCCCCAGATGCGCTGTCCCGGCCAGGCGTATTCCAGCACGCGACGCGGACGGCCGCGGAATTCCAGCTCCACGCTGCGCAGATTGTCCGGGTCCATCAGATAGGCCAGCGGCACTTCGAAGATCTCGGCCACTTCCTCCGGTTGCGGCACGGCCACGAACGCGGGATCGATCACCGCCACCACCGGCGTCACCCGAAACCCGCTCACGGTCAGGAACGGATCCAGATATCCCAGCGCGTGTACCTGCGGCGCACCCAGCGCGATCTCCTCGCAGCTCTCGCGCAATGCCGCCGCTGCCGCATCGGCATCGGAGGGCTCCATCCGCCCGCCCGGGAAGCTGACCTGCCCGGCATGGTGGCGCAGGCTGTCGGTGCGCCGGGTCAGCAGCACCATGGTGCCCTGCTCGCGCGGCACCAGGCCGCACAGCACCGCCGCTTCGGCGGACGCACCACCTTCGCTCAGGTCGATCATTTCGGCATGGTTCCAGCCTGGGCCGTCGGGTGCGGTGTCCAGCGGATACAGCGCCCGGCGCAACTGCGCATACTCCGGCAGCGCTGCCATGAGCCCACGTGCAGGCAACACGGTGTGCAACAACTCCTGGCGTTCGGCGTCACTCATGCTCATCCAGCGTGCAATTTCATCCAGGCTGCGCAAGCAGCCGACACAGTGCGACTGCGCGTCCAATGAACATACACCGATACACGGGCTGGGCAGATCCCCGCGATTGGAATCGGTGTCGCTCATCGCGCGTTTCCGCAGCCGCGGCGTGGGTGTTTCATCGGTCTCTTCAGCAAGATTGGGACGCCAAAACGACAACGCCGGCCTGGTGGCCGGCGTTGTCAGTGCAACAGCACAAGAATTACTTGACGCTGACCAGCTTGATTTCGAACTGCACCGCGACGTTCGGCGGGAACGGCGTACGCGGGTCGGCGCCATAGGCCTGATCCGACGGCAACGTCACTTCCCACTTGGAGCCGGCCGGCATCTGCAGCAGGGTCTCGCGCATGGCCTTCATTTCGACTTCGCTGACCTTGATGGCCGGGATCTGCTGCGCCGGACGCGCCTTCTCGCGATCGCCGAAGGGGAACGGGCCGGCCACTTCCAGCTGCACGGTGCTGGCCTGGGTCGGCTTGGCGCCCTTGCCCGCTTCGATCACGCGGTACTGCACGCCGCTCGGCAGGGTCTGCACGCCAGCAGTGCCCTTGTTCTTGGCCAGGAACGCTTCGCTCTTGGTCTTGTTGGCAGCAGCGGCCTTGTCGTACTCGGCCTTGGCCTGCTGGGCACGGCCCTGCTCACGCTTCTGGAACGCTTCGACCGCCGGCTTGAGCTGGTCGGCGGTGATCGCCGGCTGCTTCTTGGCATAGGCGTCCTGCAGACCCTTTACCACCGCGTTGATGTCGAGCTGCTCGCCGCGACCGGTGAGCTCGGCAAGGTTATTGCCGTAGTCGTAACCGAAGTAATAGCTCAACTTGCCCTTTTCGGACGTCGTGTCCTGGGCCAGTGCATTGCCCGTCAGGGCCAGGGCCGCCACAGCGACCGCGATAGAACGCAACTTCATCAAACAATTCTCCAGGGTGGTGGCACAGGACGGGTCTGCCGCCTGAGATGACGCGCTAGGATAGCGGCCGCGATACCGAACCGCTACTTATCACGAAAGCTATGACCAGCAAGGCTTTCGGAAGTTCCGTATTTACTATTTTTTTACGTTCGCAAGGGTGTGCCATGTCCAACGACGTCATTTTGATCGCCGATTACGCCAGTGTCCGGACCATTACGGTCAATCGGCCGGACAAACTGAACGCATTGAACCGCGACACCATGCTGGCGCTGGACCAGGCATTCGTGGACGCGGAAAACGCCGACGACGTGCGCGTGGTGGTCCTCACCGGTGCCGGGCCCAAATCCTTCGTGGCCGGCGCGGACATCGCCGAAATGAGCGCGTTGTCGGCGATGGACGGCCGCGAATTTTCGCTGGTCGGGCAGCGTTTGATGCGCCGGATCGAACGCATGCCCAAACCGGTGATCGGCATGATCAACGGATTTGCGCTCGGCGGCGGGCTGGAGCTGGCAATGGCTTGCCATCTGCGCATCGCCGCATCCACCGCACGCCTGGGACAGCCGGAAATCAATCTCGGCCTGATTCCCGGCTTCGGCGGCACCCAGCGCCTGTTGCGCCTGACCGGCCGTGCCGCAGCACTGGAACTGTGCCTGCTCGGCATGCCGATCGATGCAGCGCGCGCACTGCAACTGGGCCTGGTCAATCGCGTGGTCGAGCTCGACGCCTTGCAGGAAGAAACCCAGACCCTGGCCCAACGCCTGGCGAGCGCCGCACCGCTGGCATTGCGCGGCATTCTGGACGCGGTGGTGTTCGGCGGCGAATGCGGCATCGAAGAAGGGCTGCAGCTGGAAACCGCGCAATTTGCGCTGTTGTTCGCCAGCGAGGACATGCGCGAAGGCACCCGCGCGTTTCTCGACAAGCGCCCCGCACAGTTCCACAACCGCTGAGCACCCTGATGCCGCACGACCACCTACCGGCACCGCGCGCACTGGCCATGCGCTTGTTCGACTGCGTGCAGGCGGACGATCTTGATCGCGCACTGCAACTCGGCCTGATGGACTACCAGCCAGATCCGCACCTCGATGCAGCGGATGCACCGGTCGTGGCGGCCCTGCTCGCCGCACAACAGCGCCTGCGTGCTGCATGGGCGGCGCGCGAACGCTATCGCGCACGTGCCGCACGGCTGCAACGCCGCGCTGCCGAGCGCGACGCACGGCGTGCACCCGCACCGGTGCCCAGCCAGCCGGCAGCGGCGGCGTTGCCACCGTTGGCCGCGGCGATCCTGGCGCGCGCCAAAGCCAAGGCAGCGGGAGGGACGCAACCATGAACGCTGCACGCCCTGCACCGCCGTCACGCCGCGACAGCACCATGCGCAACCCTGAAATACAGGAAATGTTCGAGCGTTTGCGCGAACTCAATCCACACCCGACCACCGAACTGGAATACACCACGCCGTTCGAGTTGTTGATCGCGGTATTGCTGTCGGCGCAGGCCACCGATGTGGGCGTCAACAAGGCCACCCGCAAGTTGTATCCGGTCGCCAATACACCGCGCGACATTCTCCATCTTGGAGAAGAAGGGCTGAAGCGCTACATCGCCACCATCGGCCTGTTCAATGCCAAGGCCAAGAACGTCATCGCCACCTGCCGCATCCTGCTCGAGCAATACGGCGGCGAGGTGCCGCACGATCGCGCAGCTTTGGAAGCCTTGCCCGGCGTCGGCCGCAAGACCGCCAACGTGGTGCTCAACACCGCATTCGGCGAACCGACGATGGCCGTGGATACGCATATCTTTCGCGTCGCCAACCGCACCGGCCTTGCACCGGGCAAGGACGTGCGCGCGGTCGAAGACAAGCTGGTCAAGGTCATCCCTGCAGAATTTTTGAACGACGCACATCACTGGCTGATTCTGCATGGCCGCTACGTGTGCAAGGCACGTAAACCCGATTGCCCGGGCTGCGTGATCCATGACCTGTGCCGCTACCGCGACAAGACCGCGGCGCCAGCCGAACGGCCGCCAGCTTCGAAGCGCTGACCTGATCCAAGAACAGCTAACGACACGACTGCGCTCACCGCCCGCCCGGCGCGGGAGCTACCGGTGCTCGGTGCGGCGGTACCACGCGTCCCTTCCGGCTACGAGCGCGCCGCCCACCTCCAACTGCAGACTGCTCACTACGTTTGTCAGCCGCTCCAATGCGGCGACATGGCTGACACTCTCTAGTCATCACATACGCGGCCGGGCACAAGCAGGTGCGCGGTAGGCATCACGTCCAGCCAACGCAAATACAAGCTGTCGCGAATCCCCAATCCCGAACTCCCACTCCCGGCCCAAAAAAATCGTGACCGGATGATGCGTCTTTCGGCGCCATGCATCATCCGGTCACGACAGATGTCACCCGGCGCGAACGCCGGGCGTTTGTCACTGATTACGCCGCTTTGCGCGGTTCCGGTACCGGCACGCTTTCTGCGGCCGCTCGCCCTTCGACGCGTCGCTCCAGTTCCTTCCAGTCCACCACCAACTCGCATCCGCGCGAGGCCGCATTCCGGCTCCAATCGCGCAGCAATTCGATGCAGGCATGGTCGACGTGATGCAGCTTGGCCACGTCCAGATGCAGCGCGGTGTTCGGCGGCACGCTTTCCAACGTCCGCGCCATTGCCGGCACCTTCAGGAACGTTGCCGAACCCTGCAGGGTCAGATGCATCTCGTCCTTCTTGTCGGCGTGCTCGCGCACTTCGACCTTCAGACGCGAGGAATGCAACGCCAGGCGGAACAGCGACAGGCCGAAGCCGATCAGCACGCCGGTCAACAGGTCGGTCGCCACGATCGCGAAGGTGGTCGCCAGGTAGATGGCCGCAGTTCCACGACCATAGGTCGCCAACTCCTTGACCTGCCCGATCTTGATCATCTTCACGCCGGTATAGACCAGGATGCCGGCCAGACACGCCACCGGCGTCATCCGCAACAACCACGGCAGCAGCATTGCGAACACCAGCAACCAACTGCCGTGCAGGATGGTCGACGCACGCGTGGCCGCACCGGCCTGCACATTGGCCGCACTGCGCACGATCACGCCGGTCATCGGCAACGCACCCAGGAAGCCGCACAGCATATTGCCCACGCCCTGCGCTGCCAGCTCACGGTCGTACTGCGTCCGTGCACCCTGATGCATGCGGTCCACCGCCGCTGCCGAGAGCAACGTTTCGGCACTGGCGATGAAGGCAAAGGTCACCGCCGACACCAGCAAGGTGTGGTTGAACACACCAAAGATGTCGGAGAAGCTCGGGATGGACACCGCGGAGAACAGGTTGGTCGGTACATCGACCTTGTTGACGTTCAATCCCTGTAACTGCACGGTCGCGGTCACCACCACCACTGCGATCAACGCACCCGGCAAAAAGCGCAGACGCTGCGGACGCAGCTTGTCCCAGGCCAGGATGATGCCGATCGTCGCCAGACCCACGAACAATGCCGTGCGGCCGGTACCTTCGCTGATCGCCTGCCACAACACGGCAGGCAATGCGGCGAAGTTCTCCAGACCACGCGCCTTGGGTGCGGCGTCCATCAGCACATGCGCCTGCGATGCCACAATCAGGATGCCGATGCCCGACAACATACCGGCCACCACGGCCGGCGATGTCATGCGGAACCACACACCGGCCCGGCACAGACCGGCCACCAACTGAATCGCACCGGCCACCAGAATCACCGGACCAAGCGCGGCAGCGCCGTGCTCACGCACCAGTTCGAACACCAACACAGCCAGGCCGGCGGCCGGACCGCTCACCTGCAAAGGAGAGCCCGCCAGGAAGCCAACGACCAGACCACCGATGATGCCGGTGATCAGACCTGCGGCCGGTGGCATTCCGGAAGCGATCGCGATACCCATGCACAACGGTAGCGCGACAAGAAAGACCACCACAGACGACAACAAATCACGCCCAAACAGTCCCTGACGGAAATATCCGCCGATACCTGATGTGTTCATGGTCGACTCCGTCAGGCGAGTTCAGCGCGGACGACTTGCTGCAGTCGTGGGCGCGGAGTGGCTTCGGGGGTGCTTTCGGCCAGCAATGGGCGGAAGCCACCCTTCTCGGCATCGAAGGCGCGGATCTCCCCGTGGGCGATATCGTAGATCCAGCCGTGAATGCGCAAGGTGCCCGCCGCCAGACGGGCTGCAACCACCGGCTGGGTCCGCAGGTGATCGAGCTGCGAGACCACATTCTCTTCGGTCATGCAGCTCAATGCGTCCTGGCTGGCCGGATCGTGGCCGTGATGCGCGGTGACGTGACGCGCCGCATCGGTGTGCTTGAGCCACGCCGCCACGGACGGAACATCTTCCAGCGATTCCGGCTTGAGCACGGCCTTCATGGCGCCGCAGTCGGTGTGGCCGCAGATCACGATGTGACGTACGCCGAGCACGGCGATGGCGTACTCGATCGCCGCCACCACGCCACTGACGTGCTGGGAGTAAGGCGGGACGACATTGCCGATATTGCGGTAGACGAACAATTCGCCGGGCTGCGCGGAGAAGATCAGCTCCGGCATGACGCGCGAGTCGGCGCAGGTGATGAACAAGGTATGCGGGCTCTGGCCGCCGGCCAGTTCCTGAAAGCGCGCACTCTGGCGCGGATACACTTCCTTACGGAAATGGCGAAAACCTTCTAGCAAACTTTCCATGGGAGATTCCTCTAGGCAACGGATGGCGACCCGCGGCGCAAACCGCGAATTGCAAAGACAAACAAATCAATCGGAAAGCCGGCGCAGCGCACCGGGTACAGCGACAGCGGGGATCAGCCAAGCAATGCGTTTGGAGGACGCAGTTGCGGGATCAGGTCGCGTTTTTGATTTGCCGGCGCATGATGCGCGTGCCAAGAAGGGGAATACCGCGCCAGCATCGGCCATGCTTGGGAGAGCAAGGGGATATCGTCCGCAGGGTGGGTATCGACTTGGCTTTGCGTATCGCCTTCGTCCTGCGGATCTTCTGCTGCGTCGCGTTCTTCGCCAGCATCCACCATCACCGCCACGCCGCCGCCCACCAACGCATCGTAGATGCGCGTGTGTGCGTTGGCTGCCGACCACGCGGTGAGCGCGAGCAGGCAGACCAACAGCAATTGGAGGAATCGAGGAAACATGGCCTTGAAACTAACAATTTAGAAGCTGCAAGCGCAAGTGGTGCGTTGCACAACCTGACACATATGTTCAGTGGGCAATGGTTGCGGTTCAGGTCGCTACGCCAGGCAGCCTCGACAGCCGCCAATTCAGAGTGACGTGCAGCATTGTCACAGAGCAGCGTCGTTCAGGTATTTGACACGCGATGACACAGTCTAAACACGCGTAAACTCTTGTCTTTGTTGGCAAAAATCATTTATGACGTTTCTGTGGTTTTGTCACATTAACGCAACTTTCACACCATAGCCTGCGCCCACTTTCTCAGGTCGCAAGGCATCTATGAAACTCGCTCCCACCCTGCTTGGTTCGGCCCTGTTGCTGGGACTGGCCGCACCCGCCGCGCATGCCGAAATCGCCATTGATGTCATTGGTGGCTCGGAGGTCTCGCTGGAAGGCCTGGTCCAGGCCGACGGCAACTGGTTCCACAACGATGTGCAGGACCTCAATGGTCCGATCGGTGCCAATGGCGACAATTCCGAATTCAGCATCCGTCGCGCCGAGCTGGTGCTCAAGGGCAAAGGCCCGGGCAACTTCGAATGGGTGGCCGGGTACGACCCGAGCGTGCTGAAGGAAGTGACCATCCGCGGCACCACCATCCGCAGCACCGGCCGTTTTCTGGACAACAACGTCAAGTACAAGTTCGGCGGCAACGCCAATAACTACCTGCAGATCGGTCAGTTCAAGCAGCCCAACAGCCTGGAAGAACTGTCCAGCACCAAGAACAACGATTTCGTATCCAAGGCGTCGGTGACCAATACCTACGGCATCTCGCGCCGGCTGGGCGTGGCGTACGGCATGGGCGATAACAACTGGAGCGTGACTGCCAGTGCATTCGGCCGCGAGCTGACCCGTAACCAGGCCCATGGCAGTGGCTACGGTGCGCGCGGCACCTGGGCCCCGATCAACGAAAGCGGCAACGTGCTGCACTTCGGCCTGAGCTACCTGGGTTACGACACCGATGACGACACCCTGCGCCTGCGCGCACGTCCGGACGCCGACCTCACCACCATCCGTCTGATCGACAGCGGCGCCATCACCAATGTGGATCGCGTGGGCGTGGCCGGTGCCGAAGCGATGTGGGTCACCGGGCCGTTCAAGCTGCAGAGCGAATATTTCCAGGAGAGCGCCAAGCGCATCGGCAACAACGCGCAGGATTACAAGAGCGACGGTTGGTACGTCAGCGGCGTGTGGAACATCACTGGCGAAACCTGGGGCTACAAGGCCGGCGTGCCGACCACCCCGCTGCCGAACGAACCGGCATCGGGCCTGTGGCAGTTGGCCGTGCGCTACGACACCCTGGACCTCAACGATGGTCACCTGATCGCCAATGGCAACACTCCGTTCGTGGACGGCGTGCTGGGCGGCAAGATGAACGTGTGGACCATCGGCGCCAACTGGTACTGGCGCTCCAACTTCAAGTTCGCGCTGGACTACGCGAAGGTGGAAAGCACGCGTTACAGCAGCGCCACGCGCGGCCTGGTCGATGACAACCCGTCGATCATCGAGGCACGTGCGCAGTTCTATTGGTAAGCGTCTGCGTCCCTGTCCACCGCGTGCGCTCGCCTGAGCGCACGCGGTGGCAGGATTCGCGTCAACGTACTCCGGCGCGCGCTGGCATAACGCCATTTTATTTCTGTCATCTCTCCGACACCTCACGGTCATGCCCTTGCCCTGCAATGGCGCAACCGCGGGACGTCGTGATCCCCACCCTCTTCTGGAGCTGTTCCGTGACCCACTCCTTCAAAACCCGTCTGGCCGTCGGCGTGCTCGCCGCTTCGCTGGCACTGTGCGCCCAGGCGGCCGATGTCACCGGCGCCGGTGCGTCCTTCATCTACCCGGTGATGTCCAAGTGGTCGGCCGACTACAACGCCGCCACCAAGAAGCAGGTCAACTATCAATCGATCGGCTCGGGCGGCGGCATTGCCCAGATCAAGGCGGCCAGCGTGGACTTCGGTTCCTCCGACGCCCCGTTGAAGCCGGAAGAACTGGCCGCTGCCGGCCTGGCGCAGTTTCCGTCGGTGATCGGCGGCGTGGTGCCGGTGATCAACGTGGCCGGTATCGCACCGGGCGCGCTCAAGCTCGACGGCAAGACCCTGGGCGATATCTTCCTGGGCAAGGTCAGCACCTGGAACGATCCGGCCATTGCCGCGCTCAACCCGGGCGTGAAGCTCCCCGACGGCAAGATCACCGTGGTGCATCGCTCCGACGGCTCGGGCACCAGCTTCAACTTCACCAACTACCTGTCCAAGGTCAACCCGGACTGGAAGAGCAAGGTGGGCGAAGGCACCGCCGTGCAGTGGCCGAGCGGCATCGGCGGCAAGGGCAACGAAGGCGTGGCTGCCTATGTGAAGCAGATCAAGGGCGGCATCGGCTACGTCGAGCTGTCGTACGCGCTGCAGAACAAGATGGCCTACACTGCGATGAAGAACGCTGCCGGCAAGTTCGTGCAGCCGTCCGATGAAACCTTTGCTGCGGCGGCCAACAGCGCCGACTGGGGCAATAGCAAGGACTTCTACCTGGTCATGACCAATGCCGCCGGCGATAACGCCTGGCCGATCACTGCCACCAACTTCATCCTGGTGCAGAAGAAGCCGAAGAATGCCGCGGGCCTCAAGAACACGCTGGAGTTCTTCCGCTGGGTCTACAGCAAGGGCGATGCGCAGGCCAAGGCACTGGACTACGTGCCGCTGCCGGACAGCCTGGTGACGCAGATCGAAGGCTATTGGGCCAAGAACCTGCCGCGCTAACCGCGTGCAGTGACGCCGCCGCGTGCATCGCCAGGTGCACGCGGCGGCCGTTGAAGACGCTGGTTGCGCGCGAGCACGGGCTTTGCGTGCATCCACCGGGCCCGGCTGACACCTGCGTGTCACGTTGACTGGCCACTCTCAGCACGACAGGAACGACGCCGTCTCTCTCCCCGGCGTCGGGACCGGGACGCGGATCCCGGGGGGTGCGATGCCCTCCGCGGTCCGCGTCTTTTTTTGTGATGCCTCTCCAGAAGGCACTGTCATGCGGGTGTAACAAAAACATCATTTCATAGCGTGGTCTGCCGGACACCCGGCCAATCCAGCCTCGGAGCTTCCATGAAACTGCAGTCGGCCAGCCTGACCGCCCTGTCCCTCACCATCGCCCTTGCCCTGGCTGCGTGTTCGCCCGGCAAGGACGCGCAGTCCGGCGATGCCGCCAAGGGCGCCCCCAGCGCAGGCGCCACCGCCAGCGACAGCAAGGCCGCGGAAATCTCCGGTGCCGGTGCGTCCTTCATTTACCCGCTCGTGTCCAAGTGGTCGGCCGACTACAACGCCGCCACCGGTAACAAGGTGAACTACCAGTCGATCGGTTCCGGCGGCGGCATTGCCCAGATCAAGGCCGGCACGGTGGATTTCGGCTCGACCGACAAGCCGCTCGATAGCGCCGAGCTGCAACAGGCCGGCCTGGGCCAGTTCCCGTCCGCCATCGGCGGCGTGGTGCCGGTGGTCAATCTGGAAGGCATCGCGCCGGGCAAGCTGCGCCTGACCGGCGCGCTGCTGGGCGATATCTTCCTGGGCAAGGTCAGCATGTGGAACGACGCGGCGATTGTCGCGGCCAACCCGGGCGTGACCCTGCCGGCGACCAAGATCAATCTGGTGCACCGCTCGGACGGTTCGGGCACCACCTTCAACTTCTCCAACTACCTGTCCAAGGTCAGCCCGGAGTGGAAGAGCAAGGTCGGCGAAGGCACCTCCGTGCAGTGGCCCGGTGGCGTCGGCGGCAAGGGCAACGAAGGCGTGGCCTCGTACGTGCAGCAGATCAAGGGGTCGATCGGCTACGTCGAGCTGGCCTACGCGCTGCAGAACAAGATGCAGTACACCTCGCTGCAGAATGCCGCCGGCCAGTGGGTCGAGCCGAATGCAGACAGCTTTGCCGCCGCTGCAGAGAGCGCCGACTGGGCCAATGCCAAGGACTTCAATCTGGTGATCACCAATGCGCCGGGCGAGAAGGCCTGGCCGATCACGGCCACCAACTTCATGCTGATGCACAAGCAGGCCAAGGATGCGGCGCGCAGCAAGGCGACGCTGGACTTCTTCAAGTGGGCGCTGGAAAACGGCCAGGCCCAGGCCAGCGAGCTGCATTACGTGCCGCTGCCGCCTGAGCTGGTGAAGCAGATCGAAGCCTATTGGGGCAGCGAGTTCAAGTAATGCCTGCATCCCGCCTGCACGGCGGGCTGCGCGGCGGTGAGGTGCCTGCGGGCGCCTCACCGTTCCTGATGTCTCACGCTCCCGCCAATGCGCGGGTGACGAGTTCAATCGAATGAATGCCACCGCCCTTCCCGAAGCGATGACCGCCCCCCGCGGCCGCGACCTGCGCGATGCGCGCGCCGATCGCCTGTTCAAGCTTGCGCTGGCCGCCACCGTCGTATTCGTCCTGTTGGCGCTCGGCAGCGCAGCGCTGTCGATGTTGTGGGGCGGACGCCACGCACTGCAGATGCAGGGCCTGAGCTTTTTCTATTCCGCCGACTGGAATCCGGTCGAAAACAAGTACGGCGCGCTGGCGCCGATCTACGGCACCTTGGTCACCGCCCTGATCGCGATGGTGATTGCGGTGCCGGTGAGTTTTGGCATCGCCTTCTTTCTCACCGAAGTGGCGCCGCGCTGGTTGCGCGGGCCGGTAGGCACGGCAATCGAATTGCTGGCCGGCATCCCGTCGATCATCTACGGCATGTGGGGCCTGTTCGTGCTGGTGCCGGTGATGACCGAGCACGTGACGCCGTGGCTCAACGATCACCTGGGCACGCTGCCGGTGATCGGCCCGTTATTCCAGGGCCCGCCGCTCGGCATCGGTTTGCTCACCGCAGGATTCGTGCTGGCGATCATGGTGATCCCGTTTATCTCCTCGGTGATGCGCGAAGTGTTCCTGACGGTGCCGACGCGCCTCAAAGAATCGGCGTATGCGCTGGGCTCGACCAAGTGGGAAGTCAGCTGGGACATCGTGCTGCCGTACACGCGCTCGGCGGTAATCGGCGGGGTGTTTCTGGGCTTGGGACGCGCGTTGGGCGAAACCATGGCGGTGGCCTTTGTGGTCGGCAACACGGTGCGCCTGTCGCCGTCGCTGCTGGAGCCCGGCACCACCATCGCGGCATTGATCGCCAATGACTTCGGCGAGGCCACCGAAACCTATCGCTCGGCCTTGCTGCTGCTGGGCTTTGTGTTGTTCATCGTGACCTTCATCGTGCTGGCGATCGCGCGCTTCATGCTGATGCAGCTGTCGCGTCGGGAGGGCAACTGATGTCTGCCTCTTCGGTCTCGCAATCGCTGTACAACCGGCGCCGCATCACCAATGTGGTGGCACTGTTGTTGTCGTGCATCACTGCGTTGTTCGGGCTGTTCTTCCTGGCCTGGATTCTGTGGACCTTGTTGTCCAAGGGCGTACCCGGCATCGATCTCAATCTGTTTACCAAGATGACGCCGCCGCCGATGCAGGAAGGTGGCCTGCTCAACGCCTTCTTCGGCAGTGCGGTGATGTGCGGGCTGGCGCTGGCGATCGGCACGCCGTTGGGCGTGGCGGCCGGCACCTGGCTGGCCGAGTATGGCAATGCGCGCAAGGCCGGCATCGTGGTGCGCTTCGTCAACGACATCCTGTTGTCTGCGCCGTCGATCGTGCTGGGCCTGTTCGTCTACACCCTGTATGTGATGCAGACCGGCGGGCGGTTCTCTGCGTTTGCAGGCGCGTTGTCGCTGGCCTTCATCGTATTGCCGGTGGTGGTGCGTACCACCGACGAGATGCTGCGGCTGGTACCGGCGCAGATGCGCGAAGCGGCCTTGTCGCTGGGCATTCCGCAGTGGAAGGTCACCGTGCAGGTGCTGTACCGCGCGGCATCGGCCGGCATTCTCACCGGCGTGTTGCTGGCGCTGGCGCGCATCAGCGGCGAAACCGCACCGCTGCTGTTCACTGCATTCGGCAATCAATACTGGAACAGCAACATCTTCCAACCGATGGCCAGCGTGCCGGTGATCATGAACCAGTTTGCAGGCAGCCCGTACGAATCCTGGCAGACCCTGGCCTGGTCCGGCGCACTGGTGCTGACCGTGTTCGTGTTGTTGGTGAGCCTGGGCGCACGTGCGCTGCTGTTGCGTAACAAGATTTCCAATGACTGACCTTTCTTTCCGGACACCCGACATGAACGATCTCCAAAACGCCAAGCCGATGCATCGCATCGCTGTTCCGGCCGCCAAGGGGGCGCCGACGGCGCAGGCGCCGGTGAAGGTGGCCGCACGCAATCTGGATTTCTATTACGACAAGTACCACGCGCTCAAAAGCATCGACATCGAGATTCCGGAAAAGCGCGTCACCGCGCTGATCGGCCCCTCCGGTTGCGGCAAGTCGACCCTGCTGCGCATCTTCAACCGTATCTATGCGCTGTACCCCAAGATGGAAGCGCGCGGCGAAGTGCTGCTGGATGGCGAAAACATCCTGTCGCCGAAGTATCCGATGAACCGCCTGCGCAGCAAGGTGGGCATGGTGTTTCAGAAGCCGGTGCCGTTTCCGATGACCATCTTCGAAAACGTCGCCTACGGCATCCGCCACCACGAAAAACTGTCCAAGCCCGACATGCAGAACCGCGTGGAACAGGCCTTGCGTCAGGGCGCATTGTGGGACGAGGTCAAGGACAAGCTGGGGCAAAGCGCGCTGGGCCTGTCTGGCGGCCAGCAGCAACGCTTGTGCATTGCGCGTGCAGTGGCGTTGCGGCCGGACGTGCTGCTGCTGGACGAACCCACCTCGGCGCTGGATCCGATTTCCACCAGCCGGATCGAACAGTTGGTGGAAGAACTCAAGCGCGACTACACCATCGTGATCGTGACCCACAACATGCAGCAGGCCGCGCGCGTGTCCGATTACACCGCCTTCATGTATCTGGGCGATTTGATCGAGCACGACCGCACCGAAACGATTTTTTCCCAGCCGTCCAAGCAGCAGACCGAGGACTACATCACCGGCCGTTTTGGTTGATGTAAGGCGACGCACCGCAACGCCCGCACTGAAGCAGCTCCGTCGCCCTGCCCTGCACATCATTCGGCGCGGCTGACGGACATCCACCACTGCCACGAATCGAGATCACGATGAACCAGCACCTCAACGACCATATCGTCAAAAGCTACGACGAGGAGCAGCACCGTCTTGTCGCCGAGATCGTGCGCATGGGCGACACGGCGGTGGCGCAGCTGGAAGCGGCGCTGGATGTGGTGGAGCGTCGCGACGACAACGCCGCGCATCGCATCGTGGTCAACGACGAAGCGATCGATGCGCTGGAACACGCGATCAGCCACGACGTGATGCGTCTGGCGTTGCGCGGCCCGATGGCACGCGACCTGCGCGAAATCCTCGCCGGCCTGCGGATTCCTGCGGATATCGAACGCATCGGCGATTACGCGGCCAACGTGGCCAAGCGCTCGATCGCACTCAACTCCGCGCCGCCGCTGCCGCAGACGGTGGGCTTGCGCGCGCTGGGTCAGATGGCGGCCGATGCGGTACGCGAGGCCGTGCAGGCGTATCGCAACAAGGATGCCGATGCGGCGATCCGTGTGCGCGACGAAGATGCACGCCTGGACGCGCAGTACACCGCGCTGTTCCGTGAGCTGCTGACCTACATGATGGAAGACCCGCGCAACATCACGCCGTGTACGCACCTGCTGTTCATGGCCAAGAACCTGGAACGCATCGGCGACCATGCGACCAACATTGCCGAGAACGTGTGGTTTTTGGTGCATGGCGAACAGCCGCTGCCGCCGCGCCTGAAGCGCGACGACACCAGCACCACCGGCGTGATCTGATCGCCGTGGGGTACCGCCACGCGCTGTCGATAAGCAGCGAAAAGCTTCATTTAATTACGTATTCAGCTAAAAATCCCTACGGTGGGATTGCACACAGGCCGTTCCTGTGACGCAGGAGTACGCAGATGAAACGTCTCATCGGATCTTTCATGGTTGTCTCGCTGCTGACCTCGGGTGCCGCCTTCGCCGCACCCCAGCAGCATGACGATCACGACCGCGACCGCATCGAGCAGCGTCACGACAATCGCGGCCCGGACCGGCATGACGAGCATCGCAACGACAAGCACGACGATCGGCGCAGCGCATACCACGACGATCATCGCAACGATCGCCATGGCCCGCCCTTCCATCGCGGCGAGCGCCTGGCCCCGGACCATCGGGGCAGCCACGTTGCCGATTACCGCAAGCATCACCTCAAGCAACCGCCGCGTGGACAATCAATATGTACTGATTGCCATCGCGACCGGCCTGATTGCCAGCGTGGTCGGCGGGAGCTGATTCCGAGGCATCCGTATTCATTAGGCAGGCCCGATCCGTGGCAACGCGGATCGGGCTTTTTGTTGCGTGCGGTTGTGACTGTGGATGGCGGAATGAAGCAGGAGTGGCCTTTAGCGCATCCAACGAAAGCCGTGCAATACGGTTGATCGATGCTGGTTTATCGGCGGGAACGCATGCGGACGAAGTTGTGACAGGCCACGCTCTGGTAGGGACGCGGCCTCCCCTTGGAGCAACTGACAACACTCTTGCGCTCACCTCCGGATGGGCGCCGCTGGTGCTCGGTGCGGCGTGTACCACGCGCACTCCGGTTCTGTGCAGACCTTACACACCCTGCCGAGGACTACTCGCCCAGGCTTGGTCGCCGTTCTGAGCTATAGCGCCGGCCGTCATCGGCGCGTTGCCGTGCTGTCCATCCGCCTTGTCACTGCACAATCCACCGCTGCTGTCTCGACAGCATCGTGGCGATGACCGGCGATACTTTGCCTGCCGAGCAGATGCGCCAGACCGAAGACGCAGACACTGCGGGCGGGTGCACCGATCGGGCTCAGGGTGCGACCTGCTAGGCTATGCGGATGAACGAACCGGTCGATCCGCAGCCTGCCCCCTCCTTTCTGCCCATGTCGCGGCGTTTCCGCGGCTATCTGCCCGTGGTGGTGGATGTGGAAACCGGAGGGTTCGACTGGAACAAGCACGCATTGCTGGAAATCGCCTGCGTGCCGATAGAAATGGATGCCCACGGGCGTTTTTTCCCTGGCGAAACCGCCAGCGCGCACCTGGTCCCGGCCCCAGGACTGGAGATCGACCCCAAGTCGCTGGAGATTACCGGCATCGTGCTCGATCACCCGTTCCGTTTTGCCAAGCAGGAAAAGGACGCGCTGGACCATGTGTTCGCGCCAGTGCGCGCCGCAGTGAAGAAATATGGGTGCCAGCGCGCCATCCTGGTCGGGCATAACGCGCATTTCGATTTGAACTTCCTCAACGCCGCGGTCGCGCGCGTGGAGCACAAGCGCAATCCATTTCATCCCTTCAGCGTGTTCGACACGGTGACCCTGGCTGGCGTGGCGTACGGGCAGACCGTGTTGGCGCGTGCTGCGCAGGCGGCCGGTCTGGACTGGAACACCGCCGATGCGCACAGCGCGGTCTACGACACCGAACAGACCGCACGGCTGTTCTGCACCATCCTCAATGCCTGGCCCGGGCCTGTTTAGGGCTGGGATTGGGCATTTGGGATTCGGGATTGGCAAAAGCGGGGCGTTTGCGCGGCCGAAAGATCAGCCGGGTGCGGCAGCAACAGAGCAACTACTGCCCACCGCATGACCGCATGCAGCGTTGCCGGGCGTGCGGTTGGGGCCTTCGTACTTCCTAACCGCCCTACAGGAGCAGCAAAGCGCCAGCCACAGCGCTTTTACGATTCCCGATTCCCGATTCCCCAATCCCCAATCCCGATTCCCCAATCCCAGCTCTAACCAGCACAGATCCGGTCGCGCCCTGCGCTCTTGGCTTCGTATAACGCGTGGTCGGCGCGCTGCATCAACGATGAGCCGGTGTCGTCGTCGCCCAACTCGGCCAGGCCGGCGCTGAAGGTCACCTGCAACCCTTCCACATCGCCCCAGTCGGCGCGCGCATGGAACAGCATGCGAATGCGCTCGCACAGCAGCTGTGCATCGCTCAGCGCGGTCTCGCCCAACAGCAGCGCGAATTCTTCGCCGCCCAGGCGCGCAGGAAGATCAGAGGTGCGTGCGGCTGCGGTCAGCAGCTCACCGACGTCATGCAGCACCGCGTCGCCAATGGCGTGCGAGTAGCGGTCGTTGATGCGCTTGAAATGATCGATGTCCAGGATCGCCAGCACCAACGGCCGGCCACTGCGACGTGCGCGGCTGATATCGCGCGCCAGCGCTTCGTCGAAGTGGCGACGGTTGGGCAAGCCGGTCAGTGCGTCCTCGTGCGCCTGGCGCTCGAACACATCGGACTTGATGCGCAGGCGCGTCAACAACTCGCTCTTTTCCTGATTGGCCTGCAGCAGGCGCTGCGCCTGCAGTTGCAGATCCTGCGTACGCTTGCGCACCAATTCGGCCAGGCGGGCGCTGTGGGTCCTGTAGCGATGCAGCAGCGCCCGATACAGCAGCGCCAGCGCCAGAATCGCGGCCAACGCCGCAACAAAGCGCACATCGTGGCGTTGCCACCACAGCGGCAGGACATCGAAGGTCCAGCGCGCCTCCTGCGGGCTCCAGGCACCGCCCGGATGGCGGGCGGCCACGCGCAGGGTGTAGTGCCCCGGCGGCAAGCCGATGAATTCCACGCTGCGCTGCCGGCCACGCGCGATCCACACGTTGTCCAGGCCGTCCAGACGGGTGCGGTATTCGATCCGCTCGGACAGCAGGAAACTCATGCCCACATACGAGACATTGATCCGATAGCCGCCAGGTAATTGCGCTTGTTGTCGCCAGGCCAGCGGGCGGCCGTCCTGTTGCACGCTTTCGATCAGCGGCGGCGGCGGGCGGCGCTCGCGAAACCGCTGCAGGCGCGCCGGGTCCACCGCGCTCACACCGCCAGCGGTGACCACCCACAGCGTGCCATCGGCACGTTCGATCATGCTGGGGCCGGAGCTGCCGTTGGCCTGCGCGTTGCCCATGCCGTCGATCTCGCCATAGCGCTCGATGGCAAGCTGGCCGCGGCCATCGGCCACCGCATCGAGCGCGGCAAACTCCGTGCGCAGCACGCCGCGATTGCTGCTGATCCACGCATTGCCCAGCCGGTCGTTAACGAGCTGGAACACCGTGTCCACCGGCATGCCCTGCTCCAGGCCCACGCGTGCAAGCGTGCCGCCGCGCACGCGATACAGACCGCGATCGGTGGAGATCCACACTGCATCGCCAATCGCCTGGAAACCGAATACGCTGCGCGCGCCGCCCAGGCGCTCCAGGTCCAGCTGCTGCAGCTTGCCGTCGCGCAACACCGCCGCGCCATCGACCGAGCCGATCCACAGCGCGCCATCGATGCTGGCCAACGCGGTGATCACGCCATCGGGCAAGCCCTCGATCGTCATCGGCACGCGCTTGCCATTCAGCAGTTGCACTACGCCGCGTTGAGTGGCCAGCCACACCGCAGCGTGCGCATCGATCACGATGGCGCGGATATGACCGCTGGGGATGCCGTCGGCCTCACCGTAGTGCTGCAGCACGCGGCCATCGCGCAGCACGAAGACGCCGTCGGCATAGGTGCCCACCCATAAGTCGCCCTGCCGATCGAGCGCCAGACTGAGCACCGACAGCCGGCGTCCCGACGGCGTGGCGACAGGGACCGGCACGATCCGCCCGTCCGGCAGCATGCGATCCAGACCGGCGGTGCTGGCGATCCACAGACTGCCGTCGCGATCTTCGAGCACTGCGCGGGCATAGTCGCCGCTCATCCCGTCGCGCTGGCTGTAGCTGCTGAACAAGGTCTCGCGCAAGCGGAACAGACCACCGTTGGCGCCGACCCAGATGCTGCCTTCTGCATCTTCGCGCAGGCTGACGATGCGCCCGGTGGGCAGGCTGCGGCCCGCCGGCAACTGCTCCACCCCGTGACTGCCGATCCGCAACAGGCCCTGGTTTTCGCTGCCCAGCCACAGATCGCCATTGCGATCCTGCAGCATCGCAGTGAAGTGGCCCTGCCCCGGCAGCCGATGCACCAGCTCGGCGCGCTCGTCGTGCAGGCGATACAGTTGCTCGCCTGCGACCACCCACACCGTGCCATCCGGAGCGCGATACGGCCACGCCAGGCCCGGTGGCAGGCCGAATGACGCTGGCGCACGATGCATGCGCCCGTCCGGTTCGCGATAGATCAGCCCGTCCAGCGTCCCGATCAGCAACCGCCCCTGGCCGTCGAACAACATGCGCGGAAAACTGCTCTGCAGCGGCACGCCATCGCGCGGCGGAAAATAGTCGAAACGTCCATCCGGCCACAAACACCCAAGCCCGTGCCCTTCGAACAGCAGCCACATCCGGCTTTCGGCATCCATGGTCATCGCGTGGATCAATGCCTGCGGCCACTGGCCCTTGCGTTGCCACTGCCGCCACTGCCCATCGACGCCGTGACGCACCAGATTGCCGCGCGCATCGCTCAGCCACAGCGCGCCATCGCGATCCACGTACAAGGCGCTGACGCCGTTATCGGGCAGGCCCGGGCGCGTGCTGCGATCGATGACGTTGAATTCCAGGCCGTTGTAGCGCACCAGGCCTTCCCAGGTGGCGAACCACAGGTAGCCGTCGCGGGTCTGGGCGATATCGCGCAGCGAGTTGTGCGGCAGGCCGCTACGCGAACTCCAGCTGTCGATGGCGTAGTCGCGTAATCGCGCGGTCCCGATGGGTGCGGCGATCGCCGCCAGCGAATACAACGCCAACAGCATGCAGATGCCAGCGCCGAGCCAGCGCCGCCACTGTCCATGCCATCGTGCCGACGCCGTATCGGCATCTCTGTTCTCGCCCGTACCGCACGCGCCCACCCCAAGTTTCATCAGACACGACACGCCGGTTGCTGGCGATATGGTAGGCAAAAAGTTGTACCGGCGCTGCGCGTTTGCGCCAGCTGATGCCAACATGTCTGCTGCGGCGGCGTTGTGCCCGCCCTCGGTGGACACTGTTCGCCAATCACCACACCGCACTCTGCGTGGATTGCCAGGTGCACGGCTCCGCGCAGCGCACCCATTGCATGCCGGAAGCAGCGCTCGATCGCGCGCTTCAATCCCGCGTACTCAGGCACCAAGACGCTGGCGCACGGCCTCGAACAGGGTCACGCCGGTTGCGACCGACACGTTGAGGCTTTCGATATCGCCGGGCATCGGAATCTTGACCAGACCATCGCAATGCTCGCGGGTCAGGCGACGCAGGCCATCGGCCTCGCCACCGAGTACCAACCCGACGTTGCCACGCAGGTCCACGCTGTACAACGACGCCTCGGCCTCGCCGGCCAGGCCGTACAGCCACACACCCTGCTTCTGCAGGTCGCGCAGGCAGCGCGCCAGATTGGTCACCGCCACCACCGGGATGCGGTCGGCGGCGCCGGCCGAGGTCTTGCGCACGGTCGCGTTCACCGTGGCCGACTTGTCCTTGGGGATGACCACCGCAGTGGCGCCTGCGGCCGCGGCGCTGCGCAGACAGGCACCGAGGTTGTGCGGGTCCTGCACGCCATCGAGCACCAGCACCAGCGCGCGACCTTGCGCAGCCTCGACCAGGCCTTCCAGTTCGTTCTCCGCCCACAGCCGTGCGGCGGCGTAGCGTGCGGCAACACCTTGGTGGCGTACCTGCCCGCCGACGCCGTCCAGCGCCTGGGTGTTGACCCGGCGCACGTCGATCCCCTTGCGGCGCGCCTGTTCTTCGATCTCGGTCAGACGCGGGTTCTTGCTACCGGCCTCGATCAGGACCTCGCGCACGTTGTCGGCGTCGTTCTCGACGGACGAGGCGACAGCATTGACGCCGACGATCCACTGGTTCTGCTTGCTCATTGCGCGGGCATACGAAGAAATGAGGGGGAATGGTAGGGCCTGCGGCCTGCTACGTCACGGCCGGGGCGTGGATTGCCCGACAAATCGGGCCAAAGTCGTGCCGCAATGCCATTGGCACCTGCGGGCGTCATGCGCCACTGGCTGCAGCGGGCATGCAGCAACCGTCTCGGCACGCCGGATGTCTTCGCGCTGCGTGAACCGCTATGGATGGCTGCCTGAACGCTTAGCGCGCCGACGTCGGCAACACGCCGCAACGCACCGACATCCGCATGTTTGAACACAGCAATGAGCTGCATTGCGAAGCCACATGACCGCTTACACCGGCCACCGCTCGGTGTCGTGATCCGGATGCTGATGCGATACAAGAGCTGCCTGAAACGCCCATGCAGCCGCGTCGTCCTCGCTCGGGCGTGTCAGCAGCTGCGCCAGGGTATCGACGAACGGCAACTTGCGCTCCAGCCCGTACTGAATGTGCGGAGGCAACCGCTCCGGCCTATCGAATGCACCGGCGGCAATCGCCACGCCGTCGGGCGCTTCATAGGTCAACGGCGTCCCGCACTCGGCGCAAAAGCCGCGCTGTACCACTGACGAGGATGCGAAGCGCTTGGGCTCGCCACGGGTCCAGCGGAACTCGGTGCCGCGCACCGACACCAGCGGCGCGTAATACGCCCCGAAGGCTTTCTGACACATGCGGCAATGACAGATCGATGCGTCATCCAGCACGCCGCGCACATGAAAACGCACGGCACCACATTGGCAGCCACCGCTGTATTCGCAAGATGCACGCATCGTTTGCCCCTCAGATCAGCGTGTGATGCAAGCCAACGCGTCATACCGGCACGCGGCGGCACTCATGACGCACTTGCCAACTCGATGCACTGCGGGCAGCCATTCCGGCCGCCCGCAACACCATGCATCCAGCATCAATACGACTTTTTCTTGCGCTTGGTCGGCTTCTCGCGCGGCGGCAGCGGTGCTTCTGTAGGCGCACCATCCTCTGCCAAACGGAAGTCGATCTTGCGTTCTTCCATGCTGGCCTTGAGCACCAGTACGCGTACCGGATCGCCCAGACGGAACTCGCGACCACGGCGCTCGCCGCTGAGCGTCTTGCGGATCGGGTCGAACTGGTAATAGTCCTGCGGCAACTGGGTGACATGCACCAGGCCATTGACCTTGGACTGGGTCAGCTCCACGAACAGGCCGAAGCCGGTCACGCCGCTGATCACGCCATCGAACTGGCCGCCGACATGCTTTTCCATCCAGGCGGCGCGATAACGCTCGTCCACTTCGCGCTCGGCTTCATCGGCACGTCGCCCACGCTCGGAGCATTGCAGCGACAGCGCCGCCATCTGCCGCGGCGTGTAGATGAATTTTTCCGGGCTGGCGCCGGTCAGCGCGTGCTTGATCGCGCGATGCACCAGCAGATCCGGGTAACGGCGGATCGGCGAGGTGAAGTGCGCATATGCCTCCAACGCCAGACCGAAGTGACCGTTGTTGTCGGGCGAATACACCGCCAGGCTCTGGCTGCGCAGCAGCACCGATTCCAGCAGCGCGGCATCCGGGCGCGCACGCACCTTCTTCAGCAGCTTGGTGTAATCGCCCGGGCGCACCTTGCTCCACGCCGGCAGGCTGAGCTGGAATTCCTTAAGGAACTCCAGCAGGTCTTCGTACTTGCTCTCCGGCGGCCGCTCGTGCACGCGATACGGTGCAGGCACATGCACGCCCAGCAGATAGCGCGCGGCTTCCACGTTGGCGGCGATCATGCATTCTTCGATCAGCTTGTGCGCGTCGTTCCGCACCAGCATGCCGGCCTGGGTGACCTCACCGGTGTTGTCGAGCACAAAGCGCACTTCGGAGGTTTCGAACTCGATTGCACCGCGATGCGTCCGCGCCTTCGACAACACGTTGTACAGCTGATGCAGACGCTGCACCTGCGGCAACAACGGGCCGATGAATGCCTTGGTATCGGCATCGTCTTCGCCAACCGCCTTCCAGACCTGGTTATAGGTCAGGCGCGCATGCGAGTTCATCACCGCTTCGTAAAAACGCGAGCCGGTCACTTCGCCATCGCGGCCCACCTGCATGTCGCAGACAAAGCACATGCGGTCGACCTTGGGCATCAACGAGCAAATGCCATTGGACAGGGTCTCCGGCAGCATCGGCACCACGAACCCCGGGAAATACACCGAGGTGGCGCGCTTTTGCGCTTCATCGTCCAGCGGCGTGCCGGGACGCACATAGTTGGACACGTCGGCGATCGCCACCACCAGACGGAAACCGTCGGCATTGGGTTCGCAATACACCGCGTCGTCGAAATCCTTGGCGTCCTCGCCATCGATGGTGACCAGCGGCATCTGCCGCAGGTCCACGCGCCCACCGATCATCTGCGGCTCGACCACCAACGGCACGGCGGCCGCTTGGTCCAGCACTTCCTGCGGGAATTCGTGCGGCAATTCATGGCCATGGATGGCCATTTCCACCACCAACGACGGCGTCAGCTTGTCGCCCAGCACCGCGATGATCTTGCCGATGGCCGGGCGGCGCGCGTCAGGCGGCGCGATCAGTTCGCACACCACCAACTGCCCTTCGCGCGCCTCGCCAATGCCGTCCGGCGCAATCTGCACGTTGCGTTGCACGCGCTTGTCGTCCGGGTAGACGTAGGCCACGCCATGTTCGTAGAAGAAGCGCCCGATCATGCGCGACATGCGCCGTTCCAGCACGCGTGCGATGGCGCCTTCGCGGCGGCCACGGCGGTCGATACCGGTCACGTTGGCCAATGCACGGTCGCCGTGCATCACCTTGCGCATTTCGTACGGCGGCAGGAACAGGTCGTCACCGCCCTCGTCCGGCTTGAGGAAACCGAAGCCTTCCGGATTGGCGATCACCACGCCGGCGATCAGGCTGGTCTGCTGCACCGGCGCGTAGCCGCCGCGACGGTTCTGCACCAACTGCGCCTCGCGCACCATCGCCGCCAGGCGCTTGCCCAGCGCCTCGATGCGATCGCTCAGGCCCAGCTGCTCGGCGATCTCTTCGGCGGTCTGCGGGCCGTCGCAGGCTTCCAGCAGCTGCAGGATGGCCTCGCGGCTGGCGATCGGCTCGGCGTAGCGCAATGCCTCGCGGTCGGCATGCGGGTCCTTGAATCCGGTGTCGGCGACGGCCTGGACGGTGTCTTTCTGGAAACGTTCCGGCGGCGGCGCGGCCGGACCGCTCTTGCGTGGATGCGGCGCGCGGGGCGCAGCAGGCTCGACTGGAGGTGCCGGCTGATCGGACGACGCCTTTGCCGCAGCGCGCTTGTTGGCGGATTTGGTGGACGCACCTGCCGCAGCGCGGACCAGGAAGTCCGGCATCCAGCCCGGCAGTTTTTGTTGCTCGGCGGTGGTGGACTCGCCCGGGCTGGCGGATTTGCGGCGGCTGGGCCGGTCGGAATCGGGGGTATTTTTCTTTGTCATTGCCCTAATGGTAACCCCTGCGGTCATGACATGGGCGGCAAGGCTAGCCAGGCCGTTGGCGATTGCTACACATCACCCGTTGACAACCCCGCCAGGAGTCTGCAAAATTCGCGGCTCACCTGCCCAGGTGGCGGAATTGGTAGACGCACTAGCTTCAGGTGCTAGCGGGGGCAACTTCGTGGAGGTTCGAGTCCTCTTCTGGGCACCAGTTTAAAAAGACCTCCGAGCGATCGGGGGTCTTCTGGTTTCTGGGGTTTGAAAATGCGGGCGCTGCGGTTGAAGGCCGATGAGGTGATTCAGAGCCGCTAAGAAAACTTAGCGGGCAGTCGTCGGCCGGATGTGGACGGCGCGCTCAAAATCGCAATGGACGATTGGTAAGTGCCAGTTCCGGGCACCGGCCGCGCCCGCCGGGTGGTGAGCACAGTCATTTGACTAGCTGCGCTCCGCCGATTGATCCATCGACGTGACCGGATGATCGCGACGCCTACGCGGCCTTGCGCTCCACTTCATCACGACCGCCGATCAGAACGACGACCAACGCGTCGCTACCCAGACCTACGGCGCACGCTGCACCACGGTCAAACACCAAGACTTCGAAACGACAGCACCCACCTGCCTGGCGGGCGCCGCCGTGATGGCTGCCCTACGGAGCGGCCGTTATTCCAGCATCGCGCAGGGCCTGCGCCCAGATCCTGTAACCGGCTTCGCTGGGATGCGTACCGTCGGGCATCAGCGCCTCCGGCAGGCTGCCATCGGGCTGCAGCAGCTGCTTGCCGATATCGACCAGACGCACCGATGGGTTGGCCGCATAGCGTTCGCGCAGCAGGCGGTTGGTTTCGGCAATCGGGCCGCGTTGCGGATCCCTAGAAGGGCGGCCGCGCGGCATGATCGCCATCAAAATCAACTTACTGTTGGGCATGCGTGTGCGCACTTCGCGCACGATGGCATCGACGCCCTGCGCGGTTTCGGCTGGCGTACTCGCACGCGATTGCGCGGTGCCGGTGAGATTGTTGGTGCCGATATGCAGCACCACCCAACGCGGATCGAGGCCGTCGAGCTCGCCCTGGCGGATGCGCCACAATACGTTCTGGGTGCGGTCCCAGCCAAAGCCCAGATTCAATACCGGCCGCTGGCCGTACAGCCACTGCCAGGACTGCGGCCCGCTGACGCGCGTGGCCTGTGGCGGGCCGGCCCAGAAGTGGGTGATCGAATCGCCAATCATCACCACCTCCGGCTTCAAACTGCGCGCGGCAGCCAGCGCGGCATGATGGCGCGCGTACCAATCGTAGGAATCCTGCTCCAGCCAATCGACCGGCATCAAGGCAGTGGTCACGTCGCGACCGAGCTCGGCCACCGGCTTGACCGGCGCTTCACCCAACAGTCGCGCCAGGGTCGGCTCGATCGCCTCGGCGAGCATGCGCTGGCCCTGCGTATCCGGGTGCAATGCACCGGCCGCCGGACGAAAGCGCGTGTCGTAAAACAACTCGGTGCGCAGCTTGCCGTCGCGCTGGAACACCGCGCTCACATCCAGATAGGTCACACGCGGGTTGTCGCCGTAGCGCACCGCCAGACCCTGGTTGATCTGCGCATCGCGACGCGATTTTTCGCCGGAAACCGCGCTGGGCAGCACACTCAACAGCAGGATGTGCGTACGCGGCAGCTTTTGTTCGATTGCCGCGACTACCGCGTCGATGCCGAGCTGGGTCTGCTCTGCACTCTGGCCGAGGTGGCCGGTGTTATTGGTGCCGATCAGCACCAGCGCGACCTTGGGCTGCAAGCCATCCACTTCGCCATTGGCCAGACGCCACAGCACGTTTTCGGTGCCATCGCCACTGAAGCCCAGATTGAGCGCGCCGCGGCTGCCGTAGAAGGTCTGCCAGGTGGGCTGAAAGTCTTCGTCGGGCGCCTTGGATTTCTCGTAGTTCTGCGTGATGGAATCGCCGATCAACAGCAGCATCGTCTCAGGATGCTGTTTGACCTGCTCCAGCACCTGCGCGTGACGCTGAGACCACCAGGGCTCCTGCAGGCGGTCGGTGGGCACGATCGAGGGAGATGGCGTTTGCGCAAGCGCAGGCAGCATCAGCAGGCACCACGACATGCCAAGGCCGATCGCGGCAAGCGGCCGGATACGACCGCGAAACAGGGAGGGAAACGTAAGCATGCGTGACAGAAAGGATCGGAGGAATTCCGATTGTGGGCTGCGCCGTTGGCACCTCACAAGCTAATCCGACAAGCGCGCCCTTTCCGCCCCACTGTCGAGGCAGGACTAACGATGCAACGACTAGACGAGGCACCGATGCACCGACACGACACTCCCTTCTCCCGCCTGCGGGAGAAGGTGGCGCGCAGCGCCGGATGAGGGCCCCATGCGGGCCCATCCGCCTACGAAGCCCGCCTTCCCCGCAAGCAAGTGAAGGCAGAGGGATCTGCACGTCGCCTGGATAGATCTTGCTGCTCTCGATAGCGCGCAGAGCCGCATCGCGCAGCGCGCACTAGCCGCACGCGTCCGCGCCGACTTCAACGCAGCCCGGTTTCCCCGCGCGCAATCACCAGGCGTTGAATTTCAGACGTTCCCTCAAAGATTTCCGTGATCTTGGCATCGCGCAGAGCGTTCCAGCGTTGCCGCACCTGCGGCAGCGCTGGAGTGCGGACGACCTCAGCGTAGCCCGGTCTCGCCGCGCGCGATCACCAGGCGTTGAATTTCAGATGTTCCTTCGTAGATTTCCGTGATCTTGGCATCGCGGAAGTAGCGCTCAAGCGGCATTTCCTTCGAATAGCCCATGCCGCCGTGGATCTGCACCGCTTGGTGGGTGATCCACATTGCCGCCTCCGATGCGGTGAGCTTGGCGACCGCCGCTTCGGTGCCGAACGTCTTGCCCTGCCCCTTGAGCCAGGCCGCACGCAGCGTCAACAACAGCGCCGCATCCAGCTTGCACTTCATGTCAGCAATCTTGGCCTGGGTCATCTGGAACGTACCGATGGCCGCTCCGAAGGCTTTACGTTCCTTGACGTACGCAAGCGTGGCTTCATACGCGGCGCGCGCAATGCCGACCGCTTGCGAGGCGATGCCGATGCGCCCGGCATCGAGCACGCTCATCGCGGTCTTGAAGCCCTCGCCTTCCACGCCCAGCACCTCGTCCGGCTGGGCCACATAGTCGGCGAACTCGATCTCGCAAGTGGCCGAGGCGCGAATGCCCAGCTTGGGCTCGGTCTTGCCGCGATGAAAGCCGGGCTTGTCGGTGTCGACCATAAAGGCGGTGATGCCGCGCGAGCCCTTCTCCGGCTCGGTCACCGCAAACAACACGATGTACTTGGCCACCGGGCCGGAGGTGATCCAGCTCTTCTTGCCGTTGATGACGAAGCTGCCGTCGGCCTGTTTGACCGCGCGGCAGCGCATCGCCGATGCATCCGAGCCGGACTGCGGTTCGGTCAGCGCAAATGCGCCGATATGCGTGCCTTCGGCGATTGCGCGCACGTACAGCTGCTTCTGCGCCTCGCTGCCGTTCTTCAGGATGCCGGTGCAGAACAACGAGTTGTTGACCGACATGATGGTGGAGTGCGCGCCGTCGCCGGCCGCGATCTCGATCATCGCCAGCGCGTAGCTGATCGGGTCCATGCCGGCACCGCCGTACTCGGCCGGCACCTCGATGCCCATCAGACCGTTTTCGCCCAGCAGCCGGATGTTGTCCAGCGGGAACTCGCCGCTGCGGTCGAACTGCTCGGCGCTGGGGGCGATCTTTTCCTGGGCGATCCGGCGGGCCACGTCCTGGATCATCAGTTGCTCTTCGGTAAAGCTGAAATCCACGTTCGACCCCTCCCGGGTATTGGCTGAGCGGCCATTGTAGCCCCAACCATTCGCATGCGTATGTAGTTGACCCCACACCCCGCCGGGCCGAAAATATCTCCATATCGCGATATAGAGATATTCATGGATCTGGAAGACTGGTCGGCGCGCCTGAAAGTGTTTGCCGACGCCACCCGGGTACGCCTGCTGGCGCTGCTGGAACAGGAAGAACTCACCGTGGCCGAGCTGTCGGCCATCACCCGCCTGGCCCAGCCGCGCGTGTCCACTCACCTGGCCAAGCTCAAGGAAGCCGGGCTGGTGCGCGACCGCCGCGCCGGGGTGTCGGCGTATTACCGCTTCGACGAAGTGTCGCTGGACCCGGCCCAGCGGGCGCTGTGGCTGGCGCTGAGCACCGGTAGCGACGACCCGCTGCTGCGCCAGGATGCCGAACGCGTGGCGGCCGTGCTGGCCAACCGCGCCGCCGACCAGAACTGGGCCGATTCGGTAGCCGGCGACATGGAGCGGCACTACTCGCCCGGCCGCACCTGGGAAGCGCTGGCGCGTACCGCCCTGCCCTTACTGGAAACCGGCGACGTGCTCGACATCGCCTCCGGCGACGGCGTGCTGGCCGAACTGGTCGCCCCGCATGCCACCCGCTACATCTGCATCGACACCAGCGCACGCGTGGTTGCCGCTGCCAGCGAGCGCTTGCGCAAACTGCGCAACGTGGAAGTGCGCGAAGGCGATATGCATGCGCTGCCCTTCCCCGATGCCAGCTTCGACCTGGTGGTGCTGATGCACGCGCTGACCTATGCCGCAAAACCGGCGCAGGCGGTGGCCGAATCCGCACGCGTGCTGCGCCCCGGCGGGCGCCTGCTGCTGTGCAGCCTGGCCAAGCACGAACACCGCGCGGCCGTGCATGCGTATGGCCACGTCAATCTCGGGTTTGCCGCCAAGGAATTGCGCAAGTTCGTCGAAAAAGCCGGACTGGATGTGTCCAGCCTGGAGACGGTGACGCGCGAGAAACGCCCGCCCCATTTCGAAGTGATCTCGTTGATTGCGATGAAGCCGGGAGTCGGAAGTCGGGAGTCGGGATTGCTTGAAAGCAACAGCACGAGTGCGCGGAGAACTGGCTGATGACATCCCTGCCAATCGCAAAGTCCGAACCCCCAATCCCGTTCTCGCTGCCATGGCTGCGCCCGGACCGTGCAGCCAAGCTCACTGCCGCGCTGCGCGAACGCATCCTCATCATCGATGGCGCGATGGGCACCATGATCCAGCGCCACGATCTGCAGGAAACCGACTATCGCGGCACGCGGTTTGCCGAGGGCTACGACAGCGCGCATGTGCATGGCCCGGGCTGCGATCACGCCCACACGCAGGAAGGTCACGATCTGAAAGGCAACAACGATCTGTTGTTGCTGACCCGCCCCGAGATCATCGCCGGCATCCACCGCGCCTATCTGGATGCCGGTGCCGATCTGCTGGAAACCAACACGTTCAACGCCACCTCGGTCAGCCAGGCCGACTATCACCTGGAACACGTGGTGTACGAATTGAACAAGGCCGGCGCGCAGGTCGCGCGTGAATGCTGCGATGCCGTCGAAGCGCTGACGCCGCACAAACCGCGCTTTGTCATCGGTGTGCTCGGCCCCACCAGCCGCACCGCGTCGATCAGCCCGGACGTCAACGACCCCGGCTACCGCAATACCAGTTTCGATGCATTGCGCGCGACCTACCGCGAGGCTGTCGAGGGTTTGATCGACGGCGGCGCCGACACGCTGATGGTGGAGACCATCTTCGATACGCTCAATGCAAAGGCCGCGCTGTACGCGATCGAAGAAGTCTTCGAAGCACGTGGCGGGCGCCTGCCGGTGATGGTCTCCGGCACCATTACCGATGCGTCCGGTCGCACGCTATCCGGCCAGACTGCCGAAGCGTTCTACGCCTCAGTCGCACACGGGCGGCCACTGTCGGTGGGGCTGAATTGCGCGCTGGGCGCGAAGGATCTACGTCCGCATGTGGAAACGCTGGCGCAGATCGCCGACGCCTATGTCAGTGCGCATCCGAACGCCGGGTTGCCGAATGCGTTTGGCGAATACGACGAAACGCCCGAGGAGATGGCCGAGACGCTGCGCGAATTTGCCCAGTCCGGCTTGCTGAATCTGGTTGGCGGTTGCTGCGGTACATCGCCGGACCACATCCGCGCAATTGCCGAAGCGGTAGCGGATCTGCCGCCGCGGCAATTGCCGGGTGCGCAGGAGCTGGCGGCGTGATGCAGAACGTGGGCCCTCATCCGGCGCTGCGCGCCACCTTCTCCCGCACGCGGGAGAAGCACAGCGCATTGCTCGGCAGCTGGACGAAAACCGCCCTCTCCCGCACGCCGAAGAAGCATGACGGATTGCTCGGCACCTGGACGAAAGCCACCTTCTCCCGCACGCGGGAGAAGCACAGCTCATTGCTCGGCACCTGGACGAAGGCCACCTTCTCCCGCACGCGGGAGAAGCACGGCGCATTGCTCGGCAGCTGGACGAAAGCTTCCTTCTCCCGCACGCGGGAGAAGGTGCCCGAAGGGCGGATGAGGGGCCTCTCGATCCGCGCCCTGCCGACCGCCAACCATCATCGCCTCGCCTGGACATTCGCCACGTCCGACGCCCACCAGAGCATCGCATGAGCACTCCCCGCTACACCCGCCTGTCCGGCCTGGAGCCGCTGGTCATCACGCCGGACCTGCTGTTCGTCAACGTCGGCGAGCGCACCAACGTCACCGGCAGCGCGCAATTCCGCAAGCTGATCAAGGAAGAGCGTTACGAAGAAGCGGTGGACGTGGCGCGCCAGCAGGTCGCCAACGGCGCGCAGATCCTCGACGTCAATATGGACGAGGGCCTGATCGATTCCGAAAAAGCGATGACACGCTTTCTCAATCTGATCATGTCCGAGCCGGATATCGCGCGTATTCCGGTGATGGTGGATTCGTCCAAATGGACGGTGATCGAAGCCGGCTTGAAATGCCTGCAAGGCAAGAGCGTGGTCAACTCGATTTCGCTGAAAGAAGGCGAAGCAGTCTTCATCGAGCAGGCGCGCAAGGTGCTGCGTTACGGCGCAGCCGCGGTGGTGATGGCCTTCGATGAAGTGGGCCAGGCCGACACCTGCGCACGCAAGGTGGAAATCTGCACGCGCGCCTACAAGGTGCTGACCGAGCAAGTGGGTTTCCCGCCGGAAGACATCATCTTCGACCCGAACATCTTTGCCGTGGCCACCGGCATCGAGGAGCACGACAACTACGCAGTGGACTTCATCGAGGCAACGCGCGAGATCAAGCGCACGCTGCCGCATTGCCACATCTCCGGCGGCGTATCGAATGTGTCGTTCTCCTTCCGTGGCAACGAGATGGTGCGTCAGGCGATTCACTCGGTGTTTCTGTTCCATGCGATCAAGGCCGGCATGGACATGGGCATCGTCAATGCCGGTGGTATGCCGATCTACGACGAGCTGGACCCGGACCTGCGCGAGCGCGTGGAAGACGTCATCCTCAACCGCCGCAAGGACGGCACCGAGCGGCTACTGGAAATCGCCGAACGCTACAAGGGCAGCAAGGGCGCGGCCAAGGTCGAGGACCTGGCCTGGCGCGACAAACCGGTGCGTGCACGCCTGGCGCATGCGCTGGTGCATGGCATCGATGCCTACGTGGAAACCGACACCGAAGAAGCGCGCAAGCAATCGACACGCCCGCTGGATGTGATCGAAGGCCCGCTGATGGACGGCATGAACGTGGTCGGCGACCTGTTCGGCGCCGGCAAGATGTTCCTGCCGCAGGTGGTCAAATCCGCGCGCGTGATGAAAAAGGCCGTGGCCTATCTGCTCCCCTTTATCGAAGCGGAAAAATTGCGCACCGGCGACGTTGGCAAGTCCAATGGCAAGATCATCATGGCCACGGTCAAGGGCGATGTGCACGACATCGGCAAGAACATCGTCGGCGTGGTGTTGGCATGCAACAACTTCGACGTGGTGGACCTGGGCGTGATGGTGTCTGCGCAGGTGATCCTGGACCGTGCGCGCGAAGAAAATGCGGATCTGATCGGGTTGTCCGGCTTGATTACGCCCTCGCTGGAAGAGATGTCGCATGTGGCGCGCGAAATGCAGCGACAGGGTTTTCAGATTCCGTTGTTGATCGGTGGCGCCACCACCTCGCGCGCGCACACCGCGCTGAAAATCGACCCGCATTACGCCGCACCCACGGTGTGGGTGAAGGATGCCTCGCGTGCGGTAGGCGTTGCGCAATCGCTGATTTCGCGCGACCTGCGTCAGGCATTCGTCGCTGCCAACGATGCGGACTACGCCGAGATCCGCGCACGCCATCGCAACCGTGGCGATGCAAAACGGCTGGTGTCGTTGGAAAAGGCACGCGCGCAGCGTTTCGATGGCGATTGGGCTAACTACACACCGCCCACTCCGCGTCAGCCTGGCCTGCACGTATTCGACGATTACCCCCTGCAAGAATTGATCGAGCTGATCGACTGGACGCCGTTCTTCCAGGCGTGGGAGCTGGCCGGCAAATTCCCCGCCATCCTCAGCGACGAGATCGTCGGCACCCAGGCCAGCGAGCTGTATCGCGACGCGCGACGTATGCTCAAGCAGATCGTCGACGAAAAGTGGCTCACCGCCAAGGCGGTGTTTGGGCTATGGCCGGCCAATAGTGTGGGCGACGATGTCGAGGTGATCCTGACGGACCACCGGGATTCGGCAATCGGGATTGGGGATTCGCAGCCGCCCGGCCAATCCCCAATCCCGACCTCCCAATCGCGGCAGCTTTTGCATTTTTTGCGTCAGCAAGTCGACAAACCCGTCGACCGACCCGACTTCTGCCTGGCCGATTTCATCGCGCCCAAGCACAGCGGCAAGCAGGACTGGATCGGCGGGTTTGCGGTCACTGCCGGCATCGGTATCGACCCGCATGTTGCGCGTTTTGAAGCGGCGCACGACGACTACAACTCAATCCTGCTCAAGGCATTGGCCGATCGCCTGGCCGAAGCGTTGGCCGAGCGCCTGCATCAGCGCGTACGTACCGAGTTCTGGGGCTACATCGACAACGAAGAGCTCGACAACGAAGCCTTGATTGCCGAACGCTATCGCGGTATTCGCCCGGCACCCGGTTACCCCGCATGCCCGGAACACAGCGAAAAACGCACGCTGTTCGATCTCCTCAATGCCGAACGCAACGCGGACATGTCGCTCACCGAAAGCTTTGCGATGCTGCCGACTGCAGCGGTGTCCGGGTATTATTTCAGCCATCCCAAGAGCCAGTACTTCGTGGTCGGGCGACTGGGCAAGGAACAGGTCGCCGACTACGCAAAGCGCAAGGGCATCACCCTGGCATTGGCCGAGCGCTGGCTGGCATCGAATCTGGATTACGACCCGGAATAACACCGGGCCGGCATCGCCATAAGCAGCGACCAACTAACGTAGGAGCGCACCCGGGCGCGACAAGGCTTTACCGATAAAGCCCCATCGCGCCCGGGTGCGCTCCTACAGCATGGCGCGGCCGCACATAGACGGCCGCGCCCGGTCACACCCGCATCAAACTGCTGGACGCAACACGTTCAACACTTCGTAGCACGCGCCCATGGTGTGGTAATCGGTCTTGCCGGCCGGGCTCTTCTCGTCGCTGTACTTGCGGTTATCCGCATCCAGAATGCGATACCACGCGCCGTAGCGGTGGTCGACCATGTGGGTCCAGGAGTACTCCCACAGCTTGTCGTACCACCGCCAATAGCGCGCATCACCACTGCGCTGCGCCAACAAGGCCGCTGCAGCCAAGGATTCGGCCTGCACCCAGAAATACTTGTCGTCATCGCACACCTGCCCGTCGGGTGCGAAGCCGTAATACAGCCCGCCGCGCTGCGCATCCCAGGAACGCTCCACCGCAACATCGAACAGATGCTGCGCGGTCGGCAACAACCAGTCTGTCGGCGCGTAGCGATCCAGCAGCATCAGCAGCTTGGCCCACTCGGTCTGGTGACCCGGCTGGAACCCCCAGGGGCGGAACAAATGCTTGGGGTTATCGCGGTTGTAGTCCCAGTCGATGTTCCATTGCGGGTCGTAGTGCTCCCACACTAACCCATCGGCCTTGGCCGCCTGGCGCCGGGTCATGGTGTCGGCCAGCTGCAACGCACGATCGAGATAGCGCTGCTCGCCGCTGGCCTCGTAGGCGGCGATCATCGCCTCGCACATGTGCATGTTGGCGTTCTGGCCGCGATAGCGGGTGAAGTTGAACTGCGCATCGGCCTCATCGCGATACAGGCCGAAGTCCGCTTCCCAGAAGTACTTTTCCAGCAGCTGCCAGGTTTCGTCCATCCATTCGCGCGCTTCGGCAATACCGGCTTTCAGGCCGCACGAATACGCCAGCAGCACGAACGCCACGCCGTAGCAGTGGTTCATGTCGTCTTCGACCACGCCATCGCGCAGCGTCCACGCATACCCGCCAGTGGCCGCATTGCGGTGCACGTTGCGCAGATACTCCAGGCCGTGACGCACCGCTTGCAGGTACTCGGCGTTGCCGAATTCGCGATAGGCCATCGCGTAGTTGAACACGAAGCGCGTGCTGCTCACCAGATGCCGGTGGCCGGCATCGTAGATGCTGCCGTCATCCTTGAAATACTGGAAGAAGCCACCGGCCGGGTCGATCGCGCGCGGGTGATAGAACGCCATGGTGTCGGCAATATGCTGGCGTAACACATCGGCCGAGCGGAAATCGGGGGCGGGAGATGCGGGCAACGGGCTCATGCTTGTTCCTGGATCAGAGAATGGACTTCATCGATGCTGGGCATCGCGGCGAACGCGCCTTTGCGCGTCACTGCCAGTGCACCGACAGCGGCGGCGAAACGAATCACCTGCGTCATCGCCGCAGCATCGCCGCACAGGTGTTCAAGCGTGCTCGCACGTGCGGCCAGCTGATACAGCAAGCCACCGACGAACGCATCGCCAGCCGCGGTGCTGTCGCGCACCTGCACAGTGAACGCCGGCACCTGGCCGGAATCCACCCGTGTCTGCCAATGCACCGGGCCACCGCCGTCGGTGACCAGCAGCCAGCGCGCGTGGCCCTGCCACAGCTTCTGCGTCACCGCGCTGGCGTCGCTATGCAAGGTGCCGGCCAGATACTCCAGTTCTTCGCGCGAGAGCTTGACTACGTCGGCCAGCGCCAACGCTTCCCACAGCAACGCAGCCGGGTCCACATCCTGCGGCCACAGCATCGGGCGCAGATTGAGATCCAGGCTGACGATGGCGCCGTCGGCACGCGCGCGGCGCATGCCGTCCAGCGTGCATTGCGCGATCGCATCCTCGGTCATGCTGTTGGAGCACACGTGCAGCACCGCGGCCTGTGCAAACCCATCGGCGGCAAAGTGCTCCGGACGGAACAGCAGGTCCGCTGCCGGTGGCCGGTAGAAGCTGAAACTGCGCTCGCCGGCGTCGTCCAGCGCCACAAATGCCAGCGCGGTCTTGGCTTCATCGGTGCGCACGATGCCATCGGTGACAACGCCGGCCTGCTGCAGACTCTGCAACAGGAAATCGCCAAACATGTCGCGCCCGAGCATGCCCACAAAATGCGCAGCGCCGCCGAGCTTTGCCACCGCAACCGCCACGTTGGCCGGCGCACCGCCGGCATATTGCGCGAAGGTGCGCGCGTCATCGGTGCTGGCCTGCGGCAAGGCCAGCATGTCGATCAAGGCTTCGCCGAAGCAAACCACCTGGTTCTTGGCAGCACTCATGCGCGCGCCTCCGCCAGTGCGCCACGCAAGCGCGAACCCCAGATGCCGTAAAACACGATGTACAGGTAGCACACCAGCGGCAGCACGAACGACTCATGCAGGCCGATACGATCCGCCAGCAAGCCCTGCAGATACGGCACGATCGCGCCACCCACAATGGCCATGATCAACAGGCTGGATACGCGCCCGGTCAGCGGACCGAGCCGCTCGATGCCCAGGGTAAAGATGGTCGGGAACATGATCGAGTTGAACAGCCCGATCGCCACCAGCGCATACACCGCCAGCATGCCACCACTGGCCATGGTCAGGCCCAGCAGGAAGGCATTGATGCCCGCAAATACCGACAGCAGCACGCGTGGCGACAGCTTGGCCAACAACGCCGAACCGATGAAGCGGCCGATCATCGCCAAGGTCCAGTACGCCGAGACGTACTTGGTCGCCTCGCGCTCGGTGAACCCGCCGATCTCAGGCAACGAGAAGTAATTGACCATCAGGCTGCCGATCGCCACTTCTGCGCCGACATAGAAGAAGATCGCCAGCACACCGAAGCGCACATGCGGGTGGCGCAGCGCATCCAGCAGCGAATGCTTGCTCTCTTCCTTCTGCGCGCCGGCATCGGTCAACGCGGGCAGACGGAACAGAAACACGAAGATCGCCAGCAGAAACAGCACCACGCCCAGCCCGATGTAGGGGCCTTGCACGGCTTGCGCTTCCTGCACGCGATAGGCCAGCTGCTCGGCGTCCGGCAACGCCTTGAGCTGGTCGCCACTCATCACCGTGTTGGAGAGGATCAACCAGCCGCCCAGCAGCGGCGCAATCGCGGTCCCCAGCGAATTGAGCGCCTGTGCCAGGGTCAGCCGGCTGGAGGCACTGCGCTCCGGACCCAGCAACGCGACATACGGATTTGCCGCCACCTGCAGGATGGTGATGCCGGTCGCCAGCACGAACAACGCCCCCAGGAATGCGCCGTAGACACGCAGTTCCGCCGCCGGCCAGAAACCCAGCGCACCGACCGCCGCCACCGCCAGCCCGGCCACGATGCCCTGCTTGTAGCCCAGGCGATTGACCAGCCAACCGGCCGGCAACGACATCAGGAAGTACGCACCGAAGAAGGTGAACTGCACCAGCATCGCCTGCGCAAAGTTCAGCTCGAACACCGCCTTCAGATGCGGAATCAGGATGTCGTTGAGACAGGTGAGAAAGCCCCACATGAAAAAGATCGTGGTGACCACCGACAACGCGACGCCGTTGTTGACGGGCGCCTTGTTGCCGCTTGGCACAGTGGATTGCGTGGAAAGGGAAACCATAGGAGTTGCCTGGTCAGCGGCCTGAGGCCTTGGTGGGGGAATGGACGGGGGAATCGCTTGCGGGATGTTGCGAAGACACAGAGAGGAGTAAGGGCGCGCAGGCGCTACTCGCGCGGACCTTCAGCGCCACTGCAGCTGTCAGCCGTTGCGACGCCAGGTCCGGGCTGCCGATGCGCTGCAGCACCAGCTGCGCAGCTTGCTGGCCGCGCGCACGCGGATCGGCAGCCAGCGTGGTCAACGCCGGGGTAAACAACGCGGCTTCGGCGATGTCGTCGAAGCCGGTCACCGCGAAATCGCGACCCGGCACGCTGCCGTGCATCGCCAGCGCAGCCATCAGCCCAAGCGCAACGCTGTCGTTGTAGCAAACCGCCGCGGTCGCAGTATGGTCGGCGTTGTCGAGCATGCGCGTGCCACACAGTGCAGCGTCCTGACGATTGGGCGCCGACTCGACGTACTGCACCGCCAGACCCGCACCGGACATCGCGCGCGTATAGCCGGCACGACGCTGCCGGCACGAGCTGGATTCGGCATGACCGCCGAAGAACACGATGTGCCGATGCCCTTGTGCAATCAGATGCGTGCAGGCCAGAAACGCACCCTGCTCGTTGTCCAGCTCCAACAGGTCCCAACCGGCCCCGTCCACCTCGCGATTGAACAGCACCACGTTGCGCTGGCGGCCGAGCACCTGCGCCAGCGCCTGCGCCTGGCTGCCCTCGGCGGGCGACAGGATGATCCCCGCCGGCGTGTGCTCCATCAACGAGGTCAGTACCGCCTGTTGACGTTGCGTGGACTCGCCGGTGCTGCCCAGCAGCGTCACATAGCCGGCCGCGCCCAACGCTTCGTCAACGCCAGCTGCAAACTCTGCGAAAAACGGGTTGGACAGATCGTTGATGACCAGCGCGATGCTGGACGAGGTACGCTGGCGCAGATTGGCCGCGGCCCGGTTGTAGACATAATGTTGCCGGTCCAGCTCGGCTTCCACCCGCGCGCGCGTGCTGGCATGCACCAGCGGGCTGCCCCGTAGCACCAGCGACACAGTCGCGCGCGACACGCCGATTGCGCCTGCGATGTCGCGCAGCGTCACCGCGCCACGCCGTGCCTGGCGCGCGTCGCCTGCCTCCGGTGCGACGGAGGTCTGCTTGGGACGCGTCAAGCGCCGGACCCCGCTGGGTGAAAAACGCGCATGTAATGGACTTGAATTGGATCGATCCAATTAAGCCTTTTCCCGCCCTTCAATGCATGCGGCAGTGCAGCATGAGCAAGCTCACAGACACCGTGCGCAAGTGCCGCCACCGACCTCATCGGCGATGGTGGACTGCGACTTCCGATTACTGAAAGGCGATCGACACCCCGATCCCGCCCTGCCAATCCGGGCTTTCCGAGGTCAACCCGCGCAGCACCGAGACATCCAGCTGCATCGCATGCGGTAGCTGCCAGGCGCCGCCGGCGCCGGCCACACGCGAATGCTCGCTACCGGTATCCAGGCCCGCTTCCACATAACTGCTGAAATGCTCGCCCGAGAAGAACGTGTAGTTGGGCGAAAACGTCCAGGTGTGCCCGTCGTTGTCGCGTGCATAATTGACGTACAACGCCAACGCGCGCTGCTGCGCCAGATCCCACGATGCAGTCACCCCGAGCTCGCGGGAATAGCCATCGCTGAAAGCGGGGCTGCCGGTCGGCACGTGATAGGTGCCCAGTGCCGCCCAATGGAAACTCTCCGATCGCGACGGCAAGACAACCTTCAACCCGACATGGCTATCGCCGCCGCCGCGCACACGCGCACCACCGCCGTGCTGCCAGTTGTAGCTGTCGCTGCCCAGCTGCAGCTCCACATGCTCGGATACTCCAAAACGCAGCACCGTGTCGGCGGTATACAGCGTTGTGCGCTGACCATCCGCACGGTCGGTACTGGCATCCGGCAAGCCCTGCTCCCACGCGAATGCGCCGGGCTGCAGCACCTCGGCAGCGAACGGGATACCGGGACGGTCGAACGCCGGAGCGTCTTGCGACTGCGCAGATGCATGCGGACTCACACCACAGCAGAGCGCAAACACGACGCCGGCCGACGCAACCAGGCGACCGGCATGCAAACGCAGCGCATCAGGTGCGGCCGATGAAACCGATTCGCTAGCGCAGGACTTCACACATTTTGAGGGCATGGACATAGGCGGCACCATCGGGAAGTGAGCAACAACGCACCAGACAGAAAGCCTGCGTGCGCCAATCTGTCATGGCGCGCATAGTGCGGCCCCAGCCGTGACCAGCTTGTATAGCGAGCGTACTCCCGACGCTGGTCCACAACAGGCCGCTGAAACGGCAATCCAAGCAAATCCACAGCAATGCTCGGCCTCGGTAAGTGATTGCGACTATTCGTGTTACTTGTCGCCCTACAAAAGTGCGTCGATGGCAGGCTTGGGCGGCGATCGATTTTTCGGCCGACCCTAGATGCAGCGTGCAGCGATCAACCGCGGTACACGAGACGCTATGAAACGGGCTGCGCCAGCTTGACGTAAGCGCACCCAACGTTGCATGGCCCGCGAAAGCACCGCAAACACAAAGGCACCCGACAGGTGCCCACGTGTCACATTATCGCTGGATTACGGCATCACCAGACCAGATCGTCGGGCACCTGATACTTCGGATCGGCGTACGGGTCGTCGCCTGCCGGTGCATTCGGGTCCACCTTCAGGGCCACCGACGGTGCGAATACGGATTCGGCTTCGGCGAGCACCTGCGCGGTCACCAGCAGATAGCGCCCGTTGAGTTGCAGCACGCCCAGCTCGCCGGCATTGAGCGCCTTGAGCTGATCGGCGGTGACATAGATGCGCTTGATCTTGCCGCCATAGGGGAAATGCCGAGCGATGTCGGCATCGGCCTGGTTCAGGCCTTTGTCCTTGAGCAGCTCTTCGAGCTTGGCCTTGGCTTCGCGACGCAGGCGTGCTTCTTCCTGCTTCACGCGCTCGGCTTCGATGCGCTCGTCCTTTTCGCGTTGCGCACGAATCGCATAGGCCTTGGCCAGGTCGATGTCCTCGCGCGTGCGCGCCGGCCTGGGGCCGCGTCGGTCGGCATTGGGATGTTGCGGACGTGGCGACGCTGCCGGCTTGCCATCATGCCGCCGGTCGGGCCTGCCATCGTTTTTACGTTCGCTGGTTGCATCGGTCGCCGCAGCGGCGTGTGGCCGCTGCGGTCCCCTGCCCTGGCCACCCGGCCGGTTGCCGCCGGGTGCGGGCTTGCCACCGTTGCCATGGTGACGCGCGGCAGACCGTGCGTCGGGTTTGCGTTCGGGCTTGGGCGCGGACTTGAAGCCCAGGCCAAGCAACTGGTCACGTAAGGTATCGCTCATGGCGGTGGCAATCTGCAATCAATAGTGCGGAGGCGGCGGTTCGTCCGCTGCATCGGCAAACAACGTGGAGCGCACCTTGCCCAGATCCTCGAGCAGGTGGCGGATCAGTTCGGCGTTGCGGGCGCCCGTCAAACGGGCGTCCGCAAGCGCTTCACTCAGTTCGTTGAGCGCCTGCTCCTGGAAGGAGAGGCGCGTTTCCAGTTCCACCAACCGCGCGTCCAGTTCCTGGTCGCGCGGCGAGAGTTGCTCATGCATGCAACGAACGGCCTCGTCCGATGGCGTAGTAAGCCAGCCCGGCGGCTTCGATTTCCTGCGGGTCATACAGGTTGCGGCCGTCGAACACGACGTCGTCCTTCAATGCCTGCTTGATCTTGCCGAAATCCGGGCTGCGGAATTGCTTCCACTCGGTGACCACAACCAGTGCGTCGGCGCCTTCCAGTGCAGAAAAGGCGTCGTCGCAGAAGGTCAGGTCGTCGCGCTCGCCGAAGATGCGCTTGGCCTCGTGCGTGGCTTCCGGGTCGTAGGCACGCACGGTGGCACCGGCTTCCCACAATTGCGCCATCAGACGACGGCTGGAAGCCGCACGCATGTCGTCGGTATTGGGCTTGAACGCCAGGCCCCACACCGCGAAGGTCTTGCCGGCGATGCTGCCGCCTTCGCCACCGTAATGACGCTGCACCAGTTCGAACAGGTGCCCCTTCTGCGCGTTGTTGACGCTTTCCACCGCGTTGAGCAGGGTCGGCTGCATGCCGTACTGCTCTGCGGTCTTGGCCAGCGCCTGCACGTCCTTCGGGAAGCACGAGCCGCCGTAACCGGCACCGGGATAGATGAAGTGCCAGCCAATGCGCGGATCAGAGCCGATACCGTTACGCACGTGCTCGACGTCCGCACCGACACGCTCGGCGATATTGGCGATCTCGTTCATGAAACTGATCTTGGTCGCCAGCATCGCGTTGGCCGCGTACTTGGTGAGCTCGGCCGAGCGCACGTCCATTTCCACGATGCGATCGCGGTTGCGATTGAACGGGGCATACAGACGCCGCATGCGTGCGATCGCAGCCGGCTTCTTGGCGCCGATCACGATCCGGTCCGGACGCATGCAGTCGGCCACCGCATCGCCTTCTTTCAGGAACTCGGGGTTGGAAACCACATCGAACTCATGGTCCACGCCACGTGCGTCCAGCTCTTCCTGGATCGCCGCGCGCACCTTGTCGGCGGTCCCGACCGGCACCGTTGACTTGTTGACCACGACCGACGGGCCGTCGATATGGCGACCGACAGTGCGTGCAACCGCCAGCACGTACTGCAGGTCGGCACTGCCATCTTCGTCCGGCGGCGTGCCTACGGCGATAAAGGTGATTTCGCCGTGCGCAATCGCCTCGGCGGCGTCGCTGGTGAAGCGCAACCGGCCAGAGGCGTGGTTGGCTTTCACCATCGGCTCCAAGCCGGGTTCATAGATGGGAATCACCCCACGATTGAGACCATCAACTTTCGCCTGGTCGATATCCACGCAGATAACGTGATGACCTACTTCCGCCAGACAGGTACCGGTGACAAGACCAACATAGCCGGTACCAAAGATCGCAACTCGCATGGGTGGGGGTACTCCTGTGGGGGATCAGGGAAGGATACCCATCAGTTCGACATCGAACGTCAACGTTGCGTCCGGTCCGATCGGCCCCCCTTGCGTGCCGTTCGGGCCATAGGCCAAGTTGGATGGAATCCAGAAACGATATTTCGAACCGACCGGCATCAAGGCGACGCCCTCGGTCCAACCGGGAATGACTTGATCCAGACCGAACTCGGCCGGCTGGCCGCGCTGATACGAACTGTCGAAGACCTGCCCATTGAGCAGCTTGCCTTCGTAGTTCACGCGCACTTTGCTGGTCCGCATCGGGCGTTCGCCGCTGCCCTGGCGCAGCACCATGTACTGCAGGCCGGACGCGGTGGTGATCACGCCTTTTTCGGTTTTGTTCTTGGCAAGGAAGGCGTTGCCTTCTTCGCGATTCTTCGCGCCGGCAGCGCCCTGCTTGGCAGAAGCGAAGGCCTGCATGGTGGCGGCCGCTTCCTGCTGGGTCAGACGCGTGGTGCCCTTGGCGAACACGGTACGCACCGCTTCCATCAGGGTCGACAGATCGATCTCGTCCTTGATGCCTGCCAGCGACGGGCCGACAGCGCGGTCGCCGAGCATCAGGCCGACATTTTCCTTGGACGGGGTGGCCGGCGTGGAACCCGGCGCCATGCCCGGCACCTGCTGGCCGTTACGGGCAGCGAGTGCGGTGCGCAATGCGGTATCGGTGGCCTGAGTCTGCTCGTCGGACAACAGCGGCTTGCCACCCTTGAATGCATTTTCGATGGCGCGTTGCATGGCGCTCAGATCGATGTCCTGGGCAATCGGCTCGAACGAGCGCGCCACGTCCATACCGATGGCGTAGCTGACGTTGTCGCGCGTGCTCTTCTCAGACGATGCATTCAAAACTGGCTTCTCCTTGGTGGCCGCTGCGGCCGGTTGCTGCGACATCGCCGGCATCGAAGCCGTCATTGCCACCATCAGTAGCGACGCCGCCGCGCCGCGCTTTCCCATCTTCATTCGATGCACTTCCCGAAAGTGAAAAGACACGCCACCGACGGCGCTGAACACGCATTGTCGCATGCGCACGCGGCGTTGCGAGAGCCGCGCTCAGCGCGACGGCGCATTGAGCTCGCGTTCGATCGCAGCCAGCACGCTCGGATCGTCCGGTTTGATCTTGCTGGGGAACTGCGCCACCACCCGCCCATCGCGACTAATCAAATACTTGTGGAAGTTCCAACCCGGCGCCACGCCCGTTGCCTGCGTCAACCGCTGATACAGCGGCGTCGCATCCTTGCCCAGCACGTGCACCTTCTCAAACATCGGGAACTTGACGCCATAGGTCAGCGTGCAGAATTCCTGGATCTGCTTCTCAGATCCGGGTTCCTGTCCCTGGAAATCGTTGGATGGAAAGCCCAGCACCGCAAACCCGCGGCTGGCGAAGCGTTGGTTGAGCGCTTCCAGACCTTCGTACTGCGGCGTGTATCCGCATTTGCTGGCGGTATTGACCACCATCACCACCTTGCCGCCGTAACTCCGGTTCAGGTTGATTGGCGCCTTGCCGGCCAGCGGGCGGTAGTCCAGATCCAGCAACGGCGCCGTGGCGGCCAGCGCGGAGCTGGCAAAAAAGCCAGCAAATACAACGACCAATAAACGTTTGAGCAGCATTGGCAGGCCCTCGAAGATGATGCGGCACCCGGTTTTGCGCAGGGTGCCATCAGTTGGGTGTGACAGACAGTTGACTGCCTGCGTGTCGGTGTTATAGTTTAATACAACACCAGTCATCCAACGCAGGGGGAAAGCATGAACAGCACACGTGTCACGCGACCAGTTCCGCTGTTGCTGTTCGGCAGCACCCTGTTTGCCATTGGTTGGCTGGGAGCCGCTTCCAGTCAGGTCACGGAGTCCGGCGCCGATTATGGCGTGTCGGAGGCGGTTACGGAAAACGCGACAACTCCCCCCGAGGAGCGCACCCGGCCTGGCCGGCACCTGCGCGCTTCGCTGTCGATGCCCTATTTCTCCTTCGCGCAGGTTCTGCGTCCACGGAGCTGACCATGAACGACATCCAATGGAGCGACGGCGCTCCCATCTACCGCCAACTCAAGGAACGGGTCATTGCCATGATGCTCGATGGAATCCTCAAACCCGGCGACGCCCTGCCTTCGGTGCGCCAGGTGGCGGCGGACTACCAACTCAATCCCATCACCGTCTCGCGCGCCTACCAGGAGTTGGCCGACGAGAACCTGGTGGAAAAACGCCGCGGTCTGGGCATGTTCATGACCCCGGAAGCCGCACAGAAGCTGCGCGGAAGCGAACGCGACCGCTTCTTGAACGAAGAATGGCCGGCGGTACTGGAACGCATCCAGCGCCTGGGCCTGTCCATCGACGATCTGTTGCCACAGGGGAAAACACCATGACCGCCGTCTCCACCGACCATGTCGTCGACGCACGTGGCCTGCGCAAGGCCTACAAACATCGGCTGGCGCTGGACAACACCAGCTTCACCATCGCCCCCGGCCGCATCGTCGGATTGATCGGCCCCAACGGTGCCGGCAAGACCACCGCGCTCAAGGCCGTGCTGGGCCTGACCGACTTCGACGGCGACTTGAAGGTGCTTGGCATGGACCCGCGCACCGAGCGCAACGCGCTGATGAACGAGGTCTGCTTCATCGCCGACGTGGCGGTGTTGCCGCGCTGGTTGCGGGTGGGCGAAGCGATCGACTTCGTGGCGGGCGTGCATCCGCGTTTTGATCGCGCCAAGTGCGAGCGCTTTTTGGCCAACACCCAGCTCAATCGCAAATCGCGGGTCCGCGAGTTGTCCAAGGGCATGATCGTGCAGCTGCATCTGGCGCTGGTGATGGCCATCGATGCGCGCATCCTGGTGCTGGACGAGCCCACGCTGGGCCTGGACATCCTGTATCGCAAGCAGTTCTACCAGCGCTTGCTGGAGGATTACTTCGACGAGCAGAAGACCATCATGGTCACCACCCACCAGGTCGAAGAGATCGAACACATCCTCACTGATGTGATGTTCATCCGCGACGGCCGCATCGTACTCACCGCCGACATGGAAGACGTGGCGCAGCGCTACACCGAAGTGCTGGTCGGTACCGAACACCTGGAGACTGCGCGCGCCCTGACCCCGATCGACGAACGCGCCCTGCCCTTCGGCAAGACCGTGATGCTGTTCGATGGCGTACCCAAGGATCAGCTCGCCCGCTTCGGCGAAACCCGCAATCCCGGCCTGGCCGACCTGTTTGTTGCCGTCATGAAGGGGACCTACGCATGAATGCCATGACCAACCACGCATCGCCTGCCCGTACCTTCGGCTGGCTGCTCAAACGCGAATACTGGGAACACCGCGGCGGCTTCGTCTGGGCGCAGGTGATCACCGGCGGCATCGCGGTGTTCTTTGCGCTGCTGGGCGCGGTGATCGGCGCGATCAGCGCACGTCGCAACATGACCGGCGACAGCATCCGGATGGACGATCTGGCCGAATACACGCGCACCCTGGGCCAGGTCGGCGATGGACTGCTGCTCGGCGGCATCGGCATCGCCTCGGTGGTCCTGGCGTTCGTGGTGTTCTTCTACGCGCTTGGCAGCCTTTACGACGATCGACGCGACCGCAGCGTGCTGTTCTGGAAATCGTTGCCGGTGTCCGACGTACAGACCGTATTGTCCAAGGCCGCCTGGGCCTTGCTGCTGGCGCCGCTGATTTCCATCGTGATCGGGACGGCGGTCGGCCTGGCGTTATGGTTGATCGCCATCGTTGGCGCATCGATCGCAGGCGTGCCCAGCCCCTGGGCGATGGCCACCCACTCGCATCCGTTCGCGTTGCTGTGGCTGCTGTTGAAGACCGTGCCGATGAGCCTGTTGTGGTCGTTGCCGACCATCGGCTGGCTGATGTTCTGCTCGGCCTGGGCCGGCAGCAAGCCGTTCCTGTGGGCAGTGCTGTTTCCGCTACTGGCCTGCGTGATGTTGAGCATTCTGGCAGCGATGCCTGGCGTGTCGCTGCCGATTGGCGACATCTGGTACATCGTTGGCTATCGCGGCCTGCTCAGCGCCCTGCCAGGCACGTGGTCGCCGCTTGCCGTCAGCGGCAACCTGGATAGCAGCGCGATGAAGAACCCCAGCGACCTGGTGCAATGGGCGTTGCAGCACACCGACAGTTCGCGGGTCTATGGCGACCCCGACATCTGGATCGGTGCCGCCATCGGCATCGCGCTGATCGCCGCTTCCATCTATCTGCGCCGTCGGCGCTCCGAAGCCTGAGGACACCCCATGCGCCTGCCTTTGACCCTGGCCATCCTGTTCGCATTGCCCGGCACCGCAGTGGCCGAGGAGCAGTGCAAATTCTCCGAGCCACGCAGCCTGGAGCTGCAGCTTGCGGGAGTGAAATCGGTGTTGTTCGACGTCGGTTCCAACGACCTGCACCTGGACGCGGCGCCCGGCAGTGGCAGCCGTCTGCACGGCCGCGCCTGTGCGGCCAAGGCCGATGGGCTCAAGAGCCTGACCGTCACCCAGAAGCGGGTTGGCGACCGGCTGGTGGTGACGCTGGCGGACGACCGCCTGCTGCGTATGTCCGTCGGCGAAAACTATTCGTATCTGGACCTGCGCGGCAGCGTGCCCAATCACCTGCTGGTGCAGTTGGATGTGGGCTCCGGCGATGCCGACATCACCGGCGCCGCTGCAGTGAGTGCGGATGTCGGCTCCGGCGATGTGGCCATTCGCCATAGCAAAGGGCGAGTCACCGCCAAGGTGGGCTCGGGCGACATCGAAATGGAAGACATCGGCGCGCTCCGTGTCCTGGCCGTGGGCTCGGGCGATCTGAAGGCCAAGCAGATCCACGGGGCGGCGGAGATCGGCAAGGTGGGCTCGGGCGACGTCACGCTGCGCGATGTGGCCGGCAGCATCAAGGTCGGCACGATCGGGTCCGGCGATATGGAGCTCAACGGCGTGCGGGGAAACATCACCGTCGAGGCGATCAATTCCGGCACGCTCAACGTGCGTAAAGTGAGCGGCGATGTGAGCGTTGCACGCAATGGCAGCGGCGATATCAATGTCAAGGACGTCGCCGGCACCACGCGCGTGCCGGGCGAGCGCTGATCACTTCATCCACGATTCGAAGGGGACTGCTGATGAAATCATTTCTCTCTGCGGTGTTGGTCGGTGCACTGCTGGTTGGCTGCGGCAGGCCAGAGGTCGCCGTCGACGGCTCGGCGCACATCCAGGGCAGCGGCGTGACGTTCGATGGCAAGCGCCTGACGCTCAAGCGCGACACCTTGCCTGCTGCCACCATCGGCATGGATGGCACGCTCAGCATCGGGGGCAAGCCGGTGGCCCTGAACGATGCACAGCGCCAGGCAATGCGCGGCTATTACGCGCAGGTGCACGCGGTGGCCAACAAGGGCATCGACATCGGCACGCAGGGCGCCGCGTTCGGTGCGCATGCCGCGGGCGAAGCGCTCAAGGGCGTGCTCAGCGGCAACGTGGAGAAGATGGGCGACAAGATCCAGGCCGACGGCGAAGCCTTCAAGCAAAACGCCCTGCGCATCTGCGACCAGCTGGGCAAGCTACGCACCGCCCAGGACGCCGCCGTGCAGCTGGTGCCGGCGTTTGCGCCTTACTCCACCCTCACCCAGCACGACGTCGACGATTGCCGTAAAGAATGACGGGGGCCACAGCAGCTGCGTCGTCGCCGACAAGTGCAGCGGCTGTCAGCAACCCAAAGACGCGCGGGATCATGCGGTTTTTGGGCGCACGCCATGGCGCAGAGGCGGGACCTGCGACATTTTGTCAGCCGGTCCGGCTGGCCGCCGCGCTGATCGATAGCGCGGGGGCGGATTACACTAGACGCTTCCCACGACCGATCGACCCCATGAACAAGTTCGTGATGCTCTGCATGGCGCTGCTGCTGTGCACCCTTGCCGCCTGTGGCGACCAGTCGTCCCGTCGCGCCGAACGCGGCAAGCCGCGCGTTGCCATCACCACCCAGTCGGTGATGATCCGCCGCCCGCCGGCTGCCAATGCGGAAATCACGCCCGACGGCACGCTCAAGATCGACGATATCGCGCTGCCGCAGAAGGAACCGACCCGCGCCAAGCTGCAGTTGCTGTTCGGGCATTTGCAGATGCTGCGCCAGCAGGCCGTCAATGCCGCTGGCGCGGACCCCGAGTACAAGTCGATCAAGCTGACCGCCACGCCGGAGATCCAAACGCTCAGCAACGAATTGCTGGATGAAATCCCGTCGCTGCAGCCGTACCGCGAAAGTTTCGGCAACGTGCAGGCCGAGCGGCACTGAGTATTAGCGAAGCCGCGCGAAAACGCTGATTCGCAAGAACGGAAGGCTAGAACCCAGGATAGGAGCGCGCCCGAGCGCGACGGGGCTTTATCGACAACGCCCCCATCGCGCCCAGGTGCGCTCCTACGCACACACGCACATTGCGGTGATCAGCCACCGCCGCCACTGCTTCCGGCCTGGATGCCACCACGCGTCAGTGCAGCAGGATCCAGCAAACGGCGCAGGTCCGCTTCGCTGAGCCCGCTGTCTTCCAGCGCCACCTCCAGCACGGGGCGTTGTTCCTTGTAGGCGCGCTTGGCGATGGCTGCGGCTTTTTCGTACCCGATGATCGGGTTGAGTGCGGTGACCAGGATCGGATTGCGGTCCAATGCCTCGCGCACGCGGTCCTGACGCACCTTCAATCCGGCGATGGCGGTATCGGCCAACAGGCGCGACACGTTGCCCAGCAGGGTGATCGAATCCAGCAGGTTGTATGCGATCAACGGCAGCGTCACGTTCAACTGGAAGTTGCCGGTCTGCCCCGCCACGGTGATCGCGGTGTGGTGGCCGATGACCTGCGCGCAGGCCATCACGGTCGCCTCGGGAATCACCGGGTTGACCTTGCCCGGCATGATCGAGCTGCCCGGCTGCAGCGCCGGCAATTCGATCTCGCCCAGGCCCGCCAACGGGCCGGCGTTCATCCAGCGCAGATCGTTGGCGATCTTGATCAGCGCCACCGCCAGCGCGTTGAGCTGGCCGGACAATTCCACCGCATCGTCCTGCGCGGCCAGGCCTTCGAACTTGTTTTCCGCGCTCTCGAACTTGGCGCCGCTCAGGCTCGACAGAGCCTTGGCCACCTTGCCGCCGAAGCGTGGGTCGGCGTTGACGCCGGTCCCGATCGCGGTGCCGCCCAGCGGCAGACGGCGCAGCCGCTTGAGCGCATCGTCGAGCCGGTCCTGCGCCGAACGCAATTGCGCAGACCAAGCCCCGAATTCCTGCCCGAACGTCAGCGGCATCGCATCCATCAAATGCGTCCGGCCGGTCTTGACGATCTTGTCCAGCGACCTGGCGCGCTTGTCGATGGTCTTGCGCAGATGCTTGAGCGCCGGCTGCAGGTGTTCCTGCACCGCAAGCAACGCCGACACACGGATCGCGGTGGGCACCACATCGTTGGAACTCTGGCCGAGATTGACGTGATCGTTGGGATGCACCGCGTCCTTGCCGGCGCGCGTGGCCAGTGTGGCAATCACCTCGTTGGCATTCATGTTGGACGAGGTACCCGAGCCGGTCTGATACACATCGATCGGAAACTGCGCGTCATGCGTGCCGTCGGCGACCTGCAATGCCGCGGCCTGCACGGTCTTGCTGATCGACTTCGGCAACAGCCCGAGCTCGGCATTGACACCGGCGGCGGCGGCCTTGATCAACCCCAGCGCGCGAATGAAGCCGCGCGGCATCGGCTGACCAGACACCGGAAAATTCTGCACGGCGCGCTGGGTCTGCGCGCCCCATAACGCATCGGCGGGCACCTGCAATTCGCCCATGCTGTCGTGTTCGGTCCTGAAACGTTCGCTCATCTGTCTTCTCCGCACAGTGTTGGATTGTGGTGACGCAATGGCTGGCAGCGGGCGCACCCACGCTTGCGAGGGTCACTACGATACTCGCTGTCAGCGTTGCAACGATGTCATCGCGGCGCGTGGACTAGACTCACTGCTGATCCATACGAGGTACCACGCCGCCATGGGCGACGACCCTGACTGTAGAAACGCACTGCGCGCGCGCTGCTTCGCTGCACCCCGCACCACCACGCAAATGCCTGCATTGATGCATTCACCCGCCGCACCTGCAACGCGCGGAGGCGACCATGCTCGGTAATGTGCTGCTGTTGATCGTCGCGCTGTTGCTGGTGCTGTTGAACGGATTCTTCGTTGCCGCCGAATTCGCCCTGGTCAAACTGCGGGACACCCAGGCGGTGGGGCTGGCACAGACCCATGGCTGGCGCGGGCGTCTGCTGCTGGGGGTGCACGCGCATCTGGATGCGTATCTGTCGGCATGCCAGCTCGGCATCACCCTGGCATCGCTGGGATTGGGCTGGGTCGGCGAACCTGCATTCGCGCATCTGCTGCAGCCGTTGTTCGATGTGCTGGGCATGTCCGAGGACGCTGCGCAGTTCACCGCCCTGGCAATCGCCTTCAGCCTGATTTCGTTCCTGCACATCGTGCTGGGCGAACTGGCGCCCAAGACCATGGCGATCCGGCGCCCGGAGCGCATGTCGTTGTGGACGGCCGCGCCGTTGTACGTTTTTTACTGGGCGATGTACCCGGCAATCTGGGTACTCAACACCAGCGCCAACCGGCTGCTGCGCCTGCTGGGCTGGGGCGATGTGGAGCACCAGTCGCACCGCTATTCGCGCGAAGAACTCAAGCTGATCGTCGGGCGCCAGGACCCCAACGCGCCCACCGCCGATCATGGGTTGACGCTGATGAGCCATGCGCTGGAACTGCCGGATCTGGTGGCCGGCGACCTGATGCGCCCCCGCGAGCATATGCGCAGCTTGCGCGAGGGCATGAACCTGGACGCGGTGCTGGCCGAATTCAGCGAGTCGCGCTACAGCCGCTACCCCTGGTTCGACGCCGATGGCGAACAGGTGCTGGGCATCCTGCATACCAAGGATTTGCTGGTGGCGATGGCGCGCGGCCAGGACCTGGACGACCTGCGTCCGTTGCTGCGTCCACCCACCCTGTTGCCGCTGGAAACCCCCATCCCCAGCGCGCTGGAGCAGTTCCGCACCGGTACCACCCATCTGGCGCTGTGCGTGGAGGACGAAGGCCGCATCCTGGGCTTCTTTACCCTGGAAGACCTGCTGGAAGTGGTGGTCGGCGAGATCGAGGACGAGCACCGCCATGTGGTGCGCGACGCTCCGGTGCGCAGCCAGGACGGCTCGCTGCTGGTCGCCGGCAGCACCTCGATCTTCCGCCTGGAACGCTTGCTGGGCCAGGACCTGAGCGCCCCGGACCATATCAATTCGGTCGGCGGGCTGATCGTGCATCAGCTGCAGCGGCTGCCAGAAGAAGGCGAAACCCTGGAACTGGACGGCCACGCGCTGATCGTACGGCGCATGGCCGGCCACCGCATCCAGGCGGTGACGGTGCGGCCGGTGGGCGAAGCGGGCGTAGGGGCGGCGTAGAATATCGGCCCCGCCAGCTTCCCAGTGCCCTCCCCATGTCGGATTCCGCCCTGCTCGCCCTGTCCCCGCTCGACGGCCGCTACGCCTCCAAGGTGGATGCGCTGCGCCCGATCTTTTCCGAATACGGCCTGATCAGGGCGCGGGTCAAGGTCGAGATCGAATGGTTGCTGGCGCTGGCCGCCGAGCCGGGCATCGCCGAACTGGCGCCGTTTTCGGCCGCCGCCAGCCAGCGTCTGCGTGCGCTGGCCGACGACTTCAGCGTGACCCATGCCGGGCGGGTGAAGGAGATCGAACGCACCACCAACCATGACGTCAAGGCGGTGGAGTACTTCATCAAGGAACAGCTCAAGGACGATGCCGAACTGGGCCCGGCACTGGAGTTCGTGCACTTCGCCTGCACCAGCGAAGACATCAACAACCTCAGCTACGGCTTGATGCTGGAGCAGGCGCGCCGCGACGTGCTGCTGCCCACGCTGGACGGCCTGGCCGCAACATTGCGCAGCCTGGCGCACGCGCAGGCCGCGCAACCGATGCTCTCGCGCACACACGGCCAGACCGCCTCGCCCACCACGCTGGGCAAGGAAATCGCCAATGTGGTCGCGCGGCTGGAGCGCCAGCGCAAGCAGATCGCCGCGGTGGAACTCACCGGAAAGATCAACGGCGCGGTGGGCAACTACAACGCGCACCTGGTGTCGTACCCGCAGCTGGACTGGGCCGCATTCGCGCAGCGGTTTGTGGAGAGCCTGGGCCTGGTGTTCAACCCCTACACCACCCAGATCGAGCCGCACGACAACGTGGCCGAAATCGGCGACGCCACGCGTCGCGCCAACACCATCCTGATCGACCTGTCGCGCGATATCTGGGGCTACATCTCGCTGGGGTATTTCAAGCAAAAGTTGAAAGAAGGCGAAGTCGGCTCGTCCACGATGCCGCACAAGGTCAACCCGATCGACTTTGAAAATGCCGAAGGCAATTTCGGCATTGCCAACGCATTGTTCGAGCACTTCTCGGCCAAGCTGCCGATCAGCCGCTGGCAGCGCGATCTCACCGATTCCACCGTGCTGCGCGCGCTGGGCACCGCGTTCGGTCACACCCAGGTGGCGCTGGATTCGCTGGCCAAGGGCCTGGGCAAGCTGACCGTCAATCCGCAGCGCCTGGATGCCGATCTGGACGCGGCCTGGGAAGTACTGGCCGAAGCCGTGCAGACGGTGATGCGCCGCCACGGCCTGCCCAACCCGTACGAACAATTGAAGGCATTGACGCGCGGCCACGGCATCACCGCCGCCTCGATGCAGGCCTTCGTGGAAAGCCTGGAGCTGCCCGACGAGGACAAGCAGCGGCTGCGTACGCTCACCCCGGGCGGCTACACCGGCCTGGCCGAGCAGCTGGCGCGCGCGATCTAAGAACGCTCTCAACAACGTCAGGCGTGCCGAGTGGGCCCGGCATTTCGCTCACATGCGGCGACCTCCCACGCTGAAGATCAAGCACGTGCGCGTAGTGAAGAGTGCTTCGATTGTTGATCGACAGCACGTGGAAAATGCGTTCAACGCTTGCCTAAGCGGGAACACCATCGGCCGCACCACGCCAAGCGGGCGCGGCCATTGTCGGGGTGCGGTAGGTCCTGGAGGGTGCGGTAGGTGCTGGCATTTCTAGCGACGTGACGGAACGGCTGCTTCGCCGGGTATGTCGGCAACGCCCAAGCATCGAGCCGGCGTCAACGGCGCTCCCCGATGCGGCTGCTATGGTGCCGGCCTCATCCAAGCGAGGGATCACCCATGCGTGCAGTGCGTAGTATCGCGTCGCTGTTTGCCCTGTACAGCATCGCCGCATTGAGCGGCTGCGGCGCCGACGGCCCTGCGGCCCAGGCGCTATCGGCCGTCTCGTCCACAGTGACCGACCCGACCAGCGGCGCCGATTGCGACGGCAAGGATGTGCGCCTGACCCGCGACGACAGCGAGTGGATCCTGCATGGCAACTGCGGCACGGGGACCATCACCGCCTCACGCGGCGCGATGAATCTGGACAACGCGCGCAGCATCCGCATGGAAGGCAGCAACTTCACCGTGCTCAACAAACAGCTCGGCCAGCTCAGCGTCACCGGCCACGACAACACGCTCAATCTGAGCACTGTCGACAGCGTGGACATCCAGGGCAACAAGAATCTGGTGCTGGCCCGCGAGGTCAAGCAGGTCCGTTTTTCCGGCAACGACAACACGGTCAACCCATCCAGCAAGCCCACACTGGACGACCGCGGGAGCGACAACAAGGTGATGTAACTCGGTGGCCGCGACGGCGCGGTGGCGCCGCCTTCGCCCAGCACGGCAATAAGGCAATTAAATGGTGAATGACGCGCCCTTGGTGCGCCACGCGTGCAGAGCGCGCATCTTTTTCGCAAGCCAACGCAGGCCGCGAAGCCGTCCACGCACCGCATCAGTCTTCACGGCAAGTACGCTGTTGCCGCCCGCACAGCGTTGCAGCACCTACCGACGTGACCGCCTGCCAAGCGCAGTCGCCGGAACCGCGCAGGCCCGAACCACCACGTCCCTGAAGCATTGCCTGTTGCCGGCCCCGCGCGCAGGTGCAGATCCGGCGCAGGCATCGGACAATGAGGTATCTGCGCCGGCCCTGCCCGCGCACCACTATTCCATCGACACCTGCAAGGACTCCCCATGGCTGCACGCAAGGCAAACCCTCCCGTCATCGAAGTCCAGGCCCGCCCCGGCCAGCCGCTAGGCATGCCGGTGGAGCGCTTTCTGCGCACCTACTGGCACAAGCACCCGCTGCTGATCCGCAATGCCTTCGCAGACTTCGCCTCGCCACTGCAGCCGGAAGATCTGGCCGGCCTGGCCTGCGAAGACGGCGTGCTGGCGCGCCTGATCAGCCACGACCGCGCCACCGACGGCTGGAGCGTGCGTACCGGCCCGTTCCAGGAAACCGACTTCCCCGGTCTGCCCGATCACGATTGGACGCTGCTGGTGCAGGACGTGGACAAGTGGGACGCCGACGTGCGCGCACTGCTGGAGCAGTTCCGCTTCCTGCCGCGCTGGCGCATCGACGACATCATGATCAGCTTTGCCGCCACCGGCGGCTCGGTCGGCGCGCATGTCGACCATTACGACGTGTTCCTGCTGCAGGGCCAGGGCCACCGCCGCTGGCAGATCGACGCACGCACCTCGCAAGGCCGCAAGCCCACGCCGCTGGCGTTCCGCGACGACGTGGACATCAAGCTGCTGCGCGAGTTCAAGCCGACCCACGACTGGGTGCTGGGTCCGGGCGACATGCTGTATCTGCCGCCGCTGGTGCCGCATCACGGCGTGGCCGAAGACGCCTGCCTGACCTTCTCGATCGGCACCCGCGCACCGTCCTCGGCCGAGCTGATCGGCGACTACCTGGACACCCTGATCGCCGATGCCGACGAGTCGGTGCGCTATCACGACGAAGACCTCAAGGTGCCGGCCGACCCGTACGAGATCGACGTCACCGCGATGAACCGCGTGGTCGAAGCGCTCAACGCGCTGCGCATGAACGACCCGGATCGCCTGGGCGACTGGTTCGGCCGTTTCATGACCACCTATCGCGCCTCCGGCGACGTGGTGCCGGCGCCCGAGCCGATCCCGCGCGAAGCGGTCGAACAGGCGCTGGAAGAAGGCGTGGTGCTGTATCGCCACCCCTGGTCGCGGCTGGCCTGGCGGCGTGCCAAGCGCGGCGCCACGCTGTTTTGCAGCGGCCTGGAATTTGCGCTGTCGGCCAAGGATGCGGCGCGTCTGGCGGCGGCCGAAGAAATCGATGGCGGGCTTTACGCGCAGCTGAGCGCACGCGGCCGCGAGGTGGTGTTGGAGCTGTTGGCGCAGGGCCATTACCAGCGCGCCCATGACGACGCGCACGAAGATATCGACGACGACCAAGCGCATGTGCTCACCGTGTCGGCCGACCAACAAGACGATCAGGACGACGCCGACAGCGCGGACGCAGACGACGCCATCGATCCCGACGCCGATGTCGAAGCGGTGGCGGACGACGCAGATAGCCCGGCTGACATCGCCGACACCGCGCAGGACGAGGATGGCGACAGAGAGGCTTCGGAGATCGCCGATGATGGCAACCACGACGAGACCCCGGAGCGCGCATGAGTCCGCACGGCAGGCCGCAAATCGTCGCGCTGGACCCGGCAGCCGATGCCGCGGCCCTGCGCGCGTTGCGGCAGGCCTGCACAACCGCCATCGCGGGCATTGCCCACGATGCCGAGTGGGATGCGTTGGACCCGCTCAGCCTGCACTTGGCCGCACGCACCGACGACGGCCAGCTGGTCGCCTCGGTGCGGTTGACGCCGGATCGCCGTATCGACCGGCTCGGCCTGCTGCCGGACTGGCGGCGGCGCGGCCTGTCGGACCAGCTGCTCGCCGCAGCGGTGGATGCCGCAGCCGAGCGTGGCTGGCCCAGCCTGCACGCCCGCGTCACCGCAAACGCCGAGGCCGTGTTCGCACGCCTCGGTTTTTTACCCGAACTGCCCTCGCATTCTTCGCACGCGCGTACTGCCGATAGTGGCGCTGCGCCCGCCAAGCCCGTGCATCGCCGGCTCGACGGCCCGATGGCGGTGGACTATCTCGCCGCGGCCCTGGCTGCCACCACCGGCCTGCTGTGCAGCGCACGGCGGCAGGTGCTGATCTACACCCGCGCACTGGACCCACCGTTGTTCGACAACCCCGCGGTGCTCGATGCGTTGCGCCGCTTCGCCACCGCCCGCCACGACAAGCGCGTGCAGGTGCTGGTGCAGGACACCGCCAGCGCCGCCGCCAGCAGCAGCGCGATGTTGCGCCTGGCCCAGCGGTTGCCGAGTGTGTTCCGGTTCCGCGCGGTCAGCGATCCGGTCGATACCAGCTATGCGGCGGCTTACGTCGTCGGCGACGACGCCTACTACTTTCGTCCAACAGGTCATCGCTACGACGATGGCGAAACCTGGTTGTCCGGTGCGGCCCGCAGCCGCCAGCTGGAGCGCGAATTCGCGCAGATATGGGAGCGCAGCACGCTCTGGAACGAACCGCGCGCGCTCGGCATCTGACGCCGCAGCGCCTCTTGCGCGTAGGCGCCCGACCAATTGGTCTACCCGGCCGGTCAGCTCGCAGACGCCCCCTCACAAGCGCAAGGGGGTATAATTTTTCGAGATTTGAGACCGACCGATAGGGCAACTCGCCCTGCCGCTTCCGCACAATCATCCCCACAGCAGACCCGACTTACCATCGTGGATAATCTCCTAAAGCAGTTCGCGCAGTCATCGCAGCTCGCCGGCGGCAACGCCGCCTATATCGAGGATCTGTACGAGCAGTACCTCGTCGCCCCGGACAGTGTCGATCCGAAGTGGAAGACGTATTTCGACGGCTTCCAAGGTCGCGATGCCGGTGATGTGCCGCACTCGGCAGCCATTGCCCACATTCTCAGCGCGTCCAAACAGGCCGCCAATGCCAGTACCGGCGCGGGCGCCAGCGACGAGCGCGAGCGCAATGTCGGCCGTCTGATCACCGCCTACCGTGCACGCGGCCACCTTGGCGCGCAGCTCGACCCGCTGGGGCTCACTCCGCCGGTCAACCCACCCGATCTGGACCTGCCGTTCCACAGCCTGTCGCAGGCTGACATGGACAGCGAGTTCAGCACCGGCGGTGTCGGTGGCCAGCCGCGGATGAAGCTGAAGGATCTGCTGGCCCGCCTGAAGGCGACCTACGCCAGCAGCATCGGCGCAGAATTCATGCACATCCAAGAATTCGACCAGCGCCAGTGGATCTACAAGCGCCTGGAAGATGCCGGCGGCAAGATCGCAGGCGATGCGGCAAGCCGCAAGCGCACGCTGGAACGGCTCACCGCCGCCGAAGGCCTGGAGCGCTACCTGCACACCAAGTACGTCGGCCAGAAGCGCTTCTCGCTGGAAGGCGGCGATGCGCTGATTCCGATGATGGACGCGATCATCCACCAGTCCGGCAAGGACCAGGTCAAGGACATCGTGATCGGCATGGCCCACCGCGGCCGCCTCAACGTGTTGGTCAACACGCTGGGCAAGAACCCGCGCAAGCTGTTCGACGAATTCGAAGGCAAGTTCGAGCACGCCCACGACGACCGCGCGCACACCGGCGACGTCAAGTACCACATGGGCTTCTCGGCCGATATCGCGGTGGGCGACAGCAACCAGGTGCATCTGGCGCTGGCGTTCAACCCCTCGCACCTGGAAATCGTCGACCCGGTCGTGGTCGGCAGCGTGCGCTCGCGCCAGGAACGCTTCGGCGATGCCGAACGCAAGACCGTGTTGCCGATCCTGATCCACGGCGATGCCGCATTCGCCGGACAGGGCGTGGTGATGGAGCTGTTCCAGATGTCGCAGGCGCGCGGTTTCGCGGTCGGCGGCACGGTGCACATCGTCATCAACAACCAGATCGGCTTCACTACCAGTACCCGCGACGACGCCCGCTCCACGCTGTACTGCACCGACGTGGCCAAGATGATCGGCGCGCCGGTCTTCCACGTGAATGGCGACGACCCGGATGCGGTGATCTTCGTGTCCAAGCTGGCTTACGAATTTCGCCAGCAGTTCAAGAAGGACGTGGTCATCGACCTGGTCTGCTACCGCCGTTGGGGCCATAACGAAGCCGACGAACCGGCAGCGACCCAGCCGGTGATGTACCAGACCATCCGCAAGCACAAGACGACCCGCGAGCTCTACGCCGCCAAGCTAGAAAGCGACGGCGTGCTGAGCGCCGACGAAGCCAAGGCTCTGGTGGACGGCTATCGCAACAAGCTGGATTCGGGCGAATACACCACCGAACTGGCCACGCGCAAGCCGGACGAATTCGCGATCGATTGGTCCAAGTATCTGGTCGGCACCGCCGCCGATCCGGTGGACACGCGCGTCAAGCGCGACCAGCTGGACCGTCTGGCCAAGCTGATCACCACCATTCCAGAGGGCGTAGAGCTGCATGCCCGCGTCGCCAAGATCTACGACGACCGCGTCAAGATGGCCGCTGGCGATCAGCTGGCCGACTGGGGCTTTGCCGAAAACCTGGCGTACGCCACGCTGCTGGCCGAAGGCCACAAGCTGCGTCTGGTCGGTCAGGACGCCGGTCGCGGCACGTTCTTTCACCGTCACGCGATCCTGCATGACCAGAAGAACGACAACTACTACCTGCCGCTGCGTCAGCTGGTCGAGAACCCGGAAGACGCCACCATCATCGATTCGCTGCTCAGCGAAGAAGCGGTGATGGGCTTCGAATACGGCTACTCCACCACCGACCCGAACGCGCTGTGCGTGTGGGAAGCGCAGTTCGGCGACTTCGCCAATGGCGCGCAGGTGGTGATCGACCAGTTCATCGCCGCCGGTGAAGCCAAGTGGGGCCGTATCGCCGGCCTGTCGCTGTTCCTGCCGCATGGTTATGAAGGGCAGGGCCCGGAGCACAGCTCCGCGCGTCTGGAGCGCTTCCTGCAACTGTGCGCGCTGGAGAACATGCTGGTGTGCGTGCCGACCACGCCGGCGCAATGCTTCCACATGATCCGTCGCCAGATGCGCATGACCACCCGCAAGCCGCTGGTGGTGATGACGCCCAAGTCGCTGCTGCGTCACAAGCTGGCGGTGTCGAGCCTGGAAGAACTGGCCGATGGGCAGTTCCAGCACCTGATTCCCGATGCCAAGGCCGATGCCGCCAAGGTCAAGCGCGTAGTCCTGTGTTCGGGCAAGGTCTATTACGACCTGCTCGAAGACCAGACCAAGCGCGGTCAGGACGATGTGGCCATCCTGCGCGTGGAGCAGCTGTATCCGTTCCCGCGTGCGCAGCTGGCCACCGAGCTCAAGGCCTATGCCAACGCCACCGACGTGGTGTGGTGCCAGGAAGAGCCGCAGAACCAGGGTGCGTGGTACCAGATCCGCCATCACCTCAACTTCTGCCTGGCCGGCGGTCAGAGCCTGCATTACGCCGGCCGCGCCCGTTCGCCCTCGCCTGCCGCCGGCCACATGGCCGACCACATCGTCGAACAGCAGAAGCTGGTTGCCGATGCGCTACTCAATCCGTTCAACGACCAAGTCGCTGAATAACTCCTCTTCCCCAAAGAACGAAAACCCTAGGACGCTCCCCGAATGGCCACCGAAGTCAAAGTTCCGGTACTGCCCGAATCCGTTTCCGACGCCACCATCGCCAGCTGGCACAAGAAGGCCGGTGAAGCGGTCAAGCGCGACGAGAATCTGGTCGACCTGGAAACCGACAAGGTCGTGTTGGAAGTTCCTTCGCCGGTCGACGGCGTGTTGAAGGAAATCAAGTTCGAAGCCGGCAGCACCGTCACCAGCAACCAGATCCTGGCGATCATCGAAGAAGGCGCCGTTGCCGCCGCGGCTCCGGCCGAAGAGAAGAAGGCCGATGCACCGGCCGCCGCTGCACCCGCTCCGGCTGCGGCACCGGCTGCTGCCGCTGCGCCCAGCCCGTCGAAGTCGGCGGCCGATGCGCTGCCGCCGGGTGCGCGTTTCTCCGCGATCACCCAGGGCGTGGATCCGTCGCAGGTCGAAGGCACCGGCCGTCGTGGCGCGGTGACCAAGGAAGACATCGTCAACTTCGCCAAGGCCGGTGGCGTGGGCAAGGCCTCTGGCGCCCGTCCGGAAGAGCGCGTGGCGATGACGCGCGTGCGCAAGACCATCGCCAAGCGCCTGATGGAGTCCAAGAACTCCACCGCGATGCTGACCACCTTCAACGAAGTGAACCTGGCCAAGGTGTCGGCCGCGCGCAAGGAACTGCAGGACGAGTTCCAGAAGGCGCACGGCATCAAGCTCGGCTTCATGAGCTTCTTCGTCAAGGCCGCCGCCAACGCGCTGCAGCGCTTCCCGCTGGTCAACGCCTCGATCGACGGCGACGACATCATCTATCACGGCTACAGCGATATCTCGATCGCCGTCTCCACCGAGAAGGGCCTGGTCACGCCGGTGCTGCGTAACGTCGAGCGCCAGTCGTTCGCCGAGGTCGAACAGGGTATTGCCGATTACGCCGCCAAGGCGCGCGCCGGCAAGCTGGGCCTGGACGATCTGCAGGGCGGCACGTTCACCATCACCAACGGCGGCACCTTCGGCTCGCTGCTGTCCACTCCGATCATCAACCCGCCGCAGAGCGCCATCCTGGGCATGCACGCGATCAAGGAACGTCCGATCGCCGAGAACGGCCAGGTCGTGATCGCCCCGATGATGTACCTGGCACTGTCCTACGACCACCGCATCATCGACGGCAAGGATTCGGTGCAGTTCCTGGTCGACATCAAGAATCAGCTGGAAAACCCGGGCCGGATGCTGTTCGGTCTGTAAGCCATCGCTCCCTCTCCCGTCTGCGGGAGAGGGTTGGGGTGAGGGCCGCGCCATCGTCGGCCGCTGCTGCCCTCCCTCATCCGGCGCTTCGCGCCACCTTCTCCCGCCTCCGGGAGAAGGAGAACGAATCAAGGAATTGCTAAAATGGCTGAAAACTACGACGTCGTCGTCATCGGTGCCGGCCCGGCCGGCTATCACGCGGCGATTCGCGCGGCCCAGCTGGGCATGAAGGTCGCCTGCATCGACGCGGCAATCGGCAAGGACGGCAAGCCCGCACTGGGCGGCACCTGCCTGCGAGTGGGCTGCATTCCGTCCAAGGCGCTGCTGGATTCCTCGCGCCAGTTCTGGAACATGGGTCACCTGTTCGGCGACCACGGCATCAGCTTCAACGACGCCAAGATGGACGTGCCCACCATGATCGCCCGCAAGGACAAGATCGTGAAGCAGTTCACCGGCGGCATCGCGATGCTGTTCAAGGCCAACAAGATCACCCCGTACTACGGCTTCGGCCAGTTGCTGCCGGGCAATATCGTCAAGGTCGCCCAGCACGAAGGCGGCGAGATCGAGCTCAAGGGCATCAACGTGATCCTGGCGGCCGGTTCGGAATCGATCGAACTGCCGTTTGCCAAGTTCGACGGCGACACCATCGTCGACAACGTCGGCGGCCTGGACTTCACCGCCGTGCCCAAGCGCATGGCAGTGATCGGTGCCGGCGTGATCGGCCTGGAACTGGGCAGCGTGTGGAAGCGCCTGGGCGCCGAAGTCACCATCCTCGAAGCGCTGCCGGACTTTCTGGCGCTGGCCGATGCCGAAGTGGCCAAGACCGCGCTGAAGGAATTCAAGAAGCAAGGCCTGGACATCAAGCTGGGCGCCAAGGTCAGTAAGACCGAGATCACCGGCAGCGGCGATGCCAAGCAGGTGGTGCTGAGCTACACCGACGGCGCTGGCGAGCAGACCCTGACCGTGGACAAGCTGCTGGTGGCCGTGGGCCGCAAGGCCGCGACCAAGAACCTGCTGGCCGAGGGCACCGGCGTCAAGGTGACCGACCGCGGCCAGATCGAGGTCGATGGCCACTGCCATACCGGCGTCGACGGCGTGTGGGCCATCGGCGACTGCGTGCGCGGGCCGATGCTGGCGCACAAGGGCTTCGAGGAAGGCATCGCAGTGGCCGAGTTGATCGCCGGCCTGCCGGGTCACGTCAACTTCGACACCATCCCGTGGGTCATCTACACCGAGCCGGAGATTGCCTGGGTCGGCAAGACCGAGCAGCAGCTCAAGGCCGAGGGCGTGGCGTACAAGGCCGGCAGCTTCCCGTTCGCGGCGATCGGCCGTGCGGTGGCCATGGGCGAACCGGCCGGCTTCGTCAAGGTGATCGCCGATGCCGAAACCGATCGCGTGCTGGGCATGCATCTGGTGGGCGTGGGCGTCTCCGAGCTGGTGCACGAAGGCGTGCTGATGATGGAATTCAACGGCTCGGCCGATGACCTGGCACGTATCTGCCACGCGCATCCGACCTTGTCCGAAGCGATCCACGACGCCGCGATGGCGGTGAGCAAGCGCGCCATCCATAAGGCCAATTAAGCCGGGAATCGGGAGTTGGGAATCGGGAATCGTAAAAGCGGTCCCATCACCTCACTCCTCATGCTGACGCCGGACCTAGGTCCGGCGTCATGCGTTCTGGCTTCTATATTTGCTTTGACCCATTCCCTATTCCCGACTCCCCAATCCCCGATGAAATCAATCTGCGTCTATTGCGGCTCCAATGCCGGCAACAAACCCGTCTATGTCGAGCGCGCCATGGCGCTGGGCGATCGCATCGCCAAGCAGGGTCTGCGTCTGGTCTATGGCGGCGGCAATGTCGGTTTGATGGGCACGGTGGCCAACGCGGTGCTGGCCGCTGGCGGCGAAGTCACCGGCGTCATTCCGCAGCAGCTGGCCGATTGGGAAGTGGCGCATCGCGGGCTGACCACACTGGAAATCGTCGGCTCGATGCATGAGCGCAAGATGCGCATGTTCGAGCTGTCCGATGCCTTCGTCGCCCTGCCCGGCGGCTTCGGCACCATGGAAGAGATCTTCGAGATGCTGACCTGGCGCCAGCTCGGCATCGGCAACAAGCCGTGCGCCTTCCTCGATATCGCAGGCTTCTATGCGCCGCTGATCGGCATGATCGATCGCATGGTGGAAGAACGTTTTCTGCATCCGGATCAGCGCGCCGACCTGTGGTACGGCGACGACATGGCGCAGATGCTGGATTGGATGCAGTACTACACCCCGGCCCAGGCATCCAAGTGGATCGACGAGAAGCGCCGCTCGACGCTGGTGTGATCGAAGGCATCCCTGACCCGCACGGCCGCAACGCGCGTCGCTTTCTACAGGCGCGCGCAGCATCAACGCGCATCGCCCCAGCGAACGCATGCTCACGCTAATACCAGGCAAACCCGTGCGCCCGAACATCCCCCAGGCGCGACGTCGGTCGCCAACGTCCCACGCACGCAACTGCCCATCGCTACGGCAGCAGCACGCTGCAATCGCCCCGGCCTGCCAGCTTGCAACGGCAGTCACGCTGACTGCAGCAATCGAGATCGCCGCCTCGCATAGAATGGCGACGATGCTCGATACCCTCGCCGCTGACGCGCAACACAGCCTGGACATCAAGCACAGTCGCTTTCTGGCCCATGCTGCTGCACTCGACTCTTCCGCGCAGGCGCTGGAGATCGTGCAGCGCGTGTCGGTGCCCGATGCCACACACAACTGCTGGGCCTACCGGTTCGGTCAAGAGTACCGTTCCAGCGACGATGGCGAACCCAGTGGCACTGCGGGGCGGCCGATTCTGGCGGCCATCGATGGCCAAGGCTTCGATCGCGTGGTGGTGGTGGTGACGCGCTGGTATGGCGGGATCAAGCTCGGTGCCGGTGGGCTGGTGCGCGCTTACGGCGGCAACGCAGCCGAATGTCTGCGCCTGGCCATGCGGCGGCCGCTGGTCGCGCTGACCCGGCTCGACCTGCAATGCCAGTTCGACGATCTGGGGCTGGTACACGCGGCGCTTGCCGCGTTCCATGTCGACAAGCTGGATGAACACTTCGACGCCCAAGGCGCAGCGTTACGCGTGCAATTGCCTGCAGATCAGCTGGCTGGCTTGAAAACCCGCCTGTGCGACGCCACTCGCAATCGTGTCCATCTCTCAACACCGGAAGCCGCATGAATCAGCCAGCCGCCGCCAGGCCCAACCCGTTGCGGAAGCTTGGCAGCCTGCGCACCTTGTGGCCGTTCGTACAACGTCAGCGCGGCCTGTTCGCCGCCTGGCTGATCGCACTCGCGGTGTCTGCGGCGGCCACGTTGAGCCTGCCCGCCGCGGTCAAGCGCATGATCGATCACGGCTTCTCCGGCGGCACGCAGATCAACCACGCCTTCGCCCTGTTGTTTGCGGTGGCGGTGGTGCTCGCCCTGGCCACGGCAGCGCGCTTTTACTTCGTAGCGTTGCTGGGCGAAAAAGTCGTCGCCGACCTGCGCGGCCGTCTGTATGCGCACCTGATCAGCCTGGACGCCGGCTTTCATGATCGCAGCCGCAGCGGCGAGCTGGTATCGCGACTGTCGGCCGACAGCGAGCTGCTGCGGGGGCTGATCGGCACCACCATGTCGGTGGCGTTGCGTAGCTCGGTGACGGTGATCGGCAGCATGGCGATGTTGTTCGTCACCAGCCCGCGCCTGGCTGGATTCACGATGATCGGCATTCCGCTGGCGGTGCTGCCGATCGTGCTGGGCGCGCGCCGGTTGCAAAAGATTTCGCGCGCCAGCCAGGACCGTGTGGCCGATGCCAATACGCTGGCGGCCGAAACGTTGGGCGCAGTGCGCACCGTGCAGGCGCATGCGCGCGAGCGTTACGAAAGCCAGCGTTTCAGCCAGGCCTTGTTTGCGGCGATCGATACCGCGCGGCTGCGCATCCGCACCCAGGCCGGCGTAACCGCCATCGCCATCATGCTGATCTTCGGTGCCATCGTTGGCGTGCTGTGGTTGGGCGCGCATGACGTGGTGTCCGGGCGTATGACACCCGGCACGCTGGGCCAGTTCGTGCTGTATGCCTTGATCGGCGGCGGCTCGGTCGGCGCGCTGGCCGAGGTATGGAACGAGTTGCAGCGCGCCGCCGGCGGCATGGGCCGGGTCGGCGAGCTGCTCGACGAAGAGCCGGCCATTTTGGCGCCGGCCACGCCAACGCCCTTGCCGCAGCCGCTGCGCGGGGCGATCCATTTCGACCAGGTGGCGTTTCATTATCCGCAGCGCCCCGACGCACCGGCACTGGACAAATTTGATTTGCACGTCAGCCCGGGCGAGACCGTTGCCCTGGTCGGGCCGTCCGGCGCGGGCAAGAGCACGGTGCTGGCGATGCTGCTGCGCTTCCACGACCCGGCCAGCGGCAGCGTGCGCATCGACGAGGTGGACCAGCGCCAGACCGACCCGGTGCGCTTGCGCGAGCACATCGCGCTGGTCCCGCAGCAACCGACCCTGTTCGCGGCCAGTGCCGCCGACAACATCCGCTATGGCCGCCTGGAGGCCAGCGATGCCGAGGTGGAAGCGGCGGCAGCGGCGGCAGAAGCCGATGTCTTCATTCGCGCCCTGCCCCAGGGCTATGCCAGCGAGCTGGGCGAACGCGGCACGCGCCTGTCCGGTGGCCAGCAGCAACGCGTGGCGATCGCGCGTGCCTTGCTCAAGGACGCTCCCATCCTGCTACTGGACGAAGCCACCAGCGCACTGGACGCACAGAGCGAGCGCGCCGTGCAGCAAGCGCTGGACCGGCTGATGCAGGGCCGCACCACCCTGGTCATCGCGCACCGCCTGGCCACCGTACTCAAGGCCGACCGCATCGTGGTCATGGATGCCGGCCGCATCGTGGCGCAGGGCACGCATGCGCAGTTGATCGCCGAAGGCGGCCTGTACGCCGAGCTGGCACGGCTGCAATTCATCGATCAATGACGGCCGGTTGAGGCCCACTGCGGGCCACACGCTCACTCACCGGCCTGGCCGGCAGTGCGACTCCGAGCGACCCGACGTGCCGATGCGACCATGCCCCGCCCCAAGACCACCCTTCGCCAACTGAGTTACTTCGTCGCACTTGCCGACACCGGCAGCTTCACTCGCGCCGCCGAACAGATGGGCGTGTCGCAGCCCTCGCTGTCGCAACAGATCCGCGCACTGGAGGCCATCATCGGCGCACCGCTGTTCGAGCGCGGCGTGCCGGCCATCCTGACCCCGCTCGGGCGCGATCTGCTCGACCGCGCGCGCAGCATCCTGCTCGACGTGGCCGATCTGGAAGACCTGCGCACCACCGCGGCCGATACATTGATTGGCACCATCCGGCTCGGTGTCTCGCCCACGCTGGGCGCCTACCTGATGCCCAGCCTGGTTGCGCGGCTGCACCGCGAGCACCCGGCGCTGCGCGTGCACGTGCGCGAGGGTTTGCCCACCGTACTGGCCAGCGACCTGGCCAATGGCGTGCACGATCTGATCCTGGCGCAACTGCCGGTGGCCGGGCGCAGCCTGCACAGCGAACGACTGTTCCGTGAGCCCTTGCACGTGACCATGGCCGCCGATCACCCGCTGCGCAGCAAACGCTACATCACCCCTGCCGATCTGCGCGGTACCAACCTGCTCACCTTGATGCCGGAATACCGATTGGCCGAACAGGTGGCCGCCATCGCGATGGACGTCGGTGCCCATGTACTGCGCGATTACGAAGGAACGAGTCTGGATGCGATCCGGCAGATGGCCGGCATGGGCATGGGGTTGGCGCTGTTGCCGGACCTGTACGTGCGCCAGGAAATCCGCGAAGGCGACGATGTGGTGGTGCGCCCGATCAAGGGCGGCCGCTATTACCGCGAGATTGGGCTGCTGTGGCGGCAAGGCGCAGGACGTGCGCCAGCGTTCGGTTTGATCGCCGATTTGCTGCGCGCTGCAGCCGCATAGGAAAATCCTATACAACGGATAAGCGCTCCGGCCTTGTCCTATAGCGGTAACTCGTCAATGCTTCACTGAACTCATCAATGGAAGTTCAATGGCGTCACAGCGGATCGGATGGCGGGAAGCGGCGGGCTGGCTGGCGGAAATCGTCGGGCCTGACATGCCGTACGTGCGTCTTGCCCTGGTGTACGGCGTGGCGATCAGCCTGCTGTCGCTGGCCACGCCCATCTCGGTGCAGTTGCTGATCAACAGCGTCGCCAATACCGCACTGTCCACGCCACTGTGGACGTTGTCGGGCCTGTTGCTGGGGCTGCTGCTGCTGGTGGCGTGCCTGAGCGCGATGCGGGTGTGGATGATGGCGCTGTTCGAACGCCGCCTGTTCGCGCGCGTGGTGGCCGAGATCACGGTGCGCGCGGTGCATGCGCAGAACCCCTTCTTCGCCGACCAGAACCGCGGCGATGTGTTCAACCGCTACTTCGATCTGGTGGTGGTGCAAAAAGCGGTGCCCAGCCTGGCGATCGGCGCCTTCACCATCGTGCTGCAGTCGGCCGTCGGCCTGATCGTCACCAGCTTCTACCACCCGTTTTTCCTCGGGTTCAACGCCTTGCTGCTGCTGATCATCTTCGCCATCTGGATGATCTGGTCGCGCGGTTCGATTCGCACTGCGGTCGACCTCAGCCACGCCAAGCACAATGCCGCGCATTGGCTGGAAAGCGTCGGCGGTTCCAATGGCTTCTACAAATCCAGCCGCCATCTCAACTTTGCGATGGACCGCTCCGAGGCGGTCACTGCGGCCTATGTCGACCGGCATCGGCGCCATTTCCGCTATAGCTTCACCCAGACGGTGGCGTTCCTGCTGCTGTACGCCGTTGCCAGCGCGGCGCTGCTGGCGCTGGGCGGCAGCTTGATCCTGCGTGGCGAGCTGTCGATTGGCCAGCTGGTGGCGGCCGAGCTGATCCTGAGCGCGGTGTTCTATGGCATCGCGCAGCTCGGCGCGTATCTGGACACGTTCTACGATCTGGTGGCCAGTGCCGAAGAATTGTCGCTGCTGTATGCCATTCCGCAGGAACGTGCCGTCGTGGCGGCCGGCAAGATCCCCGGCAACAGCGCGGTGCGGCTGGACGGCGTGGTGATCGAGGGGGCGCGGTTCGATTTCACCCTGGAAGCCGGCGAGCATCTGGTGACGCTGGCCGATGGCGGCGCCGAGCGGCTGCTGGCGATGGTGCTCAAGCGCCATGTGGTGCCGGATCGCGGCCTGGTGATGGTGGGCGGTGCGGACCTGGCCACCTTCGACATGTACCTGCTGCGCTCGGAAGTCACCGTGCTCGATCGACCGACGATTGTCGAAGTCACCATCCGCGAGTATCTGGCCATGGCCTCGGCCGACGTGAGCTCCGAAGCGATGCTGGAAGCCATCGACACGGTGGGGCTGCGCGCACGCATCGCCGCCTTGCCGCAGGGCCTGGACACGCGCCTTGCCGCGTCCGGCTTTCCGCTGTGGATCGGCGAAGTGATGGCGCTGAAGCTGGCAAACGCCTTGCTGGTGCGCCCACGCGTGCTGATGTTGTCGCAGCTCTACGACCTGCTCCCCGCAGAACGCCTGACCCGTGTGCTGGGACGCCTGAAGGAGGCCGGCACCACCGTGCTGCTGTGCACCGGCAGGCCGGAAGACATCACCCTGGATGGCTGGTTCCGCCTGGAACCCGCGCGCCAGCAGCGCTACGCCACGCGCGCCGAACTCATCGCATCCACCCAGGAGGCCACCAATGCAGCACGCCCCTGATCGGATCGCGCACTTCCCCACGCTGGCCTCGATGCGGCCACCGAGCATCGCCAAGGCGCTGGCGTGGATGCTGTTGATCGGCGTCGCCATCGCAGGTTCCATCCTCGCGTTCGCACCGTGGGTGCAGACCGCCAGCGGCAAGGGCCAGGTGGTCTCGCTGGACCCGGGCGACCGCCAGCAGCAGGTCACCGCCTTCGTGCCCGGCCGCGTCGAGCGCTGGTACGTACACGATGGCCAGCACGTGTCCAAGGGCGACCCGATCGCACGCGTCGGCGACCTGGACCCGGATCTACTGACTCGGCTTGCCAGCGAGCGCGCGCAGGTCGCGGCGGAAATCGCCGCCATCCAGCAATCGCGCGCGGTCGCCAGCATCGACGTGGAACGCAGCCGGCAATTGCTCGCCGAAGGGCTGGCCGGGCGCCGCGATTACGAGCTGACCCAGATCAAGGTGGCCGAAGCCGACGCCAAGCTGGCCGAATCGCGCGCCAAGTTGACCCGCATCGACATCCAGTTGAACCGCCAGTCCGCACAGCTGGTGCACGCGCCGCGCGATGGTCGCGTACAGCAGCTCAACGCCGCCAGCGGCAGCGCCATGGTCTCGCCCGGCACGGTATTGGCGGTGATTGCGCCCGAGCGCGTGGAGCGTGCCGTGGAGCTGTATATCGATGGCCGCGACGTGCCGTTGATTCGCCCCGGCCGCCCGGTGCGGCTCGAATTCGAAGGTTGGCCGGCGATCCAGTTCAGCGGCTGGCCGTCGGTGGCGCACGGCATGTTCGATGGTCGTGTGCGCGCGATCGACCCCAATGCCGCACCGGATGGGCTGTTCCGCATCCTGGTCGAGCCGCTACCGGGCAAACCCGCATGGCCGGCGCAGGAATTCGCCCGCCAGGGCGGCAAGGTGCGCGGCTGGGTACTGGGCGAAACGGTGCGGGTGGGCTACGAACTATGGCGCCAGCTCAACAACTTCCCGTTGGAATTCGGCCGCCGCCCCGCCGCGACCACGCAGGACGATGGCAAGGCCAAGCCTGCCGCCGACAAGTCCGAAGACGACACGACGGGCAAGAAATGATGCGGCGTCTGTTTGTCCTGCTGATCGCACTGTGCCCCGGTGCGGCCTTCGCACAGGCCGCGCCGCTGACCCTGGACGAAGTGCTGCAGTCCTCGGCCCGCTCTGCGCCGCAGATCGTCGAAGCGTTGGCGAAAGTCCGCCAGGCCGAAGGCAAGGGAATCTCGGCCGACGGCGCGTTCGACACCGTGTTCGATATCGAAGGCCGCTCGCGCGAGGCCGGCTACTACGACGGCAGCACCATCGAAAGCGGCGTCAAGCGGCCGTTCGAGAACAACGGCGGTTATTACTACGGCGGCTACCGGTCCTCGCGCGGTGCGTTCCCGGTCTACGAAGACAAGTCGTATACCGACCGCGGCGGCGAAGTGAAGGTCGGCGCGCTGTACGCGCTGTTGCGCGACCGCGTGGTCGACGAGCGTCGCACCAAGCGCAGCGTTGCCAGCGCCGACATCAATGTCGCCCAGTACGAAGCGGAGATGGTGGCGATCGGCGTGCAGCGGCGCGCCGTGGACGCCTACCAGAGCTGGGTGGCAGCCGGCCTCAAACTGCGTGCGTACAACGACCTGCTGGCGTTGGCCGAGCAGCGCCGCAATGCGATTTCGCGACAGGTGACGCTGGGTGCGCGCCCGACCATTCTGCTGACCGAAAACGACCAGAACCTGGTGCGCCGGCGCGCGCTGGTGGTGCGCTCGGAGCAGGACTTCGCCAACGCCGCCAATGCCTTGTCGCTGTATCTGCGCGACGCCGCCGGCATGCCGCTGATCGTCTCCAGCGAGCGCCTGCCACCGGATACTTCCGCACTGGAAGGCCTGGCCGGTGCCAGCAAGATCACCGCGCCGGTGGAGCGGCCCGATTACCGCGCCGTGCTGACCCGCATCGACCAGGCCACTGCCCGGCTGATGCTGGCGCAGAACGATCTGAGGCCACGGCTCGATGTGAGTTTCGAAGTCAGCAAGGACCTGGGCGACCCCGGCGTGGGCGGGCCCAATCGCTCGCCGACCGATGCGATCATCGGCTTCCGTTTCAGCGTGCCGCTGGAAAACCGTTCCGCCAAAGGCCGCGTTGCCGAAGCACGCGCGGAGATCGAAGCGCTGGATCAGCGCAGCCGCTTCCTGCGCGACCAGATCTCGGTGGAAGTGGAGTCCATCGTGATCTCGCTCAACGCAGCCGAACGACTGGCCAAGATGGCCGACGAAGAACGCGGCCTCGCCGACCGCCTGGCCGCCGCCGAACGGCGACGCTTCGAACTGGGCTCGGGCGATTTCTTCCTGGTCAACCAGCGCGAGGAAACCGCCAACGACGCACGCGTGCGTTTGATCGATGCGCAGGCGCGGATTGCCTCGGCGCGCGCAGAGTTGGCAGCGGCTACCGCTGACCGGGATGCGTTGCAGTTAGGTCGTTGACGCGTTGAGTCTGCGCTGGTCGCGCCTGCGCGCATTGGTCCTGCGCCATACCAATTGCGCCGCTGGCAGTGCTTGTAAGGGCTTATACAGCGTGGCCGGCGATATCGCAGGGCGATCCGCAGAACTGGCAGCGATCTCGACTGGATACGGCGCTACGGATTTCGAAGCTACGTTGCTTGCTGAGCTATAAGCAGCCGCGACGTTGCGAATCGCTGCAATGGGTTCGGTCCAAGACACCCAGCGTCGGACCCCGCATGGCGATCTTAACCTGCAGGTCGTTCGCCTCATCGTACGACGACGTCCGAATAACATCTGCGTGCGCATGCTCGGCGTGCCGGCCAACCGCTGGCGGTACGGGCCAATCGCCCGCATGGCAACCTTGCAATCCTTCGGAGGTGCATATGTCTTTTCGGCAATTTCCCGCGATCGGCGCAGATGGCGAGCCGTACGTCATCATCGAATTTCGCAACGAGCAGTCGCCTGGCCAGGGCGCACATCCCGCGCCGCGTTACGAACTCCCCGACGGCCGTCATTTGCAACGGCAAGGGCAACGCTTCATCACCGAAGGCGGCGAGCTGCAACTCTCCACACCGTGAGCGCTGCCTGGTCATTTTTTGACCAGCCAGACGACAGCCCTTGCCCTGCAAGGGCTGCGCCAGCTTATCCACATGCTTGTGCAACTTTCATCCACACCCCGTGTGGATGAAATTGTGATTCTCTTCCGAACAGAGGCTTTGAATTTGCGCCGCTTGCAGCGCCGAATGCGACGTGCAGCGTTACGCAATTGATGATCAGGACACATCAACAACAGCATTTTGCCGGCTAACGTACAAGTCAACCGGCAAGTCAGTCTGCGACGCGATCCGACCGCTCCAGCACCCGCTCGATCCCACTAAGGTCGATCTCACTTGCCGCACGCGCCAATGCTGCACGATCACTATCGGATTCGAACCCGATCCGAAAATGCAGCTCGCCCACCGGCGTGCGCGAGGAATGGATCGAGGACAGGTTGACCCCTTTCCACTCGAAGACATGCAACAGTGCGCGCAGCGAGCCGGGCTGGTCTTCGGGCAGATACACGCTCAAGGTCAGCGGTTCGGTGAGGTCGGCCAACAGGTAGCCCACGCGCTCGTAGGTGTAGTTGCCTGCGGCCAATGCGGTGTGTTGCAGGGAATGGACGTTAGCGTCCAGGAACTGACTGCGGAACTGCGCGCGCGCCGCGTCGTCGCCTTGCGCCACCAGCGCGCGTAAGTGCTGCAGCTGCGACAGCAGGCGGTCGAGCATTTCGCCGACGTACGGGTTACCGAACTGGATGTCTTCATAAATCGATGGATTGAGCGAGAGGATGCGCGCGATCACTGCAGTGTCGAGTTCGAACGACGCGGAGCGATACGGCATCAATGCCTGCAATTCGCCAAGCAGCGGCGCGTAGTCGCGCAAGGTGCCGGCCTGCGCCAAGTGAGTGGCGTGCACCATCGCCTGCACCAAGGCCATCACCCGGTCGTGGTGCTCGGGCGTGGCGTAAACGCACTCTGCCTGGAGTGCCGCGTACAAGGTCTGCACCCACGCCGACCAATGCTGCAGGCGCGCTTCGCAGACCACCATCACCCGCCCCTTCAAGGTTGGCGATTTCGGCGGCGCGGTCATCGGATGCAGGCCGACCACGTCTGCCTGCGACGCCAGCATCGCAGCGACCGGCGCCTGCTTGATCGAGGTGACGTCCATCCACAGCTGCGATGCAGCGCGTGCGCCGGCCAGTTCCACATAGCGTTGGATCAATGCGGCAGTGTGGCGAATCGGCGCAGAGAAAATCAGCACATCCGCACGCTGCGCCAGGGTGGCTTCGTCGATGTCGCCGCTGACTGCAGGATCGAAGCCGATCACCTTCAGCTGCATGCGGGTGCGCAAAAACTGCGCCAGCCAGCGCCCGTAGGCGCCGGCAATGCCGACGATGCCGACGACCGGCTGCGCACTCATGCCAGGCGCTCAGCGGCAAAGCGCGGCGGTGCCGCAAGCGCAGCCGGGGCGGCAGCCAGCACATCGAACTCTTCGTAACCTGCCGCCAGCGTGGCCTCCAGCGCGCTGTGCACACCGGTGAGCGCGTGTCCCACCGCCTGCTCGAACGGCACATCACGCAGCAGAAAGCCGATCAACAGCGCCATCAACACATCGCCGGTGCCGGCCACGTCGACCGGCAGATGCGGGCTGGCCCAGCGATACACCGCATCAGTGCTGACCGCCAAGGTCACCAATTCGCTCGCTGCGCCGGCAACGCTGTGCGCAAGCACCCATTGCGGGCCGCGTGCGAGCAGGACGCGTGCCGCAGCGATGGCATCGTGCTGTTCCAGGCTGGGCATACCCGTCAAGCGTCCCAGCTCGAACGCATTGGGCGTGACCAGCCAGGCATGCGGTAGCAAGCGTTCGGCGAACACCCGCTCCAGGCCCGGCTCGACGTAGGGGCCGGTGTGCGTGTCGCCGATCACCGGATCCAGGCAATAGCGCAGCTGCGGCGCCTGCGGCAGCGTCTGCTCCAGCCAATCGGCGAATGCTTCGCCATTGGCCAGGCTGCCGAAATAGCCGGAGACCAGCATGCGCGCCCGCTGCGGCAGGCCGCGCTCGGTGGCGCCGAGCAATAGATCGGCCAGCCAGTCGGCCGGCAAGATACGGCCGCGCAAGGTTGCGTAGAACGGCGCGTTACTGAGCAAGGTGGTCGGCACTTCGGCCACACGTAATCCGAGCGCGCGCAGCGGCGGTACGGCAGCGCTGTTGCCGGCATGGCCATAGACCAGCTGCGACTGCACCGAGATCACATCGACCGGCGAAGGACCATCCGGGCGCTGGCGGCGACCGTGGACGAGATGACTGTCGGTTGCATCGCTCATGGGAGGCGCCGTCGTGAGAGGAGAGCCCCATTATCTGCTGCAATACGTGAGCGCGTGGCGTGTTTGGAACCGTGCGATGTGCAGTGCGACGCGCTGTGACTGGAGGCGAGCTGGATGGGCGCTGACATTCACGCCGTTTGGTGACGCAGACGTCGGAGCCGAACGCTTCAGCGCTGCGCAGTCTCTGCATGTTTTGCAGACGTTGCGATCTGACGAGGCGCGACCGCGCTGAGTGAGCGGGTATCGGCTCAGCGTCGGGATGGTGTCAGTGGCTCAGATGCGGTTTGCGGCATCGCGCAGTGATTCGATCGAGAGTGCTGGGCACTGCGCGCGCGAGGCGAGTGAAGCGCAGGCCTGCACGGAGGTCAGCCCGAAGCGTTGTCAATTGGATATCTCTATTGATGCCCGGCTGCACTGGAGCAAGGCCAAGTTGCCGATAGCTTAGGCGTTGGCGATCGTTACGCCGCACCCTCATCCGCCCTTCGGGCACCTTCTCCCAATGGGAGAAGGATGTTGTTCTTCTGGCACTTTCTTGCGAGGGAGAGTCTGGTACTTTCCTGCGAGCAAGCTTCTGGCAGTTTGTTTCGTTCCGGCAGTTTGTTTCGAACGCTCTTCTGGCAGTTCTTCCGAGCGGGAAGGATGTCGTTCGTGTAGCGCTTCTCGCGACAAGAAAAGGATATCTCCGCAGGAGCGCTTTCGATCGAGCGAAGGAAAGCTGTCTTCTCCTCATTCGCCTCACCAATGTCCACGCCTGCTCCGGGCAGGAGCAGGCACGCCCTTTGTTCGGCTGCGCCCCCTCACTGCCCATGACGTCGCTTACGACGTCATGCGATCCCAGAAGCCCTTGACGCCATCGATGAAGGTGGCCGACTTGGGCGAATGCTTGCGCGCATCCTCACCGGTGAAGGTTGCCTCGAACTGCTGCAGCAACTCGCGCTGATCGGCGGTCAGGTTGACCGGCGTTTCGACCACGACACGGCAATACAGATCGCCTTCGCTGCGGCTGCGCACCGAACGCACGCCCTTGCCGCGCAGGCGGAACAACTTGCCGGTCTGGGTCTCTGCCGGGATACGGATTTCCGCTTCGCCACCCAGGGTCGCAACGCGTACGGTGTCGCCGAGCGCCGCCTGCGAAATGCGGATCGGCACTTCGCAGTGCAGGTCGTCGCCGTCGCGCTGGAAGATCGCATGCTCGCGCACGCGCACTTCCACATACAGGTCGCCCGGCGGTGTGCCGGCCGGGCCGGCCTCGCCTTCGCCTGCCAACCGGATGCGGTCGCCGGTGTCCACGCCAGCCGGCACCTTGATCGACAGCACCTTGTCTTCTTCCACGCGACCTGCGCCATGGCAGGTCTTGCACGGGTTCTGGATCAGCGTGCCGCGGCCATCGCAGTGCGGGCAGCTTTGCTGCATGGCAAAGATGCCGCGCTGGATGCGCACCTGGCCGCGCCCATGACAGGTCGCGCAGGTCTCGACCTTACCGTCTTCCGAGCCGCTGCCGTGGCAGGGTTCGCATTCGATCAGGGTCGGAATCTCGATGCGGCGCTCGATCCCGGCGACGGCTTCTTCCAGATCCAGTTCCAGTACGTAACCGACGTCGGCGCCACGTCGCGCAGCGCGCGGACCGGCGGCGCCACCGCCAAAAATATTGCCGAAGATATCGCCAAAGATATCTCCCATGTCCGGGCCGCCCGGCCCGCCGCCGCCGCCGCCCATGCCGTGCTCGAATGCCGCGTGGCCATGCGCATCGTAGGCGCGGCGCTTATTGCCGTCCGACAACACTTCATAGGCTTCCTTGCACTCCTTGAACAGCGCCTCGGACGCAGCGTCGCCCGGATTACGATCCGGGTGGTGCTTCATGGCGCAACGGCGATAGGCCTTCTTCAGCTCGTCGTCGCTGGCACCGCGGGCAACGCCCAGCACTTCGTAGTAATCGCGTTTGCTCATAAGCGGGGATTCGTGGTTCGTGATTCGTGATTCGTTTGAAACGCGAAGGCGGACAGCATGCTGCTGGTCCGCCTTGGCGACGCGACGCGTAGAGGATATCGGGCGGGAGGGACATGCGCTTTAGCGCCTGCCCTCCCCATGCCCGACTCCCAAATCACGGCTTACTTCTTGTCGTCCTTGACCTCGGTGAACTCGGCGTCCACCACGTCATCGGCGGCCTTGGAGGCCTGCGCATTGCCGCTGGCCGCATCGGCGTTGCCGCCCTGCTCTGCCGCAGCGGCGGCGGCGTACAGCGACTGGCCGGCTTCTTCCAGCGTCTTGCTGCGCGCTTCGATCTGCGCCTTGTCGTCGCCCTTCATGGCGGTCTCAAGATCCGCCAGCGCCGCTTCCACCTTGCCGATCACATCGCCGCCGACCTTGCTGCCATGCTCGGTGATCGCGGTGCGGGTGGCGTGGATCAGACCATCGGCCTGGTTGCGGGTCTGCACCAGCTCCTGAAACTTCTTGTCTTCTTCGCGGTTGGCTTCCGCGTCGGCGACCATGCGCTGGATCTCTTCGTCCGACAGGCCCGAACCGGCCTTGATCTCGACCTTCTGTTCCTTGTTGGTCTTCTTGTCCTTGGCCGACACGTGCAGGATGCCGTTGGCGTCGATGTCGAAGGACACCTCTACCTGCGGCATGCCGCGCGGCGCCGGCTCGATGCCGGACAGGTCGAACTTGGCCAGCGACTTGTTGAAGCGGGCCTGCTCGCGCTCACCCTGCAGCACGTGCACGGTCACGGCCGACTGATTGTCTTCGGCGGTGGAGAAGGTCTGCGAAGCCTTGGTCGGGATGGTGGTGTTCTTTTCGATGATCTTGGTGAACACCCCGCCCATGGTTTCGATACCCAGCGACAGCGGGGTCACGTCCAGCAGCAGCACGTCCTTGACGTCACCGGCCAGCACGCCGCCCTGGATCGCAGCGCCCACGGCCACGGCTTCGTCCGGGTTGACGTCCTTGCGCGGTTCCTTGCCGAAGAAATCGGCAACCGCCTGCTGCACCTTCGGCATGCGGGTCTGACCGCCGACCAGGATCACTTCATTGATGTCGCTGGCACGCAGGCCGGCGTCGTTCAATGCGGTGCGGCACGGCTCGATCGACTTCTTGACCAGGTCCTCCACCAGCGCTTCGAGCTTGGCACGGGTCAACTTGATGTTGAGGTGCTTGGGGCCCGACGCATCGGCGGTGACGTACGGCAGATTCACTTCGGTCTGCTGGCTGGTCGACAGCTCGATCTTGGCGCGCTCTGCGGCATCTTTCAGGCGCTGCAGCGCCAACGGGTCCTTGCGCAGATCAATGCCCTGATCCTTGTTGAACTCGTCCACCAGGTATTCGATGACGCGGTTGTCGAAGTCTTCGCCGCCCAGGAAGGTGTCACCATTGGTGGCCAGCACTTCGAACTGCTTTTCGCCGTCGACTTCGGCGATTTCGATGATCGACACGTCGAAGGTACCGCCGCCCAGGTCGTACACCGCAATCTTGCGGTCGCCGCCGTTCTTGTCAAGGCCATAGGCCAGGGCCGCAGCGGTAGGCTCGTTGATGATGCGCTTGACGTCCAGACCGGCGATGCGGCCGGCGTCCTTGGTGGCCTGACGCTGGCTGTCGTTGAAGTACGCCGGCACGGTGATCACCGCTTCGGTGACCTTCTCGCCGAGGAAGTCTTCGGCGGTCTTCTTCATCTTTTCCAGCACGCGTGCGGAGATTTCCTGCGGCGCCATGCGCTTGGCATCGCTGGTCTGCACCCAGGCGTCGCCGTTGTCATGCGCCAGGATGCCGTACGGCACGTGCGAGATGTCCTTCTGCACTTCGGCGTCGGTGAACTTGCGACCGATCAGGCGCTTCACCGCGTAGAAGGTGTTCTTCGGGTTGGTCACTGCCTGGCGCTTGGCCGAGGCACCGACCAGCACTTCGCCGTCCTTGGTGTAGGCGACAATCGACGGCGTGGTGCGGTCGCCCTCGGAATTTTCGATGACGCGGGCCTTGCCGCCGTCCATGATCGACACGCACGAGTTCGTGGTGCCGAGGTCAATACCAATGATCTTGCCCATGGATACGCTCCTGATGATTCTGTAGCTGTGTCCGGCGACGCCGGGTCTGGCTGAGATGTGGGGGTGGCGCGCAGGTGTTCAAGCCATCCGTGCGCATCTGTGTTCTAACGGCGCGCCCGGCAGTTCAGCCGGACGCTGGCAATCAGTCGTGCTTGGCCACGACCACCAGGGCCGGACGCAGCAGGCGATCGTTGAGCAGGTAGCCCTTCTGGAACACCTGCACGACGTGGCCCGGCGCAATGCCTTCGGCCTCGCCCTGGCTGATCGCCTGGTGCTGGTCGGGGTTGAACGGCTGGCCGACCGGGTCCAGCAGGGTCAGGCCGTTGTCGGCGGCAACCTTGAGCAATTGCTTGTAGGTCATGTCCAGGCCATCGCGCAGCGGGCTGGGCTGGGCGCCGGCCGCAGTGAGCCCGGCATCCAGACTGTCGAACACCGGCAGCAGCTCGCCCAACAGCTTCTCGTTGGCGAACTTGCGCGCGTTCTCGACGTCGCGCGCAATGCGCTTGCGCTGGTTTTCCAGGTCGGCACGTTCGCGCAGGGCGTCGGCCTTGACCAACGCGATCTCGCTGCGCAGCGACTCGATCTCGGCCTTGAGCGGATCGGTCTCGGGTGGATTCTGGGACAGGTCTTCGGAGTCGAATTCGGGGTGGTCTTGGTTCATATGCAGTTCCCGGGCAAGCGGAACGCCCGCCCCAACGTCACCCGTATGTGGGCGCTCGGCCGCGTTTCAAGCAAAACGATGGTTTCGATTGCCGCTGGTTATCGCGTGCCGGGCGGCTCCATCGCCGCGCCCAGCACCTGCGCTGCGGTCTGCACCAGCGGAATCAGCCGGTCGTAGGCCATGCGTTTGGGCCCGATCACCCCTAGCACGCCCAGCACCTGGCCATTGGCGGCGTACGGTGCGGTGACCAGCGAAACGTCTTCCAGCGACACCATGCCGGTCTCCTCGCCGATGAAGATACGGACGCCCGGCGCCTGGATGGTGCGTTCGAGCAGTTGCAGGATCTCGCGCTTGCTGGCGAAGGCTTCGAACAGCTCGCGCAGCCGGTCCAGGTCCGACAGGTCCTGCACGCCCATCAGCCGGGTCTGCCCGGCCATCACCATATCGTCCGCCTCGGCCGGCACCAGCGCCTCGCTGGCCAGGTCCACGCTGTGCGCCAGCAACTGCTCCATCTCGTTCTTGGCCACGCGCAGTTCGCGCAGCAGCGAGGCGCGGATGTCCGACAGCGCGCGCCCGGCGAACTGCGCATTGAGGTAGTTGGCCACCCGCTCCAGCTCGGCAGGCTCGTAGGCGCGACGCGGCTCGATCACCCGGTTCTGCACTTCGTTGTCGGCAAACACCAGGATCGCCAGCACCCGCCGCGCATCCAGGGGCACGAAATCGATATGCCGGAACGCGAACTGCTCCCGGCGCGGGGCGCTCACCACACCCACGAAGTGACTCATGGCCGACAACATCTGCGAAGCGCTGCCCAGCAGCGATTGGGTGCCATTGCCGCTGGCCAGCTCCGCACGCAGACGCCGCACCTCCTCTTCGCCAGGCGGCTGCATCTGCACCAGGCTGTCGACGAACACCCGGTAGCCATGTGCCGTAGGAATGCGCCCGGCCGAGGTATGCGGGGAGCTGAGCAGCCCCACGTCCTCCAGATCGGCCAGAATATTGCGGATGGTCGCCGGGCTCACATCCAGCCCGGCATGCTGGGCAAGGGTTTTCGAGCCCACCGGCTCGCCATCGCGGATGTAGCGTGCGATCAAGGTGCGCAGCAACTGGCGGGCGCGGGGGTCGAGCATTGGGGACTGGGACGCGCGCATGGGATCATCCGGTGAGACTGGGCATAGATAATGTCTGGCCCCGGGGATGGCAAGCGTCCGACTCCCTGCCCGCCCCTTCCTGCCCTAAGCTTCCCCAACGCATTCACACTCGACCCCCATGCTCAGACACCTCTCGATCAAGGATTTCGCCGTTGTCCGCGCCACCGAACTGGAGTTCGGCCCGGGCATGACCGTGGTGTCGGGCGAAACCGGCGCCGGCAAATCGCTGATGGTGGACGCGCTGGGCTTCTTGTCCGGCCTGCGCGCCGACAGCGGCGTGGTACGCCATGGCGCCGACCGCGCCGAACTGTCGGCGGAATTTCAGCTGCCGGCCGCACACCCGGGCCTGAGCTGGCTGGCCGACAACGAGCTGGACGACGAGGCGCAGTGCCAGCTGCGCCGGATCATCCGTGCCGACGGCGGCTCGCGCGCCTGGATCAACGGCCGCCCGGTGACCTCCTCGCAATTGGCCGAACTGGCATCAAAGCTGGTGGAAATCCACGGCCAGCACGAGCACCAGGCCCTGATGGCTCGCCACAGCCAGCTCGCCCTGCTCGACGCCTACGCCCGCAACAGCGCCCAGCGTGAGCAGGTGCGCCAGGCCAGCCAGCGCTGGCAGGCGCTGCTGGACGAGCGCGATGCGCTGTCTGCGCAAGGCGATGTGTCCGACCGCATCGGTTTTCTCGAACATCAACTGGGCGAACTGGAACGCGAGGACCTGGACCCGGCCGCGATCGCGGCCCTGGACGTCAATCACCGCCGTCAGGCGCATGCCACTGCATTGATCGGCGCCTGCGACAGCGTTGCCCAGCAGCTCAACGGCGATGACGGCGCGTCGGCACTGGGCCTGCTGCAGGACAGCCGCCACGACCTGGCACGCGTCGCCGAGCACGAGCCGCGCCTGGGCGAGGTGGACGCGTTGCTGGACAGCGCCGTGATCCAGATCGAAGAAGCACTGGCCCTGCTCGATCGCGTGCGCGACGACCTGGACGCCGACCCGGCCCAGTTCGAAGCGATGGAGCGCAGTCTCGGCCGCCTGCACGATCTGGCGCGCAAACACCGTGTCGCCCCGGACGAGCTGGCCGCCCACCGCGAGCGCATGAGCCTGGAAGTGGAAAGCCTGCGCGGCGCCGACGAGCGCCTGCAGCAGCTGGACAAGCACATCGAGTCCGCCACCGGCGTCTGGCGCAGCGCGGCCGGCGTGCTCAGCGACAGTCGCAAGACCGCCGCCGAGGCCTTGTCCGCGGCCACCACCACGCTGATCGGCGAATTGGGTATGGGCGGCGGGCAGTTCCTGATCCAGCTGCAACCGCACGACAGTGCGCGGCCGGATCCCAACGGCGCCGAGCGGGTGGAATTCCTGGTCGCCGCCAATGCCGGCCAGCCGCCGCGCGCCCTGCGCAAGGTGGCCTCGGGTGGTGAGCTGTCGCGAATTTCGTTGGCGATCGAAGTGGCCGCACTCGGCCTGGACAGCGTGCCGACCATGGTCTTCGACGAAGTCGATTCCGGCATTGGCGGCGCGGTGGCCGATATCGTCGGCCAGAAGTTGCGTGCCTTGGGCGAAGAGCGTCAGGTGCTGTGCGTGACCCACTTGCCGCAGGTCGCGGCCAAGGGCCACGCGCACTACCGGGTCAGCAAGGCGCCGGTGGACGGCATGACCCAGAGCGCGGTCGAGCTGCTCGGCCCGCAGGCGCGCCAGGAAGAACTGGCCCGCATGCTTGGCGGTGTGGAAGTGAGCAAGGAAGCGCGCGCAGCAGCCCGCAAGCTATTGCAGAGCGCCTGATCGAGGTCTATTGCGGAGGCTGCGGTGTCGATGCGTTATCGCAGCCTCTGCTGGCGGCTCCCAGTAAACCTCTCCACCCCGCATCACACAACGCACAAGGCGGCCGAAGCCGCCTTGTTGCTCACCCACGCGGTGGCGCGTCCTCAGCGCGGACGCTTCTTGCGCACATACAGCACCAGCGAATGTTCTTCCAGCTCGTAGCCGTGCTTGGCGGCAATCTGACGCTGCAAAGCCTCGATCTCTTCGCTTTCGAATTCGATGACGTGGCCGGTGTCCACATCGACCATATGGTCGTGGTGGCCGCCGCGGTCGAGCTCGTACACAGCCTGGCCGCCTTCGAAATTGTGCTTGAGCACCAGGCCGGCGGCCTCGAACTGGGTCAGCACGCGATACACCGTGGCCAGCCCGATCTCGTCGCCATGATCGAGCAGCTGCCGATAGATGTCTTCTGCGCTGAGGTGGTGCTGGTTGCTCTTCTGTTCGAGCAATTCCAGGATCCGCATCCGCGGATGGGTCACCTTGAGCCCGACTTTGCGCAGGTCGTGGGTTTCCATATGTTCTCCGTTCATTGGCGATTTAGCGCCAGCTGCCATCAAACGGGTCGCGGCGACCGGCGGGAGTGTATCATCGGCGTGATTTCCTCATCACTTATTCCCCGATGCGCAATCTCCTGCTGGTCGCCGCCGTTGCTCTCTCCACCGCTGGCTGCGGCATCATCTACAAGCAGCCGATCTACCAGGGCAATCTGATTAAACAGAATGCCGTGGAGCAACTGCAGGTAGGCCAGAGCAAGCAGCAGGTCAACGCGTTGCTGGGCACTCCGTCGATCCCGGACCCGTTCCATGCGCAACGTTGGGACTATACGTCCACCCAGCGCGTCGACCGTCTGGCGCGCACCGAAGTCAAGAATTTCACCGTGTTCTTCGAGAACGATCAGGTGGCGCGCTGGGAAGGCGACTACTTCCCGTCGCAGGACGAGCAGTTGGCCAAGTCGGCCCCCAAGCAGTTCGGCCGCAACCTAGCGCGCGACAAGAAGAAGCAGCGCGGCCGTTGATGCGCTGCGTCAGAGCGATCACCCGATCGCCTGACCACTAAAAGCACTCGAAAGCCGGCCTTGATGCCGGCTTTTTGCTTGCCCTTCTTGGCTGGAACGTTCTGCTTCAATTTACCGATTGCCACGCGCTTCCCTGGCTGAGCAGAGCGCATGGCTGGCTGATCGCGCCGATGGCCGCGGCGATGCTTTTGCGGCCGCGACTATCGGCGCAGCCGCCCGACTCAACGCAGATCTAGATTTTCTCGAAACTCGCTTCTGCGCACTCACCTCGGCATCGATATCTGCAGCTACTGCAACGCGACGTCGCATCACACGACGCAAAAGCCGCAATGGAGCACTGTCCGGAAGAGTTCGCTCACCAACAGTGCGGGCGGGCGATGCGGCCAGATGCCGCCTTAGCGACCGGCATTGGCCTTGTTCGCAGGTGCAGCCCGACGGCGGCGCGCCTCTTTCGGGTCCAGCAACAGCGGTCTGAGCAATTCGACCCGGTCGCCGGCGCGCAACACCTGATCCGGGCGCGCCACGACACCGTGGATGGCGAGCGCTGCGGGCGGGTTGTCCTGGCAGAGGCCGGATGCGGCTGCCGCCTCGGCGGCGGTGGCGCCCTCCGGCAGCTCCAGCACGACCGCGCTGTAGCGATCCGGCCAGGCCAGGACGACTTCGACCCGCACGGTCACACGTCGCCGCGATCGGCGACCCGCACGAAATCGTTGACCATGCGATCGGCCAGGCCCTGAAATCCCAGCGCCAGTGCCGGCCCCAGCAAGCGCGAGCTGGTTTCCACTTCCAGGGTCAGACTCACCTTGCACGCGTTGTCGCCCAGCGATTGAAACTCCCACAAGCCTTCCAGGCGCTTGAACGGCCCATCGCGCAGATGCATCACGATGCGTTCGGGCCGCTCGAGCATGTTCTCGGTGGTGAACCAGGTACGGAACGAGCCCAGGCCCAGGTCCAGGCGCGCCACGATATGCGCATCGTCCTGCTCCAGCACATGGGCAGCGTCGCACCAGCCGAAGCGGCGCGGATAGGCGGCGACATCATTGACCAGATCGAACATGCGGGAGGCGCTGTGTTCGACCAGTGCGCTGCGACGGATGGTAGGCATTCGCTAACTTGTGAAAGACGGAAGATCGTTTGACGACGCCGAATCGGCGACAATGGCGTCATGAGCAAGCAACCATCCAAGGATAAAGCAAACGGCGCGAAGGCCACGAAAACCATCGCGCTGAACAAGCGTGCGCGCCACGAATACCACCTGGAAGAGCGCTACGAAGCCGGTCTGGCGCTGCAGGGCTGGGAGATCAAGGCGATCCGCGCCGGCCGCGCCAACATCGTCGACGGCTACGCGTATGTGCGCTCCGGCGAGATTTACCTGATCGGCGCGCAAATCACCCCGCTGATCCAGGCCTCCACCCACACCGTGCCGGTGGAACGTCGCGACCGCAAGTTGCTGCTGCACCGGAGCGAAATCGACAAGGTGCTCACCCGCGTGGAGCGCGAAGGCTACACCCTGGTGCCGACCGCGCTGTACTGGAGCAGCAACAAGGTCAAGCTGGAAATCGCCCTCGCCAAGGGCAAGCAGAATCACGACAAGCGCGACGCCGCCAAGGACCGCGACTGGCAGCGCGACAAGCAGCGCGTGATGCGGCGGCATAACCGAGATGCGTGAATCGGGAATCGGGAGTGGGGAATCGCAAGAGCTGGTCTGCTGCCTGCTTCGGGCTTAATTTAGCTTCTGCCAGAGCACAAACTGACTCAGTGCGCGGCCTCTCAGCTTTGACGATTCCCGATTCCCCACTCCCGATTCCTCAGGTCGCGCCAAGCATCCGCATCAAATTCGGCACTCCCCTGCCCTGCACGTAGCGATCGCGTTCCAGATCGGTGCAGGTGTCGAGCATCAGTTGCTTGACCCGGTCCGGGAAGCCGATGAACTCGCGGCGTGCCGACAGAAAGCCGGCCAGTACGCCGGAGACATGCGGTGCGGCCATGCTGGTGCCGCTCATTTCCACCATCAGGCTGGCCGGATCTTTTGGGTCGAAGTCGTAATACGCCGAGACGATCTTTTCGCCCGGCGCCACCACGTCGGGCTTGCCGCGGCCGTCGGCGGTGGGCCCGCGCGAGGAAAAATACGACACGCCGTAATTGTGCGGGCTGCTCTTGTGCACCGAGCCGACCACGATGGCTTCTTTCAGATTGCCCGGGTCGCTGATCGACAGATCCATGTTGGCCGGATAGGCATCGCCATCCTTGCCCATCAACCAGGCCAGCCCTTCGTTGCCGGCAGCCACCACCACCAGCACACCCTGCCGCCATAGCCGCCGCAACTCGTTGCAAAGCGGCGTAAAGCCGCAGCCATAGCTTTCCGGGTCGAAGTAACCGCCCAGGCTCAGATTCACCCCATGGATGACCAGCTCGCCTGCGCGCTCGTTGATGGCAGCCACCTGCTGTACGGCCTTGATCATCCACGAATCGCGCCCATCGCCGGCGTCGTCCAGCACCTTGAAGCCATACAGCTGCGCGTCCGGCGCCATGCCGGCAAATTCCAGCGGCGGGCCCGGCTTGCCCTGCGCATCCGGCAGCGTCGCCTGGCAGTGGCCGGCAATGATCCCGGCGATGTGGGTGCCGTGGCCGTGCCGATCGAGCCGGGCAAACGCATCGCCGTCGGCGCGCGTCAATCGCTTGGGCGCACCGCGCCGGGTGCAATCCCATTGCGCCACCACATTGTCACGCTGGCCTTTGACGAAAAAATGCGGGTGACTGGCGGCGATGCCGGTATCCAGCACCGCCCAGCCGATCTGCTGCCCACGCGCACGATAGGCGTTGCGTGCTGCGTCGGCATGCAGCACGTTGCCAGAGATGTGAATCAGCGCGCGCTTGCCGGCATCGCGCCACACCCGGCGAAACCCCAGCGCGCGGTAGCGATTCTGCAACGATTCGATTTCGAAGCGGGTCAACCGTGCCGACACGAAACGCTGCAACCCATCCTCCAGTTCGATCGCCTCATCCAGCGCGTCGCCTTCCAAGCCGGTGCTAAGCGCAGCGACCTCGCGCAGATGGCGCACCAGCACCGCGCGCACACCGGCCGGATCGTTGCCGGCGAGCCGCCGATCCAGCTCGATCAGGACTTCATGCCGATGCTCGGCGCCGTGCGCTTCGAGCTGCTCGCTGAGGTCCTTGATCAAGACCGCATTGGACACCGGCTGATCGAAGCCCACACCCACCGCCTGACGCACCGCCGCGCGTACCTGCGGGATCGACAGATAGCCCGATCCCGAATGCGCGTTGTGCTGCCAGTCGGGATTGATCCGCGCACCGGCAATGTTCTCGAAACGCCCCTTCGCGTTGGCGATGTCGTCGGTGAGATCCGGGTCCAGCGCGATCGGGTCGCGCGTCTCGGCCACGTTGATCCACTGCTGCACGCACGCGGGGAACGGCAGCTTGCGGGTGCCGGTCCAGCGCTTGAACATGCTGCGCACCTGCGGCAACCCGAGCGGCGATCCCAGGGTCAGGAACAGCGTCACCTCGCAGTCGGACGCCTCAAGCTGCCGCAGCACGTCGTAGGCGATCATCGAGCCCTGGCTATGCGCGACCACCACGAACGGCCCGCCGCCTGCACGCAGCCGCTGGGTCAGGCTGTCGCGCATCGATGCCGCGCGCTCGGGCACGAAGAACAGGTCGTGCACGTCCTGTAGCAACGCCGCAGAAATCAGCCGCAGCAGCACGCGGTTGATCGCATCGATCGGACCCTTTGCCTGCACGCTGCCGGGTGCGCTCGCCGTCTCCAGTTCGTCGAGCAAGCGATGCAGGTCGGACCGCTCCTGCTCACTGTGTGCCAACGCATCGGCGAGCACGTGCAGATCCTGCCCGCCCGGCACCAGGCCGAGCGTACTCAATGCACGCTGCACGCTCTGGTTGAGCGTCGGCCCCACATCGCGCCCATCGCAATTGCCGGGCTCTGCCACCGGATAGCGCTCGCGATTGACCCAGTACGCCAGCCGGGTGCGCTCACCCATTGGGCGCCCGAACAACGCTTTGTCCCACTGACAACGCAACACTTCGGCGGGCGGCTTGTTACCGATGCCGTGAATGTAGATCACGGTGCGCGCCTTTCCCTGCACGCGGGCTGCCGCGGCGGCTTGCGCGCCTGACTGCGGTGAGCGCTGTTGTTGCTGCCGTGCCGGCTGCTTGGCAGTTGCAGTGGCCGGGCGTGGTGCTGCGCGTGTCGAACGTGGACGTGGGGGCTTACCTGTCGCCATCGCTTCGCTCCTTCGGTTACAGACTGTTCGGTCCGGTAGGACTGAAGCCACTGTAAGCGCAGTCCATCTCACCACTTGTGACAGGGCGCGCCGATCCCTACACTGACCCCGTCAGCGTTTGATGCTTTCCCCGGGGGTGCACTGGTTTCGACGGGGGTCGCGAAGTCGCTTGGCGCATGCCGAGGGGGCAGCTTTCCTCGTTAATCCAGCAGCAAACTTTTAGTTGCCAACGACGACAACTACGGTTCGGACTTCGCTATCGCCGCTTAATTGGCTTTAGTTGTAGTTCTACAGCCGCCTAAGGCGAACCCCCGAAACTACTTGTGCCCGTGCTCGTAGATGTAGGGTCATTATCACGGAACCGCCGGTGGTGGCTGCCTGTCAGCTACCGGCTAAATCAAGCAGGCTGGTTTCCAGGTGCGCTTTGCCCGCCGTGCTGCCTGGGAATGAGATCTAACGGAGGGATAAGCATGTAGTGCCGGGGATGGAGTGCTTCCGGACGGCGGTTCGATTCCGCCCACCTCCACCATCTGATCGCGGAAAAGAGCAGTAAGTGCTTGATTCTGCGAAGGTTAGGCCCGGGGTTTGATGTTCAGTTTGAGCCTGCGTTAGGTATCAAACGAGGTATCAAACCCCGTGCCGAAGCCTTATTTTCTGCGCCGCCCTGCTGGGCTCTATGTGCGCTTCTTCGTCCCGACCGACCTGCAGAGCCTCATCGGCTCGCGCTACCTTGTCCGTCCCGTTCGCCTGTCCCTGGGTGATGCTGCCCGCCTGGCCGTAGCACGAACTGCTGTGGCACTCTCGGAAGCATTCGATCAGATGCGGCAAGGAGCGGGCATGCGGGACGATTTGCTGAGCCAGGCGCTGGCCGCGTTGCAAGGGAACGAAGCCCGCCCCTACACCATCAAGGTCGGTGGCGTGGAGCTCTCTGCCAACGGAGCGGACGATCATGCGCGGCTGCTGGACGCACTGAAACACCTCCCCTTTCAGCAACTGGCTTCTGTGAAGAGCGCCGGACCGCTGCTGTCAGAGCGCGCCACCATCCACATCAGTGAAATGCGGCGCGTGGGGCGAAGCGCGAAAAACGTGCTTGATACCGAACACAGCCTGGGTCTGTTCGTGGCGCTTGTCGGCGACAAACCGGTCGAGGACTACAAGACCGATGACGTCCGAAAGTTCTTGGATGCCCTCGAACACTACCCGAGCAACGCCACCAAGAAGGCGGTGTTCGCCGACCTCACCCCTGTCGAAATCCTGAGCAAGGCGCGGCAAGGTGGTCATGAACTACTGAGCATGCGCACCAAGGAAAAGCATCGGGATCGTATTGCGTCCTTCTTCAATGCCTTGGCGAACGAAGACCTGATTAGCAAGGCGCCTCACAAAGCCATCCTCAATCGCGCCAAGTCGCTCACCGATGAGCCGAGTCGTGATCCGTTTAGCCGGGCTGAGCTCGAAGCACTGCTTGAACTGAATGCGTTCACCTCTTGGGCCAAGAAGTATCCACACCGATGGTTTGGCACGCTGTTGGGATTTGCGACCGGTGCTCGGGTCAATGAGGTCGCCCAGCTCTATGTTGACGACATCGGCAAGGTCGGCGATTTCTGGGGCGTGCATTTCCGGGGAGCCAAGCCGGATCAACGCTTGAAGAACCCCCACTCCTCCCGCTTCGTGCCCCTGCCCACATCCCTGATCGAGGCTGGGTTCTTGGTCTATGTGGATGAGGTCAAGCACGCAGGCTTTGAGCGACTGTTCCCGCACTTGCCCTACAACGCCGAAAACGGCTACGGCGACGCGCTCGGGGATCAGTTCCGGGCCTATGCGATCAAGCAAGGACTGACACAACGGCTCAAAAGCTTTCATTGCTTCCGACACACCTTGTCCAATTCGTTGGTTAATGAGCACGGCATCTCGCTTCCGATTTCCCAACAAATCACCGGCCACGAACTGACGCTTCCGCCAGGCTTGAAGCATTACGTTGACCCACCTTCTGTCCCCGCTCGCTTTTCGGCCATTGAGCAGTTTGGCCCTCCACTTCCCCTGCCCGCTTACACACCAGGGCAATTTGATCGGTCGTTCAAGCAGGTTCGCCACATGGAGAGACGACGCGAGCAAGCGGCAAGACAGAGGAGCACTAGGATTAGAACGACAGGATGGAAGAACTGATCACAGTTAGGGCAGCTCAATATCACAGTCAAATGAGACAATGGCTTGACAATTCTGTAGTTTAGCCATACAAAAGCTGTATAAAATCCGGAGTTTAGTATGAGCGAAAAGACGAAAATCACCGTAAATTTGTCTGAGGAAGTCACCTCAGCGCTCAAAAGCATGGCCCAAGAACGAAGCACAAGCGTCACTGAGGTATTGCGTCACGCCATTAGCACTGAGAAGTTTTTGCTCAATGAGGTTAAGCAAGGCGGTAAGGTGTTGATCAAAGACCGCGACGGCAATATGAGAGAGCTAATCTTCCGATGACCGCTGTGGATCCGCCTCTAACGGATTACTCAGTGATTGATCTTGTTGATCTGGATGAGCCCGAATTGGGCGAGATCATCAATCCAACGCAGCCGTTAGATATTTCCGATTTGCCGGCGCAGCAAACAGAACCTTATGACCCGAATAAAGCATTGGATCATGCGCGAAAGAATGTCGCCTATTTACTGATCTGGCTTTTAGTTTTTGTTTGTGGGTTTACGCTCATTGCATTAGCCTTCGGTGCTCCAAGCGAAGTGATGCTCCATGCGCTAGAACTGCTTCTTAGCCCGATCACTGCTTTAGTCGGTGCGGCGACGGGGTTTTATTTTGGAACACGCTCTTCTTGAAATCATGACCAGCAAGACAGGTCATTCTCCATCCTGGCAAGACGCAACGTCAGTAATTGGATACATATTTTCACCCAGTGCTAGTAGTCAAGACTCCGCAAGTCCTCTGCCGAATTTGACCTACTGATAAGGCTGTCGCAGATCACGTCGAAATTCTTATTGGATTCCAAATCAATAGACTCACGGATGAGGCCGCAGGTGACCGCTGAGTCGGCGGAGAAACTCCACCGATATCCGATTCATACTGAACACTAAGAATTTCATTTGACAACCTATGGCAAATCCGGGTTACGTCCTGCCAGTCTCTTGATCATCAGATACACCCCGTATCAGAATCACAACTTTTGAAAAGCCAACATGAGCTTGCCAACAGCCATCGACGAATAACCCAAGGACGCAGTTAGGCCATGAAAAGAAAATTTGTGACGGAATATGCGCTGGGATATATGAATAGCTACTCAGCCATTGTCACAGCCCATCAGCTGATGCAAGGCGGAGATTTAAAAAAATCCCACCAAGATGAGCTTAATAAGTGCCATATATATATCATCGCAGCCAAGCCAACCACCTATTTTAATCCTGATACTTTGAAGCTGGAAAATGATCTTCTATCTGGCGAAATTGGATATAAGGTTGATGGAAAAGAGACATGGGTAAATTTTAAGGATTTCCCTTGGAAACTTTCAGAAGGTGCCGTGACTATCAACTGCAAGTATCCCTATAGGGAGGTTTGCAGCTACAATGCAGCCGGAGAAGAGGTTCGATACATTCCTGCATATGTGGTAGCACACGAATTCACTGATCAGAATGGCTTGGGCGCCAATGACCTGAACAAGTATGAAGCTCTATATGTTGGGCAATCGATCGGACAAGGTAATCGATCGGCTCAGCAGCGGCTACTGTCCCATTCCACTCTGCAGAAAATCCTCGCGCTGACCGCTTACGACTACCCCGACAAAGACATCACGCTGTTGATGTATCAATTTGAGCATGGCAACGTTTTCAGCTCAATGGATGGGCGGGCTATAGATGCAATCAACACGGAAGAGAATGAAGACAGACTTATTAATGCCATTCATAACCCACCAAACAAGAAGCAAAAAATTGGCTTAATTGAGGCTGGCCTCATCCGATATTTCCGCCCGCGCTATAACGAGAAATTCAAGATAAAATTCCCGTCAGCTAAGCATAAAACACTCCAGTCATGTTATGACCTTGATGTCTCAGCCCTCATTATTGAGCTCGACTCATCAGAACTTAATTACTACTTGTATTCTGAAGAAGTGCCCCCTAAAAATCATCACACTGCAAAATTTGATCTCGTCGCGCCTCAGAGTCGCTACTCATTCTTCAATGCGACCGATTTCACACCATTGCCGGGCATCGTTAAAGCCGAGAAGAACTGATCAACACTGGCATTACGTATCACAAAGCGAAACTCAAGATCTTCACGCCTTCCATCCCCGTATGCATTAAGACCTGCACACAAAAAAGAGCCCCGCATGCGGGGCTCCTGTGTCGCTGGCGTTGAAGCCTCAGTCTCGGCGCCGAGTGCCAAAGGCTGGCGACGTTGTTCCGATCATTTGGCGAGAACCTTTCGCGACAACACTAGTCTCGCGCTCACCGTCTCCACCTGCTATCAGTCTCTTGCGCGGTCATCGGTCAGAAGTATCTGAGCCATCATAGACTTGGCTTCGGGGGACGGAATTTCAACTCCCAATGCCCTGCCTCACCCTCGGCCTGCGGTGGCAGTGCGTCCTCTCCAGATGCCTCAGGCGTCAGCAGCTCAATCGGCTGCGGAGAGAAGTTCTTCTCCAAGGCCTCAGCCGCCTCCACCATCGCTTTTCGAGCCCGCTTGATCCGCCCCTGCTGGATCGCTTGGATGCGCGGGGAGACATGCCTCTTCGTTCGCGCCAAGCGCCGCTGTGCTCTGGCCACCACTTTCGTATCGGGATCGTATTCTTGCTCATAGAGCTTGGCTTGCGCATCTAGCACGGCCACGCGCGCCTTGTAGGGTCGCACCAACGCATGGGCATACTTGCTGATTGAGCGAGCAAGCATCTCGGTGTCTTCAAAGAAAAATGGCTTGGTGGCGTAGCTATCTGCTCGCCGGCAAACGAGTGTGGAGTGCGCCCGCTGGAACTCGGGCTCAATCTGGATACCAGGGATCTGCCGCAATACTTCGAGAGACTGCTGAGCCACCTCTCGCTGGGCTTCGAGCCAATCTTCGATCAGCTGCGCCTGCGCATTGAGCAACTCAGCGTCTTGTCGGCCCGAGGAACGAGCCAAACGCGTCACGCGACTAAGATGTCGGGTCTGACCGCTGTAAGGCGTGTAGAGACCCGGGCGAGGCGCTGGCGCACGCGCCAAGCGCTCTTTGATCTGCCGCACCCGCTCTGCGCCTGACAATCGTGTCTGCCCAACCGCTGTGCGCCCGTCCAATCCAGAAGCCTGTGCGTTGGCCAGATCCCGAAGTGCTGCCGCATGGCTATGAGACGGTGGCACCTCGTGCACGAGACCACCGCTTTTTTTCATATGCTCAGCGACAAACTTTGAAAGCGACAAGGCCGCAGCTTGACCGCCCCTACCTCTGACTTCTGCTGTGAACTTGGTTTTGCGCATCACCGCCACTTTGGCTTTCCCCAAGTGCTTGCCAGGCCGGCGCGTGAGTTCGCGGGCGCGTTCAAACTCTCCATTACGCGCGGCTTCGTGTGCCTGTGCTCGGAGACTGCGATGATCTACCCGAGCCGCATTGCCCGCATTCTTCAAGTGCGCATTGATGACCATTGCAATGTCTTTGCGGATTTGCCGCAGCGCTCGTGTGCCGCCGCCTTGTCGCGCATCAAACTCAGCGCAGGCGCGCTGCCCCAGTCCTCCCGGTCCGACTTGTCGCGCTGACATCAGCAAATGCACATGATGATTGCGCTGATCACCATATTTGCTTGGTGTGTGCACAGCGACCAATACGGCGACTTTGAACCGATTGACGAGCAATTGGCCAAGCGCCAAAGCGAGCGCTCTCCGTTGGTGTGGATCGAGTTGATGCGGAAGCGACACCTCGACTTCTCGGCAAACGCGTGCGTTCTTGCGCGTCTCGGCCGCTTCGTTCGCGTTCCAAAAATACTGCGCATCAAAGCACCACTCGGGCGCTCCTTTCGGCGCAAGCATCTGATGGAAATCAACACCGCCTCGGTGGGAATAATTGTGGCCAAGCCCTGTGCTCATATCGAGCAGATCAAACCCTGCGCGGTAAGCAGCTGCTGCGACCGAAGAGTCGCCGTTGCCTCGACTGAAAGACTTCATTGTTGCGTGATAAATCGCCATTTGTGAAACTCCTGTTTGTTTGTGGAGCACACAAAAAAGCGACAGAACATTCCCTGTCGAGAGTTAAGCGAACTCGACAACAGAGAGACCTTGATCACAAGCTTTTGAAGAGGCTGTGTTGCCTAGCGGAGCATAGGCAACGAGGTGGCGAAAGCCACCGCACCGACGCGCAGCGTTGGCGCACGGTTTCTGCAAAGCAGAAACCATAAGTGCGCTCTTGCTGTTGAACATTTTTTATTTTTTATACCGGCAATCATAGCGAAACCAGCCATTCAGGTATAAAATATAATTATAGCAAAATATAAACCCAAGCTGTACGTAAACAGTATTCTGACTCAGCTTGGCTCAAGCCTTATCCATGCAAACCCCGCCCTCTAATACATGCCGGCAAGAATATTTTTTAGCATCTTTGAACGAATTTACTTCAAAGCACAAAAAAGGGCTTCGAATGCTTCAAAGCCCTTTTTGATAATGCTACTTTGCTAGGAGCGCCCGCCTTTTTCTCAAGCGCTTTATGAAATAAAAACAGAGCGCGGCACAAATAAGAAAGAAAGGGATTATCATGTAATCGGCAGATTCAAGCTTTTGCCCCATGTAAATCTTACTTGAAAAATAGAACAAAAATCTTACGGCAGAAAGCCCGAATACAAAGATCCAAAATTTAAGCCAGAATAATGACATTTTATCATCCACCACAATTACAAGGAGTTGAACCTACTGCATCTTTAGCACCCTTGATAATATCCATTACATCCTTGTCAGTAGCCAGCCCTCTCCACCCAGAAACTACTCCGCCAAGTGCGCCCTTGAATGTTAACCCTTTGGATACCAATTCGCCAGCCTTTGCGCCGACGCCTCCGAGTAATGCTCCACCAACCACCTTCATCAGAGGATCGCGTTCTTCGCCATCTACTGCGGTTCGCATCGTTGCAACCCCGTCATAAAGGGTTGCAATTCCAAGCATTCCAGCGAGCCCACCGCCAAGAACCAACCTTTCGTCCTCAATCGCCACACCGGCAGCTACCAACGGTGCCGCAGAAGCGATTTCATTCATCCCCATATATATGTCTGCACCACCTACTACCAAACCCAGGAAATCAATACAGGCTTTGAGGCCAAGTGGATCAATTGCAGAGATTGGGTTTCCACCAACATAGGCATATGAATTCAAACCACCAGATAGGCCAATTGGATCACTTTGCAGGTAACGCCCAACGCCTGGGTCATAGTCGCGGAAGCCATTATACCAAAGCCCTGTTTCCTTATCGAAATACTGACCTGGAAAACCGACATTGAAACCGCCGATGCTATCTTGCTGTACGGTCCGTCCGTAGGCGTAGTTATACGCTCTCCACACAACGTCACCAGCATCATTGGTTAGCGCCTCAGGCCTGCCTAAATGATCATTATGAACGGCATAAACGCCATTTCGCCGAACAATTCCGATCAATTCATCACCCAACCAGACATAGTCAGCAATTGCCCCACTAGGCTCTTGTTCGGACAACAGTTGATTTTGTCCCGCATAGGTAAAGACGCTAGTGCTCGCGCCATTTGCATCCTGCTTACCAATACGCTGACCCAACGCATTCATTTCATATTCCGTGCGCTGACCATTTACAGTTGCGCTAGCCATGCGATTGAACGGACTATATTCGTAAGTGCGGCTATCACCAGCAGCAAACTCTGACACCCGATTACCAACGGCGTCATATCCATACTGACGGCTTTCGTCACCGGATTTCGTGCTAGCGTAGCCCAGTAGGCGGTTGTTATTGGCATCAATGTCATACGATCGAACGGAGCGGCTGTCATCATAAGAAATCCAGTTCCCATTGCTGTCGTATTTCAATGTGTGTTGCAGCCCTCCTCGTTGAAGCTCTCCAAATCGACCCAATGTGTCATAGCCAATGGTTTGATTTAGGTTGGAATTTACGCCATCAGCGATAGAGCTAATTTCATCGACGCTGTTGTAACCGTAGGTCAGTTGCTGAGTAACGCGGTCTCCCGCCTTGACGGCAATACTCGTCAAACGCATATCGGAATCGTAGCCCAATTCTCGCACCACGCCATTTCCTGACGTTCTACGCCGGGGCACGTCACTCCAAGCTAGATAACTTGCCGAGTCGACGAGCCTAGTCACTTGACCACCTACATTGACACTTACCGCCGATGGTTTGCCATCGGTGTAACCGTAACCAGCTGTAACGCCACTTGGATAAGTGATACTGCTTAACCGCGCAATTCCATCATAGGCATAACGAGTCCGCATCTCGCTGACTGTTCTTCCCATTGCAACCGTATCGATCCGCTCTGCAACTTGCCCTTGCAGCGTATAGCTCATCCCAAGAGTCGTGGTTGGAGTCACTGCACTACACAGCAGACCTATCCCGCCAGCGCAAGAATCATATCCAAACGTGTGCTGTTGGCTTCCCGCAGCAATCTGAACCACACGACCAAGGCCGTCATAGGCGTAGTTGGTCACCACGCCGTCAGCTCGGGTCATGCTGGTGCGCTGACCGGCTCCGTCGTATCCAAACACCGTCTGCCCTGTATCGGGACTTACTTGACGACGAAGGCCCCCAAAACCGTCATAGTCGTAAGTGGTTGCTTTTCCGCGTGGATCAACAACCTTGGATAAGCGATCACCTTGGTCGTAGGAAAAATTTGTCGTATTTCCCGATGCATCGGTGGCGGTGATCAAACGACCACGTGCGTCGTATCGCATCGTCGAACGCCGACCTAAGGCATCGGTCGATGCCGTCCGACGTCCTTCGGCGTCATATTCATGCTTATAGACCTGTCCATTATTCCCACGCTCAACAATGACACGTCCGAGTTCATCGTATTCAGTAGTGCTGCTGAAAACCAATGCAGCACCCATCAACATCCCTGTGATCACTTAGCATCTCCTTGAATCTGAACTTTATCGCCAATCGACATTGGCTGAGTGCAACGGATGCCTGTGCAACCACCTGCGCCATCAACCGAAATAATCCCTGAAGCTAGTGCACCAAACGGTGCTCCATCTACAAGCATCTGAGATACCACGTGGTAGCGCGTCGTCGTCACCGGACGAGGTGCCGTGTAGCTCCACGAGAATGACACCCGATCCCCCGGATAGATTGGCCTTGGCAAGCCGTGAGTCTGATTTAGACTGTTGGTGGCAGATCCTCTTGCCATGTAAATGTTTCCAACGCCAGCAGCTCCCCAGACTACGTTTCCGGTGTTCTGGAAGGTCGCCGATATTGTGCGGGTCTCACCTGGGGCGTAAGGACCGACATTGTTCCAGCCAACAAAGGCAGAGCTCCGGTCCATGCGAGGCAGCGCGTGCGTTCCCGAGTTGGGAAGCATGTAGTCAGAAAGAGCGCCTCCCGGCGTCAAAGCCACCGCATAGATACGGCGGTCTCCCAGCGAATTCCGGAGATTGAAGTCCAGTGGGAAGCGGAAGGTGCGCCCTTGAGTTGCGGTATCACACTGGGCTGCTGCGCCAGCATCTTCCGCCTGGTTGGCCCACACGGTAGCGAAATGTGTGCCGGCGCCTGGCCCACCGCCAGCATAGAGTAAGACCGCAACATGGTCGCTCACGCCTAATCCGCACGCCCATCCCTTTACCGAGTAATTCCAGTTGCTATCGTATTCGACAGCCTGGATATCGCCCCGCATGCCAGTTGCGGGAATGGCAAAAGCACCAGACCCGGCAATCGTCGAGTGCTCTCTACCCACAGGTGAAATACCGTGGATGAAGATGCTTTTGCCACCATGATTTTTTCTAACGTCAGCGGGAAGCGGGATATGAAAGCGATAGGCACTTCCTGCGGCTTGGCACTGTTGGGACAGGGACGCATCGCTCCCTTGATTAGCAGTCGCCGCCAGCAAGAAGGATCCCGCACCAGCTGATCCGCCGACATACATATGCACATCAATAGATGCTGCTGTGCCAGTCGAACATGCCCAACCGTCTACATACCAGTTGTAGGCGCCATCGCGATAAACCTGATCGATATTGCCAACGACCTTCGGCACCTCGGGAATGAAGTGCTGGCCCGAGCCATTAAGCAAAGAGTGTTCTAAGCCCGCAGGGGATATGCCATGCACATACAGAGGCTTGCCCCCATGCGCGTTTCGAACGTCAGCAGGAAGCGCAATATTAAATCGATACGCCGATCCGTTTGTCTGGCACTGCTGTGCAATAGCAGGCTCGCTTGCCACGTTTGCCGTGGCACCTGGCAGAGCGGTGCCAGACCCTGCCGAGCCGCCGACATAGGGATGCACATCTATCGATCCGGCGTATCCAGTTGAGCATGCCCAGCCCGCGACATACCAATTCCAGGCTGCGTCGTGCCAGAAGCCATCGATGCTTCCGGTCACATGCGTTGAGCCAGTATAAGCAGTGTCGAGCACTTCGGTCTTCGTGACCAACGACGCATTGTTGTATTCAAAACGCTTGCGCTCATACATCCCATCAGACTTGGGTTTGTAAACTTCTTTGACGCGGCGAGCCGCATCGTAGAGAAATGTCTGTGAGACTCCATCTGCGGTGCGCACCGTTGCAATATTCCCCGCACTATCATAGGAAGTGGTTGTAGCCACCCATGCCCCGTTGATTGAGGTGCGGCGTTCAACCTCGCGTCCGCGCCCGTCATAGCGATACTCCATGACATCACCGTTTGGACCTGTCACGCGGCCAGGTTGTCCAAGAGCGTTGTGCGCAGAGTAGGTGGTCGCTTGGCCGATGCCATTTGCAACACTTGTCAGATCGCCTACTGAAGAGAAAGACTGAATGACGCTGTCTTGAGATCCCGGTAGCGGGCCGTCTACCTTCATGGTGGCCAATAGGCCATTGCTATGTTTGGTGTAGCTATACGTAGTGGCCTTCGTGCGGCCCTGTCCGTAGCCCGTCAAATCAACAAGCGTATGCTTCGAGACACGGCCGTCTGTGTCATATTCAACGCGCGTCTCGTGATCTCCTGCAATGGTTTCACGCACCATCCGATTGGCCTGATCCCATGCGTAGGTCAGCGTGCGTTCGGCACTAGTGCCCTTTGCTTCAACCTTCTTCAGTAGATGGCCTTGGGCGTCGTAATCGAAGTCGGTTAGGTTGTCAGCAAAGTCGCTAGCGATGTCCTCATATCCATTCGCATCGTAGGTCTTCGCCTTGTAGCTTGCGGGGCAATGAGGACTCGCAGCCCCTGTAACCTCGGTTTGTCGCCCGTCTTCATAGGTGTAGGTTGTCTGCCGACCCAGCGGGCTGGTCTCGGTTACCAACATCTTTTTCGGAATGGTGCTGCCTGTCGCCGCCGCCGTTGCCATAGGGCTACCAGCATTAGTGGACATGCTTTGCGCGGACAGTCGAACGGCACCACCCCCTACCGAAGATGGGCGGACGCAAATTTCTCCACTACCAGGACGCGGGGTGCTACATGATCCACCGGTCTCTCCGCCCGTAAACCCACCAGGTGGAAGTGGAGCAGGAGGTAACGTGATCGCTTGTGTCGCCGGAACAGAGTAGCTAAACGAAAAGCGCTCAACGCCTCCGGCATGTTCAGTTGACGTCGCCCGACCCTGAGCATCATAGGCAAAGGTCGAGTAGCGTTGACCATTGAATGACTTGCCCGTCAGCGCACCAACAAATCGGGCATCTTCATAATGATAGCTGATGACCGTTTCTGGGGCTCCTGGAAGGGTCGCCGACGCAAGCCGGCCTTTGCTCAACCCCAATCCGAAGACGTTCTGCTGGTAGCCATAGCGGTAGACATTTCCAGCAGGATCGGTTGCTTGGGTGACAACGCCATCCGCCCAGGCAAACTTGATGCTGCGCCCGGAAGTGTGTGTGACTTCTTGCAGATATGCGCCGTCGTAACGGAAGCTCCATGCAACTCCTTGTTCATTGCGCCGCTCAGTGATGTAGCCACGCTTGTCATACTTTTCGGTGCCTCGTGTCTCGTTGTAAAGAACGAACGAGCCGTCAGCTTGTTTGACTACAAAAGCGACCGGCGAGGCTTTTTCTTCAAGGTAGTGACCGCTGCCCGCGTCTAACAAGAACTTGATACGGCGCCCATCGGGTCGCTGTGCCCAGATGGTATTACCAGCTGGCACAAGGGTGTAGTCGAAGTTGCTGAGCCAATACGTGCCAAAAAGTCCACGCGCGGTCCAAAACGCATTGTAGGTGCGCTCTAAATAAAGACCCATCTCTCCATTAGCGGCGAAGTCCAACTCAGGCTCAACCTTGTTGCCCGTCGAGATGACCACAGGATTGCCACTTTTTTCGCCACTACAATCTGCGCTGTCACGCTTGTCGTTCGTTGGCTGCTCTTTCGCACCAGGAGATGTGGAAAATCCACCACCACTACCACCACCGCCACCACCGTCTGGCCCTCTTACATGACCACCCGAGCGACTGAAATCCTCTTGGAACCAACAGATTGGCGTGAACACTCTTCGACCTGCTCCAATCGATGTATAGCCACCCCCGCATACGTAGTGACCAAAGCCAAAGACATCTTGGGCTGCCATCAATAGAGCAAAAGCGCCCAGGCCAAGCATCGGGCGACGAATATTTTTATTGCCTAATAAAAACGGAGCTGCCTTATCGACGGCCTCCTGCCTTACTACACTTGAATCGTCCATATGTCCTTCGATTTTTGGAAGCTGTGCTAACGACTTCAGACATGCTCGCCGAGCCACAGCGTTCGAAACGCAACGCAGCAGAGAAAGCGAGCCTTAAACCTATCAGTATTGTTGTGTCCGCCATCCCCGGCGGCACTGATCCTGCAAGGGGCCGGATCGTAGCGGAGGACATGCGTGGTGTGCAAGTTCTGATATGCCTTTTCAAAAAGCTTGCAGAGGATGGCCCACGGCGCACAGCAGATGCACCTGCACCGCCAAATGGTGCTGTTTTCCATGGGGCAGCCTATTATTTCGCTCCGAAGCACGCCCTCAACTTTCAGGAGGAACTGCAAGACTCAGCTCTCTAAGACACGAGCAACAATGAGGTGAAATCTATGCCTCAGCCTCAGCCGCCCCGCCTCCGTCACCACTGGACGCGCCTGACATCGCCTGTTGCTGAGAGCGAGCGGCCATCGTCATCACGGGGCCTGTTGGGTTCTTGTCGATTTCTTCGCGCTCGCGCTGGAATTGCACCATCTCCTGCGCCCGTTGCTGATCCATTGCCTCCGTCTTCTGCAAGGTCTCATTGATGCCAGGCGATGGCGTATTGAGCGAGGTTTCCGAGTGAAAGCCGGGCGTTTTGCCAAAGACAAAGGCGACATCATCTTGGATGGTCACTTTCCGGAGTTCATCCGCGCGCTCGATCCCTGACTCTTTGACGGCATGCAGCACTTCGGCCGTTTTCTCATCGGAGGTGCCTTTCGGGAGCTGCGCCTGGATGGCGGAGAACAACGCGTAATCCCGATGATCAGAGGGAAACGCCTGCTGAGCGACATCTTGGAAGGGCCTCACTTGCTCGACCCGAGCCTCATCGTGTTCGTGTGCGTTTGAGCGGGCGGTTGCACCACCAAAGCTAGGCAATGACGTATAGGAGGATGACGTGCGCTCAGGCAAGACGATCTGTGCCGGCGCATCGCTCTGTGTTGGGATTGTCGGCGACGACGCCTGCATTGCCTCTTGCTGCTCTGCCTGCAATGGAACAGCAGATGGCGCATCGTTCTGTGGCATGACTACTCGGGCTTGCTGCTCACCGCCCTGCTCCACCGCCGCATTCGCCGATGCCGGCGCTGCGGGTTTCAAGGCATCTCGGCGCGCGTGTTGTGCCTGGGACAATGCAGCATCCAGGTCTTGGCCGGCAACGCCCGTTGCCGGCAACCCTTGGTTTTGCTGGAACTGCCTTACGGCATGTTCGGTCTCCGGACCATAGTGCCCGTCTTGCGGCACGGCCTGACCGTTTGGACCTCGTGCATCCACTTGCTGCAAACGATACTGCAAGAACTCGACCTCTTGCCCTCGGTCGCCCAGGCGCAACCCTCCCGCTTCCTGAAATGACGGCGGCGGCGTCGGCACAGTGGCCTGAGTAGGCGCTTGATCGGCAGAGGTCGAAGCGGATGATGCGGGCCCGACACTCGGCGCAGACGCGCTCGCCGCCGTTGGAACCGATGCCTCCGCCTTAGGCTGGACTGCGCCGGCTGTCGGGGGTGCGGCAACCTCAGGTGTTCGGGTTTCTTGGGGTTCGCGTTGCGGGACAGGTTCGGGCTTCGGTTCGGCAGGCTTGGCGACCGGGCGCACGTCTTCGGGCAGCGGCGCGCTGACGGATTCAGGCATCACGACCGGAGCAGGCGTTGCCGTCTCCGCAACGGCAGGCGCGTCGGGTGTGCGTGCAACGTCTCGATCCCGCTGCGCATCAATGGCTGCCTGAGGCGCTTGGGTTTCATCCACATGCGCAGCGGTGACGGTCGTTGCTGCGAAGCTTGCGACTTGTTGTGCTTCTTGCGTGGAAACGCCCTGCCGATTGGCCTCCCGCAACGCTTGCTCGTAGGCATCGCGCTCTTGGGGCGACTGCGCGTCAATACGCAGCTCCGGTGCACCGGCAGAAGGCGGTTGCTCCTGCCGAAGCGATTGCACTTCGCCAAGCGCCTGATGGATCTCATCAGTGCTGGTGGTTGCTGCGACGCGCACCAGACCATCAGCACCACGGCTCAGATGCTGGATGGGGCTGTCTACCGAATATTGGCCGGTCGCATCACGCTCCAATGCCAAAGAGCTGGTCGCTGCATCGATTCCGTTCGCCTCACGTGTCCGTTGCACCGCCAGCTGGATCGCGCCTGCAGTCTGGGCATTGGGCGCAACGCCATAGGCGGCATAGGTCGCTTCGGTATTGGCCTGGTCTTGCTGCTGTGGCGTTGGCGTTTGCCGCGCGGGCATCTGTGCCAATGCCTGCGCGTGCTGCTCCAATGCCGGTTGCAAGCGTTCGCGCGTTGCGTTGAGTTCCAACGGGACATTGCCTTCGGCAGCAACGCCGTCATGGCGCCACTGGCCTTGCGTATCGCGCTGATACTGCTTGCCGTCCGAGGCTTGCAACGAGTCCGGGTTCAAGGCTGTTTGCACGGCCGCTGGCACGGGGCCGAAGTCCCCCCAACCATTGCGCTGATACGCAGCTTGATAGGTTGCTGCAATTGCGGCCGGACCTCGGGCGATGTTGGCGTGAACCACCTGGGCTGCTTGCTGGTCCAACGCGGCATTGCGCTCAGGGCTTGCTGGATCCACCGTCCAGATGGGCCGATCGTTCCGATCGACTTCGTCGGCGACCATCCGAGACCACTGGCCACTTGCCGGATCATGCCGCCAATCCCGTGCGTAAAGATGCGCAGCATCTGTCTCACTGGATGGCTGCACATAAGGATTACTGGGTTGCACCTTGCCAAGCGCCTGCTCGGTCGCTTCGCCACTGGCGTGATAGTTCAGCTCGCGCGCTTTTTCGGGCAGCGCGAACATGCCCTGCTTCTGTGGCGTATCCACGCCATCGTCTTGCAAGTCGGCTTTTTCTTGGCGAAGCCACTGGCTGCCGTTGAACTCCCAGCTCACGCCCTGCTTATCGGTCTGTGTGTAGATCTGGCGGTTGTCCCACAAGGTCGCGGCCTTGTCGGCAGCGGCACTGAACAGATAACCATCGGCAACTACCAACGCGACAGGGCCTGCACCGGTTGTGCCAACAACGGCAGCGGCAGCGGCGCCTCCCGCCCAGCCGCCCGCGCCTCGCGCAGCAAAGTGCAACGCTTCTGAGCGTGCAGCGGTGAGGTTGTCTTGTGCCAACAGCGTGCCAACACGCTCTCCGGCTTGCGACGCATCGTAGGCGGTAGCGGCAACACCCAAACCCGCAAGCCCTGCTGTCATCCCGGCGCGACGCAAGCCTGGGATTTCAGGTTCCGGCGTGGTTTGGATGTTGCGTCCCTGCCACTCATCCCAACGCGCCTGACCCGCCTGGGCATGCTCGGTTGGCGGTTTCATACGCTGACTGAGCGGAAGCGTGCTCTGGTCTAACGCCTTTGACGTTCCCTCAATGGCTGTTCCACGAAAATACTCTCTGTTATCGAGCCTCAGAACTTTGTTCTCGCGGAGCGCATCATCACTGGCCGGGATGCGCAGCATGCCTTCGTGTTCACGCGCACGGGCCACGATCAGCTCAAAGGCTGCTTGCTGACCGAGCCGATCTTTCACACCGACCAGCGCTTCACGCGGAAGCCCCTCAATCGAGGTGACGTTTGGATTGGCAAGAATGCGAGGCACTTCAATTTCGCCAAAGACGCGGCTTGGCTGAGCGTCGCCCACGATGGCATGAACTTCACCTACGGTTGCATCGGCAAACCGTCCGGAAGCATCTGCCCAAGGACCTTGCGTAGGGTGGTAGAGCCACTCCGTGGCAGGTCCCCGATGAGACCCCTCTATCAGCTCACGAGGCGAAATTTCGTAGATGTCGGCGAGCGCGGTATAGAACTCGCGGGAATTAAGAAACTTCGATGCCTGACTTTTATCGATAACCCGGATGTCTTCACCAGAATCGATCATCGATCCAATGACATCAGTCGACCAGATGTCTTTCGCTGCTGGGCCACTGTAGAGAACAGTGACCTTGCCGAAGGCATTCGCATCCACCTGTGCGGCGAGCGACCGCAGCGATTCTGGTGTTTGGTAATCGCCAGGGTTCTGACGAATTCTATCGATTGCGTCCTGGGCAGATATCGTGCCATTCACACCAAGCACCCCTCATCGATTTCAAAAACGATGTGGTAGTCCGTGTTTCTGGAGTGGACGCCAAAATCCTTGTAGGAGAGCAAGGCCTCTTTGAGGTCAGCTATGAATTGCTCCTTGTCAGCCTTGAGATGCTCAGGCAGTCCATCTCCACCATTGATCCACATCAGTCTCCAATGGGACCAACCGGGCTGACCTCGCGCGCCTCCACCGTCGACCAGATCCAGTCTCAGCGTCAGGAGCTCGCCACGCCAATAGAAAGAGAACTTTGTCTGGTTTCTGACCTCGATTTCGGTGCCGCCACCGTTTGCGACATTGCGCAAATACATGTCGCGATCACGATCAATTGTCCAGTCTCTTGCATTGGTGCCACCGACCACAAAGTCTTTGTCGATTGCTTCCAAGTCGTATTTCGCAACATCCGGCTCAGGAATATATTCATTTACAAATGGCATCTTCGTTTCCCGGCATGGCTTGAATTTGTGGTTGAGAGCTATTTCTATGAGCCCGAGACGGCGGCAGACAGCTTCTTCACCTCGGCTTTTGGTAGCAGCCGTTTGGTGAAATAGGCATCTTCGTAATACTTGATCTTCTCGCAGAGCACCGGGCTTGGGATGCCTTCATAGAGGAAGACTTCCTTGTCAAAGCCCATCGCTTTCAACTCTTGCGGCAGCATCAAGGCACGGCGCTGCTCGGTCTCCGAGTAGGACACGCTGCTTTGCTTGCCACTGGTGTGCGACTTGTTCTTCTTGCGCACCGTGGTGTAGCCGAGCATGTCCGAGTAGTCGTTGGCGTCTTGCTGCTCGCGTGGGGCGTAGACGATTTGCAAGGCATGGTTGGTGATGATCGTGCGCGAGACATCTTTGCCATAGGTCGCGTCCAGCTGCGCCATGCTCTGGATGATCGGCAGCAAGCGGATGTTGTAGCCGGCCATGTAGCTCACTGCGCTTGCAATGATGTCGACCCGGCCGATGGACGTGAACTCATCCATCAGCAGCAAGCACTGGTGCTTGAGCGCCGGGTTGTTCTGCGGCAGCTCTTTCGTGTTCAGGTTGATGAGCTGACTAAACAGCAAGTTGATCAACAAGCGGCTTTCGGCAAGCTTGTTCGGCTGGATGCCGATGTAGATGCTCATCTTCTTCTTGCGCACATCAGTCAGCAGAAAATCGTTGCCGCTGGTGGCCTCATCCAGGATCGGATTGATGAACTGGTTGAGCGGCTCCTTGAAGGTGCCCATGATCGAGGCGAAGGTCTCTTCGGCTTGCGAGAGCAAATTGTCGAAGGCCATCTTGGCATCGCGACCCAGGAAGTCGCGCTGCGAGAGCTTTTTGAGATAGCCCTTCAAGTCGCTTCCATCTCCTGACGACACGCGATAAAGCATCCCAAGGGTTGGGAACATCCAGGTCTCTTTCGGGTGCTTGCGCTTGATCTGATCATCGAGGCTATCGAACAGATAGAGCGTAAACGCCATGAAGGCGTTGCGGGCTTGGCTTACCCAGAACTTCTGGGCATCCGACCCATCCGGGTAGAGCATCGCCGCGACACTCATCAGATCTGACACGCGAAACGCCGGATCCGGTGAGATGTAGCTGAGTGGATTCCAACGGTGGGTGCGCCCGTCTTCGGCAAAGGGGTTGAACAAAAAGACCTCTTGGCCTTGGCTCTTGCGCCAGCCGGAAGTCAGATCAAAATTTTCCTGCTTGATGTCCAGAACCACCACTGAGCCTTGGTAGTCGAGCAGATTGGGAATGACGATGCCCACGCCCTTGCCCGAGCGCGTGGGCGCGGCCAGGATCACAAACTGTTGACCGGGCAAGCGCACCAGCTTGCCGCCATGCTTGCCGACCACGATGCCGGTTGGCGACGGTTTGAGCATGTCCTTCTTGGCCAGATCACTGCCGGAGGCAAAGCGGGCGTCGCCATGCAAGGCGGCGGCCTTTGGCTTGAACAGCGGAATCAGCAGTGCGAACCAGGCCAGGAGCGGCACGCCGAAGCCGAGTGCGCCAGCGAGCTTGATCTTGGTGGCATAGGGAGCGAACTGGGGAAGGTCGAGCGCTTTGACGTAAGACCAATAGGTGCCGACGCTGAGCGGTCCAGCCACCTTCAACAGCATCAAAATCAACTGACCGGAGAGGTAGACCCCTGCAATGAGGGCAAGAAGCAAGAGCACGATAGCGACGCTGAGCTTGGTCTTGCCGGTCATGACGCGCTGCCTTCCATCTGTGATCCCTGGCTTGTTTGAAAACGACCGTCCGCTCGCAAGATTACAGGATCACACCACCCGCTCAGATCGGATGGGCATTGGCATTTGTGTAGGAATTGTCTGACCTGCACGCATGCCAGGACCGCAGTAAGGCCCCCCGCACTATGGGCTAGGCTGATTGCTGCCCTGGGCTTTGAGCTGCAATTCGGCCACGACCTTTCGCTGCTCCTCGACGGAGAGCTTCGCGAGCGCCTGGATGGCGTCTGCCACCTCATCGGTCTCGGCGAAGAAGGCAGCCAGTGGCATGCCGAGAGCGTCGGCCAAGCGCTTGGCGGTGCGTAGATCGCACTCGTTCACGCCCTTCTCGTAGCGATTGATGCGCGTCCTGGCCACCTCAGGAGCCAGTCCAGCGGCAACACCCAAGGCTTCTTGAGTCAGCTCGGCCTTCTGGCGCGCGTGACGGAGGCGGTTGGCGAAGATGAGACGAGCGTCGTCCAGATCCAAAATGTGACCACAAACATGCAATGACGTGTTTGAGCATGAGGTCTCCGACTTGCCTTGTCTGTTACTTTATCAGTAACATGGTTCCGTCAGCCAATCAACTGCGACTGCCAAGCACCAACACCGGTCATTCCTGGCGGTGTGCGGAGGCGTGCAGCCATTGAGCATGCCGGCAATCAGGGCATCCGAACCTGTCGGTCTGGTGGATCCCTAGCGCTCTTCCCTTCCCTCTTTGGAGATGCACATGTCAAAGCTTTGCTTGGCGCTGGTTGGCCTGATGTCGGTCTGTTTGGCCAGCTGCTCTTCCGGTGGCCCCTCGCAGTCTGAGCGAGAGCATGCATTCCTGCTGTTCGTCCAAGACAACAGCAACGAAAAGGCGCGCATTGAAGACTTCGAGAGCAACCAGTGCACGAAGGCGGAAGGCGCGCCCAGCTACACCTGTGATGTAAGTGCCAAGGTCAGAGCCATGAATCGCAACTTTGGCAATCAGATGGACGGGGTTTATTCGTTCACCAAGATGGGCGGCACTTGGAAAATCACTGGTCGCGTCCAATAACCACCGTTGGCGATCAACGGTGACACCATCCATTCCTCAGGAATTCGCATGACCGTCGGCACTTTTCTTACCCTGGTCTTCTTCGCTGGCTGCGCCGCGATCTTCTTGGTGCTTGCTAAAACGGTGAAAACGCGCAGTGACAACGCAACATTTGACCATGACTTCCAACGATTCCACGGCTACAAGAACACGCGCATTGCTGTGTCAACAGCACGCGCCATGATCAAGTTCAAAGCCGGAAGTCGCATCAAGGCGTATGCGTTGAGCGATGTGCGGTCCTGGGAAAAGCACTGGCACAACTACAATCGCGAGGGCACGCTGACGCTCAATGTCAAAGATATCGATCATCCCGTGTGGACGATCAAGTTCGGCAACGAGACCGAGATGAACAAGTGGTATGAGTTGGTCAGTCAGGCGGTCAACGAAAAATTGAAGCTCTGACCGAGCGACAATTGCGCTAGGCGACTGGGCTTGACGGCGAAGACTTCTCTGCTACGAATCGAAGAACCACAACACTGGATTCGTCATTATGCCTTCTGCCGTGCACTCCTTCACTACGCTCCTCGACCATCAAGAGCATCAACTCCGCCAGACCCATGTCGAAGGCTGGATCGCCCAACAAAACGCGGCTGGCTTTGGCATTGATCAGCACATGACCGACGCCCTCAATGCGTATCTTGATGGCCGCTTCGATCTACTTGCATTGTTGACAGAGCTTCGTCGTCCCTACTTGAACTGAGTCTGCCAACGGATGTCGGCATAGGCATCTGCGCCACCGAAGCCTGATCAACAGAAGTATCCATGCCTGGCCCAGGGCGCTCTCGCTGGGCCTGTTCCGCCGTATGGCCATCCGGCACGCTCAACAGTCGCCCCTATTGGCGGTAGCGGGACAGATGCTGCTCAAAGCTTGCTTGTCCTTGGACAAAGATCCCGTTGCCTTGCATCGCTTCCAAGCGTTCCGTCAAGCTTCGATGCTCAACCGCCTTGCCGATGCCAGCCTGTTCAAGGTGTGCATTGATACGCTCAGCGATCATCACGCGAATCCACTGGATCTCAGCCAGGCCGTTGATACGACCATCGAGCACCCGCGTCTTCTGGGTCAAGCCAGAGGCTTGCATGCGCCTGGTTGTTGAAAGCAGATGGGCGTAAAAGTAGCGAGGATCGTCTTTGGTCGGGCGATGGTGACTCGCTTGCAGGGCAAAGCCATATCGCTCAATCAGGCGATGTGCGATATCCAGGGTAAGGTCCCAGCGCTTTGGGTCATCAAGCTCGTGCGGCAGCGCGATGGCGAAGTCTCGGCACACAGTGCTGTTGCAGCGTCGCTCTGCCGCTTCTGCAGCGGCCCAGAGGCGCTGTGGGTCATCGGCCCATGCTGGCGAACCAAGTGGTGCCAAGCAACGCGATTGGATGATGCCTGCCCTACCCCGGTAGTCGTGGCGAGCACCTGTGTTGGGATCGGTGAGCAGATAACCACCGCGATATGCCGCTGCGGCAATTGCGGAATGGCCTTTTGCTCGGCTGTAAGTTTTGATGCGGGTGTGGTAGATGGCCATGCGTTTCTCCTGATGTTGGAGAAACACTTTCTCTAGATTTCGAGAAGCGCAAGGCCTTTGGGATCACTATTTTTTGCTGATTTTCGTTGCCTAATTGATGGAATCAGTGTGGATTTCGATCGACTTCGAAGAGACGTCCCAAGCTGACGAAAGGGTGTGCCGGATGCCAAGCTTCGGAGGCCATTTTTGCATAGTCCTAGCCCTTACCCTCAAGGCACATGCGGTTACAAGCACGGGCAACTCGCGAAGCCGCAATGCGACCACGTCCACACTGACCCTAACCACGGCTGTTCTTTAACTGGATCTCCTGAGATTCTTTGGCGCACTCTTCGAGCGCTTATCGCGGGGAGGGATCGGCAGTAGATATACCCCGTCCTCCCACAAAAGAAGGACTGCACTCGCGCAGCACAGCGCCAGCCGCTGAAACGAGCGTCACGGCATCGTCCAGTTCTGCACCAGGCTTTGGCAAGGCCTTGATGATCAGGTTATCTCGGTAGACCCCGACTACTAATGATCCGTTTTGACAAATTCGGTCTCCTGCCATTCGTTCGTTCCAGAACCCGAACCCGCTAATCAGCCACGATGTCAGAAGCACTCCGAACGCGAGAAACAGAGCATCTGGCAACCAAGGAAGCACTTTCCGATCCTCCGTATTCGTCGTGACCTTTTTCTCCATCTCGCTAACCCCCGATAGTGCGAAACAGACCGGAACGATTAGCGAGGACAGTGCCCCCTTCAATGTCGTTGCATAGAGGAGGAGCGGGAGACCGAGGAAGATGTAAAAAACCACGAACATCGTCAGGAACCGCGCAAACCAAGAGCGGCCAACCATCCATTTGAGCAGCACTCCAATGGCCATCAGCAAGAGAGTGACGAGCACTGCGATCGCCACGCCGCCCATCAGCAGCCGGTTGATCGGCAAATCGATCAGCAGCGACGGGACTTTAAGGAACCGATAACGACCTGACTCATACGCATACACACCGAGCATGCCCAAGGCCGGCGCCAACGCCAGCAGCACAGCTTCTCTCTTCAGCAACTGCATCCCTAAGTCCCTCAAGGCCCCCGATCTGAGAGCGGCTCGGTCAGCTTAGGTTGTTACAGGCTCAAGTGGCGACACCCCGGTTGGGGTTATCGGCTTTTAACGGCGGCATGTGGCTAGCGGCTAGATAGCCTCCTCAACCATCTGAGTTCCGTGGTCGCCGAGCAAGGGATATGATTCCCACAGGGGCCCGGATCGGCCAAATAGGGGAAGAGAGATGGAACGAGGTTCTGAATGGCGCAGGTGGGATCCGCACGTCCACACGCCGGGCACGGTGCTTAACGATCAGTTCGGCACAGGATCGTGGAATGACTACTTGGATGCCTTAGAGACCTCCTCTCCTCCTATTGAGGCCGTGGGCGTTACCAACTACTACTTGCTGGACAGCTATGAGTCCGTGCTTGGCGCAAAGGCGAAGGGCAGGCTCGCGAACATTCCCCTCGTCTTTCCGAACGTTGAAATCCGGCTGGACGTGCATGCCAAGTCAGGCTACGTCAATGCCCATCTGTTGATCAGCCCTTTCGATCCAAACCATGTCCATGAGGCTGGTCGCTTCTTGGAGCGCCTTACTTTTTCTGCGTACGGCGACCGCTTCAGCTGCAACCGGCAAGATCTGATCCGACTGGGCAGGAAGGCTGACCCAGGTATCTTGGACGACTCGGCCGCCTTGCGCTACGGCGCCACTCAATTTCGGGTGAGCTTCGTTGAACTTCGACAGTCGTACGTCGACAGCACCTGGGCCAAGGACAACATCTTGATTGCCGTCGCCGGGGCCTCAGGTGACGGGACTAGTGGCCTGAACCAAGCGTCCGACGTCACCGTTCGGCGGGAAATAGAGAGGTTCGCCCACATCATCTTCTCAAGTAGTCCCTCTCAGCGCGAGTTCTGGCTCGGCCAGAAGTCACTGAGCAAAGACGAAATCATCACCACTTACGGCGCATGCAAACCGTGCCTCCATGGCAGCGATGCCCACGCATTGAATACCGTTGGTCAGCCTGTGGGCAAACGCTACTCTTGGATCAAGGGTGCAGCATCGTTTGATGCCCTTCGCCAAGCCTGCATCAATCCCGAAGGCCGTGCGTACGTTGGGGAGACGCCGCCCAAGTCAGCCATGCCTTCGCATGTAATCACGCAAGTCAGCATCAAGGGCGCCCCTGGGTTCCAGACGCCTGAACTGCCCTTGAACCCGGGGCTGGTAGCGATCATCGGCTCGCGCGGCTCCGGGAAGACGGCCTTGGCCGATATCATCGCAGCGGGCTGCGATTCGATTCCCGTGGATGGATGGAACGCCAATGAGAATGCAAGCGCCTCCTTTCTCGTGCGGGCCAGGAGCCTGCTGGGCGGTGCATCGGTCAACTTGACGTGGGGAGGCGAATCCAATGATCAACGGCCTCTCGCCTACCGGCCTGATGCTGTGTCGTTTTCAAAGGCGCGCTACCTGTCTCAGCAGTTCGTCGACGAACTCTGCTCAGCCTCTGGGGCCTCAGATGGCTTGATTGAAGAGATCGAGCGCGTGGTATTCCAGTCACATAAGCCCAGCGAAACTAACTTCGCGAGTGATTTCGCAGAGCTTCGAGACCAAAAGACACAGCTCTTCAAACAAGCACGAGATCGAGAAGAGTTGGCGATTTCTCAGATCTCCGACGCGGTTGCGATAGAGCTGGAAAAGGAAGCTACCGTTGCTAGCCTGACTGCACAGGTTGAGCAGAAGAAGCAAGTCATTGCCGGCTACTTGGCGGACCGGAGCAAGCTCACCCTGCAAGACACCCAGGCACAGCTTCAAAGGCACACGCAACTGAGCGAGGTCGCTCAGTCGTTAAGAACTAAGATCCAAAACTTCAACAACCAGCGCCGGTCGTTCGCCTCGCTTCAGGACGAGGTGGCGTCCACACGCGCCACGGGCTCGCCTGAGCTGCTCCGGCAGCTTCGCGCGCGCCACCTTGCCAATGGTATGGGAGACGCTCAGTGGGATGCTTTCCTTCTCGTTTATAAGGGCAATGTCGATCAAGATTTGCAAGGCTACATTGCATGGGCCGACGGCGAAATCGCGAAACTGACCGGCGTGCTGCCAACACCGCACGACCCAAGCATCCCTTACATCGCCGAAGATGCTCCGCTCGATAGCGTCCCACTTGCTCCGCTGGAAGCAGAGTTGTCCAGGCTTGCAGCCTTTTTTACCGCCGATCAAATGACGCAGAGGCAATATACCGCCTTGACCGATCGCATCAGTAAAGAGCAAACGGCGCTCAACGGGATTGAGCAGCGACTAGAAGATGCAAAAGGTGCCGCTGATCGCCGAAAGCTTCTTCAGACCGAAAGAGAGAACGCTTACGAGCGAGCGTTCAAGGCCGTTATCCATGAGCAGCAGGCTTTGGAACAGCTCTACTCGCCGCTCTTGAACCGCCTCGCTGCGTCCTCCGGCACCTTAGCCAAACTCGGACTGGTCGTCCGCCGTATCGCTGATGTCGATGCATGGGCGGCCGAAGCAGAAGAAGACTTATTGGACCGCCGAAAGGCCGGGAACTTCCAGGGTATCGGCGCCTTCACTAAAACCGCCCGGGAAGTATTCTTAGATGTGTGGGAAAAGGGATCTGCGGCAGACATCCGTGAAGCCATGACCACGTTCGTCACGACTCACTGGAAGAACCTGCTTGCGCATGCTCCCTATAATCCGCAGGCACCAGAGGAGATCCGGGCGTGGCTGAAGCGGTTTGCCCGATGGCTTTTTAGCACCAACCACCTGCGGGTTCGTTACGAGATCACCTACGACGGCATTGATATTCGCAAGCTCTCCCCAGGGACACGAGGCATAGTCCTGCTCTTGCTCTATCTTGCATTGGACGAGGCCGATGATCGCCCACTCATCATCGACCAACCCGAAGAGAACCTGGACCCCAAGTCAGTGTTTGACGAGCTTGTGTCGCTATTCGTCCAGGCTAAGACCACCCGGCAGGTGATCATGGTCACCCATAACGCCAACTTGGTCATCAACACTGACGCCGACCAAGTGATCATCGCAGATTCTCAACATGATGGCTCGGGAGGGCTTCCTCAAATCACTTACACCACTGGCGGCCTTGAGTCCGCAGTCATCCGAAAAGCCGTATGCGACATCCTTGAAGGCGGTGAAGCCGCGTTCAAGGAGCGAGCCAGGAGATTGCGCGTGCGCTTAGAGAGGTAGCAAAAGCCCGATGGCGCCCCCTGCCCGACAACGGAGATAGCTAATCGATTCGTCTCAAAGCCCATGGCGAGCTGAGCTAGTCTTCACAAGATCACGCGGGATTTCTTGAAACGGAGCGCGCCTTTCAGCCTGCGGCAAAAGAAGATCTAAGGCAGTACAGTATTTTTCTATATCCCTGGCACTTCCCAAGATAAGACTTCACCTGAACAAGGAAAGCCCTTCATGGCAACCATCATCAGCTTCGCCGTTCTGGGTGTGCTTTGTCTCCTCGTGCCGACCTACTTCTATCTCTCGGCGTCCGGCTCAGTGAGCATTGATAAGTTCGGCGCCTTCTTTGGTAGCACAACGGGTCCTTTGCTTAGCTTTCTGGCGCTGCTGGCCGTTGTCGCGAACCTTAGAAACCAGACTAAGGCCATCGAGCAAGACGTATCCGCGAGGATGGCGGGTGAACATCTGCGCTGGCTCGACGCAATTTACAGTGACCTAAACGAATTGCTGGACCGCGAGATCAAAGGCAATCACGGAAGCGAATTGACGTTTCGCGCCATGCTCAATAGCAAAGCGCTGTCGGCGGGATCCTCGGGACCGGAATTGCAGCAAGCTCTCGAAGATTTTGCACTACTCCTTGGCCAATACTGCGAGGCAATCGCCATCTATCGCGATAACTGCGAGCCCCTCTTTGATGTGAAGATCTATGTTGACCGAGGAGCGCGCTTACTCGACCTGCTTAAGCATCATACGGCTAAGCTTGGCGGTATGAGCCCGATCATGATCGAGATCATGGACATGCAATTGCGTGGTGAAAAGGAGCGTGCAAGACCTGAGGCGATGAGCCGACGCAACAGAAACTAGACGCAACGACTAATTAGCTTTTCGAGAAGGTTGCACAGGCCAAGTCAGCTTCATTTTACCGACCTAAGCATCGCTTCATGGAAAGCTCTTACGCTGATTAGCGCCGTTAGAGACTACTAATGTCCGTCAAGCCTAACTACTTCCTCCCTGCTTCTCGGGCCACTCTGAGCAGCTTTCTCGATGCCCACCAGGTGCCCAACTCCCCACTTGGCATGGCGGCCCTTCTTGTTGCCATCACTGGCGCCACCCCGTCTACGCCGCCATCCAAATTGACCCGAATGATTGATGAGGCGTGCCGACTTTTTGGGACGGATCCAGAAAGGGGGCGTTTGTATCTTCTGCGACTAGCTTTTGAGGTCCCGCGAAATATTGACGATTGGGAACGCCAACTGTCGCTTCAAGGGATTGCGCTGGCTGATGAGAACACAGCAGATGGCTTCTGCGCTATGTCACCCGATGCATTTCCCGTAGATCAATTCCAAGCAGCGTGTCGGACGACCCTTGGTCCGCACACTGTTCGCTTCTACGGAGAAGGTGCACTCGTTGAGCAGGAAGATAGCGAAGAGGACGACATCGACGACGGTGAAACGGGTAAGCGTATTTCAGCTTATGTTGAGCGCACGACCGACTACACCGTAGATCAAGTTAGAGCCATCCGGTCCCTGATCGCTAACGCCGATGAGCACATCGACCTACACGCATATGCCGGCACTGGCAAGACGCACATTGTCAGCGAACTGCTGGCGCACGATGCGCGACACTTTACGTTCGTCACGCCTAGTGCAGCCCAAGCTCAGGCTCTCAGGAGCCGCCTAGGCGCAGGCAAGCTTCGTGTGCTGACGATGATCCGCTTTGCAAACCTGGTGGCAGCTCGCGCTTTTGAGCAGCTTGCGCTCTCCACGGATTTTAAGCCCGTATGGCAAAAGTCCACCGCATCGCTTGCTGACATCGCCAGCGTTATAGGCGTGCAGCGTATCGGAGGCTATTCGCCTACTGCAGTGTTACGAATTGCTTTTGAGGGTATCAACCGCTGGTGCCGCTCATCCAGCATAGATCTGCAACCTTACCACTTTAGCCGTATCGTCATGGGTGCGATGATTGACGCAACGGCTTACATTGCAGCCGCTGAGCACGTTTGGCGTTGTATGTTCAGTGCCAAAGTTCAGAAACAAATCAAGATTGTCATCAATGTCGATCATATCGGCAAATGGCTTGCGCAGCACCGCGTTAAACTGCCGATTCACTGGGGCACAATAGTCGTAGACGAAGGACACGATATGAGTGCTGCTTGGAAGAGCTTGCTGTCTGACTATGCAGGTGGCGTTATTAGTCTGGGCGATCCCAACCAGCGCCTGATCGGAACAGCCCCACGCTTTCTGCAAGGAAAGTCATTGGAAATGACGCAGTCTGTGCGCCAAGGTCAAGCCGTAGAGTTGCTGGTAAATGGCGCTATTAGCCTGGATTCTACGGGCGTATACAGCTCTCTTTTCGCTGGGGCGGCTGACCATGCTACCGTCACGAGCTTCTATGAAGCATGGAGCGATGTTCCGCAGGTTGGAACGCGACTTTTTGGCAGTCCGTTCACCTTGCTTGAAGAGGCTCTCCGGCTTATCGACGCTGGTGCACGAGTAGGCGTTCATAACTTTTCTGTCGAACTGATCCAACGCGAAGTCGGCCTCATTGAGGATGCGTTTCGTGCTTATGACCATGGAGTGTCAGGCGACTATCGCTGGCGGGATTTTCATAAGGAGTGTTCGCGATTGGGGAAACCTCAAATTACGCGACTCTTTGAGAGAGGTTTCGGATCCACTCAGTTTAAGGAACTGGTTGGCAAGCTTTCCCCATTTGAGTCAGCACGCACGAAGCTTGCGCTCGTTGAACATGTTAAAAACTCGGAGCATCCCATCGTCAGCATGGCGCGGTGCTGCTTCGAAAGCATCTATACCCCTCAACGGGCTCATAATCCGGTCCGAGCTGTCTACACGGCTCTCACTCGCGGCAGCCAGCAGCTCTGGGTTCCCCCCAACGCCTTAGATGTATTACGCGTAAGTAATGAACACTTCCATGAGCAACGCCAACAGCGCAAAGCTAAAAGAATTGTCCGCCCCGACCTTCGTTATCAGAAGCCAATCCAACGTTGACCCAAATTTAGGGACCTATCAACACGAGGTCCCTGTATCCGCTTGAAATAAACCAGTCCCCGCCTTTAAGGTTCTAGGAGCCTCTAACGGTCACTTCCGGAGACTAATTTGAGACCAGTTTTATATTAAACCCCTCACCCCCCTCCAACCGACCATATGCGATCTTGGCCGGTAAAGATTTGATTGCCTAACTGTCTTCTTAAGATTGATTGGATTAGGCAAAACCACCTCATTTATCTGGCGTTCATTTTATTTGCGCGAGATATCTCTCGCTTTCCGCCCTTTTGTTAATTTTAAACACTACAAGCGCATTGATGGTTTCAAGCCCATTTACACAGCTATAATCATTGAAATATATAGCCTTGCGATAAAATCTTTTATAAAAGCAAAGCTAAAAATATAGCTATTTAAACGACAATTAGCGAGACCACCTTAGACAATCATTGACGCGAAATTTCTGTCCTATTTTATCATTGACAGAAAATCCCCTCCCCTTATCAAACGTCTACCTCCTCATAATTGGATCGTAGATGCACTTTAAACACTCCCAACTTCATCAATATTTGCAACAGCCCAAAGGTCAGTTATCCATCCGAAGCATTCGCATCGGCAAAGTCGAATTTACAGATATGGTCGTTCAAGACCGAGCCGGCGCGCTTCACCTTCAAGACTTGGTCCAAGCGACCTACGACCATCATGAAAAGCTGCGACGACTTCGCCGATCCGGAACTCGTTATCCAGAACCCCTGCCCCTTGCCACCCCGGCGCGACTCCTCTCTGAAGAGGTCGACGACTTCCTCAAAGACAAGGAGCGGCAGAACCTTCGCACCACCACGATCGAGGCCTATCGTCGAACGCTTGCCATCTTGCAGCGTGTGAGTGGCAACACGTCCGTTGCCCGGATTGATCACACGCATATCTACCAGATGTGGGATCTGCTGCGATGGGCACCCGAAGACTTCATGACCAACCCCAAGCATCAGTGGTTGAGCGTCGAAGCCTTGATCGCCAAAGGTCAACGTATGGGCCGGGCGCAGCCTGCCAATGCCACATTAGAACTGCACCGGCGCTTCCTCGCGTCCTTCTTCAACACCTTAGTCAAAGCACGTGCCATCCCGCACTCGCCGATGGATGCGTTCAAGCCGGCCAGAGGAGAGCTACTGGCTGATCAGGACGAACCCGAGCGGCTGCTTTCCCAAGAAGAAATTCAGAAGATCTTCAACCCGGCGACCTTCCTGCCTTGGGCCAAGAAGTATCCGCACCGTTGGTGGTGCCCGCTCATTGCCCTTTTCACGGGTGCTCGGATCAACGAGATCGCCCAACTCAAAGTGGCCGACATCGTCCAAGATCAAGGAGTTTGGTGCTTCTCAATCCAGAAGACCGTGGACGAAGATCTCGCGCAAAGCGCAGGCAAACGCAGCCGGCAAAGCCTCAAAGGTAAGAGCGCGATCCGCAAAGTGCCGATCCACCCAAGCCTCATCCAGGCGGGCTTCCTCGACTTCTTGGCCGACATCAAGGCATCTGGCCACCCTCGCCTCTTTCCTAACCTATCGGCTGGCACCTGCCGCAAGACCGGCGAGCCGAATGGACGCTACAGCCAGGGCTTCGTCAATCAGTTTGCGAAGTATTTGAAGGAGCTTGGCTTTGGCAAAGGCATTGGATCTCACGCCTTCCGACACACGCTTGCGACGGAGCTTGATGCCAAGGGCGTGCGGGTCGAGCACATTGCACTCATCACCGGACATGCACTCAACAAGAAGGCTCCGGTTCTGCAGGACAACTATGTCCACAAATCGGCTGGGAACACTCGGAAGATCCAAGTTGAAGCGCTTGGCCACTATCAGCCATCTGTGAAGCTACCGAGCTATGTGCGCGGGCAGTTCAAGGAACGGTTGAGGAAGGGGGCGAGGATGTATCCGTGATCAGCTACACTGGCACCTCACAACCAAGGAGTGGGCCATGAACAGTTTTCAGCAAGATCAAGCCGCGCGTATTGCAGAAGCAATTTACGTTCAGATCGTAGGAATAGCCCTTTCTTCACCCGGATTGGTGGTTGACTTCCATGCCGCCGATCAGGCCGCGCAAGCAGCAGGGAAAGCGTACGCTACGACCAGTAACGGGAGCGCGAAATCTCCTGTCACAAAGCCACTCAATATCTAATTGCCCAAAAGGAGGGAGCAGGCTTTTGCCTCGCTCCTCCCCTTGCAAATTCTAAACTATTCAAAGTCCGCTATTTGAGCGCAATCGCTATGCGTGGCTGATTCATGGCTACGTGCTCAGCTAGGTCATACGTGGCTCTGTAAAAATCAATGCCTATTGAGCTTACAAGTATTTCTCACGGGCGGAGAGAGCGATGCGAATCGCATGCCGCTTAGCATCTCCCGCACTTATCTGCTGGCAAGAACAAGAAGAGCGGTGCGAGCAATTGCCGGTATAGCCAAGGACTTTTGAACCAATTCAGCGACTACCTGAAAGATCTAGGCTTTGCCAAAGGCATTGGTTTCCATGGCTTCCGCTGCATCCTGGCCACAGAGCTTCATGCGGCAGGCATCACAGCTCGGGACATCGCGTTGCTCACGGGACATTCGCTTATTAAGAGCGTGCCAGTGCTGCAAGACCACTACATTCATAAGTCGTCAGGCAATGTCATGCAAAGACAACTTGCAGCACTATCACTCTATCAACCTAGCGTTCAGTTGCCGGTGTATCAGCGGGGTCAGTTCAAAGAGAAGCTTCGTAAGGGCACGAAGATGTGTCCCTAGTTGGGTGGATAATCCTGGCAGCTTTTGCACATAGCGCAGTATCTGGCGAAGCTGTGCAGCTGGAAGGCAGCAAGTTGACCGACCAGGCGGCGGGCGCTAGGTCCATCAAAGTGTCGGGGATCGACGCTGGGTGGATCTTGCCGAGCGGCCACGTCGAGGTCAAAGGCGAGACAGGATCGCTGCATATCAGTTTCGAGCCTTACGTGTTCATGGAAGACCGGAACGTCGTCGCCTGTGTTGCAAAAAAAACGGGACCAAAGATCTTGTTACTCGCCTTCTGCGATGGGCGGCAATGCCCGCCTTCCAACTACACGTCATCAATCCCACAACGACGAGGATCGAGACCGCGACTTAGTATGAGGAATGCCCGCTTGCCTGCGCAGAGCAATCCTTGGGCATCAGATTGCCCAAGGATTGCGTGATGGAACATCCTTTCGCGTTGACCAATAAATATGATTCGGAGAGACCTAGCTGTTCGCCGTCTTGCCTGCAGCTGGCCAGATACGAAGCAACTGCGCAAAGAGGTGCTCAGTGCGAATCCGGATTGCCGCCTCGTGCCAGTCGTCGGCTTCCTTCCCATGAAAGTAGCGGGTCAAGTTCATCTTGGAATACTTCAAGAGCTCCGGGCGCTTGTTCGCCCAAGCAGCATTCTGCAAAGACGAATTGAATTTTCCGGTGATCAGGGTCAAGTTACCCAAGGTGTTGAGCATGACGCTTCTACGAACCATGGCCTTCTGCTTGGTCAGCTCATCCACCTGGTCTTGTTCCGGCAGTGGCCAGTGGGTAAGCCAGGCTTGCGGCATCACATGCTCGATGGTGAGCTTCGATGGCATCGCGATCGCTTCGCTCTTGCTGGACATGGAGAATGCATCCAAGGCTTCAAGCACGGCACGTACCTTCTTCTGTGCCAACCTGCCATAAAGCTCCTGCTCGAAGATCGCCACGAGTAATTCATCATCCGTTGGGAACTTGGTGCTCTCGCCAGTGCCCTTGCCCAGTTGCTCAGCGACGGTGGCTGCGGACACTCCGCCCGCCTTCTCAACGGCCTTGATCAAGTCCACAAACAGCCGGTTGTAGTTCTTCGTCGTGTAATTGGTGATCAGGCGGCGCATCAGGAAGCTTTCGAGCACGCCTAAGATCTTGTCGAACTCGTCCCTGTTGTCGGGCATCAAGCTCGCGTAGGCATACAGGAGGAACGGATAGACCGTAGCAGTGTCTACCGCTTCCAAACGGCGTAGGAACAGTGCCAAAGCGTCATGGTCTTTGGGCTCATAGAACGCCTGGAAGATATCCCCGAATTGAGCGAGTTGCTGGATATGGGCCGCAGGTGTGGTGGGAGCCGGAATGCTTGCTTCTGGATCCGCCTCTGCATGATCTACAAAGTTCTTGTATGCATTGAACAGATGGGTGGACTTCACCTCATCCCGAGTCATCATGGACAGGTAGTGGTTGATGAAAAGGTCAATGCGGGGGCGGTAGATGCGACCCTGCTGGACGGGCTCTCGCCAGAACTTGCTGTCAAAGCGCTCCCAATGCTTGGCGTAGAGCTTTTCTACATACTTCTCCGTCGCACCCTCTACCCTCGCAGCTTTGCGGAACAGATAGTTCTTGATCAGATCAGCAGGTAGGAGCTCGGTGCCGCGAGCATTGAGCGTTTCGAAGATGACTTGCGTCTCATCTCCCGCAGTCAAGTTGATCACCACCAGCTGTAAGCCATCCTGCACGACCAACCAGATGCACTCCAGGCGGTCCCCAACCGTCTTGCCAGATAGCGCTTCGGCATCGGCCTCGTCATCAAGCTTGCCCGCAGCCCAGTCGACCAGGTGCTTGCTGAAATAGCGATAGGCGCCAACGATCTGGCTGCCATGAAGCTCTGGCTTCCCTTTGGCCCCCTGCTCTACCTCGGCGTCGGAAGTGCACTCACACACCAGCCGGAATGCAGGCCGGTCGGAGTTAGTGGGAAGAAGCTTGAACTTTTCCTCTTCGGTCTCTGCCCGGTTGGCTGCGTTCTCGATCAAGCCAGTGAAGCGACCAGCGAACTTCTCCGCCCCTTTGGCAGCACATAGGTTACGCGCAGCCATCAAGAAGACTTGCAAGGTTGTGAAGCGCTGCTGGCCGTCGATGACCAGGCGTGTCTCGATGGAACCTGCGGGGTTGGGCACCTGTTCGAGCACGATGGCGCCCATGAAGTGCGGGTGCGCCTTGCCTGTGCGAAGCCGCTTGTCCAAGAGTGCTTGGATATCTTCCCAAAGCGGCTCCCAGTTCTCTTTCTCCTCCCAGACATAGGGCCTTTGAAACAGCGGCACTTGGTAAAACTTGTTTCCGTCGAACAAAGCGTCGAGCTGATTGGTTTTTGCGTCCATCGATCCCCAAGATCCTTTGTTACTGCGCCTTTCAGCGGTTTAGAGAGTGCGCGGCCCTACCGACGTCCCCCCGCCCTGAGTAATGGTCGGGTTTGGAGTCCTGGGCTGATGATATCGGTGTTTGCCAGATGTTGGGCATAAGCAGCCGGGGTCATGCCGCCGATTGCTTTTTTGGGTCGATCCTCGCTGAAGCCATGCCGCCGGCATAGGTCCTTGATCGCCACGCCCGCTTCGGCTTCGCGCAGGAAGCCAATGATCTGTTCCTCGGTAAAGCGCTTCTTCACGTCCAATCTCCTCGGGGTAGGGAATTGGACTCCAAACTGGGGTGCCACTCAAAATCGGGGGGGACGTCGATAGTCATCCTCAACAAAAAAGGGAAGTTCGCCGGCAAGCGCGGTTGTGGCTGTTTGTCCCGTCTTGTCGACTAACCTCTCCATAGAGCATTATTGAGCGAGATAGACCTCAACCTAAAGTTTGTCAGTCAAAGTGCAGGGGGCGCTTTTGAGATGAATCAAGTCAGGATTGTTCTACTGAGTGGTGCATTTGGTGTCGGGAAATCAGCAGCCACCACTGAACTCATCAACGAGTTCGGCTTTCAGAAGGTCAGCACAAGCGCCTATCTCAGAAGCTTCATCCCCGACGCCTCGCTATCCGAAACCGAGCTTCGCCGACAGCTTCAAGAGGCCGGCGATCGTCTTGATGCTGAGACGGACTACACATGGGTCGTTGATCCGGTAACCATCCGGGCCATTGAGCAAGCGCCGGATACGAAGGGCTGGATCATTGATGCCGTTCGTAAGGCGCGGCAGGTTGAGCACTTCCGCTCGCGATTTGGATCGGCTGTTCGCCATGTCCATCTTGAAGCGCCTGAGGCGGTGCTCCGTTCACGCTATGCCCATTCTGATGACGACTATTCAAATGCGGTATCCCACCCTAACGAGGTGAGTGCTCGCTCGCTGCGAAGCATCGCCGATTGCCTGATCGAAACATCAACACAGACGCCCGAGCAGGTAGCGTCCAGCATCATCAAGAATTGGAGCTGACGATGCCAAGCCACCGGGTGGTCATCATCAGCGGCAAGCGATGCTCAGGCAAAAGTGGCTTGGCCAAAGCGTTGGCTGAGCGCTATGGATTTCGCCTCATTTCCACCGATGACATTCTTTCAGGTCAACTCGAACTAAGTAGTGGTCATGTGGCCCCTCCCCGTATCGCTCCCAGGACACCCATGCCGGATCGGGATCGATATGGCGAATGGGTCAATGAGAGTGTGCAAAAGATCTACGACTCATTGAAAGAAGACGAGCCAGGGATTGTCGTGGATGCGGTGCGCTCTGTTGAACAAGTCAATCAGTTGCGTCAACGCTTTCACACTCGACTTACCCATGTGCATTTGTATGCGTCAAAAGAAGTTTTGCTGCAACGCTACATCGCATCAACAACGGACAATCCGGGCGGCTTAGTCTACGACCAACTTGACGATCTTGATGACGGCGAGATCAAAATTCTCAAAGAAGATGCCGATGTTCGCATCTACACCGTCCGCGCTGATCATGAGGACACGCTCGTCCGCGTCGCTGCACACCTTCATCTCCTGACGCCACCGGACGTCCGCTGTGTGGATGTGCTGGTCGGTGGACAATATGGTAGTGAGGGCAAGGGCAACATCGTGGCTTATCTCGCTAACGAATACGATGTGCTTGTTCGCGTAGGCGGTCCCAATGCCGGACACACTGTGGCTAATGCCGTAGGCAAGGCAATTCACCATCAACTTCCTTCCGGCGCAAGCTTCTCCAATGCCAAACTCCTGCTGGGCGCTGGCTTTACGATCAATGTTAAAGGGCTCTTGGAGGAGATTGCAAAGTTCAAGATCGGACCCGACCGGCTGTTCATCGATCCACAGGCGACCATCATTGAGGAAGAAGACATCACACTCGAAAAGGGCGGTGTCGTTGGTGCCATTGCATCCACTGGCAGCGGAAGCGGCGCCGCCAAGGCGCGGCGCATTCTCAACAGAGGAAACGCCTCAAAGCTGGTGAAACTTGCCCGCGACATTCCTGAGCTGAAACCTTATATCGGCTCCACCGAGGAGCATCTGGAACATGCCTATCGAAAGGGCCACTCCGTGCTCTTGGAAGGAACGCAAGGGAGTGCACTTAGTCTCTATCATGGCGCGTATCCGCATGTCACGTCCCGCGATACCAATGTAGCAGGGTGCCTTGCGGAAGCTGGCATCTCGCCTAGTCGTGTCCGAAAGATCCTCATGGTCGTGCGCACCACGCCAATCCGAGTTGCTGACCCAGACGGTGAAGCCGGAAATACCTCTGGAAAGCTCAAAAATGAAACCACCTTTGCCATCATTGCCGGGGCAGCAGGACTGGACGCCGCCGAAGTTCAAGGCGCCGAGATCACCTCCACAACTAAACGCAATCGGCGCGTTGGCTGGTTCGAATGGAGCGAGTTCCGCCGCGCGTGCAACCTCAATGCGCCGACCGACATTGTGCTGACCTTCGTCGACTACCTAGATGAAGCCAACCAGAAAGCTAGGCGTTTTGACCAACTAGCAGTAGACACAATCAAGTTCATCGAAGAGCTGGAACGCGTGGCACAAGCCCCCGTTTCACTGATCAACACGAGATTCCCAAAAAAAGACAGCGACTTCAAGGATCTTCGATCCATCATTGACCGTCGCAATTGGACCGCGCGTTCGCGTTTGGAGTAAAGCAGTGGAATTGAGCAAGTTGATTGAGCGCTACCCGCGCGTTTACCACATGGCGCTGGCTGGATCTTGGCCGAGCATCCAAGCGCGTGGACTCCTCTCTACAACGGGCGCGCTCGACGAGCTAGGGGTGTGCGGTAGCCGACGCACTCACCTTGAAGCCGAGCATCGCCCGGAAATGCAATCGGTGAAGCCCAACTCTCCGGATGACATCGTGCTTCGCGACCAGAAGCCGATGCCACCGGGCCGACTAGTGCATGCTCTGCCCCCACATGTCACGCCAGAACACTGGTATCGACTGATCAACAGCAAAGTCTTCTTCTGGGCCAAGCGCGAACGCCTACTACGGCTACTAAATTCTTATGATGAGTTTGAGCACGATGTCCTGACCATCGATACGGCAAGTCTTTTAGCCGCTCATGCAGAAAATACTTGGCTATGCCACATGAACTCTGGCAATACTTGGCCTATCCCACACCGTAGAGATGTCGACATCTTCAAACGCATTGCTGACTATCCTGCCAAAGCCAGCGGCGCTCCTGTCAAAGAGGTTGTGGAGCTGGTCATCGACCATGCCGTGCCTGATATCGCTGACCATGTTATCGCGGTCACCCGCATGAAGGGTGAGGTCGAGATCCGAACAATCCGATAGCCTTGCGGGTGAACGCCATCAGCTATCAGCACGAAGCACTTGCTCGTTGTCAGCGGAAGCCTAAACCGCCGCAAGACCGAAAGCAGGCATAGGCATGTCGCATCCAGCGTGGTCCTCCCTTGATCTGACCTTAAAGCTCTGATCCGGGAGCAAGCCAAGGGTATAATTTCCGCCCTGTACTAGAGCGTGTTATGAATTTTGAAGTAGAGACGCGGAATTTCCAAGCATGAGGATGGAGAAGACGACGAAGTGGAGTCCAGCCAGTGTTTCCGGCAGGCGTTCGTAGTCACGGGCCAGGCCTCGGAACCGATTGACCCAACCGAAACTGCGCTCCACGACCCAGCGGCGCGGCAGCAAGACAAAGCCTTTCTTGGCCTCCGGCAGTTTGACGACGTGCAGTTCAATGCCTTCCTCCCGTGCGGCTTCGGCCGGGCCTTCGCCTGTGTAGCCTTGATCGACGAACGCCAGTTTCACCGTCTCGCCCGTGACATGCCGAACTTCCTGCGCCAGCGATCGCACTTGGGCGCGTTCCTGCTCATCGGCGGGGGTGACCTGCACTGCTAGCAGGTGGCCGAGCGTATCCACCACCATGTGCACCTTGCTGCCCTTCTTGCGCTTATAGCCGTCGTAGCCGGCACGTGTCACGCTTTCGCAGGTGGACTGCAGCGTTCGGCCATCCAGGATCACGGCGCTGGGCTGCCCCTGCTTGCCTTGCGCCACCCGCAAGATCGAACGCAAGTCGTTGACCATGGCCTCATAGCGCCCAGCCTACAACCACCGCTGGGTTTGCTGGTAGACCGCCTCCTACGGCGGAAACTCGTGGGGAATCAAGCGCCAGGGTGCTCCAGCTCGCGCCATCCAGCGCAATGCGTTGAACCTCAAGCGCAGGTCGTACTTGCGCTGCCGTGCCTGCGGATCCATCAGTGTTAAATAGGGCGCAGCGAAGGCCCATTCTTCATCGGAGACGTCGGTCGGACACGGTCGTGGTGGCTTCAATCTCTTACGATAGCCGCAGGAGCCTTAAATTCATAACACGCTCTAGGCAAAGATTTGCGACGCATATAAGAATAGATAAAAACCATTAATTCGCACCCCACAAATTAAAACGAAATCCATTGCCGCTACAGCCCCCCCCTGTCCCGCACTAAAAAATTACTATAACGTTGGCCTTTCATCAAAATCCCAATCCTTGCCTCGCGCTGCGTTAAGAGCCTTTAACACATGCATGACAACCAAGTAAACTATACCCGCACACCCCAGACCCATATAAATTTTTTCATCGCCACCTACAACAGCATCATACTTACCATCAAACATTTTATAAAAGATCTTTAATATCACGCTCACACTAATTCCATCAACAATAAGAAACAAAAAAGTTCCTGTCGCCAACTTAATTTTGTGAAGATATGCAACATAGCCGATAACTCCGGCAAGCAGAATTCCGACCATCAAATATATAAACTCAGGCACATCCCACCTCATCAATAGCCTACAAATCAGAAGATCAAATATGTTGGAAAAATAGCTAAGAAATCGACCCTTGCAGGAACTTAAAAACACCCATTACTACAGTAAGTAAAGCCCCGCCTGCCACTGAGAAATACCACACATCTTCGAATGTCGGGATCTTCGAGTATTTTTTTAATAAGTAATCTTTCATTCAAGGCCTCGCACTCGTAAATATTATTACAATATTAAATGAGGCACCCAAGCAGTCAATGCACAACAAACCAAACCGGCCAAAAATATTTTTCATTCGCTATAATGAACTTCATGCAACCTCACGTATTCCAGGAATTCTTCCTGCGGATGCCGTGAAATTTGCCATTTTGAATTTGCGCCTATTGGTGCACTTCTTTGGCCCACGCAGGTCACAACGAGATTTTGCTTAGCGCGACTCACACCGACAAAAAATGCATTTCTATTTTCATCTTGATCGCCCCACCATGTCTCGCGCTCTGTGCAAGGCAAAACGACACACTCGAACTCCATACCTTTGCATTTATGGATCGTCATTACTCGGATTGATCCTTCATCCAAAAATCTTGCCAGTGCTTGCTCCAGATGGTGATGCTCACGAATAAAGTTTCCGAGAACCTCGTAAACTTGGCTCAAAATTTCGGCTAAGCGCGGGGCGTCGTATTCCGAAGAGAGCGACAGCAGTGTTGCAATCGGAATCAACGCCATGACCTCTTGCAGCTGCTCAAAGGCAATCTCCGCCTGATCACCAGCAAGCCCCTTAGCTACACGATCGCGAGCGGCACTCAGCAGCCTGATCCAGTCGCCTTGCTCATCGTCTTGTGCAGTCAAAGCATACAGAACCGATGCGTAGGCGTTTGGCGCAGGCTTTCGACCAAGAACGCGCAGGAGGTTGACCACGAACTCTGTAACGGGTTCCGACACCAAGTCTTGTAGCTCCTGCTCATTGCGACGCGGAATGCTACGACGATCCAACTCACCGTCGATGGCTTGATTGAACATAACGCTTTGGCGAATGTGAAGGATGGCGATTTCGTGCGGCGCGATGCCTTCGGCAATCCACTCCTCAATCTTCTCTGCAATGCGCGCGGCCTCGGCCCGCTCATCAGCGAAACGCGCTAAGTAGACCTTGCCATCTTCACCAACAATATCTTTCTCCGCGATAGCCGAGGATGGCTCCATCTGAATGATCATCCGGTTTTGCACCCGACGAATGGCAGGAGCAGACCGCCAGTTCTGGACAAGCTTCAAGGGCACAGCGGCGAATTCATCAGCAAACTTCCCCATCACCCCATCAAGTGCCCCCGCCCAGCCCATAATTTTTTGCTTAGCATCTCCCACAGCGGTGATGGAGGTGTGGCTATCTTTGAACAGAGTGTGGATCAGCTTGTATTGCGCGCTTGTGCAGTCTTGGAACTCATCTAAGAACACATGGCTGTAAGCCATGTTGATGGATCGCTTTATCATTGGATGCTGCTCGATGAGTTGTTGCGCCAGAGGCACCAACTCCTTGAACGCTACTTGGATGGTATTGACACGGGTCACGCCGACTTTGAACCCGTGATCCAGCCGATCCGTCGGCTTTAGAAGCGGCCGGTAGATCGCGATGATCCGACGCGCAAAGGCGTCGAAGGTCATACTGTTCAGACGGTGGGCGTGGTCAAAGCCCGATCGATCCCTCACTCGCCTACGAAGAGTGTGAGCGGCGTCGGTCTTGAACGAGATGGCTAAGATCTTCTTGGGATAACGGCTCGTGCCCGTCCTGAGCACAAAATCGGCGCGCTGAGCTAAAAGCTCTGTCTTCCCTGATCCGGGATTAGCAATGACCATGCTGTTCCCATGAAGTGCCGTGATCGCAGCTTTTGCGCCGGGTTCCAAGGTTTTGATGGCGATCGGGCTCCACTGAGCTGGTGTGATCATTCCGAGTCTGCCGCCAACATGGTGACCACACGCTGGCAAAGAACTTTCAGCGTATTTGGTGCATCCGCTATCAACTCTTCGTCGCTCAGGTTGGCCAAGGCTTGAAGATGCGCTACTGGCTTGCTGCCAAGTTTGAACAGACAATGGTAGTCGTGAAAAAAACTTTGAGCCTCTTCACTTAAGTGACTGGCGATTCCGCTTTTGCCTAAGACCGCAGTTATTAAATCATCGTCATCGCCCAATGGCTGCCCCATCGCACCATAGGCGTCTGGAAATTTGCGCATCATGATGAAATCAAGATCAATGGGGAGCGAGAAGAACACACCCGCACGTTTCAAAAAGCGCAGCTCTTCAAAGAAGTCCTCTCCGCCACAAGATGTTTTCCATCCGGGAAGCGCATTCACCTCAGCAGCGGTGCGCACTGGATGGCCGTTTGGAAACTGGCGCAAATAGCCATGTGCGACTTTGATGCGCCCCCATCCTCCGCCATGGCGCCCGTAGTCAAGGTCAAGCAGTGTGATATAAGGCACGCGCAAACTGGATAGTAAGCGCCAGAAATGATTGACATGGCGACCGCCCAGAGGCGCCACGCAGACACTGGATGCGTCCGCTTCGACGCCCATTGCGCCGAGCATGCGATGCAGCACGATGTCCTCGCTGTCGCCCTCACCCAAAACGACGAGCTTGGCGAAGTAGACCTCCGGATAGGCCATTACTGCCTGACGAACGAACTTACCTGCCTCTCCGGCCTCATCCGGAAGAACGATTTGGCTGACTTGTGTGGTTCGATCAGCATCAAGCCGCAGATGGCGGATTAAATCAGGCGTTGCTCTGCGCAAGATGGCAGGCGAGTGCGTGGCCACAATCGCTTGCCCTCCTGACTCTTCTTTGAGATCCCGAAGCGATTGGATGACGCGACCTAGATACTGAGGCGAAAGGCTGTTCTCAGGCTCTTCCACCGCCAGCAAAGTGAAAGCAGCCGGCCTTAGCCGAGCTAAGTCAAAAGGTGACTCTGCGTCGGTCAACGCCGCGACATCAACCGCATGTGCTGCCAACACGAGCGAGATGTAAAGCAATGACTGCTGACCGTCACTGAGGCGCTCGAAATCCACTGAGGGCGTTTCATGACCGGGCGAGAAGCGAACACTGACTTGCTTCAACACCTCAGCGAGTCCGCCTGTGCCAAAAGCAATGCTAGGGGAGGCGAAGAACTTCCCCTTGTGAAGCTTTCCCCACCCTGTCGTAAGTGCCTTACCGAAGGCTGCGACGCCCGCGTTTTCGGTGACTGCTGCACCGAGCTGCTCAGATAGATCGTTTGCCTTGGTGCGCTCAGCGGTCCAGTCTGCCGCTCGGAGGGCCCTTCCGAGCAGTGAGGCTGCGCTGTATGCGATGTGATCAGCCGGGTTACGCCGGGCCGGAAGATAGTGAACCTGGATGGCTTGCCGATCCAGCTTTGGCATACCTCGAAGCTGCGTAGGCGCGCCGTCCTCGTCGGCTGTCAATACGTATTCCAGGCGTTGCTCGATCTCTCCGCTTTCATCCATTTCAGCCGTGAGGCGAATGCGCACCCCGGGAACTTCGCCCGCACTTTGGAGCTGCATGTGAGAGAAGAAGATCGGAACAGCTGCGGTGCCCTCGCCCTCCTCGACCTCGGGAAACGTGAAGTCTGTCTCGATCCATAGACTCGCGGCCTTCCCCTCCGCTGGAACTTCGCCCATTGCCACATGGAAATCGGAAGGGAGCACAGCGCGCATGCCCCCTGTGGTGCCGAACATACGCGCCAAAGCCGTTAGAACGGCGGTCTTACCCGCCCCATTTGGGCCTAGAAGGTAAGTCATCGAATCCAGCTTAACTTCAACTGGTTCTGGACCGAAGGACCAGAAATTACTAATCCTGACGACTGCCAACTGCATGAACATCCCCTGTTCCGCCCCCTATGGGCCTCCCTATCGTAACGCTACTGCCTGCCGCCTGAAACGTAACGCTTCGACTTCAAGATTCTGACCTTGCGGCCGATAAAGCCTCTGTGAGGTCGTGCTAGGGAAGCGCACGGCATGGTCTCGCGCTCCTCAAGCATCGTTAGGCAGATTGAAAGGAATCAATATGGCAGCAAATATCCAGCAGTTTGTCACCGAGCGCGGCATTAAGGCCCTCTTCCACTTCACGCGCGAAGAGAATTTGGCTTCCATCCTTAGTCGAGGGTTGTTGCGGCGTGATCAGCTGTCTAGCTCAGAAGGCGCGGTCTTCAATGACGACTTTCGTCTTGATCGCACCTCCGCCATCTGCCTCTCAGTTGGCTTTCCCAACTATAAGATGTTCTACCCACTCAGGATAAAGAACCCTGACACGAAGTGGGTGGTCATAGCGGTTATGCCTTCGGTGCTTTGGATGCTACCATGTGCTTTCTGCACGACCAATGCCGCATCAAATGCGGTAACAGCAAGCACTTTGGCTCAACGGATGGGCCTGGCACCGTTCCAGAACATGTATGGTGATTGTAGTGGGAAGACAAGAAGCTCGCTCGGCATTCCCAACTATTATCCCACTGATCCGCAGGCAGAAGTTTTAGTGCTGAACGATATTCCACCGACATACTTGATGGGCTTAGCCACCCACACTAGCGAAGACAAGAACCGCATGCTTTCGAGGCATGCGGGCACGTATGTAGTCCACGCACCTGCTCTTTTCAGTGGTCGCCAGGATTTTGCACATTGGAAACAGGCGACCTAAGCGTGGCGACTCGCCCCATCTTCATGCCGAGCTTCGAGGGACCCATGCTGGTCTCCACCCGTCATGTGGAGTTCCAGTGGCACCCAGGCATGGCCATAAGCCAGTCGCAGAAATCTATTGCATCACTTCACGACCAAGCAAAACGGCAGCTTGGCGTTGATCGAGTTTTAGAGATATCCAGCAAGTCACCCGATTCACTTGGGGTTGATCTGAGCGCTTTCAACTTGATGATCAAGACCGTCAAGCACGAGCGAGAATTTAGCCTGGAGTGTGCCTTTCAAGCAAGTAAAGTCTTCGAGAATGGCGGGCCCTATAAAGATCTGTTGAACGCGCGATCCCTCGACGCCAAGCGCGATCCGCGCTTGAAAGAAAGTGGCCGATTGATCAAGTTCCATTTCTTCAATGTTGATTGGGAACTAGAACCAAGAACCGCATTCTATGACTGGCTTTACATGAACGCCCTGCACAAGCAGCCGGACCTTTCCGAACAAGTGCTCACATACCGAGCATTTTCGGACATCGCGTTTAACCCGGACAAGTCAGTCAATTGCCAGGCCTATGCCGCAGCGCTTTATGTCTCGCTTCAAGAGCGAGGCTTGTTGAGCGAAACGATGCTCAAAGACAAGGAGTTATATCTGTCGACCGTTAAGACAGGCGTCATCAGCAACGCGCGCGAAGACAATACTGTCCAAAGCCCACTGATTTGAGTTTTTCTCACCCCGTCGTCCATTGGCATCGCCTTTCTCCAATTCTTTGAGGCCCACCAACTGATCTCCTTCATCAAAGTTACGACCACTTGACTGCCGGCGTAACCCCTGAAAGCATGCAAGGCAAGACAGGGGGTCTAATGGACAAAGCAAGGGATCGTCGGAGTGACCAGGACTACACGGCCCAACAGGTAGCTGACTTGGATCCGTCTGCTCGCCGGGCACTGAAGCCCCATCTACGCTGCCCCTATTGCGAGGCAACCGCTCATTTCAGGTCAGCGTCGAGGCTCAGCCCAGGGCGACGAAGCAAGGTCGCGCATTTCTATGCCCTACCCCACGGTGACGAGTGCGACATTACCCGAAGCTATGGTGATCCATGGGAAGACGATGATACCGATCGGACTGTGGCTCATTGGGAGCAGCGAAACACTACGCTGATTGTTCGGATTTTGACCGATCAAGATGAAGGCTCGGCCGATAACGTCTCAACGGGTGACCCAACGGAGAGCGAAAGCCGATCTCGTGCCGGCGGCGACCAGACCCGATCGACGAACTCGGTATCGCGCGGTCCTCAAAAGCTTCTTGAACAGCTTGTGCATTGGCCGAGCTTTAAGACAAGCGCCATGATGATTCGCATGCCAGGCAATGACCGACCTGAGTTGGCGGTCCATAACGCTTTCGTGCGTTTTGAATCGGCCAGCATGGCGCAGCACACCGGTCGCTGGCTAGGGTTCTGGGGCATTGTCAGATCTTGGAGCATCTGGCAGGGCCATAACACTTACTTTTCCAACTTCGGCCCCACGCACCAGAGCTTCCGTATCGCCATTCACCGGGACAAGATCCCCCCTATCCTCGCACGTTATGGCCTATCGAGTATCGATGAGATGGTTGGCCACTATCTTCTCCTTTTCGATTACGCCCGAGAGTCAGGCTCAGGGCGTTTTATGGCTGACGTCAATTCGGTGCATCACATCGGATTCTTGCGGAACGATCAAAGTAGCTGAGTAGCTCATCGAACACGTCAACCATGCGCCATACCGAAATTGTCAGATCGAAGCGTTCCACCTCGTCACCAGAAGACTCGAACAGTGCGTCCTCCAGACGGTCGTGGTCCATCACACGCTTCGTCGGTAGCCTAGCTGCCATGACGACGCTGGCTGGAATCGTGCTTCACGGATGCGGACATGTTGCCTACACCAGCTACCTCAAAGCCTGGGGCGTTCAAGCCGACCTATTTCCCCAATCAGCCGACTGGAAGGTTGTTCGCGGTTACTATGCCGTTGTGCTTCAAGGGTTCGGAATGTTCAGCGCTTTTCCGTGGGGTTCAATAGCGATCGCTTTTTTTACGTTATGGCTAGCTGTCTGGGTTTACCGCCTCCCCGCACAATCGGTTCGCAATGGTCGCCTTCAAGATTTCTATCGGCGTCATCCACGAGTAAAGCTTGGTCTCACCTCAGGAGGTATAGCCTTTTCGGGAATTTATCTAGCATTGACGCTGTATTCCGTTGGCTTGCTCGTTTCAACAATCCCAGGCGTGATTGGGGAGCGTTACGGAAAGAAGGAAGCAGTTACTGAGAAGCGCCGCCTCCTTGGTCCGGTATCGCGAGGCGATACAGAACTCTGGGAAAAGGGTGAGCGAAAGATCCGAGGCCACATCATTGCCAGTAGCTCTGACCTGATCGCCATCTACGACACTGACCTCCATCAGGTACGAACCCTATCGCGGGGCGATTGGGAGATACGGAGAGCAGGTCCTTAGAAGTAAGCAACGGAGCGGAGTGAGGATGCCGATGACATCCAGGCGTATTTCTACAGCATTCGCTTACAAGCGTGCGCCGCGAGCAGGGCTCTTCTCTATTGAACTTGACGTATTGCTCTGCGCAAATCTCTTGCGCTCGTTGGATTGAAGCTCTCTGTGCTGCTTCGTAGCGTCAAGTCTGGCAATCGCTTCATCAAGCTTGGCTTCGATCTCTTCGTCCGAGATCAATTCGCGCACGTTATCTAGGTTCACTCGGCGAACCAGAACATCCGCCACTTCATCATGGTCATTTTGGAGTGCAGCAAACAAGCCGGCCTCTGGATAGGCGGTCTTGTGGGCGAACTCCAAGATCGACTTGACCATTCCTGCATCGCCCTTCGTTGCTGCAGCGAACAGTGCTTTCTCGCCAAAGTCGCGAGGCGCATGGCCTGTTCTGACGATCGCCCAAAGTATCGTCCGCACCAGCTGTTCATGACCTTTGGCAGCAGCGACGTTGAGCCCCAGCGAAAAGGTGTCTTCCGGATCCGGAAGACCAGCTTCGATCAAGAACTCAACGACCTCGGCATGATTGTTCTCGGCCGCCGCCGCAAAGCCATGCTGCGCACATTGAATTTTGGATGAAAACGGCAACAGATGCTTGACCACTTCCAAGTGGCCTTCCCGACACGCAGCGATCAGCGCTCGACTGTCCTGGGCTTTAGCATCTGAAAAAAGGACCAACTGAAAGACCATATCTGCGTGACCATGACGCGCTGCCTCATACAGCGCCTGAGAATCGCCTTGCAAAGGACTACACTCCTTGAGCAGGCGTTTGACGCACTCCGTGTGCCCGTGCCTGGCAGCAAGCACCAATGCCTCGTCGTTTTCTGCGTCGCAAAACGCCATGAGCTGCTCAACTGCCCGCGCTGAACCCGCCTTGGCGGCGACATCAAGCGGATAGACCGCAAACGACTTTGACAGCAGTGGCGCCAGCTGATCAACCAAGCTTTCTTTGCCGCTCTTGATCGCCACCTCAATGGCGTAGCGTGCCGCAGCATCGATGTCACCCTGAGCCTGACAAAGCGACTGCACATATGTCTCGCTTCCCTGCTTCACTGCTTGTCTAATATTTCTTCTAATTGATTGGTCCATTTCGTCTCCTTTCCATTCAACTTAAGGCCGAAACGCCTTTCGTCAAGATCGCAGCGTGACAGCATCAGTCGATTGGACAAGCCGAGAAGGGACTTACAGGTCGTCGATGTCAGGAACATGGTCCTCGTAGTCACACGCAATGAGCGTGCCGGTTTCATCTTCGATGCGATGGATTTCGGGTGCACTAAACCATTCTTCGAAATCGAAGTCACTGTTCGCAATCGTGTCGACATCGCACTGAGCAAGCGCCTCCTGCGGCGAGCTTGCTTCAACTGTCATGTAGTGGGCGACTTGGACCGTCGCATTGATCTCGATGGTGTATTTCATCTTGCTCTCCGCGCTTGACGACTTGCCAAGCTTCGGAACGCAATCTATGCATCGCAGGCGCGTCGCTACAGGACGAAATCGCCACGATCGCTGAACATCCATTCATCCGTCGCCGATAACGCCAGCGCCCGGATGCACCAGGCAGCCAATACGTGGGGTGGGCCGCCGCGCTAAACGGGCTTCGTGTCTTCGTCTAACTCTTGGCGATCCAGCCACGCCATCTTGGCATCATGGACCGCCATCAGATGCAACCGGTAGGCGTTTCGCCAACGCCTCTTCTCAGGGTTTGATTGCCAAGGCAGCGCCAAGGCTTGATCGATGGTCAGGGCCAAGATCGTTGCGCCTTGCTGAAAAGCTTCTTCAATCACACTCATGTCGAGCCCCGTGATGCCCGCATGTGAGATCACGCTCTTGATCTTGCCAGCCGATTCACGGATCACAATGAATGGAATGCCCTTCCCCGTTCGACCGAATTTGCCCGAGATCGGATCTTGGATCTTCTCCCGGGCTTTGGTGACTTGCGCATACCACGTCAAGAGGTCCACTTTGGGGATAGATCTCGGCGTGCTCTTGCTGATCAAAAACGGATTGCCGTGTTCTCGTTTGAGCTTGTCGAACTGACGCCTTGGGATGCTGAGGTAAAACTCCGCCATGGCTTGGGTGAAGCGCGTCGTGCTCGGTGAGCGATCAAGTCGTTGCTTCAGGCCATCGAAATCCTGGCTGGTGATGATGGCCTCGCGCTCATCGCGCTTTGCGATGACTTCAAGCGCAGCCCGCAAAAATCCGTCTTCGAAGCTTTCCGCCTTGCTGATATTTGTCATTCAAACCGTCCTTCGTTCTAGTCTCACTGCAAGCAACTTGCACCGCAAGCTTGCCACTCATCAGCCTGACAGCCTGTGGGCGATGGCGCTTGCCTGAAAATCCTAACGTATTCGTGGAGGAAGCACAGCGGGAAATCCGTCCGACGTCTTGGCAACCCAGCGCACCGCCTCTTGGCTACCTGCGGTGATTGCGAGTTGCATGTGAGCCATCACGACCAACGCGTTGCTTTGTTTGACCACAACTTCAACGAGTTCAAGCGGGAAGCCCGTTCGCAACCGATGAAGCGCGTGTGCACCCGCGTGGACAAACGAGTTGAGTGCCGCCCAAGAGTATTTCTTAAATTCCATAAACGCGTGCAACGGATCAGCTGCCTGCGTCACCGCTTCAAGAGCGAGCAGCATCTTGGATAGCATTGGCAAACGAGCCGCTAGTGATTCACTTGTCGGTGTCAGCTCTTCTTGTAAGCAGGCCACGTCGGTATCGCTTGCGCAGTAAAGGACCCACACGGCGCGCACCAGCGCTTCGAACTGCGCTCGATGGATGACTAAGGTGGACGGCTCAGAGCCGACTACGAGTAAGCAGCGACTCGCAACAGCGTACTCAATCGAAAGCAGGCATAGCGCGCGACAAACTTGCAGTCGATCACTTTGATCAAACGGCGGAGCCGCCGTAATGGGCGCCAACGCCTCCAATAGCTCATCAGAACCTTCAAAGAGCTTCTCAACCCGCTCAGACATCATGCTTCCCCAAGCATTGAAACAGTTGGATCGCATCCTGGCGCATCAACAACTCCCTCCTTCGATTTTTATCCATGCCGTAAAAATTTTCAGCAGCAGCTCTTTCACTTGGATCTTGCCGTAATGGCGTCAGCGGCGAAAGAGCGTGATGACCGAACTCAAGCGTAGCGCCATATCTTTTGCAAGATCAGGCGCACTGGTGGCCTATGCCAACAGCCGATGAGAGAGAGGGAGGGCTACGCCCACCCTCTTGCTGCAAGGCTGGTGTGCTGACGCCCGCCGATCACCAGGTGGTCCAGCACCCGGATGTCGAGGAGGCCCAGAGCCTGCTGCAGGCGCTCGGTGACCTTGCGGTCGGCTTCGCTTGGCTCCGGATTGCCGCTTGGGTGATTGTGGAAAAGGATGACGGCAGCTGCGTTCAATTCCAGGGCGCGCTTGGCGACTACTCGGGAATGAATATCGCAGCCGTCGATGGTGCCGAAGAAGAGATGTTCGGTTGCCAGGATCTGGTGCTTGATGTCCAGGAAGACGACTCCGAAGACTTCGTGCGGCAGGTGAGCGCAGCGGGCAATGAGGTAGTCGCCAGCTTGCTCGGGGCTGTGGATGCGGCCTTGGCGTTGAAGGCGTTGTTCCAGGATGGTGGCTGCGGCGAGCAAGATGCCCTCCTCGTCCATCTGGAGTTGGTATTGAGCCTTGATGTCTTGGGTGCGCTTCATCGGTTCTTCTCCACCAGCGCGTTGTGCGCCTCGTGGGAACCGACAGGCGAAGCGTCCGGCCCTACCGCACCCGAGAGCGAGCACTGCGCAAGCAGCGCGCAGCGCAGGGCCGTAACAAAGCGCAAGCGTCGAGAAGGAGGCTTGCCCTTGCGGTCGGGACAGCGAAGCCAAGATTCCCTTCAAGAGGCCAAGCGCTGGTGGAGAGTAGTGATGCGCTACTCCCATGCCGGTGGTTGAGGCGCCAAGAGGGCTGCATGCTGCTGGCGTGCAATTTTTGCCAATCGCCCTCACTCTTTTGCCGAGCGCTAATTTTTTCATGCCATAAGAGTCCGCTCACAAGAAGTGCTCGTGCTCACAGCATTTCGGCTGGACTAGTCTCAGGCACGCAGCTCAACCGTGTTTCGTAAAGCTATGGGACACTCGGGCCATCTCGCGACCTGCGGCCAACCATGCGAAACGCTCAGCTAAAAGCTGCCCTAGCTACTCGAATGCGAGTGCGAGTGCTTACAACGATTTGGGTCGTCTCACTTGCCGGGTGCGCAGCGACTGGCCCTGTCACTAGCTCGCCCATTGAAGGCCCCGTGCGTCTGGGCGAGATTGCGGCGGTCGATGGGCCCAAGGTGCGTCCCGACCAAGTGATTGAGGACAGCCGTTGCCCGGCTGATGTCCAATGTATTCATGCAGGGCAGCTGATCGTCAGGACGACCGTGCTCGGCGGCGGCTGGTCCCAGCAGATTGATCTCACGCTTGGCGTTCCGGTGCCTGTTGCCGACGGCACGTTGACACTGGTGGACGCCACACCCGTGCCCATCAATGGGATGGCCACCCCACTACCCGCCGCTCGCTTTACGTTCAAGTTTCAGGGCGGCCGCTAGCCAAGCGATCAATCGATCTGAACAAGCAGTTGCCGCCGCTTACTCTAGGGACTTCCGAGTCAGAGGACCAATCAAGAACTTGTCGTCCACCGCACTGGCAATAGCAAAGTGAACTGGGTTATCGCTGCGATTTCAGTGGGCGTGAGAGTAGGTCGGCTGATTGGCAACAGACGTCACCCCAGCCTTGTTCGTCCATGCTTCTGAGCCCATGCTAGAACAAAATCTCATTGATCCGCCGTCCAACGAATTCGGCATCCTGAGCAGTGAGAGCTTTTGCCTCAATGATCTGCGCCATGCCCGCGAAAGCACGTAAGAAATGGCATCTGTCAGGACTTGATGCCCGCAACGCTGGCACCGCATCGTCCAAGTGATCAAGGTGGGTTCGCAACTGGGCTCTGTCCATAACCCAGAGTATCGATGGCGCTGTCGCATCGCCTGAGATCGCACCGCCTGTGCCACGCTGGTGGAGCCACCCACTTGCTGGTGGCTCAGGTCGTTGGAGCTGGGTCACAACTTCAAGAATTAGGGATTGACGCTAGAGTTCGTTTGTTAGATACAAGTGACGACCGCGTGCCACATCGTGGCAATAGGGGCGCGGCGCAACCCTGCCACTCGCCCAGTTGGGCTGCCTGCTTCAACTCTGTCAACTCATGCGTTCCTCAACAGGCAACGGCCTTGTTCCGTGCTTGCTGAGCTTGTGCGACCCCAGAAAACACAAGGAGATGTGCTGCTATGCGATTCCGAATCTTCCTCGCCGTGTCGTTGATCACCACGTTCAGTGCTGCGGCCCAGGCCCAAGTGGTCACGCTCAACAAGGGCGGCTACACGTTGAGCTACGACTGCACGAACCGCACCGCGCTGCGCTACGAGTATGTATTGCAAGCCGACACCGGCTCGGCAGCGCGCCCTTCAAGCTTCAACTTGGATACCGAATTACCCAGTGGCTGCGCAGGCCAAACGTCGAGTGCTTCCTATGCCAGTGTGCGTTCGGGCTATGACCGGGGGCACTTGGTGACCTCCAACCACATGGACTACAACGCCACCTACATCCGCCGCGCCAACTTGATGTCTAACATCGTTCCTCAGGTGGCTAGCTTCAATCAAGGCATCTGGGTCCGTGCCGAAGAAGTGGCTGAGTGTTATCGCGATATAGCAAGCGTCCAAGTCTATGGGGGCGTCATTTACAGCGACACGACCAACGACTACTTCCTCACCAGTCATGGCATCCGCACGCCGGATTTCTTCTGGAAGACCATCATCACGGCCAATCCCAATGGCGGCTCGCGGGCCATCAGTTGGCTCATTCCGAACAGCGCCACGCTCGGATCGCTGGACAGCTACATCGTCAGCATCAATGAGCTGGAAGACACCTTTGGCGCCAGCACGATTGGCATCACGGCGCCAGCAGACGTCAAGGCGATGCTGCCGGCAACTACTTGGCCACAGCCGAGTGGTTGTGACCTGAGCTAATAGACGGCAATCCGCAGACGTAAGAAATGAGTGCCCGAAGTCCCTTCGGGCACTCGTTGCCTCGCATTCGCAAGCCTCAGCCCGGGAAAGCCGGGAACTTCTCATCCGGATGCTTGGCTTTCCATTCTTTGTAAGAAGCACTGCCCTGCCAAACGGTGAAGGCCTTGGGCGGACGACCACGCCCTGACCATGTCTCTTGGTTGTGTGGCAACCAATACTTGGGCGCCACTTCCTTTCTTGTGGAAGCAGCCTTCTTCGGCTTGGCCACAGCAGCACCGATCAGAGCCGCAATTTCAGATTTTTGCTTTGCACTGAAATGCTCGGTGTATTGTTCAAGTAGCTTTACGATCTCCGAATAGGCTTCGGATGATTGCTGCTGGCGTAGCTGAGCTTCCTGCTCTTCCAACTTACGGATTTCTTCTGCCAATTTCTCTTTAGCAGCGGCAAGGGCACTCAAAGACGCGGTTGTCATTTAGCAGTATTCCAGTCGATTGATTAGCAAATTATTCGGTAGAAATTTATCGTAGTAAAGCCGTGTCTGATCAAGTCAGCAAGCTGAACTCTTTGACCTTAGTAGCATGTTTTCGCAATGGCCTAACGAGATGGCCGAACACACCTAGACGATACAGCTTTCACGCCTCCGTTTGCACTCAGACAGTTGCGAAGAAGCTCGACGTTCAAGCCGTATCGCAAGGAGTTTAAACCAAGAGAGTGCTTGCTCAAACCATTGAGCTTTTCTGCGATGCTGAAATAACGGCTACACGCCGCATGTGCTCGCCCGACGTCCCCCTGATTTTGAGTAGCACCGAGGTTTGGAGTCTAATCCGAACGATCAGGAGATTCGATATGAAGAAGCGTCTCAGCGAAGAGTAGATCATCGCCCCCCCCCCCCGCAGGAAGCCCCGTTTGAACACAATCAGCGCATCTATGGACGGTGAGCCTGGAAAAAGCCGGGCCAAGATCCCATCATTTGCTTTCGCCCAAGGAGCGCCATGATGACCAGATCGCTTGAAATCAGCACCGACGGGGCGCTCGATCCCGTCAACGCACTTGAAAGTGACGGGCTGCTACGTGGAGGCTTTGCACGGGCCACTGTTGATGCGCTGCGCGCTGTGTCTGCAAATGCCGGCTTTGTGATCTCGCTCGAAGGCCCCTGGGGCAGTGGTAAAACCTCGATGTTTGCCATGATCGAGCAAGTGCTGCGCCAAGATCCAAACCAACACGCCGTAATCGTTCACTTCAACCCTTGGCTGATCGGCGACCGAGACGGATTGCTCCGTCAATTCCTCGCCAGTATTTCGCACGCCATTGCCTTGGGCGACAAAGGTAAAGAGGCTCGCAAAGTTGCCAATGAGTTGCTCAACTACTCCAAAGCTTTCGATCTGGTCAAACTCATTCCCGGCGCCGAACCGTGGGCGAGCATTGTCCAGTCGGTTGTTAAGGGTGCAGGAGGAGCAGCCAAGGGGTTCGCCACCCAGAAAGAGCTAGATCTGGAAGATCGGAAGCGAGCTGTTGAAAAGGCGTTGACCGCCTTCGGCAAAAAGGTCTACGTCTTCATCGATGACGTTGACCGCCTCTATCCGGAAGAGGTCTTCGAGATGGTTCGCATCATCAAGTCCGTTGGTCAGCTGCCGAGCGTGGGATATTTGGTGGCGTGGGATCCGGACTATGTGAGGCGTGCCCTTCGGTCTGCCAATGTTCCGCATGCTTCCACCTATGTAGACAAGATCGTCCAAGTCCGCCTACCAATTCCAGCCATTTCATGGCAGCTCCGTGCGCAACTGTTCCAAGAGGCTCTTAAATCCGCCGATCCATTGGCATTCGAAGATCACTTCCCACATCAGCATCGACGGCTCCAACTGCTTTATGCCGGGGGCTTTAGTGATCTTCTTGAACAGCCCCGTGATGTCACCCGCGTGATCAATACTTTCAATGTGATTGAGCCGGGCCTGAGGGGCGAGATTGTGCCTGCGGACATCCTAGGACTGGCGTGCCTGATGGTGCGCGCGCCGCGCGTGTATACCGCGCTTCGGCGAGATCCGCAACCTTTCGTCACAGAAATCTCTGACCAAGCAGGCAGTGAGAGAAAGAGAAATCATGAGGAGTCAATGGATAAGCTCTTTGCCCGCAGCCCAAACCCAGCCGCTGTTCGACGCCTTGTGCGTCATCTTTTTCCGGCCGCCGCCCAAGCCAGCGGTGGCCACTCCTACAATCGGCCTTCGGAGGTAGAAGGCCACCTGGCGGCCCCTGGCCGGCTTGGCATTGCGCTGGGCATGTCCATCGGCCAAACCGATGTTTCGATTGCCGAGGCCAGGCGCTATCTGCTGGATGCGGAAAGCAGGCAAAAAATCAGCGCACAACTGACCGCTGAGAACATTTACGGCTTCTTGGAAATCCTCGGAAAAGTGAGGGCAGATCTTCCCAGTGATTTGGTGAAGCACAAGATAGAGCTTTGCCAAGACGTCGCCATGTTGATCGATCAGCCCACACTGTTGCTCGACCGCGAAGCCTTGCGCCGATTACCGCTTGGAGTTGAGGACCGTGCGCTTCAAACTGTCGAAACCATCGCAGCGGGAGAGACACCCAATATTGCCGGCCAGGTTGCCGATGCTATCGCTCGCAACCCAAACGCACTTACGCTTGGAGGCATCGTGATCGCCAACACATTAGATGAAGCCATCCCCAAGCCCCCCTACTCCATTGTCCTGAGCAAGGCTCAGTTGAAAGGGGCAGCAGAACGATTTACTGCGAATGTAGAAGCCGCTGTATCCAGCGGAGCGCTATGGGAGTTGCGTGGTCCTGGCCGGGTTTTAAATGCAGTCACCAGCGCCGGTGTCAAAGGCACCAAGGCGGTTTTCACCGCATTGAAGAAGCAAGATCCGTCGCTTGATCAGTTCGCTACACACTTTTTTGAAAGCGGTTATAGCTCTGCGCACGGGGTTTCGTTCTCCGTGCGCCCTTACCTTTGCACCGAGAAATTTATCAGTCTCAACAGTCTTCGTGCCCACGCGCGTCAGCGCCTGAAGGAAGAACTGCCTCCGGCTGCCAGGATGGCATGGCGGTCAGTTGCCGAAGATCAATCATTCTACGTCGACGGCGAGAAAGGGCGTTGGTAATTGGCGGTAGAGCTGCCACCATCGCGCAACTCATTAAACTGCCCTGCTCTACAGCATCCAACATCGGGCATATCTTGAGAAACGAAAACTTTGGGCTTGTCTGAAGATCAAATCACAGGTTGTGACGCAGAGATTGCCGTCGAGCAGCCCTTCCATCACTTGCGCTGGGTAGTCGGCAGTGACCACTTGGATGACGGGTTGGCTGGCATTGATGTTGCCCAAAGCGCGTTAGCAGGTCTTATACTTACTGGAAAGCGTTCGAAGCTTCCTTTCCAAGAAGATTGGCCTCCTGCTTTTCGAGCTTTCTTTAAGCTTATCAATCAATTTGACTTTAGCAGAGGTAACGTAGTCGAGGGGCGGTTTGGATATAGTGTCTTCTTACCTTTTGGAACCCTGGTAAATTATTGACCAGAAGTAAGCGCTTGCCAAGTACACGTCTAGGTAAACGAGGCCATCTATGGGGAATAAGCATCCAACCAGCTTTATGAATGAGCGCAGCCTGGAATACTTCGTTATTCCTGAGCTGAGCAGGATTCTGTCCCCCTTTTGCAAGAGCGTAGTTCCGATATTTTTTTGGAAAACGCGAGAAGGAGGAAAGATGTCTTCGAAAGTCAATGGTGGCAAAGCAGTCAAGATCATTGCCGTTTTCGCACGTCGCCCCAAGCTAACTGACGACCCCATGATTATCGAAGGTAAAATTAATCATGAAATCGTACGGTTTGCGCAGAAGGCGCACTCATACGGCATCCCCACCATTGCAGCTTTTTGCGCGGCAAGATCGTTGTTCGAGCTAAAAACGGAATCCATCCGTTGGATTTCTCTTATGGATGAGGATCCTAACGAAGATGTCTTCTTCTTCGAAAGATCAAGCAAGCATGAACTTCTTAAATCTGACGGCTCACCCATCAGCACTATCTCAACCGAACTGCTAGCAAATCACCTCTTATCTAAAACTGACGCCATCGCGTTTAATCACGGCGTTGAGGCGATGTCTGACTTGCGGCACGAGTTAAGTGATTATCAATTCTTCATGGGTGGATTTGGATCTACCTATAAGCCCGTATATTTATTGATAGAACAATAAAAATAAGATCAAATCTTACAGACTGTCAATGAGCACAATGGTGTGCCACAATGGACGACCATCAGAGGTCCTAGCGATATGTATGCCGATGACATCAAAGCGATTTTGGTATCGGCATTATTACCGAACCTGATTTTAGACGAAGTATTGGGCTCAGAAGTTCGCTTCGGAGATGGAAAGTTCAGGGCTGATCTAGTTATATCGTCTCCCTTTCGACTTAGTGCCATTGAAATTAAAGGCCCACGAGATAACCTTGATAAATTGGTTAATCAGGCATTTGGCTACTCATCCTTGTTCTTGGATTTCTCAGTTGCCTCAGACGATTTATGGCTACCCGCCATTAGAAAGCGCATGCCCCGTTCTGCCGGACTGATGACGCTCCGTGGTTCCGAGCTATTGACGGTAAGAGTCCCGCGTGTTCGTCGTCGTTTGAAATCGGAAGAAGCGCTTAAATGGCTGCATACCGATGATTTGAGAAAATTATTACGAGAACATGGCATATCGCCAAATGGTCACTATGAAGCGCTTTGCCTCATGGCAAAAGCACACTTTTCAGAATTGGCCCTTTCAGGGTTCGCGATCAAAGCAGTCTATGAGCGGCTTCTCCCGAGGTTCGAGATTTTTCGAAATGAACTAGGGAGAACAGTTACCTTAGATGACATTCGGATGCTTACGCTTAGTGATCAGATCAGCGGCCGATTTTGAATAATTGCCTAGACAAATGAAAATTTACTCTATTGGCAATCCAAAAAGACGGACTTCTTCCATTAGGTGATCCACCCGCTGCCAGCCGAATGTTCTCCTGTGCCCAGCAGTCCAAAGGGACATAGCGTGGATCATTGAAGGCCTCATATGCTGCCTTCTCATAGCCACCTTCCGAGCGACGATAGCGGTGGTAATAAAAAGATTCATCAAGCATCACATCCACACGAGGCACCCAATTTGTGACTGTTCCCGTGAAATCAATCGGATGGATCCCAGTGTAGTCGCCATAGGTTAGATCAGGAAATTTTAAAACAAGCTCTTCCCAGAGATAGACCTCAGATAAGCGAAAAGCCCCCTGATCATCTTCTCCTCCGGCCGAAACTACGCTGTTGGGAAAGGAACTAGATGCAACCGACTTTCTGAAAAAATTCAAACCAGCAACCGCACTTAGCATCTCATTCAAACGCGCAGCAGCGCCAGAGCGCGACCGCTCATTGACATACCCAGCATCGAGAATCAGGAAAATCTCGTTAGGATTTAAAAAGACCTTTTGAAGTCCGAGGATCAACCCAGCAAAATCACCATAGTTTGTCGGGACTCTAATTGCTATTCGAGTGAACTTTGACCTAAGTTGAGATACTTGTTTTTGAAATTCAGAAAGATCGAAAGGTTCGAGCAAATGCGCTACAGGAATGCATTGTTCGGGAAGACTGCTTATTGCCAGCTTTGTCCAAGCCTGGAAACCGCCATCCTCGTCTAGAAGGCGGTCAAATTCAGAATTTTGAAGACTTTCTAAAGAAGTAAGATCAGCCACAAAAGACTGCCCCCCCAAAATCTCACAGATCGCTTCAACGCTCTTGCTGATGCTGCCTGCTGGATTTTTGCTCGTGCGGCGCGACCGCGTTAGCTCTACAATCGGAAATAACTTTCTCCTTGCTGCATCCGCCAGCTCTTTCAGTCCACGTAGTTCGGCCGCACGAGTCCGAATGACAGGAGAATAATTAATCATCAGTTAACTTGATACCCTAAGTTTTGGACACGATATTTCATCGCCAGCGCTGAAACACCAAAGTGTTCCGCTAGCCCTGACAACGTCGTAATACCAGATGCAATCAATCGTCTTACATCAAACTCGGGCATCAACAAATCCGCCGCAAATTTGTCGGCTTCTCGCTCCATGGTGCTTGCTCCCTCACTGCCGTTTCGGCGGGCAAAGGTCTGATCATGGAAGCTTTCTTTCTCTCCCGAGTGCAGCACAAAGTGCGCAATTTCATGAGCGATCGTAAATCGCTTTCTATTGCGATGATGAAGTGAGTTCACTCCAACAACCCACGTCCCCGATCGCTTTTCAAGATATCCGGACAAATCGTCATCCATCGGCTCTTCTACGACTTCCAAGCCTAAAAACTCTGCCACTGCCAGTATATTAACAGGCACAGACAAGAGACCCGCCTCAGCCAATCGCTGATGCAAGTTCACTTGAAGTCGGGCACCAGACATCACGGGCCCAATCTGGCGTATTTTTTTACGAACAACAGCCATTTATTCCATCCAACTTCTTTTATTAGGTGACGACGCCATCGACTTGCTCATCATCTTGCCCGACGGAACCTTTTTTCTCTACGATTCGCTTTATTGCTTCCATCTTTTTCGCTAAATCTTCAAGTTCGTAAGCTAGACCTGTCTCTTCAATAGCGTATTTTACGTTTTCGCCAAACTGTCTGGTCTCTAAATAATGACGCATTGCTTCTTTTGCAGCTTCATGCGCCATATCCTCCGCAGCTGACTTTGAGAGAAATCGAAGCGTGAGGACAGCCAGTATTCCAATAACACCAAGCAAAAAACCCATCAATGTGATGATGGTTTGGTAGAAGCTGCTCAATGCTGAAACCACATCTCCATCACTCCATCGGTCTGGCTTCGATGAAGCATTGACCGAAGGCGATGCTTCTGTTGAACCAACCTGAGCAGCTTGTGACTGCACGGGCGCAGCAAGTGCTTTGCCGGGAACCTTACGGAGAGCGTTTTGAAGATCAAATGCATGCACTTGCCAGACCACGGCAAAGAACCCGACGAAGGCGGCAAAGATCACAAAGCTCAAAATCCTATGAGTCCAACGCTGGTAGTGCTTCGTCCTAGAAGCCTTCATACCTCTCCCCTGTCTCATCCGCTGCGACTTTGTGAACAGGATACATCATGCCCTCAGCAGGCTGGTCTTAGCAGAACCAGGCGCCCGAACGCATCTCTACGACTTTAGGTATCATTTAAGGTATCAAAGCAGGCCCAGCTGGAAGACCCGAAGTGCTTTAGGGTCAATAGCTTGCGTAAGGGCGTCTTCAGGCTCCGCCCACCTCCACCACACAACGGTCCTAAGAAGACCGACTAAGGCCGGGAATTCTCGCAAGAGGTTCCCGGCTTTTTTCATGGACGCAGCTAGCAGCGACGCCGCTAGCGCCATAGACTGCGCTCGCCACTGTCCGCCGCGTCAATTAGTGACGCGGGCTGTCGGTTCGGACGTGGTGGCGATCGACCCTGCGAAAGGGCGGTCACACGCGTGGGCTAACGCAACGTCGCCGCGGAGTTGGTCGAACAGTGCGAGCAGCTCGGTCGCTTCCTGCTGCAGCAGGACCAGTGCGCTCTTGTTGGGCTCATCCATTGCATCTACTCCGACGGCGCTCGCCAGCGCCCCTGATGCACTCGAAGCAAACCGCATGCCAGCGTGCCGGTGCTGGTTGCTGCTCCGGCACTGGCTGGACCAACTAGGGCGAATCAGTGCCTGCAATGCGTGGCGCTTTCAGGCCCGGCTATGGCAGTGGCCTGGTTGACGCCCTCCCTTGCCTACACGTCGGCTCTGCACCGCTGGCGACCAACGCCCTCGGCTCAGGTGGAGTCGAGCTGCCGCTGCGCTTCGGCATGCATGGCTTCCATGGCATGGGACGCCCTGCCGGCACTTCGCCCAGCGAACACGGCGCTGCGTTAATCGGGGAAGGTAGACGCAAGCGTGGCGCCTGCGAGCCTGCGCTTCCCTGCCCGTGCCGCTGTTTCGATGCGCCAAACCCCGCCCCAAGACTCGCCGATGCCACGACTTGGGGCGGTACGACAGATCGGCCGACCGTTTCGAAGAAAAATACTCAAGGCGCGCTCGGTTCTGCAGTGCGGTATGAGCTCACTGGTGCCAGGGCATGGCACTGAGTCCTGCCGGTCTGTCGGCCACTACCCAGCTGATGGGCTGATTGAGGCACGCCGCTTGCATCGACCTCAACCAGACCATCGGCGTTGGGGGAACACGGTGTTGACCAAACAAGCAAAACGTCATGCAGCAGGGGCATTGCTGCTAGGCGGCGCCATCTTCGTCCTGATCGGCATCGGCGGCTACTTCACCACGCAGCGCTCGCTGGCCGATGCGGGATGGGTGACGCATACGCAGGAAGTGCTCGCGGGCATCGACGAAATCCAGGCCGGGCTGCTGTCGGCGGAGTCGTCGGTGCGTGGTTACGTGCTGACCGACAACGAGGCGTTTCTAGGCGTGTATGCCGATGTGATCGGGCGCCTGCCCGAGCGGATCGTACGGCTGGAGGCGCTGGTGCAGGACAACCCGGTACAGGGACGCAATGTGCGTGTGCTCAGCCGATTAGTGGACACGCGACTGGTGCAGATCAACGATCTGCTGCACAGCTATCGCACCCATGGCCTGGATGGCGCGCGCGGGTCGATCGCGCGTGGCGTGTTCCAGACCTCCTCGGCATTGCGGCGTCAGGTGCAAACCATGACCGAGCTGGAACGTCACCAGCTGGTGAAGCGGACGCAGACCAATGCACTCAGTGCGCAGTGGGTGCTGCGGATGACCGTGACCGGCATCGTCAGCGGGCTGCTGGTGATGCTGCTGGCCTACCGCTTGTTGGCGCGCGAGCTGCAACGCCGCGTGCGTGCAGAGGACGAGGCCAGCCATACCAGCGAGCAGCTGGTCGAATCGTTTGCGACGCTGGAGCGTACCTCTGCGGGACTGGAAGCGCTGGCACGCTACTCGGGATTGCTGCAGAACTGCCGCGACGCCGAAGAAGCGCTGGAAATTACCGCACGCACGATTGCGCCGCTGATTCCCGGCGCGGCCGGTGCGGTGTATTTGCTGCGCGCATCGCGCGATCGCGCTGAGCAGGTGGTGGCCTGGGGCGCGATGGCCGACGACGACAGCGCAAGCATCGCGCCGGAGACATGCTGGGCGCTGCGCCGCGATCGCACGCATGTGGTCGAAGATGCCAGCCAAGGCATGCTGTGTCGCCATACCGGCGCCAATCTTCCGACGCACGCCAGCACGGTGTGCATCCCATTGTCGGCACAAGGCACACAGTTGGGCATGCTGGCGCTGCGCAGCGACCAGCCGGGTGGCCTGAGCTCACTGACCGTGGCCGAAGCGGCAGCGGAACAACTCTCGCTGGTGCTGCATAGCCTGCGTCTGCGCGAAACACTGCGCCAGCAATCGATCCGCGACCCGCTCACCGGCCTGTACAACCGCCGCTATCTGGAAGAAGCGCTCAATCACGAACTGGCGCGCTGCACGCGCCGGGTGCAGCCGTTGTCGGTGCTGATGCTGGACGTCGACCACTTCAAGCGGTTCAACGATCTGCATGGGCACAGCGGCGGCGACCGGGTGCTGGCGGCAATCGGCGAACTGTTGCTGGCGCAGACCCGTGGCGAAGATATCTGCTGCCGCTACGGCGGCGAAGAATTGACGATCATCCTGCCGGAAGTGGATCTGGCCACTGCGCGCAGGATGGCGGAGAAGTTGCGCGCCGGGATCGAGGCCTTGCAGGTGATGGCCGATGGCGTGTCGCTGCCGAAGATCACCGCATCGTTTGGCGCGGCGAGCTTTCCCGAGCACGCGGGCAATGCGGCGCAGCTGCTGCGGCGCGCAGACGAGGCGTTGTACCAAGCCAAGCAAGCCGGGCGCAATCAGGTGATCAGCGCACCGGAAGCGGCGGACGCCGAATGTGCGCAGGAATCCTGACGGCAGGCAGGCTGGTCGTAGCGACCCTGGCAAGATGCCTTGATAGGCTTCGTTCAACTGCCAGCCGGGCGCCAGTGGCCGATTAGGCGCCTGGCGACCCAGGCGCAAATATGCACTGACACTTATATGCATCAGCGACAAATCGGGTCAGACATTTCGCTGAGCGCCGCTGCGTTGTTGAGAATACGGCTCAGACACCGCGCCGAGATTGGCGTTCGCCCTCGCCAACGCGCCCGCCTGCGTCGAGCAGCGCAGCATCACCGACAGGCGCGCCCCTCTCCGTCGGCACGAATCAGATCACCGCCTACCAGCATGCCGTCGACGCGGGTGCACACATGGGCCGCCTCTTCGGGTTTAGCGCCGCGCAGCACCGCTTCGGCACGCGCCTGGAAATCCAGAGACTCAACATCCGTATCTTCATCTGCAGGCAGCTGCGGCAGTGCGTTCTGCAACGCATCCAGGCGCGTCGCTAGCTCTTCGCATCTAGGCATAACAGGCTCCGACCCACAGCCGATACAGTTGCCGCAAGGCCGTCAACAACGCACGAAGCCTTGCCATGCAACGCTTCATTTTCCTACCCGCTACAGCGGTGATTGCATGCTCAACTTTCGCGCAACCCGGCCGATAATGATGCCGACTCCGACAGAACCTTGCCTGTGATCCTCCACCTGCGGCGGGATTTCCGCCTCGGCATCGTCAAGATGCTTGGGCCAATCACCGCGCTGTTGCTTTGCCTGTATGCGGTGTACCTGGCCATGACCGGCCAGGCGATTGCGTGCCTCATCACCGCAGCGCTGGGCGTGCTGGCGATCTGGCGCGGCTGGCAGATGCGCGCGGCAGAACGCACGGGTGCCGGCGGTGTCTGGTTGGCATCGATCAATGTCGCCGGTTGCCTGGTGGCCTGCTGGACCGGGGGCGACGGCGCCCTACCCTGGCTGTTTCCGGTGCTGGCGACCAATTATTTTCTGTGCGGGCCGCAACGCGCGGTGTCGCTGAGCCTGCCATTGATGGTGGCCTTGTTGTTCTTGCCAGGCTTGATCGTCAGCCCCGGCCAGGGCGTGTCGACAGTGGTGGTGACGTTGGTGACGTTGGCGGTGGGGTATTCGTTCTCGCTGCGCATGCAGGACGACCGCGTACACCTGGAAGAGCTGGCGTCGCTGGATGCGCTGACAGGGTTACCCAACCGACGCATGCTCGAACGCGCGTTGACCCATCAGATCGATCAGCGCCAACCGCAGGAGCGGCTCAACAGTCTGATCATCCTGGACCTGGACCATTTCAAAGAGGTCAACGATCTGTACGGGCATGCTGCAGGCGATGCAGCGCTGTCGGATCTGGCAACCATCTTGCGCTACGAAGTCCGCGAGCCGCATCAGGTGTTCCGGTTTGGCGGCGAAGAATTCGTGGTGTTGCTGCGCGCCGGCTCATCGGCGGAACTGGAAGCGGCCACCGAGCGCTTGCGCAAGGTGATCCGCAATGGGTTGCGTGGCCCGGGAGGACGCATCACGGTCTCGCTGGGCGCTGCGCGCCACGATGGCGAAACGCACTGGCAAGACTGGTTTTCGCGTGCCGATGCGGCACTGTATCTGGCCAAGAACAGCGGCCGCGACAGCGTACGGGTTGCCGACTGAGCGTCGCGCTGCTGGCTGGCTAGATCGCGGCATCGAACACGACGGTTACGATCTTCTACCAGACGGGGCGACCCAGCGGCCGCCCCGTCCGTCGGTCAACGGTTGACTACCGCCACCGGTGCGGCGGGTGCTTCACCCTGCTTCCAGCCGCCCAGCGCCTTGTACACACCGACCACGCCGACATTGACTGCCGCCTCGGCCTGGGCCAGGGCATCGTCTGCCGCCAGCTGGGTGCGCTGTGCATCCAGCAAGGTCAGGAAATCTTCCGACCCCTCGCGGTAGCGGATCTGCGCCAGCTGTTCGGCACGTCGCGCGGCATTGGCCTGGTCCACCACGATCGCCAGACGCGCCTGCTGACGGCCGTAGCCGATCAAGGCGTTTTCGGTGTCTTCCAGCGCCAGCAACACCGTTTGCTGGTATTGCGCCAATGCACCGTCGGCCTGGGCCTTGCTGGCACGCAGGCGTGCACGCACGGTACCGAAGTCGAATGCAGCCCAGCTGATCGACGGGGTGATCGACCAGGCCTTTGCATTGCCCTGGGTCAACCTGGCCGCATCGCCGGACAGAAAGCCGACAAAGCCGCTCACGCTGATGCGCGGGAACAGATCGGCCGTGGCCACGCCAACCTGCGCGGTGGCCGCCGCCAGACGACGTTCGGCACTCCGCACGTCCGGCCGCTGACGCAGCAATCCGGCCGTATCGCCCAGCGGCAACGGGCGCGCGAACGGCGGCATGCTGCGTGCGACCAGGGTGGCATCCAGCGCATTCGGCTGCTGGCCGAGCAACACGGCAAGCCGATGGCGGTATTGCGCCTCGGCGGTTTCCAGCAACGGAATATCCGCTTCGATGGCCTTCAAACGCGCCAGGCTGCTCTGTACATCCAACTCGCTGCCGGCACCCAGGTCCCAACGCGTCTGCGTCAGCTTCTGGGTGTCGCGCAGATTGGTCAGGGTGCGCTTGGAGACATCGAGCTGCTTCTGGGTGCCGCGCAATTCGAAGTAATTGCGCGCCACTTCGGCCGCCACCGTGACCTGCACGTCCTGCAGGTTGGCCTGCTCGGCATCGAGATCGGCGCGCGCCGCTTCCGAGGCGCGGCGTTGGCGGCCGAACAGATCCAGCTCCCAGGCCGCATCCAGGCCCAGGGTGGTCTGCTCGGTGAGGAAACGCTGATTGCCGGCGATCACCTGCTGTTGCTCGCGTCGATCGAAGCTGCCCTGCGCGGTGATGTGCGGGGCCTGATCCAAACGCCGCTCCACAAACACCGCACGCGCCTGCTTCACCCGCGACACCGCGATGCGCAGATCGTGATTGGCGAACAAGGCATCGCGCACCAGTTGCTCCAGCACCGGGTCGTCGAACTGCGACCACCAGTTGCCGACAACGGATTCAGTGCTGAACGAGGCATCCTGCGCGCCCTGCAGCGTGACCGGGGGCGGCGGGTCGGGCCGGTAATCCGGCCCCACCGCGCAACCGCTGAGCACCAGTGCGGCCAGCGCCGCGCCGAGCAATGTCCTTACCATGGCAAGGTGTCTCCCAGGTGGGTAAAGCTGCCGGTGGGGCCGTGCGCATCGATCAATGCCATCTGCACGCTGCTGTGTGCGCCCTGCTCGATGTCGATCTCGCCCTCACCACCGTTCATGTCGGTTTTGACGTAGCCCGGATGGATGGCGTTGACCTTGATCGAGGTGTCGCGCAGCTCGTAGGCCAGATGCACGGTCCAGCTGTTCAAGGCACTCTTGGACGCGTTGTAAGCAGGCACCTTGAAGGTGTAGATCGGCGAGCTGGGGTCGCTGTGCAGCGTCAGCGAGCCGAGAACGCTGGACACGTTGACGATACGGCCGGCCAGCGAGCGCTGCAGCAGCGGCAGGAATGCCTTGGTCACGCCGACCACCGCAAACAGATTGGTATCGAAGGTGCGCTTCCAGGTATCCAGGCTCTGCTCGGACGGCTTGCGCTGCATGTCGTCGATCATGATGCCGGCGTTGTTGACCAGGATGTCCAGGTGGCCGTGACGCTCCTTCACCGTGCCCACTGCCGCAGCGATGCTGATGTCGTCGTTGACGTCCAGTTGAATCGCTTCCACCGGCAGGCCTTCGGCCTGCAGCTTGAGTGCAGCGGCCACTGCGTCGTCGCGCTTGCGACCGGCCAGCAGCGTATGCACGCCGGCCTGTGCGAGTTGACGAACGGTTTCCAGGCCGATGCCGCGGGTGGCGCCGGTGACCAGTGCGATCTTGGTATTGCTCATGTGGTGAATCCTCTTCAATTGGGGGGAAGTGATTGGCTTACGCCTTGAGGGCGTCATGCGAGACGGCAGCCGGTGCAGCAGGCCCGCGACGGGTCACCCACTTGCGCAGCGCCACGTAGAACACAGGGGTCAGGAACAGGCCGAACAGAGTCACGCCCAACATGCCGGCAAACACGGTGATACCGGTGACCGAGCGCACTTCGGCGCCGGCGCCATGGCCGAACACCAGCGGCACGGTGCCGGCGATGAAGGCGATGGAGGTCATCACGATCGGGCGCAGACGCAGGCGGCAGGCTTCCAGCGCGGCCTCGACAATGCCCTTGCCGTGCATCTCCAGCTCGCGGGCGAATTCCACGATCAGGATCGCGTTCTTACACGCCAGGCCCATCAACACTACCAGGCCCACCTGCACGAACACGTTGTTGTCACCACCGGTGAGCCACACACCGAACAACGCAGACAGCAAGGTCATCGGCACGATCAGGATCACCGCCAGCGGCAGGGTCCAGCTTTCGTACAACGCGGCCAGCACCAGGAACGCCAGCAACACCGCCATCGGGAACACGATCAATGCCGAGTTGCCCTGCGTGGACTGCTGATAACTCAGGTCGGTCCATTCGATGTTCATGCCGTTGGGCAATACCTTCGGTGCCATGCCGGCCAACGTGTGCATCGCCTCGGTGGACGACAGCACGCGCGGATCCGCTTCACCGATCAGATCGGCAGCCGGGTAGCCGTTGTAGCGGATCACCGGATCCGGGCCGTAGGTCTGGCCCAGCGTGACCATGCTGCCGATCGGCACCATTTGGCCGTTGGCATTGCGGGTGCGCAGGTTGGCGATGTCTTCGACGCTGTCGCGGAACTGTCCATCGGCCTGGGCGATCACCTGATAGGTGCGACCGAAGCGATTGAAGTCGTTGATGTACGACGAACCCAGATAGGTCTGCAGCGTGTCGAACAGATTGGTCAGCGGCACGCCCTGCGCCTTTGCCTTGTCGCGGTCGACCTTGGCATCGAGCTGCGGCACGTTGGCCTGGTAGGTACCGATCGGGAACTGCATGCCCGGCGTTTGCGCGATCGCACCGGACATCGCATTCACCGCGCTCTGCAGCTGGCCATAGCCCAGACCGGCACGGTCCTGGATATACAGCGAGTAACCCGAGCCCTGGCCCAGACCCAGAATCGGCGGCGGCATGAAGGCGAACGCAAAACCCTGCTGGATCTGGCTGATACGTGCGTTGATTTCCGCATTGATCTGCGCGGCGGTACGGCTACGCTGACTGAACGGCTTGAGCGTCAGAAACACCGTGCCGGTATTGGGCGTGTTGGTGAACTGCAGCGGATTCAAACCCGGAAACGCAATCGCATGGTCCACGCCTTCGGTCTGCAGCGCGATCTGGGTGATCTGACGGATCACCTCATTGGTGCGCTCCAGCGAGGCGCCTTCCGGCAGCTTGGTACCGGCGATCAGGTACAGCTTGTCCTGGGTCGGAATGAAGCCGCCCGGCACGATCTTGAACATGAAACCGGTGCCGACCAGCAGCAACAGATACACCATGAACACCACGCCACGCTTGCCCAGCGCACGCGACACCGCACCTTGATACTTGTGCGAGCTGTTGTTGAAGAAGCGGTTGAACGGACGGAACAACCAACCGAACAAACGATCGATCAACCGCGACGGGCCGTCCTTGGGCGCGTCGTGGGCCTTGAGTAGCATGGCTGCCAGCGCCGGCGACAAGGTCAGCGAGTTGATCGCCGAAATCACAGTGGAAATGGCGATGGTTACCGCAAACTGCTTGTAGAACTGGCCGGTCACGCCCGACAGGAATGCCATCGGCACGAACACTGCGCACAGCACCAGCGCGATGGCGATGATCGGCCCGGACACTTCGCGCATCGCCTGATGCGCCGCCGCCAGCGGGGTAAGGCCTTCTTCGATATTGCGCTCGACGTTTTCCACCACCACGATCGCATCGTCGACCACGATGCCGATCGCCAGCACCAGGCCGAACAGGCTCAAGGTGTTGATCGAGAACCCAAGCAGATACAGCGCCGCGAACGTGCCCACCACCGACACCGGCACCGCCAGCAACGGAATGATCGAAGCGCGCCAGGTCTGCAGGAACAGGATCACCACCAGCACCACCAGCAGCACCGCTTCCAGCAGCGTGTGCACCACTGCGCTGATCGAGTCGCGCACGAACACGGTAGGGTCATACGCTGCCGACCAGGCCATGTCCTGCGGGAACTGCTTTTCCAGCTCGGCCATCTTGGCGCGCACGGCGTCGGACAATTCGATCGCGTTGGCACCGGGCGACTGGAACACGCCCATGCCCACCGCGTTCTGGTTGTCCAGCTGCGAACGCAAGGTGTAGTTGCCGGCGCCCAGCTCCAGACGCGCCACGTCGCTCAAGCGCACGATCTCGCCGCTGTTGCCGCTGCGGATCACGATGTTGCCGAACTCTTCTTCGGTGGTCAGGCGGCCCTGCGCATTGATGGAGAGCAGGAAGTCGCTCTTGTTCGGCATCGGCTCGGCGCCGAGCTGGCCGGCGGAGACCTGCACGTTCTGCTCGCGGATCGCAGCGACCACGTCGCTGGCGGTGAGCCCGCGCGCGGCCACCTTGTCCGGATTCAGCCAGATACGCATGGCGTAGTCGCCCGAACCGAAGATCTGGATCTGGCCCACGCCAGGCAGACGCGACAGCTCGTCCTTGACCTTCAAGGTGGCGTAGTTGCTCAGGTACAGCGAGTTGTATTTGCCCTTGGGCGAGGTCAGATGCACCACCATGGTCAGCGTCGGCGACTGCTTCTGGGTGGTCACACCCTGTCGGCGCACGTCTTCGGGCAGACGCGCCTGCGCCTGGCTGACGCGGTTCTGCACCTGTACCTGTGCCTGGTCCGGATCGGTGCCGGGCTTGAAGGTCACGGTGACCACCAGCACGCCGTCCGAGCCAGCCACCGACTTCATGTACATCATGTTTTCGACGCCGTTGATCGCTTCTTCAAGCGGCGTGGCGACGGTCTCGGCAATGACCTTGGGATTAGCGCCCGGATACACCGCACGTACCTGCACGCTCGGCGGTACCACTTCGGGGTAGTCGCTGATGGGCAGCAGCGGCATGGCGATCAGGCCGGCCGCGAAGATGATGATCGACAGCACCGCGGCAAAGATCGGCCGGTCGATGAAAAAACGGGAAAAGTCCATTGGGGTGGTCCTGAAAGAGGTTGCCGCCGGGTGGCGGCGCGGCACAGCGGCCCAAATCCGGTCTGGGTGTCAGGCCGGTGGTCGAAGCGCGATGCAGCGATGAATCAGTTCGACGCGGTGCGCTTGTCCGGTGCGGCGGCCATGGCTACGGCCTTGGCATCGACCGGCATGCCGGGCATGAAGATCTTCTGCACGCCATCGACCACGACACGGTCGCCGGCGGCCAGACCCTTGCGCACGATGCGCAGCCCATCGGCGCTGCGACCGAGCTCCACGTCGCGGCGCTGCGCCTTGCCGTCCTTGTCGACCACGTAGACGTACTTGCGGTCCTGGTCGGTCAACACGGCTTTTTCGTCGACCAGCATGGCCTTGAACTGGCCGCTGCCCAGCAACTGCACGTGCGCATACAGGCCCGGCGTGAACTGCCGTTGCGCGTTGTCGAGCACGGCACGCACGCGGATGGTGCCGGTGCTGCGGGTCACCTGGTTATCCAGGAAATCCACGCGCCCGGCGTGCGGAAAGCCCTGCTCGCCGACCAGGCCGATGCGCACCGGCAATTCACCGCCGCGTTCGTCCGGACGCTCGCCATTGCGGGCCATCTGCGAATAGCGCAGGAAGGTGCCTTCGTCGGCATCGAAGTAGACGAACACCTTGTCCAGCGACACCAGCGTGGTCAGCACGCTGGCGCTGTCGCCGGCGGTGACCAGGTTGCCGGCGGTGACCATCGCACGCCCGGCGCGGCCGTCGATCGGCGCGCGCACGCGGCTCCAGTCCAGATTGAGTTTGGCGGTGTCCACTGCCGCTTGTGCGGCCAGCAGATCGGCATCGGCCTGATCGGCGGCGGCGCGACGCTGCTCCCAGATTTCGGTGGAAATGGCCTGCTGGTCGGAGAGTTTGCGCGCACGTGCCGCTTCGCTGCGCGCCAGCGTGGCCTGGGTGCGCGCCCGCACCATCGCTGCGTTGGCGCGGGCGAAATCGGCGCGGTAGCTACGGTCGTCGATGCTGAAGAGCACATCGCCCTTCTTCACTTCGGCGCCTTCGGTGTAGTTCACCTTGTCGATGTAACCGGACACGCGCGGGCGCAATTCGACGCTTTGCACCGCCTCGATGCGGCCGCTGAATTCGTCCCACTGGCTGATCTCCTTCATCAGCACCGGCGCGACGCTGACGCTGGGCGGCGGCGGCGCGCCGGTCTGCGCAGCACCGCCGCCGCAGGCGGCAAGCACGACAGCGAGCACGGCGCCCGTCAGAACAGTACGCATTGGAAAACGGAACGGGGTGGCGTTCGGGGTCATGGAGAGATCTCTCGAGTGGGAATGGGCAAATGCAGACCGGCCAGCCGGTCCACCGACGGAGCGGTAGAAAGACGACGGCTGACGGTCACGATGGGTTGGCCGGGCTGGCCAGGCCCGGTGATGAGCGAGACGGCGGCGCGGCCGACGTCCACGGCGCGAATCCATTCCGGGCATGCGTCCTTGGCGCGGCCCGGCGTGCACACCGGCTGTTCGACCGAGAGCAGATGTACGCGCACGCCCAGCGGTTTGGCTTCTTCATGCAGCACCTGGGCGAGCATGCGGATGGCGGCGGCGGCCACCGAACTGTCGCCGTGCGCCGCCCAGGCGCGTAACGCGCACGGGCTGCCCAGCAACAGATAGCGGCCGCCGCCGTCGGCTTCGGCCAGCAGCGGGAGCAGGTGACGTGCCGCCGCCAGATGCGGCAGCACGTCGCGCTCCAGGCGCCGACGCAGTGCCGTCACCGGCCGGTCCAGCAGGCGCCCGGCCTTCAGCGGGCTGCCCAGGCTGGCGATCACTGCGCCTAACGGGCGCGGGCGCTGCGCCAGCTCGGTGGCCAGCGCCTGCGCCGAGGCATCGTCGGCCACCGAGCCTTGCAGGGTTTCCAGCAGCGGGGCATTGCCATGCTGCGCGCGCAGCGCGTCGAGCTTGGCGGCATCGCGTCCAATCACCAGCACCGGCATGCCGGCGTCGAGCAACGCGGTGACGATCCCGGCACCCACGTTGCCCGCGCCGCCGATCACGACGGTTTCGGATTGGACCATCCCATTCATGGGACTTTCACTCCCGACATCGGGACAATTCCGCGCTGCACCCAGCGCGCCTGCAGCCCAGTCCGCTGCATCGGCGCACCGCCAGCCTGCCGCTTGGGCGAGGCGGAAAAGCCACGCGAAACGCTGGCGCGCGGGCTTCTTGCCGTGGAAACCACAGGATCGAAGGCGCTTTCGATGGCGCTGCGAGAGTTGGAGGACAAGCCGAAGACATCGCACAACCACATGGCCGTGCTCCTGCGTTGAAGGGATGCTGCGTAGGCTAGGCCTCAAAGCAGCACTTGATTAGTCCGGATTTAGGGGAATAATCGTCCCGCAAGCGGTCTAATCCCTCCTGACCCCCGGAAGGCAGTGCCATGACACACGATCTCAACGACACCCTGATCTTCGTCAAGGTGGTCGAACAAGGCAGCTTCATCGCCGCCGCCAATGCGCTTGGCCTGCCCAAGACCACCGTCAGCCGCAAGGTGCAGGAACTGGAAACGCGCCTGGGTGCACGCCTGTTGCACCGAACCACACGGCGCATCGGCCTGACCGAAGCCGGCTCGGTGTACCACGAGCATTGCCAGCGCATCGCCCGCGAACTGGAAGAAGCCGAAAGCGCGGTCGGGCAACTGCAGTCCGGCCCACGCGGCTGGCTGCGGTTTACCGTGCCGTACTCGCTGGGCATCACCTGGATCGCGCCGTTGCTGGGCGAATTCCACGCGCAATACCCGGAAATCCAGCTGGATATGCATCTTGGCAACGAAAAGCTGGACCTGATCGGCGGCGAAGCCGATCTGGCGTTGCGCGTCGGTGCCCTACCCGATTCGAATCTGGTCGCGCGCAAGCTCGGCAGCCTGCGCACGCAAGTGTTCGCCAGCCCGTCGTATATCGAACGCTATGGCGAGCCGCTGCATCCGGACGAGCTGCAATTCCATCGCACGCTGGCGCTGCGCAAGAACCGCAACGTGCAAAACAACCGCTTCTTCTGGTCGCTCAGCGACGGCAGCGATGTACGCGATTTTCCGGTCAATCCATTGATGGTGGCCAACGACCCGGCCGCGCTCAACGGTGCGGTGTTATGCGGCGAAGGGTTACTGCTGACCGGCGATGTGATGGCCAAACCGTTCGTGCAATCGGGCCTGGTGCGCCGCGTGCTCGCTGGCTGGACCGGGCCGGAAGTGGATTTCAACGCAGTGTTTGCCGGCGGTCGTCTGGTGTCGCCAAAAGTGCGCGCGTTCGTGGACTTTCTGGTCACGCGGATGAACTTCGACGCGGATTACATGATGGCCCAGTGCCCGGCACGGTTGGCCGCGCAAAAGGCCAACAGCGAGGCGGAAGTGGAAGTGGAGCTGGAAGCCGAGCGTGCGGAAGGCAAGCGTATTCTCGAACACGTGACTGCGTGAGTGCGTGCTTGAGCGCTTGAGTGCTTGAGTGCTTGAGTGCTTGATCGCTCGAGTGTGTGAGTCAGTTGGGCTTAGATGGATCCTTCTCCTGTCGGCAGAAGGTGCCCGAAGGGCACATGGGTTACATGCGCAGACTGGAATGACGAAATCACGCCGCGCATTTCGCTTGAAATTTTTCGTTCGACATAAAAAAACAGGCCGCTTTCGCGGCCTGTTTCCAGACTCCTGCGCTAGCGAGGAGTCACCAGCGCAGACTTCACAGGTACGAGGTACTCAACGCATGCCGGTGTTGCTGGCAGCGCCTTCCGCACGCAGCGGAATCAGGCGGATTTCCACCCGACGATTCTGCGCGCGGCCGGTGTCGGTGCTGTTGTCGGCGATCGGGTAGCGCTTGCCGGCGCCCATGGTTTCCATGCGCTCGCGCTGCACGCCCTGGGCGGTCAGATACTGCGCCACGGCGCCGGCGCGCTCTTCGGACAGGCGCTGATTCACCGCATCGCTGCCGACGCTATCGGTATGACCCACCACTTCCACCATGGTCTGGTTGTACTCGCGCAACGTGGAGGCAACGCCATTGAGCGCGCTGTAGAACTGCGGCTTCAACGCCGACTTGCCGAAGTCGAAGGTGATGCCGTCGGGCAGGTTCAAGGTGATGTTGTCGCCCTGGCGCTGCACGTCGATACCGGTGTTGGCGGTGCGCTCACGCAGCGCGCGCTCCTGGCGATCCTGGTATTGGCCGACCGCCGCGCCGCTGAGTGCGCCGATGCCGGCACCGACCATCGCGTGCTGACGACGCTCGGTGGCGCTGTCGCCGGTGAGCAGGCCCGCAGCCACACCGATCGCGGTGCCGATCAGCGCATTGCGGCCGGTACGGTTCTGCTGTTGGGTCTGGTCGCCGTATTGATCGCGCTGCACATACGAGCCGCCGGTGGCGCAGGCGGACAGCGCGATGGCGCTGGCCAGGGCAACGGCGAGACTCTTGGTGGCTGCTGGGGACATGGTGTGCGTGCTCCTGTGGCCGGAACATCCGGCACTCGATCGTGTCGGCGAGGATAAACAGACCAACGCGACTGGCGCATGATGAAAACGGCCGTCGATGCTGCGTGGATAGCCGTCCATTCAGGAAAACGTTTTCGGTGGCCACATGCGAAAACACGACGAAAACTGCAGCTACCTGCGTTGCGGCGCGACCGCATCGAAGGCGCGTTGGGCGTTGCGACTCGCCTGCACTGCAGGCGCACACGCACATGCCTCAGCACATGCGCCGCAGTCAGCCCCGCGTCTTTGCATACGCAGCCAATGCCGCATCGCGCCCTTCTGCAAGACCAATGATGGGTGTGCGCGGATACTCCGGTGCGAAGCGCGCGAGCGACAACGGATGCAGCCAGGGCGCGAAGCGCTCCTTCACCGCGAGCTTGCCGAGCTCGGGCACCCAGCGCGTGATGTAGATAGCCTGCGGATCGAATTTTTCTGCCTGCGTGACCGGGTTGAACACGCGAAAATACGGCGCGGCATCGGCACCGGTGCCGGCCACCCATTGCCAGCCCATGGTGTTGTTGGCCAGGTCCGCATCCACCAGCGTGTCCCAGAACCAGCGCGCGCCTTCGATCCAGTGCACGCGCAAGTGCTTGCACAACAGACTGGCCACGATCATGCGCACACGGTTGTGCATCCAGCCGGTGTGCCAGAGCTGACGCATGCCCGCATCGACGATCGGAATGCCGGTGCGGCCGCGTTGCCAGGCCTGCAGCGCAACCGGATCGACCTTGGCCCAGTCGAACCCTTCGAAGCGCGGATTGAGATTCTGGTGGGTGGTGTCGGGAAAGTGATGCAGCAGGTGATACGAAAAATCGCGCCAGCCCAATTGGCGGATGTAGCCATCGATCTCGGCGCCATTGCGCGCGTTGCGCTGCGCTTCCAGCATGCTGGCAATGCGCCAGGGTGCGATCTCGCCAAAGTGCAGATGCGGCGACAGTTGCGAGGTACCGAGGCGATCGGGCCGGTCGCGATTTTCGCGATACCCGTTGAGCGCGCCGTCGATGAAGATCTCCAGCATTTCATGCGCACCGGCCTCGCCTGGCCGCCAGTGCTCCCAGAACCCATGGTCCCAGTTCAAGCGCGGCAGCAACTCCAGCGACTCCAGCGCAACGGTTTTCAACGTCGCCGGCAACGGCGGCAAGCTGCGCGGCGCGGGCACGGCGGCCGGCAGCTGCAACTGGGTCAGCGCATTACGCCAGAACGGGGTGAACACCTTGTACGGGCCACCTTGTTGGGTGGACAACTGCCAGGGCTCGAACAGCAATGCAGAATTGCAGCTTTGCACCTCGATGCCACGCTCACGCAGGCTGCGCTTGATCTGCGCATCGCGCGGCTGGGTGGCCGGTTCGTATTTGCGGTTCCAGTACACCGCCACCGCACCGGTCTGCGCGATCACTTCATCCAGCACCTGCGCGCTGTTGCCGGCACGGATGACCAGGCCGCTGCCCAACGCACCCAATGCCGCGTCCAGCGCCGCCAGCGAGCGATGTCGCCAGCTGCGCGAGGCCGCGCCGGGCGTCCATTCGCCCTCTTCGTGCGGTGCGTCGATGTAAAGCGGAATCGGGTCATGCCCGGCATCCAGCGCAGCGCGCAGGGCCGGGTTGTCCTGCAGACGCAGATCGCGACGAAACCAGACGATGGCGTAAGACATGCGAACTCGGCAGCGGCGGTGAGGCTGCGCAGCATAAGCCAGCGCACGCAACGATGGTGCGATGCCCTGCTTGCTCCAACGTGCAGGCGCATCAGTCCGCGATGCGCATCGGTAGACGTTGCGTCGCAGTGGATTGCTCAGGCGCTACCGTAGCGGCGGCGCCCACGCACATATTACAGACCGGGCGCGTGCGATAACGCGCCGCTCTAACGCCCAACTGCCAGCTACGACCGCCTGTAACTAACGGTGGCAAGACACTTATTCGAAGCTGCCCACCGAATCGTGCGCCAGATTGTCGAAGCGGGTGTATTCGCCGAAGAACTTGAGCTTGCACGAGCCGGTCGGGCCACCGCGGTGCTTGCCGATGATGATCTCGGCCAGGCCCTTGTCGGGCGAATTTTCCTTGTTGTAGTAATCGTCGCGGTAGATGAAGACGATCATGTCCGCGTCCTGCTCGATCGCGCCCGATTCGCGCAGGTCGGCCATCACCGGGCGCTTGTCGGTACGGGTTTCCAGCGAGCGGTTGAGCTGCGATAGCGCAATCACCGGCACATTGAGTTCCTTGGCCAGGCCCTTGAGACCACGCGAGATTTCCGAAATTTCGGTCGCGCGGTTTTCGCTGTTGCCCGGCACCGACATCAGCTGCAGGTAGTCGATGACGATCAGGCCAAGATCGTGTTCGCGCTTGAGCCGGCGGCACTTGGAACGCAGCACTTCCGGCGACACGCCGGGCGTGTCGTCGATGAAGATCTTGGTTTCCTTCAGCATCTTGATCGCGCCGGTCACGCGCGCCCAATCCTCGTCTTCCAGCGCACCGGTCCGCAGACGCTGCGCATTGATGCGGCCGTTGGAGGAGATCAGACGCATCGCCAGCTGCGAGGCCGACATTTCCATCGAAAATACCGCCACGCCCTTCTTGGACTTGATCGCAGCGTATTCGGCGATGTTCAGCGCCAGCGTGGTCTTGCCCATCGCCGGACGCGCGGCCAGGATGATCAGATCGGTCGGCTGCAGGCCGGCGGTCATCGCGTCGAAGTCGGTGTAGCCGGTTGGCAGGCCGGTGATGTTGCCGCCGTTTTCGAACCGGTTGCGTAGTTCTTCGAACGCGTCCTTCAAGGCGCCCGGCATCGCCACAAAATCGGTGCGTCCGCGCGCGCCGGCTTCGGCGATCTTGAACACCGCTTTTTCCGCCGACGCCAGCAGCTCCACGCTCTCGCGGCCTTCCGGCTGAAAGCCGTCGTTGACGATGGTGGTGCCCACTTCGATGAGCTGCCGCAGCACGGCCTTGTCGCGCACGATTTCCGCGTAGGCGGCGATATTGGCGGCCGACGGCGTGGTGCTGGCCAGCTCGATCAGATACGCGCCATCGCCCACCTGCTCCAGCTTGCCCTGCGACTCGAACCACTCGCCCAGCGTCACCGCATCGAACGGACGGTCTTTCTCGTTCAACTCGCGGATCGCGCGGTAGATCAGCCGGTGGTCGCGCCGGTAAAAATCGTTGTCGGTGAGCTGGTCGTTGACCCGATCGAAGGCTTCCGGTGCCAGCATCAGCCCGCCAAGCACCGCCTGTTCGGCTTCGACCGAATGCGGCGGCACGCGCAACTGGTCCAGACGCGGCTCGGGACGATCGTAATCGTCGTCGTCGCGATCACGATTGCGCTTGGAACGGAAACCAGGACGAGCGGACATGGACGAACAAACCTGACGCGGGGAGACGAGGTCAGGAAGCATAGTCATCGACGGCGCCGACGACCATGCACAACTCTGTGGATAACTGGTGGACAGCCAGTGCATCATCCTTGTACGCGAGCGCTGTCGCAGCAGCCGCGACCCCTGCCCTGCCTGGCTTTCGGCACCCTGACCAGGCTGCCCGGAGAGCGCGCATCCGCTGCGACAACGCTGTGATCAACTCAATGCTTGAGGTGCGCGACCAGGCCCAGGAATGCGTCGACAAAGCCCTGCAGGAACTTGCGGCTGTCGGCATTGGCGATCTGATCGTCCGGGCCGAACAGGCCGTCCTTGTACTGCAGGAAGACCTCCGGCTGGCCGAGCACATGCATGTTCAGATACGCCAGCACGTTGCGCAGATGCTGCTGCGCGGTAGCAGTGCCGATCGCACCGACCGAGATGCCCACCACCGCGGCCGGCTTGCCGCTGAATGCGCTGTCGCCGTAAGGCCGCGAGCCGGTATCGATGGCGTTCTTGAGCACGCCGGGAATCGAACGGTTGTACTCGGGCGTGACGAACAACACCGCATCGGCCGCGCGGATCTGCTGCTTCAGGCGCGTGCCCTCGGCCGGGTAGTCGCCGTCGCGGTCCTGGTTGTACAGCGGGATATCGCCGATCTCCACATACTCGAACACGGCCTTGTCGCCGGCCAGATGCTCCAGTGCGCGCGCCAGCTGACGGTTGTACGACGCTGCGCGCAGGCTGCCGACCAGGACGGCGATGGTGATCTTGCTCATGGGGGACGCTCCGTGGAAACAGGGCCCCACCCTACCCAGCGCGATGCTCAGAGCCGGTGAAGTGCCGCCCGACTCCGGCAGATCAACCGCAGATAGACGCAAACGGTGGCGTGTCAGTCTGCAAGGCGCTGACGCCTCCTACCCGGCCTGGTGGCCGAACGGCAGCTTCAAGCGTCGGCAACACCTCAGCAACGGCAGCGCGGTGCGCGCGCGCCTCGCACTCGCGCACCACGCAACGCTTAGTCGACGCGCGCAGGATCGACGCGTTGACCAAGATCAGCGCGTGATCGCCGCGCGTTGCTCGCGCCAATGCGCCTGCCAGGCCTGGAACATCAGCACCGTCCACAGGTGCGTATGCCATTTGCGTTCGCCACCGTTGAAGTCGCGCCATAGCCTGGCCACGGTATCGGCGGCGAACACGCCCTCGCGCTCCAGGGTGCCGTGCGCCAGCAGATCGTCTGCCCAACCGTGCAGATCGCCGCGCAGCCAGGCGCTGACCGGCGCGCCGAAGCCGCGCTTGCCGCGGTAGACCATCGGCTCGGGCAGATAGCGGCACAGCACGCGCTTGAGCAGGTACTTGCTGACCCCGTCGCGGTACTTGAGCGACAGCGGCAGCGACCAGGCGAATTCGGCCACGCGCCAGTCCAGCAGCGGTGCGCGCGCCTCCAGGCCCACCGCCATGGTGGTGCGGTCGACCTTGCACAACAGGTCGTCGGGCAGGTACGCGGCGAAATCGGCCAGCATCATCGCGTCGGCCGGCGTGCCGGAGCCGTGCAGCGGGTCGGCAAGGCTGTAGAAACTGTCCGGCTCGGTGGCACCCAGCACCACCGCCGCCGGGTCGCGCCAGCGCGAAATGCGATTGCGGTAGATATCGCCGATGCCGCGTGCGCCGGCTTCGGCGACCAGCGCGGCCAGCCCGCCGGTGCGCGAAGATTCGCCATTGCTGCGCGCCACTACCGCCATCAGCTTTCGCAGCGGGCCCGGCACCAGGCCGTGCATGCGCCAGTTGCGCAGCGCACGCTGGTAGCGGCCATAGCCGAAGAACAATTCATCGCCGCCATCGCCGGACAGCGCCACGGTCACGCCGCCGCGCGCCAGCCGCGCGACCAATGCGGTCGGTACCTGCGAGGCATCGGCGAAGGGCTCGTCGAACATGTCCGGCAAGGTCGGCACCACCGCCAGTGCGTCGGCGCCGCTGACGTACAGCTCGGTGTGGTCGGTGTGCAGATGCGTGGCCACTTCGCGCGCCAGTGGCGCTTCATCGTGATGCGAGCCTTCGAAGCCGATGCTGAAGGTATGCACCGGCTGGCTGCTTTGCGCCTGCATCATCGCGGTGACGATGGACGAGTCGGTGCCGCCGGACAGAAACACGCCCACCGGCACGTCGGCCACCATGCGTAGCGCCACCGCATCGCGCAGCACCGCATCGAGTTGTTCCTCGGCCTGCGCATCGGTGCCGGTAAATGGCGCTGCCAACGCACGCTGCATCGCTTCGCGCGCATTCCAGAACGGCTGTTGCGCCTGGTCGGGACGGTGCGCGGCCGCACCTGCCGCCACGGTCTGCGCATCCATCCGCAACACGCGGCCGGGCATCAGCTTGAAGGTGCGCTCGTGGATGCAGGCAGGCGCCGGGATGTAGCCCAGGCGCAGCAGCAAGGTCAGCGCGTCGCGATCGACCCCGTTGTCGAAATCCGGGTGCTGCCACAGCGCCTTGAGTTCGGAACCGAACACCAGCGTGTCGCCGGCCCAACCGTAATACAGCGGCTTTTTGCCGACGCGGTCGCGCGCCAGGAACAGGCAGTTGTCGCGCTCGTCCCACAGTGCGATGGCGAACATGCCATTGCAGCGGGTCAAGGTGTCGTCCAGCCCCCATTCCACCACCGCTGCCAGCAGCACTTCGGTATCGGAATGCCCGCGGAAGCGATGCCCAAGCGCAGCCAACGCGGCACGCAGTTGCGCAAAGTTGTAGACCTCGCCGTTATAGGCCAGAACATAGCGGCCGTCGGCCGAACGCATCGGCTGATGGCCCAGCGGCGACAGATCCAGAATGCTCAGCCGCTGGTGCGCCAACGCCACGCCGGCCTGCGCATCGCACCAGGTGCCGGCATCGTCCGGGCCGCGATGACGCAGGGCCGCGCCCATCGGCCGCACCAGCGCATCGAGCTGCTCGCCATGCAGACGCGGCGATGCCAGCAGCATTCCTGCCAATCCGCACATGCTCAGCGCTCCTGCCGACTCATGCCGCCACCGCCGCAGGTGCGGGCATCGGCACGAAGCCCGGCAGCGCTTGCACGCGTTGCAGCCAGGCACCGATCGCAGGCCAGCGCTCCAGATCGAAACCGCCGTCCTCGGCGCAATGGGTGTACGCAAACAGCGCGATGTCGGCGATGCCGTAGTCGCTCCCGGTAAACCAGGCGTGCTGCTGCAGATGCTGTTCCATCACCGCTAGCGCCTGTTCGCCACGCGCGCGCAGCTGCGGCAGTTCGGTGCGGCGCGATGCATCGCGCGGTGTCCACAGGCTGATGAAACGTGCCACCGCCAGATACGGCTCGTGACTGTATTGCTCGAAGAACATCCAGCTCAGCGCCTGCGCGCGTTGCCAGGCATCGGTGGGCAGGTAGGGCGTGCCTTCGGCCAGCCAGAACAGAATGGCGTTGGATTCGGTGAGCACGCGGCCATCGTCGCGTTCCACCATCGGCACCTTGCCGTTGGGATTCTTGGCCAGGTATTCCGGCGTGCGGGTCTGCCCTGCCACGCTGTCCACTTCGACCCAGTGATACCGGCTACCCAGCTGCTCCAGCAGCAGACGCACCTTGTAGCAGTTGCCGGAACTGGACATGCCATGCACGGTCAACGGGGGACGCACGGTCGACATCAAGCTGGCTCCGCGACAACGACGAGGGGGCTGGCAGTGTCACAGCCCCGTGCGCCTTTGCAAAGCCCTTTGCACGCATCGGCAGCCGCCTGCCGCCACCCTTTGCATGCGCTGCATGCGCTGCAATCGCCAGCATCGCAGCGATGGCCCATCTCACCCCGTCGCCACGATCGCCACCGGCACGCCCAGCACCGCAATCACCACACCCAGCAGCGACAGCGTCAACGCCCAGGCGCCGAAGGCCCGCGCGCGTCCGCACCCGGTGGCACCGGCAACGGCCTGCACCGAGCACACCGACCACCACAGGCCGCCCAGCATCAACAGCAGCACGCACGTCGACAACTGCGCCATGCCGGCCGGATCGCTGGCGCCGCTCTGCAGCAGGGCCGGCTTGCCCTTGAGCGCCACCAGCCCGGCGAGCACGCACACCAGCCATGGCAAGACGCTGCCCGCCATCGCCGGCAGCAGCCGCTGGACCTGCGCCGCACTGCCCATCCAGCGCAATAACTGTTTGAGCAGCACGCAGCCCAGCACCAGCACCACCCCAACGGCCAGAGCACCGGCCAGCTGCATCCACCATGGCAGCGCATGCAGCCACATCCACGCCGACACCAGCGTGGTCACGGCAAACACTGTCCAGGCGCTGCGGCGCAAACCAACCTGCTGCGGCATGCGCTGCATCGTGCCATGCGGGTCGAACAGCAGCCCACCCAGGCCGCCGCCACGCCACCAGGCCAAGCAACCCAACACCAGCACGATCAAGGCCAGCAACCCACCAGCGGATAGCTCAGCGCCCGCCAATCGGTCGGTTGCTTGCGCCGCTGCGGCTTGAGGTCGTGATTGAAGTACAGCAGGTCGCGCGCACGCTCCATATCGGCCGCCGCACGCTCCACCCCGTTAGCGGGAATGCGGTCGGTAAAACGCTGCCATTCGCCGACAATTTCGATGCGGCCATCGCGCATCGCGATCGTGCGCGAGAAGCGAAACCAGGGGTTGCTCACGCTCTGCGTGTCTGCATCCACCTTGGCTACCGGGTCGGTCTGCACGCGCACGGTCTGCCGCGCCAGCTGCGGCCCGCGTAGCACCAACGGGCTCTTGCGCGCCTCCTTGGGCAAGCTATCCATCCAGTCGCCGAGCTGAAACAGCGGGAAACCCACTTCGTCGCCTTCTGCCACCGGCCATTCCAGCCGATAGGTTTCGTGCGTGCGGACATTCAATGCATCGCTATCGTCGATGGTCGGCGCATCGACCTGTGTCAGCGCGGTGTAGTACTGCTGCATGAACTCCAGATAGCGCTCGCCCATCGCTTGCGCGCCATCGTTTTCGAAGCTCGATGTCACCCGCTCGCCGCGCCCCTGCCGATACGTGGTGTCCACGCTGAAAGTGGCGACGCGCTGCGGTTTGCGCAGCGAAATCGCGATGTCTTCGATGACCTCCACCTGCGGCAAGGTCGGCATCGGCGCCGGTACGTCGACCAGGGCGTCCTGCCCGGCCAGGACCGGCAATCCACGTACGAACGGCAGCGGCCGACGCTGCGCAAGCGGGCCGTCCTCGCGGTCGCGCGTGGCGTCCACCCACACATCGCCCTGCGGCAGATGTGCGCGCACCACCACATGGTCGAAGGCGTAGGGGCTGGGCAGGCGCTTGTCCAGTGCGGCGCCCTTGTCGCTGCTGACCAGCACCGGCTCGGCACGGATGCCGGCCAATTGCAACAACGCAATCAACAAGGTCGCCTTGTCCTTGCAATCGCCGTAGCGGTTGCGCAACGTCACTTCCGGCGCATGCGGCGCGTGCGAGTTTTCGCCCATGTCCAGGCCGACGTAGCGGATCTCGCCCTGCACGAAGGCCACCGCGCGCAACAACGCGCCCTGCGCATCGTCGCTGTGCAGCCGCAGGCTCTGCCTCATGCTGGCGGCCACCTGCGCATCCTTGAACGCATCCGGATACAACTGCGCGGCCCATGCGGCCACATTCGCCCAGTTGCCGGCGGTGGACACTTCGATCAGGCCGTACGGGTCCACATCGTCGGGAGCGCCTTTTTCCTCCTGCACCGCGGCGATATTGCTTGCCCCGATGTTCAACAGCGTGACCCCATCGGCACTGCTGACATTGCGGCTGAAGCCTGGCGCGCTGATGCGCCACTGCAAGGCCATGTCGGCGGGATAACGCACACGAATCCGCCGTTCGCCCAGCGGCACGCCGTAGCGCGCATCGAAGACGTCGTAATAGCCCTTGCCGAACACCGGGTTGCTGCCGGTGATGGTCACCGCGTAATCCACCCGGTCGCCGACGCGCAGGTCCGGCAAAGTGATCGACAGCGTCAGCGCGCCATCGATCAAGCCGTCTTCCAGGCCGCTTTCGCGGCGCAGCTTGGCGTAATGCGCGCGGCTGCGCATGTCGATGCGCTGGCCCGCGCGCCAGACCTCCAGGCTGTTGAGCTGCAGCGTCTGATACTGCGGCTGGTAGTCGATGGAGATCTGCCCGGCCTCGTCCAGGCTCTTGGCCCGCTGCACCGTATAGCTCAGCCGCCGATACGCGCGTACCGCGGGGCCGGTCAGATCGACCTGATCGGACACCAGTTCATAGCGCAGCCCACTCGCGCCCGGCACGCTGTCGGGCACCGCATCGGCGACCACCCATGCCGGTGTCGGCGCCATGCTCGGCGCCTCGTTTGCCTGCGCCGGCGGTATCGCGATTGCGGCAATCGCGCAGATCACCCACACCGTCCAGAAGACGCCTCTCAGGCGTCGCACCACATCCTTGCCGATCAACACCCACTCCTCGTCAAAACGCGTTGAGTCCCGTCAGCGCACGTCCCACCACCAGCTGATGCACGGTTTCGGTGCCTTCATAGGTAATCACCGATTCCAGGTTGAGCGCATGCCGGATCGCCACATGTTCGGTGGTGATGCCGGCCGCCCCCAGCAGGTCGCGGCATTCGCGTGCCACGTCCAGCGCCATGCGGCAATTATTCCACTTTGCCAGCGAGATCTGTTCCGGCCGCAACGTCCCGGCCTCCTTCAAACGGCCAAGCTGCAGCGCCAGCAGCTGTGCGGTGGAGATCCGCCGCGCCATATCGGCCAGCTTGATCTGCGCGCTCTGGGTGGCCGCCAGCGGCCGGCCGAACAGGATGCGCTCCCCCGCGTAGGCCAGCGCCTCGCGCAGGCAGGCCACCGCTGCACCGATGGCGCCCCAGGCAATGCCGTAACGCGCCTGGTTGAGGCAGCCCAGTGGCGCCTTCAACCCGGCCGCGTTCGGCAGGCGCATCTGCTCGGGCACGAACACGTTGTCCAGGAACAGCGCGGAGGTGACCGAGGCGCGCAGGCTCATCTTGTGCGCGATGTCCTGCGCAGTGAACCCGGGGCTGGCGGTGTCCACCAGAAAACCGCAGACGCCATCGTCGGTATGCGCCCAGATGATGGCCAGGCCGGCGATGCTGCCGTTGGTGATCCACATCTTGGCGCCGTTCAAGCGCCAGCCGTCGCCATCGCGCACCGCGCGGGTGGTCATCGCCGCCGGGTCCGAGCCGCCCTGCGCCTCGCTCAAGCCAAAGCAGCCGATCACCCGGCCGGCGGCCATCTCCGGCAACCAGCGTTGGCGTTGCGCGTCGCTGCCATAGGCATGAATGGGATACATGCACAGCGAAGACTGCACGCTGACGAAACTGCGCAGGCCGCTGTCGCCGCGCTCCAGTTCCTGGCAGATCAGCCCGTAGGACACCGCCCCCAGGCCCGCACCGCCATCGCCGACCGGCAGGCTGGCGCCCAGCAGCCCCAGCTGCGCCAGTTCCGGCACCCACTCGCGCGGGAACCGCCCCGCATCGAAGGCATCGCCGATCGCCGGCAGCACCCGACCATCGGTAAAACGCGCGACGGCATCCTGCACTGCCCGCTCTTCGTCGGTCAGCAGTGCACGGACATCGAACAGATCATCGGGACGCACCGGCATGCTGGTTTCCACCACAGGAGAAGCGGCGATTATCTGCCAGTTCCCGGCTCAGCATCGCTGTGTTTGTGCGGTAGCTCGCCGGGCTGAAACGAAAAGAGCCGGCAATGCCGGCTCTTTCGTTGCAAGGATCTCGCTCCGTGCGCTTACTGACGGGTACTGACGCCATTCTGGCGCACGCCGGAATCCCCAGCCGTCGACGCGGTCTGGGTCACCAGCTGACCATCGACCACCGGCAGACGATCGCTCGCCGGCTTGTCGTTCATCCGCACGGTCTTCTCGAAACCGTCGTAGCGGTAGGTCACGTCATAAGCCACCACGTTGTCGGCGTCGCCCAGCGAAATGCGCTCGCCCGGCTTGCTGTCCATGCGCATGGTGCCGGTGGTGCCGTCGGCATTGCGGTAAGTCACGTCGTAACCCACCACGCGCGCGGAGCTCGAATTGGCGTTTTCGGTGTGGCACTGGCGCTCGGTGCGATCCACCACACGGCCGCCGACATGATTGCGGTCCACACGGTTACCGACCATGCCGCCACCGACAGCGCCAGCCACGGTTGCCAACTTGCGGCCATTGCCGCTGCCGAACTGGTTACCCACCAAGCCGCCGATCACGGCACCTGCGACGGTGCCACCGACGTTGCCATCGCGCTCGGGCAAACGTTCCTGCACCACCACGTCGCGGCACACTTCGCGCGGCGAGGAGCTGGTGGTGGTTTCGCGGATTGCGGCGCTGTTGACGACCTGCGCGTACTGCGGCTCGCGCTGGGTGATCGGTGCGACCTTGACCACGTCGGCGTACTCCAGGCCACGCGGCGCCGGCTGGCCGTTGGCGACGAAATCGCCCGACGACGGACGGTTATTCATGAAGGCGGCAGTGGCCACGCCTCCCACCAGCAAGGCACCGGCAGCGACCAGTATAGTTGTCGTATTGCTCTTCATAACCAGCTCCCTGCGGACGCACCGCGTTGTTGACGGGGTGATTCCAGCACGGCAACCCTGAACGAAAACGCCCTCGCTCATGAACGCCATGGTTAAGTTCAGCTAGCGGTTACTTCATGCACTTCTAACAGTCGGAGCTCTCGCATGCGAAATTCCCTGACCGCACATGCCCTGGAGTGGGCGGCCAAACTGCGCTATCCCACCTTGTTCAAGCTGGCAGCCGCGCTGTTCGTGGTGGATGTACTGGTGCCGGATCTGGTGCCATTCGTGGACGAGCTGCTGTTCGGCCTGACCACGCTGCTGCTGGCGAACTGGAAAACCCGCAAGGCACCGCTGCCGGCACCGGTGCGCCGCGACTGATGCAGTTGATCGACAGCCATTGCCATCTGGACGCGAGCGAATTCGACCACGACCGCGCTGCGGTGATCGCGCGTGCGCGCGACGCCGGCGTCATGCAGCAGGTGGTGCCGGCCGTCACCGCAGCCAGCTGGCCGGGCTTGCGCGCGGTGTGCACGCAGGCTCCGGGGCTGCATCCGGCCTATGGCCTGCACCCGATCTTTCTCGATCAGCACCGCCCCGAGCATCTGGAGCAGCTGGCCGAGTGGATCGAACGCGAGCGCCCCTGCGCGATCGGCGAATGCGGGCTGGATTTCTATCTGGAGGGCCTGAACGCGCAGGCCCAGCGCGACTATTTCGACGGCCAATTGCGCCTGGCAAAGCACTACGACCTGCCGCTGATCGTGCACGCGCGCCGCGCCACCGAAGAAGTCATCGCCCGCATCAAGGCCGTTGGCGGCCTGCGTGGCGTGGTGCACAGCTTTGCCGGCAGCCCCGAGCAGGCGCAGCAATTGTGGAAGCTGGATTTCATGATCGGCCTGGGCGGGCCGGTCACCTACCCGCGCGCCAATCGCCTGCGCGGCCTGGCGGCGACCATGCCATTGCAGCACCTGCTGCTGGAAACCGACGCACCCGATCAACCCGATGCCAGCATCCGCGGTGCGCGCAACGAGCCGGCCGCTCTGCGCACGGTCTTGGCGTGCATCGCGCAGCTGCGCGGCGAAGACGCCGAACACATCGCCACGCAGACCACGGCCAACGCACGCGCCTTGTTCGGCTTGCCCGGCTGATCGGGCCCGCCGCCCCGGCAGCGCGCGCAGGCAGTTATGGCGACGCAGCGGCCACCTCGGCCGCCGGCTTGGACGCAGCGGCCTTGGGTTTGAGCAACATCTCCAGCGCCTTGCCGACCGCCACAAACGCGAACGTGCCGGTGATATGCGTGGCCGCGCCCAGCCCGGCACCGCAATCCAGCTTGAGCGTGGCATCGGCATCCAGCTGCGGGCGAATGCCGCACACACTGCCGTCGGCTTGCGGATATTTGACGTTTTCCAGCGAGTACACCGCCGGCACGCCGAAATAGCGCTGCGCATTCTTGGGGAAGTTGAAGTCGCTGCGCAGCTTCTTGCGGATCAGCGCCAACATCGCATCGTGTTCGGTACGCGAGACATCGCGCACGCGCACCAGGGTGGGATCGGTACGCCCGCCGGCGGCACCCACGGTCAGCAGCGGCAGCTTGCGACGGCGGCACCAGGCGATGGTTTCCACCTTGACCCGGAAACTGTCGCAAGCATCGATCACCAGATCCAGGCCATCGCCCAGCAGCGTTTCGATATTGCCGGTGGTGAGAAATGCCTCCACCGCATCGACCTCGATCTCCGGGTTGATCGCGACGCAGCGCTCGGCCATGGCCCGCGCCTTGTTGCGCCCGTACTGCCCGGCCAATGCCGGCAATTGCCGATTGGTGTTGGACACGCACAGGTCGTCGGCATCGATCAGGCGCAGATGCCCGACGCCGGTCCGTGCCAGCGCCTCGACCACCCACGAGCCCACCCCGCCCATGCCGACCACTGCCACGCGGCAGGCGGACAGCCGCTCCACCGTGCCGACTCCATACAGCCGGTCGATACCGGCAAAGCGTTCACGCCATTGTGCTTTCATCGGCCTATTTTACGCGCGCCACCTCCCGCGCGTCCGCCCCATCGCACGCCTTCCTGCCGGAGCAGCTCGCCATGTCCGCCACACCTCCCAACCAATCCCGCGCAGCCCGTTACGCCTTCATGCTGGTGCTGGGTGTGTTGATCGGGCTGATCACAACCGTGATGGTGGCGCGCGTGTTGCAGGCGCGGCGCGACCCGGTGCCCGACAGCCTGATGCATGTGCTGGACTACCAATTGCGCGCCTTGCAGCCACCGTCGGGCGCGGTGTGCACACCCGCGCAGCAACTGGCGCGGCTGCAATCGCTGCGCCTGCTTGCCGACGAACTGGAGCCGGCATTTCCACAGATCGGCGAGGATCGCCGCTTCGGCGAACATGCCCAGGCACTGCGTGTCGCACTGGAGCAGGCGCAGCGCAGCGCACCGTCCGGCTGCGCCGCGTTCGTGCCGATCAAACGGCAGATTTCAGAGGCCTGCGAGGCGTGTCACCGCGACTTTCGATGAGGCTGGATGAAGGCGGCGCTCGGGTTTCGTTAAGCCTGGAGTGATCCAGTTGGCAGACCGTTCACCTGGACCAACACAGGATGACGTCGCCGCGGCCCTGACCGCATTCAGAACCATCCGGAGACATCTCATGAAGACCCGACTGCTTGTTATTGGCCTGGCTGCAACCGCGACCCTGGTCGGCTGCGCCACGTCCCAGCCCCAGTACGGCAGCTATCGCGGCGACCGCGGCTACGACCAGGGAGTTTCGCAGCAGGCACCGCGTTGCGTGGATTGCGGCATCGTCACCCGCATAGACGAGGTCGGCCCCACCCGCACGGCGCCCACCGGCACCGGCGCGGTGCTTGGCGGTATCGTCGGCGCAGTGGCCGGCCGCCAGATTTCCAAGGAAACCGGCGGCAGCAAGGGCAACAAGAATGTGTCGGCCGTGGCCGGTGCCGCCGCCGGCGCGCTGGCGGGCAACGCCATCCAGAACAACGTCACCAGCGAGAGTTTCGACGTGCAGGTGCGCATGGATGATGGCCGCGTCATCGTGGTGAACCAGCGCGACCTGGCCGGCGTGCGCGAAAACGCCTACGTGCGTGTGGTCAACGGCAAGGTGGTACTGCGCTGAGCAGTGGCTGTCGCCAACGTGCAGACAACAAAAAGGCCCGGTAACGGGCCTTTTTGCTGGAGGCGTGATGGATCGCCGTCAGTGCAGTGGTTCAGACCACCTGCACCGCATCGGCCTGCAGGCCTTTTTGACCCTGCACGACGGTGAAACTGACCTTCTGCCCCTCCTTGAGACTCTTGAAGCCCTGGATCTGGATGGCGCGGAAATGGACGAAGACGTCTTCGCCGTTTTCGCGACTGATGAATCCAAAGCCCTTGGCATCGTTGAACCACTTCACGACACCATTCTCGCGTTCGATGTTGGACATCTCGACTGACTCCCGACGACACTGTGATGGACTGGCGGTGGCGGCTGTGATTGCAAGGAGGAAGCGAGGTACAAGGATGTAGCGGATCGGGCGATCTACCGCATCAGGCCACGATTCACGGTGACCTTTGCAAACAGCAGCGGCTGCAACTTAACCCGCGCAAAACCAATTTTCAAGCACCCCTTGCGTATTTTTGTCAAGCCCGAAATAGGACATTTCCAAACCATCATGGACACGACTGTCGTTTATTACGTGCTGGCTGGCGTGCTGGTGCTGGTCGGCCTTGCCGGCGTCATCCTGCCGGCGCTGCCGGGCTTGCCGTTGGTCTTTGCCGGGCTGCTGGTGGCCGCCTGGGCCGACGGGTTCACGCATGTCGGTTGGGTCGCGCTGGTGATACTAGGCCTGATCACCGCGCTGTCCTTTGTCATCGACTTCCTGGCCACCCTGTACGGCGCGCAGCGCGTGGGGGCCAGCAAGATGGCGATGTGGGGGTCGGTGATCGGCGCCATCGCCGGTATTTTCTTCATGCCGATCGGCTTGTTCGTCGGCCCGTTCGCCGGCGCATGGCTGGGCGAGTACTCCCAGACCCGCAAGACCGGCCAGGCCACCAAAGTGGGCTTCGGCACCTGGGTTGGGATCATGCTGGGCACGGCCACCAAGCTGGCGCTGGGCCTGTGCATGCTGGGCGTGTTTGCGGTCGCCTGGTTCTTTTGACGCAGCAGTTAAAGTCCCAAGCCGGCGCATCCGCCGTCGCGCCAGGCGTGCAGAACCCGCAGCAGAGACCTTGCGAGCGTAGCGATACCTTTCTGGTCGACTCGCCGCAGATGTTATGTCTCCGTGTACACACCGCGTATGCAGACGCGACCGTTAAGCTACGCGCCTGACGCGCCTGCCTGGCGCCTACACTCGGCCAGACTGCCCATGCCCAAGCACCGCACCCGTCCCCTGATGCTGATCGCCCTGGCCGCTGCGCCGTTGGCGCATGGGCAGGAAATCGCTCCGCAACCCGCATCGCCGCAGGCCTGTACCTCCGTGACCTCGGATGCCGCGCGCCTGGCGTGCTACGACCAGGCGCTGGGCTACACTCCGCAGGCCGTGCAGGAGGCAGATGCCGCGGCGCAGTTGGCCAAGCAGGCCGCCAAGTCGGAAGACACCCGCAAGATCGACCGCGTGGGCGATTTCTTCCGCGCCGACGGCCAGGACCAGCCGAAAGAAGAAGCGGTCGCCAATGCCGGCCGCGGTTCGCTGCTGGATCGCCGCTGGGAACTGGCCAAAGACTCAAAGCTGGGCACGTTCCAGCTGCGCGGCTACAAGCCGGTCTACCTGCTGCCGGCATTCTGGACCAGCGATACCAACCGGACCCCGCAATCGCCGAATCCGGCCAACTCGGTTAGCATGCCACAGCAGCTGGATAGCGCCGAGTTGAAGTTCCAGCTGAGCTTCAAGACCAAGGTGGTCGAAGACCTGTTCGGCGACAACGGCGACATCTGGATGGGCTATACCCAGAGCTCGCGGTGGCAGGCCTACAACTCCGATGCGTCGCGCCCGTTCCGCGAGACCAATTACGAGCCGGAAGCGATGCTGGTGTTCCGCAACAACTACAGCCTGTTTGGCTGGAAGGGCCGCATGAGCGGCATCAGCCTCAACCACATGTCCAACGGCCGCGAAGATCCGCTGTCGCGTTCCTGGAACCGGGTGATCCTCAACATCGGCCTGGATCGCGAGAACTGGGCGCTGACGTTACGCCCGTGGTTCCGCATCAAGGAAGACCGTGCCGACGACAACAATCCCGACATCGAGGATTACATGGGCCGTGGCGATGCGACCCTGGTCTACAACAAGGACGGCCACGAATTTGCGTTGATCGCGCGGCATTCGCTGCGCGGCGGCGATCGCTCGCATGGCTCGGTGCAACTGGATTACGGCTTCCCCATCACCAACCTGCTGCGTGGCCATGTGCAGGTATTCGATGGCTACGGCGAGAGCCTGATCGACTACAACCACAAGGCAACCTACATCGGCCTGGGCGTGTCGTTGCTGGAGTGGTTCTGAGGGCATCGGCGCTACCAGACGCGCACGTCGCAGATTGACCACGCGCTGGATGGTGTGTCCACGTCAGCGACGCAGCGGATTGCAATAAAAAAGCCGGCAGCGATGCCGGCTTTTTTATCTGTAGCGGTAGCGCAAGTAAAACAAGGACGCCTGAAGAACGTTGCCGACACCCTTGTTTCAGGCGGCGACTCAGACGTCGAAGAAATCCACCTTGCCGTCTTTCAATGTGTAGTACGCGCCCACCACGCGGCATGCGCCTGTGCGCAGCGGTTCGAGCAATGCGGGTTCGGAGGCGTCACGCAGACGATCCACGGTGCGCTTGACGTTCGCCTTTACCGACGCAGCCAGCAGGTCCTCGCCCCCCTTGCTCTTGGCGGCCAGCACGGCCGGGACGATGGGTTCGATCATGGCGCCGATCGCACCGGGGAAGAACGCATTCTGCTCGACCACCGACACGGCCGCCGCCACTGCGCCGCAGCTTTCGTGGCCCATCACCACCACCAACGGCACGCCGAGCTGGCTCACCGCATATTCGATCGAGCCCAGCGCCGTGGTGTCCACGGTATTACCGGCGTTGCGCACGATGAACATCTCACCCAGGCCGCGGCCGAACAGCAGTTCCGGGGGCACGCGCGAGTCCGAGCACGACACCAGGATCACGAAGGGGGTCTGGCCGAGCGCCAGCTCCAGACGCCGCTTGCTATCGGAAATCACTTTCTTGGGACGGTTCTGGACAAATGCGTCATTGCCGTCGCGCAACATCTGCAGCGCCTGTTCGGCGTTGAGGTCGGTCTTCTTGCTCGGCGCGGCACGCAGCGAGAACGGCAACGACGCGGCGGCGGCAGCCACCGGCACGCAACATGCGCATTGCAACAGCTTGCGACGGGAGACGGACTGCAACATGGTAGAGCCCCTGTTCTCTGGTACGTCGCGCGATCGTACACCGCAGCGGGCATAACCCAACGGACGCGACCGGTATTATCGAAAACAAAACTTCGCTTATGCCTGTGCGCAGGTCAGGTCCAGTCGGTCAGCCCTTCGCGCCGATAGGTTTCCTGAAATGCCGGGCGGGCCTTCATCCGCTGCGCATGCGCCTTCAGCGCCGGCCAGGTATCGGTCGCACGCGGCATGTTGCGCGACCAGCGCATCAACATGGTCAGCATGAAATCGGCGGCCGACAGGGTCTGGCCGAGCAGATACGGCCCGTGCGCGTGCAGATGCGCATCGACCTGGGTCCAGGCCGCTTCCAGCTTGTTGCGTGCCTGGGCCTGCGCTGAATCCCCGTGGGCAGCGCCGGCCGGCTCATGCGGGTAGAACCAGGCGCGATAGGCCGGCTGCAAGGTATTGGCGCAGAAAAACATCCACCGGTAGTACGCCGCGCGCTCGGGCGTGGCGACCGGCGGCGCCAGCCCGGCCTGCGGGTAGAGATCGGCCAGATGCATGACGATGGCAGCCGCCTCGGTGAGTACCTGCCCATCCATGACCAGCGTCGGCACCACGCCGGCCGGGTTGAGCGCCAGATACGCCGGCGCCTTTTGCTCGCCGCGTTCGAAATCCAGCGGATGCAGCACGTGGACAACGTCCAGTTCGATCAGCAGCCAATGGACGACCAGGGCGGCGGTACTGGGGGTGTGGTAGAGCGTAGCGGCCATGCGGGTTCTCGGGTCAGTTGGTACAGGCGCGCAGGCAGGCGAGCTTGCGCGGTTCGCAACGATTGTCGTCGCTCTGCTGGGTGCAGTCGAAGACTTGCGCCATGCAGTTGGCCCGTTGCGCCGGATTCTGTACGCCGTCGCAGCGCTTTCCACGCGGCGCTGCCCTGCTGCTGCAACTGGACTCGCTGGGCCGGTCGGCGCGGCATTGTCGGGCGCTGCTGTTGCACTGCGCGATGCAGCGATCCGCAGCCGAGGGTCCGTTGAACCGAGTCGCGGTGTCGTTTGCCTTGAGTGGCTTGCGCTCTGCGAACGGCGCCGGGGCGGCAGGTGGCGGCGCGTAGTTGCGTGAGGGAAACAACACCGTGGGTGCCTTTTGCTGCTGCGCCGCCGAACTCAGGCTCAGGCACAACAACAACGCGATACAGACGAGTCGGAGCATTCCTGTTCTCCTTGGGTTACCGGCCACTGCAGCGAGCATAGCCGGTTCGCGTGGAGCAACGCCGGTCTTCCTCTGTCGAGAGGTCGCAGATGCTCCGCTTCCCGACAGCACTAGACACGCTGCCGACAACCGCCTCCATCTGCATGGTTATCTGCGGCAAACAGTAAGACGCGCCATCCCCTCGCCGCTCCACATGAGCCTGACGACCGCACTGGCGTGCACGGTCGTCAGCCGGATGCAGAAGTGCGGAGAAAACACACCCGCGTGGCCGCGTACGTCTTGCGCCAACTGGCGCAGCCCGCCTTGCTGACGGGCTGCGCAGTCGGTGCTAATGCGGTTATTCCACCACCACCGGAATCTTGCCGATGCGCGACTGCCACAACCGCGGGCCGGTCTTGTGCACCGATTCGCCGGTGGAATCCACCGCCACGGTGACCGGCATGTCCTTGACCTCGAACTCGTAGATCGCTTCCATACCGAGGTCTTCGAAGGCCAGCACGCGCGCAGCCTTGATCGCCTTGGACACCAGATACGCCGAGCCGCCGACCGCCATCAGGTAGACAGCCTTGTTGTCGCGGATCGCATCGATGGCCGCATCGCCGCGCTCGGACTTGCCGACCATGCCCAGCAGGCCGGTTTGTTCCAGCATCTGGCGGGTGAACTTGTCCATGCGGGTGGCGGTGGTCGGGCCGGCCGGGCCCACGACCTCATCGCGCACCGGGTCGACCGGACCAACGTAATAGATGAAGCGGTTGGTGAAGTCGACCGGCAGCGTTTCGCCGCGATTGAGTATGTCGATCATGCGCTTGTGGGCGGCATCGCGCCCCGTCAGCAGCTTGCCGTTGAGCAGGACCACTTCGCCCGGCTTGAAGCTGGCGACTTCTTCGCGGGTGATGGTGTCCAGATTCACCCGACGCGCGTTGGTCGGGTTGTAGGTGAGCTTGGGCCAGTCTTCCAGCGACGGCGGATCCAGCATCACCGGGCCGCTGCCATCCAGGGTGAAATGCGCGTGGCGGGTGGCGGCGCAGTTGGGAATCAGCGCCACCGGCAAGTTGGCGGCATGGGTGGGATAGTCCTTGACCTTGATGTCGAGCACCGTGGTCAGGCCGCCCAGGCCCTGCGCGCCGATGCCGAGCGCGTTGACCTTTTCGTACAGCTCCAGGCGCAGTTCTTCGGCGCGATTGGAGGCGCCACGCGCCTGCAGGTCGACGATGTCGATCGGCTCCATCAGCGCTTCCTTGGCCAGCAGCATCGCCTTTTCGGCGGTGCCGCCGATGCCGATGCCGAGCATGCCCGGCGGGCACCAGCCGGCACCCATGGTCGGCACGGTCTTGAGCACCCAATCGACGATGGAATCGGACGGGTTGAGCATGGCGAACTTGCTCTTGGCCTCCGAGCCGCCGCCCTTGGCCGCAACGATCACGTCCAGATGGTCGCCCGGCACGATCTTGGTGTTGACCACTGCCGGCGTGTTGTCGCGGGTGTTGGCACGCTTGCCGGCCGGATCGGCCAGCACGCTGGCGCGCAGCTTGTTGTCGGGATGGTTGTAGGCGCGGCGCACGCCTTCGTTGACCATGTCTTCCACGCCCATGGTCGCGTCGTCCCAGCGCACGTTCATGCCGATTTCCAGGAACACGGTGACGATGCCGGTGTCCTGGCAGATCGGGCGGTGGCCTTCGGCGCACATGCGCGAGTTGATCAGGATCTGCGCGATGGCGTCCTTGGCGGCCGGCGATTCTTCGCGCTCGTAGGCAGCCGACAGGTTCTTGATGTAGTCGACCGGGTGGTAGTAGCTGATGTACTGCAGCGCATCGGCGACGGACTGGATGAGGTCTTCCTGCTTGATCGAGGTCACGGCTGGCTCTACGGCTGGCGGGGGCAATCCGCGCATTTTAGAGCAAACCGCAGGCGCGACCGGATCTGGCATCAATCGCAGCGATTGATAACTGGAACGCGCGCGATCGCCGGGACGGACTGCGCCGGCCTGCGGTGCCGACACCGCCAACCACGCTGCCAACGACCAGTCCGTGGCGCGATTGCCGGCTGGCGGGCGGGCCAACACTCCGCACCCACGCCGCGCGCGGCACACTAGCGCGATGTCAGCTTCCCGTTCCGGCGCCACTGCGCCCGCCGCTCCCCGTACCGGCCCCACCCTGCGCGAGCGGCTGGATGCGCTGCGTAATCTGCCCCCGTTCCTGCGCCAGATCTGGCAGACCAGCCGCTGGCTGAGCGCCAGCAGCATCGGTCTGCGCGTGCTGCGCGCGTTGATGCCGGTGGCCACGCTGTACATCGGCAAATTGATCATCGACGAGGCGATTCACCTAGTCGGACAGCCGCCGGGGTTCGAGTCCTTTACGCAGGCGCTGGGCAGCGGGCGCTTGAACCGCTTGCTGGAATTGCTGGTAGTGGAACTGGCGCTGGCGATCGGCTCGGACCTGCTCGGGCGCATGGTCGGTTATGCCGATGCGCTGTTGTCGGAGCTGTTCAACAACGCGGCCAGCGTGCGACTGATGGAACATGCCGCCCAATTGGATCTGGAAGACTTCGAAGACCCCGACCGTCAGGACAAGCTGGATCGCGCGCGGCGTCAGACCATGAACCGCATGAACCTGATGAGCCAGTTGTTCGGCCAGGTGCAGGATGCGATCACGGTGGTCAGCCTGGCGGTGGGCCTGGTGGTGTATGCGCCGTGGCTGATCGTGCTGCTGGCAGTGGCGCTGATCCCGGCCTTCATCGGCGAGGCGCACTTCAATGCGCTGGGCTATTCGCTCAACTTCCAGTGGACGCCGGAGCGCCGCCAGCTCGATTACCTGCGCCAGGTCGGCGCCAGCGTGGAGACCGCAAAAGAAGTCAAAATCCTCAACCTGCATCGCTTCTTGATCGCGCGTTATCGACGCCTGGCCGACAAGTTCTTCCAGGCCAACCGCGCACTGGCGCGCAAGCGTGCGGTGTGGGGTGCGGTGCTGGCGGCGCTGGGTACGCTGGGCTACTACATGGCTTACGGCTATATCGCCTGGCGCACGGTGCGCGGGGATTTCAGCATCGGCGACCTGACCTTTCTGGCGGGCAGTTTCCTGCGTCTGCGTCAGTTGCTGGAAGGTCTGTTGATCGGGTTTTCGCAGGTCGCCGGCCAGGCCTTGTATCTGGACGATCTGTATTCGTTCTTCAACATCGTGCCGGAAATCCGCTCGCGCCCCAACGCCTTGCCGGTGCCGCGTCCGATCCGCCAGGGTTTCGTGTTCGAGGACGTGGGCTTCCGTTATCCGGACGCCGAGACGTGGACGGTGCGGCACCTGGATTTCGAACTGCGCGCCGGCGAAGTGCTGGCCCTGGTTGGCGAAAACGGCGCCGGCAAGACCACCCTGGTCAAGCTGCTGGCGCGGCTGTACGACCCCGACGAAGGCCGCATCCTGCTCGATGGGCAGGACCTGCGCGACTACGACCTGGACGATCTGCGCGCCAACTTGGGCGTGATCTTTCAGGACTTCGTGCGCTATCACCTGAGCGTGGGCGAGAACATCGGCGTGGGCCAGGTCGATGCGATGGACGATGCGCCGCGTATCCACGCCGCTGCGCAGCGCGCGATGGCTGGCGAGCTCATCGACAGCCTGCCCGATGGCTACGATCAATTGATCGGCCGCCGCTTCAAGAACAGCGTGGATCTGTCCGGCGGGCAATGGCAGAAGATCGCCATCGCACGCGCCTACATGCGCGATGCGCAGCTGATGATTCTGGACGAACCCACCGCCGCGCTGGATGCGCGCAGCGAGTTCGAGCTGTTCCAGCGCTTCAAGGAGCTGTCGGACAACCGCACTGCGGTGCTGATCTCGCACCGCTTCTCCAGCGTGCGCATGGCCGACCGCATTCTGGTGCTGGCCGACGGACGCATCGAGGCCAGCGGCACCCATGCGGAACTGATGGCGCAGGGCGGGCGCTATGCGGAGCTGTTCGAGCTGCAGGCGGCGGGGTATCGGTGAGGCCGGGAATCGGGAATGGGGAATCGTTAAAAGCGGCGTTGCGGCGGCTGACAGGAACTGAGCCTCCCGATCCTGCAGAGGCCCCAGATCTTGCGGCCCTGCACCCCATTCCCGATTCCCGATTCTCCATTCCCGCCAAATGAGAGTTCATCTCATTTGGCCAGCTTGAGGTAGAATTGCCGGGTACCCCTCCCACGACACTAAACCGGTATGTCTTCCGCTTTCGGCGCCGAAACGGTGCTTGAGGTCCGTCACTGGACCGATGCCTACTTCAGCTTCACCACGACCCGCGATGCCGGTTTCCGCTTCGAAAACGGTCAGTTCGTGATGATCGGGCTGGAAACCGAAACCCGGCCGCTGCTGCGCGCGTATTCGATCGCCAGCGCCAACTGGGAAGAGCATCTGGAGTTCTTCAGCATCAAGGTGCCGGACGGCCCACTGACCTCGCGGCTGCAGCACATCCAACCGGGCGACAAGGTATTGGTCGGCAAGAAGCCCACCGGCACGCTGCTGATCAGCGACCTGCACCCGGGTCGTAACCTGTACCTGCTGGGCACCGGCACCGGGCTGGCGCCGTGGCTGTCGATCATCAAAGACCCGGAAACCTACGAGCGCTTCGACAAGGTGATCCTTACCCAGGGCGTGCGCTTCGTGCAGGATCTGGCCTATCGCGACTACTTCGAGCGCGAGCTGCCGCAGCACGAATTCCTCGGCGACATCCTGCGCGAAAAACTGCTGTATTACCCGGCAGTCACTCGCGAAGCGTTCGCCAATCAGGGCCGGCTGACCGAGCTGATGACCGATGGCCGTATGCAGCAGACGCTGGGCCTGCCGACCCTGGACCCGGCCAACGACCGCTTCATGATCTGCGGCAGCCCGCAGATGCTGGCCGACCTGCGCACCTTGCTGGACGCACGCGGTTTCCAGACCTCGCCACGCATCGGCACCCCGGGGCATTACGTGTTCGAGCGCGCCTTCGTCGAGAAATGATGCAACGTGCGGGGTAGCCGCTACTGCACCACCGTAGGAGCGCACCTGGGCGCGACGAAGCAATCCCGGTAACGCCTCATATCTGGCATGACGCCTCGCATTTTCGGCAACGCTTCGTCGCGCCCGGGTGCGCTCCTACGATCCAGGCACGTTTAAAGGTGGGCATGCGTTTGCTATCTCAGGCTCCTAGCGCACGCTCGATATCGGCGGCCAGCGCCTCCGGCTTGGTGGTCGGCGCATAGCGTTCCAGTACGGTGCCGTCGCGGCCGATCAGGAACTTGGTGAAGTTCCACTTGATCGCCTCGGAGCCCAGCAGGCCGCGTTGTTCGTGCTTGAGCCATTGCCATAGCGGATGCGCGCCATTGCCGTTGACCTCGACCTTGGACGCCAGCGGAAAATCCACCGCATAGTCGAGCGAACAGAACTGCCGGATCTGTGCCGCATCGCCCGGCTCCTGATGGCCGAACTGATCGCACGGGAAACCGATCACCACCAACCCGCGCTCGCGATAACGCTGCCACAACGCCTGCAATCCCGCGTATTGCGGGGTAAAACCGCATTTGGACGCCACATTGACCACCAGCAGCACCTTGCCGGCGTAGTCGGCCAGGGCATGCGGGTGACCGTCCAGGTCGGTGAACTCGAAGGTGGATAGCGCGGTCATCGACAGCTCTCGATAGGGAAGGCGCCAGCCTAACCCAGCCGTATCGGCCCACCACGCCATGCGCGCGCAGAGCTGCCGCTTCCGCCCATGCGACACGGTGCAATGCGCTCCCGCTGCGCATCGATGGCTGCTTGTCTATCTGTGTGCAGGACAACCCCGGCAGCGCGTTCGCGGGTCAGGCGCTGCCGCATGTCCGGATGTGTCGCCAAGCCGTTGCCGGCTCGTCTTGGCGAAGTCACCGCGTGCCAGCGGCCTTGGGTTGTGGCGTCTTCTGTTGCATGGTCGCGTCCGCCAGCCAGCCATGCCTTTTGTCACACGCCTGTCCCGGCGGGCTGGGTTAGCCTCGGCGGTTCGCACTTTGGAGCCACCCTCTTGACCACCCGTCTCGCTTTTGCTCTGGCCGCTTCCCTGGGACTTGCCATGCCGTCCTACAGCATCGCCGCACCCGCCGCCACGCAGGACGCACCCCAAGCCAACCCCTTCTTTGCCGACAGCACGCTGCCGCTGCATTACCCGCAGTTCGACAAGATCAAAGACAGCGACTTCGCACCCGCCTTCGACGCCGGCATGGCCGAGCAGTTGAAGGAAGTGGATAAGATCGCCACCCAGAAAGCCAAGCCGAGCTTCGACAACACCATCGTCGCACTGGAAAAGAGCGGCGCCACGCTCGATCGCGCCACCACGGTGTTCTTCAACCTGGTGGGTGCCGACACCAACGATGCACGCAAGAAACTGCAGGCCGACTACTCGGCCAAGTTCGCTGCGCATCGCGATGCGATTTCGCTCAACGGCAAGCTGTTCGCGCGCATCCAGAGCTTGTACGACCAACGCGCCAAGCTGGGCCTGGATGCACAAGGCCTGCGTCTGGTCGAGAAGTATTACAGCGACTTCGTCCGCGATGGCGCCAAGCTCTCCGATGCCGACAAGACCACGCTCAAGGCGATGAATGCCGAACTGGCCAACCTGGGCACCACCTTCAGCCAGAACGTGCTGGCCGAGGTCAATGCGGCGGCAGTCGTGGTGGATGACGTCAAGCAGCTCGATGGCCTGTCCGACGAGCAGATCGCGTCTGCTGCCGAAGCGGCCAAGGCACGCAAGCTCGATGGCAAGTACGTGATTGCGCTGCTCAACACCACCGGCCAGCCGCCGCTGACCCAGCTGAAGAATCGCGAGCTGCGCAAGAAAATCTATGACGCGTCGGTCTCGCGCGGCAGCCATGGTGGTCAGTACGACAACACCGCGCTGGTGTCGCGCATCATGAAGCTGCGCGCCGACAAGGCCAAGCTGCTCGGTTTCCCGACCTACGCCGCATATTCGCTGGAAAACCAGACCGCCAAGACCCCGGAAGCGGTCAACGCCATGCTCGGCAAGCTGGCACCGGCCGCGGTGGCCAACGCCAAGCGCGAGGCTGCCGATCTGCAGGCGATGATCGACAAGGAACAAAAAGCCGCACGCAAGCCGACCTTCAAACTCGAAGCCTGGGATTGGGCCTACTACAGCGAGAAGGTGCGCCAGGCCAAGTACAACTTCGACGAGTCCCAGCTCAAGCCGTACTTCGAGCTCAAGAATGTGCTGGAAAACGGCGTGTTCTATGCGGCCAACCAGGAATACGGCCTGACCTTCAAGCAGCGTACCGACCTGCCGACCTACCGCGACGACATCACCGTCTACGACGTGTTCGATGCCGACGGCAAGCAGCTGGCGATCTTCCTTGCCGACATGTATGCACGCGAATCCAAGCGCGGCGGCGCATGGATGAACTCATACGTGTCGCAGTCGGACCTGACCGGTTTCAAGCCGGTGGTGGCCAATCACCTCAACATCCCCAAGCCGCCGGCCGGCCAGCCGACGCTGCTGACCTGGGACGAAGTGACCACCATGTTCCATGAGTTCGGCCATGCGCTGCACGGCATGTTCTCCGACGTCAAATACCCGTATTTCTCCGGCACCAGCGTGCCGCGCGACTTCGTCGAGTTCCCCTCGCAGGTCAACGAAATGTGGGCGGATGAGCCATCCATCCTGAAGAACTACGCCAAGCATTATCAGAACGGCACGCCGATGCCGCAGGCCTTGCTGGACAAGGTGATTGCCGCGTCCAAGTTCAACCAGGGTTTTGCCACCACCGAGTATCTGGGTGCGGCGATGCTGGATCAGAACTGGCATCAGATCAGCGCCAACCAGGTGCCCGACGCAGCCGGCGTCATGGCCTTCGAAGCCAAGGCCCTGCAGCAGGACGGCATTGCCTACGCGCCGGTACCGCCACGCTACAAGACCCCGTATTTCAGCCACATCATGGGCGGCTATGCGGCGGGCTATTACGCCTACATCTGGTCCGAAGTGCTGGATGCCAACACCCAGCAATGGTTCAAGCAGCATGGCGGGTTGAGCCGCGCCAATGGCGACCGCTTCCGCCAGACGCTGCTGTCGCGGGGCGGCAGTGTGGATGCAATGGAGCTGTTCCAGAACTTTGCCGGGCACGCACCGCAGATCGAGCCCTTGCTTGAAAAGCGCGGCCTGAGTGCGCAAGGCGGCGATGGCGCAACACCGCAGGCACCGCAGTCCAAGCCGTAATCGGATCTGCGTCACCATAACGCCGCCCGGAGCAATCCGGACGGCGTTGTCGTTTTGGCCGTGGCGTGCGACGCAGCTGGCGCGTGACCTTCAGATCTCTATGGCGTCCACGCCATTGAGCAATTTCTTCAGCAGCTTTTCCAAACGCACCTGCTCGGCCTCGCTGATGTCCGCCGTCTCCTCGTGCAACAACGTGCATGCTTCCGGTAACACGTTTTCGATCAACGCCAGCCCGGCCGGTTGCAGGGTCAGCATGATCTTGCGCCGGTCATCGGGACTGCTGCCACGTGCGATCAAGCCCTTCTCGCACAGCTGGTCGGTGAGCCGGGTGATGTTGGCCGGCTTCTCGCTGGCCGCCTCTGCCGCCTCGGTCGGGGTAATCGCCTGTTCGGGCGTGCCGTACAACATCATCAGGATTTCGTATTCCGGCGGACTGATCCCGTACGGCTTGAGTCGCACACAACTGATGGTGTGCAGCCGCTTGTAGACATGCTTGATCAACCTCACCAGGACACCCGGCTCCCGCGGAAAGGCTGGGTAGCGCGCGCAGGTGTGGTCCACGCGATTTGCGGTTGGATCGAAACTACTCATATCACCCGTTTGGCTACATTACTGAATGGCCGAACCATTCAATCACATCACTTACGGGGCGACACCTCAGCGAGCGAAAAGATGTACATATTCCGGCGCGATCCACGGCATCAACGTGGATGCAGCGACCTCGGCCGTTTGCGTGCCATCCGAGTACGGCCCGACCTGATAAGGCGGAAACACGAAGCGCACTGCAACGATCTGCCCGGCCGCATTCAACACCGGGACGAACTGCGCGAAGTTGTCCACTTGCGCTGCAGTGCCTTCGGCGATCATGCGGTCGGCCGATGCGACTTGTTCGGCCTGTTCTTCGACCGGCACCCGATCGGCTTCCACACGTTGAGTGGCAGCGGCATGCAATTGCGCAGCGACATCGCGCCCGATCTTTTCCCATCCAGCCGGATCGGGAACCAACGCTTGTGCGGTCAGTTGCTTACGCTCCTTGATCAACCACACAAAGCGCGCCACCAGCGGCTCGCCGTGCGCGCCACCGGTATAGCGGCTGCCATCGGCAGAGATGACGATCAGGTCGGTGGTCTGCAATAGTTTTTCGAATGCCAGCGACAACTCATAAGGCGCCGCCGGCTTGTCGTTGCCCAGACCGGAGACGGCTTGCATCAGTTCGCTGCGGGCATCCTGCGCATACTTACGAATCAACGCGGCCAGTTCCGGATACGCATCCAGCCCAGGCGGATAGCTGATGCCGACCATATAGGCAGGCGCATGTTCGATCACATCTTCCAGCGGGCCGCTCTGCACCATCAGCGGTGCTGGAGCCAGCGTTGTCGCTGCGGCCACATCGGCGGCCGGTTCGATGGGCTCGACTGCTGCGGGTTCGCGCTGCGTACAGCCCGCCAACAGGGCCAGCATCAGCAGACCCCGCACACTCTTGAATCCAAGCAACCGCACCATTCCCACCTGCTCCCCTGATCGAACCATCTACTGCTGTCCGTCAGGCCAGCAGATCCTGAAACTGTTGATGCCGGCGCACGTAGGCGGCGGCGTAGCTGCACGCTGGCACGACCTTCAGGCCGGCCTCGCGCGCATGCTGCAAAGCAGACTCGACCAGCACGGCGGCAATACCGCGCCCTGCAATCGCATCCGGCACCAGCGTGTGCGTGATGGTCATGCGCGCACCCTCGATCTGATACACCAGCTCGGCGCGATGTCCCTCGGTGTCAACAACGAAGCGCTGCTGTGTCGGGTCGTGTTCGGCGTGCACTGTCGCTGCCTCCATCGTGGTGTGCGCCCGGCAGTGAATGTGCGGCAAGTGTGACCAGCGCGACGCCGCGCCTGCGTGAAAATGAATCCACGCTGTGACCGCCAGCCCGGCTTGGCAAAGACGTCCTTAAGTTCGCTCGGGCAGCGCCGATAGCTGACTCGAAGGCGCTTCCTGCGACCGGTCTCCGGCCTGGCCAGCGCCCTCGCCTTACCAACGAGGAGTCACCGCATGCACAACGATTCGGCAGGACACGGCACAGACAGCGACAGCTCGCTGCTGGAAGGCTTGTTCCAGTTCGCCATCACTGGCGACACCCACAACCCCGACTTCGCACAACTCAACGATACCGTCTACGAGCGTTTGCAGCAGGCCTACGGCGCGGTGTCGGGCGCGGCGCTCAGCACCGACCGGGAACGCAGCGCGGCCTGATGCCGGCATTTGTCCACCTGCCAGGACCTGTGACGCCATGGCGTCGGTCCTGGCACGGTTGCCGCACGCAACCGCTGCACTGATGCATTACCGCAACGCCGGCCAGCCCGGTACCCGAGCGGCCGGACCTGCCAGCGCCCTCAGCCGAAGCGCGGATTGGACAGCTGCTCCAGGAAGATCTGCCACACCCGCGGCTCCATGATCAGCATGAACATCACCCCGAATGCCGCACCGGCCAGGTGTGCACTGTGGTTGATGCGATCGCCGCCGCGGCGGTCCATCCACAGGCTGTAGCCCACGTAGAACACCGCATAGATGATCGCCGGTGCCGGAATGAACAGCACCAGGATGATGGTCCACGGCTGCAGCAGGATGAAGGCGAACAACACCGCCGACACCGCACCGGAGGCGCCCAGGCTCAGGTAGTTGGGATTCTTTTGGTTCTTCAGATAGCTGGGCAGGATCGACACCACCAGCGCGGCCAGATAGAACAACGGATAGGTCAGCACGCTGCCGGTCAGCTGCGTCATCACGTTCTCGATCACCCGTCCGAAAAAGAACAGCGTGATCATGTTGAAGACCAGGTGCCCCAGGTCGGCATGGATGAAGCCGTAGGTCACCAGGCGGTCGTACTGGCGCTGTTTGTCCAACGCCGGCGGCCACAGGATGAGCCGGTCGGCCAGCTTGCGGTTGTTGAACGCCATCCACGAGACGATGCCGGTGATGGCGATCAGGATCAGGGTAATCATGCGGACCTCAGGCAGAACGGTAATTGTCGACCATGCGATAACGGCGCGCGTACAGGCCAAAGGCCAGTGCTGCCAGAAATGCGAAGGCCGCGAAGAAAAACATCAGAAATGCCGCTTCGCTGAGCCCAGTATCGGCGATATGGGAGGTCACCGTCGCGTTGCGCACCGCCGCGTTCGATAGCAGCACCCATAGATTGCCCACCGTGGTGGTCAGATACCAGAAGCTCATCACCACGCCCTTCATCGACGGCGGCGCCTGGCTGTAGGCGAACTCGATGCCGGTGGCCGACACCAGCACCTCGCCGAAGGTGAGCAAGGCATAGGGCAGCATCTGCCAGGCGATATGCATCGGCTCGCCGCCGTCCATGACGACCTGGATCGCGCCGACCGCAATCCACGCCACGCCACTGAAGGCGATACCGCTGGTCATGCGACGCAACGGCGTCGGCTCCCAGCCACGACGGCGCAGCAGCGGGTACAGCACCAGGTTGTTGAAGGGGATCAGCAACATCACCAACAGCGGATTGAGCGCCTGCATCTGCGAGGCGGTGAACCACGCGGGCATGGTCATCTCGCGCCCCTGCAGCACCCAGGTCGAGGCCTTCTGATCGAACAACGAAAAGAACGGCGTCACCAGCGCGAAGATCACCAGCACCCGCAGCAAGGCGCGCACGCCTTCGACCGCTGCATCCGGATGCGTGCCACGCGCGCGTTCCAGCTGCCACCAGGTACCGCCGCCGATCCCGGCCAGCAGCAGCACCAGCGCCATGCACAGACAGATGACGATGCCCAGCGGCTCGATCAGCGTCATGCAGGCCAGTGCAGCGACCACCGCGATGATTGCCAACGCCAGACCAGGCCGCCCCTGCCCTGGCGCGCGTGCCAGCAATGCCGTACGCAGCACCGCGCCGAACCCGTGCGGGTCTTTCGGCGGCAACGGCACCAGCACGTAGCGCTTGCGCCCCAGCCAGAACACCAGCGTGGCCACGAACATCAAAATGCCCGGGATGCCGAATGCCCACGCCGGGCCCAGATGTTTCAGTGCCAGCGGGATCAGCAACGAGGCGAACAACGAGCCGAAGTTGATGATCCAGTAGAAGGCATCGAACACCACCTTGGCCATGTGTTTGTTGGACTGGTCGAACTGGTCGCCCATGAACGAGGCCACCAGCGGCTTGATGCCGCCTGCGCCCAACGCGATCAGGCCCAGCCCCACGAAGAAGCCGTGACGGCTGCCCTCGAACATCGCCAGACACGCATGGCCCGCGCAATAGATCAGGCTGAACCACAGAATGGTGTTGTATTTGCCGAACAGCCGATCGGCCAGCCAGCCGCCCAGCAGCGGGAAGAAAAACACCCCGATCATGAAGCTGTGCAGGATGTGCTTGGCTTCGGCCTCGCGGCCTGGCCCGCCAACCTCCTGCAGCAGCAGCGAGGTGATCAGAAACTGCACCAGGATGTTGCGCATCCCGTAGAAGCTGAAACGCTCGCAGGCTTCGTTGCCGATGATGAAAGGAATCTGGCGCGGCAGACGTGCGCCGGCCGTGGGGCCCGGCAAGGTCGAGGTGGTCAAAGGCGGTCCGGTCGAGCGAAGACAGGCCCTATCGTACCGGCGCCGAGAGCCCGGCCGCCATGTGGGAGCAGATCGGCCGCTGGCGTCGCGCGCTACGGGCATCGCGCCATACGCAATCGGCGCCGAGTGCGGGCGTACGCAGAACGCGTCGATCCCCGGGCAAAAGCACTGCTTTCGATTCGCTCGCGCTCGCTTGAAGTCGGCGGCCATGCCGCAGTGCAGATTGGCCTGCCAGCTCGGCTCGGCTACATTGCAAACGTTTTCCTGGAACACTGGACCGCTGGATGCCCCGCTTCACCCGCCTGGGCCTGAGCCTGTTGTTGTTGATCTGCGCCCCTGCCGTGCTGGCCGCCGAACCGCTGACCACCCAGGCCGAGCGCAGCGGCTTTGTGCAGACCGGCCGCTATGACGAAGTCATCGCACTGTGCGATGCGTTTGCGCAGCGCTATCCGCAGGCGGTGCGCTGCGTGGAGTTCGGCACCACACCGGAAGGTCGGCCGATGAAGGCCTTGATCGCCTCCACCAGCGGCGCGCTGGATGCGACCAGCGCCGCACAGCGCAAGCTGCCGGTGGTGTTGATCCAGGGCGGGATCCATGCCGGCGAGATCGATGGCAAGGACGCGGGCTTTCTGGCCTTGCGCCAGCTGCTCGATGGCAAGGCCGGCAAGGGCGTGCTCGACAAGCTAGTCTGGGTGTTCGTGCCGGTGTTCAACGTGGATGGACACGAGCGTTTCGGTGCCTGGAACCGCCCCAACCAGCGCGGCCCCGAGCAGATGGGCTGGCGCACCACCGCGCAGAACCTCAATCTCAACCGCGACTACGTCAAGGCCGACGCGCCGGAGATGCAGGCCATGCTGCGGCTGGTGCAGCAGTGGGACCCGCTGATGTACGTGGACCTGCATGTCACCGACGGCGCCAAGTTCGAGCACGACGTCTCGGTGCAGGTGGAGCCGGTGCATGCCGGCGACACCACGCTGCAGCGCGACGGCACGCGTTGGCGCGATGCGGTGCTGGGCGATCTGGCCAAGCAAGGCTCGCTGCCGCTGCCGTATTACCCCTCTTTCGTGCACGAAGACGACCCCAGCTCCGGCTTCGCCGACGACGTGTCGCCGCCGCGGTTTTCGCATGGCTATTTCCTGCTGCGCAACCGCTTCGGCATGCTGGTGGAAACCCATTCGTGGAAGGACTACCCGACGCGCGTGCGGGTCACCCGCAATGCCATCGTGTCGGTGCTGCAGCAGGCCGCAAGACATGGCAGCGCCTGGCGCGCCGATGCGCTGGCGGCCGATCAACGCGCCAGCCAGCTGGCCGGCATGCCCGAGCCGCTGCGCTTTGCCGCCGGCCCTGCCGCACGCACCGTGGCGTTTCGCGGTTATGCGTATACGCGCACGCCCTCGCCGATTTCCGGCGCGTTGATGACGCGCTACGACGAGAGCAAACCGCAGATCTGGAAGGTACCGCTGCGCGATCAGATCAAACCCGATCTGGTGGTCGACGCACCGCGTGGCGGCTATCTGGTGCCGGCAGCACAAGCGGCCTTCGTCGCCGAGAAACTACGTCTGCATGGCATCGATTTCCGCACCGTCGCCAGTACGGCCGAGCACCCGGTGCAAACCTTCCGTGCCGACACCGCCAACTTTGCCGCGCGCTCGAACGAAGGTCACCAGACGTTGGAGGTCGGTGGGCAATGGCGCGATGAAACCCGCAGCGTGCCGGCCGGCGCGTTGTTCGTGCCGATTGCGCAATCCAAGGCGCGCCTGTTGATGGCGATGCTGGAGCCGCAGGCACCGGACTCGTTGCTGCAGTGGGGCTTTTTCAACGCGGCCTTCGAGCGCAAGGAATACATGGAGGCGTATGTGGCCGAAGACGTGGCGCGCGACATGCTGGCCAACGACGCCGCGTTGAAGGCCCAGTTCGAACAGCGCATCGCCAGCGACCCGGAGTTTGCCAAGAGCCCGCAAGCGCGCCTGGAGTTCTTCGCCAAGCGTCACGCTTCCTGGGACGAGCGCTACCAGCTCTATCCGGTGCTGCGTACCGCGCAGACCGACTTCTAACCGCGCCGCCTCTCCAGGCGAGCGACAGAGCGGCGCCTGAGCGCGCCTCCCATCCGGGCATCTCGCTGCCCCCAATTTCGTCATGACTCAGCACCACAAGGACACCCCGTGCCACATCCCGCTATGAAACCGTTTACAACGATCACTCTTCGCCCGCGCCCGCGCGTCTCGGTGGTGGTCATGGGCCTGGGCATCGCGCTGTCTGCGCCGTTGGCACTCGCACAATCCGCAGCGGCAGCGCCGCCATGGATGGACACCGCGTTGACCGCTGACCAACGTGCGGACCGCCTGCTGGCGCAGATGACCGACGACGAAAAATTCCAGATGCTGCGCAGCTATTTCGGCCTGGGCACCGACAAGATTCCTAAGCCGGAAGGCGCGCTGGGGTCGGCAGGCTATGTGCCCGGCATTCCACGCTTGGGCATCCCGGCGCAGCAGCTGGCCGATGCCGGCGTGGGCGTGACCAATCCCGGCGGCATCCGCAAGGGCGACTTCGCCACCGCGATGCCGTCCGGCCCGTCCACGGCATCCAGCTGGAACCCGCAGCTGGCCTTTGCCGGCGGCAAGACCATGGGCCGCGAATCCTGGCAGCAGGGCTTCAACGTGCTGCTGGCCGGCAGCGTCAACCTGCAGCGCGATCCGCGCAACGGGCGCAACTTCGAATACGCCGGCGAAGACCCGCTGCTGGCCGGCACCATGGTCGGCGAATCGATCCGCGGCGTGCAGAGCGAACACGTGCTGTCGACGATGAAGCACTTCGCGCTCAACGACATGGAAACCCGGCGCAACTTCCATAGCGCCGAGATTGGCGAGCAGGCGATGCACGAGTCGGACCTGCTGGCCTTCGAGATTGCGCTGAAGATCGGCGACCCGGCGTCGGTGATGTGTTCGTACAACAAAATCAACGGCGTCTACGGCTGCGAGCACGATTACCTGCTCAACCAGGTGCTCAAGCAGGAATGGAAATACCCCGGCTATGTGATGTCCGATTGGGGCGGTGTGCACAGCGGCTCCAAGGCCGCGCTGGCCGGCCTGGATCAACAATCGGCCGGCGAAGTGTTCGATGCGGCAGTGTTCTTCGATGCGCCGTTGCGCATGGCGGTGGGTGCCGGCGTGGTGCCGCGCGCGCGCTTCGACGACATGGTCAAGCGCGTATTGCGCAGCCTGTTTGCGCATGGCGCGTTCGATCACCCGACCCAGCGCCAACCCATCGATGGCAAGGCCGGGCAACTGGCCGCACAGCATGTGGCCGAAGAAGGCAGCGTGCTGCTGCGTAATGAGCAGGCCCTGTTGCCGTTGTCCAAGGACGTGCGCCGCATCGCGGTGATCGGCGGCTACGCCGACAAGGGCGTGATGTCCGGCGGCGGCTCCTCGCGGGTGGACTACACCATCAATGGCGGCAACGCGGTGCCCGGGCTCACCCCGACCACCTGGCCGGGCCCGGTGATCATCCATCCGTCCTCGCCGTTGCAGGCACTGCGCGCGGCATTGCCGAACGTGCAGATCGATTATGTCGACGGCAAGGACCGCAATGCGGCCGCGCGTGCGGCCAAAGCAGCCGATGTCGCCATCGTGTTCGCCACCCAATGGGCCGCCGAATCGGTGGACCTGCCGGACATGCAGCTGCCCGACAACCAGGATGCGTTGATCGACGCAGTGGCCAAGGCCAACCCCAAGACCACCGTGGTGCTGGAAACCAACGGCCCCGTGCGCATGCCCTGGGCCGAGCGCGTACCGGCGGTGCTGCAGGCGTGGTATTCGGGCATCGGCGGCGGCCAAGCGATCGCCAACCTGCTCACCGGCGTGGTGAATCCGTCCGGCCATTTGCCGGTGACCTGGCCGGTGGACGAATCGCAGCTGCCGCGCCCGTCGATTCCGGGGCTGGGCTTCAAGCCGGCCAAGCCGGGCGAAGACAGCATCGACTACGCCATCGAAGGCGCCAACGTCGGCTACAAATGGTTTGCCGCGCGCAAGCTCACCCCGCGTTATCCGTTCGGCCACGGTCTGTCGTACACGCAATTTCGCATGGGCGGCCTGCAGGTGGACGCGCAAGGCAGCACCCTCACCGCGCGCTTTGAGGTGGAGAACACCGGCCCGCGCGAAGGCGCCGCAGTGCCGCAGCTCTACGTCACCTTGCCCGATGGCCATGCCACACCGCTGCGCCTGATCGGTTGGCAGAAGCTCACCCTCAAGCCCGGCGAAAAGCGCAGCGTGCAAGTGGTGGCCGAACCTAAGACGCTGGCCGATTTCGATACCAAGGCACGTCATTGGAAGATCGCTGCCGGCACCTACCGCGTGCAACTGGCGCGCTCGGCGAATGAGCCGGTGCAGAGTGCGGAGGTCCGCTTGCAGGCGACGCAACTGCCGTAACAAGCCGCGCGGCGCGCGCGATCCATGCGTCCGCCGCGTCCGGCTGCCGAGCGCTGCATGCCGCACACAAAAAATGTAAGAAAGTGCGTTGACAGCCGCACGCGCAGCTTGCACAATTCGCCCCCTGAGTCGCCCAGGTGGCGGAATTGGTAGACGCACTAGCTTCAGGTGCTAGCGGGGGCAACTTCGTGGAGGTTCGAGTCCTCTCCTGGGCACCACGACTCACGGTAGATCGTAAAAAACCTCGCTTCGGCGGGGTTTTTTGCGTTTGGGCGTTTGCTCTCGCACGCGGAGCGATTGATTCCTGCATCGCGTGGCCAAGTCACTGAGCACCAGCCAAGCTCACGCCGAGCAGCAAGCACAGAAGTAGTGATCCATCGCGATGTGTTGCAAACAAGACACATGGCTGCGCGTGGCCGCAGCGTTTTACGTAGATCCAACGCTGTACCGCGCCAGGCAGTGACTTTCGACACTCGCCGCACGCGATCCACACGCATGAGGATGCCGCGCCACCATCACGGCACTCCCCATGCGCCGCTCGCCGCCACGTGCCTCGTTGCTGATTGCCACGCTCAGCACGCCCGCGTGGGCACAGCAGGCGCATGCAAGCCCATCGCAGACGCATCAGGCGCAGGTGTCGTCGCACCAATGCGGCCTTGCTTGGCATAGCGTTCAATGTGCTCGCCGACAGCGGAGGCATCTGGCTCTACCGCGACAGTGGCGTGTTGACTGCGCTTAGTCAGGACTGCTGGATCTGTCCTTGATCGTTTGTCTGATGCGCTTGGCGCGCGCGACATCTCCCGCCGCCTCATACGCCTCCGCCAGGCTGTCCCGCGCATTGCTCGATGCCGGGAACAAGTCCACGTTGAGTGCAAACACCCTGATCGCGGCGGTGGCGCCCAGGTTGGACAACACGGTGTAGCCAGTCGCGTTGATCGCCCGTTCGAGCGCCGCATCGGACAGGCCGGGCCGTGCCCGAAGTGCCTGCGCGAAGGTGCGAGTCTCCCGCTCGTCAGGAGCGTGCAGTGCGAAGGCGATCAGTGTTTCAGCCAGCGATTTACTGGGAAACCGTTGCGGTGAGAGCGTGGCAAGGACGCTGTCCAGCAGCACCCTGCTCCACACACCGCGCGCACTGCCATTAGTGAGATAGACCACGCTGTAGCTGTCACCATCAAGCGTCGTATCGAACAGGATCCGCACCCGCACTCGCGCGCCGCCATCGTGGCCGACAGATTGATACGCATCGTCTTGCCCGACCTCCCAACCGCTGGCGAACCAGCCGCGCTGCCCGTTGGGAAGCGTCTGCGGTTGCCAGAGCTTGCGCAGGGTCTCCTTGCCCACCAGGCGCCCGGTCCGCACCGCCTCCAGAAACGTGCTCAGATCGTCGACGTTTGTGTACAACTGCCCATGCGCCAGCGCGTACTCCGGCCAGGCGACAGTGGGCTCCGGCTCCAGCTTGCCGTCGGTACCGAGATACGCGCTGGCCACGCTGTGCGCAGGCAGCAGTGGGCGCCCAATTGATGTGCGCGTCAGATGCAGCTTGGCGATGATCCGCTCCGATGCGATCTGTGGATAAGGCTTGCGGTAGTGGGCCTGCAGTAGCTGCGCAAGCACCACGTAATTGGTGTTGGTGTAGCGCGTTTCGCTGCCGGGAACGGCGGCCAAGGGCTGTGTGGCCAGTCGCTCGAACATCGCCTGCGCGCTGGACGCAAAGCGCGCATTGGCATCGTCCGCGCCACGCATCTGCGACGGTTCGAAGTACTCCGGCAGACCGGAGGTGTGATCGAGCAGCTGCCGAACGGTGATGTGCTTCCAGGGTTCTGGTAACGCAGGCAGATACTGCCTGGCCGGCTGATCCAGGTCGATCTGCCCTGCCTCGACCAGCTGCATGATCAAGGTGCTGACAAACAGCTTGGCGACCGAAAACGCCGGAAATATCTGCTCGTCCGTGACCGGCTGCTGCGTCTGCAGATCTGCAACGCCGTCGACTCCGCGAAACACCCGCTTGCCGTTGTGCACGACAACCACCGCCTGGCCGACGATGCCGTAGCGTTGCCGATTGAGCTGCATCTGCCGGGTCAGGCGGTCGGCAAGAGGCTCAGGCGTGGCAGCGACGGGAAAGCAACAGCACACCGCAAGACACAGCAGCAACCATGCAAACCACTGCGGCAGCTGTAGTCGCCGCGCTGGCAGAGGCGATGATCGCGACGTGGCTGGCGAAGCTCCATCCGTGAATGCCCTACCTGCCCAACACCTGACCATCGGCGCTGCTCCTGAGTGAACAGCGCCAGTCTAGCCGAGCCGCACAACCTGACGTGCGCTCAGTGCCCCCCAGCCGCCGCCGCGCCACCGGCGCCAGCGCCGAACGGCGGTTTGGCCAACCACAGGAAGAAGATGATCACCAGGAACGTCCAGCCGAGCAGATAGAAGATGTCGTTGAAGCCCATCTGCGAGGCCTGGTGGTTGATCATGTTGTTGAGCGAGGCCGCGCCGCGCTGCAGGTCGCCCTGCCCCATCGCGGCGACCTGTTCCTGCATGCCGGGCGTGTAGACCGAGATGTGTTCGGTGATGTGCGCGTGGTGCACCTGGGTGCGGCGCGCCCACAGATACGTGGTCAGCGATGCAGCGAAGCTGCCGCCCAGCGTCCGCAGGAACGTAGCCAGGCCGGAGCCGGCCGCGATCTCGCGCCCGTCCAGATCCGATAGCAGGATCTGCAGCACCGGCATGAAGAACAACGCCACGCCGACGCCCATCAGCAATTGCACGGTGGCCACGTGGCTGAAGTCCACCTGCAGGTTGAAGTTGGAGCGCAGGAAGCTGGTGAACGATAAAAAGATAAAGGCGACGGTGGCCAGCATGCGCAGATCGAACCGCAATGCGTACTTGCCCACGAACGGGGTCATCAACACCGGCAGGATGCCGATCGGTGCGGTGGCCAGGCCGGCCCAGATCGCGGTGTAGCCCATGTCGCGTTGCAGCCACTGCGGGATCAACAGGCTCACGCTGAAGAACGCCGCATACGCCACCACCATCGCCAAGGTGCCGGCGCGGAAATTGCGGTGCCGAAACAGTTTGAGATCGACGATGGGGTCTTTGTCGGTGAGTTCCCAGATCACGAACACCACCAGCGCCACGGCGGCGACACAGGCCAGCACCACGATCTTGTCGGACGAGAACCAGTCTTCGTCATTGCCCAGGTCCAGCACCAGCTGCAATGCGCCCACGCCGACCACCAACAGGATCAGGCCGATGTAATCCATGCGCGGTTTTTCGAGCTGTTCGGGGCGATGCCGCAACTGCGAGCCCACAATACTGCTGGCGATGATGCCCAGCGGCACGTTGATCAAAAAGATCCATTCCCAGCTGTAGTTGTCGGTAATCCAGCCGCCCAGGATCGGCCCGGCAATCGGCGCGACCACGGTGATCATTGCGAGCAACGCCAGCGCCTGCCCGCGTTTTTCGCGCGGGTAGATCGACACCAGCAAGCTCTGGGTGATGGGATACATCGGCCCGGCGACAAACCCTTGCAGCGCGCGCGCGACCACCAGCATGCCCATGCTCTGGGCAAGCCCGCACAGCAGCGAGGCGATGGTGAAGGCCAACGTGGACCACACGAACAACTTGGTCTCGCCAAAGCGCCGGCTCAACCAGCCGGTCAGCGGCAACGCGATCGCCGTGCTCACCGCGAACGAGGTGATGACCCACGTGGCCTGCTGCGAACTGGCGCCGAGATTGCCGGCGATGGTCGGCAACGAGACGTTGGCGATGGTGGTGTCCAGCACCTGCATGAACGAGGCCATGGCCAGACCCATGGTGCACAACGCCACGCTGGCCGGACGAAAGCCGGCAGCGGGCGCCGGCGCCGCCGGGCCGCCGGACGCGGTGGGAGCTTGCGAAGACATGGTGGCTTAGCCCGCCTTGCTGGCAGCCTGCGACGGCAGGTTGTCCTGGATGATGCGATGGATGTCGGCGTCGGCAGCCTGCAACTGCTGCGCATACACATCGGTGGAGAACACCGAACCGGTCGCCAGCTTGGTCGGCAGCACGCTGCCCTGCTGGTCGTGCAGATTGACGTCGACCTTCATCGACAAGCCAATGCGCAGCGGGTTGTCGGCCAGTTGCTTGCTGTCCACCGCAATGCGCACCGGCACGCGTTGCACGATCTTGATCCAGTTGCCGCTGGCGTTTTGCGCCGGCAACAGCGAGAACGCGCTGCCGGTGCCCAGGCCCAGGCTCTCGATGCGACCGGTGTAGTCGACGCCACCGCCGTACAGATCCGAATGCAGCTCCACTTCCTGGCCCAGGCGCATGTGCTTGAGCTGAGTTTCCTTGAAGTTGGCTTCCACCCACACCTGCTCCAGCGGCACCACCGCCATCAGCACACTACCCGGCTGCACGCGCTGGCCAACCTGCGCCGAACGGCGTGCGACATAGCCGGACACCGGTGCCACCACACCGGTACGCGCGTGGTTGAGATAGGCCTGACGCACCTGCGCTGCAGCCGTCTGCACATCCGGCTGATTGGACAGCGCGCTGTCGTCGATCAACGCACGGTTACGCTCGAAGCTCTCGCGCGAGCCGCTCACTGCCGCTTCGGCGGCAGCCAGTTCTTCGCGGACATGCGCCAGTTCTTCGTTGGAGATGGCGCCGCTGGCAGCAAGATTCTTGCGTCGCGCAAAGTCGGCACGGGCACTGCGCAAGGTGACTTCGCGTGCCGACAACTCGGCCTGCGCGCCTTCCACGCTGCGGTACAGACCCCGCACCTGGCGCACGGTCTTGGCCAGATTGGCTTCGGCCTGCTGCAACGCCACTGCGGTATCGGCCGGGTCCAGTTGCACCAGCAGCTGGCCACGTTCCACGCGCATGCCGTCTTCGGCACCGATGCTGACCACCGTGCCGCCCACCATCGGGGTGATCTGCACCTGGTTACCCTGCACGTAGGCGTCGTCGGTGTCCTCGTACCAGCGCCCGACCAGGACGTACCAAGTCACGATGCCGATGATCGCCAGGATCACCACAATGGCCACGATGCGCAGCGCCGCACGGCGCTTGCTGGGTGCGGCGGGCGCGGGTTGGGAAGAAGTTGGAGTCGTCTGGCTCATCGTCGATGTCTCAGGAATTCGGTTGTGCGGAAGTGGGCGCGGTGTGTGCGGGCTCCGGCGTGAATCCGCCGCCCAGCGCACGCTGCAACCTCACCGAGGCCAAAAGTTGTTGCGACTGCAGCCCGGCCATACGCTGGCGTGCGACAAGCAATTGCTCCTGCACGCTGAGCACGTCCAGATAGCCGCCGATACCGGCGCGGTAGCGCTGCTGAGCCAGATCGAATGCCGCAGCAGCGGTCTGCACGGCGTCGTCCTGCGCACGTGCGCGTTGCTCCAGCGAACGTACTGCGTTGGCCTGGTCGGCCACTTCGCGCAGTGCCGCGATCACCTTCTGGTTGTAGTCGGCTACCGCCAGGTCGTATTGGGCGTCGCTGCCGGCCAGACTGGCACGCAGCTTGCCGCCGTCGAAAATCGGCAGGCTCAATGCCGGCGCAACCACGCCGAACACCGACGCGTTTTCCAGTAACTGGCCGACATCGCGGTTCACCACGCCGCCCAGGGCGATGATGTTGAAGCTGGGATAGAAGCGCGTCTTGGCCGTGGCGATGTCCTTGTCGGCCGCCTCCACGCGCCAGCGCGCAGCCACTACGTCCGGGCGACGGCCGAGCAGATCGGCCGGCAGGTTGCTCGGCAGCTGCGCGGCAATGGTCGCGCCCAGCACCGGGCGTGCGATGTCCAGCCCGCGGTCCGGACCCTGGCCAAGCAACGCCGCCAGCGCGTTACGCGCCTCGTCGATCTGTTGCTGCGCCGACTGCACCTGCTGCTGTGCGGCCGGCACCCGGGCCTGCGCCTGACGCAGCTGCAGATCGCTGTCGATGCCGGCACTGCGGCGCTGCTGGGTGAGCTCCACGGTCTTGCGCGAGCGCGCCAGTTCTTCGTCGGCCACATCGTGCAGACGCCAGGCGTAGTCGAGCTGCGCATAGGCTTCGGCGATCGCCGCCGACAGGTTCAGGCGCGCTGCCTGCGCATCCACCTCGGCCGCGTGCGCGGTGTCCACTGCCGCTTCCCAGGCGGCGCGCTTGCCGCCCCATAGGTCCACGCCGTAGCGGAAATCCACCACCAGCTGACCGTTACCGCCAAAGCGTCCGCCGCGTTCCTCGCCGGCCACCGATTCCGGCAACTGCACGCCTGCGTAGCCGCCGGAGACCGACAGGCTGGGGCCGCGATCGGCCTGCGCGGTGCCGATACGGGCCTGTGCCTGGCGCAGGCGCGCGTCGGCGGCGTCGAGGCTGGGGCTGTGCTGCAGGCCTTCGCCGATCAGCGCATTCAATTGCGCATCGCCCAGCGCGCGCCACCAATCGCTGGCCGGCCATGCCGCCGGGCTCAGCCAGGTTTGCGCCAGGGTGCGCTCGGCATGCAGCTGGCTGGCGTCGAGCACGGTGCCTTGCGGCGCCAGCCCACGGCTGCTGGCGCAGGCCGCCAGCGCCAGCGTCAATGCGGTGAGAACAAGCGGCCGCGCCAGGCGCATCGAGCGCGGGCGCAGCGTCTGGATGAAGGAACTAGCAGCGTTCATGAGTTGAGTGCATCGCGGACACGGATAAGAAGGGAGGTGAGTTGCTCGCGCTCAGGGGCATCCAGGTCGCGCAGGCCATGCTCGATCGCACGTTCGCCACGCAAGCGCAGCCGTTCCCACAGCGCCACACCCTGCTCGGTCATGACGATCTGCAGCGCGCGCCGGTCCTCGGCATGCGGCTCGCGCCGCACCGCGCCCAGTGCCTCGAGCTTGTCGAGCAGGCGGGTCACCGCGCTCGGCGTCTGGTCCAGCGCCTGCGCCAGTTCGTTGGCCGTGCAGGGAGAACGCACTGCCAGGATCTTCAGACCGACGTAGTGGCTGAAACCGAAATCGGGCAGCTCGCCCTTCATCTCGGCATCGAGCTGGCGCATCAGCGCGTCGCGCACTTGGCGCAACAGCAACCCGAACGACGGCGGAGCGGTGGGCGTTAAATTCATACGACACATTTTGTTCTGAAAAATATATTTGTCAACGCAAATATCTCAACCGGGATTAAACCGTCAGCAAGGAATTGTCACCTTACGCGCCGCTTTGGCTGGCCTGGTAATACAATCAAGCCAATGACTATCGAAAACCCGCCAACGACGGTGGATGCACTGCCGCCCGGCGTGCGTGGCAGCTTCGAATGGGCCGACGGCCCGGTGCTGATCGCGTTCCTGGCCGACCTGCGCGCGGTATGGGCACCGGAAACCGCATGGCATGCGCATGTGCGCGGGCAGCTGATGGTCGTCGAGCAAGGCGTGCTGACCGTGCATACCGAACAGGGCGCGCTGTCGCTGCCGCCGGGCTGCGCCGGCTGGATGCCGCCCGGCCAGCAGCACACCGTGGAGCTGGCCGGTCCGATGCGCGGCTGGGGCGTGGTGGTGCGGCCGGATGCCTGCGCCGCCCTGCCCGCGCAAGGCGGGGTGATCCGGCTGACCGGGCTGGCCCGCGAAGCGATCATGCGCGCCGCCAGCTGGCCGCTGGATCAGCCGCTGGATACCGCCCAGCAACGGCTGGCCGCGGTGCTGCTGGACGAGCTATGCCAGGTCCAGATCGACCACCTGCACCTGCCGATGCCGGCCGACCGCCGCCTGGTGCGGATTGCCCGGCAATTGCTCGCCACCCCCGCCGACCCGCGCCCGCTCGATGCCTGGGCCGATTGGGGCGGGCTGTCGCCGCGCAGCCTGAGCCGGCATTTTCGCGACGAGACCGGGTTGAGTTTTGCGCAATGGCGGCAGCAGGCCCGGCTGGCCGAAGGCCTGCGCCGGCTCAGCCAGGGCAGCGCGGTGGCGCAGGTGGCCGACCAGCTCGGCTACAGCAGCCCCAGTGCCTTCGTCAGTGTGTTTCACCGCCATTTCGGCGCTCCGCCCACCCGTTATCTGGCTGCCGGCCACGCGCGCGGCTTGGCATCCCCCGCCGCATCCGGATAATCGGCGCTCTTCGAGTCCGCGCTCTGGTGCGGGCTCTTCTTTCGCAGGACCTGGCTTTACATGACCGATCTGACCCGCCCCACCTTCCACGGCTTCGAACAGCTGCCGCTGCGCGAGTACGCCGAACGCGCCTATCTCGATTATTCGATGTACGTGGTGCTCGACCGCGCCCTGCCGTTCCTGGGCGACGGCCTGAAGCCGGTGCAGCGCCGCATCATCTTCGCCATGAGCGAGCTCGGCCTAAACGCGGCCGCCAAGCCGAAGAAGTCCGCGCGCACCGTGGGCGATGTCATCGGTAAGTACCATCCGCACGGCGATAGCGCGTGCTACGAAGCGCTGGTGCTGATGGCGCAGCCGTTCTCGTACCGCTACCCGCTGATCGAAGGCCAGGGCAACTTCGGTTCCACCGACGATCCCAAGTCGTTCGCGGCGATGCGCTACACCGAGTCCAAGCTGACCCCGATCGCCGAAGTGTTGCTGGGCGAAATCAGCCAGGGCACCACCGACTGGGCGGCCAACTTCGACGGCACCCTGGAAGAGCCAACCTGGTTGCCGGCGCGCCTGCCGCACCTGCTGCTCAACGGCACCACCGGCATTGCCGTCGGCATGGCCACCGACGTACCGCCGCACAACCTCAACGAGATCGTCAGCGCGCTGCTGCGCCTGCTCGACAACCCCGATGCCACGGTCGCCGACCTGTGCGAGCACGTGCTGGGCCCGGACTACCCGACCACTGCGGAAATCATTACCCCGGCTGCCGACCTGCGCAACATCTACGAGACCGGCCATGGCAGCGTGCGCGCACGTGCCACGTATAAAAAAGAACACGCCAACATCGTCATCGATGCGCTGCCGTATCAGGTATCGCCGTCCAAGGTGATTGAACAGATCGCCCAGCAGATGCGCGCCAAGAAGCTGCCGTGGCTGGAAGACATCCGCGACGAATCCGACCACACCAGCCCGGTGCGGGTGGTGCTGGTGCCGCGCTCCAACCGCGTGGATGCCGAGCAATTGATGGGCCACTTGTTCGTCACCACCGATCTGGAACGCAGCTACCGCGTCAATCTCAATGTGATCGGTCTGGACGGCCGGCCGCAGGTGAAGAATCTGCGCCAGCTGCTGACCGAGTGGCTGACCTTCCGCAGCGATACCGTCACCCGGCGCCTCAACCATCGCCTGCAAAAGGTCGAGCGTCGCCTGCACCTGTTGGAAGGCTTGTTGATCGCTTTCCTCAATCTGGACGAAGTGATCCGCATCGTCCGCAGCGAAGACGAACCCAAGCCGGTGTTGATCGCCCGTTTCGCGCTCAGCGAGGAACAGGCCGAATACATCCTGGAAACCAAGCTGCGTCAGTTGGCGCGCCTGGAAGAAATGAAGATCCGCGGCGAGCAGGAAGCGCTGGCCAAGGAACGCGCGCAGTTGATGGCCATCCTGGAAAGCAAGACCAAGCTGAAGAAGCTGATCAAGGACGAGCTCACCGCCGACGCCAAGAAGTTCGGCGACGCACGTCGCTCGCCGCTGGTGCAGCGTGGCGCCGCGCAGGCGATCGACGAAACCGAGATGGTCGCCAGCGAACCGATGACGGTGGTGCTGTCGGAAAAGGGCTGGGTGCGCGCAGCCAAGGGTCACGAGGTCGATCCGGCCGGCATGTCGTATCGCGACGGCGACAGCCTGCTGGCCGCAGTGCGCAGCCGCAGTACCCATCAAGTGGCGTTTCTGGATTCGGATGGCCGCGCCTATTCCACTGCCGTGCACACGTTGCCCTCGGCGCGCGGCAACGGCGAACCGCTGACCGGGCGTTTTTCGCCGGCCTCGGGCGCGTCGTTCCAGGTCATGGCCAGTGCCGACAACACCACCCGCTTCGTGCTGGCGTCCTCGCACGGCTACGGTTTCGTGACCCGTTTCGAAAACCTCACCGGCCGCAACAAGGCCGGCAAGGCGATGCTCAACCTGACCACCGGCTCGCATGTGCTGAGCCCGGCGCAGGTGAGCAACCCGCAGACCGACCGCATCGTCGCCGTCACCAGCGCCGGCAACCTGCTGGCGGTGCCGGCCACCGACGTGCCCGAGCTGGACAAGGGCAAAGGCAACAAGATCATCGAGATCCCCAAGGCCAAACTCGGCACCGAGCGCGTGGTGGCGGTGGTCGCGGTGGCACCGGGCAACACCCTGCTGGTCCGCAGCGGCGCACGTACCATGAGCCTGTCGTTCAAGGATCTGGACACGTATGTGGGCACACGTGCGAGTCGCGGCTCGTTGTTGCCGCGCGGGTGGCAGAAGGTGGATGGACTGGAAGTGCAGTAACGGTCTGTCATCGCGGTGATGCGCGGCGGCACGGTTGGCACTGACGCTGAGCCCTGATTCACTGAGGCGCAACAAAAGGTGGACAGGCTGGAAGCTCATTAACGGTGGTTCGCTGACGCGCCGCGCGACTGCACGTTGTCCGGGCGTTTTGAGTGGCTAATAAAATCACCGCCAGATAGGCGCGGCCGGCGTTGTGGTTCCTATCAGCACACGGCCAAATTACAGGTGCGATGTCCTCAGCGCTCGCGGGACCCTGTGGCGACATGAATGTCGCCACGGAGTCTCCATGGATGGATATACGACGTGTCCCGCGAGCGCTGAGGGCATCGCGCCCTCGATCAGCTCGGCTTGGAACAACGAGACGACGCTGAAGCTCAAGCTCTGCCTCGCACGGTGCGGATGCGTCGGTTGTAGCGTGGTTGATCTGCGGATTTACTGCAGGGCCCTTGCCCGCCCACCATCGCAGGACACGCTGCAAGTACGTCCATGTAAGCTCTTATGCGGCATCCATGCCGCATAAGGTCCCGCGACGGCGGGCGGGCAAGGACCAGTCAAGATGGTCGGTGTGCATGTCGCGCGGATGCCGGGCGCGGTGCGGTCTGATCGGCTCCTTTAGATCTGAGATGTCACTGCTATTCCCGCCACTACGTCACTCGTCAACGCAACCAACAAGGCAACAGCATGGACACAAACTTCTGGCTACAGCGCTGGCAGGACGGACAGACCGGCTTTCATCAGGATGAGGTGATGCCGCTGCTGCAAAAGCACTGGCCCGCACTGCAGTTGCCACGCGCTGCATGCGTGTTGGTGCCGCTCTGTGGCAAGACACTGGACATGCATTGGCTGGCTGCGCAAGGCCATCGTGTCCTGGGCGTGGAGCTCTCGCCGCTGGCCGTGACGCAGTTCTTCGATGAGGCCAACCTGCAACCGCAGCGCCACACCAGCAGCGCTGGCGAACATTTCGTCGCCGGCCCCATCGAAATCATCTGCGGCGACGCCTTTGCGCTGGACGCAAGCGTATTGGCCGATTGCACGGCGGTCTACGACCGTGCTGCGCTGGTGGCCTTGCCGGCGGATCTGCGCCGGCGGTATCTGCAAACCACCTACGCGCGCTTGCCTGCCATGTGTCGCGGGCTGCTGATCACGCTGGATTATCCGCAAGCCGAAAAGGCCGGCCCACCCTTCGCGGTGGATACGTCCGAGGTGCAGACGCTGTTTCAGGCGCAATGGCAGGTGCAGCAGTTGGAACAGCGCGACATCCTGGAGCAGGAACCGCGCTTCCGTGCCGATGGCGTCACCGCACTCTACACCGCGGTATATCGCCTGCAACGCAGCTGACACCCGGCCTCACCGCCGGTGTCGGCTACCGCGGCTGACCGCAGGCAACGTCGAGACAAGGTCTGCAACGCCACTCTCGACGTCTGGACGGCCTTGACGAAAACGTCGGCACCACGCCGGTGATCTATCTCAGCTCGACCAGCGGTAGAGCGATGAGATCAGCAGAGCCGATCTGGCGCAATCGATGCGTGGGCCGTCTATCGCGCTGGCCCATATGCCGAGGCCACCTCCGCCACCGCCGCGCGGCTTTGCACCGCACAACGGTCAGCAGCGATCCCGCAATCAACCGGCCACGTGGCCCTTGTCGATCTTCGAGGTCTGGTACAGCTCCAGACCGATCCGCTTGATCAGGCCGAGCTGCTGCTCAAGCCACCAGGCATGGTCTTCTTCGGTGTCCTGCAGCTGCTTGAGCAGCATGTCGCGGCTGACGTAATCGCCGTGCTCTTCGCACAGCTTCATGCCGGCAGCGAGCGCCGCGCGGACTTCGTATTCCACCACCAAATCGCGCTCGAGCATCTCGACCACGGTCTTGCCTGGCGCAAACTCGGCCGGACGCATATCCGGGTCGCCTTCCAGGAACAGGATGCGACGCAGCAATGCGTCGGCGTGCTCGGTTTCTTCCTGCATCTCGTGATTGATGCGCTCGTACAGCGCCATCAGGCCCTGATCCTCGTAGCGGCGCGAGTGCAGGAAATACTGGTCGCGTGCCGCCAGTTCGCCGCGTAGCAGCTGCTTGAGGTAGTCGACGACTTCGGGATGGCCTTTCATGGTGTGCTCCAGCAACGCAATGCGCGCATGGTGCACTAAGCCGGCGGGCAATGATCTAATCGGAATCACTTTCAGTTGCGCTTGCGGCAAGACCGCTCGCGGTCATGATCTGCGGCCACACTGAGACGACCCACACCACCACAGCGCAGCGGCAAACGGGTGGTATCGGCCGGCATGCATTTGATGCGCCAGTGCTGCTGCTCCCGCCCCACTGCCGGCCCAGGTCTGTCGGCTACCCATGAACCACGCTCCAAGGAACAGACGATGCGCAAATGGCTGACCCGGCTGATGTTGGCAACTGTGGTGCTGGTGCTCGCCGCCGGCCTGACGCTGTATCTGCTGCTGCGCGGCAGCCTTGCGCAGCTGGATGGCGACACGCCCTTCACCGGCCTGGCCGCCGCCGTCAGCGTGCAGCGCGACCACAACGGCGTGGTCACCATCGACGCGGCCAGCCAGGCCGATGCGATGCGCGCACTCGGCTACGTGCATGCGCAGGAGCGCTATTTCGAAATGGACCTGATGCGCCGCGCGCCTGCCGGCGAATTGTCCGAACTGTTCGGTCCCAAGGCGGTGGATCTGGACAAGCGCAACCGCGTGCATCGGCTGCGCGCACGCGTGCATGCCAACCTGGACATCGCCGCCGGCAGCCAGCGCGCGGCTCTGCAGGCCTACACCGACGGCGTGAATGCAGGTCTGGCCGCGCTGCCGGTGCGGCCGTGGCCATATCTGCTGCTGCGCCAGACCCCGCGCGCCTGGACGTTGGACGACTCCATCCTCACTGGCCTTGCGATGTATGCCGACCTGCAGGACAGCGACAATCAGACCGAACTGGCTGCCGCGCGCATCCGCGCCGTGGTGCCGCCCGCCCTGGCGGCGCTGCTCGATCATCAAGGCTCCAGCTGGGATGCGCCGCTGTTCGGCGCCGCGCACGGCGATGCCGTGTTACCCGATGCGGTTGCGCTGGATCTGCGTCGCTTGCCGCATCCGCCCGCTACACCGCCTGCCGAGCACCCCACCCCGGGCAGCAATAATTTTGCGGTGGATGGCAGCCTCACTGCCGACGGCCGCGCCATCGTCGCCGACGACATGCATCTGGGCCTGCGCGCGCCCAACATCTGGTTCCGCGCGCGGCTGCGCTATCCCGACACCGCGGCGCCGGACGGCAAGGTGGACGTCACCGGCTTCACCCTGCCCGGCCTGCCCGCGGTGGTGGTCGGCAGCAATGGCCATGTGGCCTGGGCGTTCACCAACAGCTATATCGACACCGCCGACTTTGCGCGGATTCCCGCCGCCACGCCCGAGCATCCGCAAGCCCTGACCACGCATGTCGAAACGATTCGTGTGGCGGGCGCGGCGCCGGTGCGCCTGGAAGTACGCGAAGCGGCGTGGGGGCCGATCCTGCATGAAAACCCGGATGGCAGCCTGCTGGCGCTACGCTGGGCCGCGCAGCTGCCAGGCGCGATCCGTCTGGACTTCGCGCAGATGAGCAGCGCACGCGACTTGCAGAGCGCATTTGAAGTGGCCGACCGCTCGAGCATTCCGGCACAGAACCTGTTGCTGGCCGACCGCAGCGGGCGTATCGCCTGGCGCCTGATCGGCGCACGTCCTGCGCGCAATGCCGGATGCGGCCCGACCGGCATTGCCGAGCTTGCGACCTCCGCAGCGCAGCCGACATCGCCCACACCTCCTGCGCCGGCCGGCACACCGCCGCCCACCTGCATGCCATGGCCGGTACGCAGCGATGCGGCGCCGGCATTGATCGACCCGCCCTCGCATCGGCTATGGACAGCCAATAGCCGCGTGGTCGACACGCAACAACTGGCCACGCTTGGCAACGCCGGCTACGACCTCGGCGCGCGTGCGCAACAGATCCGCGACGACTTGTTCGCAAAGCAGCGTTTTAGCGAGCGCGATCTGCTGGCGATCCAGCTGGACGACCGTGCGCTGTTGCTGACGCGGTGGTGGCAGCTGTTGCGCAGCGTGGTCGAGCACAGCAAAGACCCGGCGTTGCAGCAGATCGAACAAGCAACGCGCCAGTGGGACGGCCATGCATCCACCACGTCGGCCAGCTACAGCATCGTGCGCGATTTCCGCAGCAAGACCATCGATGCGGTAGAAGCCGGTCTGCTGGCGCCCGCCCAATCCGCGTTGGGCGAGCAGTTCCTGACGCCGCGCCGCGCACAGCTGGAAGGCATCGTCTGGCCGATCTTGCAGCAGCGCCCCGCCAACCTGCTGCCACCTGCCTTTGCGAGTTGGGACCAATTGCTGAGCGATGCTGCACGCAATGCGCAGGCGGAGTTGATGGCGCAGGCCGCCCCAGGCCAGCCACTCGACAAGCGCACCTGGGGCGAGCGCAATACCGCCGCCATCTGCCACCCGATCGCTCGCGCGCTGCCGGCGTTGGCCGCGCGCTGGCTATGCATGCCGGCCGACCAACTCCCAGGCGACCGCGACATGCCGCGCGTCCAGGGCCCGGCCTTTGGCGCCTCCGAACGCATGGTGGTGTCGCCCGGCCACGAACAGGACGGCATCGTGCACATGCCCGGCGGTCAGAGCGGACATCCGCTGTCGCCGTTTTGGGGGGCGGGCCACGACGATTGGGTGCATGGCCGCCCCACGCCATTCCTGCCGACCACCACAACCCACACGCTGCGTTTGCAACCGCAGTAAGCGCGCTGGCGTTGTTCGATCTGTCGGATACCGGTCTCGACGCAACCGAAGAAATGGTCGAGCCGCAGTCGCCCCTCTCCTGCGGGAGAGGGGTTGGGGTGAGGGTACGTGCGCACGCCATGCGACCGATGGTGTGCGATGCGACGCATGCTCGGCTTGTTTCAAGCGGCTTGTGCATGACAGACACCACGAGGTTTCGTACGTCCCCTCATCCGCCCTTCGGGCACCCTCTCCCATCGGAAGCAGGAGAGCGCTGCACTTCTGACGTCTGCATGTAGAGCAGCTAACAAAAAGACTGTGCAGCCACGAGGCGGGCGCGGCCGGTGCTCGATGCGGTATGGACCACGCATACGCTCCGCTTACTCCGCGCGCCCCCCGCCTGACGACTGCTGGCTACGTTTTGTTAGCCACGCTTATGATTTGCGTTTGGCGTTTGGCGTTTGGCGTTTGGCGTTTGGCGTTTGGCGTTTTGGATGCTGCACCTTGCACATCTGCACGTTTAGCGTCCAGGCATCCGCATGGCTGGCGGGGCATGTCATCAAGCGAGCACAGCATGATAAGATGCACTTGATAACCATTATCATTAACAACCAATGCGCCCCACGCTTCTTGTCACCGCGCTGACCGCTGCGCTTGCCCTGCCCTCGCCCTCCGCTTTCGCTCAGCACACCAGCAGCCCGCCTGCGGTCACCGAACTCGATGGCATCAACGTGGTCGGTCGTGCGCAGACGTTATACAAATCCGACGATGCAGCGGTCGCCACGCGCACCGATACGCCGCTGTCGCTGGTGCCGCAATCGGTGCAGGTGCTGCCGCGCGAGTTGATCGACGACCAGGCCGCGCGCCAGATCACCGATCTGTATCGTAGTATCAGCGGCATCAGTTTCTTCAGCTACGCGGGCGTCACCTTGCGGGGTTTTCGCCAGGAAAACGTGCTGTATGACGGTCTGCGTGGCGATCCGTATGCAGGCTTCTCGGTGCCGCAGCTGTTCAACATCGAACGCGTGGAAGTGCTCAAGGGCCCGGTGGGTGCGTTGTATGGCGGCGGCGAACCCGGCGGCGTCATCAACTACGTCACCCGCAAGCCTGCGCACCAGACGCAGCGGCGCGTGGAGCTGCAGCTGGGCAATCAATCGTTCGGCGCAGCGTCGTTCGAAGCCACTGGCCCGGCGCGCGAAGACGGCCGCATCCGCTATCGCATCGGCGCCTATGCCGATGGCGAGGATGGCTTTCGCCGGAACACCGATAGCCAGAGCCAGATCGGCGATGCCTCGGTGGCCTTCGACGTCGGCGACACCGGCGAGCTCATCCTGCAATACACCGATATCACCCAGAACCTGGGCGGCAATCGCCTGCGCGGCGTGCCGGTCGATGACGACGGCAATTTCCTCACCGACCGTCGCTGGAACCACAACGAGCCCACCGATTTTCTCGACATGCGTGCCAAAGTTGCCTTCGCGCAGTATCGGTTTGCGCCCTCCAGTGCGTGGGATGTGGACATGGCGCTGCGCTGGTTCAAAAACGATGAGCACCAGATCTATCACGAGCCGATGGGCTTGATCGACCGCGATCGCGACGGCACCGCCGAATGGATGACGCGGCAATTGCGCAACCAGTACCGCGACAACGATGCGATTTCCAGCAACGTCAATGCGGTGTTCCGCACCAGTACCGGTGCCATCGCACACAAGCTGCTGATGGGCGCCGATTACTATCGCCTGGACGCCGATTTCCGTGCGCAAACGGCCAATACCGCAGATAGCGGACGCGTGCGCGGGCCGGTGCCGGGCATCGACTTGTTCAACCCAGTCTACGGGCGCAGCGGCTTTTACGATTACGGTCTGGACACGCTGCCCTGGCGTGCCACCAGCACGCGCAGCCTGCGCTACGGCGCGTATCTGCAGGACGAACTGACGCTGACGCCACGCTGGTATGCGATGGCCGGACTGCGCTGGGATGGCTTCAAGGACGACAACCTGCTGGATGGCTCGCGCATCACCGGCAACGACCTCAGCTGGCGCGTGGGCAGCACCTTCGTGCTGCGCGATGGCGTCAATGCCTATGCGAGTTACGCCAGCGGGTTTGTGCCGCAGGACGCGGCAAATCAGGATGCGAGCGTCGGCGGGCCGTTCGACCCGGAGCGCAGCAAGCAATGGGAGCTTGGCCTGAAGACCGCGCTCAACGATGGCGGCCTGACGCTCAACACCGCGCTGTATCGCATCGAGCGCAGCAACATCGTGCAGGCCAACGGCAGCGTCGTCGATGGCGTCAACCAACTATCTGCGCTGGGCCTGGTGCGCAGCGAAGGGCTGGAGGTCGACCTGCTGGCCGATCTGACCCAGCGCTGGGTGCTCAACCTGACCTACGCCTACAACGATGCGCGCGTGCTCGATGCCGGTAGCGACGGCATCACCAATGCATCGGGCGATCGCTTCGCCAACGCACCGCGCAACACGCTCGGGCTGTGGACCCGCTATGACCTGCCGGCCTGGCGCTCGGCGGTGGCTTTCGGCGCCGACTACGTGGGCGAGCGCGTCAGCCTGGACGGCCAGCGCGTGAAGCCGTACGCCATCTACGACATCAGCTGGCAGACGCAATGGGACGCATGGAAGCTGCAGATCAACGTCAAGAATCTGTTCGACAAGGTGTACGCGATGAGCGGCTTCAATGCGCGTGGCGGGCACTTTCCGGGCGAGCCGCGACGCATCTATGCGCAGTTGGCCTATACCTTCTGAGCACGGCGACTCGTCGCTCAAACATCTGCAGCACGCGACGCTTGCAACGACGGTGTCGCCATCCGGCAAGCATCGCCATCACGCTTGCGTCCATGCAACACGCACTCGCCACCACCGCAACTGCGCGTTGAAGCACAGTTGCACTGCGCACGATTGCCACGCAATGAACCTGCGCCGAATCGCGCAGGCCGTCATGGGCTGGAACTTAACGTTCGGTGGGACACACTAGAGGCCGTCGCGATCTGGAGATCTCTCCACACCGATCGCCCCCCTCCCCTCACTGACCGGAATCCGCATGCCTCAGCTTGCCCGCTCCGTTTCCGCCCTGTTGCCCCTGGTGTTTGCAGCCGCTTGCTCGGCCGCACCACCGGCTAAATCCGGCCCACCCGACGCGCCTGTCGCCAGCTGCACCGCCAAGGTGAAGCCGGGGCAGGATCTGCAAAAGGCCATCGACAAACTGCCGCAAGGCGATACGCCGTCGGTGTTGTGCCTGGAAAAAGGCGAATTTCCGCTCAGTGGGCTGGTCTCGATCCACCGCGGCAACCTGACCTTGCGCGGCAAAGGCCCAAGCACGGTAGTGCGTATGGCCGATGGCGTGCAGCAACCGGCACTGGTGGTGGGAGACTACGAAAACCAGCAGCCGACCGGCGTGATCCGCAATGTCAGCATCGAAGACATGCAGATCGTTGCCAGCACCGGCGACAAGGAATTCATGCCCGAGCGCCCGTACCTGAGCAACAGCGCGGTGGTGGTGCGCTCCGGCCAGGGCATTCGCCTGGCCGGGTTGCAGGTCAACAAGTGCCGTAGCGCCTGTCTGTTGAGCGAATACGACACGCGCGAGATCACTATCGAAAACAACGATGTGTCCGGCGCGATCTGGGACGGTGTGTCGTTCAACCGCACCGCCAAGGTCACCATGGTCAACAACTACATCCACGACAACGTGGCGGCCGGGTTGACCACCGAACATCTGGAAGACAGCGAGATCCGCAACAACCGCTTCGAACGTAACGGCAGTCAGGGCATCTATCTGTCCGATGCGCGGCGCAACCGCTTCAGCAACAACGTGTTCGATGGCAACAAGGTGGCCGGCGTGTTCCTGGCCTGCGCCATCCGCTATCGCACGCCGGAAATCCTGTGCTGGGACAACAGCATGAGTCAGGACAACGTGTTCGAGAACAACCGCTTCTCCAATACGCCGTTCACCTACACCATCGGCGTGGACCGTGCCGCCAACTGCACCGCGGCCGACTTCAAGCCCAACCTGTGGCGCAACAACCAAGCCGATGTGGCCGGTGTGGATATCGAGCCGCAGCGCTACGGCTATTGCGTGCGCCACGAGCAATAAGCACGCGCACTACAGAACGGCCGGCAGCGCGTTAGCGCATGCCGGCCGCTGCAGTTGCAACGCGCCTTACGAGGCCAGTGCCTGTTCGTGCACGCCGGCGATCGCACGGCCCGACGGGTCGGCCATCGCGGCAAAACTCGCGTCCCAGGCAATCGCGGTCGGCGACGAGCACGCAATCGACTTGCCGCCCGGCACGGTTTCTGCCGCCGCCTGGCTCGGGAAAAACTGCTCGAACAGGCTGCGATAGAAATACGCTTCCTTGGTCTGCGGCGGATTGACCGGAAAACGCCGGTCGGCCGCGGCCAGCTCGCGGTCGCTCACATGCGCGGCGGCATGCGCCTTGAGCCCATCGATCCAGCCGTAGCCCACGCCATCGCTGAACTGCTCTTTCTGCCGCCACAGGATCGATTCGGGCAGGTAGCCGGCGAACGCTTCGCGCAGCACGCCCTTTTCCATACGCGTGGCGCCGGTGCTGGTCTTGTCGATCATCTTGAAACTGGCATCCATGCGCATGGCCACATCCAGGAACTCGCGGTCCAGGAACGGCACGCGCGGCTCCACGCCCCAGGCCATCATCGACTTGTTGGCGCGCAGGCAATCGAAGTTGTTGAGTGCATCCAGCTTGCGTACCAACTCCTCATGGAATTCGCGCGCGTTCGGTGCCTTGTGGAAGTACAGATAGCCGCCAAAGATTTCGTCGCTGCCTTCGCCCGACAGCACCATCTTGACGCCCATGGCCTTGATGCGCCGTGCCAGCAAAAACATCGGCGTTGACGCGCGAATGGTGGTCACGTCGTAGGTCTCGATGTGACGGATCACTTCCGGCAACGCGTCCAGGCCCTCTTCGAAGGTGTATTCGAACCCGTGGTGCACGGTGCCCAGCGCTGCGGCGGCGACTTCCGCAGCGGCAAGATCGGGCGAGCCTTTCAAGCCGATCGCGAACGAATGCAGGCGCGGCCACCACGCTTCGGTGGTGTCGTTTTCTTCGATGCGATGCCGTGCATAACGCGCGGCGACGGCTGCGACCAACGACGAATCCAGGCCGCCCGAGAGCAACACGCCGTACGGCACGTCGGTCATCAGCTGACGATGCACCGCCCGCTCGAAGGCTTCGCGCAATTCCTGCAGTTGCACCTGCACGCCTTCCACTTCGCCGTATTCGCGCCAGGCGCGTTCGTAGTAGCGACTCAAGGCGCCGGTGGCGCTGTCGTACCAATGGCCCGGCGGAAACTGTGCGGCATCGGCGCAATCGTCGACCAACGATTTCAGCTCGGAGGCCACCCGCAGGCGGCCTTCGCGATCATGTCCCCAGTACAGCGGCACCACGCCGATCGGGTCGCGCGCGATGATCACGCGCCCGGCCGCCTTGTCCCACAGTGCGAAGGCAAAGATGCCGTTGAGGCGGTTGAGATACGAGGCCGGCGCATCTTCGCGATACAACGCGTTGATCACCTCGCAATCGGAGCCGGTCTGGAAGGCGTACGGCTGCTGCAGCTCCTGCTTGAGTTCGCGATGGTTATAGATTTCGCCATTCACCGCCAAGGCCAGCTGCCCATCTTCCGAGAGTAAGGGCTGCGAGCCGCCGGCCGGGTCGACGATGGCCAGCCGCTCGTGCACCAGGATCGCGCCGGTGTCGACATACACGCCGCTCCAGTCCGGACCGCGATGCCGCTGCCGCTGCGAACATTCCAGCGCCTGCCGGCGCAGGGCCTGAAGATCGTCGCCGGGTTGCAGGCCGAAAATGCCGAAGATGGAACACATGGAAACACTCCTGATGAAACTGCGGGGATGGATGGCCGGCGGACGAGCATGCTGCTTGGACGTGACGCCCAAAAAAAAACCCACATCGGCCGATGCGGGTTTTCTGATTCCTGGGCGTTTGGGTGTACTTCGCCTAGTCGCAGACCCGCGTCGGCCGCGCACGATTATTCGCGCGCAGCGTGTTGCGGTTGGCGTTATTAAGCTTGGCGAGGCGGATGACCATGCAGGCGACGCTAACCGTTCGTTTTCGCTGGCGCAACTGTTTCAGCGGCAACGACGGCGGCGCAATGGTCGCTCAACCGATCAACAAGCGTTCGACAAGCGTGCGGTACAGCGACGGTAACGCCTCCAGATCGGCCACGCGCACATGCTCGTCGACCTGGTGGATCGACGCGTTGACCGGGCCGACCTCGATGCATTGCGCACCCAGCGGCGCGATGAAGCGCGCATCGGAGGTGCCGCCTCCGGTGCTCTCTTCCGGCGGTGCGCCGGCGAACTGGCCCAACACTTCGCGCGCAACGCTGCGCAGGCGCCCCTCGGGCGTGTAGAACGGCTCGCCGCTGCGGTGCCAGCGCACGCTGTAATCCAGCGCATGGCGATCCAGCACTGCGGTGATTTCTGCCTCCAGACGCGACGCATCCCACTGCGGGGTGTAACGCAGATTGAAGGCCACCTGCAGCTCACCGGGGATCACGTTATTGGCGCCGGTGCCGGCATGGATGTTGGAAATCTGCAGGCTGGTGGGCGGGAAACTTTCGAAGCCGTCGTCCCAGCGCCGTGCGACCAATTCGGCCAACGCGGGCGCTGCCAGATGGATCGGGTTGCGCGCCTTGTGCGGATACGCCACATGCCCTTGCACGCCGTTGACGGTCAGCGTGCCGGACAGGCTGCCGCGGCGTCCAACCCGCAGCAGGTCGCCCAGCCGCTCGGTGGACGATGGCTCGCCGGTGATGCACCAATCGATCGCTTGCCCACGTTCGCGGAACAGATCGGCCACACGCCGCACGCCATCGATGGCATCGCCTTCCTCGTCGGAGGTCAACAACACCGCCAACGTGCCGAGGTGCTCCGCATGGGCGGCGACAAACTGCTCGGCGGCAATCACGAACGCAGCCACGCTGCCTTTCATGTCGGCGGCACCACGCCCGTACAGCACGCCATCGCGGATCTGCGGATCGAACGGATCACTGGTCCACGCCTCGCGCGGGCCAGGCGGTACCACATCGGTATGCCCAAGCAGTACCAGCACCGGCGCGCCGCTCCCGTGCGTGGCCCACAGATTGTCGACTTCGCCCAAGCGCAGGTGTTCGCAGGCGAATCCGGCAGCGGCCAGGCGCTGCGCGATCACGGCCTGGCAGCCGGCATCCACCGGGGTCACCGAGGCGCGTGCAATCAAATCACGAGTCAGATCCAGCACATCACTCATCGAAACATCACCATAGCGAGGCCGCACCAGCGGCGTGGATGGATCATGGACAGCGTAGAGCAAGCGCACTGATCAGGTCCGCGCCGCGCGCGTTGATCACCGCTCGCGGCGCGTCGTGGTACGGCGGTCCAAACTGCACCCAGCATGGCCGTCTATCGCCACCGCACCAGCCACCGCTGCGGCGGCATTGCCGGCACCGTCGCGACTGCAGCTGCTCAGCCCACACCAAACGCTTTCTTGAAGCCGTTATCGGAAAAGCCCTGGGTCAATGCACCGTCATCGGTCACCACTACCGGCCGGCGGATCAGCTGCGGATACTCGCGCAATAACAGCTTCCACTCCGCCTCCGAGCCGGGCGCCTTCTTGTTGCCGGGCAGCTGCCGCCAGGTGGTGGACGACTTGTTGATCAGGGCATCGAATCCGCCCGCCTTGCCGGCCCACTCCAGCAGTGTCTCCGGCGACGTCTTGTTGTCGCGGTAATCCACAAACGTGTAAGCGACACCGAAGCGGTCCAGCCACTTGGTGGCCTTCTTGCAGGTGTCGCAGTTCTTCAATCCATACAACGTGGTCATGTCGTGCTCTCTTCAACTGCCTGGTGCGCGCCTGCACGCGCCAGCAGGGTGGTGGCCAACGCGGTGGGGTCTTGCCCGCGCGCAGGCAGGAACACCACCCGTGCGCGCTCACCGTGGAATTTCAACGCCAGCCGCACCGGTGGAACCAGCCAGGCCGGATCGACTGCACGCAGCTGCGCCAGGTCCACACGCTGCGACCGCCCCTGCTGCACGATCTCCAGCGCATCGCCGGCATCGCGCACCTGCGCCCATCGCCTGCACAACACGATATGCCGCACGGTCAGCCCTAGCATCGCGACAGGCGCCAGCCAGCGCAGCACATCCAGCTGCTGTGGGACGCCGTCGCGCGCCAGCGAGCCCGCCACGTAGACAGCCACCCAGCTCAGCCACAGCGCCGGGATGCCCCATCGTATCCAGCCGCTGGCTGGACGCGACAGCAAGGTGCCGGCAGGGGCGTGTGCGGTACTCAATCGGCCAGACCGCGCAGCAGCTCGTTGATGCTGGTCTTGCTGCGCGTCCTGGCATCCACCTGCTTGACGATCACCGCGCAATACAGCGAATGCGAGCCGTCCTTGGACGGCAACTGGCCGGATACCACCACGCTGTACGGCGGCACATAGCCATAGGAAATTTCGCCGGTAGCGCGGTTGTAGATCCGCGTGCTCTGCGAAATGAACACGCCCATGCCGATCACGCTGTGATGGCCGATGACCACGCCTTCGACCACTTCCGACCGCGCACCGATGAAGCAATGGTCTTCGATGATGGTCGGGCTGGCCTGCAGCGGTTCGAGCACGCCACCGATTCCGGCACCGCCGGACAGATGGCAGTGCTTGCCGATCTGCGCGCACGAACCCACCGTGGCCCAGGTATCGACCATGGTGCCTTCGCCGACATAGGCGCCGATATTGGTGAAGCTCGGCATCAGCACCACGTCCTTGCCGAAATAGGTGCCGCGACGCGCGACCGCACCGGGCACCACGCGCACACCAGCCTTGCGGAAGTCGGCTTCATGGAAACCGGCAAAGCGCGATTCCACCTTGTCCCAGAACGGCGCCGGCTGCGCGTCGATCACCGCCATCTCATTGACGCGGAAATACAGCAGCACCGCTTTCTTCAGCCACGCGTTGACGGTCCAGCCGCCCTGCCCGTCCGGCTCGGCCACGCGGAATTCGCCACTCTCCAGGCCATCGATCACGCGGGTGACGATCGCGCGGGTGGAGCCGTCGATCTCGTCCATCGTCAAGGTGGCGCGGCGCTCGAAGGCGCTTTCGATGCCGAACTTCAGTTCATCGTTACCCACATGGGTTGCCGCGCTGTGCACGGCCTGCTCGGCAATCGGCCGTTTCTTCGCAGCGGCCGCCTTCTTTGCAGCTGGCGCCGACACCACGCCGGTCGCCTGCCTGGCCACGCGCGGTGCGCTGGCGGTCTTCTTTTCAGCAGGCTTCTTTACAGCAGCCTTGTTTACAGCGGTGTTCTTGACCGGCGCGGCCTTGCCCGCCGCCGTCTTGACGGCACCCTTCCTGCCGACGCTCGCGACCGGCTTGGTCGTGTCTGCTGCGGGCGTCTTTCCGGCCTTGGCGGTGGAGGTGGCTGCGCGCTTGGGTGCGGCGCTGGCGGTGGTGGCGCCGGGCTTGCGCGCGGTCTTCTTGGTGGTGGCCATGGGGTCTCCGGACGGACTAGGTGGGGTCGAGACAGGCGCACAACGCATCGCGCAGGGCCTGCCGGGCGGATTCGGACAACGGGCGATCGTGCTCGTCGGTGATCTGGAACTGATCTTCCGCACGCTCGCCAAAGGTGGCGATGCGCGCATCGTGCACGCGCAGATGTTGCATGCGCAGGACATGCGCGACATCGGCCAGCAGGCCGGGGCGATCGGGGGCGACCAGACTGATGCGGGTGCGGCGGCCGCCGGCGCTTTCGCTGAATTCCACCCGCGGCGCGAAGCGAAAATGCCGCAACTGGCGAGGTACGACACGCCGCGATGGCCGTACTTTTTGCAGGTCGCCGGCCAGCACCTGGCGTAGCGCGGCGGCAAGACGCTGCGGATCGCCATCGGCATAGCCTTCCTGCGGCAGCACTTCGAACACGTCGAAGATCGCATCGTGCGGCGCATCCAGCACGCGCGCGCGATGGATGCCGTAGCCCTTGCGATCCAGCGTGGCGACGATCGCCGAAAATAGGCCATCGCGGTCTGGCGAATACACGAACAGTTCCAACGCATCGTTGTCCGGCACCGCACGACGCGCCTTGACCAGGGTCTGGCCGATCTGCACTTCGATCAGCGAGACGGCCTGCCAGGCGAGTTGCTCGGGACGGAAGCGCAGGAAGTTTTCGTCCGGCATGCCGGCGAACTGGCGGTCGATGGTGGCATCGTCATGGCCTTGCGCCTGCATCAGCGCGCGTGCGGAGTCGCGCGCTTCGCGCAAGCGTTCGGCGCGCGGCGGCGGATGTTCCAGGCCTTCGCGCAGCGCGCGACGCGCAGCGAAATACAGATCCGCCAGCAGCCGGTCCTTCCACGCATTCCACAGCTTGGGGCTGGTGCCGGCGATGTCGGCGCAGGTCAACAGATACAGATAATCCAGACGCTCGCGAGTGCCGACCAGGGTGGCGAAGCGATGGATCACCTCCGGGTCGGAGATGTCCTGCTTTTGCGCAGTCACCGACATGCGCAGGTGCTGCTCCACCAGCCAGGTCACCAGTTCGGTATCGCCTTCGCTGAGCCGATGCGCAAGACAGAACGCGCGCGCATCCACTGCGCCCAGTTCGGAATGATCCCCGCCACGGCCTTTGGCGATGTCGTGAAACAACCCGGCCAGCAGCAGCAATTCCGGCTTGCGCAGGCGCGGCCAGACTTCGTGGGTGATCGAAAAACGCTCGTCGGCACGGCCGGCGGCGAATAGCGCGATGTTCCGCAGCACCATCAGCGTGTGCTGGTCCACCGTGTAGACGTGGAACAGGTCGAACTGCATGCGCCCGGACACACTGGCAAACGCCGGAATCCACTGCCCCAGCACACCCAGCCGCGCCATGCGATTGAGCGTTTCCACCGCACGCGGGCCGCGCAGCAGCGCCATGAAACGGTCGCGCGTGGCGGCATCGGCCACGTCGTAAGCCGGCAGTTGCTGCAGTACTTCAGCCAGCGCGCGTGCGGTCAACGAATGCAGCCCGCGCACATCGCGATGCGCGGCCCACTGCGCAAACAGCGCGAACACCCGCAGCACATCGCCATCCGGCCAGCTGTCGGCATCGGCGGCCAGGTAGCCGCGACGCAAGCTGAAACCGTCGCCCAGCGGCTCCGGTACCGCGTCGCCATCGAACTGTTCTTCAAAGCGCTGCAGCAGCCGGTCGCTGATCCGGCGGATCAACGCAGCGCTACGGTAGAAGCGCTGCATCATTTTTTCTACGCCCAGACTTTCCGGGTCGTCGGCAAAGCCCAGCCGCTGCGCCAGGGTCTTTTGATAATCGAAACGCAGGCGTTCTTCCGGCCGGTTGGCCACGATATGCAGGCCGAAGCGCAGCCGCGCCAGTTCTTCGCGCTCGCGCCGCAATGCAGCCGCTTCGTCGAAGCCGACATGGCCCAGCCCGACCAATGCTTCCAGATCCTTGACCCCGAACGCACGCAACGCCATCCAGCCCAGGGTCTGCAAATCGCGCAGGCCACCCGGGCCGTCCTTGATGTCGGGTTCGAGGTTATCGGCGGTGTCGCCAAACCGCTGATGCCGTGCCAGCAATTCTTCGCGCTTGGCCTGGAAGAAATCGCGCGGCGGCCACACCCATTGCGGCGCGATCGCCGCAGCCAGTGCCGCGCGCGCGTCGCCATCGGCAACCAACGGCCGCGACTCGATCAACGCGGTGAGCACAGTCTGATCGATCGCCGCGGCGGTGCACTGCGCCGGCGAGCGCACCGCGTGACTGATCGGCAGCCCCACGTCCCACAACAACGCGAACAAGCGGGCCAGCGCCTGCTCGTGGCGCTGCTGCACAGCGCTGTCGCCCAGTACCAACACGTCCACGTCCGAACGCGGAAATAGCTCGCCGCGGCCATACCCACCAACCGCATGCAACGACAGGCCGCTATCGGCTGGGATGCAGCGGGTCCAGGCGTTGCGCATCAACTGGTCGACTGCGCGTGCGCGTAACGCAACCAACCGTTCGATCGGCTCGCCCTGATCGAAGCGTTTGCACAACCGCATGTCCGCGTGCACCAGCAGCGGACGGGCCTGCGCGGCCCATTCCGCATCGCCGGCGACGCCCGGGTCGGGTCGATCCGCCGGCGTGTCGGTCATACCGGCGCGGGCGAATTGGCCGACAGCGTGAGCACATCCACGCCGTCTTCGGTCACCGCGACCATGTGCTCCCACTGCGCGGACAACTTGCGGTCCTTGGTCACAACGGTCCAGCCGTCGGGCAGTGTCTTATGGTGATAGGTGCCTTCGTTGATCATCGGCTCGATGGTGAAGGTCATGCCCGGCTTGAGTACCAGGCCTTCGCCCGGACGGCCGTAATGCATCACCTGCGGTTCGTCGTGATAGACCTTGCCGATGCCGTGGCCACAGTAGTCGCGCACCACGCTGAAACGTTCGGCCTCGGCAAACTTTTGGATCGCATGGCCCACATCGCCCAGCGTGGCGCCCGGCTTGACCGCGCGGATGCCGCGCCACATCGCTTCATAGGTGGTGTCCACCAGGCGTTTGGCCATTACCGACGGCGTGCCCACGTAATACATGCGGCTGGTGTCGCCGTGCCAGCCGTCCTTGATGACGGTGACATCGATATTGACGATGTCGCCTTCCTTCAACACCTTGGCCGCGCTCGGAATGCCGTGACAGATCACGTTATTGACCGAGGTGCACACGCTCTTGGGAAAGCCGCGATAGCCGACGTTGGCAGGAATGGTGCCCTGCACGTTGACGATGTGGTCGTGGCAGATGCGGTCGAGCTCGGCAGTGGTCACGCCCGGCTTGACGTGCGGGCCAACGATGTCGAGCACCTCGGCGGCCAGACGACCGGCGATACGCATCAGTTCGATTTCTTCTTTGGTTTTTAGATTGACGCTCATGGTCCCGATTATCGCCGATCCGGGCTGAATCTGAACGACTTGCGTCAGCGTTTTTTGCAGGACGTTGTGTCGACAGCACAAACGGACCGGGCAACAGGAAACCGTCGCCAGCGCCTATTCATGTGTGACGCAGTTCTTCGCGCGTCAAATATTGCATGAGCGGAGTCATCTGCAGGACATCGCAAATCCGGCAAAAGAACCAAACAAAACAGCTAGATACAAGATGAATTCACCGTTATGTTTGGCACGACCGATGCATTGCAGGGAGGGCGACACCTCGTCGCGCCACCAAAGACCTGACCGGTCAAGGAAATGTCCATGCGTACTGTCCACCCTGTCCTGCTCTCCCTCGGCCTGCTCTCGACCATCGGCATGGCGACTGCAGCAGACACCACCACCTTCACCGTCAAGATCGCCGTCACCAAGGCTTGCACCATCACCGCCGCCTCCGCCACGGACGTCGACTTCGGTTCGGTGCTCTCCACCTCGACCGCCAACGCCGATGCGAACGGCAGCGTGACCGCCCAATGCACCGCGCTGACGCCCTACAACATCGCGTTGAGCGCAGGCAGCAACGCGGGCACCGCCAACGATGTGACAACCCGCCGCATGAAGAACGCCGACCCGCTGGTCACCACCAACAACTTCATCGCCTACCAGCTCTATCAGGATCTGGGCCGCAGCACGGTCTGGGGCAGCACCACCGGCACCAACACCCTGAGCCGCACCGCCACCGGCATCAACCAGGTCTACCCGGTCTACGGTCGTGTGACCAACCCGTCAGTCAACAACGCTGCGACCGGTAGCTACCAGGACACGATCACCGCGACCATCGTCTATTGAGCTCACGTATGCCATCGCAACCGTTGCCGTCGCGCCTTCGTGCGTGGCTGGTCCCGCTGGGACTGGCCCTGGGCCTGTCGCTGAGCGGCACCTGGCTGTTGCCGCCTGCACGGGCGGCCAGCCTGCAGCTGGCGCCGACCTCGCTGACCCTGAGCGCCGAACAGACCGCCGATGGCCTATGGCTGAGCAACAGTGGCGGCGCGCCGGTGCAGGTGCAGACCCGCGCCTATCGCTGGACCCAGCGCGATGGGCAGGACCAGCTCGATCCGACCCAGGAAATCCTGATCAGCCCGCCGATGCGCACCTTGGCTGCAGGCGAGCGCCAACTGATTCGCGTGATCCGCGCCGGGCCTGCGCCCACTCGCCAGGAGCTCTGCTATCGCATCATCGTCGACGAACTGCCCAGCGCCGATGCCGATCGCAAGGGCATGCAGTTCGTGCTGCGCTACTCGGTGCCGATCTTCGTGCTGCCGCACGGCAAGACCGAGCACACGCCCTCGCTGAGCGCGCAGGTGGTCGCCGGCACCGACGGCACTGCGCAGATTCAGATCAGCAACAGCGGCTCCGGGCATGCGCAGGTCGCCGATCTGCAGCACCGGGTCGATGGCGCAACCAAGACCACCTTGAACGGCTTGGTCGGCTACGTGTTACCGGGCCAGACCATGCGCTGGTCGCTGGGCGCACCACTGGCGCAGTTCGGCCGCGGTTCCATTGTCGCAAGGATCAATGGTGAGGCTAACGAACGCACCCTGTTGGCCGCGCCTGCGGCGCCGTGATGCGGCCCGGCTGGCGATGACGCTGCTTGCGACCGCCACCGCGCTGGCGAACGCCATGGCTGGCGACCTGGCCGATGTCGCAGCGTTGCCCGACCAAGTTGCGCCGGCCGCCGCCACACAAGCGCAGTCGCTGTATCTGGACGTCACCTTGAATCAGGCCGACCGCGGCCTGGCGCCGTTCGAACTGGTCGACGGTCATCTGCGTGGCTCGGTGGAAACGCTGCGCAAACTCGGCTTCATCCTGGCCGATCGCGCACCGGACGCATTGATCGATCTGGATCTATTGCCCGATGTGGAAGTGCGCTACGACGCCGCACTGCAGCGGCTCGCGCTGCAGGTGCCGCTGGCACAGCTGTCGCTGTCCACCACGATCCTCAAGCCGGAAGAAGTCGCTCCGCCCAGCGCCACCGCATCGCCGGGCATGCTGCTCAATTACGACTTTTATGCCACGCGCAATGCCGGTTCCAGCAGCATGTCGCTGGCCACCGAACTGCGCGGCTTCGGCCTGGGCCGCGGCATGGTCGATACCACGGCCGTCTTCCTGGCCTACGACCGCCCGCAGGACCAACGTTGGCGCAGCGAGGCGGTGCGCCTGGACAGCGCCTGGCAGATGGATTTTCCAGACAGCGCCACCAGCCTGCGGGTAGGCGATTTTTATAGCGGCTTCGTCGACTGGAGCCGTTCGCTGCGGCTGGGCGGCGTGCAGATCGGCCGCAATTACGCGCTGCAGCCGTATCGCGTGCTGACCCCAACGCCCAGCTTCCTGGCCGAAGCGGCGGCGCCCTCCACGGTGGAGCTGTATGTCGATGGCCTGCGTCAATACAGCGGCCAGGTACCGGCCGGGCCGTTTCAACTGGCCGCGCAACCGGGAATCAGCGGCACCGGGCAGGCGCAGATCGTGGTGACCGATGCCTTCGGCCGGGTGCGTCGGCTGGACTTCGCGTTTTACGGCACGCCGCAACTGCTGGCGCGCGGCATTTCCGAGTGGTCGGCAGGCATCGGCCAGCTGCGCCGCGACTACGGTGTGCGTTCGTTTTCCTATGCCTCGCATCCGGTCGCAAGCGCCAGCTTGCGCAAGGGATTGCGCGACGACTTCACCATCGAGGCGCACACCGAAGCCGGCGGCGGCGTGGTCAATGCTGGCGCAGGCGGGGTGTGGTTGCTCGGCGCTGGCGGTGTGTTCAATGCGGCCTACGCACACAGCAGAATGCATGCGCTGCGTGGCGGCCAGTCTGTGCTGGGCTACGCCTGGAATAACCGGCGTTTCAACGTGAATCTGGGCACCCAGCGCACCCACGGCGATTACCGCGATCTGGGCGCATTGCAGGGCAGCCTGCCGGCGCGCGTCAGCGACCGCGCCGCGTTCGGCGTCAACGTCGACCCGATCGGCTCGCTGGGCACCAGCTATGTGCGCCTGAGCTACCCGCAAGGCGACACCTCGCGTTATGCCAGCGTGTTCTGGTCGCGCAGCTTCGGGCGCAACTGGGCCGCCAATCTATCCGGCAATCAGAACCTGGATATCCGCAGCGACCGCAGCCTGTATCTGTCGCTGTCCACCACCTTCGGCGAATTGCGCCAGGCCAGCGCGTCGATGCAGCGCAACGGCAATCGCACCGGGTTTGTGGCCGATGTCAGCCAACCGCTGCCCGGCGACGGCGACCTGGGCGGCATCGGTTGGCGCCTGCAGGCACGCACCGGCGACGATGCCAGCGGCGGGCTGGCCGAGCTGGGCTGGTTGAACCGCATCGGCCGCTACAACTTTGGCGTGGCCACCCAGGACGGCAACAGGTTCGGTTACGCCAGCGCCAGCGGCAGCCTGGTGTGGATGGACGGCCGCAGCTTTGCGGCACGCGACGTCCAGGACGCGTTCGCGGTGGTGTCCACCGACGGCCAGGCCGGCATTCCGGTACGGCTGGAGAACCGCTTGATCGGCGTCACCGATGCACGCGGCACCTTGTTGGTGACGCCATTGCAATCGTGGCAGCGCAATCAGTTATCGATCGACACGCTGAGCCTGCCGGCGGATCTGCGCGTGGATCGCGTCGACACCACGGTGACGCCGCGTCAGCAATCCGGGGTGGCGGTGCGCTTTGGCATCACCCGCGTGCGGTCTGCGGTGATTGTCTTGCACGACGCCAACGGCGCACCGGTGCCAGTGGGCAGCGTGGCGCAGCGCGAAGGCGATGCCGAACGCGTGGTAGTCGGCTACGACGGCGAAAGCTATCTGGACAATCTGCAGAACGACAACCGCATCCTGGTGGAGTTGCCGGAAGGCCGCTGTATCGCGCAGTTCGCCTATCCGGCCGACGCCGGCCGCATTCCGCGGGTCGGCCCGTTGCGCTGCATCGCGGAGCCGGCGCCGTGAGCGTGCATGCGCTCTGGCGGGTCTTGCTTGCGCTGAGCCTTGCACTGCTGTGGCTGACGCCCAGCCAGCCGGCGCATGCCGATACCACCTGCACGGTGACGTTGGGGACGCCCTTGGCCTTCGGCAACGTGGCCGCCAATGGCGCCACCGATGCGGTCGCGAGCTTCACTGTGTCCTGCGCCACCACCGCGCTCAGCGTGCTGGGCCAGGCGCGGGTGACGCTGTGCCTGGACCTGGGGCCCGGCAGTGCCAGCGCAGGCGTGTATACGCCGCGCCGCATGCTCAACGCCACCAGCGATGCATTGAGTTATCAGATCTACAGCGATGCGGCGCGCACGCAGGTCTGGGGCGCCACCGGATCGAGCACGCCGTCGCCGCTGGTACTGAGTTTCGCCTATTCGGTACCGATCCTGGTCGGCGGCTCGCAGACCACCACGGTCACCTTCTACGGACGCATTCCCGGCAGCCAGACGCTGTCGGTGGGCAACCACACCAGCAGCTTCGGCGGCGCCGATACGGTGATGCGCTACGCCTACAACGAAAGCATCATCGGCGGCATCCAGTCGCCGGCCAACTGCAACACGGGCGGCAGCGGCGCCAAGACCGCCAGCAATGCATTCCCGTTCACCGCCTCGGCCGATGTGCCGGCGCGCTGCAATACCTATGTCACCACCGATCTGGATTTCGGCAGCATCGCCGGCAGCATCGACACCCAGATCGACCGCAGCTCGACCATCAGCCTGGCCTGCACCAACCGCACCGCCTGGAACATCGGCCTGGACGTCGGCGTCAACGCCAGCGGCACCACCCGACGGATGCGCCACGCCAGCAGCGCCAACTTCATCACCTACGAGCTCTACAAGGACCCGGGCCGCAGCAGCCGCTGGGGCACCACGATCGGGGTCGATACCCTGGCCGGCACCGGCAACGGGGTCGCGCAGACGGTGACGGTCTATGGCCGCGCGCCGGCGCCGCAGCTACCCATCGCCGGCGCCTACAACGACACGGTGACCGTCTCGATCACTTACTGACCGTTAATTAAGTTCGCACCAGGGGCGTCGCTATTTGTAACGTCTCCAATGCAAACGATTGCCTTCATGACGCCGGTCACCCTGATTAAGTGCTTCACGCTGGTCGCCCTCGCTTGCAGCGCCGCTGCCGCAACCGCGTCGACAAACCGTGGCCCGGACAACTCCAGCCTGCACATCGGCCTGCGTCTGCTCAGCGGTTGCGAGCTGCGCACCACCCCGCCGCGCGCCAGCTGCTCGCGCGGCACGCCGGTCGCGGTTGTGCAGCCATCGCTCACCGTGGACGCCCTCTCGACTACCAGCACCGGCCAGGACGCCAGCGCACTTGCCGGGCCTGCGCCTGTCGGTGCAGCGCGCATCACCACCATCGCATTCTGAGCATGGCCGCCGCCCGTCCGCGCTGGAGCTGGAGCTTGCCGATGCTGGGACTGCTCTGCATGGCTGCCAGCGGCCACGCTGGCGCTGCCGAGATCGCCATCGCTCCGACCACCGCCCACATCCCGGCCGACAGCAACCAGGCGGCCGTGTGGCTTTACAACCAGGCCGCGCAACCCTGGCGCGCCGACGCCAAGCTCTACCGCTGGCGCCAGGACGGCGGGCGCGAGCTGCTGGAACCGGCCACCGGCGCCACCGTCAGCCCCAGCCAGTTCGAAATCCCGGCGCAAGGCCGCCAGCTGTTGCGGGTCATCCGCCTCGGCCCCAGCCCGGCCCGGATAGAAGACAGCTATCGGCTGGTGGTGACCCAGCACGCGGTCGGCGATGAAGCCGAGCTGCTGCGCTATTCCACGCCGGTGTTTGCGATGCCGAGCGAGCCGGGCGAGCCGCACCCTCAGCTACAGGCGACGCTATCCGGGCAGGGCAGCGGCCGCACCTTGCACGTCTACAATGCCGGCGTGCACCACGCCCGCCTGGCCGACCTGGCCTTCATCGATGCCGGCGGGACCCGCCACAGCATCGGCAACGATCTGGCCGGCTATGTGCTGCCCGGCCAGACCCGGCAATGGCTGCTACCGGCCACACTATCGGCCGGTCTGGGCCGCTTCGTGGCCCGCGTCAACAGCGACACCGAAACCACCCTCGCCCTGCAGCCCTGAATCACGCGCCCGCCGGTCCGCAGCTCCGCTGGAATCCCAGATTGCATACACCCGGCCTGGCGGCTATACTCCGCCGGCTGTTTTGCGTCTTTGCCGCATTGCATCGTCCACGTCGGACGTCACCGACGAATCCACACCTGCTGCCGCCATCCGTGCCGGGGTGCCCTCACACAGGGTTCGTCGCGGAGGCAACAGGGAAGCCCAACCCCGGAATCTTGTGCGTGTGATGCGAGCGTCTTCGCAATATCCGCACTCCCTGCGCTGACTTCAAACAACAGCTGCGCTCGGCGATTCCGCTACCAGGAGTTTTTCAATGCCTCAGGTCACCATGCGTCAGATGCTGGAAGCCGGCGTCCATTTCGGCCACCAGACCCGCTACTGGAACCCCAAGATGGCGCCGTACATCTTCGGCGCACGCGGCAAGATCCACATCATCAACCTCGAGAAGACCGTTCCGCTCTTCAACGACGCGATGAACTTCCTCTCCTCGATCGCGCAGAAGCGCGGCACCGTGCTGTTCCTGGGCACCAAGCGCAGCGCGCGCGAGTCGATCAAGGAAGAAGCCGAACGTTGCAACATGCCGTTCATGACCCAGCGCTGGCTGGGCGGCACGCTGACCAACTTCCGCACCGTCAAGCAGTCGGTTGCCCGCCTGAAGGAACTGGAAGCCGCTGAAACCGACGGCACCTTCGAAAAGCTGGTCAAGCACGAAGTGCTGGGCCTGCGTCGCGAGCGCGAAAAGCTGGACGCATCGCTGGGCGGCATCAAGGAAATGAACCGCCTGCCCGACGCGATCTTCGTGATCGATATCGGCCATGAAGACATCGCCATCAAGGAAGCCAAGAAGCTTGGCATCCCGGTGATCGCGGTGGTCGATACCAACTACGATCCGGCCCTGGTCGACTACGCCATCCCGGGTAACGACGACGCCATCCGCGCCGTGCAGCTGTACGCACGTGCCGCTGCCGATGCCGTGCTGGAAGGCAAGGCGGCTGCGCCGAACTCGGCGTCGGTGCGCGAAGAAGAGTTCTCGGCTGACGCCGGCGACGAAGGCAAGGGCCGTCGCGCCCCGGCCAAGAAGGCCGCCGAGAAGAAGGCCGACGCACCGGCCGCTGCTGCTGAAGCACCTGCGGCACCGGCTGCCGAGTAATCGGCATGCAATGCGGCCGCCCCATGCTGGGCGGCCGCAGCCCCGACGGGTCCATCGCGCCCCGTCGCTGAGGCCACCAAAGATTCTTACGGGGACGGCCCGCATGCTGCACCGTCTCCTCACTGGCGGAACATTTCCGCCGTACGCATTCGTCCATACGAGGTAATTCCATGGAAATCACTGCTTCCCTGGTCAAGGAACTGCGCGAGCGCACCGGCGCCGGCATGATGGAGTGCAAGAAAGCACTCGTCGAAAACGCTGGCGACATCGATGCCGCTGCCGAGTGGCTGCGCAAGTCGGGCCTGGCCAAGGCCGACAAGAAGGCTGACCGCGTTGCCGCCGAAGGCCGCATCGCCACTGCACAGGCCGGCGGCAAGGCCGTGCTGGTCGAAGTCAATTCCGAGACCGACTTCGTCGCCAAGGATGAGAACTTCCTGGCCTTCACCGAGGTCGTCGCCAACGCTGCACTGACCTCCGACGTCGCCGATGCCGATGCGCTGAAGAGCGTCAAGCTCGACAGCGGCGAGACCATCGAAGAGCGCCGCGCCGCGGTCATCGCCAAGGTTGGCGAGAACCTGCAGGTGCGTCGCTTGGTCCGTATCGACAGCGCCAACAACGTCGCAGCCTATGTGCACGGCGGCCGTATCGGCGTGCTGGTCGAGCTGAAGGGCGGCGACATCGAGCTGGCGCGCGGTATCGCGATGCACATCGCTGCCATGAACCCGCCGCACGTCAAGGCATCCGACGTGCCGGCCGAGTTTGTCGCCAAGGAAAAGGAAATCGAACTGGCCAAGATGTCCGAGAAGGACAAGTCCAAGCCGGCCGAAATCCTTGAAAAGATCATCAGCGGCAAGATCAGCAAGATCGTCAACGAAGTCACCCTGTACGGCCAGCCGTATGTGCTGAACACCGATCAGACCGTCGAGCAGGCCGTCAAGGCGGCTGGTGCCGACGTGATCGGCTTCCAGCGCCTGGCCGTTGGCGAAGGCATCGAGAAGGTGGTGGAAGACTACGCCGCCGAAGTGATGAAGCAGGCCGGTCTGGCCTGATCTTCGCCACAGCGTAAAAAAAAGCCGCGGCCATGCCGCGGCTTTTTTTTGCTTGCCACTCCGCGCTGCATCGAAGCGCGCGAAGCTGAAGCGCACACATCCGTGGTGCCTGCAACCGACCTCGACGCTATAGATGTCGTCGGCCGTGCCGCTAAGCCTAGATGCCAACCAGACTCTCAGCACCCCTCACGCATGCGTTCCAGCGCAGCGATTGCGAGCCGTGGCGTGCTCAAACTCACCGAACGCAGCTGTATGCTTGCGCTCACTGTTGGCGATGACTCATGCAACCAGATCTTCAGGCCGCCCTGCACTACTGCCGTAACCTGCCCTCGCCGCCCGGCGTCGCGCTGCGCATTATCGAGCTGGCGCAGGACCCGGATGTGGACATGACCACCGCCGCGAAGGTCATCGGCATGGACATGGCACTGAGCGCACGCATGCTGCGCGTGGCCAATTCGCCGCTGTATGCCAGTCGCCGCCGTGTCGATAACCTGGGCCAAGCGCTGACCATGCTCGGCCTCAACGCGACCCTGAGCCTGGCGCTGGGGTTTTCGATGGTGCACGGCGTGCGCAGCACGTTCGCCGCCCATCCGTTGCACGAGCGTATCTGGCGTCGCGCCGGGCTATGCGCGCTGGCCAGTCGCATCCTGGGCCAGGCCTACGGCATCCGCAAACCCGAAGAATTGATGCTGGCCGGCCTGCTGCAGGACATCGGCAAGCTGGCGCTGCTGCAAGGCGCGGCCGAGCTGTATGCGCCGCTGCTGGAACAGGCCACCGACAATGCATCGCTGCTGGATGCCGAACGCGAACACCTGGGCGCCACCCACGCCGAGATCGGCGCCTGGCTTGCGCACCAGTGGCAGCTGCCGCACTACCTGCAGAACGCGATCGCGCAAAGCGAAGAAGAACCAGCGGGCCTGGAACCCTTCATGGCCTGCGTCGCGCTATCCGGGCGCCTGGCCGACATCTGGCTCTCCGCCAGTGCAGCCACCGCCACCGAGCATGCGCAGCGCCAGGCGCAGGACGTGCTGGAACTGGACGCGGAACGCTTCGAAAAAGTGATCGAACGCATCGCCGAATCGTTGCCCGAGCTCGAAGCGTTATTCGACATCCGCGTGCCGCAACCCGAGCACATCCAGCTGATCTTCGAGCAGGCGCGCGAGCTGGCGACGCTGCGTACCCTGCGCGAATTGCAGGACGTGGCCGAAGCGCGCCGACACGCCGACGAATCGGAAAACCGCATGCGTCATCTGGCCGAACAGGCCAGCCGCGATGCGCTGACCGGCGTGTTCAACCGGCATCAGCTCGGCACCGCATTGGCACATGAGTTCGAGCTGGCATCGCGGCAGAGCTGGCCGCTGTCGATCGCCTTCATCGACCTGGACGACTTCAAGCGCGTCAACGATGCGCACGGCCACTTGGTCGGCGACGAGGTGTTGCGTAATTTTGCGCAAACCCTGCAACGCATGGTGCGCACCAGCGACCTGGTGGCGCGCTATGGCGGCGAAGAATTTCTGGTGATCCTGCCCAACACGCCTGCCGATGCGGCGTTGATGGTGATCGAGCGCATCCTTGCCGAAACCGCGCGCACGCCGATGGCGCAACTGCAGGGCGGCCCGCTGCACATCACCTTCTCTGCGGGCCTGGCCACGCATGGCGGCATCGAGCGCCAGTTCGAAAGCATCGAACATCTGCTGCAGGCCGCCGACAGCACGCTGTACCGCTCCAAGCATCGCGGCCGCAACCGCGTCACCGCCTACGATGCGACCGATGTCCCGACGCCACCGAACCCGCGGGCACACTGAGCAGCGCGTCACCTCGATGACGACAAAGGAATTTTTACCACGCCCGGTGGCAGGCTTCCGCTAGAATTGCCGGCGTTTGCCGTCCCCCACCCCCGAGGTCTCCCCCATGTCTGAACTTTCCTATCGCCGCATTCTTCTCAAACTTTCCGGGGAGGCGCTGATGGGAGACGGGGATTACGGCATCGACCCCAAGGTGATCAACCGCCTTGCCCATGAAGTGATCGAAGCGCAGCAGGCCGGCGCACAGGTCGCGTTGGTGATCGGCGGCGGCAACATCTTCCGCGGCGCCGGTCTTGCTGCCAGCGGCATGGACCGGGTCACCGGCGATCACATGGGCATGCTCGCCACCGTGATCAACGCGCTGGCCATGCAGGACGCGCTGGAAAAGCTCGGCGCCAAGGTGCGCGTGATGAGCGCGATCAAGATCAACGACGTCTGCGAAGACTTCATCCGTCGCCGCGCCATGCGTCATCTGGAAAAGGGCCGTATCGCGATCTTCGCCGCCGGCACCGGCAACCCGTTCTTCACCACCGATTCGGGCGCGGCGCTGCGCGCGATCGAAATCGGTGCCGACCTGCTGCTCAAGGCAACCAAGGTCGATGGCGTGTACGACAAGGACCCGAAAAAGCACACCGATGCGGTGCGCTACGACAGCCTGACCTACGACGAAGTCATCATGCAGGGCCTGGAAGTGATGGACACCGCCGCCTTCGCGCTGGCACGCGACAGCGACCTGCCGCTGCGCATCTTCGGCATGAGCGAACCCGGCGTGTTGCTGCGCATCCTGCGCGGCGAGCAGATCGGCACCTTGGTACAGGGCCGTAGCTGAGGTTTGGGATTCGGGAATCGGAATTTGAGATTCGTGAAAGCGTGAGCCTGGCACTTCTCGCGCCCGATCCACCGCATCGCCTGGCGTGAATGCGCCAGGCAGGTGAACCGGCTGCGCCGGCCCATGCAGGCCGGCGAGTCGTGAAACCCCAGTCCCGGCTATAATCCCCGGATTCAGCTCCACACGGATTCCGGCGATGCTCAACCAGATCAAACAAGACGCGCAGGCGCGCATGACCAAGAGCATCGATGCTCTGCGCCATTCACTGACCACCGTGCGTACCGGCCGCGCTTCGCCGGCGCTGCTGGACGGCATCAAGGTCAAGGCCTACGGCACCGATACCCCACTCAATCAGGTTGCCAGCATCAGCGTGTCCGAAGGCCGCTCGCTGGTGATCAGCCTGTTCGACAAGGGCATGATCAAGGATGTGGAAAAAGCCCTGTACGCCTCGGATCTGGGCCTGACCCCGACCGTGGTGGGCACCGTGATCCGTCTGAACCTGCCGCCGCTGACCGAGGAGCGCCGCAAGGAGCTCAGCAAGTCCGTGCATGGCGAAGGCGAAGACAGCAAGGTGGCCATCCGCAACATCCGTCGCGATGCCAATCAGCAGGTCAAGGATCTGCTGAAAGACAAGAAGGTCACCGAAGACGAGGCCCGTGGCGCCGAAGACGACATCCAGAAGTTGACCGACAAGGCCATCAAGGATGTGGATGAGGTCGTCAAGGGCAAGGAACAGGAATTGATGACGGTCTGATCGTGGCATCGCCTGCCATGCATCCAGTCCCTTCTACCGACGCGATACCGCGCCACATTGCCATCATCATGGATGGCAACGGGCGTTGGGCGCAGCGTCGGCGACGTCCGCGCATGATCGGCCATCGCGCCGGTGCGCGGGCGGTCAACCGCACCATCGATTTCTGCCTGGAAAAAGGCGTATCGGCACTCACCCTGTTCGCGTTCTCCAGTGAAAATTGGGGCCGTCCGCAGGAGGAAGTCGATGCGCTGATGAAGCTGTTTCTGCATGCGCTGGACCGCGAGGTCGAAGAACTGCAACGGCGCGGCGTGCAGGTGCGTTTCATCGGCGAGCGCAGCCGCTTCGCTGCGCCGCTGCGCGAGCGCATGGCCGCTGCCGAGCGCACCACCGCCGGCAACGCGCGGCTGGTGCTCAGCATCGCAGCCAGTTACGGCGGCCGCCAGGACATCGCGCTGGCCGCGCGTGCGCTGGCCGAAGAGGTGGCTGCCGGGCGTCTGCAACCGCATCAGATCGACGAGGCCCTGCTGGCCAGCCGGGTCGCACTGGCCGACCTGCCGGCGCCGGATCTGTTCATCCGCACCGGCGGCGATACCCGCATCAGCAATTTCCTGCTCTGGCAGCTGGCCTACACCGAGCTGTGGTTCACCGAAACCCTGTGGCCGGAGTTCGATGCCGGCGTGCTGCAGCAGGCGCTGGACGACTATGCCGGGCGCGAACGCCGCTTTGGCCTGACCAGTGCCCAGATCGCCGACAAGGCGACGGAGATCTCCTCCGCATGACCAAGACCCGCGTGATTGCCGCGCTGATCATGGCGCCGCTCGCCATCTGCGCGATCGTGCTGCTGCCCACCCAATGGCTGGCGGCGCTGGCGGCGATCCTGTTCCTGACCGGTCTGTGGGAGTGGCTCAAGCTCTCCGGCATCGACGACAGCCTGCCGCGCACCGTACTGCTGATGCTCAATCTGCTGCTGATGGTGCTGATGGTGTGGGCCTCGGCCGGTTCCATGGTGCTGTTCCAAATCGCCGCCCTGGTGGGAGTGGTCTGGTGGGTCCTGGCGCTGCTGTGGCTACGCTTTTTCACCTTTGGCGCCGATCACGGCAACGGCCAGGCGCGCGCGCTCAAGCTGGCGGCCGGCACCCTGGCGGTGCTTCCGGCCTGGGCGGCGCTGGTGCTGCTGCACGCCAACCCGGACAAGGGCAACCTTTGGCTGCTGACCGCCCTGACCATGGTCTGGGCGGCCGACTCGGGGGCGTATTTCGCCGGGCGCGCGTTCGGCAAGCACAAGCTGGCGCCGCGCATCAGCCCCAACAAGACCATCGAAGGCCTGCTCGGCGGGATGGTTGCCGGTATCGCGGTGGCCTGCGCGTTCGGCTGGCTGGCCGGGCTGACCCTGGCGCATGTGCCGCAACTGGTTCTGGTCGCGGCAGTTGCGGTGCTGGCGTCGGTGCTCGGCGACCTGTTCGAAAGCCTGCTCAAGCGCCACGCCGGCGCCAAGGACTCGGGCACGGTGATTCCCGGCCACGGCGGCGTGCTGGATCGCATCGATGGCGTGCTCGCCGCCCTGCCGGTGTTCGCACTCGGCAAGGAAATTCTCGGATTCTAAGCATGGCTGGCTCTTCTCCCCGCCAGGTCGCCGTCTTCGGCGCGACCGGCTCGATCGGTACGTCGGCACTGGACGTGATCGCCCGCCATCCGCAGCGGCTGCGCGTCAGCGTGCTGTCCGCGGGCCGCCAGGTGGATGCCTTGCTGGCGCTATGCGCCACGCATCGACCTGCGCATGCGGTGATTGCCGACGAGGCGCTGTACCCGGCCCTGCGTGACGGCTTGCGTGCCGCCGGCCTCGCCACCCAGGCGCACGCCGGTACAGCGGCGCTGGATGCGCTGGCCGGCAGCGATGCCTGCGACACCGTGGTAGCTGCCATCGTGGGCGCCGCCGGCCTGCCTTCGACCCTGGCCGCCGCTCGCGCCGGCAAGCGCCTGCTGCTGGCCAACAAGGAATCGCTGGTACTGGCCGGCGAGCTGCTGACCCGCACCGCGGCCGCGGCAGGCGCGGAGATCATTCCGATCGACAGCGAACACAGCGCCATTTTCCAATGCCTGCGCTCGTGCGACGCCAGCCGCGGCGTGCGTCGGGTGGTCCTGACCGCCTCCGGTGGCCCGTTCCGGGGCTGGGATCGCACCGCGCTGGCGGCAGTGACGCCCGCGCAGGCGGTTGCGCACCCGAAGTGGTCGATGGGCCCGAAGATCTCGGTGGATTCGGCCACCCTGATGAACAAGGGCCTGGAAGTCATCGAGGCGCATCATCTGTTTGGCCTGACCGGCGAGCAGATCGATGTGCTGGTGCACCCGCAGAGTCTGGTGCATTCGCTGGTGGAGTTCGTCGACGGCTCCACCCTGGCCCAGCTCGGCCTGCCGGACATGCGCACCACCTTGGCGGTGGGTCTGGCGTGGCCGGAGCGGGTGGAATCGGGTGTGGCAGGACTGGATCTGCTGCAACAGGGGCGGCTGGATTTCGAAGCGCCCGATACAGCCGCATTCCCGTGCCTGCGCCTGGCCTGGGAGGCTCTGCGCGCCGGCGGAACCGCGCCTGCGATCCTGAACGCAGCTAACGAAGTGGCTGTTTCAGCGTTTCTTCAGGGCCAGATAGGTTTCCTAGCGATCCCTGCGTTGGTCGAACACACGTTGACAACGCTCCCACGGCACAATGCCGACTCCCTCGACATCCTGCTTTTTGCCGATGCGCAAGCCCGGCAAATCACCGAACGCGCCCTCGCCAACCACGCCCTTCATGCCTGATCGATCCACGCAGCCGAGTTGCATCCATGGGTGATTTCATCGGTTCGGTCTGGTGGATGATCGTCAGCCTGGGTCTATTGGTGACATTCCACGAATTCGGGCACTTCTGGGTCGCGCGCCGCTGTGGCGTCAAGGTGCTGCGGTTTTCGGTGGGCTTCGGCAAGCCGCTGTGGATGCGCCGCGACCGCCACGGCACCGAGTTCGTGGTGGCCGCGATTCCGCTGGGTGGCTACGTCAAGATGCTCGACGAGCGCGAAGGCGACGTGCACCCGGCCGAACTGGATCAGGCGTTCAATCGCAAGACGGTGTGGCAGCGCATCGCGATTGTAGCTGCCGGCCCCATCGCCAACCTGCTGCTGTGCATGGCGATGCTGTGGGCCATGTTCGTGGTCGGCAAGCAGGATTATTCGGCCACCGTCGGCCGCGCCGATGGCCTGGCCGCCGAAGCCGGGCTGACAGCGGGCGAGCGCATCGTGCGCATCGACGGACGCAGCGTGAGCAGCTGGAGCGATGCCAGCATGCAGCTCACCACCGCGGCGATGGACAAGCGCGACATCCAGGTCCGCACCGCCGCCGAGGGTGGCGGCAACAACGAGCACACCTTGCGTCTTTCGCAGTTGCCGGTCGGTTTCGACGAGCGCCGGGTGGCATCGCTGGCCGGCATCGGCTGGCAGTTCATGTTGCAGCCGCCGGTGATTGCCGAGGTAGTGCCAGGGTCGGTGGCCGACGGCCTGCTCAAGCCGGGCGATCGCATCGTGGCCATCGATGGCCAGCCGATCCGCTCGGCCGAAGACATCATTCCGCAGGTGCAGGCGCTGGGCGCGCACGGCGGGCCGGGCATGATCGAAGTGGCGCGCGGCGAAGACCGCCTGGCGCTGGAAATCGCACCGCGCAAATCGCCGCAGGGCCAGTGGATGATCGGGGTCCGCCCGGCCGCCGCACCGGCGCCGGAATACGACAGCCGCCAGCAGTACGGCGTCTTTGCTGCGGTGCCGGCGGCGATCCGCGAAACCGGCAAGATGACCGCCGATTCGCTGGGCATGATGAAGCGCATGCTCACCGGCCAGGCCTCTGTCAAGAACATTTCCGGCCCGGTCACGATTGCGCGCGCGGCCAACGCCTCGGCCGAACGCGGGCTCGACTGGTTCCTGTATTTTCTGGGATTGCTGTCGCTCAGCCTGGCGATCATCAACCTGATGCCCATCCCGATCTTGGACGGTGGGCATCTGCTGTATTACCTTATTGAGTTGGTCAAGGGCAGCCCGATCAGCGAACGGGCCATGATTGCCGGGCAATATGTCGGCCTGGCGGTCCTGGCCGGGTTGATGGGACTGGCGTTCTACAACGATATCCTCGGCCTGGTTCCACGATGAAATTGCTCCACTCTTTCCGCCTGTTGTCGTCGTCATACGCCGGCACCCAGCAACACCCGAAATCGACTCCAACCGGATGTGACATGACGCGTCTTCCCACTCGCCGCCTGCTTGCCCTCGCTCTCGCCGCCGGCCTCAGCCTGCCAGCCGTTGCCCTGGCCGCAGAGCCGTTCGTTGCCAGCGACATCCGCGTCGACGGCCTGCAGCGCATCGCTTCCGGCACCGTGTTCACGTATCTGCCGGTGAACCGCGGCGACACCGTGGACGATGCCAAGGTGGCCGACTCGATCCGGGCGCTGTACCGCACCGGCTTCTTCGAAGACGTGCAGCTGGACCGCCAGGGCAACATCCTGGTGATCACGGTCAAGGAACGTCCGGCGATCAACAAGCTCACTGTGACCGGCAACAAGGACATCAAGTCCGAAGAGCTGCTCAAGGGCCTGGGCGATATCGGCCTGACCGAAGGCGGCACCTTCGACCGCCTGAGCCTGGACCGCGTGACCCAGGAACTGACCCGTCAGTACAACAACCGCGGCAAGTACAACGTCGAGATCACCCCGACCGTCAGCCCGCTGGACCGCAACCGCGTCGATGTGGCCATCGCGATCAAGGAAGGCAAGGCGGCCAAGATCCGTCACGTCAACCTGATCGGCACCGAAAAGTTCGCCAACGAAGACATCCTGGAGAACTGGGAATCCAAGGAGCACAACTGGGCCTCGTGGTATCGCCGCGACGACCAGTACTCCAAGGAAAAGATGTCCGGCGACCTGGAGAAGCTCAACTCCTGGTACCTGGACCGCGGCTACGTGGACTTCAGCATCGACTCCACCCAGGTGGCCATCAGCCCCGACAAGCGCGACATGTTTGTCAGCGCCGGCGTCACCGAGGGCGAGCAGTACAAGATTTCCGACATCAAGGTCACCGGCGACACCGTGCTGCCGCAGGCCGATATCGAGCGTCTGGTGATTCCCAAGGCCGGCGATATCTTCTCGCGCGCGCTGCTGGAGTACACCTCCGATGCGATCACCAACACGCTGAGCAACGTCGGTTACGCGTTCGCCAAGGTCAACCCGATTCCGACCCCCAACCGCGAGGACCGCACCGTTGCGGTGAACCTGCAGGTGGTGCCCGGCCCGCGCGTGACCGTGCGCCGCATCCTCTACAAGGGCAACAGCCGCACCTCCGACGAAGTGTTGCGCCGCGAAATGCGCCAGTTCGAAAACACCTGGTATTCGCAGGCGGCAATCGACCGTTCCAAGATCCGTCTGCAACGCCTGGGCTACTTCGAGTCGGTGAACGTGGAGACCCCGGCGGTACCTGGCAGCAACGACCAGGTGGACGTGATCTACGACGTCAAGGAAACCACCTCCGGCAGCTTCGTGTTCGGCCTGGGTTATTCGCAAAGCTTCGGTGTGACCACCTCGGTGCAGTTGTCGCAGAACAACTTCCTGGGCGGCGGTAACCGCGTGGCGGTGGAAGCCTCGCGCAGCACCTTCCAGCAGCGTTACGCCTTCTCCTACACCAACCCGTTCTTTACCGACGACGGCGTGTCGCTGGGCTACAACCTGTCGTGGCGTTCGCTGGATTACTCGGACTTCAACACCGCGCAGTTCAACAGCAAGAACGGTTCGGCGCAGGTGGTGTTCGGCGTGCCGATCACCGAGAACGACACCGTCTCGGCCATGATCGGCATCGACAGCAACCAGATCACCACCTTTCCGGGCACCACGCCGCAGGCGATCGTCGATTACATCGATGCGATCGGCACACGCACCTTCCATGCCTGGCGCAGCGAACTGGGTTGGGCGCGCGATACCCGCAACGACTTCTTCATGCCGACCCGCGGCATGTACCAGCGCGTCGGCCTGGAAACCACCCTGCCCGGTTCCACGGTCGAGTACTACAAGCTCAACTACCAGATCTCCAACTACTGGCCGATCATCCCGGCGCTGGTGTTGAACACGCGCTTCGAGCTGGGCTACGGCGACAGCTACGGCAACGACAGCACTCGCGTCGTGGCCGGCCCCAATGGCACCTCGCGCACCATCACTGCGACCGGCCTGCCGTTCTACGAGAACTTCTACGCCGGCGGTACCAACTCGGTGCGCGGCTTCGAAGACAATACCCTGGGTCCGCGTTCGGAGCCGATCAACGGCTTCACGCGCGGCCAGCCACTGGGTGGTTCGTTCAAGACCGTCGGCTCGGTGGAAATGTATTTCCCGAAGCTGTTCGACAGCCCGTCGGCGCGCGTGTCGGCGTTTTTCGACTTCGGTAACGTGTACGACGGCGTGGACAACTTCAAGGCCAACGAGTTGCGCGCCTCTACTGGTGTGGCGCTGTTGTGGCGCGCCCCGGTCGGCCCCATCTCGATCAGCTACGCGTTCCCGCTGAAGAAGGAAGACAACGACGAGATCGAGCGCCTGCAGTTCACCTTCGGCGGCCAGTTCTAAGACGCACGCAAAACAATGGCGGCCCGACTGGTCGGGCCGCCATTGTTTGTCTGTGGTACCAGACGCGTTACGGGTTCAGAAGTAGCTCTGGAACAGCGTGCTCAGGCAGCTCGCCGTCCCGCTCCAATCGGATGTATCGACACACTGGACCTGCTGGTCCCAGAAGTTCTGAGCGTCGGCACGCTGCTGCGAAAGATCATCGGCCGAAGCGCTGCTGACTGCGCCCAGCAGGACGACGCCGGCAAACATGGAGAGGAGAGTTTTCATATGCTTCTTCCTGGGTTAGCCGCTCGGTTGCGGCCAAGCAACAGATACGCCTGACTGTTTAGCAAATTCTTGGCGATGTTTTTTTTCGGTAAAAACAGCCACTTACTGTTTACGCGAGGTTTACCTGATGCCCCTGACCGCCAGTGCGATTGCCGAACAATTTGGTCTGACCGTCGTGGGCGACGGCGCGACTGAGGTCACCGGGGTAGCGACGCTGGCGCACGCTGGAGCCGGCCAGCTGAGCTTCCTGTCCAACCCGCGCTATCGGCCGCAATTGGCTGAGACACGCGCTGCGGTGGTGGTGGTGCGCGCCGACGATGCCGAGGCGGCGCACGGCACCGTGCTGGTTGCCAAGGACCCGTACACCGCATTCGCCAAGATCGCCGCGTTGTTCGACGTGGCGCCAGTGCGCGAGCCCGGCATTCATCCCATGGCGGTGATCGATCCCAGCGCGCAGGTGTCGCCTGGCGCGCATGTCGGGCCGTTTGTGAGCATCGGTGCGCGTAGCCGCGTGGGCGATGGCTGCATCATCGGCACCGGCAGCATCATCGGCGAAGACTGCGTGGTGGACGATGGCAGCGAGCTGATCGCCCGCGTCACCCTGGTCACCCGGGTGCGGCTGGGCAAGCGCGTGCGCATTCATCCCGGCGCGGTGATCGGCGCCGATGGCTTCGGCCTGGCGATGGATGCCGGCCACTGGATCAAGGTGCCGCAGCTGGGCGGTGTGGTGATCGGCGACGATTGCGAGATTGGCGCCAACACCTGCATCGACCGTGGCGCGCTGGAAGACACCGTGCTCGAAGAAGACGTGCGCGTGGACAACCTGGTGCAGATTGCGCACAACTGCCGGATCGGCGCGCACAGCGCGATCGCCGGCTGCACCGGCATCGCCGGCAGCGCCAAGATCGGCCGCTATTGCCTGCTCGGCGGGCATGTCGGCGTGGTCGGCCACCTGGAGATCTGCGACAAGGTCGTCATCACCGGCAAGTCGGTGGTGCGCAATTCCATCCATGAGCCGGGCGAGTATTCGTCCGGCACCCCCCTCACCGACAATCGCACGTGGCGCAAGAATGCCGCGCGCTTCAAACAACTCGATGCGCTGGCAAGGCGCATCCTGGCTGTGGGCAAGGAGAACGCATGAGTCACCCCGTTTACGAGCTGCCGATCGACGTCAGCCAGATCCACACGCTGATCCCGCACCGCTACCCGTTTCTGCTGGTCGACCGGGTCATCGAACTGGATCTGGACGCCAAGCGCATCGTCGGGCAGAAGAACGTCAGCATCAACGAGCCGTTCTTCCAGGGCCACTTCCCGAACCGTCCGGTGATGCCTGGCGTGTTGATCATCGAAGCGCTGGCGCAGGTCGGTGGCGTGATGACCCAGCTCGGCCTGGGCCGCGATGCGTTGTCCCAGCTGTTCTACATGGTCAAGGTGGACAATGCCCGCTTCAACAAGCAGGTGATCCCCGGCGATGTGCTGATCATGGAGGTGCAGATGAAGCGCCTGATCCGCAACGTGGGATGCTTCTATGGCGAGGCCAAGGTGGATGGCGCAGTAGTGGCCAGTGCCGAGGTGATGTGCGCCGGCGCCAGGTAATGACCCGCTCCCGGAGTGAGAGACGATGCGTGATTCGACACCTTTGATCCATCCCACCGCCGTCATCGATCCATCGGCCATGCTGGCCGACGATGTGCGCGTTGGGGCGTTTACGCTGATCGGCCCCGATGTGCAGATCGGGGCGGGCACCGAGGTGGGGCCGCATTGCTCGATCCACGGCCCGACCCGGATCGGCCGCAACAACCGCTTCATCGGGCATGCGGCGATCGGCGGCGAACCGCAGGACAAGAAATACGCCGGCGAGCGCACCGAGCTTACGATCGGCGACGGCAACGTGATCCGCGAATTCGTCACCATCAATCGCGGCACCGGCGGCGGCGGCGGCATCACCGTGGTCGGCAACGACAACTGGATGCTGGCCTACACGCACGTGGCGCACGACTGCCATGTCGGCAACCACTGCGTGTTCTCCAACAACACCACGCTGGCCGGCCATGTCACCGTGGGCGACTACGTGATCATCAGCGGCTTTGCCGGCGCGCATCAGTTCTGCCGTATCGGCGCACACGCCTTCCTGGGCATGGGCGCGCTGACCAATGGCGACGTGCCGCCGTTCACCATGGTCGGCAGCGAGTCGCTGGGCCGCCCGCGCGGCATCAACAGCGAAGGCCTCAAGCGCCGCGGCTTCGATGCCGAGCGCATCACCGCCATCAAGCGCGCCTACCGCACGCTGTACGTCGCCGGCCTGCCGCTGGCCGACGCCAAGTTGCAACTGGCCGAACAAGCCAAGGACAGCGAAGACGTCCGCGGCATGCTCGAGTTCATCGAAGCGGCAGAAAGGCCGTTGCTGCGATGACGGGAATCGGGAATCGGGAATCGGGAATCGTGGACGGCCAGCGCAACGGCCCGTCGGTCGGCAGCGTTCCGACTGCACGACCGATTCCCCATTCCCCACTCCCGATTCCCGGCGCGCGCAAGCGCGCGCCCCGCATCGCCCTGATCGCCGGCGAAGCCTCCGGCGACATCCTGGGCGCCGGGCTGATTGCGCAGTTGCGGCTGCGGTATCCCGATGCGGAATTTACGGGTATCGGTGGCGATGCGATGCGCGGTGCCGGTTGCCAGACCTGGTTCGATGCCAGCGAGCTGGCGGTGATGGGGCTGACCGAAGTGCTGCGCCATCTGCCGCGCCTGCTCAAGCTACGCCGCGCCTTCCGCGAGCGCGTGCTGGCGTGGAAGCCGGACGTGTTCATCGGCATCGATGCGCCGGATTTCAATCTGCCGGTCGAACGCTGGCTCAAGCAGCGCGGCATTCGCACCGTGCACTACGTCAGCCCGTCGGTGTGGGCATGGCGCGAGAAACGTGCCGAGAAGATCGGCGCCAGCGCCGACCTGGTGCTGTGCCTGTTCCCGATGGAGCCGCCGATCTACGCCAAGCACGGCGTGGATGCGCGCTTTGTCGGCCACCCGATGGCCGACGACATCGCCTACAAGGCCGACCGCGAGGCGGCCCGCGCCACATTGGGAATTTCCGCCTCCAGCACCGTGCTGGCCGTATTGCCGGGCAGCCGGCATGGCGAAATCAGCAAGCTGGGCGACACCTTCTTCCAGGCCGCCTGGCTGGTCTCCGAGCACCTGCCCAACCTGCATGTGCTGGTCCCCGCCGCCAACCCGGGCTGCAAGCAATTGCTGGCCGAACAGTTGTCGCGCAGTTCGTTGCCGGTGATGCGCTCGCACCTGCTCGACGGCCAGGCGCGCACTGCGATGCTGGCGGCCGATGTGGTGCTGCTGGCCTCGGGCACCGCCACGCTGGAGGCGATGCTGGTCAAGCGGCCGATGGTGGTGGGCTACAAGGTCGCGCCGCTGACCTACCGCATCGTCAAGACGCTGGGCCTGCTCAAGGTCAACCGCTACGCACTGCCCAACATCCTGGCCAACGCCGACCTCGCCCCAGAGCTGATGCAGGACGACTGCACCCCGGAGCGGCTGTGCGTGGCGCTGCTGGATTGGTTCAAGCACCCGGACAAGGTGGCCGCCCTGCAACCGCGTTATCTGGCCCTGCACGCCGAACTCCGCCGCGATGCTTCTGCGCGCGCGGCCGATGCGGTGGCGGGGCTGGTCGGGACCGGGGACCGGGGACCGGGGACCGGGGCGAGCGACTCTGGATGAAAGCTTCCCGCACCGAACTGTCGCTGTTTCCCGGGTCCCCGGTCCCGGGTCCCGAGTCCCGGCTCTATGCCGGCGTCGACGAAGCCGGCCGGGGGCCGCTCGCCGGGCCGGTGGCGGTGGCGGCGGTGGTGTTCGACCCGAGCAAGCCGCGCATCAACGGGCTGGACGATTCCAAGCAGCTCAGCGCCGAGCGCCGCGAGCAGTTGTATGCGCGCATCGTCGACCGGGCGCTGGCGTGGTCGGTGGTGTTGATCGACAGCGAAGAGATCGACCGCATCAACATCTACCAGGCCACCATGCTGGGCATGCGGCGGGCGGTGGAAGGCGTGGCGCATGTGGCCGGGTTTGCGCGCATCGACGGCAACCGCGTGCCCAAGGGGCTGCCCTGCCCAGCCGAGGCCTTGATCGGCGGCGACGCGCTCGATCGCGCCATCATGGCCGCCTCGATCGTGGCCAAGGTCACCCGCGATCGGCTGATGCACGACCTGCACGCGCAGCATCCGGAATACCGCTTCGACCAGCACAAGGGCTATGCCACGCCGGTGCATCTGACCGCGCTGCGCACCCATGGGCCATGCCCGCAACATCGCCGCAGCTTTGCGCCGGTGCGGCTGGCGCTGGAAGACCGTGAAAGCCGGGACCCGGGACCGGGGACCTGCGACCCGGAACAGCTGCAGGTCGTGGAGCTGGTTGTCCGGCCATAGGCGGCGGGCGTTCTGGCACCGTTGGTTTGGTCTTTCCTCGGGACCTGTGATCGGAACATCTGCACATCGTGCAATCCGTCGATGGGGTTGCAGCCATGGTTGCTTCTACCCGCACAGAACCTGAATTCCTCATCAGCCAAATGCCTCCCCAAGGCCCCGGCAGCTGGCGATTCAGCGCTTTCCCGGGTTCCTGCTGCCCGATCCCGCGTCGCGCCCCCACCTGTCAAGCCTTGTTCGTCCCCGCCCCCGCCGGTACCCTGACCGCGCATTATTCCGGTCTCGCATGTCCACTTCCCGTTTCGTCCATCTGCACGTCCACACCGAGTTCTCGTTGGCGGATTCCACTATCCGCGTGCCCGAGAAACCGGATCAGGCTGACCCGAAAAAGGCCAAGCAGGCCAACCTGCTGAGCCGCGCGGTCGAGCTCGACATGCCATCCCTGGCGGTCACCGACCTCAATAACCTGTTCGCGCTGGTCAAGTTCTACAAGGCCGCCGAAGGCGTCGGCATCAAGCCGATTGCCGGCGCCGACGTGATGATCGCCACCCCGGACATGACGCCCTGGCGCATGACCCTGCTGTGCCGCGACCGCGAGGGCTACCTGAGCCTGTCGCGGCTGCTGACGCGCGCCTGGATGGAAGGCCACCGCCCCGAAGGCGGCGTGGCGATCCACCCGGAATGGCTGCAGGCCGGGCACGCCAACCTGTTCGCCCTGGCCGGCCGCGACAGCCTGGCCGGCCGCCTGTTTTCCGAGGGCCGCGCCGATCTGGCCGAGCAACAGCTCGCCGACTGGCAACGCGTGTTCGGCGATGGCCTGCACCTGGAGCTGACCCGCACCGGGCGCGCCGGCGAAGAACGCTTCAACCAGTTCGCCCTGCATGCCGCCGGCGTGCGCGGGCTGCCGGTGGTGGCCAGCAATGATGTGCGCTTTCTGTATGCCAGCGACTTCAATGCGCACGAGGCGCGCGTGTGCATTTCCTCCGGCCGCGTGCTGGACGACCCCAAGCGCCCGCGCGACTACAGCGACCAGCAGTACCTGAAGTCCGGCGATGAAATGGCCGCGCTGTTCGCCGACGTGCCCGATGCGATCGACAACACGCATGCGCTGGCGCAGCGTTGCAACATCGAGATGCGACTGGGCACCTACTTCCTGCCCGCCTACCCGGTGCCCGAAAACGAGACGCTGGACAGCTGGATCCGCAGCCAGTCGCGCGACGGTCTGGCCGCACGCCTGGAAAAGAGCCCGATCGCCCCGGGCAAGACGCGCCAGGACTATGTCGACCGGCTCGAATTCGAGCTGGACACCATCATCAAGATGGGCTTCCCCGGTTACTTCCTGATCGTTGCCGACTTCATCCAGTGGGGCAAGAATCAGGGCATCCCGATCGGCCCGGGCCGCGGTTCCGGTGCCGGCTCGCTGGTGGCCTGGGCACTGCAGATCACCGATCTGGACCCGCTGCCGTACAACCTGCTGTTCGAGCGCTTCTTGAATCCAGAGCGCGTGTCGATGCCCGACTTCGACATCGACTTCTGCATGGATCGCCGCGACGAAGTCATCGACTACGTGGCGCGCAAGTACGGCCGCGAGCGGGTCAGCCAGATCATCACCTACGGCACCATGGCCGCCAAGGCGGTGGTGCGCGACGCCGGGCGCGTGCTCGGCTTCACGTACGGGTTGGTCGACAGCGTCGCCAAGCTGATCCCCAACATCCTGGGCATCACGCTCAAGGATGCGATGGGCGAAGGCAAGGACTCGGAGATGGCCTCGCCGGATCTGATCCAGCGCTATCAGGTCGAAGACGACGTGCGCGACCTGATGGACCTGGCGCGCCAGCTCGAAGACCTCACCCGCAACGCCGGCAAGCACGCCGGTGGCGTGGTGATCGCGCCCGAACCGCTGAGCGAGTTCTGCCCGCTGTTCGCCGAACACGACGAAGACGGCCGCGGCAAGAATCCGGTCACCCAGTTCGACAAGGACGACGTCGAAGCGGTGGGCCTGGTGAAGTTCGACTTCCTCGGCCTGCGCACGCTGACCATCATCGACTGGGCGGTCAAGGCGATCAACGTGCGCCATGCGCGCGCCGGCATCGACCCGGTCGACATCACCACCATTCCTCTCGACGACGTGCCAACCTACAAGGGCGTGTTCGCCTCGGGCAATACCGGCGCGGTATTCCAGTTCGAATCCTCAGGCATGCGCCGCCTGCTCAAGGACGCGCGCCCGGACCGTTTCGAAGACCTGATCGCGCTGGTGTCGCTGTACCGCCCCGGCCCGATGGACCTGATTCCGGACTTCAACGCGCGTAAGCACGGCCAGCAGGAAATCGTGTACCCCGATCCGCGCACCGAAGTCATCCTGAAAGACACCTACGGCATCATGGTGTATCAGGAGCAGGTGATGCAGATGGCGCAGATCGTCGGCGATTATTCGCTGGGCGGCGCCGACCTGCTGCGTCGTGCGATGGGCAAGAAGGTACCGGCCGAAATGGCCAAGCACCGCGAAATCTTCCGCGAAGGTGCGGCCAAGGGCGGCGTGAGCGCGGCCAAGGCCGACGAAATCTTCGACCTGATGGAGAAGTTCGCCGGCTACGGCTTCAACAAGTCGCACGCCGCCGCCTACGCGTTGGTCAGCTACCAGACCGCGTGGCTGAAACGCCATTACCCGGCCGAATTCATGGCCGCGACGCTGTCCTCGGACATGGACAACACCGACAAGGTGGTCGGCTTTCTCGATGAAGTGCGTAACCTCGGCCTCACCGTCAAGCCGCCGCGCGTCAACGAATCGGCCTACATGTTCGAGGCCGCCAGCCCGGACACGATTCAATACGGTCTGGGCGCGATCAAGGGCGTCGGCCAGGGCGCATGCGAGGCGATCGTCGAAGAACGCCAGCGTGGCGGCCCGTACACCACGCTGCTGGATTTCTGCACGCGCGTGGGCACCGCAAAGCTCAATCGCCGTACGCTGGAAGCGATGATCAATGCCGGCGCGATGGATGGCCTGGGCACCAACCGCGCCTCGCTGATGCTGCAATTGCCGGAAGTGATGAAGGCCACCGAGCAGATGGCGCGCGAACGCGCCTCGGGGCAGAACTCGCTGTTCGGCGGGCCGGACCCGAGCGCGCCGGCAATGCGCCTGGATCTGCCCGAGAGCAAGGAATGGCCGCTGGGCCAATTGCTCACCGGCGAGCGCGAAACGCTGGGTTTCTACCTCAGCGGCCACCCGTTCGACCCGCACCGCGACGAAGTGCGCGAGCTGGTCGGCTGCGATCTTGGGTCGCTGGAAAAGATCCTGGCCTCACAGCAACGCGGCGGCGGGGGCGGCGGCGATGGCGAAAAACGCGCCTGGCGCCCGGAAATCAGCGCGATCCTGGCCGGCCTGGTGGTCGGCGTGCGCCGCAAGGGCGACAGCCAGGTGTTCGTGCAGCTGGAAGACGGCCGCGGGCGGGTGGAATGCAGCGCGTTCTCCGATGCGATGGCCGAGTTCGGCCACCTGCTCACCCGCGACCGCATCCTGATCGTCAAGGGCGGCCTGCGCGAGGACGAATTCAACGGCGGCTACAGCCTGCGCATCCGCCAATGCTGGGACTACGAGCAGATCTGCGCCGATCATGCGCAACGGCTGTCGCTGCGCCTGGATCTGCGCGAAAAACAGGCCTTCAAGCGCATCGACGCCCTGCTGGCCAAGCACCGCCCCGGCAAGACGCCGCTACGTCTGGATCTGCTGCTGCGCGCCCCCGGCGGCGGCGTGGCCGGCATGCTCGACCTCAATGGCAGCCACTCGGTGCGCATCGACCAGCACCTGATGGACAGCCTGCGCGCGGACCCGGCGGTGCGTACGGTGAAGATCAAGTACAGCCCACCGTGGGCGTGAGAATGGGGAGTCGGGAATGGGGAATCGCAAGGGCGAACCCCCGATGTCTTGCTCTGATTCCCGATTCCCCATTCCCGATTCCTCTCCCAACCCCACCGTACGGGTCCATCGGACGCATTCGGCTACACTCCCCGCCTTACGTTGACGACGCCATTGCATGAATCCTAACTACCTCGACTTCGAGCAACCCATCGCCGATCTGGAAGCCAAGATCCAGGAACTGCGCAACGCCAGTACAGGGCCTGCAGTCAATGTGGAGACCGAGGTGCGGGCGCTGCGCGACAAGGCTCGCGTGCGCACCGCACAGATCTTCCGCGACCTGTCGTCGTGGCAGATCTCGCAGCTGGCGCGCCACCCGCAGCGCCCCTACACGCTGGACTACATCAACACCATTTGCGACGAATTCCAGGAGCTAGCCGGCGACCGCGCCTATGCCGACGACAAGGCGATTGTCGGCGGCCTGGGCCGCATCGACGGCCGGCCGGTGGTCATCATCGGGCACCAGAAGGGCCGCGACACCAAGACCAAGGTGGCGCGCAACTTCGGCATGCCGCGCCCGGAGGGCTACCGCAAGGCGCTGCGCCTGATGAAGCTCGCCGAGCGCTTCCGGCTGCCGCTGCTGACCTTCATCGACACCCCTGGCGCCTATCCCGGCATCGGTGCCGAAGAACGCGGCCAATCCGAAGCGATCGCGCGCAACCTGCTGGAAATGGCCGAGCTGAAAGTCCCGGTGATCTGCACCGTCATCGGCGAAGGCGGCTCCGGTGGCGCGCTGGCCATCGGTGTCGGCGACCGCACCTTGATGCTGGAATACGGCACCTATTCGGTGATTTCGCCGGAAGGCTGCGCCTCGATCCTGTGGAAGGATGCGGGCAAGGCCAAGGACGCCGCCGAACAGCTCGGCCTCACCGCCAAGCGCCTCAAGGGTCTGGGTCTGGTCGACAAGGTGATCCGCGAGCCTACCGGCGGCGCACACCGCAATCCCGAGCAGATGGGCAAGCGCCTGAAGGCCGTGCTGCTCAACGAGCTGGACGCGCTGGAGAAAATCCCGGTCGAAGCACTGCTGCAACAGCGTTACGAGCGCCTGCGCAGCTACGGCGCCTACGAAGGAAACTGAATCCTGCGGCTCCGCCTGGCGGAGCCACGAGGAACTTGCACCAGGGACAAGGACTCCTACCGGCATGAGCCCACTCATTCTTCTGTCGATCGTGTTGCAAATCGCCTGCTGCGTACATGTCGTGCGCAGCGGCCGGCCGCTGTACTGGATCTTGATCCTGCTGACGTTTTCGTATCTGGCCGTATTGATCTACGCGTTTGTCGCGGTCATCCCGGACATGCGTAACGACCCGACCGCACGGCGTGGCTTGCAGCGCGTGCGCCGCAAGCTGGACCCGCAACGCGAGCAGCGCGATGCCGCACGCAAACTGGACGTGTCCGACACCCCGGAAAACCGCCGCCAGCTGGCCCGCACCCTGCTCGAACAGGGCAACTATGCGCAGGCCGCCGAGGTGTACGAAGGCGCCTTGCGCGGCCTGTATCGCGACGACCCGGACCTGATGCTGGGGCTGGCGCAGGCGCAGTTCGGTCTTGGCAATGCCGCGCAGGCCCGCCAGACCCTGGATGCCTTGATCGCCGCCAACCCCAACTTCCGCTCGCATGACGGGCATCTGCTGTACGCGCGTGCGGTGGAAAGCAGCGGCACCATCGAAGAAGCGCTGCACGAATACGAGACGCTGGTGCAGGGCTACCCAGGCGAAGAAGCACGCGTGCGCTATGCGCAGTTACTAAAACGCGCCGCGCGCCCGGAGGAAGCCAAGGCCGTGTTCGACCAGGTGGTGCGTCGCGCTGCGGCCTCGCCCAAACATTACCAGCGCGAGCAACGCAGCTGGATCGACCAGGCGCGCAAGGGTCTGAGCGAGTTGGACGCCAGCGCCTGATCCAATCGTCACTCGCAGGCACCTGCGCAGCTACAGGCGACCTGCATTGAATCGATCGGCAATCTGATCAAGGCGACCAATCATGCAGAGAAAGCCGGACATCGAGGCAGGTCTCAAAGCCGAGATCGATCACTTGCTGGAGCATTCCGCACAGACATTTCGCAGCGGCGCCCTGGCGGAATCGCTCGCCCTGGGACTAAGGGCCTGGGCGCTGATCCCCGAGCCCAAACAGCATTGGGATGACTACCCGCAAAGCCTGTCTGCAAGTTTCGTGAAGGATTATGCCGACCGGCGCGACGAGGAGAACGTGCGAACATGGATCGAAGTGATGGCACTGATGTACGACGATCCAGGCCACACCGATCATCTTGTCCTGATGACCGAAGGCGAAGCGATGCTTCAGCTCGGGAATGACGCACGCGCCTGCGCTGTATTCGGCAAAATTTATGCGCTGTATGGCAGGAGGGGATTTGCCGGACACCAGAAAATCTATCTGGAGATGTTTCTCAAGCAACAGCAGACAGGCGCATAACCTCACTACGCCTGCCGCGTGCGTTAGACATCACGTTGGAGATTCTACGGATAGACTCATACAACTCTAATGGCGTTTACACCCCATGCCCACAACCGCTGAAACAGTGCCGCGCGCCATCCAGGAAGATCGCATTGATCGCTTGAATGTATCGGATACATGGAAGAAGCGTTTCAAGGTGATCGCGAAGGCGGGTGGTACAAAGCTGCCAGACTTTCGCTCCCTGAGAAGTGGCGAAAGGAGAGGAATCAACTTCAACTGGCTTGCATTCTTGCTGGGGCCGTTCTATTTCTTGGCAAAGGGGCTCTGGCGTCAGGCCGTTGTTTACGTGCTTCTGGCGATTGCTCTGGCAACCCTCTTGGAGCTCGTAGGCCTCGGTCAGCTCGGGAGAGCGGTAGGCTACGGATTCGCCGCGATCTACGCAGTCCGAGCTAACGTGAGCTATTACGCCAACGTTGTCCAAGGGCAGGCTCCGTGGCTCTGATGTCTCGCAATGCATTCAAGCCGACGCCGCTTCGCGGCGCGGTTTGACTCAAGCGTCATCCAGTGATCACCGGCCGTGGCTGCATCGCGTGCGCAGATCGATCTGTCAGGTCAGTGGCTGGCCACCGACCGACGGCAGCGTGATGCGTCACGACACAAGGTCCGCATGCAGATCCGACAGCAGAGGCAGCGTCCCGCGCCTGCGAAACCGAACCGCGCAGGCGTGTTCCGGGCGCAGTGCAGAACGTGCTCAGAACGGCTTGGCCAGCACCAGCCAGATCACGCCGACCAGCAGAATCACCGGCACCTCGTTGAACAAGCGCAACGCCCGCCCGCTCGGGACCGCGCGGCCCTGGCCCGCACCCTTCAACCAGCGCCCGGCCACGATGTAATGCGCCAGGATGAGCGCCACCGCGAACAACTTGGCATGAAGCCAACCGCCGGTCACCATCGTCGGGAAATCGGGTATCACCCGGTAGCCTTGCCACAGCACCGCGCCCAGCAGCAGCGCCAGACCGAGCATGCTGTGGCCGAACCTGTAGAGGCGGCGGCCCATCAGCACCAGCCGCGCACGCACGGAGGGTTCGCTGCCGGCTTCGGCGATGTTGACCAGAATGCGCGGCAGGTAGAACACCGCCGCCATCCAGGAGATCACGAACAACAGATGGAAGGTTTTGATCCACACATACAGGGTCATGCGCTGGCTCCGTTGGCTCGCGTAGGATGACCCGCATTTTCACCTATCCGCGCACGCGAAAGCAGCTGAGCCCCATGCAGCAGTCAGACGAAAAAAAGTACGACGCCCAGTATTTCCGCCGCTGGTACCGCGATGCCGGGCTAGCCGACCCGGCCCGGCTGCGGCGCAAGGTCGCACTTGCCGTGGCACAGGCCGAGTACTACCTGGAGCGACCGATCCGCAGCGTGCTGGATATCGGCTGCGGCGAAGCTGCCTGGCGCGCCCCCTTGCTGGCGCTGCGGCCCAAGCTCAGCTACCTGGGCTTCGACAGCAGCGCGTACGCCGTGCAGCGCTACGGACGCAGCCGTCAGATCCACCCTGCCCGCTTTGGCGATTTCGTCTGGCTACGTCCCTGCGCACCAGTGGATCTGCTGATCTGCGCGGACGTGCTGCATTACGTGCCCACGCGCGAATTCAACCAGGGCCTGCCAGGGTTGGCCGAGATGTGCGCAGGCGTGGCGTTTCTGGAGACCTTTGCGCAGGAAGATGCATTCGAAGGCGACCACGACGGCTTCCAACCGCGCCCGGCGCGCTGGTATCGCAAGCGCTTTGCCAGCGCTGGATTCGCTGCGCTGGGTTCGCATTGCTGGTTGTCGCCGCAGTTGGTCAGTGAGGCGTCGGCACTGGAGCATGGTTGACGCAGCGTTGGCTGTTTGAGGCAGTTATCGTGTGTAGCGTCGCTCCGTACCCTCACCAATCTCCCGCAGGGAGAAGGGCTTACTCCTGTCAGACCCGCCGTTACCCTGCGGGCGAGCGCGATCTTCCAGCCCAGCGAGCTGTTCCTTCTCCCACCGGGAGAAGGTACCCCCCCAGGGGCGGATGAGGGTACGGACGAAGCCACAGAAAGTTGGATGCACATGTGGCTTCGCCCGTACCCTGCCCCCCTCTCCGGCAGGGAGACAGAGGCTTACCCTGCCGGCGAACGCGGTCTTCAAGCCGTACGAAGCCGCTCGAAAGACCACGACCAGCGGCAGCTAAGGCTGCTTACGCCTGCCCTAGCTTCTGTGACAGCGTCTACCGTCCGGAGCCCCATTAAGGTGCAAATGCGCCAAACCCGGTATGCTGCGCGGCAGCAAAACCGCACGGATGGGTGGAATGCTTTATCAACTGCATGAGCTGACCCGCAATCTGCTAGCCCCCTGGGTGCATCAGGCCCAGGCGAACGCCAAGATGTTCTCCGACCCCGACAGTCTGTGGGCCTCGCTTCCCGGCGCCGAACGTATGGCGGCCAGCAATGAGCTGTTCCATCGGCTGGGCAAGGAATACGAAAAGCCCGCCTGGGCGCTGGACGATGTCGAGGTCGACGGCCACTCGCTGCCGATCATCGAACGCGAGGTGCTGAGCAAGCCGTTCTGTCGTCTGCTGCGCTTCAAGCGTTTCAGCGACCACGTTGAGCTGATCGGCAAGATGAAGGAGCAACCGGCCGTGCTGGTGGTGGCGCCGTTGTCCGGCCATCACGCCACGCTGCTGCGCGACACCGTGCGCACCCTGCTGCGCAACCACAAGGTCTATGTGACCGATTGGGTGGACGCGCGCATGGTGCCGCTGGAAGCCGGTGCATTCCGGCTCGAGGACTACATCACCTATATCCAGGACTTCATCCGCCATATCGGCGCCGAGCGCCTGCATGTGGTGAGCGTGTGTCAGCCCACCGTGCCGGTGTTGGCGGCGGTGTCGCTGATGGCGACCAACGACGAGCCCACGCCGCGCTCGTTGGTGATGATGGGCGGGCCGATCGATGCACGCCGCAGCCCCACCCAGGTCAATAATCTGGCCACGGAAAACGGCATCGAGTGGTTCCAGAACAACCTGATCCACACCGTGCCGTTCCCGTATCCGGGACATGGCCGCCAGGTGTATCCGGGCTTTTTGCAGCACGCCGGTTTCCTGTCGATGAACCCCAACCGGCACGTGATGTCGCACTGGGATTTCTACACCGATCTGGTCAAGGGCGATCTGCAGGATGCGCAGGCGCATCGGCAGTTCTACGACGAGTACAACGCCGTGCTCGACATGCCGGCCGAGTATTACCTGGACACGATTCGTGTGGTGTTCCAGGACTTCCTGCTGCCGCAGGGCAAGTGGAAAGTGGACGGCCAGCTGGTCAAGCCGTCGGCGATCCGCAACACCGCCTTGTTGAGCATCGAGGGCGAACTGGACGACATCGCCGGCCTCGGCCAGACCGAAGCGGTGCACGATCTGTGCACCGGTATCGATGCGGCGCACCGCCGCCATCTGGTGGTGGAAGGTGCCGGCCATTACGGCATCTTCAGCGGCCGTCGTTGGCGCGAAGTGGTCTACCCGCAGGTGCGCGAATTCATTGCGCGCTATGACGCAGACCCGGTGGGCAGCCGCGACCCGGCTACCGTCACGCCGATTCGCAAACGCGGCAAGCGCGCCTGATCTGCACAACAAAAAATCCCCGGCATGTCCGGGGATTTTTTTATGCTGAAAAATCGAGAGGCAATGTAAAACGCGGCATGCAAAGTGCGCTGCGCTATGGCCACGCGCGTGTTGCACGCTACTCTCGATCATCACGCATCCGCATCACCGCTTTTGACCAGCAGATGCTTGGCCAGCATGCCGTGCAACGTGCCTATCCCACGTGCCGCATGCAGGGTGACGAACAGCAACAGTACCCCCAGTAGAGACAACGGCACCACCATCAGCGGCATCACGATCACCTGCCCGTCCCAGGTGATGGACATTCCTTGATCGAAGAACAGCGCCAGCGGCGCAGCAGTGAGCGTCAACGCCACGCTCAGCAGAGTAGTAAACAGCGTGAAGTAGACACTGCCCAACGGCAGCATCAACACGAAGTACAGCAGCGTGCTCCAGGTCCGCACGTCGGTAAACATCGCAGCGATGCGCTGCAGCCAGCCGCCTTGCACGCCCGGATGTTGCGGGCGACGCGGCATGCGCACCCCGAGCAAGGTTTCCACCATGCGTCCTTCCACCAGCGACAACACGCGCACCGAGCCGAAGAACAGCACCATCAGCGGCACACCGATGATCAGGATCAACAGGCCCAGCGACAGGCTGACCCCGGTGACCACCCAGGTGAAATAGAACACGCCGGTGAGTAGCGACAGCAACATGTAGAACAGCGCGCCGTAGGTACGCGGGTCGGCGGCCACGCCAAAGAACTTGCCGATCAATGAAGGACGCTTGGGCGGCAGTGGCGGGCGCAACGCGCGGCTGACCGTGACCTCGGTTTCGCGATAGATCTCGGCCACTTCCTCGGGCGCACCGTAGCTGCCGGCGACCCCTGCAATGACCTCGGCTTCGCTCTTGCCGCTCTGTTCGGCAAGCTCGGCGCGCAGATATTCTTCGGCGTCGTAAAGCGCATCCTGGACCATCGCCGGATCGGCACCTGCCAGCGCCTGGCGCAACTGCGTCAGGTAATCGGCAATGGTGGTCGGCAACGGACGTGTCTGTGCGATCGTCATCATGAGTGGGTCCCCTCCAGCACTGAATCAACGGAATCACGGGTGGCGCGCCAGGCGGCGGTCCATTGGCGCAGGCAGTCACGCCCGCTGTCGGTAATGCGGTAATAGCGGCGCGGCGGCCCCGATGCAGACGGCTCGATATGGCTGTGCAACAGCCCCGCCCCTTCCAGATTGCGTAACACCGGATACAAGGCGCTCTGCTTGCCGCTGAGCACACCCTCCAGCCGCTCGAGCCGCTTGGCGATCAGATAGCCGTACAGCGGCTCATCGGCCTGCGCCAGCACCGCCAGCAAGGCCAGCGACACCGTGCCAGCACTCAACTCCTTCTGAAATTTACGCAGGTAGACATCCGGCTCGCTCATCGGCCATCTCCGCTAGGTCGAAGGTGATGCTATGTAGAACCTAGCTATAGCGAATGTGCCGGTAGTCATGGGCGGGGATTGGGGAGTCGCTTTTGGGGAGTCGCACAGGCCAAGGCCAAGGCTTGGTCGGCAAGCCACGTTGAGCATTATTGGTATCGCAATGAAGTTCACCGCATCCCGCAGCGCCGCCGTTGCGAATCCCCACTGCCGACTCCCCAATCGCCGCACCACTAGCGCCCGCCCGCGCAAACCCTAGTGCGTTCATGAGCTTAGAACCTTTGGGTTACTGCCTTTCTAGCACGGCTTAACTACAGTCGACGTCCCCCGTGCCGATAAGTTTCGCTCAGGGGTTTTTCACTTTTCGATGGGGCGATACGATGCAACTGACACGCTTGGCGCAGCCGGCCACGGCTGAAACTTCTTTTGGAGCCACCCGGCGCCTGTGCCTTGCGATCGGGTTGGCGCTGCCGGTACTGGGCTTTGCGCAGACACAACCTGCGCCAGCCAATGCCGAACAGACCCAACCGGAGCCCGCCAAGCCGCCGGTCACCGCCGCGCCCGCCACCGCCAAGGGCTATCCGCTCGAAGCGCAGGGCTGGGGCGCCAAGCAGGGCGGCAACATGTGGCAGGTGCGTTGGGCCGAAGATTGGTCGTATTTGAAGGACCCGTCCAAGCGCAAGAGCCCGTTCGATCCGCTCAAGTACATCCCGCTCACTGCGTCGGGCGATATCTACGTCTCGCTCAGCAACGAGCTGCGCCTGCGCAGCAATACCATCACCAATCCTGGCCTGATTCCCGGCAGCCATTCGCAGCAGCAATACCTGCTGCGCGCGTTCTTCGGTGCGGACCTGCATGTGGGCGAGCACTTCCGTCTGTATACGGAACTGGCGCACGGCAGCCTGGATGGACGCAACGAAGGCGCCAAGACCGGCACCCAGGAAAACAACGCGATCCTGCAACAGGTGTTCTTCGACGTGAAGGGCAACATCGGCGGCGCCGATACCGGTCTGCGTGTGGGCCGCCAGGTGTTCGTCGACGGGCCTGTCACCTTGATGGCGCTGCGCGACAACACCGATATCTTCGTGACCTTCAACGGTGCGCGCGCCTGGGCCATCGGCGACAAGACCCGTGTGGATCTGTTCGATTTCAATTTCAACCTGGACGGCACCGAAGGCCTGGGCGACGACCGCATCGACCGCTCGCGGCATTTCCGCGGCGTGGTGGGTGGCTATCGGTTGCCGACCGCCAAGCCGATGTATCTGGAGCCGTTCTTCTATCAGTTCCGCAACGACAATCAGCTCTGGGGCCGCCAGACCGCCGAAGAAAATCGCAACTATTACGGCCTGCGGTTGTGGGGCAACGTGGGCAAACTGCGCACCGATTCGTTCGTGACCGTGCAGCGCGGCAGTTTCGGCGGACGCGACCTGCGCGCCTATATGGCCAGCACCTCCAATGCGTGGACACTGAGCGACACCGGTTGGAAGCCGCGCCTGGGCTTTCATAGCGAAATCGCCTCCGGCGGCGGCGGCACGTCCGGTACCGGCACGCTGCGCAACAACAATTTCCTCTATGGCAACACGATCTACTTCAGCTGGGCCACGTTCTTCGGCCCGGTGAACCTGGTCACTGCCGCGCCGACCTTCACGTTCTCGCCCACCTCCAAGCTCATCGTGAACCTGGAATGGGAAACCCTGTGGCGCCAGACCACCAGCGATGCGATCTACAACAACCAGGCGCGCGCCTACGCACGCACCCAGAGCACCGGCGAGCGGCGCATCGGCACCATGCCGCGTATCAACGCCACCTGGAACATCGATCCGAACTGGTCGGTGACCTTCCGCGCCGAGCACCTGATGGCCGGTCCAGCGCTGGAAAAGGCCGGCTACGGCGATTCGACCTTCGTGATGGGGTGGTTGAACTTCCGGTTCTAAACGCGGTGTTTGGTCAGCGCGCTGCACTGTGCTGACTCGATGTGCATGCGTTTTGTCTTAACGAGTCGTTGCTCGATCACATGCCGCGTCCCGCAAGGATGCGGCATGTTGGTTTTCAGCATTGGATTGTTTGATGACCACGCGTCTTTCGCACGCGGCACGCAACAGGCAATCGCTGCGTTCGGTCACTTGCGGCGACTGATTGTCGCGCGGCTCCAACGCTCGACCGATGCCGCCACTGGCTGCTTTGCACAGGCAACCGCGGTACGTATCCGCAATCGGTCTGCGCGTGCCAGGCACATCGAAAAGGCGCTTTTGTTACTGAATCGTCGTCGCCCGGCGCGCTGCCGCAAGCGCACTGCCGGCCAACGGCCAGCGGTCTTCAGCCGCGTTGCCTTCCGGCCGTGCGTACTGGTGCAGCAGCAGGCTGTTGCCGTCGGGGCCCGGCTGCAGCGCGCGTGCCTGCCCGCGCAACGCAGGCGGCAGCTCGGCAAGCCGCTGCGCGAGCGGCCTTGCATCGGTTGGGCGATCGCGCAGCCACTGCAGCGCCGACAGCGCGCGCAACGCAGCGGCGGTGTCCTGCATCTTGTGCTGGTAATTGGCGTAGTCCGGCTGCCCTGCACTTGCCAGCAAGCAGCCCATCGCATTGGCGACACAGGCCACCGATGCCGTTTGAGGCGCCGCAATCCATGCCTGCGGCACCGGCTGATCCTGCGCCAGCAAGGTACGCACCGGTGCGCTGCAGGCCCAGGTATAGGTCGGTGCGAGCAAGGCTTGGGTGCGTTCGCGATCGAACATGCGCAGCGACATGCGCTCTTCCCAGGACAGGTTGCCGTCTTGCGCAAGCACCCTGTCCTGCAGCAGCGAAAACGCCATGCGCGATTCACCGTGCAAGGCATTGCACAGCGCGATGTCCTCCACCGCCAGCGGTGCAAAGGCAGTAGCGCACAGTGCGGGCAACGGGTGCTGCGCCGGCAGTTCGGCCAGCATGTCGGCAAACAGATGCGCATTGCCGCGCAACATCGCCGCGCCGATCAACGGCATCACCAGATTGTCGCCACTGCGCAGCAACACCCGCGCAGTCTGCGCATCGGCGCAGACACCCGCTAACGCCTGCAAGGTATGTCCCTGCACGAAGTCCACTGCGTTGCCGGTCATCGACAACGATAACGGTGGCAGCTCCGGCAGCGGCGCATTGATGTCTGCGCGGAACGGGCTGCGGTAATCGGCGTACGTGGCCAGCGCGCGCAGCCTGGCCAGCAGCGGCGCCTGCGCGGCCAGCGCATCGGCATAGGCCTGCGGGTTCTGGCGCACCCGCTCCAGGCAGCCGCCGGCACTGGCGCTGCACAGCGCAGGGGCAGACGATGGCCAGCGCGGCGGGCCCGGCAGACGCGCCGCAGCACTCTGAAATGGCGTGCCTGCCGGCAACCGGTTGAACCGTTCCACATCCTCGGCCAGCAAGCTCTCTCGCTGCGTCTCGGGCATGGCATACGACAGCGACCAGAGCGCGACGAACATGTTGGTGTCGCGCAACGGCGGCGGCGGTTGCCGCAGCTGCGCCAGCGCCTGACGCTGCGCCTCGGGAATCGGCCAATGCCTGGAGACCGCATACAGCGCCACCAACGCTGCCAGCAGGATGCAAACACCCAGCAACGCCGATTTGAGGAATTTGCCGAGCATGCGCGTTCAACCTTCCCTGGAGAGAGGCACATCTTAGTGCGACAGCGCGCCCATACGACAACCTGAGCGGAGGCGCATCGAGACAATCAACAGTGCGGTATTTCAGGATGCAAAAATATCGACAGCCGTCCGACGGACAACCGCGCCCCGCTGGCCGAGACAGCACCACTGACCGCCCGCCGAAAGCGGTGTTTCGCTTGAGCAAGGCGGTGTCGGGCCCCGTCGCCCAGGCAGTCGCCGCTGTCCTACGCGCACCCAGCGACGCGCACCTTGTTCTGGCAGAAGTAGAGAGTGGCCTGCACTCAACGTGCCACCGCTCGATGGCGATGTTTCGCCACGCAGCAGCGCATCTTTTACCAATCCCCACTGCCCAATCCCAAATCCCCACCCCACCTGCACCGGACGCGGCCGAATGCCTACACTACGCAGATGTCCGAATCCCCCACTCCGCACACCCGCCCTTCCCTGCAACGCGTGTTTCTGACCGGGTTGCTCACCCTGCTGCCGGTCTGGCTGACCTGGGTGGTGGTGAAGTTCGTCTTCTCGCTGCTCTCCGGCATCAGCAGCCCCTGGGTGGTGCCGCTGTCCGGGCGCATCGCCGCCTCGTTTCCCGATTACCTGGGCTGGATCAAGGCGCTGTGGGTGCAGAACACCATCGCCTTGGTCGCCACGGTGGCGGCGATCCTGTTCGTCGGCATCCTGAGCCGGCGGGTGATCGGCCAGCGTCTGCTGCGCTGGTTCGAGGCGATCATGCGGCGCATCCCGCTGGCCAGCGTGGTCTACGAGAGCGCGCGCAAATTGCTCGACATCCTGCAGACCCAGCCCGGCAGCACGCAGCGCGTGGTGCTGATCGACTTCCCGCATCGCGATATGAAGTCGGTCGGCCTGGTCACGCGCGTGATCAAGGAGCAAGGCACCGGACGCGAGCTGGCGGCGGTGTATGTGCCGACCACGCCCAACCCCACCTCCGGCTATCTGGAAATCGTGCCGGTGGAGTTGCTCACGCCCACCGACTGGACTGTGGATCAGGCGATGAGTTTCATCATCTCCGGCGGCGCGGTTTCGCCGGAGTCGGTTCCTTTCACCCGTACTGCGGATCGCTGATGCCATGACACACACGCGTACCCTCGACGACCGTGCGGTCCGGCTGTTCATTGCCTTGGCGGCGTTCTTCTGCGTCAACGCAGCGCTGGCCGAGTTCATCGGCGTCAAGATCTTCGCGCTGGAAGACACGCTCGGCATCGCACCGCTGAACTGGAACCTGTTCGGCCAAACCGGCTCGCTCAGCTTCACCGCCGGCACCTTGTTATGGCCGGTGGTGTTCATCATGACCGACACCATCAACGAGTTCTTCGGCAGCCGCGGAGTGCGTTTCATCTCGTGGGTGGCGGTGGCGCTGATCGGCTACGGCTTCGTGTTTGCGTTCGCGGCCATTGCCCTGGCGCCGGCCGGCTGGTGGGTGACCGCAGCGCAGAGCCAGGGTGTGCCGGACTATCAAGCGGCGTTCGCCGCGGTGTTCGGGCAGGGCTTGTGGACGATCGGCGGCTCGCTGGTAGCGTTTCTGTTCGGCCAGTTGATCGACGTGTCGGTGTTCCATCGCATCCGCAAGGTCACCGGCGAAAAACACGTGTGGCTGCGTGCCACCGGCTCCACCGCAGTGTCGCAGTTGGTGGACAGCTTCGTGGTGATCTACATCGCCTTCGTGCTTGGCCCGCAGCATTGGTCCATCGACCAGTTCCTGGCGGTGAGCACGCTCAACTACGTCTACAAGATGGGCTTTGCGATCGCCCTGATTCCGCTGTTGTACCTCGCGCGCCGCGCCATCAGCGCGTATCTGGGCGCCGATCGCGCCGAGCAGCTGCGCGAAGAAGCCGCTGCCGACTAAGCGCAGCTAGCAAAGCAACTGGGCAGCCACCAGGCGGGCGCGGCCGGTGCTCGGTGCGGCATGTACCGTTCGTACGCGCCGGTTCCTCCGCGCCGTCCACACCCACCTGACGACTGCTCGCTACGCTTTTTGAGCCTTTCTAAAGGCGGCGCCCCGCCCACACACTGCCTGCCCGTGGCCGGCTGTGCCCGTGGCAGCACGCTGCGCGGTGCGTTATCGCAGCGCACCATTCCAACGATGCACTGCGCCTGCCCGTGCCGCATCTGAATTGCATGTGCGCCGCATGCTCCGGATAGCTGGCCGTAATGGTGCGGATCGGGCAAGCTCCCCGCTCGCTTGTTTCCGGAGCCGGTAATGCCCCTCAGCTTTTCCCGCCTGCTGTCGCTGGCCCTCGCCGCTGTGTTGAGCCTGTCAGTGGCAGCGCCCGCCGATGCGGCCAAGAAGAAGACCGCCAAGGCACAGACCACGCAAACGCGCGCGAAGGCGAGCAAAGGCAAAAAGACCACCAAGCCGGCGGCCAAGGCCTCGAAGACGGCCAAGGGCAGCAAGGCTGCCAAGGCCAGGCCACGCGCAGTCGCCGCGCCGGTGGTGCTGACCAAGGCCCAGCAGCTCAACCTGCTCTACGACCAGTACTGGGACGCCTCGCTCAAGCTCAACCCGCTGCAGGCCACCTTTCAGGGCGAGAGCCGCTACAACGACCAGCTGCCCAACTTCCTGTCGCCGGCGTTCCGCCAGCAGTCGCATGATTTCACCGTGCTGTGGCTGGGCAAGGCAGAGGCGCTGGGGCCGGACGGCCTGAGCGGGCAGGACCTGCTCAGCTACCAGATCTTCGTGCGCGATGCGCGCAGTGCGCTGGCCGCCGAGCAGTTCCCCAGCTGGATGCTGCCGATCAACCAGTTCTACAACATCGCCAGCATTGCGGTGGTGCTGGGCTCGGGCACCGGCGCCCAGCCGTTCAAGACGGTCAAGGACTACGACAATTGGTCGCGGCGTGCGGTGGGCATTCCCGACCTGTTCGATCAGGCCATCACCAACATGCGCGCCGGCATGCAGGCCGGGGTGGTGCAGCCCAAGGTGCTGATGCAGAAAGTACTGCCGCAACTGGATGCGATCATCGCGCGCAGCGCCGAAGACAGCCTGTTCTGGGGCCCGGTGCGCAACCTGCCGGCCGATATGCCCGAAGCCGACAAGCAGCGCATCACCGCCGAATACAAGCGCTTGATCGAAGTGCGCATCATGCCGGCCTACCGGGAGCTGCGCGGTTTCATCGCCACCGAATACCTGCCCGCCTGCCGTGATACCGATGGCCTGGCGGCGCTACCCAACGGCGCGGCGTGGTACGCCTACGACGTGCGTCAGAGCACCACCTCCGATCTGAGCCCGGAGCAGATCCATCAGATCGGGCTGGACGAGGTCGCGCGCCTGCAGGGCGAAATCGCCGCGCTGGCCAAGCAGGTCAAGTTCCGCGGCACCCTGCCCAAGTTCTACAAGTTCATGCAGACCGACAAGCGCTTCAGCTTCCGCAGCGACACCGAGTTGCTGGACTATTACCGTGGCCTGCAGGGGCGCGTGCAGGGCGCGGTGCCGCGCCTGTTCAACATCCAGGGCATGCCGCCGCTGGAAGTGCGCGCGGTGGAACCGCAGCGGGCACAAGCGGCGGCCAACGGCTCGTACATGCGTCCCAGCGTCAATGGCAGCAACGGTGGCACGCCAGGCATCTTTTACGTCAATACCTCCGACCTACCCTCGCGCAAGACCTGGGAAGCGGAGAGCCTGTACCTGCACGAAGCGATTCCCGGCCACCACTACCAGCTCGGGCTGCAGCAGCAATTGACCGACCTGCCCAAGTTCCGCCGCCTCGGAGGCGAGACCGCCTACATCGAGGGCTGGGGCCTGTATGCCGAATCGCTGGGGCGCGAGCTGGGGCTGTATCAGGACCCGTACAACACCTACGGCTATCTGCAAAACGCATTGTGGCGCTCGATCCGGCTGGTCGCCGATACCGGCCTGCACAGCAAGGGCTGGACGCGTACCCAGGCGATCGATTACATGCTGGACAACTCGGCGATGAGCCGCACCGATGCCGAAGCCGAAGTCGACCGCTACATGGCCATCCCCGGCCAGGCGCTGGCCTACAAGGTCGGCGAGATGAAGATCGCGCAGCTCCGCGAGCAGGCGCAGCGCGAGCTGGGGCCGCGCTTCGACGTGCGTGCCTTCCATACCGAAGTGCTCAAGGACGGCTCGGTGCCGCTGGAGATCCTGCAGGACAAGATCCAGCGCTGGATCGCAGCGCTGAAAGGCTGAGGTCGGCGATTGCGGCCGATGGAAGGGTTATCGGCCGTCGCGTTCAAGCTGGTGTTAGACCTGGGTGCGGATCTGCGCTTGGCATGCGTCGCTCAACACCGGCATGACGTTGCCGGTTGCCGGTTGCGGGTGCTGCAGCGGCCACGCTCGCCGATTTGAGGCGTCCCCTCAAGGCGCGCCACCGACGAGGGTGGTGCCTTCAACCCACCGCCCGCGCCGCGGCCAATGCGGCGATATCGCGCGGCGTGGTGCGGCAGCAGCCACCGATCAACCGCGCGCCTGCGGCCAGCCACTGCGTGTGCTGGTCGGCCAGGGTGCACGCGGGCGCATCGCCGGCATGCCAGCGCTTATCGCCAGCGTCGTAGTGCTCGCCCGAGTTGGGATACACCACCAGCGGCAAGGCGGTCAGCGCCGACAGGCTGTGCAAGGCGGTGGTGACCCGATCCAGCGCAATACAGTTGATTCCCACCGCAATTACCTGCGCGCAGGCATCCAGTGCCGGCACGACCTGCGCCAATGGCGTGCCATCGCTCAAATGGTCGGCATCGCGCAAGGTGAAAGAGAACCACGCATGCAATTGCGGAAACTCTTCCAGCAGCAGACGTAACGCCACGATCTCGTTCGCCGACGGCAGCGTCTCGCAGGCCAGTACATCCACGCCCGCCGCTGCCAACGCGGCGATGCGCGGGCGATGGAACGCCATCAGCTGCGCCAACGGCACTACGTAGTCGCCACGGTACTCCGAGCCATCGGCCAGATACGCGCCATATGGCCCGACTGAGCCTGCCACCCACAACGGCGCAGCGTGCGGCTGCGCCTGCAGATGATCGGCACGCGCCTGTGCGGCCAGGGCCACGCTGCGTGCGATCAGCGCTTGCGATTGCGCCAGATCCAGACCGCGCGCGGCGAACCCCAGCGGCGTGGCCTGGTAACTGGCGGTGATTGCGCATTGCGCGCCGGCAGCGAAGTAGTCGCGATGCACCTGATAGATCAGCTCCGGTTGCTCCATCAGCACGCGCGCCGACCACAGCGCATCGTTGAGATCGCAGCCGCGTTGTTCCAGTTCGGTGGCAAGCGCGCCATCCAGCAGCACATAGCCATCGTGCTGGAGCGCCGCACTGAACGGCGCAGTTGCGCGCGGCTGGCGGGGAAGAATCGTCATGCGTGCAGTCTCCTGGTCGCGAGCCATTGGGTCAGCGCATAGGCGCCGTAACACAGCGCCACAAAGGGGATGCCGCACCACAGCGCGATGCGCTGTTGCGGATCGAATGCCAAGCCGATGCAGGCCAGCAAACACAGCGAGAATCCGAGGATCGGCGTCCACGGATACCAGGGCGCGCGATAGGCCAGCGTCTCCACGGCAATCCCGTCGCGGACCAGCTGCCGACGAAAGCGGTAATGCGATGCGCAGATGCTTAGCCACACCACCACCACCGCAAAGCCGGACACCGCGGAAATCGCAACGAATACCGTCTCGGCCGCGTATACGCCGGTGAGCAGGGCCAGCAGACCGCCCAGCATGCTCAGCAGCAAGGCCGGCAACGGAATGCCGCGACGGGTCAGGCGCGCAAGGCGCGCCGGGAGCGTGCCTTCGTTGGCCAACGACCACAGCATGCGCGCCGCCGCATACAGGCCCGAATTGGCCGCCGACAGGATCGCGGTCAGGATCACCGCATTCAAGATGTCCGCCGCGTACGGAATGCCCAGCAACTCGAACGCGCGCACGAACGGGCTGGTCTCGACGGCCGCCTGGCTGGCGGGCAGCAAGGCAGCAAGCACCAGCACAGTACCCACGAACAGCACCACCAGCCGCACCAGCGTCGTGCGGATCGCCAGCGGAATGGCGCGTGCCGGCTGCGCGGTTTCGCCCGCAGCCACGCCGATCAATTCGGTACCGGAAAACGCGAAGTTCACCGCCACCATCGTCATCAAAATCGGCAACGTGCCGTGCGCAAACCAGCCATCGGCGCGCAGATGGCGCAAGCCGGGCGCAGGCGCACCATCGGCCAACGGCAGCAGGCCGATCACCGCCGCGCCACCGAGCACGATGAACACCAAAATCGTGATCACCTTGATCAACGAAAACCAGAATTCGCCTTCGGCAAACCAACGCGCCGACACCGTGTTCAAGCCGAAGATCAGCGCACAGAACAACAGACACCACGGCCACGCCGGGCTCTGCGGAAACCAGTACTGCATGCAGAACGCTGCGGCAGTCAGGCTCGACCCCAGCGCCACCGTCCAGGTCAGCCAATACAACCACGCCACCACATACCCGGTGGCCGGCCCCAGATAGCGCGTCGCATACACATGAAACGCCCCGGTCTGCGGCATCGCCACCGCCAGTTCGCCCAGGCATTGCATCACCAGATACACCACCAGCGCACCGATCAGATACGCGATCACCGTGCCCAGCGCACCGGTGCTGGCGATGATGTAGCCGGTGTTGAAGAACAGCCCGGTGCCGATCACCCCACCCAGCGACAACATCACCAGGTGGCGCACCTGCATGCTGCGCTGGAACTGCGGTGCGGCGCTGGAAGAAGGGTCTGGCATGCGTCGGTCTGATGGGCGGCGCACCATCCTGCCACGCGCATGCAGGCGAGCACAGCCATGCGGTGGCGAGCTGTGACGCTGTACAAGCACTTCAGGCAGGCGCGGGTATGCTCGCGTGCCGATCTTGCGGAGCACCGTCATGTCTGACACACGTTACCTGCGCCTGCCTGCAGCGTTGCCGCCCCGCGCACGCTGCGCGCTACCTGCGCATGCGCCACACCGCCGCGCGCTGGATCTGCGCGAGGCGGTGATGGCGGTTGATCGCTGCCAGCAACAGGATCTGTCGGTATGGCAGCGGAGCGCAGCATGATGCTGGCCGGCATCCACCATGTGGCGATCATCGCGGGCGACTACGCGCGCTCCAAGCAGTTTTACTGCGAAATTCTGGGCTTGCGCGTGCTCGACGAGCATTACCGCCAGGCGCGCGATTCGTGGAAGCTGGATCTGGCTCTGCCCGACGGCAGCCAGATCGAGCTGTTCTCGTTCCCCAACGCCCCGTTGCGCCCCAGCCGCCCAGAAGCACGCGGTCTGCGTCACCTGGCCTTTCGCGTAGAAGACCTGGATAGCGCGGTGGCGCATCTCAACGCCCATGGCGTCATCACCGAAGACATCCGCATCGACGAATACACCGGCCGGCGGTTCACCTTCTTCGCCGATCCGGACGATCTGCCGCTGGAGCTGTACGAGATCGGCTAACTGCAGCTGCTCTGCCGCGCTGGCGGGCGGGGGGTATCCCACGCTGACGTCGGCGTTGCGGCTAATGTGGTTACCGCGCCACGCACAGTCGCGCTGCGCGCATGCACCGGCAGCGTGCCCCCCCCCCCCGCGCTTACGGCAAGACGGCACGTGTCGAACGCAATGTTGTAAGGCGGGACAGCGGCTACGTGGGTGGCTAGTTGATAAAACCTGATCGACGCAAGCATGCTCCAGGCCTGGATTCGCATCGGCACCGCCGGGTCGAAGTCCTGACCAGCGTCGACCGTTCCCGAAATGCCGCGCCCAGCTCGCCGGCACTGCCGAGCCAGCGCGTACCAATGCCGCGCCGGCAACGCATGAACGCATCCCGCAGTGCGGCTTTCCGCCACCATACCCCACGGTATACATTCGCCATCAGGCCGCCGACGGCGGCCACAGCAATCCCTGGGAGGGGAACCATGCGCAAGACCTTCAAGACCCTGATGGTGGCTCTGCCGCTGGCGGCCGCCTCGCTGCTGGCCCAGGCCGCCGATTCGCCGGTGGGTCGCTGGAAGACCATCGACGACGAGACCGGCAAGCCCAAGTCGGTGGTGCAGATCGAACAGGCCGCCAACGGCACGTTGAGCGGCAAGGTGGTCGAGATCCTGCAGTCCAACAATGGCCCCAATCCGATGTGCGACAAGTGCGACGGCGCGCTGAAAGGCAAGCCGATCAAGGGCATGACCATCCTGTGGGGCCTCAAGGCCGACGGCACCGCCGTATGGGATGGCGGCTCGGTGCTGGACCCGGCCAAGGGCAAGACCTACAAGGCCAAGATCACCCTGACCGAAGGCGGCAAGAAGCTGCAGATGCGCGGCTACGTCGGCATCGAAGCGCTGGGCCGTACGCAGACCTGGGTGCGTGAGTAGCTGGGATTCGGGAATCGGGAATCGGGAATCGCAAGAGCGGGCGTCCTTCGGGGCGCCTTTTTTTTGCGGACCCGGAGTACCGGCAGGCGAGAAGACCTGACACGCAAAGGTGACCGTCATTGCGCTCCCACGCCCGGCGACTAGCCTGCGCACATCAACATCGCGACAAACCTAGCCTGCTTCAACCGATTCCCCATTCCCAATTCCCCATTCCCGTCCCTTTCCCGACTAGTGCGATAATCGCGTGTCCCCCGCATCACGCCTGCCATGACCAGCACCGCACTTGTCACTACCGCTCTGCCGTATGCCAACGGTCCGCTGCATCTTGGCCACCTGGTCGGTTACATCCAGGCCGATATCTGGGTGCGCGCGCGCCGGTTGCGCGGCGACAAGACCTGGTTCGTCTGCGCCGACGACACCCACGGCACGCCGATCATGCTCGCGGCCGAGAAGGCCGGCGTCACCCCGGAAGCCTTCATCGCCAACATCCAGGCCAGCCATGAGCGCGATTTCGCCGCGTTCGGGGTGACCTTCGATCATTACGATTCGACCAATTCGCCGGTCAATCGCGAGCTCACCGAAGCGTTCTACAACAAGCTGGAAGCAGCCGGCCATATCAGCCGGCGCTCGGTGGCGCAGTTCTACGACCCGGCCAAGGGCATGTTCCTGCCGGACCGCTACATCAAGGGGATCTGCCCCAACTGCGGCAGCGCCGACCAGTACGGCGACAACTGCGAAGTGTGCGGTGCCACCTACGCGCCAACCGAGCTGAAGGAGCCCAAATCGGTGATCTCCGGCGCCACGCCGGAGCTGCGCGATTCGGAGCACTTCTTCTTCGAGGTGGGCCATTTCGATGGCTTCCTGCGTGAGTGGCTGGCCGGCGATGTGGCGTTGCCGGGCGTCAAGGCCAAGCTCAAGGAATGGCTGGATACCGAAGGCGGCCTGCGCGCGTGGGACATCTCGCGCGATGCGCCGTATTTCGGCTTCCAGATTCCCGGCCAGCCGGGTAAGTATTTCTACGTGTGGCTGGATGCGCCGATCGGCTACCTGTGCAGCTTCAAGACGCTGTGCGCGCAGATGGGCGAAGACTTCGACGCGCATCTGGTCGCCGGCACGCAGACCGAGCTGCATCACTTCATCGGCAAGGACATCGTCAATTTCCACGGCCTGTTCTGGCCGGCGGTGCTGCATGGCACCGGCCACCGCGCGCCCACGCGCCTGCATGTCAACGGCTATCTGACCGTGGACGGCGCCAAGATGTCCAAGTCGCGCGGTACCTTCGTGATGGCGAGGACCTTCCTGGATGTCGGCCTGGAGCCGGAGGCGCTGCGCTACTACTTCGCCGCCAAGTCCTCGGGCGGCGTGGACGATCTGGACCTCAACCTGGGCGATTTCATCGCACGGGTGAATGCCGATCTCGTCGGCAAGTTCGTCAACCTGGCCAGTCGCTGCGCCGGCTTCATCGGCAAGCGCTTCGACGGCAAGCTGGCCGACGCGCTGCCCGATGCTGCGCAGTACGACCGCTTCGTCGCCGCGTTGGCGCCGATCCGCGAGGCGTATGAGCGCAACGATGCAGCCAGCGCGATCCGCCAGACCATGGCGCTGGCCGACGAGGCCAACAAGTACATCGACGACACCAAGCCGTGGGTGATCGCCAAGCAGGACGGCGCCGATGCGCAGCTGCAATCGGTCTGCACCCAGGGCTTGAACCTGTTCCGCATCCTGGTCGCCGCACTCAAGCCGATCCTGCCGCGCACCTGCGCCGAAGCCGAGGCTTTTTTGTCGGCGCCCATGACCAGTTGGGACGATGTGCAGCGCCCGCTCACGGCGCACACGATCCAGCCCTACACCGCCCTGTTCACCCGTATCGACCCCAAACAGATCGACGCCATGACCGACGCTTCAAAAGACACCATGGCCGCAGCTGCGGCACCGGCTACTGCCAACGCCCCCGCTGCAACGGCGGCCAAAATCGATGCAAAAGCCGTTGCGCCGGCCAATCCCCCCGCCTCCGTCTCGAATCCGGGGCTTATTGGCATCGATGATTTCGCCAAGCTCGATCTGCGCATCGGCAAGGTGCTGGTGTGCGAGTTCGTGGAAGGCTCGGACAAGCTGCTGCGCTTCGAGCTGGATGCCGGCGAACTTGGCAAGCGACAGATCTTTTCGGGCATTCGCGGCAGCTACGGCGAACCGGAAACACTGGTCGGCCGCAGCGTGGTGTTCATCGCCAACCTGGCCCCGCGCAAGATGCGTTTCGGCATCAGCGAAGGCATGATCCTGTCGGCCGGCTTCGACGGCGGCGCGCTGGCGCTGCTGGATGCCGATAGCGGCGCCCAGCCGGGCATGCCTGTGCGGTGAAGCGGGGTTGGGGAGTCGGGATTGGCAATTCGGGATTAGTAGAAGCCAGAGCTGATTGTTGAGAGAGACCTGACACGAGTGCTTGGCGCGTCCCCTCATCCGCCCCTGCGGGGCACCTTCTCCCGCAAGCGGGAGAAGGCGTTAGATCAGCGATATCGCAGCCCCTTTCCCGCGCGCGAGAGAAGGAGTTAGATCAGCGATGGAGCAGCCCCGTTCCCGCATGCGCGAGAAGGGAGTTAGATCAACGCTGGCGTAGCACCTCCCCCGCATGCGGGAGAGGAGGAGAACAACCCGTCACCACGCCCTCAACCCATCCCGAATCCCAACTCCCCAATCCCAGCCCCTATGCACCTGGCCCTGTTCGACTTCGACCACACCATCACCACCTGCGACACCTACGCACGCTTCCTGCGCAAGGTGGCCACGCCCGCGCAGTTGGCGTCGGCAAAGTGGCAGGTCGGCCCGTGGGTGCTGGGCTATCGGCTGGGCCTGGTGTCCGCTGCGGCGTTGCGTGCACGTGTGACCCGCATTGTGTTCAGCGGCCGCACGCTGGATGAGATGGCCGCACACGGCGTGGACTACGCGCGCACCGCACTGCCGGGCGTGCTGCGTGCAGCCATGATGCAGCGCATCGACTGGCACCAGGCGCAAGGGCACGAGGTGGTGCTGGTGTCGGCATCGGTGGATCTGTATCTGCAGCCGTGGTGCACGCAGCATGGGCTGTCGCTGATCTGCAACCGGCTGGAGCACAGCGACGGCCGCCTGAGCGGGCGCTATGCCGACGGCGATTGCGGCCCGCACAAGGCCGCGCAGATTCGCGCGCGCTACGACCTGTCGCAGTACGCATGCGTGCATGCCTACTGCGACAGCCGCGAAGACACGCCGATGCTGGCACTGGCGCAACAGCGCTGGTATCGCGGCAATCTGCTGCACTGATCGTATGCCTGCCTCCGCCCCCTCCCTGGTCGAACGTCTCGACCGCCTGCTGCCACAGACCCAGTGCGGTCAATGCGGCTACGACGGCTGCCGCCCCTACGCGCAGGCCATGGCCGACGGGCTGGCCGACGTCGACCATTGCCCGCCCGGCGGCGATGCCGGCGCCCGCGCGCTGGCGCAGGTGCTGGAGGTACCGGCACGCCCGTTCGATCGCAGCCGCGGCGCGCACAAACCACCGCAGGTGGCCTGGATCGTGGAGGCCGATTGCATCGGCTGCACCAAGTGCATCCAGGCCTGTCCGGTGGATGCGATCGTCGGCGGGGCCAAGCACATGCACACGGTGATCGCGCCGCTGTGCACCGGCTGCGAGCTGTGCCTGCCGGCCTGCCCGGTGGATTGCATCGAGTTGCGCGCCGTCGGCTAGGCGCCGCGTGCGCACGCCGCTGCGCTACCCGTCTGGCACGACCGGCACTGGACATTGCATCGGCCACACATGGTGTTGCGATTGCCGCGCTGGCGCTCGACCGATGACAAACGTGGAGGGGCTTGCCGGGCACCTCGATGCAGGTCGCAACGGTGATTCGGCCTGCCGGCATGACCAGCGGCGCCTCCCCACGCGCAACCGCCCGGGATCACGGCAACGCCAACGCCACCGGCCACGACGACCGGGTCCTGCATTCAGTCAGGAAAGTCCCGATGCCGCCGGCGCATCCATGCTGCGGCTGTGCCCGTATGCATAGGTACTCCCATCGAGGAATCGGCCGATGCGTCCATTTGCTGCTGTCGTTGCTGCGCTGGCACTCCGCTGCCGGCCGATTCCGCCATTGTTGCTGCTGGTGCTGGGCAGCGCGCCGCTCAACGCGGTGGCGGTCACGCGGGTGGACGGCGATGTGTTCGATGCCGACAAGGGCGCGCTGCGCTACCGCGAGTCGCACTGGCTGCTCGACGACGGCGGGCGGCTGGTGCTTTACCGCTGCCCGAACGGACAAGCGTTCGCACGTAAGCAGGTCGATGGCGGCGGCACTTCGCCCGATTTCAGCCTGATCGATGGGCGCGACGGCTACCGCGAAGGCGTGCGCACGCGCAATGGCGTGCGCGAGATGTTCCAGCAACAGCCCGGCAAACCCGAACGCAGCATGGCGTTACCGGCCGGCGAAGACGAGCGCGTCATCGATGCCGGTTTCGATGCCTATCTGCGCCGCCACTGGGATGCGCTTGCCAGCAAGTCGCAACGTGTGGACTTCGTGCTGCCCAGCCTGCAACGGCAGTTGGCGTTCCGGGTCGAACGCATCGACGACAGCGCCGGCCAGCGCCGCTTCCGCATTTCGCTCGACGCCTGGTATGGCGCGGCGGTGCCCTCGCTGGAAGTGCGTTATTCCATCGCCAACAAACGCCTGCTCGAGTTCCTCGGTGTGGGCAATCTGCGCGACGCGCAGGGGCGCTACCCGCGCGTACGCATCGTGTTCCCGGACAGCGCTGCGCGCGCAACCACTGCAGACGACCTGCGCCAGGCGCGCGAGCAGCCGCTGATCCGGAGCTGCAGCCCGTCATGAGCCAGGCCGGCACCATCTTCACGTTCGACCACGCGCCGTTGCGTACAACGGCCCGGGCACCCACTCCCCCTACAGGAACACGTCCATGGCAAAGGCTTATCTCTGGCTCAACGCAGTGCTCTACGTCGTGCTGGCGATCTGGTGCACGCTGTCGCCGGCCAAGACCGCAAACGCGGTTGGCTATACCCAGCTCTCGCCGGCCGGGCAATCGGAGTATCTGGTCATCTATGGCGGCCTGCAGTTGGGCATGGCGTTCCTGTTCGGTTATTTCGCCTGGATCAATCAACCGCGCACCGGCTTGCTGGTCGCACTGGCGTTCTACGTGCCCATCGTGCTGTTCCGCAACGTTGCGCTGTCGCGCTTGTGGCCGGTTTCGGCGCCAACCGTCGCGCTTGCCGGTGTCGAGATCCTGTTGCTGCTCGCCGCCGTGCTGCTGTGGTTGCGCAAGTGACAGACAGCGCCTGCACAGTCCGGTAGCATCGCTCCCACCTTACTCAACGCCCGACCGCATGAGTGCCATTCCTGGCCACGACGACGATGAAACCGGACGCCTGCTGACCGCAACTGCGGGCGGCGACCGGCATGCCTTCGAAGCGCTGTACCGGCAGACCTCGCCCAAGCTGTTTGGGGTCTGCCTGCGCATGATCCCGCAACGTGCCGAGGCCGAAGAGGTGCTGCAGGACGTGTTCACGCTGATCTGGCACAAGGCCGGGCAGTTCGATCCTACGCGCGCGCGCGGGCTGACCTGGCTGGCGATGATCGCGCGCAACAAGGCGATCGATCATCTGCGCGCCAATGCGCCGCAGCGCCGCAACGTGGCGCTGGACGATGCCGGCGAACTGCGCGATGGCGATGCGTCGCCGCTGGAGCGCACCGAGCGCGCCAGCACGCGCCGCCGCATCGACCACTGCCTGGCCGAACTCGAACCGCCGCGCAGCGAACTGATTCGCACCGCGTTCTTCGAAGGCATCACCTACGAAGAGCTCGCCGCGCGCACCGACACCCCGATCGGCACGGTCAAAAGCTGGATCCGCCGCGGCCTGGCCAAACTCAAGGCATGTCTGGAACGATGAGCACGCCCTTTCCCATCGACCAGGAACCGCCGCGCGACGTGTTGGCCGGCGAGTACGTGCTCGGCCTGCTGAGCGCAGAAGAACGCCTGGCAGCAGAACAACGCATCGCCACCGACGCCCAGTTCGCCCAGGCGGTGCTGCAGTGGCAGGATCTTCTGGCCCCGCTGCTGGAAGAGATCGCTGCCGTGACCCCGCCTGACCAGGTGTGGGCGCAGGTGCGGCAGGCGCTGGGCTTTGACATGCCGCTGCGTGCAGTGACGTCGGCCGCGCCGGCAGCCACCACCAGCAGACCGGCCGCGCCCTTGTGGAACAACGTGCGCGTATGGCGGTGGGCCAGCGCCGGCGGCCTGGCGACCGCTGCAGTGTGCGTGCTCGCGTTGTTGAACCTGCGCACGCCGCCGGCACCGGTACCGCCTGTTGGCGATACGCCGGTCGTACAGACCCCGGTCGCCCCACCTGCGACCACCACACCGCCGGCCACCGGCATTGCAATGACCTCCACGCTGGCCACCGAAGACGGGCGTCCGGGCTATGTGGCGCTGATGGATGCAGACAAGCACACCATCACGGTGACGCCGCTGGATCGCACCGCCACGGCCGACAAGGTGCCCGAGCTGTGGCTGATCACGCCGGACGGCAAGGCGCATTCGATGGGTACCTTCGACGATCAGCGTGCGCGTCGTGCGCAGATTCCCGACCAGCTGATGCCCATGCTCAGCAACGAGGCGATCCTGGCAGTGACGCTGGAACCGCCCGGCGGTGCACCGGGTGGCGTGGCCACCGGCACGGTGGTTGCCAAGGGCGGCATCAGCACGCTGGCAATGGCGCCCTGATCGGGCGCATGAGCAACTGCTGCGCGGCTGCGAGACGCGACGCAGCAGTGGCCTGACAGGGCCACCTCTGCTCACTGCTCACTGCCAATGCGTGCCGTCCGTCCGGGATGAGCACGCCTGCGTGGCGCTGCTCCCGCATGCTCGCCTGCGGCGCTCAGGCAGGCAACTTCACAAGCCGCCTCATCTGCGTCAGTGATACTGAGCGCACACATCGGTGCGCGCGCGTGCGTCATCGGGTTGCGCAAACGCGTCAATCCCGTCCGTGCGTGCGACGATCAAGCGGGCTGGTGCATCTGTTTGCCGGCAGCTTGCGTACAGGGTTTCGATAACCTACGGAGAACCACGCGTGCCGAGCACTGGACTCGACCCCCACGTCGCAACGCCTCAGCCCTCGCCCAAGCGTCGCGGCTGGGTTGCATCGCGCATCGGCAGCCTGCGTCGCTGGGTGGATTCGCAAACCGACGAGCCATTGGACGAGGCACGCGCCGATCGCATCGACTGGCTGCGTGCCTTGCCCTTCATCGCGCTGCATGTGGCCTGCCTGGCGGTGTTCTGGGTGGGCGTGTCGTGGTTTGCGGTGGGCATGGCATTGGCGTTGTACGCGCTGCGCATGTTCGCGCTCACCGGCTTCTATCACCGCTATTTTTCCCATCGCGCATTCAAGACCTCGCGCGTGTTGCAGTTCGTGTTTGCCGCCATCGGTGCGACCTGCGTGCAGCGCGGTCCGCTGTGGTGGGCGGCGCATCACCGCAACCACCATCGGCACACCGACACCGGCCGCGACCCGCATTCGCCGGCCCAGCACGGGTTCTGGTGGAGCCACACCGGTTGGTTCCTGACCCCGCGTAACTTCCGCACCGATTGGGAAGCGATCCCGGACCTGCGCCGTTTCGGCGAGCTGCGTTTTATCGACCGCTTCGACATCGTGATGCCGGTACTGCTCGCGCTTGGCCTGTATCTGCTTGGCGACTGGCTGGCCGATGCCGCGCCCGCGTTGCACACCAACGGCCCGCAGCTGCTGGTATGGGGATTCGTGCTGTCCACCGTGGCGCTGTTCCATGCCACCTTCACCATCAATTCGCTGGCGCACCGCTTCGGTAGCCGGCGATTCGAGACGCGCGACGACAGCCGCAACAACTGGCTGTTGGCGCTGATCACCTTTGGCGAAGGCTGGCACAACAACCATCACTTCTTCCCCGGGTCGGCGCGGCAAGGCATGCGCTGGTGGGAGTACGACGTGACCTGGTACGGCCTCAAGGCGATGTCGTGGGTGGGGCTGGTGTGGGACCTCAAGCCGATGCCGGCAATGCTCACGCGCCGCGCGCAACGGGTGGTGCGATGAGCGAAGGCAGGATTGCCGTGGTCGGCAGCGGAATCGCCGGCCTGGGTGCAGCGTGGCTGTTGTCGCGTCGCTACGAAGTCACCTTGTTCGAGGCGTCCGATTATCTCGGCGGCCACACCCACACGCACGACATCCAGCTGGACGGCCAGCGCTATGCGGTGGACAGCGGCTTCATCGTGTTCAACCCGCAGCACTACCCGCTGCTGACCCGCATGTTCGCCGAGCTGGACGTGGCATCGCAGCCGACCACGATGAGTTTTTCGGTGCACGATGCAGCCAGCGGGCTGGAGTACAACGCTGGTAGCCTGGATGGATTGTTTTGCCAGCGGCGCAATCTGCTCAGCCCGCGCTTCTGGCGCATGCTGGCGGACCTGCGGCGTTTTTATCGGCAGGCGCCAGCGGTGCTGCACAGCGACGAACGCTTCAGCACGCTGGGCGCGTATCTGCAACGGCATCACTATTCGGCCGCGTTTCGCGACCAGCACCTGGTGCCGATGGCGTCGGCGCTGTGGTCCTCGCCGTCGCAGACCATCCTTGAATTTCCGATGGGCCAACTGATCGGCTTCATGGCCAACCACCACATGCTGCAGATCAGCGGCCGGCCGCAGTGGCAGGTGGTGCGTGGCGGCTCCAATAGCTACGTGCGTGCGTTGCGGCGGCGTTGGCAGGTGCTGGAGCGACTGTCCACGCCGGTGCATGCGATCCGTCGCACGCCTGACGGCATCATGCTCCGCTCGCTGCGCGGCGAAGAATATTTCGACGAGGTGGTACTGGCTTGCCATGCCGACGATGCACTGGCCTTGCTCAGCGATGCCACCGCGTCCGAACGGCAGATCCTGGGCGGAATCACCTACCAGGACAACGACACCGTGCTGCATAACGATGCCGGCGTGTTGCCGCGCGACAAGCGCGCCTGGGCGGCGTGGAATGCGCATGTGCCGGCCGACCCGCAGGCGCCCTGCACGGTGAGTTACTGGATGAACGCGCTGCAGTCGATCGAGGCGCCGCAGCCCTTCATCGTCAGTCTCAACCGCGACCACGACATCGACCCGGCCAAGGTGCTGCGGCGCATGCGCTATCGCCACCCGTTACAGAACGCCGCCGCACTGGCGGCGCAGGAGCGCAAGGCAGAGATCCAGGGCCGCCACCACACCTGGTTTGCCGGTGCCGCATGGGGCTTCGGCTTCCACGAAGACGGCCTGCGCAGCGGTGTGGACGTGGCCCATGGCCTGGGAGTGACCTGGTGATGCAATTGCTGCGCGAAGCCAGCACCGACGCCGTGCCGCTACCTCCCGGTGAGGACAGCGGCACCGGCAGCGTGGCCGGCGGCTTGCGCAGCGCGATCTACACCGGATGGGTGCGGCATCGCCGCTTCGCGCCCAAACCGCTGGATTTCCGTTACCGCCTGTTTTTGATGTACCTGGACCTGTCCGAACTGGATCAGGTGTTCGCCCATCGCTGGCTGTGGTCGGTAGGTCGCGCCAATCTGGCGCAGTTCCGTCGCAGCGATTACCTGGGCGACCCCACTGTTCCACTGGATCAGGCAGTGCGCGATTGCGTGCAGGCGCAGACCGGCGAGCGCCCGGACGGCGCCATCCGGCTGCTGACGCATCTGCGCTACTTCGGCCATGTGTTCAATCCGGTGAGCTTTTATTACTGCTTCGATCGGCACGACGGTTTGCGCTGGATCGTGGCGGAAATCACCAACACGCCCTGGCAGCAACGGCACACCTACGTGCTGCCGGTCGCACAGGCACGCACGCATCGCGACGTGCATGCATGGCGGTTCGACAAACGCTTCCACGTGTCGCCGTTCATGGGCATGCAGCACCGCTACGACTGGCGCTTCAGCGTGCCGGATGCGCAGCTGCGCGTGCATATGGACGTGCTGGATGCCAACGACGACGCCGCTGAGTGCGCGATCGACAACAGCGGCACGCGCCGCTTCGATGCCACGCTGGTCCTGCAACGTCAGCCGCTGACCGCGCGCGCATTGGCGCGCACCTTGCTCGCCTATCCCTTGATGACCGTGCAGGTGGTGCTCGCCATCCACTGGCAGGCCTTGCGCCTGTGGCTGCGCGGCAACCCTGTCCACGACCACCCCCATCCGCCTGTGCGAGACCCCCGATGAACGCCACGTCCCTGCCCGATACTGCTGCGCCACGCGCGGCTTCATGGACGGACCGCCTGCTGCGCAAGCGCCTGCTGGCGACGCTCGGCGACCTGCGCGACGGCCAGCTGCAACTGCACGAAGGCGACGCGGTGACCACGCTGGGCACTGCCAGCGGTGCGCACGCGCTGCAGATGCAGTTGCGCGTCATCGACCCGGATTTTTATCGGCAGGCCGCACTCAACGGCAGCGTCGGTGCGGGCGAGTCGTACATGGATGGGCAGTGGCAGTGCGACGATCTGGTCGGGCTGATGCGCCTGCTGCTGCGCAATCGCGACCGGCTGGACGCAATGGAAACCGGCACCGCGCGCCTGGGTGGCTGGGCGATGCGTAGCCTGCATGCGTTCGCGCGCAATACCCGCAGCGGCAGCCGGCGCAACATCGCCGCGCATTACGACCTGGGCAACCCGCTGTTCGAGCTGTTTCTGGATCAGAACCTGATGTACTCGTCGGCGATCTTCGTCGATGGCGAAGAAGCGCAGGGCGAGGCGGCGCTGGAACGTGCGGCCACGCGCAAGCTCGAACGCATCTGTCAGAAGTTGCGCCTGGGCCCGCAGCACCACGTGGTCGAAATCGGCACCGGCTGGGGCGGTTTTGCCCTGCATGCGGCGCGCGAACACGGCTGCCGGGTCACCACCACCACCATCTCGCGCGAGCAGTTCGATCTGGCGACACAGCGCATCGCCGATGCCGGTTTGAGCGACCGGGTCACCGTGTTGTTGAGCGACTACCGCGACCTGCAGGGCCGCTTCGATCGCGTGGTGTCGATCGAGATGATCGAGGCGATCGGCCACCAGTATTTGGACACCTACTTCGCCAAGGTCGGCAGCCTGCTTGCCGACGATGGCGAGGCGCTGATCCAGGCCATCACCATCGAGGATCACCGTTACAAGCAGGCGCTGCATTCGGTGGATTTCATCAAGCGGCATATCTTCCCCGGCAGCTTCATTCCGTCGGTTGCGGCGATGACCGGCGCGGTGGCGCGGGCCAGCGATCTGCGCCTGTTCCATCTGGAAGATATCGGCCCCAGCTACGCATTGACGCTGCGCGCCTGGCGGCAGCGTTTCATGACCCAGTTACCGCAGGTGCGCGCACTGGGCTACGACGAACGCTTCATCCGCATGTGGGAGTTTTATCTGGCGTATTGCGAAGCCGGCTTTCTGGAGCGTTCGATCGGCGACGTGCACCTGTGGCTGAGCAAGCCCGGCGCGCGCCCACCGCAGTTCGTACCCGGTCTTGCGTGAGGCATGAAGCAGCTCGGTAACTATCTCGGCCTGCAGGTGCTCTGGGTGGTGGCGGTGGCCGCCGCCGCGCACGGGCGCGTGTGGCCAACGCTGCTGGCGCTGGCGTTATTTGCGCTGTACCAACTGTGGCCTTCGCGACGCGCGGTAGGCGATGTGCCGTTACTGATCGCCGCATTGGCGCTGGGCTTGCTGCTGGACACCACGCTGGCGGCCGGAGGCTGGGTGCGTTACGCCGCGCCGTGGCCCGGCAGCGCACTGGCACCGGCGTGGATTCTGGCGCTGTGGGTCGGCTTTGCGCTCACGCTCAATCATTCGCTGCGCAGCGTGATGCAACGCACCTGGCTGGCGGTGTTGCTGGGCGCCATCTTCGGGCCGTTTTCGTACTGGCTGGCGCAACGCAGCTGGCATGCGGTGGAACTGTTCCCGCCGCTGCTGCATACGGTGCTCGCCGTCGGCATCGGCTGGGGCGTGGCCTGCGGCGTGTTGTCGCTGTATGCACGGCGTTTATCGCGACCATTGCCGCATGACCTGACCGGAGAACTGCAATGACTGTGTGGCCGCTGCTGCATGTGGGCGTAGTCGCAAGTGGGGTGATGGTGCTGGGCTGGCTCTGGCAGCGCCGCAGCGGCAATGCCGGCCCGGTCGACGTGTTGTGGGCCGCCTGCCTGGCGGTGGCTGCGCCATATTGCGCGTGGATGTCCGACGGTGCGCTGCTGCCGCGCGTATTGGTGGCGGTGCTTGGCGGTGCGTGGGGCGCGCGTCTGGCCTGGCATCTGGGCGTGCGCGTGTTCGGCGACCCGCATGAAGACGGCCGTTATCGCGCGCTGCGTGAGCATTGGAACGGCGACCAGCGCAAGTTCCTCGGCTTCTTCCTGGCCCAGGCGGTGGTGGTGGTGCTGTTTGCGGTGCCGTTCCTCGCTGCGGCCAGCAACCCGAACCCGGCGTGGAGCGTGTGGAGCACCTTGGCGGTCGTGGTGTGGTTGATCGCGGTCGGCGGCGAGGCCGTGGCCGACCGGCAGTTGTCTGCACACAAGGCCGACCCGGCCAATCGCGGCAAGACCTGTCGCACCGGGCTGTGGCGGTATTCGCGTCATCCCAATTATTTCTTCGAGTTCGTGCATTGGTTCGCTTATCTGGCCCTGGCGGCCGGCGCCGGGCCCTGGCCGGTGGCGCTGTGCGCGCTCGGGCCGGTGGTGATGTTCGTGTTTCTGTATCGCTTCACCGGTATTCCCTACACCGAGCAGCAGGCCCTGCGCTCGCGTGGTGAGGATTACGCGCAGTACCAGCGCACCACCAGTGCGTTTTTCCCGCTTCCCCCTTCGTCCTGAGTTGCCTGGAGAGTTGCATGTCCACCGTCACCGCCCCGCCCTCCTCGCTGCCCGAAGAAGCCTTCGCCACCCGTCTGGCCGAATCCGGGGTGCTGCCCGACGCCGCGTTGCGTCATGGCATCCGGCGTCTGTGCGCGCAGCGTCTGCGCGATGAGCGCGGCGGCGATGCCGATGCCAACGGCGAGCGGCAGCGCGCTTTCATCGACAGCCTGCGCGCCAGCGCGATCGCGATCGAAACCGATGCCGCCAATCGCCAGCATTACGAATTGCCGCCGCAGTTCTTCACCCTGTGCCTGGGCAAGCGGCTGAAGTACAGCAGCTGCTACTGGGACGCGAGCACACCGGACCTGGACGCGGCCGAAGAACGCATGCTGGCGCTATACGGGCAACGCGCCGAGCTGGCCGATGGTCAACGCATCCTGGAGCTCGGCTGCGGCTGGGGCTCGCTGACCTTGTGGATGGCCGAGCGCTACCCCAACGCCACCATCACCGCAGTGTCCAATTCGCGCCCGCAACACGCGCACATCCTGGAGCAGTGCCGCCTCCGCGGCCTGGACAACGTGCAGGTCATCACCGCCGACGTCAACGCGTTGGCGCTGCCGCCGGGCAATTTCGACCGGGTGGTGTCGGTGGAAATGTTCGAGCACATGCGCAACTACCGCGATCTGCTTGCGCGTGTGGGCAGCTGGCTGGCGCCCGGCGGCAAATTGTTCGTGCATATCTTCTGTCACCGCGATCTGGCCTATCCGTTCGAGGTGGCCGGCGAAGACAACTGGATGGGGCGGCATTTCTTCACCGGCGGGCTGATGCCGGCGGCCGATACCCTGCTGCATTTCCAGCAGGACGTGGTGATCGAACAACGCTGGGTCTTGTCGGGCGAGCATTACGAAAAGACCGCCAATGCCTGGCTGGAAAACCAGGACCGCCACCGCGCGCAGATCATGCCGCTGCTGAAGCAGACCTACGGCGACGACGCGCAGCGCTGGTGGCAGCGTTGGCGCATGTTCTGGCTGGCCTGCGCAGAGCTGTTCGGCTACGACCATGGCCGCGAATGGGGGGTGGCGCACTACCGCTTCGTCAAACGCTGAGCGCAACGCTGGGTCAAACGCCTGCACGGCGATGACTGACCAGCAGGCGCACCTGCCATGTATCCGCGTAGGCGACATCACGCGGACCATCACGGTAGCTGGCGATGTAGAGCAGGCGCGATGGATCGGACGCATCTATCGCGCGTCGGCCGGGCGCTTTGCAGTCGAGATAACGTGCACATGCTTCAACCTCGATGAGCGAAGCGTGCCAGGCACGACGCGGCTGAGCCCATGCAATCACTCGTCATCCATGCACTGCGCTGACAAGCGCGCAGTGCGCGGGGATGACAAACCGATCAAAGACGCCGCCGCGCACCCTGGCGGATACGCAGCCGTCTCGGTCGGCGCACGCGACGCGCGATCAGCCCGCCGCTGCGGTAATCACGATCTCCACCTTCCATTCCGGCCGCGCCAGTTTGGCTTCGACCGTGGCGCGCGCTGGGGTGAAGCAGTGCGGCACCCATTCGTCCCAGGCGACGTTCATGCCGTCGAAGTCGGCGATGTCGGCCAGGTAGATTTCGGCGCGCAGGATCTTGGTCTTGTCGCTGGCTGCCTGCGCCAGCAGCTTGTCGATCTCCGCCAGCACCTGGCGGGTCTGCCCGGTGATGTCTTCGCTGGTGTCATCGGCAATCTGGCCGGCCAGGTAGCACACGCCACCATGAACGGTCATCTCGGACATCCGCGGACCCGCATCGAATCGCTGCATTTCAGACTTCCTACGGTTGATTGGCCCGGCCATTGTCACGCGAATGCGGCAAACATGCAGCCTGCGCACGTACGTCGCACGCCAACCACAGCCCAACCATCACGGACACGATCGCCCCGATGGCACTCTTCTGGCTGATACCCAGCGGCACGCTGGTCACGCTGACGTGGAACAACAACAGCGCAAATGCCGCCAAGCCCAGACCGAACGCCGGTACGAAGTGCTGTCGCCACCAACGATCACCGCGGAAATACCAGGATTGCAGCAATATCGCTGCAATGACGCATAGAAATGCGGTATCCGCCGACAACAGATGCACCATCTCCGCCGCGTCGGGTGCGAACACCGGCATCCAGCTGTCGCCGATCGCCACAGCGCTCAGGCCTATTGCCGCCATGCAGAACAAGCCCACCACCGTGCGACTGCACGCTATCGGCGCCAGCGCCGCATACAGGCCCAGCGCCAGCAACGCCATGGCTGCGGCCAGCAGGCAATAGGCGGTGCGCAGCAGCAAGCCGTAAGCGCCGTGCAGGTAGGCACTCAGTTGTGCATCGATCCAGTCCAGATCGCCGCGCAGCCATTGCAGCGACACCACCAGAGCGACGAAGGCCATGCCCGTCCCTGCGGAGATCGCACCGGCGTAACCGCTCCAGCGTGGTGGACATGGCGGCCGGGTTTGCGCAGCATCGCGGTGATCGCCTGCATTGCCCGTCAACAGCCTGTCTCTCTCGCAACTGTCATCTGATCCATCTGGCTTCCCGACGGCACGTACGCGTGGCTTTGCCCTATGATGCGCGCGGCCGCCATGAGCGGACAACTAGCGGTATGGCCGAACCTTAGCGTTCACTCCATTTCTGCATTGACGCGATCACGCTGCACGCACTTCAATCGACCGGCCAATCCAGACCCTCCGCGCGCGCGGCACATTCCGTGCATGCACCCTCTTTCCCTCAAGCAGATCCCGTTGCCCTCATGACGGATACCCCCGTGTCTTCCGAAGCGTCTGCCAGCGGTTGGCGTCGCGCCCTGCCGGTCATCATCAGCCTGGCGATCCTGGCCATGGCGCTGCACGCGCTGTCGGCGCAGTTCACCGACCATGGGTACCGCCAGATCCGCCAGGCGTTCCGGGCGTTGGGTGCCGGGCAGATCGCACTGACCTTGCTGCTCGGGTTGAGCAGCTACGCCTGCCTGGTGGGCTTCGACTGGGTCGGGCTCAAGCGCACCGGCAAGCGGCTGCATCCGGCGCGGGTGGGCATCACCGCCTTCATGGCACATGCGGTGGGCCAGACGCTGGGTTTTGCCGCGCTGACCGGCGGCGCGGTGCGCTTGCGCGGCTACGGCAGCGTCGGGCTGACCCTGGCCGAGATCGGCCAGGTGGTGCTGATGAGCACGCTGGGCTTCATCTTCGGCGCCTGGGTACTGCTCGGGCTGGCCCTGATGCTGGAACCGGAAGCGGCCGCGCGTGCCCTGCCGATCACCGCCGAAAGCATCCGCATCGCTGGCATCGCCCTGCTGGCCGGCTATCTGGCGATGCTGGTGCTGGTGGGCAAACAGGGCCGCGAGTTCGGCATCCGCAGCCACCGCTTCTGGCTGCCCGACCGCACCACCGTGCTCGGCGTCACCGCCCTCAGCGTGGTCGAGCTGGGCCTGGCCGCGGCGGCGTTCTACGTACTGCTGCCGCCGGACCCGGGCACCGGCTACTTCGGTTTTATCGGCATCTGGCTGGTGGCGGTGGTGGCCGGCCTGATCTCCACCGTGCCGGCCGGGCTGGGCGTGTTCGAGTGGAGCCTGCTCAAGCTGCTGCCGCACGTGACGCCCGCCGCCGTGCTGGCCGCGGCGCTGGCGTATCGGGTCACCTACTACATCGTGCCGTTGCTGATTTCGGTGGCCATGGCGGCCGCCTCCGGGCTGGGGGCGCCGGTGCGCGCCAGCGCCAGCACCGCACGCACGGTGTGGAAGACGCTGCGCCCGTGGCTGCCGCAGATCCTGGCCCTGGCGGTCTTCGCGGTGGGCGCGGGCCTGATGATCGACGGCACCCTGCCGACGCCGCGGGCGCGCCAGGAAGTGGCGCCGCTGCCACTGATCGAAACTTCGCATCTGCTGGTCAGCCTGGGCGGCATGCTGCTGCTGTTGATCGGCCAGGGCCTGCAGCGCCGCAGCCATGCGGCCTGGATGCTGGCGCTGGGCGTGTGCGTGCTGTTGCCGCCGCTGTCGCTGCTGCGCGGCAGCCATATCTCGGTGTCGTTGTCGGCGGCGCTGGCAGCGGTGGCGCTGTGGGCCGCGCGGCGCGAGTTCTACCGCCAGGGCGCGTTGCTGGACGAAGCCTGGTCATGGCGCTGGCTGAGCAATCTGGGCCTGGTGCTGGTGGCCACCTTCTGGCTGCTGTTCTTCGTCTACAGCCATGTGGAATACAGCAACGACCTATGGTGGCAATTCGCCACCTCGGCCAATGCGCCGCGTGCGTTGCGCGCCGCGTTGATCCTGTGCGTGGGTGTGGTCATGTTCGGCATGGCGCGGCTGCTGCGCGGCGGGCGCCGCCCGATGCCGGCCGCCGATACGCAAACCCTGCAGACGCTGGCACCGATTCTGGAGATCAGCACCGACACCCAGGCCTGCCTGGCGTTGACCGGCGACAAGGCGTTTCTGTTCGATGCGCAGGGCCGCGGCTTTGTGATGATGCAGCGCTACGGTGGCTCGTTGATTTCGATGGGCGACCCGGTGGGGCCGCCGGAGGTGGCGCGCGCGCTGATCTGGCGCTTCCGGGAGGAGGCCGACCACATGGGCCTGCGCCCGGTGTTCTACCAGGTCGGCGAAAAATACTGGCAGACCTATCTGGACATGGGCCTGACCCTGGTCAAGCTGGGCGAAGAAGCGATCGTGCCGCTGGAAGGCTTCACTCTGGAAGGCCGCGACCGCGCCGATCTGCGCCAGGCCTGGAACCGCGGCAAGCGTGGCGGCCTGACCTTCCGCATGCTGCAACCCGAGCAGGTGGACGCGGTCTTGCCGCGCCTGGCCGAGGTGTCCGAGCAGTGGCTGGAAGAAAAATCCGGCGAAGAAAAAGGGTTTTCGCTCGGCAGCTTCGATGCGGACTATCTGCGCCGTTTCCCGGTGGCGGTGGCCGAGACCGACGGGCAGATCGTGGCCTTCGCCAATGTGTGGCGGGCACCGGCCGGCGGCGAGCTGTCGGTGGACCTGATGCGGCATAGCGCCGAGGCACCCAAGGGCACGATGGATTTCCTGTTCATCGAGCTGTTCCTGTGGGGCCAGGCCAATGGCTATACGCGGTTCTCGCTGGGCATGGCGCCGTTGTCGGGACTGGCCGAACACCGCCTGGCGGGCCGCTGGAACCGCTTTGCCAGCCTGGTCGCACGCCATGGCGAGCGCTTCTACGGATTCAGCGGGCTGCGCCGGTTCAAGTCGAAGTTCGCCCCGACCTGGCGCCCGCGCTATCTGGTCGCGCCGGGCGGCATGCATCTGCCGGCCGCGCTGCTGGACGTAACCCGGCTGATCTCGGTAGACCCCGGCCGGCAGGAGTAACGCCGCTGACACACCTGCGCCCTCTTCGGCGCAGGTGGGCGTGCAGATCACACGATGTGCCTGGATGGCTTGGAGCAGCCGACAGAACATCGCCAGCCGTCGTCAGGTGGGCGCACTCACATCCCGCGCGCCGAGTAGCGCATCGCGGCACCGAACACCGGCCGCGCCCGCCTTGCGATGGGCGCGGTCGTTTTGTCGGGCGCTCTTACGTTCGGCAGGTGAGCCGCAGCGACCGGTGGCAGGGGCATCGTTGCGATGCCCTGCACTTTCAGGGTTTCGACAAGCCGTGCATCTGCTCCATGATCACCTTGGCCAGGGTGGCGTAGTCGCCCTTGAAGTGGTGATCGCCCGGCAGCGCCACGCGCTTGGCGGTCTGCGCAGGCAGGCTCGGGCACAACGCATCGTCGTCGTCCTTGCCGTAGATGCACACCGTGGTTCCGGCCGGAAGACGCTGTACTTCCGGCGCGATCGGCAGGCCTTCGTCGTCCGAGCCCAACCAGTTGCTGACATGGAATTCGTAATCGGCCAGCTTGCCCACCGACAACAACGCGGTCATGCGGATGTTCTGCCTGGTCTCCGCCGGCAATTTGTTGATCGCCGCCGGCAACACATCGGCACCTTGCGAGAAGCCGATCAGCACCACGCGCTTGCGCTGCCAGCGCTGCGCATAGACGCGCGCAATGCGGTCCAAGTCGTTGGCGAAGCCTTGCGGCGTGCGCTCGGTCCAGAAGTAGCGCAGCGAGTCCAGCCCGACCACCGGAATGCCCTGCGCGGCGAGCGCGGCGGCCACTTCCTCGTCCAGCCCGGCCCAACCGCCATCGCCGGACACGAAGATCACGAAGGTGTCGTCGTCGCTGTCGCCGTCCGGCTTGGCCGGCAACTCGACCACGGGCAGGTCGGTCAGGCCGCCTGGCGGAGGCGGCAAGGCCACGCCCTTCTGCTCGCCCAGCGAACGGACGGCGGCGCGCAGGCCCGGCAGGATGTCGCCCTGCGCGGACCGCTTGAAGGTGCGGGCCTGCGGAATCTGTTTGAGGAAGGCATCTTCGGCTGCCGCAGGACAGCGCTTGTCCTGACTGCCGGCCAGCACCCACGGAATCTGCAGCGTCACCGGAACCAGGCGATTGCTACCCGGAGCCACACCCGGCTGGCAGATCGCCTGATCGGACACGGTGGCCGGGCACAGGCCATCGGTCAGCACCCCGGCCAGCACATGCGGCCTGGCCTGCGCGCCGATGGCGTAGGCCAGCGCCGCACCTTCGCCATCGCCCACCAGCAACGGCAGCCGGTAGGTGGGGATGTGATAGAAGGCCTGCAGATAGCGCGAGAAGTTCTCCACATCGCCCACCGAAAACGCGCACGTGCCGCCAACCTTGCGCAGGACAGCGTACAGATGCGCGGTGTCCACCACCGCCACCATCGCGCCATCGTCGCGCAGGGCTTGCGCCTGGGCCTGACGCGTGCCGGCATTGCCTGCGCCCGCCAGCCAGATCACCACGCGCTGCGGCTCGCCCTTGGGCATCAACACCGGGATCTGTTCGAAACGCCCGTGGCTAACCGGTTCCGGAGCCTGCGCGGCGGCCACTCCCGACAGCGTCAACACCGCCGCGCCGCAGAGCGCGCTCCATCGTTCAAGTCGTCGCATGTCGCACCATCGGGAAAAGTGGTCCAAAGATAATCGTTCCGGCACTCGCCGCGAAGCGCGACGCTTCGCTCATCGCGCCTGTTCCGTCTGACGGGCTTCCCAGGCGGCCAGCGCCTGGCGATAACGCGTCAGTTCTTCGGCGTACAGATCGTGCACGCACAACGGGCAGCCGCTTTCGCAACATTCGTTGGGCGCCGGTGCCTGCGGCGGTTGCGGGCGGGGATCGGCGGCGGATGCGGTGCTGTCGTGCATGCGGCCATTGTAGCGTGCGCATCTGCTGCTCCTAATTGAAGCGGCGCGCCGCGGAAGCGCCGGCTCAGCGACCCAACCGGCGACGCAGGTTGTCCCGCGCTGCCGCATCGACGCGCGCGTGGAAATAGTCGCTCAGAAAAATGCGCGGGCGCTTCAGCAGCCCGGCCAGGAAGCGGCGGCGATTGAGCCGGAACAGCAACGCTGGCACATGGCCCCGGTACTCCTCGGCAATCGCACGGTCGTAAGCGTCGAAGACGGCGGCGGGCGCGGCCAGAATCGCCATGTCGCAATCCAGGAACAGCGCCGCTTCCTCGTCCACATCCTGCGGTTGCAGTTGCCCATGACGCGCGGTGAGCAGGATCAGCGCCTGCACGCGTTGCAGATCCACCGCGGCCTGCGGCCACCAGCGCGGGATGCAGTCCATCGCCCACTGCGCAGATTCGGCTTCGTTGTCGCTGCGCCCGGGCTGATAGATCGCATCGTGAAACAGCACCGCCAGCCAGACCTCCGCCGGCTGCCGCCAACCCGGCCCCGCAGCCACCTCGGCGTAGTGCTGCAGTAGCGCGCGCACGTGGCCGAAGTGATGGTAGGCGCGCGGCGGCGTGGCATAAGCCTGCTCCAACGCGGCCAGATGGTCGGCATGCAACGGCAGAGGTGTGGTGGCATCCATGCACGCAGGCTACCGCGTGCGCGCGCGTCTGCACACACCGTTGCGGCTCAACGCAGCGGCCAACGGCCTTCGATCTGATAACGCGACTGGCCAAGAAAGCTGCGCACCAACGCGAAGTCGCGCACCGTCCAGGCAAGCGCGTCGCAGCGGCGTTGCGGCAAGGCCTGGTTGCAATACAGCAGCGTCATATGCGGCGTGTACTGCGCATCGCCGGCGATGCCCACATGCGCCAGCTGACGGCCAAGCGCCCCCTGCAACGCATACAGCCCGCGCACGCGTTCTTCGCCACGCAGCACGCACGGCAGTTGCGAGCGCCGCCCACCGAAGGTGCCGACGCGATCGAACTCGACCTCAAAGGCCTCCATCGCCACCCGCTCGGCGGCCTGGCTGGCACGGCTCACCAACGAGGGCGGCAGCCCGCCGGCGTAATCGCCCAGATGATGCAAGGTCACATGCAGCCGCTCGCGCCCAAGCGGTTTGCCATCCACCTGCCCGCTCTGCAGCAACCCAGCGGCGATGCCAGCTGCGCACGCGGCGGTGGCCGCATCGGCCATCACCGCAAAGAACAGCCGCTCGGTGGTCTTCTCTTCCCCCAGGCCCAGCGACAACTGCGCTTCGGCCGATGACAGGTATAGAAACTGCTGCTTCATGGAGTGATTCCACGACCGCCTGCGCGGGCCTGGCTGAAGAAGGGCGGCGGATACTAGCAGACCCGATGCGTGTGCGAATACGCCACGCAATCCTGCGCCGACGTGGAACACGTCATCAGCGTGGAACGGCACTGTCGATCTGGCGACGTGATCAGCAGATCGCTGGCGGCATGCCGCACGCACAAAAAGAAACGGGCAGCTTGCGCTACCCGTTTCCCGCCTGTATCGATTTACTCCGAGAGCTGCATCAATGCCGATGCACCTCGTTCTTGCTGCCGTGTTATGCGGCGTTCTTCATTGCATGCTTGCGGTTGCGCATCACGTCGTGACATGCGCGCACTTCCGGCAGCAGGCGCAGTGCGGCGTCGCGTGCCGCGGCCGGCGTATCGGCATCGGCGATGGTTTCATCGAAGGCCTTCAGCAGGCGATCTTCGGATTCTTCCAGCTCGGCCACGTAGCCGTACTTGGTGTCGCCAAGCGTTGCGCGCACCTTGCCGTAGAACTGCTGCATGCTGCCCACCATGGTGCCGTGCTTTTCCGGCGTACCGCCAGCCGATACGACCACGCTGCTCAGGCTGCTCACGATGTCGGTCTTGACCCCGGCAATGCGGCGGAACAACGTCGCCAGCTCTGCATCGCCAACCTTGGCAGCGGCCTCGTCGTAGAAGTCCTTGCCGTCGCGGGAAATGGCGATGAGGTCGTTGAGGCTATGCTCGGTCTTGCTCTGAATGCTCATGTGTCGCTCCTTGTTGGATTCACCGGCGCTGCAGGAATGCAATGCGCTGGCTTTCGGGGAGTAGCGCAATCGATGCGTTGATTGCGCCGCCGTGACCTTGTGTACGATTGCATCCTGGCGGCGCGACCATAACCGGCATGTGAGCGATACGGGCATCGTCCTCACGCCATCGTGCGGCCGATGAATTGCGATTCATCGTTGGCAACGACGCATCAAGACCCTTTCGGCTGCCGACTCGCCCACATGTTGTCGATCAGATTGGGATACGGCCGCCCGGCCTCTTCTGCACGCTGCTTCGCGGCGGCCTTCTGTGCCTCGGTCAACGGTGTAGAGGCAGCTTTTCGCTTGGGATTGGGACGCTTCCACGGCGGTGGAGTGAATTCGGTCATGGCACTGTTCGGTCCGGTTGCACTGCGGGCAGTCTCGACGCACCGCTGTGAGGTGCTCGTGGATGCGCTGCGTGCATGCTGTGCCCACCTCCATGCACACAGCGAACGCAAGCGCAGCGTCGCGTTGATCAGCCGATCATGCGGTCGACGAGCGCGCGTTGCATGCATCAAAGATGCAAGGGGTACAAGCAACATCCGCACGCGCCTCAAGCAGCGCAGCGCACGCCCGTCATCAAGCGCAACTGCATGGGTCAACCACTCAGCAGTTGGTCACCAACGTGCGCTGGCGTTGCTCCTGCCATACCGCCAGCGCGTAGACCAGCAACCCGCCCAGTGCAGTCGCTGCACCCACATACCCGGTAGAGGTCCAGCCCCAGCCCGCGGTGATCGCCATGCCGCCCAACCAGGGCCCCAAGGCATTTGCGGTGTTGAAGGCGGCATGGTTGGACGCTGCGGCCAAGGTCTGCGCTTCAGCGGCCACATCCATCAGGCGGGTCTGCAACGCTGGTGCCAGGGCGCCCATCGTGCCAACCGCCACGATGGACACGAACACCCACAGCCCCGAGTGCGCGGCCAACGGGAAGGTCAGCATCACCACGATCGACCACACCAACAGCACCGGCACCGCGCGGAACTGCATGCGGTCGAACAACCACCCGCCCAGGATGCTGCCAAGCACGCCGCCGACGCCGAATGCGGCCATCGCCAGCGGAATGCGCGCAGGCGCAACGCCGGTAACCGCGGTCAACGTTGGTGCCAGATAGCTGAAAACGCAGAACATCCCGGAGAACCCCACCGCGCCGATCGCCAACGCCAGCCACACCTGCGGCTGATTGAACGCACGCAGCTCGCGCAGTGGTTGCTGACGCGGCTCGTCCGGCGCAGGCGGCAACAATACGGCCACCGCCGCGACCGTGCCCAACGCGATCACCGATACCGACGCATACGCCCAGCGCCAGCTCACGATCTGCCCCAGCCAGGTCGCCAGCGGGTTGCCCACCAGCAAGGCAACGCTCAAGCCCAGCAGCACGCGCCCCACCGCGGTGGCGCGTTGATTGGGCGGGCTGATCGAAGCGGCAACCAGAGAGGCAACGCCGAAATACGCGCCGTGCGGCAGGCCAGCGATGAAGCGACACAGCAACATCGTGTGGTAGCTCGGCGCCAACGCACTGGCAATGTTGCCCAGCGCGTAGAACACCATCAGCAGCAGCAACAAGGTGCGGCGCGGCCAGCGCGCGCCCAGAATCGCCAGCAACGGCGCGCCGACCACCACACCCAGCGCATAAGCGCTGATGACATGACCCACCTGCGGCTCGCTGATCTGCAGGCCCTGCGCGATCTGCGTCATCAGGCCCATCGTGGAAAACTCGCTGATGCCGATCGCAAAACCGCCCATCGCCAGCGCAAGCAGGATCAGCACGTAATCGCGCCGTGGCACGCGCGGCGTTGAGGGATCGATATCGGACATGCCCGACTCCAGAATGACGGGGCGGCTTATTATTGTGCAATGCAGCAACCAACGAAAGGCGGCGGCCGATGACGGTTCAGCGCCAATCCGCAGCACATCACAGTTCGACCGGTTTGGCGCGATGCGGGGACGCAGTGTCCTATTGACGTCGCTCGAATCTGCTTGGGTCCGCCACCATCGCTGTGGGGCACCGCGATCGGCGTGGTGCCGCGCTTGGCGCGCTTCAACTCGAACTGGTTGCTGATGTCCAAATCCACTGAATCTCCGTTGTTTTCCCCGGTGCGCCTGGGCGCATTGGATCTTGCCAACCGCGTGATCATGGCGCCGCTGACGCGCAACCGCGCCGGCGCCGGCCAGGTGCCCTCGCCGCTCGCCGCCGAGTATTACGGCCAGCGCGCCACCGCCGGCCTGATCGTGGCCGAAGGCACGCAGATCAGTCCGCTCGGCCAGGGGTATCTCGACACCCCCGGCATCCATACCCAGGCGCAGGTCGAAGGCTGGCGCGCAGTCACCGATGAAGTGCACCGCCGTGGCGGCAAGATCGTGCTGCAGCTGTGGCATGTCGGCCGCGTCTCGCATACCAGCGTGCTGCCTCCGGGCGAAGTACCGGTTGCGCCCAGCGCCATTCGCGCCGAAGGCAAGACCTACACCAAGAACGGCTTCGAAGATGTGTCCGAACCACGCGAACTTGCGCTGGATGAAATCCCCGCATTGATCGAGGACTACCGTATCGCCGCACGCAATGCGATCGATGCCGGGTTCGATGGTGTGGAAGTGCATGCCGCCAACGGCTATCTGCTCGATCAGTTCCTGCGCGATGGCTCCAACAAGCGCACCGACGCTTACGGCGGCGACATCGAAAACCGTACGCGCCTGCTGAGCGAAGTGGTGCAGGCCATCGCCGACGAAATCGGCGCCGAGCGCACCGGCGTGCGCTTGTCGCCGGTGACTCCGGTGTACGGCGCGCACGACTCCGATCCGCAGCCCTTGTTCGAACGTGCGGTGGAGCGGCTCAACCTGATCGGTGGGCTGGCCTTCGTGCATGTGATCGAAGGCGCCACCGGCGGCCCGCGCGACAACATCGCCTTCGACTACGCCGCGTTGCGTGCCAAGTTCGATGGTGCCTGGATCGCCAATAACGGCTACAACCGCGGCATGTCCGAACAGGCCATCAGCAGCGGCTACGCCGATGCGATCGCTTATGGCCGCCCGTTCATCGCCAACCCGGATCTGGTGCGTCGCCTGCGCGAGAACGCGCCGCTGACGGAAGTCGACCAGACCACGCTGTACGGTGGTGGCGCCAAGGGCTATACGGACTACCCCGCACTGGCGGATTGAGTCCGACCACGGCTCGCCCGATCACCGCTGCAACGACGCGGCGGTGATCGGGCAGCGAATGCATCGCGCGCGCGCAGTGCGCGATGCAGTGCGGCACGACCACCGCAGACCAGCCAACTGGACGTCCTGCGTGTGCAGCCAAGGTTCGCATTGCGCGCCGACACCGCAGCATCGCCACATGACGCGCACATCGCATGCCGCTAGCATCCAGGCAGCCCTTGTTGCTGGACGACCCATGCGCCGCTTTCTCTCGTTTGCTCTGTGCTGCACGCTGCTGATCGGCGGGCCAGCGCTCGCCGTGCCGTTCTGGGGCGCGCACCAGTCCAGCCCTGCCGATACCTTGCCCACGCAGCTCAAACCAGGCGAATGGATCTGGGGTGGCGTCAGCAAAGGCTGGGGGCCGATGGCGGTGATCGTCAGCCTGACCGAACAACGCGCCTATGCGTATCGCAATGGCATCCTGATCGGCGTGTCCACCATCAGTTCCGGTAAGCCCGGGCACGAAACGCCGACCGGTGTGTTCACCATCCTGCAGAAGGACAAGGACCACCGCTCCAACATCTACAACGCCGCCCCCATGCCGTATCAGCAGCGGCTCACCTGGGACGGCGTCGCCCTGCACGCCGGCGGCCTGCCCGGCTATCCGGAATCGCACGGTTGCGTGCATCTGCCGTCAGAATTTGCGCGATTGCTGTTCGACAATTCCAACATGGGCATGGTGGTGGTGGTCGCGCAGGCCGGCATCAGTGCAGACGATGTGGTGCATCCGCGCGCGCTCAGCCCGATCGATCCCACCACCGGCGCCGAGCGCGCCCTGCTGCCGCTGCCCAACGGCCAGGCATTTGCCTGGCAGCCGGACCTGGCACCGACCGGCCCGATCTCCATGCTGATCAGCAGCACCGACCAGCAACTGGTGGTCTACCGCAACGGTGTGGAAATCGGCCGCGCGCAGGTTGCCTTGCATGCACAGCCCGGCGCCGCGCCGCTGGGCACGCAGGCGTTCATCGTCGGCCAGGGCTTTTTGCCGGGCGACCTACCCGGGTTGCCCGGTCAGCGCATGCCCAACTGGATGCGGATCGGCATTCCCGGCAGTACCACCGCCGCAGGGCAGGCGCTGGACGCCGCCACCATCGCGCGCCTGCAGGTGCCGCCCGCATTTCTGGCCGGGCTGCTGCCGCTGCTGACCCCTGGCGTGGTGTTGGTCGCCACCGACCAGCGCATCCTGCCCGAGACCACCGGCGCCAAGCTGCAGGTACTGAATTCGGATCCGCCTGAAACGCCATGAGCGCTATCGGCGCGCTGCCTGCCCAGGCGGCAACGGCAGTGCTGTTTGCGTGCTGCGTGCTGCGTAACGCCGCGTGGTAACGGGCTGATCTGTCGCTGCGGGCAGCACGATTGTCAGCACAGCGCTGCTGGCACATGATGCGGCTACCTCATTGCCAAGGATGTGGGTGATGCGCCTGCTCGCTGCGGTTTTGTTCGGCATCAATGTTGTCGCATGGACCATGGCCGATGCATCGGCACAAACAACGCGTCCTGCGCCGCCAAGCGCGGACTGCCTGGATGCGCGCCAGGTGACGGAATTGCATCAGGCCGATGCGCGCACGCTCGCGGTCGCACAACACGACGGACGCCTGTTCCGCCTGCAGTTGGCGCAGGACTGCCCACAGCTCGCCGCGCAGGCAGATGCCCATCTGCTCGCGCCGCACGGTTGGGTCTGCAATGGCGCACAGGCGTTTGTCAGCGTCGGGCAGCAACGGTGCGCCATCAGCCAGGTCACCACGCTCAGCGCGCGCGACTACGCCGGTATTGCCCGGCAGCGCGACCGCGACGGTGTGCCCACGCTGGAAGGCGTCAGCGTGCGCGAGGCGCGTCGTCGCAACTTCGCCGGCGCGTCCAGCTACTGCTTCAATCCCAGCATGCTGCGCGCATGGTCGGAAGACGCGCAGGGCCTGGTGGTGGAAGTGTCGCCACGCCATCCCGGCACGCATCGCCATTATCGCGTCGAGTTGATGGATAGCTGCCGCGAACTCAGCAGCGCACCCCCCATCCGCTTCGTGTCCGGCATGGGCTTGAATGCGATCTGCGGCAATCCCGGCGACAAGGTCGATGTCCTCGACGAAATCGGCCTTGCCGGCGCAGGCGTCGGGACGGGCCAGCAAGGCGACCTGAGCACCACGCGCGGCGGGCAGTTTGCGCAGATGCGCCAGAGCTGCATGGTGGCCGCGGTCTATCCGCGCGATTGATCGCGCCTGCAAGACAGGCGCTGCATTGCACCGCGGGAGCGCGCGCGATGCAGTGCAGCTGCCCGCATCGCGCACAAGCGCATTCCTGCGCGAGCGATTTACCAGCGGGTGACGCTCACGCCTTGCGCAAAAAGCAGGTCTTCAGCACCAGTCCCTTGATCTTTTCCGAGTTGCCTTCGATATGCTCGGCATCGTCTTCGACCAGGCGGATATTGCGGATCACCGTGCCTTGCTTGAGCGGAATCGACGCGCCCTTGACCTTGAGATCCTTGATCACCGTCACCGTGTCGCCGGCCTGCAGCACGTTGCCATTGCTGTCGCGCACGACCGTCGCGCTCGCGGCGGCGTCGCCCGCACTCCATTGGAAACCGCACTCCGCGCAAACCGACAACGCGCCGTCGGCATAGGTGTTGTCCTGGCCGCATTGCGGGCAGGCGGGAACGCTAGACATGCGAGTCCTTGATCGAAACGGGCGTGGATTGTAGCTCCCCGGCGCTGCGATCACGCACCCGGCACGGCCGCGGCGCGATAGTGCCGTGCTTATCGAATACCCCGCAGGTCGCACGTGTCCAACCAGCCAGAGTCCCCCACACCGCGCGCCACACCCCCTGGTGACGCCGACGCTGGCCCCAGCGATGCGGGCCCGAGCAGCCCTGCAAAACCCAAGGGCTCGCACCTGGTGGTTTACGTCGCACTGGCGGGCAACCTGGCCATCGCAGTGGCAAAATTCATTGCGGCAGGCATTTCCGGCAGCTCGGCCATGCTCAGCGAAGGGGTGCATTCGCTGGTGGACACCGTCAACGAGGTGTTGCTGCTATACGGCTTGCGTCGTGCTGCGCAAGCGCCCACGCCCACGCACCCGTTCGGCTACGGACGCGAACTGTACTTCTGGAGTTTCATCGTCGCCTTGTTGGTCTTTGCGATGGGCGCGGGCGTCTCGCTGTACGAAGGCATCGTGCATCTGCGTCATCCCGAGCCGGCCAAGAGCCATCTTGTCGCCTATTGCGTGCTCGGTGTCTCGATCGTGTTCGAAGGCATTTCCTGGGTGGTGGCACTACGCGAATTCCGCGCCAAAAAGGGCCGCATGGGCTATTTCGAGGCGTTTCGCCAGAGCAAGGACCCCAGCACCTTCACCGTCTTGCTGGAAGACAGCGCCGCGTTGATCGGCCTGTTCATGGCACTGCTTGGCCTGGCCGGCGCGCAGTTGTTCGACATGCCCGAGCTCGACGGCATCGCATCGATCGGCATTGCCGGTGTGCTCGCTTTCACCGCGTTCCTGCTGGCGCGCGAAACCAAGGGCTTGCTGATCGGCGAGCCCGCGCATGCGCATGTCACCGAGTCGCTGCTGCGCATTGCCGCCAGCGACCCGGATGTGCGCGCCGCCAACGGTGTGCTCACCATGCAGATGGGCCCGAACCAGGTAGTTGCAGCGCTCAGCGCCGAGTTCGAAGACAGCCGCACCACGCCGCAGATCGAAGCCTGCGTCGGGCGTATCGAAGCAGCAGCCAAGCGCCAGCATCCCGAGCTCACCGCGTTGTTCATCAAACCGCAGACACCGGAAACCTGGCGCGCGCGCCGCGCACAGATCGAACGTGGAGAGCAGACCGATTGAGCACGCGCACAGGCGCCTGACGCGCACGCGATCGGTGCGCAACGTGCGGCGTTTTTAGTGATAGTGGCGCAGCACCTCGAACCAGCACGTGGGCCGCCAATGTATCGGCGCGGACAAGATAGCGAGCCGAACTGCACGCACATCACATGTGCCCGCGGGGCAAGGCACTGCGTCGCAGCATGGCCATGCCACGCTCTGCACCAAGCTGATCCTCGCCCCAACCGCAGCTGCAGCCACGGTTGCATCACCGGCGTTGATTGCCTACGGTGTGCGGGCAACATCTCTTGGCATCGTGAATCAGCCGATGCGCTCCCCTCGATTACCCGTCATGGAGGTTTCCAATGGAAATCAGCCAGGGTCGCGTTGCGACCATTCACTACACTCTTTCCGACGACAGCGGCCAGGTACTGGACCGCTCCACGCCGGACACCCCGCTGAGCTATCTGCACGGTGCCGGCAACATCGTTCCCGGCCTGGAGCAGGCACTGGATGGCAGGCGCGTCGGCGACACGCTCACCGCCGACGTGGCGCCCGAGCAAGGCTATGGCCCACGTCACGATCAGCTGATCCAACATGTGCCGCGCGATGCCTTCCCCACCGATGTCGACGTCGTGCCCGGGGTGCAGTTCGAAGCCCGCACGCAACAGGGTCCGGTGCTGGTGACCGTGACCGACGTCGGCCCGGAGCAGGTGACCGTGGACGGCAATCACCCGCTGGCCGGTCAGACCCTGCACTTCGCGGTGGAAGTGGTGGAGGTACGCGAAGCCACCACCGACGAACTGAACCAGGGCCACGTCGACGACATCGCGGCCTGATGCCCTGCGCCGCGTGCCACTTGGTAGGCGGCGCCTGGGCCTGGGCGCAACGCCTGCGCGCCGGTCTGGACGGCGGATGCGGCAGCCGTAGTACAGTGCGCGGCCCGCTCTCAGGCACTGTGCATGAAACTCGGCATCGACTTCGGTACCAGCAACTCCGCCGCCGCGGCGATCGTCGATGGGAAGGTCGAACCGGTGCGTTTTGGCGAGGCCTTGCAGTTCCGCACCACGGTGTATTTCCCAGACACCATGCGCGATCCGGAGAATTTCAGCCTCACGCCCGCGCTGGAATACGAGATGGAGCGCCTGATCGACTCCGCCCGCCGCGATGCCGTTGCCGCCGGCCGTACCCCCAATCAGGACAGCCTGCGCCGCGAGGCGCTGCGCATCGTGCGCCGGCAATGGATGGAAGAGCAGGTGCGCGAGCCGCGCAGTTCCGCAGCACTGCTGCAAAACGCGGTGTACGGCGACGAGGCGCTGGATGCCTACTTCCTCGAAGGCGAAGGCAATCTGGTGCAGAGCCCCAAGTCGATGCTGGGCTACAACCTGCACCCGCGCGCGCGCCAGACCATCACCGGCATCGCCACGCACGTGCTGGAACATATCCGTCTCACCGCCTCGCGCCAGTTCGATCTCAACATCCGCAACGCCGTACTCGGCCGCCCGGTGCAATTTCGCAGTTCGATCGGCGAAGCCGGCAATGCACAAGCGCTGGAGATTTTGCAGACCGCCGCCATCGGCGCCGGTTTCGACAGCGTTGAGTTTCTCGAAGAACCCGCAGCGGCCGCGATGCACTATCACGTCAGCCACGACACCCGGCACGACACGGTGGTGGTGGACATCGGCGGCGGCACCACCGACATCGCGCATGCCAGCGTCGGCGGCAGTGCCCCGCCGCAGGTGCACCGCGCCTGGGGCATTCCGCGCGGCGGTACCGATATCGATCTGGCGCTAAGTCTCGCCGCCTACATGCCGCTGTTCGGCCGCGGCATCACCCGCGTGCCGGCGCACCACTATGTGGAAGCGGCGATGGTGCAGGACATGACCCGTCAACGCGAATTCCGCCTGCACAAATACCAGGACGTGCCTGCCCCGTTCGACAAGCGCCTGCAGGCATTGCAGGACACCGGCAATACCGCGCGCCTGTATCGCGGCGTGGAAGCCTGCAAGATCGCGCTCAGCGAGCTCGACCAGCATCAGGCATCGCTGGACTTCATTGAGCGCGGGCTGGGCGTGGATGTGCAGGCCAGCGCACTGGTGGCGTCCGCTTCCAGCTATCTGCGCGAACTGGAAGGTTTGCTTGCGCAGGTACGGGCCGACCTGGCCGCGCCACCGGCCACCTTGTTCCTGACGGGCGGCATGTCGCGCGCCGGCTATATCCGCGACACCGTGGCGGCGGCCTTCCCGGAATCGCGCATGGTGCATGGCGACCCCTCGTTCGGCGTGGTGCAGGGCCTGGCATGGGCGGCGGCACAGGGCGCCCGCCCGTCGGACGGTTAACACAAATCGGCGCTCAGCGCCTATAATGCTTGGTTGCTGCCTGACGCCCCGCCGTCGTGTCAGCAAGGCACGCCCGTCGTGCCATCGCGATTGCGCACCGAACGCCATCGCACTTCTCGACACCGCTTTCGGCTTTCGCGCGCACCACCCTGGCCGCACGCGGTGTCATTGCACTTCCCCGCTACAGGAGGCCACATGGCACGTCCCGCGACCAAGCAGAAATCCCAGCCCAGCATCGCTCGCAGCGAAGGCAAGTCGCAGCCGCTCAGTCGTGAGCGCATCGCTGCCGACATCGCCGCGTTCCGCAAGACCGGCGGCCGGATCGAAGTGCTCACCACCAACTTCGGCCCCGCCCGCAACGACGGCGACAAGATCGCGTAAGCAGCGAGCACGCTATCACTTGCGCCCGCATCGCAGCGCGCGCTCGCGACAGTTGCCGCCAAGGGTTGCTTTGAAGTGTTACCGACGTGCCACCGCAAGGTGGCACGTCTGTTTTCGGCATCAGTTGCTGTAGTCGATACGCACCGAACCCGAGTGCGACTCCAGTTTGATATCGCCATTGCCGCCGCCCAGCGCCGCACGCAGGCTCTTGCCGGGGCCGTATTCCGGCCGTTCGACCTGCCCGGCCATCGAGCGGATGTCGCCACTGAAGACCTCCACATTCAGCGCCGCCGACACGTTGCGCGGCACACCCAGCGTGATCGTCCCGCTGACGCTCTCTGCAGAAATACTGCCACCCGGGGCCAACCCGGTCACCGTCACTGCGGTCGAGCCGGACACGCTCTGCGAACGCAACTGCGAGACCTGCCCCGCACCGATCCGGATATCGCCGGAGACGGACTCGGCCGACACGATGCCGCTGGCACCGGCTTGCGCATCGATCTGCCCGCTGACCGTGCCCAGCGTCACCCGCCCGCTGCTCACCGTGCTGCGCAACGTCCCACTAACCGTCTCCAGCTGCGCCTCCTTGGCGCGGCCGCGGGCCACCACATCGCCACTGACGGATTTGAGCTGCAGCCGTGCAAGATCGACCTGATCTACGTCCACCGAGGCGCTGACCGCATCCACCTGCAGCATGGCGGCCCGCGGTACGCGCAACTCCAGCTGCGCGCCCTTGCCGCTGCGACTGGTGCGCGGATAGATCACTTCCAACTGCAGCCGGTTCGAACTCGCATCGACCTTTAGCCGCTGGTCCTCGCCCAAGGTCCCGGTCAGCGCAACCTCGTCGCGGTCCCAACCACGCACGCGGATCTGCCCGGCAATGTTTTCCAGCTCCACACGTCCGCCGCGTGCCAACGGATGACTCTGGTTGACCGCAGTTTGCGCCACCGCCGGTGCGGCGCACACCGCAGCCAACAACAACAGGGAAACAGATGCGTAGCGCATGAGCATGGTCCTCAACTTAGAAAGGGGGTCTGGCCCTGAGAGGCAAGACGGGTCAGTTGCAGCCGCTTGGCATAGGTGCGCTGCAGTTGCGATAACAAAAAAGCGGACCGCGGACTCTGCGCGATGGCCGCATGGATGGCCTGTGTGCTTTGATCCAGCTCGTCCAGCTCAGGGCGCAAATCGACCGGCACCTGCTGCAGCGGAACCTCGGCAATGGCTTGCTGGTATTGCCCGGCCAGCGCCTGCGCCTGCGCGACGAGCGCCGGCTGCGCAGGAGGCAGCGGCGATGTGTGTTGCCTGAGACCAGGCACCACCGCGACCCAGGCCACGGCCGCCGCCAACGCGACGCCAAGCACCGGCATCGCCCAGCGACGACGACCCGGCCGACGTGCCACCTCCGTGGCGTGCGGCAGCAATGCCGGTGCGATGCGCTCCCATACCTGCGCGGGCGGCTGACGCTGCTGCGGCAATGCCTGCAAGCGCGCGCGCAGCGCAGCGTCTTCGGCCATGGACTCGGCGTCGATGCGATCGGGGTGGTCGGGGGTCATGCGTGTTCTCCAAGCCGGGCGCGCAGCAGGCCGCGCGCGCGATGCAGTTGTGCCTTCGAACTGCCGACTGCCATCTGCAGCTGCTCGGCAATTTCCTGGTGTTTCCAGCCCTCGATGTCGTGCAGCACCAGCACCGCCCTGGCGCGCGGCGGCAGCGTTTCCAGGGCACGCTCCAGATCCATCCGGATCGAGTGACAACCCGCTGCGTCGGGAACTGCCGCCAGCATCGCATCGGTGTCGTCACTGGCATGATCGCCAAACCCCGCCCGTGCGCGCAGCTCCATCAACGCGGTATTGACGGCAAGCCGATGCAACCAGGTGCCCAACGCGCTCTGGAAGCGAAACTGCGGCAATGCCTTCCACGCGGCGATGAAGGTGTCCTGCAATACGTCATCGGCGCGCGCGGCATTGCCGCCACACAAGCGCCAGACCAGCGCATACAGCCGCGGCGAGTGGCGCCGATAGATCGCCTCATACGCTGCACGCTCACCAGCCGCTGCCGCACGCGCCAACGCCGCGTCGTCGCGGTCGGCAGGAGTGGCACAAGGCAGGGCATCGATGGGCACGGAGGTGTCGAGCATAGCCAGTTGGATGCGCCGGGCAGCGCAATGGTTTAAACCCGCGCCAACTTTTTTTAAAACCCGCAGAACGGCGCGAGCCCTGGCTGGTGTGCTGGCGGTGCCCCACGTCTGGATCCGGGGAAAACAGCCGTCCCACCACTGCAATCGCTGCAGTGTTCGCTAATACTCAGCGCAGTAGCCGATCACCACTGCGAGAGCGGCAGACAAAGCGTGGCGAGCAGTCGTCAGGTGGCGCGCAGGTAACGCACTCAGAACCGGGCGTACGGGTAGTCCCTGCCAATCCCAGCCACGGCCGCCTGCCGGTAAGCGCAGTACGCATATTCGCGGCTCTAAACCTTTCGGCCGGCCGCATCCAAGTCTGCAATGGCGCACTCCTGCGCCGCGGTGGCGCCGCCCGCCGGCGCCACCGCGGTGTAGCGCCTGGTTTACGTTGGAGATCGTCATGCCACAGCTGCTCGGACTGGCCCTGGCCTTGTGCACGCCTCACTGCCCCCAAGCGCAGCGACTGGACGCAGTGCAGCTCAGGCTGACGCCTAGCCGGATCGATGCGTGCTTATTGCAGAATCGTTCGACGCAGGGGTCCTGCATCGCTGCCATCAGGCCGGATCAGTGGGTCCCTGTCCACGCGATTGCGCAGACGTTGAAGCGGTTAGCGGTCTTGGTGACGCATGACGCGCGTGATCGGCACTGACCTGAGGAGTGCTCACTGCATGTTGTGGGACGTTGATAGCGCAAGATCTGCGACTTGCTGCGTCGTCTACACCATGCCGGTGATAGGAGTCGCGACACAACGACACCGTCGATGCGCCTGCGTGCACACGCGTCACCGTCGCCAGAAAAGGCCTCCCGGGTGCGCGTTGTAGAGGTAGCACGCGCAACCAGCCGAGCATTCCGACGCGCAGACGTTCATCCCCTGCACCTGTCGCGTCCGGGTTGCGCCGTTACAATGGATATTCACTCCGCTTCTGCACGATCCGATGTCCGTGTCCGACCCCTTACCCGCCATGATCCGCAGCCTGCTGCCTCACTGGAACCCGGAGTGGCTGGCAGTCGCAGTGCCAACGATCAAAGTCGTTCTGATACTTGCCTTGGCGGGCTTGCTACGCCTGTTATTGCGGCAATTGCTGCGACGCGTATGCACGCGCTACAACGTGCCCGCCGAGATGATGATCGGTATTCGCCGCGTTGGCAGTTTCATCATTTCGACCAGCGCGTTGCTGATGGTCTTGCACGTTGCCGGTCTCTCTGGCGAAACGCTGTGGACGGCGTTCACCGGTTTTGCCGCGGTCGGCGCGGTGGCGTTTTTCGCCGCATGGAGCGTGCTATCCAATATCTTCTGCACCTTCCTGATCATCACCACACGCCCGTTCCGCCTGCACGATCACATCGAGCTGCTCGAAGGTGGCGACAAGCCCGGCCTGAAGGGACGGGTGATCGATATCAACGTGATCTACACGACATTGGAAGAAACCGGCGACCATGCGGGCAGCGTGCTGCAGGTCCCCAACAGCCTGTTTTTCCAGCGCACCACGCGCCGGTGGCGCGAGAGCAGCGGATTTCATGCGCACTGAGCCGGTAACGGGCGCACAGAGTGCTGATGCTGTGATCGGCAGCCGCAAATTGCTGGAACGTCTGCCCGTCTGACAGAGCACTCGCTCTCGTCCACACTCGTGTAAGGGTCAGCCGAGGCGTCGGCAGCATGCGAGTGCGCCAAGGCACTCAGCGCAACTGGCTGTCCTTGCTGCCGCGACGGTTGAAGCCGCTTTGCGCGCCCTGCTCCAGGTCATGCGCCTGCTGACAGTTCACACACAAATGCACGCCAGGCACGGCCTTGCGTCGCGCTTCGGGAATCGGCGCATCGCAGGCTTCGCACTGGGTCAGACTTGGCCCCTGGTGCAGCTGACTGCGCGCACGCTTGATCGCGTCTTCGACGGTGGCATCGATCTGGTCCTGCACTGCCCCATCACCCGCCCATCCAGTCGCCATGATCGCCTCACCCTTATCCGGTCAGGCTAGATAGATGGTCATTGGCGCAGGCAAATCCAAGCCGGCCGTGCACGGTGCCCTCAAACTGAGTGCTCTAACATTCAGTCATCCGCACCCGTCATCCGCACCCACGAAGGATCCGCCATGGAACAACCTGTCCACCCGTTCTCCGAACTGTTCGCCCAGCTTGGCTTGGCCTCCGATGAGGCCAGTATTCGCAACTTCATCGCCGACCATTCGCCATTGCCGGGCGATGTTCGGCTGGAAGAAGCGCCGTTCTGGACGCCCGCACAAGCGCAGCTGCTGCGTGAAGAACGTCTCGACGATGCCGACTGGATCGTGACCGTCGACCAGCTCAATATCGCGCTGCATATGACTGCTGACGATACCGGCGTCTAACTCAAGTTTGTCGGATAGTTGCGGTCGAGATCGCCTTCAACTATCGCGCTGTACAACGCGCTGATCAAAAAAGAGCGGCCAGTGGCCGCTCTTTTGCTTGCAGACGTGCAGCTCGCAGCAAGACGCTATCCGGCTGCACGCTGGACGTCAGGTCACCTTCTTGGCGATCGTCATGCCCAGCACGAACAGCACGATGGCGATGATGATGCCGGCCCAGAACAGGAACTTGGCAATTCCCATCGCAGCGCCTGCCATCCCGCCGAAGCCGAGCGCACCGGCAATCAATCCGATGATGGCGAAAATAATGGCCCACTTGATCATGTTGTTGTCTCCTAAACCGGCATGGCGCCGTTGTTCGATCGTGTGCTTGCGACACATCGCCGCAAAACATGCGCTGCACGCTACCCATCCGCATGTGCCGCGTTCGTGAATACAGCTGACACATACCGCCACACGCAGACGGCGTTCAGCGCTAACAGCGCACGGGTTTCCTGCAAAGACACTGCACGTTGACGCTTCGTCGACGTCACCAGGCAACTCGCGATCAATGCTGTTTTCAACACTGATCGAGTCGATAGCGACCACGCAGCAGGGGAGCTGATCGCGCTTCCCTGCATGAAACTGATGTCATTGACCGCAATCGTCGGGAACCATCCGAACGCTCTGCAGCGCGCCTGCTCCTCACGGTTAAGACAGATTCGCCAGCATCGGCGATCATGCAGCTCTTGCAGCAGTCGATCGCCATGGACACTCTTCGCTATCTCACCGGTTACCCGCCCGCCGTCCTGGATCAGGTGCGCGAGCTGATCGCACAGGACAAGCTCGCCGCGGTCCTGGCGGGGCGCTATCCGGAGCGGCACAGCATTCGCACCGATCGCCATCTGTACGATTACGTCAAGGCGATGAAGGAGCGCTACATGCGCTCCTCGCCCACCTTGCACAAGGCGATTTACGACAACCACCTGCAGGTGGTGAAGCATGCGCTGGGCACGCACACGGCCATCTCGCGCGTGCACGGCGGCCGGCTCAAAGCCAGTCGCGAAATCCGGATTGCCTCGGTGTTTCGCGATGCGCCGGAGCCCTTCCTGCAGATGATCGTCGCCCACGAGCTGGCGCACCTGAAAGAAGCCGATCACAACAAGGCCTTCTATCACCTGTGCAACCACATGACCCCGGACTATTACCAGCTCGAATTCGACCTGCGCCTGTATCTGACCCAGCTGGCACTCGCAGCAGACAGCTGATCGCGTTGCGCCGGCTCACGGATTAGGATGCAGCCATGCACGCCTCGTCGCTCGCGCAGCTCACCCTCGCCGCACAAGGCCGACAGCCCGCGGCCATCAATGCGTTGGCGCAGGCGCTGGTTCGCGCCGGTGAGACCGAACAGGCCCTGACCTGGTATGCCCGTGGCGCCGCCGCAGGCGATGCCACCGCCCAGATCGAAGCCGGCCGCATGCTGGCCTACGGCATCGGCGGTCCAGTGGATGTCGCTCAGGCCATCGCGTACTGGCAACACGCCGAGCGCAACGGCGTGGCTGCAGCGTCTTACCTGCTGGCGACGCTGGCTGTCGGCGAGGACGCTCTGCAACTGGGAACGCAAGCGCATGCGCGGTTGCACGCGGCTGCGGCGGCACACTACCCGCCGGCGCTGCGTGCGCTAGCCATTCAATCCGGTCGAATCGATCATCCGCAGCAGCAACAGCAATGCGTGCACCTGCTGGAGCAGGCTGCATCGGCCGGCGACATACCAGCCGCGGTGCTGCTCGCCGAGCGCCTGCTGCGCGGCGAAGGCGTTACCGCTCAGCCAGACGCAGCAAAACAACTGCTCCAGCAACTGCAGCCACTGGGTGTCTCGGCCCTGCCCGACGTGCAGGTGGCGCCCCCCGATGCGGTCGATGACAGCGCGCGCGAGCACATCCACTTCACCCCACGCAGCGCGCCGACGCGGCTCCACCAGTGTCCAACGATCGAAAGGCACTCCGCGGTGCTGTCCGCCGACGAGTGCCGGCTATTGATCCTGCTGGCACGCCCGCACCTGCGTGCGTCCCAGGTGGTCGATCCGGACGATGCAAGCAGCCAGCGCACGCCGATCCGTACCAGCCGCGGCGCCACGCTTGACCCGATTCTGGAAGATTTCGCCGCCCGCGCCGCGCAGGCGCGGCTGGCCGCCTGCGCACGGCTGCCACTGAGGCACGCCGAGCCGTTATCGGTGCTGTGTTATGCGCCAGGGGAGCACTACCGCGCGCATCGCGACTACCTGCCGGCAAGCAGGATCGCTGCAGATCGTCCCGCTGCCGGCAATCGGCAGCGCACCGTCTGCGTCTATCTCAATGCGGTCGAAGCAGGTGGCGAAACCGACTTCCCGGTCGCTGGCGTCAGCGTGCAGCCCGGCGCGGGGTCGCTGGTGTGTTTCGACAACCTGCACGCCGACGGCCGACCCGATCCTGATTCGCTGCATGCCGGCTTGCCGGTGGCCGCCGGGACCAAGTGGCTGGCGACGCTGTGGTTCCGACAGCAACGCTATCGGGATTGGTGAACAGATTCATACACTGCGCCCTGCCGACGTGGTTTAAAATGTTGCAGCGCGACGTGATCGGACAGGGTCTGCAGACGTCGCTTTTTTGTTTCCCCATTGCACGGGTCCAGGCCCGGGGCCAGGGGAGGCACATCACGCAGCCCCGCGGAGCCTTCGATGCTTTTCGAAACCCTCGATACCACCGGTCACGAGCAGGTGATCTTTTGCCACAACCGCGACGCCGGCCTCAAGGCCATCATCGCCCTGCATAGCACCCGGCTCGGGCCAGCGTTGGGCGGCGTGCGCATGCGCCCCTACCCCAACAGCGAGGCGGCGCTCGCCGATGCGCTGCGACTCAGCCGCACCATGACCTACAAGAACGCGCTGGCCGGGCTGAATGTCGGCGGCGGCAAGGCGGTGATCATCGGCGACCCCAAAACCGACAAGAGCGAGGTGCTGTTTCGCGCATTCGGCCGTTTTGTCGACACCCTGGGCGGGCGCTACATCACCTCCGAAGATGTCGGCACCGACGTCAACGACATGGAACAGATCTACCTGGAAAGCGAGTACGTCACCGGCGTGCATCAGGTGCATCGCGGCTCCGGCGACCCGGCGCCCTTCACCGCCTACGGTGCCTTGCAGGCGCTGATGGCCTCGCTCAATCGCAAGCTCGGTCACGAAGAAGTGGGCAAGGCGAGTATCGCGATCCAGGGCCTAGGCCACATCGGCATGGAACTGGTGAAGTTGCTCAAGGAACGCGGCGCAAAGCTCTATGTGGCCGATCTGAATCAGGCGCTGGTGGATCGCGCGGTGGCCGAGTACGGCGCCGAAGCCGTGCGCCCGGACGAAATCCATCAGGTGCCGGCCGACGTGTTCGCACCGTGCGCGCTGGAAGGTGCGATCAACGAGAACACGCTGCCGCAGCTCAAGGCCAAGATCATCTGCGGCACCGCCAACAACCAGCTCGCCAGCGCCGCCATCGGCGAAGAACTGCACAAGCGCGGCATTCTGTATGCGCCCGATTACGTGGTGAATGCCGGCGGGGTGATGAATGTGTCGCTGGAGATCGACGGCTACAACCGCGAACGCGCCATGCGCCTGATCCGCAGCATCTATCACAATCTGGAAAAGGTCTTTGACCTGTCCACGCAGTTGAACGTGTCGCCGCAGCAGGCAGCCGACCAGATTGCCGAAACGCGCATCGAGGCCATCAGCAAACTCAAACTGCCGCTGGGCCGCACCGCACCGCGTTTTTTGCATAAATTGCGCGGCGAATAAGCACGCCAACGCGCGGGCCGTGTTCGACGACCTGTGCGATGACGACACATGCGTTGACGCAATCGCCGACGCACGCATGACGCCCGGGCATTGCACCCGGGCGTCATGCACACCGATCAGAAATCGGCGCTGTACTTCAGGCTCACCGCGCGGTCGTCGCCGCGCTCGCCCACGCGTTGGTCGTAGCCGAAACGCAACTGGCTCTGCTGGCCCAACGGCGCCGAGGCCGCAATGCCGAACACACCGCCCGAGCGCGCCGGCTGCATGCCGCGCAGCGGCGCCCATGCCTCCACACCGATGAAGCTGGCATCCAGCATCAACCCCTGGCTGCTCAACGCCTGCTGCCATTCGGCATAACCGCCCAACTGCAGGCCGCGCCAGCGATAGGCCGAACGCATGCCGGCCAGCAGTTGCGTACGCGAGGACGTGCTTGCATCGGCACGCAGACCGAAACCATCGCCACCGCTTTCGCGGAACCCTTCGCTACGCAGACGCACGTAATCCAGGCCCATGTACGGCGTCAGCGACGCAGCTGCATGGCCCCAGCGATACCCGGTTTCCAGGTTGCCGCTGAGATAGCTGCCGCTGTAATCGCTGAAGGCACTGCTGCGGTCTTCGCCCAATTGCAGGGTGCGCTCGATCTGCCGGTTGACGTTACCGAAGCCCAGCTGGCCCAGCGTATACGCCGATCCCAGCGTGGTGCCCCAGTACAACTGCGCCTGCACCTGCCGATCGCGGCCGCGTGCGCCATCCAGATCGCCAAGGCTGTTGGAACGTGTTTCGCCGAAAGCAAAGCCTGTGACCGCACCAGACGCCAAACGCAGATCGTTGCCCATCATCCAGCCGGAGGTAGCGAATCCTGCGGTGGTCACCCCACCCTCGCCCGGCCCGCCCAGTGCACGCTGCCAGGTGCCCAGCAGGCGCGGCTGTTGCGACAGACCATCGAAATGCGCCGCCAACGCGCGCCGGTCCAGATCGATGGTGTCGAAGGTCATCGCCGCAGAGGCCGCATGCGCACGTCCAGACAGACTGCGCAGCGAATCCGCTGCGGTTTTGGCATCGGGTGATTGCTGCAACGCCGCCGCGGCACGAATGAAGTCGCCGCTGATGCCACCGTTGCCCTGCAGCTGCTGCGCATCGACCTTCTGAAACGCCTGTTCGACGCGAATTGCCGACTCCATCGATGCCGTGCCGATTGCGCCCAGCGATGCGGCGACGGCCGTGACATCCATGCGCTGCAGCGACACGAACGCGGTGTTGGTGTCGTAGCTCAGAGTGGCGTTGAGGAAGGTCACCGCCGGCCCGCTACTGAGCGTGGCGAAGGTTCCCTGCAAGCCATTGGTCGCCTGCAGCACCGGATAGATCGTGTTGTCGACGACGTAATTGCGCCGGCCAAGCAATTGCAGGTCGCCTGCAATGGTCGCGGTGCCGGCGACATTCACACGGTCGCCTACATTCAACGACAAACGGCCGTTGCTGGCCTGGGTGTAGTTGCCGTTGACTGAGAGCAACGCGCTGCCGACCTGCAACGTGCCGGCATTGTCGACGCGGCCGCCGACCCTGCCAGCTCCGACCAGGCTCGCCCCGTTGGCGATCCCCACCCGCGCGCTTTGCAGACTGGCCGTCTGCAAGGTACCGCCCAGCACCTGCGTGTCACCCGTGAAGGTATTGGCGTCGCTGCCCAACACCAACGTACCTGTGCCACGTTTGGTCAATCCACCGCTACCGCTGATGTCGTTGGCCCAGGTCGACCGTAAGGTATTGACCGTGACATCCACCGTGCCCCAGTCAAACCGCGCCGGCCCCAGTACCGCCTTGCCCACGTTGAGCAGGCCGTAACCGAATGTCGGATCGACGCCGGCCGCGCCCAGATCGGTGGCCGTTCCCAACAACGTCTGTCGGACCAGATCGTTGTTGAAATACGGAAATGCCTGCCACACCAATGCCGCCGCGCCCGAGACCAGCGGCGCGGCGAAGGAGGTGCCGCTGCCATAGAAATAGGTGATGTTGCTGGCGGTTGCATCGGGGTCGATAAATAGCGACGTGCCCGGTGCCACCAGGCAATACCGCATCGCCACGCCGCACGCGTTGGAATACGACGCCAGTTGGGTGGGGTTGGCGGTGTCCAGCGCGCCGACCACTAGCCAGCCGCGCTCCAGGTCTGCCGCCGGAAGCGTGCCGTTCGGACCCACCTGGCTGGGAAGCGCCGCCGTGTCGGACGGCTGCGCCCGCGACTCATTGCCCGAAGCGAACACCACCAGGCCATCGTTACCGATGACAAAGGCGCGATATTCCTGCGCGATCTGATTGGTGACCGTCGGGTCGTTCCAATACAGGCCGCCCCATGAGTTATTCATGATGCGCACACCGGCGCCGATCAGATCGGCATGCACTGGGCCCAGACCAAGCGGCCCGTCGACTTCATTGCCTTGGCCAGTGCCATCGTCCACCGGCGCGCGGTCGCTGATGATGCGCGCAGACACCAGGCCCGCACCGGGCGCAATACCGCCCGGCCATTGCCCCACCGCACGCCCGGCCGCCAGCTCGGCGACAACCGTGCCATGCCCGAGCACATCGCCCACGGCAACGTTGTTGGTGCGCGGGTCGACATAAAGGAAGCTGTCGCTCACCCGCCCCTGCAGGGCCGGATGATTGGTATTGATGCCGCTATCGATGACACCGATGCGATAGCCCGCGCCGGTGAAACCCAGCGCCTGCGCGGCACGTGCATTGGTCAACGCCAGATGCGCGTCGATTGCCGGTTCCGGTGTCGGTGCAGTGACCGGCGGTGGAGGCGGCGGCGGTGAGGTGGGCGGCGGCGGCGGCGGCGAGGTCGGTGGCGGTGCCGTCGGCGTGGTCGGACGAATACCGCCTCCGCCACCACCGCCGCCACATGCAGTCAACGCCACAGCCAACGCCGAGGCCAGGACAGTCCTGGCGACGTCTTTCTTCTTCATTCGTGTTCTCCCCGAACCCATTCCATGGATTGGGCCCCATCCCGGGCCCTGGTTCTCATCATATACGGCATCGCTTCGGGTCTGCAGCCGCACGTCAGCTTGCTGGCGCGAATCGGCCATGAGGCAGATAATCGTTTCACTTTAAACGGTATCCGCTCATGTCCGACATCGTCATCGTTGCTGCCAAACGCACTGCCATCGGCTCGTTTCTCGGTCAATTCAACGGGGTGCCGGCACCGACGCTTGCCGCCGCCGCCATCCAAGGCGCGCTGGCGCAATCGGGAATCGCACCGGCCGACGTGTCCGAGGTCATCGTCGGTTGCGTGTTGCCGGCCAATCTTGGCCAGGCGCCGGCGCGCCAGGCGGCCATCGCTGCAGGTATCCCGACATCCACCGGCGCCACCACCATCAACAAGGTGTGCGGCTCGGGCATGAAGGCGATCATGTTCGGACACGACCTGATCAAGGCCGGTTCGGCCAGCATCGTGGTGGCCGGCGGCATGGAGTCGATGAGCAATGCCCCGCACCTGTTGCCCAATTCGCGCACCGGCAATCGCTATGGCAATTTTCAAGCGGTGGACCACATGGCGTGGGATGGCTTGACCAATCCCTACGATGGCCAAGCGATGGGCGTGTTCGGCGAAGCCACCGCAGAAAAGTTCGGCTTCAGCCGTGCCGATCAGGATGCCTTCGCCATCGCCTCGGTCGAGCGCGCGCAGGCTGCGCAGCGCAGCGGCGCCTTTGCCGATGAAATCGTTCCGGTGACCGTGGCCACGCGCAAGGGCGAGATTGTTGTCGACAGCGATGAGCAGCCGGGCAAATCCGACATCGCAAAGATCCCGACCCTGAAGCCGGCCTTCAAGAAAGATGGCACTGTCACCGCAGCCAGCTCGTCGAGTATTTCCGACGGTGCGGCAATCACGGTGCTGATGAGCGCCGACGATGCGCAGCGCCGTGGCGTGACGCCGCTGGCGCGCATCGTCGGCCACGTCACCCATTCGCAGGCACCGGAATGGTTCACCACCGCACCGGTGTCGGCGATCCAGGCGTTGGTCGGCAAAATCGGCTGGCAATTGGACGAGGTGGACCTGTTCGAAATCAACGAAGCCTTCGCTGTTGTGGCGATGACACCGATCAAGGAACTGGGAATTGCGCACGAGAAGGTCAACGTGCATGGCGGTGCCTGCGCACTGGGTCATCCGATCGGCGCATCCGGTGCGCGCTTGGTAGTGACATTGGTGAATGCGTTGCGCACGCGCGGCGGCAAGCGCGGAATCGCGACGCTATGCATCGGCGGCGGTGAAGCGACAGCCATCGCTATCGAATTGATTTGATTGCCATTAACAGCGAATTTGCAAAGCTGAATGCGCATGCGCTTGACACTAGTCTTCGGGCCGTCATCATGTCGGGGGCGCGCAATAGCGCGTTGCCTAATCTAATCGACGAGGATTGAAACAATGACCATCAACAAGCTGCTGATCGCAATGGCTCTGGGCCTGGCCCTGACCGCTTGCTCGAAGCCGGAACAGGCTCAGGACGCTGCTGCTTCGGCTAACGAAGCTGCAACCGACGCTCAGACCGCTGCTGACCAGGCTGCTGCCTCGGGCTCGCAGTCGGCTGACGCCGCTCAGGCCGCTGCCAACACCGCCGCTGCTTCGGCCGACACCGCTGCTGACGCTGCCCAGGCTGCTTCCGGCGCCGCGACCGACGCTGCTGCCGACCAGGCTGCTGACGCTGCCAAGACGGCTGAAAACACCGCCGAAGCTGCTAAGGACACCGCCGAAGAAGCCAAGAAGTAATCACTTCTTAGCTCCAAGCGAGTTCGGAAAAAGCCGCTGGTTTCCAGCGGCTTTTTCTTTGCCTGTGATTTGACGCGCCGTTTGCGCACAAAGATGGATGCGCCGCGCCGGTGCGATTCAGACGCGTGGCTTGTCCCAGGCAAGCCTGCCCCACGCAGGTAGCAGGCCGCACCTTGACGCAGAGTGCATCGGCTCCTGCATAAGCTCCGCTCTCCAACACCGGAACAGGAACAGGACCACTAATGAAGACGATCCGCATGCTGTCGTTGAGCGCTATCGCCGCCCTCACCCTCGCCGCCTGTCAAGGCCCTGATGCCGAGCAGGCCCGTCGCGATGCCGCGTCCGCCGCCAAGCACGCTGCCGCTGCCACCGAGCAGGCCGCCGACCGCGCCGCAGTACAGGCCAAGGCCGCCACCGCCGATGCACGCGTAGCCGCACGCGAGATGGCAGCCGACGCCAGTCGCGCGACCGCCAACGCTGCCGATGCTACCGCCGACAAGACCCGCGAGATGGCCAACAAAGCTGAGCAGAATGCCGACAAGCACGATGCCGAGCATCCGCAGCACTAAGAACGACGAAAAACCCGCTGCGCTCGCCGGCAGGTGAGCGCAGCCCATCGCAAGAGTGGCGTTGCCCTATGCGCTTTGGGTGCTAGAGGGCCGGCCAGTCAGCTGCAGCTTGCAATGCACGTCAGCCGCTCTGAACCATGCATGTGCTGCGTCCACGCGCAGACAATTTCGTGCTGGCGCACACGTCTTGCGTGGAGATTGATCTCGTTTTGTCGAGCCCGGCACGCTAGCATTCGGCATGCCCACCTCCTTTACATCGCGGCGCCGCAATCAGTTGGCGCTGGTCTTCTCTGCGCTGATCTTTATCGCCATCGGCATCGGCATCTTTGTCGGCGCGCGCCGCTCGCTGGCCGATGCGGCGCTGGTTTCGCATACGCATGAAGTGATTGGGCGAGTCGACGAGATCCAGGCACGCTTGCTGGATGCCGAGTCGGCGCAACGTGGCTTCCTGCTCACCGGCAACGAGGCCTACTTACTGGATTACCAGACCAGTGTGGAACGCCTGCCGATCTTATTGAGCAATCTGCGCAGGTTGATTGTCGACAATCCTGCGCAAGAGCAGCAGCTGGATCAACTGCAAACCCTGGTGGAGACGCGGCTGCGGCAAATCCAGCACACGCTGGATGTCTATGCACAGGGCGGCCTGGAACCGGCACGCGCCGGCATCCGGCAAAGCGCGTTCCGCACCACCAGCGCCATCCGCGAGCAGGCGCTGACGATGGTGCAACGCGAGCAGGAACTGCTGGCGCTGCGCGCCGAAAGTAGCCGGCAAAGCGCCACCTTGTTGCTGACGCTGGCACTGGCCGGCATCCCGTTCGGGCTGCTGGTAGTCGGCGGTGTCTATGCGCTGCTGATGCGCGAACTGCGGCATCGCGCACAGGCCGAACGCCTTGCCGCAAATGCCAATCGCGAGCTGGGCGATAGCGTCGGTGCATTGCAGCGCAGTGCCGCCGATCTCACTCTGCTCAGCCGCTACACCGGCCTGCTGCAAAGCTGCATCAGCGCCGAAGAAGCGTTGGTGGTGACCAGCCGTACCCTGGCCAGCCTGCTGCCGGGCATTGCCGGCAGCGTGTACCTGCTGCGCGCCTCGCAGGATCGCGCCGAGGCGATCAGCCACTGGGGCGAGCCGCTGGTACAAAGCGCACCGCATCTGTTGCCGGAAGAATGCTGGGCATTGCGCCGCGGCCAGCCGCACATCATCGAAGACCTCGCGCGGGATGCGCCGTGCGCGCATATCGATACGCCGGACACCCAGGCACCGATCACCACCGCGTGCCTGCCGATGTCGGCGCAGGGCACACAGCTGGGCTTTCTGTTTCTGTCCTCGCCTGGTCCGGGTCCGATGCCGCGCCTGGAAATCGCCGAGGCAGCGGCAGAGCAATTGTCGTTGGCGTTGAGCAATCTGCGCCTGCGCGAGTCGCTACGCCGCCAGTCGATCCGCGATGCGCTGACCGGACTGTACAACCGCCGCTATCTGGAAGAATCGCTGAGTCACGAGCTGGCGCGTTGCGCGCGGCGCGGCCTGCCGTTGTCGGTGCTGATGCTGGACGTGGACCACTTCAAGCAGTTCAACGATAGCCAGGGCCATGCCGGTGGCGACCTGCTGCTGGCGGCGGTCGGCGACCTGTTGTTGACCCGGTTGCGCGCCGAGGACGTGGCTTGCCGCTATGGCGGCGAAGAATTCACCGTGATCCTGCCCGAGGCCGATGGCGAGGAAGCCGTGCGCGTGGCCGAGGAGATCCGCGGCCATATCGCGGCGCTGGCGGTCAGCGATGGCCAGCGCGCATTGCCGCGCGTCACCGCCTCGATCGGCGTGGCCAGCTTTCCGGCCGATGGCGAGCTTGGCGCGAGCCTGATCCAGAAAGCCGACGCAGCGCTGTACGCAGCCAAGCATCGCGGGCGTAACCGGGTCGAGCGTCATGGCGGTGACGCACCGCTCGGGACCGACGTCGGGGCTTGAGCAGGCACGTTGTCGATCCAGGATTGTGCAATTCGTCACACAAAAGATCGATTGACGCAGCGATAGTCGGCCTTGACCCCCGAAGCGAGGCAATCCGATGTCGATGTGGCGCGATCAAGGTCCCAACAAGAAAGACGGCGTTCCCGCAGCGCCGGATGCTCCTGCCGCCGATGGGCGGCTGTTCAATGCCGACGCCAGCCCTGCCCCGCCGGTACCGGCGGCCACCGCCACGCCCAGCGTCGTCCCCACCGCCGCGCCGCCGCAGCGCCAGAGCGAGGCCAAGGAATCGCTGATCGCCGCCGACATCAGCATCGAAGGCAAGATCGAAGGTGCCGGCCACGTGCGCCTGGCCGGCCGCTTCAAGGGCGACGTCAACGTCAAGGGCGATCTGACCATCGAACGCGGCGCCAAGCTCAATGGCGGCGTGCGTGCCAACAAGGTCATCATCGCCGGCGAGCTGGAAGGCAATATCGAATCGGCGGCACAGGTGGAACTGCAGACCTCCGGCGTGCTGGTGGGAGACGTCAAGGCCGGCAGCCTCACCGTGGCCTCGGGCGCCCGTATGCGCGGCCAGGCCGACTTCGGCTGGGGCGAGGACACCGGCAAGCCGGCAAGCGCCAGCAAGGCGACTGTTGGCGGCGATAACGACGCCACATGAGTGCACCCCGCCCGGGCACGCCCGGAGCCACGCGCAGCTGTCCGCATTGCAAGGCGACGATCCTGGAAAGCGCCATTATCTGCCCTGCCTGCAAGCACCATCTGCGCTTCGACTCGGCGGCTGCGCAACACGCGCAGCCGGCGCCCATCGTGCCGTTGAAGGTCGACGGCACCATCCGTCATCCCGCCGACGGCGATCCGTGGGAATACACCGTGGTGGTGGTGGTGCGTAACGGCAAGGGCGAGGAGATTCGCCGCCACGTGGTCGATGTGGGCGCGATGCACGCTGGCGAAGAACGCGGATTTACGCTGGCTGTGGAAGCAAGCGCGGTGCGCGGATCGGGGCGGCGAACACGGCATTAGCGCGCTGGGTGCGGCATCGCCGCTGTGGAATCAGACTGGCGCAGCGGCAGCGCAGTTTTCGCAACGCCAGTGACGCTGAGCACAACAGCGTCCCTGGTAAAACCGCGTATCGCTTCGCCATTGCGCGCCGACGCAGGCCGACGATCGGCATCGCACTCCAAAGCTTGCAGCGGCTAACAACACCTAGCGAGCAATCGTCAGGCGAGTGTAGGCGGCGCACTCAGAACCGGAGCGTACGCGCGATGGATGTCGATTCCGAACACCCGCCGCAGCCGCATGGTCGCAACGATGCGCGCCATTCCCATTCTCAGGATCTGCACACCGGCTTGGCCAGAGTTGCGGGCATGCGCAACGGCAACGACACGAACACACGCGGCGATCTGGTGGTGCTTGGCCCCGAGGGGCTGTATTGCCCGCAGGGCGACTTTCATATCGACCCCTGGCGACCGGTGCCGCGTGCGGTGATCACGCATGGCCACGGCGATCACGCGCGTGGCGGCATGGGCGAATACCACTGCACGCGCGACAGTCTGCCGATCCTGCAATGGCGGCTCGGCGAGCAGGTCTATCACACGCATGCCAATGGCGAAGCATTTACGTTGGGACACGCGCGCGTGTCGCTGCATCCGGCCGGACATGTGCTGGGCTCGGCGCAGGTGCGTATCGAAGTGGATGGCGAGGTCTGGGTGGCATCCGGCGATTACAAGCGCCAGCACGACCCCACCTGCACGCCGTTCGAAGTGGTGCCGTGCGACACCTTCATCACCGAAGCGACCTTTGGGCTGCCGGTGTATCGCTGGCCGGAGACATCCGATGTGGCGGCCGATATCGTCGCCTGGCGGCGCGAATGCGCCGAGCGCGGCGAGGCCGCTATTCTGTATTGCTACGCCTTGGGCAAGGCGCAGCGGGTGCTGGCCGAATTGCGCGCCTGGGACACGCAGCCCGCGCTGTTGCACGGTGCGATTGCGGCCGGGGTGGAGGTGTATCGCCAAGCTGGCATCGCGATGCTTGACACCCAACCGGTCAGCGAGCATGCGCGCGGCGCCGACTATGCCGGCCAACTGGTGCTGGCGCCGCCGTCGGCGGCGGGTAGCCCCTGGATTCGCCGCTTCCGGCATGCGCAACAGGGATTCGCCTCGGGCTGGATGCGCATTCGCGGCAATCGGCGTCGGCGCAATTACGACCGCGGCTTTGTGGTGTCCGATCATGCGGACTGGCCGGATCTGCTGCGCACCATCGAAGACACCGGTGCGCGCCGGGTGATCGCCACCCACGGCAATACCGATGCGTTGATCCAGCACCTGCGCGAGCGCGGCGTTGCGGCGGAAGCCTTCCGCACCGATTTTGGAGCCGAAGAATGAACCCGCTCGCCGTCTGCAGTAATGCACGCGCGCATGCGCGTCTGCGCTTGAGTGGCGCACTGGCGTTTGGCCGACACGCATTGGTCTGTCGCGTGCATCGCAGCGCGCCGGCCGCGTCAATCGGCCCACTCCGCCTGCAGCGCCGCGTGCGCATGTCAGGCGCATGTACTCGCCGTGCGCTGGAGCTATGCGCTGCAACTTCCGATACAACGCCACAGGCGCGGCCGTGAAGCGTTTTGCCGCGTTGTACCGCACCCTCGACCGTAGTACCGGCACGCTCGACAAGCGCGCTGCGCTGGTGGCTTATTTTCGCCAAGCGCCAGCGCTGGACGCGGCCTGGGCGCTGTATCTGCTGGCCGGCGGCAAGGTCGCCGGCGCACGCATGCGCATCGCCAGCAGCGGCGAGCTGCGCGAGTGGATCACCGACACCGCCGGCATTGCCGATTGGTTGGTCGCCGACAGCTACGACCATGTCGGCGATCTGGCCGAAACGCTGGCGTTGTTGCTCGACGACCCGATCATCGAAGCACCGGATCTGCCGCTGGCGGAATGGATCGAACAGCGCTTGCTGCCGGTCGCCAACCAAGACGTTGCGCTGCGCAAGGCATGCATCGTGCAGGCCTGGCGCAGCCTGGCCTTCGATGAGCGGCTGGTGTTCAACAAACTGTTGACCGGCGCATTGCGCGTGGGCGTTTCGCAGCGGCTAGTGCAACAAGCGCTGGCCGAACTATCGGGCGTGGACATCGCACGCATCGCCCAGCGCATGCTCGGTAATTGGCGACCGCACCCGACCTATCTTGCCGATTTGCTGACCAGCGAAGAACTGCCGGGCGATCGTCAGCAGCCCTATCCGTTCTTTCTCGCCTCGCCGCTCGACGCCGAGGTCGACACACTGGGCGCCATTGACGACTGGCTGCTGGAATGGAAATGGGACGGCATCCGCCTGCAGCTGATCCGGCGCGCCGGCGACGCGGCGCTGTGGTCGCGCGGCGAAGAACGCCTGGATGGCCGTTTCCCGGAAATCGAACACGCCGCAATGCAGTTGCCCGACGGCACGGTCATCGACGGCGAGCTGCTGGCCTGGCAACCGGAGCAGCCGTTACCGATGCCGTTCACCGCCTTGCAGACGCGCATCCAGCGGCTCAAGCCCGGCGCCAAGACATTGGCGGCCGCGCCTGCGCGCGTGGTGGCCTACGACTTGCTCGAACTGGACGGCGTGGATCTGCGCGAGCGCCCGTTGCACGCGCGGCGTGCGCTGCTGGAGGGCGTGCTCACCGCGCTCGACGATCCGCGCATCGTCGCCTCACCACGGGTGCAAGCCGGCGATTGGCACGCCGCCGCACAGCTGCGCGTACAAGCACGCGAACGCGGCGTGGAAGGGCTGATGCTCAAGCGCGCCAACTCGGTGTATCAGGCCGGCCGCCGACGTGGCGACTGGTGGAAATGGAAGATCGACCCGCTCACTATCGATGCAGTGCTGCTGTATGCGCAGGCCGGCCATGGCCGCCGCAGCACGCTGTATACCGACTACACCTTCGGGCTGTGGCACGAGGGGCAACTGGTGCCGATCGCCAAGGCGTATTCGGGCCTGGACGATGCCGAGATCCTGCAGCTGGACCGCTGGATTCGCGCCAACACCACCGAGCGTTTCGGTCCGGTGCGCGCGGTCAGCCCGCAGCATGTGTTCGAGCTGGGCTTTGAAGCGGTCAACCGCAGCGCGCGGCACAAATCCGGCATTGCGGTGCGGTTTCCGCGCATCCTGCGCTGGCGGCACGACAAGCCGTTTGCCGAGGCCGATCACCTGAGCAGTCTGCAGGCATTGGCGCGGTGACGGCGGCGCAGCAGGCACGCGGCACGCCATTGCAGCAGTGGCGCGACTGGTTCGCGCAGCGCGGCTGGGCGCCGTTGCCGTTTCAACGCGATGTGTGGAAGCGCTATCTCGCGGGCGAATCCGGCTTGCTGCATACGCCGACCGGGAGCGGCAAGACGCTGGCAGCATTCGGTGGCCCATTACTGGACGCCCTGGCCGCGCGTAGCCGCACCCTGCCGGTCACATCGGCCAAGCCTGCCGCTGCCGCACGCCGACAGCAGCAACGCAGCTTGCAGGTGCTGTGGATCACGCCCCTGCGTGCGCTGGCCGCCGACACCGCACGCGCACTACGCGAACCGGTGGAGGCGCTGGGACTGGAGTGGCAGGTGGGTTTGCGCACCGGCGATGCCAGCGCGCGCGACAAGCGGCTGGCACGCAGCGGCAAGCTAGATGTCTTGGTCACCACCCCCGAATCGCTGGCCTTGTTGCTGTCGTATCCGGACACCGCAGCGCAGCTGTCCGCGCTGCGCTGCGTGATCGTCGACGAGTGGCACGAACTGCTCGGCAACAAGCGTGGTGTGCTGCTGCAGCTGTGTCTGGCGCGCCTGCGCGGCTGGGCGCCTGCGCTGCGCATCTGGGGCCTGTCGGCCACGCTGGGCAATCTGGCGCAGGCACGCGATGTGCTGCTGCCGCATCGCCCCGATGCGGCGCTGGTGTCGGGGGTCAAACCGCGCGCCATGACGCTGGAGACGCTGTTACCCGACAGCGGCGAACGCTTTCCGTGGGCCGGCCATCTGGGTCTGGCGCAGTTGGCGCGCGTGCTGCAAAAAGTCATGCAGCAGCGCACCAGCCTGGTCTTCACCAATACGCGCGCACAGGCCGAGTTGTGGCACCAAGCGTTGAGTGCGGTATGGCCGGACGATCTCGCCACGCTTGCGCTGCATCATGGCTCGCTGGACCCCAGTCTGCGCGCCGCCGCCGAACAGGGGCTACGCGACGGCAGCCTGCGTTGCGTGGTCGCCACTTCCAGTCTGGATCTGGGCGTGGATTTCCCGGCGGTGGATCAAGTGCTGCAAGTCGGCAGTCCCAAGGGCATCGCGCGCCTGCTGCAACGCGCCGGCCGCGCGCGTCACCGTCCCGGCGAATCCGGGCATGTGGTGTGCGTGCCCTCGCACGCCTTGGAACTGGTCGAATACGCCGCGGCACGTCGCGCCATCAACCACGGCCATATCGAAGCGCGGCCGCCACCGCGTTTGTCGCTGGATGTGCTGGCCCAGCACTGCGTCACCCTCGCCCTGGGCGGCGGCTTCGATGCCGCTGCATTGTTCGAGCAAGTGCGCGGCACCGATGCCTTCGCTGCGCTGGACATACCCACCTGGAACGCAGTGCTCGACTTCATCGTGCAGGGCGGCAGCGCATTGGCGCATTACCCGGATTTCCACAAAGTGGTGCGCGACGAGAACGGCGTGTATCGCGTCACCGACCGCCGCGTCGCGCTGCGGCATCGTTTATCCATCGGCACGATCACCAGCGATGGCAGCGTGCGCGTGCAGTTCCTGCGTGGCGGCCGACTCGGTGCGGTGGAAGAACAATTCGTCGGCCGCCTGCGCCGCGGCGATCGCTTTCAATTTGCCGGACGTTTGCTGGAACTGGTGCGTCTGGAAGACATGACCGCCTACGTGCGTGTGGCCAAGGGCGGCAGCGGTGTGGTGCCCAAATGGATGGGCGGGCGCATGCCGTTGTCGTCGGCATTGGGCCGCGAAGTGGAAGCGCTGTTCGCCGCGCCCGGCGATGCGCCTGAAATGCAGGCGCTGGCCCCGCTGCTGCACTTGCAGGCATCGCTCTCGGCGCTGCCCGGCCCGGATCACCTGCTGGTAGAAAGCATCAAGGCGCGCGATGGCCGGCACGTGTTCGTGTATCCATTCGCCGGACGGCAGGTCAACGAAGGGCTGGCCGCGCTGCTTGCCGCACGCTGGGGCCGACGTCAGCGCAATACCTTCAGCTTCGCCGCCAACGACTACGGCTTTGTGCTCTCGCCCGCGCAGGATGTGGAGATCGACGCCGACGTGCTACGCGCCTTGCTGTCGCCGGCCGGGTTGTTGGACGATCTGCGCGACAGTCTCAACCTGGGCGAGTTGGCACGCCGGCAGTTTCGCGAGATCGCGCGCGTGGCCGGGTTGCTGTCGCCGTCCCTGCCCGGCCGTGCACCACGCAGCCTGCGGCAGCTGCAGGCCTCCAGCGGACTGCTTTACGACGTGTTGCAGCGCTTCGATCCGGAGCATCTGTTGCTGGCCCAGGCCGAGCGCGAAGTCTTTGAAGGCCAACTCGAACTGGCACGCCTGGCGCATGCATTGGAGGACTGCGCACGCCGCGACCTGCGCCTGTGCACGCCACGCAGCCTCACCCCGTTGTCGTTCCCGCTGTGGGCCGAACGCATGCGTGGTCAATTGAGTACCGAGGACTGGAAGGCGCGTGTGTTGCGCGCCGCCGAGCAACTGGAGCGCAAGCATGGGCGATAGCGTGCAGCTGCAGTTGGCCGGCGAAACGGTGGAACTGCTCGGCGAACGTGCCTTGTATCGACCAGCGCAGCGCGCCTTGCTGATCGCCGACCTGCATCTGGGCAAGGCCGATGTATTCCGGCGCGCCGGTATCGGCCTGCCCGCCGGCGGCACCGCGCACGATCTCGAGCGCCTGGATGCCCTGCTTGCGCAGCGCCAGGTCGAGGCATTGTGGATACTCGGCGACCTGTTGCATGGTCCTGCCCCGCGCGCGGCCTGGCATCGCCGTTGGAGCGCTTGGCGCGAGCAGCATGCCGAGCTGCGCGTGATTGCCATCCGCGGCAACCACGACCGCGCCGTGGCCGGTGCGGATCTGCAGATCGACGCGGCCGACGAACAGGTCGAAGACGGGCCGTTCGTGCTGCGCCACGATCCGTTGTCGCATCCCACCGGCCACGTGCTGTGCGGGCATCTGCATCCGTTGGCGGCCCTGCCGGGCTTGTCGCGGCGCTGGCCGGCGTTCTGGTTGCGCGAACGGCTCACCATCCTGCCGGCGTTCTCGCATTTCACCGCTGGCGTGGTACCGACACTGCTCGAAGGCGAGCGCCTGGTGGCCTGTGTGGGGGGCGATGCGGTGGCCTTGCCGGTGCGTTAGCCGCTGCGCTGCTGTGAGCGGCCAACAAACGAACTGCGCTCACTGCCAGGCAGGCACGGCCGGCGTTCGCTGCAACATGGATTCCTCGCGCACTCCTACTCGCGCACTCCGGTTCTGAGTGCGACGTCTACACTCGACGCCTGCTCGCCAGGCTTTTTAGCTGCTCCTGGCAACCGTGCGTACACCCGCTACGTCAGCGTTGCTAGGACGCGTGATGGCACCACATACACCACCCCGAACCATCGTCGAGCGGTGTGGCCGATACGCTCGACACCAAAGCATCCAACGATACCTGCCCCTTCCAACTACCCGCCACGCGGGGCGAGCACCTGCGTCCGCTCAGCCGCTGTTGGCGACGCTCTGCGGCCGTGGCAGCGCTTGCGGTAATGGTTGCGACAACGCGTCCACGAACTCCGGCGCCAGCGCCAACTTGCCGAACCAGCCATGCTGGGTGCCGCTGAGTACGCGCAGCATGTGACCACGACCGCCTGGTACGCGCCCCATCGGCTGCAGCAACAGATCGCGCCCGCGTGCCCACACATCGCGCTCGGATTGAAACAGCGGCGTGAGCCAGCGGCTCCAGCGGTGATAGATCGCCACATGCGCCTGGCGCTCGCGCTGATAGCGCTGCAAGGCGTCATCGATATCTTCGCCCGCGCGCAAGGCATCGCGCATGGCCAATGCATCCAGCAATGCCATGTTGACGCCCTGGCCCAGCTGCGGGCTCATCGCATGAGCGGCGTCGCCGGCCAGCACGAAACGGCCACGATGCCAGCGCGTCATCACCGCATCGCGGTAGCTGGCGCGTGCCAGCGCGGTGTGCACCTGCACGCTGTCCAGACGCAGATGCGCGTCCGGCCACATCTGCGCCACCTCATCGCGCCACGCGCCGATGCCGCGCTGCTCCCAGGCGGCGAAATCGCTGCACGGCAGGCTCCAGAAAAAACTCAGGCGCGGGATGTCGTCGCCAGGCCGCGTGCCTACCGGCAGCAGCCCGATCATCTTGCGCGCACCGATATAGCGCTGGCGCAGTTCGTCGACAAACGGCCAATCTTCGCGCGGCAACAGACACCACAGCGCGCCCCATGGATACACCCGATCCAGCCGGGTGCCCTGCACCTGCGCGCGGAGCGTGGAAGCCGAGCCATCGGCGGCGATGATCAGATCGTACGGACCATGCCATTGCCCGCGCTGGTCCTGCACGCGCCTACCCTCGTGATCGATGGCGGTGATCTGGGTATCGGTCTGCAGCTGCGCGTACTCGGGCCAGGCATCGCACAACAGCGAGAACAACGCACCGCGCTGCATGCCCAGACCCATCAGGCGGGCATCCAGATCGCGGTATTGCATGTCCATCACCGCGCGCCCGCAGGGCGTTTCGCCGTACAGGCGGCGCACCGGCGCGCCATGCATCAGGGCCTGCGACAACAGGCCCATCTTCCACAACACCTGCAGGCCGCTGGGCTGCAGCAGGAAGCCGGCACCGACCGGCCCCGGCTTGGCGGCGCGCTCGAAGACGTCCAGTCGATGACCATCGGCGCCCAGCAAGACCGCCAGCGCCTGCCCTGCCGTTCCATAGCCCACTACCGCAATCCGTAATGCTTGTTGCATCGTCCCTGCTCCGGTTCGCGAACACCGTCCTGCGTGGACCGGTGCAAAAAAAACCCCGCCGTGGCGGGGTTCTTCAACCGCACAATCGAGTCAGATTACTCGACCGGCGTGATGTTCGAAGCCTGGGCACCCTTGGGGCCCTGGGTCACGTCATAACTGACGCGCTGGCCTTCCTGCAGGCTGCGGAAGCCCTTGGAGTTGATCGCGGAGAAGTGCGCGAAGACATCGGCGCTGCCGTCCTCCGGTGAGATGAAGCCAAATCCCTTGGCGTCGTTGAACCACTTGACGGTACCGTTCGGCATGGTGATGCGAGACCTTTGCAATAATTAATGGGTGGTGTACGGCGGTGCGTACGCGCCGAGTATGCAAAGCTTATTCCCCAATGACAATCACCCGCGTGCAAGTTCGCCAATCAGTTCGGGCAACCCGGACGAGGCGGCATCCACGTTGGCCAACACCTCGGCCATGGTGATTTCCTGCGCGTCGCCGCAACCGGCCGCCCAGTTCGCCACGATCGCCAAACACGCATATTCCAGGCCTTTTTCGCGCGCAAGCCCGGCTTCGGGCATGCCGGTCATGCCGACCAGATCGCAGCCGTCGCGACGCATGCGGGCGATCTCTGCAATCGTTTCCAAACGCGGCCCTTGCGTCGCGCCGTAGCACCCGCCGGCCACCATCGTGACCCCGGTCACCTTGGCCGCAGCGATGACCTTGCTGCGAAACATCGGCGAATACGGATGACCGAAATCCACATGCTGCACCTCGCTGCCCGGCTCCTCGCAGAAGGTGGACACGCGCCCCCAGGTGTAATCGATCAGCTGATCGGGGCATGCCAGCACGCGCGGGCCGAACTGTTCGGTGATGCCACCGACCGTGTTGAGCGCAAGCACGCGCGAGGCGCCAATTTGCTGCAACGCAGCGATATTTGCGCGGTAATTGACCTTGTGCGGCGGCAGCGAATGACCTTCGCCATGCCGGGCCAGGAACGCCACCCGATGACCTAGCAGCATGCCGACGCGGATCGGCCCCGACGGCGCGCCGTAGGGCGTGTCCAGCTCGTGGGTCTGCACGTCATCGAGCTGCGCGAGCTTGTAGACACCAGTGCCGCCAATGACGGCCAATGCGATGGAATGGGAAGACACAACCGACCTCTGCAACGTAACGGACGTGGAAGCGCGCAAACGCGCACGAGTGCCCGCGCGGCGGCGGGCCAGTGATTCAGAAGCGATCAGCAACATATGGCGAGCGATCGTGTCGCCGGGGGTGGGCGCCAAAGCGAAGCGCACTCCACCGCCCGTGCAAACCAACCCTGCGCAGCGGCCGGGTTCGCCTGGCGGCTACGCGGTCGCGTTGCTGATCACCGCGCGCGTCTTACTGCTTCATCGCATAGATGGCAGGAATACCGCGCAGCTGTTCGTTGACGTCCATGCCGAAGCCGAACACATAGCGGTCGGCCACTTCCACGCCCACGTAATCGGCGGTAACGCCCGGCACGCAGCGGTCGTGCCGCTTGACGGTTAACACCGCCACGCGTACATCGGTGGCGCCCTGCTCCAGACACCACTGGCGCACGCCCTGCAGCGTATAGCCCTCATCAAGGATATCGTCGACCAGGATCACCCGGCGGCCGAACAGCGCGGTAGCCGGGCGGTGCTTCCAGACCAGCTCGCCGCCGACGGTTTCGCCGCGATAACGGGTGGCATGCAGATAATCGAACTGCAGGTCCTGCCCGCGTGCGCCCAACTCCAGCGCCAACTGGCCGGAGAACGGCAGCGCGCCGTGCATGATGGTGAGATACACCGGCACTTCGCCGGCATAGTCGCGCGCGATGGCATCGGCAATGGTGCCGACGGCGGCATCGATGGCTGGGCGGTCGACCAGCAGATCGGCTTGGGCCAGGGCCTGGGAAATGGTGAGCGTGGACATCAGGCAATTGATCCGAAAGGAGCGGAAGGAGTGTTGAACGAGGCATCGGTGCCGGCAAGCAGGCCGTCCCAACCGAGCGCGCCGCGACCGATCAGGCCGATCAGCGCTGCGGTATTGAGGCTGCGGCCTTGCACGGCCTGCAGCGATTCGTCGACCAGTTCCGGATGGCAGACCAGCACCACGTCGCAGCCGGCATCCAGGTGCGCATGCACTCGGCCCGCCACGCCGCCGGCGCTGAACGAGGCCGCCATGCCGATGTCGTCGGAAAACACCACGCCGCGGAAGCCCATCTGGCCGCGCAGGATCTGCTCGATCCAGCGCTGCGAATAACCGGCCGGTTCCGGCGCGACCTGCGGGTAGACCACGTGCGCCATCATCACCGCGTCGGCGCCGGCCTCGATGCCGGCCACGAATGGCAGCAGATCGTCGGCCTGCAGTTGCTCCAGCGAACGCGGGTCGCTGGCGTGATCCACATGGGTGTCTTCGAGCACCGTGCCGTGGCCGGGAAAATGTTTGAGCGTGGCGGCCATGCCGGCACCGTGCAGCGCTTGCACATAGGCGCGGCTGAAGGTGGCCACGATCTGCGGGTCGTCGCTGAAGGCGCGATCGCCGATGGCGCGGTTGCCGCGCCCCAGGTCCACCACCGGCGCAAAGCTCAGGTCCACGCCGCTGGCGCGTACTTCGGTGGCCATCAGCTGCGCGTGCGCGCGCGCTGCGGCGAGCGCGCCTTGCGGATCCTGCAGATACTGCGTACCGAAGCTCTGCAACGGCGCCAGCGCGCTGAAGCCGTCACGAAACCGCTGCACGCGCCCGCCTTCCTGATCCACGCACAGCAACACCGGTCGCGGCGCGGCAGCACGAATGGATGCCGACAGCTCGGCCACCTGGGTGCGCGAGGCGAAGTTGCGCTTGAACAGCACCACGCCGGCAACGGCATCGTGCTGCAGCCAGTCGCGTTCCTGTGCGCTGAGTTCGGTACCGGCAACGCCGATCAGAAGCATGTTGGGGGACTCCCGGGCCAGGCGCCACGAGGGCGCAGCGCGGCATTGTCGCAGATGCGCGTTGCAGCGTCAGATCGCGCATTCAGACAGGGGGTGACGTCCACTGACCCAAGCGCCTTGCGGCCAGGCGTTGCGGCGCCCGCGCACCGATACCGCAAGCCACGTGATCGCCCTTGAGCTCGCGCCCCTGGCGCTGGCAGCGCCGGTGCCGTTATTCGCACCGCAAACGCAACAGCCTGCGGCCCCGGGCAGACACCCCGGCTGTGCTGCCCAGCTCGCCAGCGGCGTACGACGCGCGGCGGTCTGCAGCAGGACGCATGCGGCAGGTTCACGACCGCACTGGCCGCCCAGCAGACGACTTCGGTCTTCGCCGCCTCAAAGACGGTCCAGATTCGCCCGCCAATGTGCGGCCTGGATCTGGATGCCCTCCAGCACCTCAGGCGCCATGCCATCGAGCTGCCGATACGGCATCGCCAGGCGTTCGTTCGTGCCCAGCAGCGGGCGCTGCCGCGCGAGGAAATCCCAGTACAGCGCGTTGTAGGGGCAGGCCCGCGCACCGACACGCGCCTTGCGCTGATAGCTGCAGCCGCTGCAGTAATCGCTCATGCGATCGATATAGGCCGCACCACTGATATACGGCTTGCTGCCGAGCAGGCCACCGTCGGCAAACTGACTCATGCCCACCGTGTTGGGCAACTCCACCCACTCGAACGCATCGATGTAGACACCCAGATACCAGCGATGCAGCGCCTGCGGGTCCAGCCCCGCCAAAAGCGCAAAATTGCCGATCACCATCAGCCGCTGGATGTGGTGCGCATGCGCATTGGACAGCGAATTGCCGACGGCATCGGCCAGGCACCGCATTCCGATCTGCCCGTCCCAGAACCACTGCGGCAGCGGCGCATGCTGATCGAGCTGATTGGACTGCGCATAGCCGGGCATCTGCGACCAGTACACGCCGCGCACGTATTCGCGCCAGCCCAGAATCTGCCGGATAAAGCCTTCCACCGAGGCCAGCGGTGCGTGTCCCTGCCGCCACGCCGTTTCGGCACGCGCAATCACTTCGGCCGGGTGCAACATCTTGACGTTGAGCGCGAACGACAGCAGCGAATGGAATAGCCGCGGGCTACGCGTGCTCATCGCATCTTCGTAGCGGCCGAAATCCGGCAACGCAGTGGCGATGAAGGCATCCAGATGCTGCAAGGCTTCATCGCGGTCCAGCGGCCATGGCAGCGCCTGCGCATTTGGCGCGCCGAAACTGCGCACGCCGGCAGCTTCGATGCTGCGCCACAACGCGCCATGGTCGTGCGCGGCGCGCCACTCCTGCGGCGCTGGCGGATCGCCGGGCCACGGCGCGCGATTGTCGTGATCGAAGTTCCAACGCCCACCTTCCGGTTGGCCGGAGGCATCGAGCAAGATGCGATGGCGCGTGCGCATCCGTCGATAGAAGACCTCCATGCGCCACTGACTTCCGGCGCGGAAACACGCCGCCACCTCAGCGCGCTCGGTCAGAAAATGCTCGCTATCGACCATGTGCGTAGCGAATGCGCAGCCCGCGCTCCAGTGACGCAGCGCCTCATCCAGCCGCCACTCATCCGGCGCCTGGTACTGCAGATGCTCGGCGCGGTAATGCGCCATCAACGCCTCGAGATTGCCCGGGATGGATTGCCGATTACTGGGGGCATCGATCGCGACATAGCGCACGCGGTGCCCGTGCTGCCGCAAGCGCGCGGCAAACGCGCGCATTGCCGCAAAGATCGCCAGGATCTTCTGCGCGTGATGCAGCACGTAATCGGTTTCCTCGCGCACTTCCATCAGCACGTAGACCACGCCGGGGTCGTGCGTCGCAAACCAGCTGTGCTGCGGGTTGAGCTGATCGCCCAGGATCAGGCGCAGCGTATGTGCGGGCGTTTGCGAGGCGCTGCTGCGCGTATCGGAGTCATGCATTGGTGCTGAGCTCGCGCATGCATGCAAGACACGCTTGCATCAGCGCGGCGCTCGGGTAGGCATTTTGAAACGCTGCACACGACATCTGTGCGTCTGCGTTGTCTGCAACGCAAACCCCGCTCTGCCATTGCGCGGCACTGATACTCAAACACCACGGATGCGCCACCGGCTTATGCATCCGTATGGTGCGTGACATCGTCGGCACACACCCGCTGCGCCAAGGCGGTTCCGCTTTGCCACGCGCCCTCCACCTTGCCGCCCGCCAACCAGTCGCCACACATGCCAAGGCCAAGCTGCGCATCCCAGAAGCAGCCGGTCTGCAACGGAGGATCGGTGCTGGCCACCTCCCACCGATAGGCATCACAGGCCTGCGGCAGCGGCAGGCCGAGCGCCGCCAGTTCCGGCAGCAGCATGGCGATGACGTCCTCGGGCGCGGCATCGAAATGCAGCTGGCTCCAGTCGGCGGTGGCATGCAGCAGCCAGGTCTCGGCGCCCTGCCGTGCCGGTTTACTGGAGTCGCGCGCTACCCAGCGCAAGGGGCCGGCGTTGACGAACAGCGCGTCGTAGCCGGGATCGATCCGCGCGTCGAACCGCAGCACCACCGCCCAGGCCGGCTGCATGCATGCATCGCCGGCGATGGTCGCAAGCGCAGGTGCGACCCCTGCCAACAACGCCGCCGCATCCGGTGCGGCAAGTGCGAGCAACACCGTATCGACCACATGCAGCGCGGGCGCGCCGTGCACGCCGTGCACGCCCAACGCCCAGCCCTGGCCCCTGCGTTGCAAGCTGCGTACCGCTGCATGCAACCGAACATCCAGCCCTGCCGCCAGCACGCGAGCGGGAGCGGCCATCTCCGGTACTCCAACAAAACGCGCCAACGCAGTGTGCGACGCACGCATCTCAGTTCCATCCCAGCTTGCGATGCGTGCTGGCCAGCGCGCCGCGACGCCCGCGGCGACCCATGTGCTCACCACTGCCGCAAAGTCCGGATCGCGCGCGGTGAAATACTGCGCGCCCACATCGCACTGCCAACCTTTGCCTGCACGGGCACGCATGCGTCCACCAGCCGCATCGCCCTGCTCGTACACCGTCACCACCGCGCCGGCGGCCTGCAGCGCCTTGGCACAGGAGAGCCCAGCCAAGCCGGCGCCAAGCACCGCGACCGTGCGCGGGTGGCGCGACATCGACGGATCAGTCACCGGCACGGGCATGACGCAGGCGATCTCTCACACCGCACATCCATCGGGCCCGCACGCATCGGCGCCGCCAATCGGCACCGATTCGGCGGCCAACTGCAGCAGCGCCTGCGCAAACGTCTCCGGCGGCTGCGCGCCCTGGATCAGACTACGTCCGTCGATCACGAAGCTGGGCACTGCACGGATGCCCAGCGCGCTGGCCTGTGCCAACTGAGCCTGCACCTCCACAATGCCTTCGTCGGAGTCGAGCATCGCCTGCACGCGCGAGGCTGCAAGCCCGCCGGCCTCACCCGCACGCAGCAGCGTGTCGGTCGCAGCCACGTTCTGGCCTTGCGCAAAATGCGCATGAAACAGGGCTTCCATCACCGCACCGACATCGCCTTCGTGCGTAGCCAGCCAGAGCAAGCGATGCGCCCGCAACGTGCTGACCTGTACCTGGCCGCGCCCGAAGTCGAACGGCAGGCCTTCCGCGCGTGCGGTGTCCTGGGTCTGCGCAAGCATTTGATCGACGCGCGCGGCACCGCCGAACTTGCGCGCCAGTGCATCGCGCAGCGGCACCGGCTCGGCACCGGCATCCGGGTCGAGCTCGAACGCGTGGTAATGGATGTCCAATACCGGCAGCTGCGCACCAAGCGCAGCGACCGCCTGTTCAAAACGGCGCTTGCCGATCCAGCACCAGGGGCAGACCACGTCGGACCAGATGTCGATGCGCATAAGGCTGGGATTCGTTGGCGGGGATTCGGGATTGACAAAGCATAAGCCCAATACCGAGACAGGGATTGGAGAATCGTGATTGGTGATGCGCAAGGCATCGCCCAATGCAGCCGCATCACCCTTGGCTTTTACGAATCCCGAATGCCCACTCCCGACTCCCGGCTCTCCACCCATTGCGAGAACGGATGGGAGGCCAGTGCCAGGTTGTAATAGCGCACGTCGTCGGTGACTTCCGCACCGATCCATTCCGGCTTGGCGAACGCCTCGTCAGCACTGCCAAGCTCGATCTCGGCCACCACCAACCCTGCGTTATCGCCCAGGAATTCGTCCACTTCCCACACATGCCCCTGGTGCTCGACCAGATGCCGACGCTTGTCGATCAAGCCGCCCACGCACAACGCCAGCAACGCGCGCGCATCGGCGAGGGGGATCGGGTATTCGAACTCCTGACGGGTATGCCCAACCTCGCGCGACTTCAGATTGAGAAATGCATTCTCACCCTGAAGACGCACCCGCACCGACGCGTTCTGCGCGCCGCTGCGCAACGACGCCTGATCGTTGATGTATCCCTGCGCCATCGGGATCACGGCATGCGCAGCGCTACGCCAGCCATCGCCGGTGACAAGAAACTTGCGTTCGATTTCTGTTGGCATGGGAATCGGGAATCGGGAATCGGGAATCGGGAATCGGGAATCGCAACAGCATACGGCGAACCGCCTTCACCATTCCCGATTCCCTAATGACTATTCACCGCCGTTCAAACACCGCAATGCTTTCCACGTGCGCGGTGTGCGGAAACATATCCATCGCACCGGCCGACACCAGCGTAAAACCCTGTTCGTTGACCAGGTAGCCGGCGTCGCGCGCCAGCGAGCCCGGGTGGCAACTGACATACACGATGCGCTCGAATTTCTTCAGCGGCAGTTGCTGCAGCACGTCCAATGCGCCCGAACGCGGCGGGTCCAGTAGCAGCTTGTCGAAGCCCTGACGCATCCAGGGCGTATTGCGCTGATCCTGGGTCAGATCGGCCGCATAAAACTGCGCATTGTCCAGGCCATTGCGTTGCGCATTTTCCTTCGCGCGCGCCACCAACCCGGCATCGCCTTCCACGCCGACCACCTCGCGCACCGTTCTTGCCAGCGGCAGAGTGAAATTGCCCAACCCGCAGAACAGATCCAGCACGCGGTCATCGGGTTTGGCATCGAGCAGCGCCAGCGCGTGCGCAATCATCTTCTGGTTGAGCGAGGCATTGACCTGAATGAAGTCCAGCGGCCGAAATGCCAGCTCCACATCCCACTGGGGCAGACGGAACGACAGCGGAACGTCCTGCGGCCACAACGGATGCACGCTGTCCACGCCGCCGGGCTGCAGGAAGATCGCAAACCCATGCGCCTGCGCAAACTCCACCCAGGCCTGCCGATCGCGCTCGCTGAGCGGCTGCATGTGGCGGATGGTCAACGCCACCGCATCGTCGCCGCCGATGAACTCGATCTGCGGGATGTCGCGCTTGCCGTCCAGGCTTTCGACCAGGGCGGCCAGCAGCGGAATCTTCTCGCCGATCTGCGGGATCACCGTGTAGCAGACCGACAGGTCGGCCACAAAGCGCGGGTCGAGTTCGCGAAACCCCACCAGGGTCTTGTCCTTCTTCTCCACCCGCCGCACCGAGAAACGGCCTTTGCGCCGATAGCCCCAGGAGTCGCCCACCAACGCGGGCAGCACCGTCTGCGGGCTCACATGGCCAATGCGCTCCAGGTTGTCCGTCAGCACGCGTTGCTTGGCTACGATCTGCTGCGACTCCTCCAGATGCTGCAACACGCACCCGGCGCATACGCCAAAATGCGGGCAGCGCGGAGTCACCCGCTGCGGCGAGGCCTCCAGCACGTCGACCGTTTTGGCTTCATCGAAATGGCGGCTGCGCGCGGTGGGCTCGGCACGCACCAGTTCACCGGGCAAGGCGCCGCTGATGAAGGTGACCTTGCCGCCCTCGCCGTCGCGGCGCGCTACTCCGCGGCCGTCATGGCTCAGGTCGGTGATGGCGGTCTGGAAGGGGGTACGGTCGAAACGGTTTCTGGTTCTGGCCACGTGACGACAAGCTGCGGGCAAAAAGGGTGCGTATTGTCGCAGATGCGATCGACCGAGGCCGCCCTGGGCGGCGTAGCAATTGTCGTGCCCTGCAAACACAGGCAAACTCCGCGTGCGCGCCGAAGTTCAGGATGCGTAACCGCTGACAAGGAGGCAGCAATGAATATGGCGACACGTCAGGAACCCCATCCACGACTCTTGCTGGTGGAAGACGACCCGATCAGCCGCGGCTTTCTGCAGGCTGCCCTGGAAAGCCTTCCGGCCCAGGTGGATTGCGCAGATTCGTTGTCGTCGGCGCTGGACCGCGCGCGCGAACGTCGCCACGACCTGTGGCTGATCGACGTCAATCTCCCCGATGGCACCGGCAGCGGCCTGCTGCGCGCGTTGCGCCTACTGCATCCGGACGTGCCTGCGCTGGCGCATACCGCCGATGGCGACATGGCGGTGCAGCGCGGCCTGCAGTCCGATGGCTTTCTGGAAATGCTGGTCAAGCCGCTGACCACCGAACGCTTGCTGCAGGCGGTACGTCGCGGCCTGGCGCGGGGCCGCTACAGCGTGGCGCCGGTCGGCGTGGTCGACATCGCCGCCAGCGATTGGGACGAGGCGGCAGCGCTGAGCGCGCTCAACGGCCAGCAGCATCACCTCAACGCACTGCGCGAACTGTTCCTGGCAGAGCTGCCGGGCACACGCGACGCAGTCACCTCGGCACTGAACATCAGCGATGAGCAGGCGCTGCGCAACCATCTGCATCGGCTGCAGGCCAGTTGCGGTTTCGTCGGCGCCGCGCGGCTGGCCGGCGCGGTCCGCCTGCTGCGTGGCGACCCGCAATCGCACACGGCGCAGACCCAGTTTCATGCGGCGGTGGCGGCCTTATTGCACTGAGTCGAGGGTGTCGTGATCGGTCGGCAGCGTCAGGAGCGTCAGGCGTTGAGAGGAGTACGTCTCCCGGTTGAATGACGCGCGGCAGTGCGCTCGGGCGGCGGCGTATCGATCAACGCCGCCTCGCCAGATCTTCGAGCATTTCCCAGGATTTCAGGCCGCGTCCGTTCAGATGATGCAACAGTACGCTGCGCATGCTGCGGCGCAGGCCGGGCATGTCATCGGTGGCCGGCATGGCGTCTTCCCCCAGGGCCAACAGCGCAGCACCAGTCACGGTTTCGCGCCGATCCTGGGCCAGACGTTCGCTCAGTACTCGCATGGCGCCCTCCTGCGGATCGAGTCGATAGCGCGCCGCCGGGTCGATCGGTTGCCCGTCGCTATCGTGTTGCAGATCGAAGGCAAACCCCAGCCCGTCCAGCACATCACGCTCGAACCGGCGCAGCCCCCATGCCAGCGACAACTCCGAGGCCAGATGCGCACGTGCCTGCGCGTAGCACGCATAAAGCTCCGGGACCGCATCATTGCGTGGGGCCAGACGCAGCAACAGCTCGCTGATATAGAAACCGGCCAGCATGCGTTCGCCCACCAACCGCGGCGCGGTGTCCAGCGCTTCGGCCTGACGCAGTTGCGCAAGTTCGCCACGCTGCACGGCCGTGAACTGGATCAACTGCAGCGGCTGCAGCGCCGCCCGCAGGGCCTGCTTGCGCGGGCCCTGCACCCCACGCGCCAGCAGCCCGACCCGCCCGTGCTGCTCGCTCAGCACTTCCACCAGCAAGCTGGTCTCGCGCCAGGCGCGCACATGCAGGACGAAGCCGTGTTCGTGCTCGATCAGCATGGAAGCAGTTGCCGGGACTGGGGACCCGGGACCCGGGACACGTAGACAGCAAGGGCAGCGCCTCCGGAATGGCGACGGTGCGCAGCAGCGCTGCCCGAGCTGCATGCGCGGTCCACAGACACGCGCACCATTTGCACAACGCTTATCCCGGCATTGTTCCGCAGAGCTGAAAGCTCCGCCTCGTGTTGAGCGAGCGCCGCTCGCTCAACACGAGGCGGAGCATGCCGAGATATCGCCCGGCGACATGTCCTCAGCATTGGCGACGCACTTACGCATAGCGTGCGCTTTCCGGGTCCCGGGTCCCGGGTCCCCGGCCCCGGTTTCATTCGTATCCGAAGGCCTTCAACGCCGCTTCGTCATCCGACCAGCCTTCGCGCACGCGCACCCAGGTTTCCAGGAACACTTTTGCACCGAACAGCCGCTCCATCTGCAGCCGCGCCTTGCCGCCGATTTCCTTCAGACGGGTGCCGCCCTTGCCGATCACGATCGCCTTCTGGCCCTCGCGCTCGACCCAGATCACCGCACCGATCCGCAGCAGCGCGCCGTCTTCGGCAAAGCGCTCGATTTCCACGGTGGTGGCATACGGCAGTTCTTCACCCAATTGACGCATCAGCTGCTCGCGCACCAGCTCGCCGGCCAGAAAACGCTGGCTACGGTCGGTGATTTCGTCCTCGCCATACATCGCCTCGGCTTCGGGCACCAGCTTGAGCAGATCGCTCACCAGCGCTTCCAGCCCCTTGCGCTTGAGCGCGGACACCGGATGCACGGCGGCAAACGTCCGCCCTTCGCTGACCTGCGCCAAAAACGGGAACAATGCGGTTTTGTCCTTGAGCCGGTCGACCTTGTTGACCACCAGCACCACCGGCACCTCAGCGTCGCTGAGCACGCGGAACGCCAGGGTGTCTTCTTCGTCCCAACGGCCGGCCTCGATCACCAGCACCGCGGCGTCCACACCTTCGAGCGACCCACGCGCGGCGCGATTCATCACCCGGTTCATCGCGCGCTTCTGCTCGCGATGTAGTCCGGGCGTGTCGACCAGCGCCAACTGCCCTTCCGGGAAGGTGGCAATGCCCAGCAACCGATGCCGCGTGGTCTGCGGCCGATTGGACACGATGCTGACCTTGGCGCCCACCAGGGCATTGGTCAGAGTGGATTTGCCGACATTGGGCCGGCCGATCACGGCAACGCTGCCGCTACGGTGGGGAGTGGTTTCGCTCACGTGTTTACATCCAGTTGTGCGATGACGGTAGCCGCCGCCTGTTGCTCGGCAAGGCGGCGCGACGTGCCCTGGCCCTCGGCGCGGGCGATGGGCTGCTCCAGGATGCAGGCGACGTGGAACTGCTTGGCATGCTCGTCGCCGCTCTCGCTGATCAGAGCGTAATTGGGCAGCGGCAGCTGCCGTGCCTGCAGCCATTCCTGCAGCCGGGTCTTGGGATCTTTTTCGGCCTTGCCCACCGGCAATGCTGCAAGCGATGGTTCGAACCACGGCAGCACCACCGCACGGCAGCGTTCGAATCCGCAGTCCAGATAGATCGCCGCAACGATCGCCTCGACCGCATCGGCCAGGATCGAATCGCGCCGATGGCCGCCGGACTTGAGTTCGCCCGGGCCCAGCGTCAGCCGCTCGCCAAGATTGAGCGTGCGCCCGATCACCGCGAGTGCGCCTTCGCGTACCAGCTCGGCGCGCGCGCGCGTCAATGCGCCTTCGTCGGCCTTGGGCCAGCGCTGATACAGCGCCTCGGCGATCAGCAGGTTGACGATGCCGTCGCCGAGAAATTCCAGTCGCTCGTTATGCGGCGTCCCGGCACTGCGATGCCGTAGCGCCTGGGCAAGCAGAGCCGGATCGGCGAATGCATGCCCGATCGGATCGCCACGTTGGAAGGTTCTATTCGACACCGCGCTTCGTCAAATCCTGTTCCGTGTCGAACTTGCCGACAACATCCAGATTGCCAACCAGCTCACGACGGACCTCGTAGTTGACCTTCATCCGCCAGCCGCCTTCAACACGCTCGAACTTGACGTCTTCTTTTTTGACGTTCTCCGAGTAATTGATGTACAGACGACGAAAGAACAGGTCCTGCAACTTGGACGGGTCCATGGTGGCACTGCCCGGCTCATTGGCCAGGCCCTTCATCGCAGTACGGACGGAGTAATACTCCTGATACATCGGAAACAGCTTCATCCCGATATACAGGCCGAATCCGACCACCGCCAGCACCACCACGAACGACGTCAACGTCATACCGCTTTGCTTGCGCTTCATTGTGCTTTCCCCGGCACGCCGTGCGTGCATTTACTGGATTCCAGTCCCGATCCGCGACGGATCGAAACTCCCCTTGCAGAACCACCCTTCGCAATTGAGCCAGATCAAAAACGCCTTGCCGCGCAGATTGGCTTCCGGCAAGAAGTGCGTCTGGGTCCAGAACCGGCTGTCTTCACTATTGTCGCGATTGTCCCCCATCACGAAATAGCTGTCTGCCGGCACCGTCCAGTCGCCCTGGCCGGCCGGCATGTTGCGGTCCACCCACTCCAGCACGGTATGCGTGCGGCCCGGCAGGTCCTCGACCAGCAGCGTGGTGCCGGTCATCTCGGCGCCCTTACCCTTGCCGATGTACTCGCCCTTGACCGTATAGCGCATCGGCTTGTCGTTGATATACAGCGTGTCGCCGTGGAAGCCGATCTTGTCGCCCGGCAGTCCGACCACGCGCTTGATCCAGTTCTGATCCGGCGCATGCGGGGGTTTGAACACCACCACGTCGCCGCGCTTGGGCTCGCCGGTCGGGATGAACTTGGTATTGGTGATCGGCAGACGGAAACCGTAGGCGAACTTGTTGACCAGGATGAAATCGCCGATCAGCAGGTTGGGCATCATCGAACTGGACGGAATCTTGTACGGCTCTGCAACGAAGCTGCGCAGGATCAGCACCACCGCCAGCACCGGGAAGAACGCGCGCGAGTAATCGATGATCGCCGGCTCGCTGTCCAGCAGCCCGGCACGTGCGGCACGGCGCTTGGCCAACAACAGCTTGTCCAGCAGCCAGATGAAGCCGGTGCCCAGCGTCAGCATAACCAGGATGATTTCAAACCATTTCATTGATGTTCCTTCGGAAAGGGAATCGGGAGTCGAGAATGGGGAATCGGAACGGCAAGAGCGCGCAAGCCTCTGCGATTCCCCATTCCCGATGCACTATTCCCTGCTACTTATCCATCTGCAGCACGGCCAGGAAAGCCTCCTGCGGAATCTCCACGCGGCCGACCTGCTTCATGCGCTTCTTGCCTTCTTTCTGCTTTTCCAGCAGCTTTTTCTTGCGCGAAACGTCGCCACCATAGCACTTGGCCAACACGTTCTTGCGCATCGCCTTGACCGTGGAACGCGAGATGATCTGCGAGCCGACGGCGGCTTGAATCGCCACGTCGAACATCTGCCGCGGGATCAGTTCCTTCATCTTTTCGCATAGCTCGCGGCCGCGCCGGTCAGCATGGCTGCGGTGCACGATCAGCGACAACGCATCGACCTTGTCGCCGTTGATCAGCACGTCCACCCGCACGAACGGGCCGGCATCGAAACGCACGAAGTGATAATCCAGCGAGGCGTAGCCACGGCTCACCGACTTGAGCTTGTCGAAGAAGTCCAGCACCACTTCTGCCATCGGCAGTTCGTAGCTGATCTGCACCTGGCTGCCCAGATAATTGATGCTGATCTGGGTGCCGCGCTTTTCTTCGCACAACTTGATGATGTTGCCGATGTACTCCTCGGGCGTCAGCACGTTGGCGCGAATGATCGGCTCGCGGATCTCCTCCACCAGGTTCAACTGCGGCAGCTTGGCCGGGTTGTCCATGTTGATGATGGAGCCGTCGGTCTTGAGGACTTCGTACACCACCGTCGGCGCGGTGCTGATCAGGTCCAGGTTGTATTCGCGCTCCAGGCGCTCCTGCACGATTTCCATGTGCAGCATGCCCAGAAATCCGCAACGGAAGCCGAAGCCCATCGCCTCGGAGCTTTCCGGCTCGAAACGCAGCGCGGCATCGTTCAGACGCAACTTGTCCAGGGCTTCGCGCAGATCCGGATAATCCTCGGCATCGACCGGGAACAGGCCGGCGAACACGCGCGGCTGCATTTCCTGAAATCCCGGCAACGCATACGGCGCGGGGTCGGCAGCCAGGGTCAAGGTGTCGCCGACCGGCGCGCCATGCACATCCTTGATCGAAGCATTGATCCAGCCCACTTCGCCAGCGCCTAGCGAAGGCAGCTCCTTGCGCTTGGGGGTGAACACGCCGACCTTGTCGACCAGGTGCGTGCGCCCGGTGGACATCACCAGAATCTTGCTGCCCGGCTTGATCTGGCCCTGCATCACGCGCACCAGCGACACCACGCCCAGGTAATTGTCGAACCAGGAATCGATGATCAGCGCCTGCAGCTTGTCGGTATCGCGCGGCTTGGGCGGCGGAATGCGATGCACGATCGCCTCCAGCACCAGGTCGATGTTGAGACCGGTCTTGGCGCTGACCGCCACCGCGTCTTCGGCATCGATGCCGATCACCGCTTCGATCTCGGCCTTGGCACGGGCGATGTCGGCGGTGGGCAGGTCGATCTTGTTGAGCACCGGCACCACTTCCAGCCCCTGCTCCACCGCGGTGTAACAGTTGGCGACCGATTGCGCTTCCACGCCCTGCGCCGCATCGACCACCAGCAGCGCGCCTTCGCAGGCGGCCAGCGAGCGGCTGACTTCATAGGAGAAGTCGACATGCCCGGGGGTGTCGATGAAGTTCAGCTGGTAGACCTGCCCGTCCTTGGCCGTATACGGCAAGGACACCGACTGTGCCTTGATCGTGATGCCGCGTTCGCGTTCGATCGGGTTGGAGTCGAGAACCTGGGCCTCCATCTCGCGCGCCTGAAGACCGCCGCATAGCTGGATGATCCGGTCGGCCAGGGTGGATTTCCCGTGGTCGACGTGGGCAATGATGGAGAAGTTGCGGATGTACCGCATTGAATCAGAGGACATTGAGGTGGGCGCCGGCGGTGCCGTCGTCAGGGTCACGCAGCATTATCGCACGGCCGGCCCCATTGGGGCCGGGGGAATTGGGAATCGGGAGTAGGGAATCGTGAAAGCCAAGGCAGGCCACGCTCTTACGATTCCCGATTCCCGGCCTCGATCACCCGCCGGCCTTCAGCGCCACATAGCTGGTGGCCTTGCCGTCGGTGACCAGCAGCATGACCACGTCGCCCTTCTTGTAGCTGGACAGCGCGCGGTTGAGTTCGGCGACGCTGCCCACCTTGGTACGGCCGACGCGGGCGATGATCAGCCCCGGCGACAGCGGCGGCTGGGTGCTGCGCGCAGCAGCTCCAGTGACCGCGGCAATCCGCACGCCCTCACCCGCTTCCAGGCCCAACCGACTGCGCTCGGCGGCGGTCAGGTCGGCCACCTGCAGGCCGAGCAAGGCCACACTGGCCGGAGCCTCCGGCTTGACGTCGGCCGCTGCGGTGCGTGGCGCGGCGTCCTCACTGCCATCCTGCAATGGCGCCAGCACGACTGACACCTGACGCGGCTTGCCGTCGCGCAGGATGTCCAGGTTGACCTTGGCGCCCGGCGGCATCAGGCCGATCATCGGCGGCAGATCGCTGGCCACCTCGATCGGCTTGCCATTGACCGCACGGATGACATCGCCCACCTCGACACCGGCCTTTGCGGCCGGGCTGCCGGCGGGGATGTCGTTGACCAGGGCGCCGCGGCTATCCGGCAGGCCCAGCCCTTGCGCCTTGAGCGAGTCGATCGCGCCAACCTGCACGCCCAGCATGCCGCGACTGACCCGGCCGGTGGCTTTGATCTGTTCGGCCGCACTAAACGCCAGGTCGATCGGGATCGCAAAACTAATCCCCATGTAGCCGCCAGACGCGGAGAAGATCTGCGAATTGATGCCGACCACTTCGCCGCGGGTGTTGAGCAGCGGGCCACCGGAGTTGCCCTGGTTGATCGCCACGTCGGTCTGGATGAAGGGCACGTAGCGCTGATCCGCGTACGGATTGCTGCGGCCGGTGGCGCTGACGATGCCGGCGGTAACCGAGTGATCCAGCCCGAACGGCGAGCCGATCGCCACCACCCACTGACCTGGCTTGAGCGTATTGGAGTCGCCCAGGCGCACGGTCGGAAGCCCCTTGGCCTCGATCTTCAGCAGCGCCACGTCGAACTGTTCGTCGCTGCCCACCACCTTGGCCTTGAACTCGCGGCGGTCGGTGAGCTTGACGGTGACTTCGCTGGCGCCATCGACCACGTGGTGATTGGTCAGCACATAGCCGTCGGCGGAAATGATGAAGCCCGAGCCCATCGACTTGCCGGCGATGCCGCCATCGTCATCGCCACCGCCCTGGCCCGGCCCCTGCCGCGGGCCGCCCGGCATCTGAAAATCCGGGCCGAAGAAGCGCTTGAAGAACTCCGGCATCTGCTCGTCGTCCGGCATGCCGCCCTGACCGGGCATGCCACCCTGGCCACCGCGCCCGCCACGCGCCGAACGCGCCATCGCATCCTTGCGGGTGATGGTGGTTTCGATATTGACCACGCCTGGGCCGACCTGTTCGACCAGATTGGTGAAGTCCGGCAGGCCGGCGACCAACTGCGGCGCCGGGGTGGTGCTGCGGTTGGCGGCAATCGGCGCACTGGCCTTGGCGGCCGGCGCTGGCGCGGTTTGCTGAGCACAGGCTGCCAGCGGCAACGTCATGGCGATCAGGCCAAACATCTGGGTACGCATGCGGTGATTCATCGAGTTGCCTCCGATGGCAGGGCGACAGGGGCCGGAACCCGCGAGATGACACGGGCCCGGCAAGTTAACGGGAGGAAGCGCGCCGACTGGATGAAGATCGGCGGCCGGATCAGTTCTGCGGGACCTGCACCGGCAGCGGCCGGCTCTGCGCAGGGTTGCCGGTCGCCTGGGGCGCAGGCTCGAACGGATAGAACGCCGGACCCTGGCGGCTCTGGCTGAAACTGGCGTTGAGCGGGCTATCGCCGGCGCCGGACAACGCGGCGCGTGGCCACGGGCGCGCCTGCAGTGTCGTGTCCGGATGGGTAAATGGATTGGAGGTTGCCGCCGGGCTCACCGCAGCAGCCGGGGTCGCGGAAGCCACCATCCGGGCCGGGGTCTGTTGCTGACGCGTCGCGACATTGCGCGCCACCTGTTGGTTACGGGTAGCGGCACCGCGACGCGTGGACGCCAGCGCCGCAGCCGGCACCGCCGCCACAAGCGCGCCACCGTCGCCAGGGTTGGCCGGATCCGGCATGGCTGGCGCCTTCGGCGCGACTGGCGGCCGTGCGATGGCAGGCACTTGCGCCGTGGTGGCATACACCGGCACAACGGAGGCTGGCGGCGCCGTCTCGGGCAAGCGCTCGCGTGCCATGAACAAGGCGATTGCGGCAACCGACGCAGCAATCGCCGCACCTCCACCCCAACGCCAGCGTGCGGCCGAGCGCGGCGCCGGCTGCGCTTGCGGCGCTGGCTCATCGGCAATGGCGTTGCGCACACGCGCGGCAAAATCCAGCGGCGCCGGCGCACTGGCCGCACCGCGCAGTACGTCGCCGCACAGCTGCCAGCGTTCGTGGCAGCCGGCCAGCTCCTCATCGTGCGCCAGACGGCGCAGCAAGAAGCGCGACTCGTCGGCGTTCAACTCTCCGTCGACCAGCGCAGACAACTGCTGCCGGTAGTGACGTTCGAATTTGTCGGTGGTGGACATGGCAGGGTTATCGCTCATACACGGTGTCGCTCACGGGTAGCGCTTTCGGTCTCCAGCAGAGGCCGCAGCTCGATGTCGATGGCCTCGCGCGCCCGGAAGATGCGCGAGCGCACCGTTCCGATCGGGCAATCCATCTTTCGCGCGATGTCCTCATAACTCAGCCCCTCCACCTCGCGCAGGGTGATGGCCGACCGAAGTTCTTCCGGCAGGGCTTGGACCGCGCGCATCACCGTTTGTTCCAGCTCCTGTCGCATCAATTCGCGCTCCGGGGTGTCGTTGTCGCGCAACCGGGTCGCTCCGTCGAACTGTTCGGCATCGCTGATCTCGATGTCGTCGGTGGGCGGGCGGCGGTTGTGCGCAACCAGATGGTTCTTGGCAGTGTTGACGGCAATGCGGTGCAGCCACGTATAGAACTGGGAGTCGCCGCGGAAACTGTTGATCGCGCGGTACGCGCGCACAAACGTATCCTGGGCCACGTCCTGACATTCGCTCCAGTCGGCGATGTAGCGCCCGATCAACGCGACGATCCGATGCTGGTATTTGCGCACCAGCACATCGAACGCCGCGCTCTCGCCGCGCTGCACACGCCGGACCAGTTCCAGGTCCAGCTCCTGAGGTGTATCGACTTCGGCCATGTTGGGCCGCACTCCTGTCAGCCCACCGAAGTCGGGCAATGAGACCGCCGTTGAAGAGGAAAGTTCATACCGATCGGTACGATCGTCACGTATCAGGGTAGCGGCCCGGATGCGCCGCTGGCGACGCCTCCCGCGAAGCGCATGCCGTCCTGTCGACTGGTATGGGTATTTGACGTGATGGAAACAACCTCTGGATGATAACGGCCTTTCCTTATATCGCCGGACGGCCAGACGCATGCTTCCAGGTTTCGACGGGCTCCGATTCAGCCATTGGCAGGCCGACCTGCACGAGGACGGCGTGGTCGTCCTCAGCCTTGATCGCCAGGGCGCACCGGTCAACGCGTTTTCGCAGGAGGTGCTGCTCGAACTCGGCGCGCTGGTCGAGCGGCTGGCGCTGGACCCGCCCAAGGGCGTGGTACTGCGCTCGGCCAAGTCCAACGGCTTCATTGCCGGCGCAGACCTGAAGGAATTCCAGGACTTCGACCGCAAGGGCACGGTCAACGATGCGATCCATCGCGGCCAGCAGGTGTTCCAGAAACTGGCCGAACTGCCCTGCCCCACGGTAGCGGCGATCCATGGCTTCTGCATGGGCGGCGGCACCGAAATCGCGCTGGCGTGCCGGTACCGGGTGGCATCGGACGACGCCAGTACGCGCATCGGCCTGCCGGAAACCAAGCTCGGCATCTTCCCCGGCTGGGGCGGCAGCGCCCGCTTGCCGCGCCTGATCGGCGCACCGGCGGCGATGGATCTGATGCTGACCGGTCGCACGGTGTCGGCCAAGGCCGCGCGGGCGATGGGGCTGATCGACAAGGTGGCCGCGCCTGCGGTGCTGGTCGATGTTGCCGCCGCCCTGGCCTTGAACGGCACCACGCGCCCGTTCAAGCAACGCGCGACCGCGTGGGCTACCAACACGTTGCCGGCACGCAAGCTGCTCGCGCCGCAGATGCGCAAGCAGGTCGCACGCAAGGCGCGCAAGGAGCATTACCCGGCGCCGTATGCCTTGATCAACGTGTGGGAGCGCGCGGGCGGCAGCGGCATCCAGGCGCGGCTTGCGGCCGAGCGCAAGGCGGTGGTCAAGCTCGCCAGCACCCCAACCGCGCGCAACCTGATCCGCATCTTCTTCCTCACCGAGCGTTTGAAGGCGCTGGGCGGCAAGGAGGCAGGCGCGGCGGCGTTGCCGCCGATTCGCCATGTGCATGTGATCGGTGCCGGCGTGATGGGCGGCGATATCGCCGCGTGGGCCGCCTACAAGGGCTTCGAGGTCACCCTGCAGGACCGTGAGCAGCGCTTTATCGATACGGCGCTGACGCGCGGCGGCGAGCTGTTTACCAAGCGGGTGAAGGACGACGCCAAGCGGCCGGCGGTGGCAGCGCGCCTGCGTGGCGATCTGGCCGGTGCGGGCGTGGCGCAGGCGGATCTGGTGATCGAGGCGATCATCGAAAATCCAAAGGCCAAGCGCGACCTGTATCAATCCATCGAGCCGCAACTCAAGCCCGATGCAGTGCTGACCACCAATACCTCGTCGATTCCGCTGACCGAGCTGCGTGGTCACATTCAGCGCCCCGCGCAATTTGCCGGCCTGCACTATTTCAACCCGGTGGCGATGATGCCGCTGGTGGAAATCGTGCAGCACGATGGCCTGGATCCGGCCAACGTGGCGCGCCTTGCGGCGTTCTGCAAGGCGCTGGACAAGTTCCCAGTGCCGGTGGCCGGCACGCCCGGATTCCTGGTCAACCGCGTGCTGTTTCCGTATCTGCTCGAAGCGGCCACCGCGTATGCCGAGGGCATTCCGGGACCGGTGCTGGACAAGACTGCGGTGAAGTTCGGCATGCCGATGGGGCCGATCGAGTTGATCGACACGGTGGGGCTGGACGTCGCTGCCGGTGTCGGTGCCGAGTTGGCGCCGTTCCTGCATCTGCCGATTCCTGCCGCGCTTGCCACGGTGGACGCCGGCAAGCGCGGCAAGAAGGACGGCCAGGGCCTGTACACATGGGAGAACGGCCGCGCGGTCAAACCCGAAGTGGCCAGCGGCTATGCCGTGCCGCCCGACCTGGAAGACCGCCTGATCCTGCCGCTGCTCAACGAAGCGGTGGCCTGCCTGCACGACGGCGTGGTGGCCGATGCGGACCTGCTCGATGCCGGCGTCATCTTCGGTACCGGCTTCGCCCCGTTCCGCGGCGGCCCAATACAGCATATCCGCAGCGTCGGTGCGGATGCCTTGCTCGAACGTCTGCAGGCACTGCACGCCCGTTATGGCGAACGCTTCGCCCCTCGCCCGGGTTGGGATTCGCCGGTGTTGCGGGAGCCGGTGGCCTAAGCAGCGCTGCGGTACAACGACAACGAAAACGCCACCGCAAGGTGGCGTTTTTCTTTGCCTAGCAGCTGCGCGATCGCTTCGTCAGTGGTTCTAGTGCGAGTGCTTGTGCGCGCAATGCCCGTGTGCATGATCATGTACATCGTCGGCAGCAACCTGCATGGACGGCGTACCGCAGGGTTCGGTACCGCAATCGCCGCTTTCCACCTGCAAGGTGACGTGGGCGATGTCGAAGCGGTCGTGCAGCAGGTTGCCGAGGGCGTCGCGCAGGCGATCGCGGTCGGTGGTGTCGCCGACCACGACATGCGCGGTGAGTGCGGGCGTGCTGGAAGCCAGGGCCCAGACGTGCAGGTCGTGGACGTCGTCGACGCCGGGGTAGCTAGTCAAGGCTTGACGGACCTGCGCCAGGTCGATGCTTTTGGGGACGCCTTCGAGCAGGACGTTGATCGCTTCGCGCAGCAGCACCCAGGTGCGTGGCAGCACCCACAGGCCGATGAGCACCGCCAGTACAGGGTCGATCCATTGCCAGCCGGTCCAACGGATCAGCAAGGCGCCGATGATCACCGCCACCGAGCCGAGCATGTCGCTCCAGACTTCCAGATAGGCGCCCTTGACGTTGAGACTTTCGCCGCTGCCGGCATGCAGCAGCTTCATCGCGATCAGGTTGATCACCAGACCGAAACCGGCGATCAGCAGCATGCCGTTGGAGGAAATATCCTGCGGCGCGCGGAAGCGTTGCGCGGCTTCCCAGAGGATGTAGGCGCCCACACCGAACAGCAGCGCGCCATTGACCAATGCCCCCAACGCTTCGAGACGGACATAGCCGTAGGTGCGGCGCGCGTCCGCCGGGCGACGGCTCAAACGCACCGCGAGCAGCGCGATCATCAGACCGAGCGTGTCGGTGGCCATGTGCGCCGCATCCGACAACAGCGCCAAACTGTTGGAGACGAACGCGCCGATGACTTCGGCCACCAGAAAGGTGGCAGTGAGGCCAAGCGCCCACCACAACGGTGTTTCATGGCGGATTTCGCTGGGTGCGTGGTTGTGATCGTGTCCCATGGGGTGCAGTGGCCTTGTGCGATGCGCGCACCTTAGGCGCGTGCGATGGCGGAGACTATTACACCTGGGCGTGATGAGATCACATCACGTGAGCGCGGCGCCTGATTGTCCAGGCCGAGTAGCGACTCGGAGCGGCTAACAAACGCTCTCGAACGTCGCAGCAATGGCGGCAATGTACCGACCCCACTGCCTTCGTTGGCGGGTGGAGTGATGTCGTCTTGGTAGTGACGTTGCTCAGATGGAAAGAAGCCGACCAGACCGCACCTCTTCAGACGGCCGCGCTGGGTTCACTGCTTGCCCTGCTTGCAATCATGCGTACCGACCCTCCCGACCGGCCCTTGCCCGCCCAGCGTCGCGGGACCTTACGCGGCATGGATGCCGCGTAAGCGCCTACACGGACGTACTTGCGGCGTGTCCCGTGATGGTGGGCGGGCAAGGGCCTCGCAGCCAAGCCGCAGATCATCCGCTCTACAGCCGATGCCCCTCGTTCGATCAGCTCTCCAGACGGATGCTAACTGCCACTCCGGCTACGCCTCCTTGAAGGTGGGCGTACACGCTTTGTTAGCGGCTCTCAAACCTTGGCCACCAGCTTGATCACGCTGGAGAAATCCAGCGCGCCGTTGCCGGCCGTGCTGTTCATCGCGTACAGGTTGCGGGCCAGCTCGCCCAGCGGGATCGACACGCCGGCCTGCACTGCAGATTCGGCCACCAGGCCCAGGTCCTTGAGCATCAGGTCGTTGCCGAAGCCGCCGCTGTAGCCGCGCGAGGCCGGTGCGTTGGGCAGTACGCCGGGCCAGGGATTGCAGACTTCGGTGGCCCAGCTACGTCCGGTGCTGACCGCCATCATCTGCGACAGCACCGCCGGGTCCAACCCCTGCGCGACGCCAAGCGCCAACGCTTCGCCGGTGGCGGCCATGATCACGCCCAGCGCCATGTTGTTGCACAGTTTGGCGACCTGGCCGGCGCCGTTGTCGCCGACATGGAAAATGTTCTTGCCTATGGCTTCCAGCACCGGACGGGCGCGCTCCAGCACGTCGGCAGCACCACCGACGATAAAGGTCAGCGTGCCGGCAGCAGCACCCGCGGTGCCGCCGGACACCGGCGCGTCCAGCATCGACAGCCCGCGCGCGCGCGCGGCATCGGCCACCTTGCGCGCGGACACCGGCGCGATGGTGCTGCAGTCGATCACCAGCGCGCCGTCGGGAATCTGCGTCAGGATGCCGCCATCGCCCAGATACAGCCCTTCGACATGCCGGCTGGCCGGCAGCATCGAGATGACGATCTCGGCATCAACCAGGGTGTCGTGCGCCGAGGTTGCTGCGTGGGCGCCAGCGGCCGATGCCGCATCCAGTGCGCCCTGCACCAGATCGAAAACGCGTAGCTGGTGCCCGGCCTTGATCAGGTTGGCGGCCATCGGGCCGCCCATGTTGCCCAGGCCGATAAAAGCGATCTTGCTCATCGTGTCGATCTCCAGAGTGGAGCAGGTATCAAAAGGGTCGAGAGGCGCTCAGCGCGCAATGCCGCGCAGCGTCGCAAACAGCGTTACGCACGCAGCATTACGCACGAAATCTGCGCGGTGGTTGCATGGTTGCGCCAGACCTGCGGGGCACGCGGCTGTCATGCCTGGTGCGCGCCAAGATCTGCCAGCGGATGCTGCGCTGCCGACCATGGTGCGTTGAAAAATTCAGCCGCCCATTGCGTATCCGCTTCGCTCAGCAATGCCGGCTGCCACCGCGGCTGGCGGTCCTTGTCGATCAGCAATGCCCGGATGCCTTCGGCAAAATCGCCGTGGGCGGCGGCGTGCAGCGCCACCACATATTCGGTGCGGAAGGTATCGGCCAGCGTCTCATTGCCGGGATGACGTTGCAGCTCCCATGCCAGCCGTGCCGAGCCGGGCGCGCCGGCGGCCAGGGTCGTGCGCGCAGCCTGTAGCCACCCATCCTCGCTTTGCAGCGCCCCGATCGCCTCGACCACCTGCTCCAGCGTGTCGCCGGACACCAGTTGCTCGATCAATGCCGCATGCAACTGCAGCGGGCCCGGTTCCAGCGGCTGCGCGATTCCATGCAAAAACGCACCGAGTTGCTCACGATCGTTGCCGGCATCGCCGGTCCACGCGTGCGCGCTCAAGGCATCCAGCACGGCGCTGTATTGCGCGTGCTCCAACCGCACATCGGCCAGACCGGCGTAGATGGCATCGCTGGCATTGAGCGGTGCCCCGGTCAAGGCGAGAAACACACCAGCGCCGTGCGGCACGCGCCGCAACAGCCAGCTGCCGCCTACATCGGGAAACAAGCCGACGCTGATCTCGGGCATCGCCAGGCGCGAACGCTCGGTGACCACGCGATGGCTGGCGCCGGACATCAAGCCGATTCCGCCCCCCATCACGATGCCATGGCCCCAGCACAGCAGCGGCTTGGCATAGGTATGGATGCAGTAATCCAGCCGATATTCTTCTTCGAAAAATGCGGCGGCATGCGGATTGTCTTGCGGCCTTGCACGGCGCTGGGCCGCATCTGGTACCGCATCGCGATGCGCGCGCATGCTCTGGTACAGACCATGCAGATCGCCGCCAGCGCACAAGGCTTTATCGCCGGCACCACGCAGCACCACGCAGGCAATCTGCGCATCGTCGGCCCATGCACTTAACTGCGCATCCAGCAGCCGGGTCATCTGCAGCGACAGGCCATTGAGCGTCTTGGGCGCATTCAAGGTTGCAATGCCGATGCGATGCCCGTCGGCACAATCGCGCTGCTCGAACAGCACCGGCGCCTCGTCGGTGGCGCTGACGTCCGTCATCAGTGGTTGCTCCACTGCGGCGCGCGCTTTTCCAAAAATGCGGCAACCCCTTCGGCCTGGTCGGCCTGCTCGAACAGGTCGACGAAGGCTTCGCGCTCGGCAACCAAGGCTGCGGCGTGCGTGCCATGGCGGGTGGATTGCACCAGCCGCTTGCAGGCGGCCACGCTCACCGGACTCTGCTTGCCGGCACGCTGCGCCCACGCAATTGCCAGCGCGCGCGACTCGCCCTTGCCGACCACCTCTTCGACCAGACCGATACGGTGTGCGGTGGCGGCATCGATACGCTCGCCCAGCAGGATCATGCGTTTGGCCCAGCCTTCGCCGACCAGGCGCGGCAGGTTCTGCGTGCCGCCCGCGCACGGCAACAACCCGACGCTGGCTTCCGGGAGCGCCAGATGCGCCTGCTGCTCGGCAATGCGCAGGTCGCAGGCCAGCGCGCATTCCAGACCGCCGCCCATGGCATAGCCGTTGATCGCGGCGATCGACACGCCACGAAAGGCGCTCAACGCCTCGAACGCTTCGCCGAAGCGGCGCGCGGCCTCGCGTGCAGTGCCCTTGTCACCGTCGGCAAACTGCTTGAGATCGGCGCCGGCGCTGAAGAACTTTTCGCCTTCGCCGGTGATCACCAGCGCATACACGCTGCGGTCGGCATCCAATGCATGCACCAGGTCGCGCAAGGCGGCCAGGCTCTGCACGGTCCAGGTGTTGGCCGGCGGGTTGCTCAAGGTGACGATGGCGACATGCCCATCGCGCTCGACCTGCAAGCCGGGATGCACACGCCCTTCCCATGCGCTCATCGCAGTTCCTCCTCGCCGTTGAGCAGATGCCGCGCAATGATCATGCGCATCACTTCGTTGGTGCCTTCCAGGATGCGATGCACGCGGCTATCGCGCAGCAGGCGTTCGATCGGGTACTCGCGGATATAGCCATAACCGCCGTGGATCTGCAGTGCGTCGTCGCAGATGGCAAAACCCGCATCGGTGGCGAAGCGCTTGGCCATGGCGCACCACACGGTGGCATCGTGGCTGCCGGCATCGAGCTTGCGGGCGGCGGTGTGCACCATCTGCCGCGCGGCCACCAATTGTGTGGCCATGTCGGCCAGCTTGAATTGCAACGCCTGGAAATCTGCCAGTTTTTTGCCGAACTGGCGGCGCTCGCCCATGTAGCGACGTGCGGCATCCAGTGCACCCTGCGCGGCACCCAGCGAGCAGGCGGCGATATTGATGCGGCCGCCATCCAGCGCCTTCATCGCCATCTTGAAGCCTTCGCCTTCCTTGCCGAGCAGATTGCCGGCCGGGATGCGCACATCGGTGAATGTCACCCCGCGCGTGGGCTGACTGTTCCAGCCCATCTTTTCTTCCTTGCGGCCGTAGCTGATGCCGGGCGCGTCGGCCGGCACCGCAAAAGCGCTGATGCCGCGCGCGCCATCGTCGCCGGTGCGTGCCATCACCACCAGCACATCGGTGGCGCCAGCGCCTGAAATAAAGGCCTTGCTGCCGTTGAGCACGTAGCTGTCGCCATCGCGCTGGGCGCGGGTTTTCAACGATGCCGCATCCGAGCCGGCACCCGGCTCGGTCAGGCAGTACGAGCCCAGCTTGGCGCCGCTGGTCATCGCCTCGCCCCATTGCGCACGCACGCCGTCGTTGCCATAGCTGGCAATCAACCATGTCGCCATGTTGTGGATGCTGATGAAGGCCGAGGTAGATGGATCGACGGTCGCCAGTTCCTCGAACACCACCGCCGCATCGAGCCGACGCATGCCCAGGCCACCGACGCCTTCATCGGTGTACAGGCCGCAGAAACCCAGTTCAGCGGCCTTGGCAATCGCCTCGCGTGGAAAGTGGCTCTCCGCATCCCATTGCGCGGCATACGGCGCGAGTTCCTTGTCGGCGAAGTCGCGCGCGGCGGCGCGGAACGCTTCCTGCTCGTCGTTCAGATCGGCCGCGTTGGGGTGTAGCTGGATAGCTGCATTCATGGCGTTGGGGTCACTTGAGAGAGATGGTGGTGTTGACGCCATGGCCCAGCGTCTGGTCGTCGAACCAGCGCGCGGTGACGGTCTTGGTCTGGGTGTAGAACATCACCACCTGCTTGCCGTACGGGCCCAGGTCGCCGAGCTTGGAGGCGCGCGAGCCGGTGAACGAAAACAGCGGCACCGGCACCGGAATCGGCACGTTGATGCCGACCTGGCCCACGTCGATGTCTTCCTGAAAACGCCGCGCAGCAGCACCGGACTGGGTGAACAACGCGGTGCCGTTACCGTTGGGATTGGCGTTGACCAGCGCGATCGCATCGTCCAGCGTGTCTGCGCCCAGGATCACCAGCACCGGCCCGAAGATTTCTTCGTCGTAGATGCGCATGCCCGGCGTGACGCCGGAGAAGATCGTCGGGCCGACGAAGTTGCCCTGTTCGAACCCCGGCACGGTGGGGTTGCGACCATCCAGTTCCAGCGTGGCGCCCTGCTCCACGCCGGAGGCGATCAGGCTCTCCACGCGCTCGCGCGCCGCACAGGAAATAAGCGGACCTACGTCGGTAGCTTGCGCATTGCCCGCACCCAGCTTCAAGGTCTTGGCCTTGGCGACCAGGGCGGGAATCCACTGCTGCGCGTCGCCCACCAGCACCAGCGTGGAGGCCGCCATGCAGCGCTGGCCGGCCGCACCGAATGCGGCACCGACCATCGCATTGAGGGTCTGCTCCTGATTGGCGTCCGGCAGCACCACGGCGTGATTCTTGGCGCCCATCATGCATTGCACACGCTTGCCGGCCAGCGATGCGCGGCGATAGACGTGCGTGCCCACCTTGGTGGAGCCGACGAACGACAGCGCCTTGATGTCCGGGTGATCGCACAGTGCGTTGACCACATCTTCGCCGCCGTGCACCACGTTGAGCACGCCCTTGGGAATGCCCGCTTCCAGCGCAAGTTCCACAAGGCGCATGGTGACCATCGGGTCCTGTTCGGACGGCTTGAGCACGAAGGTGTTGCCGGTGGCAATGGCCATCGGAAACATCCACAGCGGGATCATTGCCGGGAAGTTGAACGGGGTGATGCCGGCGCACACGCCCAGCGGTTGCAGCAGGCTGTAGGTGTCCACGCCGGTGGCGACGTTGTTGGCCAGCTCGCCCAACTGCAGATTGCCGATCGCCGCGGCGTGCTCCACCACTTCCAGCCCGCGGAACACATCGCCTTCGGCATCGGCCAGAGTCTTGCCCTGCTCGGCGCTGAGCAGCGCGGCCAGCTCGGGCATGTGCTCGCGGATCAGCTGCTGATACTTGAGGAAGACGCGTGCGCGGGTGCCGATGGGCGTCTTGCGCCAGCTGACGAAGGCGCGGCTGGCCGCAGCCACTGCGGCGTCGACTTCGGCCGTGGTGGCGAACGGCACCTGGGCCAGTACCGATTGGTCGGCCGGGTTGACCACGTCCTGCCACTGATCGCTGGCGGAGACCAGCATTTGTCCATCGATCAACAGGGACACGCGGGGGACGGATTCGCTCATCACAGGGCTCGCTCACAGAAGACATCGGGCCGGCTGGCCCAGTGCTTCGCATTGTTCGCAGCCCAACCTGCCATTCCCAGCCCACATTTGCTTAATCGCGCTAAGCTGGCCGCATAATTCTGCGAATCTTGCGAATGCCCCAGTCCTCGCCGCCTGTCCTCCGCCATCAGCTCGGCCTGCGCCTGCAGCGGCTGCGGCAGCGCCACGGCCTGACCCAGGCCGAGCTGGCGCGCCGGCTGGCGTTATCGCCGAGCTATCTCAACCAGATCGAGCGCAACCAGCGCCCGCTCACGCTGGCGATCCAGCAGCGGCTCATGGCCACCTTGGGCGATCTGGACGGCCTGCTGGATCTGGACGACCCGGCCGCCCTGGCCGACCCGCTGGACGAATCGCTGCGCAGCCTGGGCCACACGCTGTCGCCGGCCGAGTTGCGAGCGCTCACCGGCAACCTGCCGCAGGTAGCGCAGGCATTGCTGGATCTGCACCGCGCCCATCAGCATCTGCTGGAGCGCAACGCCGCGCTGCAAATGCAGATCGGCATTGAGCATGCGGCGATGCCGTCGCTGTCGCCGGGCGAGCAGGTGCGCGATTACTTCAACCGCGCCCACAACTACCTGCCCGAACTGGATGAGCGCGCCGAGGCGTTGTATGCCGAACTCGGCCTGACCCCGGAAAACCTGCCGCTGCGGCTGCGCCAGCGCCTGGCCGATCGCCACGGCCTGCTGGTGCAGGAGGCGCCCGATCTGCATAGCGACAAACGCAGCGTGGATGCGCAGGCGCGCGTGCTGTGGCTGCCCGCCCATCTGCGGCCCGGCCAGCAGGCGTTCCAGATGGCCGCGCACCTGGCCCTGCTGGAATGCGCACCGTTGCTGGACGCGCGCATCGCCGATGCCGGGTTCGAAGATGCCGAGCGCATCGCGCTGTCGCGGATCGGGCTGTCCAACTATTTCGCCGGCGCGCTGGTGATGCCGTACAGCGATTTCCTGCACAGCGCGCAGCGCTCGCGCTACGACATCGAATGGCTGGCGGACCGCTTCGGGGTGGGCTTCGAGGCGGTCTGCCATCGTTTGAGCACCTTGCAGCGACGCGGCGCAGCCGGGTTACCGATCTTCTTCATGCGGGTGGATCGCGCCGGCAATGTGTCCAAACGCCATTCGTCCACCGACTTCCACTTTTCGCACGTGGGCGGCGCCTGCCCGCTGTGGATCGTGTACGAGGCGTTCAACCAGCCCGACCGCATCCTGACCCAGATCGCGCGCATGCCCGATGGCCGCCGCTATTTCTGGCTGGCCCGCCAGGTCAGCAGCGGCGCCCCCGGTTACGGGCGCCCGCGCAAGACCTTTGCGCTGGCGATGGGCTGCGACCTGCGTCATGCCGACCAACTGGTCTATGCGCGCGGCTGGGACCTGGGCGCGGTGGACGATGCGGTGCCGATCGGGCCGGGCTGCCTGACCTGCGAGCGCAGCGACTGCGTGCAGCGCGCATTCCCCGCACTGCCCCGGTTGCCGGTCAGCACGCGCTAGCGAGACCACACCACGCAATTGCCATCCGGGCAACGTTTGATCGCCCGCCACGCACTCACGCCGGACTGTGACGGAGCAAATGCTAGCGCTGCACTGCAGCATTCCAAGCCGAGATAGCTCACGCAAAATGCTTCATTGGAATGGAATGACTCGCGCTTCTACCCTGAAGCGGACACATGCAGGACAGGGGGACGCCCGCGCGCTCGCCGATCGCGACAGCGCCACAGCAACGCACTCACCGTCACCGCACCACCGCACCACGCCACGTCCGCTCGATCGCGCCAGCCCCAGGTCGGCGCCGGCGGGCCGCAGCAGCCGCCATCACCTTATTCGGTCACTTAGTCCTGGGAGGGATCAACCGATGCCTGTTCACCACACCGGTCATTCGGCAAGCCGGCGCCTGCGCCGCACGCCGGTCCGCGACGTCCTCTGCACCACCATCGCGTGCGTGCTGGCCACCGCGTTCAGTGCGCAGGCACAGGACAGCGCGCCCGCCGCGCCGCCGGCCAACGCCACCAGCAGCACCGCCAGCAACGCGCAGGCCCCGGTGACGCTGGACAACATCACCGTGATCGGCCAGCGCGCCAGCCTGAATCAGGCCGTGCAGGCCAAGCAGATGTCCGATCACGTCATGGAAGTGATTTCCGCAGACAACATGGGCCAGATGCCCAACGTCACCGTGGCCGAAGCGCTGGTGCGCCTGCCCGGCGTCAACGGCACCCGCGACCGCGGCAACGAGAGCCTGGCCACCGTGCGCGGCCTGGGCCCGCGCATGACCATGGGCACCGTCAACGGGCGCGAGATCGCCTCGTCCGAGCCCAATCGCGCGGTGCGCTGGGAAGTATTCCCCACCGAGATCGTCTCCACCGTCAAGGTCTACAAGACCCAGTCGGCCGACCTGGTCGCCGGCGGCCTGGCGGCGACCGTGGACATCTCCACCATCAGCCCGCTGGACTACACCGGCCCCGGCTTTGTCGGCACCGCCGGGCCGGTGTTCTACGACCACGCCAAAGACGTGGACGGCTACACCCCGTGGGGCAGCCGCTTCGGCGCCAGCTGGGTGCACAAGTTCAACGACAATCTGGCCGTGGCCTTCGGCGCCACCTATCAGAAACAGAAGAACGCCAGCTCGTCGATCGGCAGCTGGGGCTATACCGATGCCACCACCTCGCGCGACGTCGATGGCGATGGCACCGTGGACCCCACCCCGTTCGGCGCGGCCGACCAGCTCAAGCTGATCGACCAGACCCGCACCGGCGCGATGGGCACCGTGCAGTGGCGCTCGGGCAATTTCGAGTTGAAGTTCGACGGCCTGTATTCGCGCATCGAGATCGACGAAGACCAGTTGCAGAACTGGTTCAACGGCCTGGCCTTCAGCACCTTCTCCGGCGCGACCAACCCTTACACCACGCCGGGCTCGTCCTACACCATCGTCGATGGCGATGTGGTGGCCGGCACGTTGGCCAATTCCAACCTGCAGGTCGACCATGTGGTCAGCCACTACAACGAGGTCAAGACGCTCACCGCCGGTGGTTTGAATGCCAAGTGGAACGGCGATGTGTGGACCTTGGGCAGCGACCTGTCGTTCTCGCAGGCCAAGCGCGACAACACCTGGCAAGCGGTGCGCTTCGGCAGCAATCCGGACACGGTGTCGTTCGACTTCCGCCGCAGCGTCACGCCCACCATCAGCACCAGCTCGGACACGCCCGAATACGGCATCGCCGGGCAGACCGAACCGCAGGCACTGCGCGACAAGATCGCCGCGTTGGCGCTCAATGCCAGCCGTGCGGTGGATGCGGGCCCGTTCACCTCGCTGGAATTCGGCGCGCGCGCCGCACGCCGCGAAAAGCAGAACCGGCATTTCATCAGCAACCAGTCCGGCTACGACCAGCCGATCTCGGCGTATCAGGGTTTGATCTACCCGGTCACGATGCCGGACTTGAATGTGCCCACGCTCACCGGCGGCAACCTGGGCGAGATCGCGCGCGTCGGGTTTGGCGGCTTCGATCCGAGCACGCTCAATGAGCAGATGCTCGACCACTGGAACGTCAAGGAAGACGTGCGCGAAGCCTTCGCCAAGGCGGTCTTCAGCTCCCAGCTGTTCGGTACCGATGTCACCGGCAATGTCGGCGTGCGCCTGGTCAATACCAAGACCAGCAGCGACGGCTTCGATTCGGTCGGCGGCACCGTGCAGGCCAGCAGCGACAGCAAGGAGTACACCGACGTGCTGCCCAGCGCGACGCTGAACTTCCTGATCGACGATCAACGCATCCTGCGCTTTGCAGTGGCCAAGGTCATCGCACGCCCGCCGCTGGACGAGCTGCGCACCGGCCGTCGCCTGGACGACCCCACCGTGACCGTCGGCCAGCTCACCGGCAGCGGCGGCAATCCGCAGCTGGACCCGTTCAAGGCCACCCAGGTCGACGTGTCGTACGAGTGGTACTTCCACAAGGAAGCGCTGGCGGCGTTGGCGGTGTATCGCAAGGAAGTGGATTCCAGCATCGGCTACCGCACCGACCGCGAAGTGATCAACGGCCTGGATTACCTGGTCAGCGCGCCGTTCAATGGCGGCGGCGGCTACATCAATGGTGTGGAACTCACCTTCCAGACGCCGTTCTTCTTTATCCCGCATATGGAAAACTTCGGCGTCTATTCCAACTATTCGTTGGTCGATTCCAACCTCAAGGAATTCTCGCCGGAAAACAACCCGCTGCCGCTGAGCGGCCTGGCCCGCAAGACCGGCACCTTCGACCTGTGGTACAGCAATGGCACCTTCGAAGCGCGCGTGGGCTACAAGTACCACAGCCCCTACACGGTGGTGTACGGCTGGAATGCCGCGCGTCTGGCACGCCTGCAGAGCGAAGGCACCGTGGATCTGAGCTTGAACTGGCAGTACAGCAAGCAGCTCGGCTTCCGCTTCCAGGCCGGCAATCTCACCAACGAGCCGCTGCGCGCCTACACCGATAACAAGCCCAACCGTCTGGCCAATCAGGACGATGGCGGCTACCAGCTGTTCGGCCGTCGCTACCAGCTGGAAGCGACGTACCGCTTCTAAGCATCGCGGACGCATGACGCGCAGTCGCCGGCAATGCATGCACGGCACGCAGGAACCGACAGGTACGCGTTGTACCTGCCGGTTCTGTGCAGGCCACCATGTACCTGCCGCCTGCACCGTCGTGTTCGATCGCCCCCACAGACGCATCTGGCGCCTGCTGCGCCGGGCAGCAGGCCAGTGACGTCGATCCGCGGGAACGCACTGCGACTCTGGTTGAGATTCCGCACACCGCCTGCGCTGCACGATGGCCACATGCAGCATGCTGTTGGCCGCTCCATGGTTGATTTGTCGAGGAATGACATGCGCTCTACACGCCGCTTCTGGACGTCGACGCTGCTGGCGTTGGCATTGTCCGTTTCCGCACACGCCGCCCAGCCTCCCGCCACGTTGTATCTCGGCGCGGACCTGTCCTACGTCAACGAGATGGAGGAATGCGGTGTGCAATACCGCGAGAACGGTGTGGTCACCGATCCATTCGAACTGTTCCATGCACATGGTGCCAACCTGGTGCGCGTGCGGCTGTGGAACGATGCGCGCTGGACCAAGTACAGCGACCTGACCGACGTCAAAAAGACCATTGCGCGCGCACGTGCACAAGGCATGCAGGTGCTGCTGGACCTGCACTATTCCGACGATTGGGCCGACGGCGAAAAACAGCTGATTCCCAAGGCCTGGGCCAGCATCACCGATACCGACGAACTGGCCCGCACGCTCTACGGCTTCACCTACGACACGCTCAGCGCGCTCGATCGCGCCGGGCTGATGCCGGAGCTGGTGCAGGTGGGCAACGAAAGCAATTCCGACCTGATGGACAGCCAGCCCTGGGACAAGAAGCGCCCCATCGACTGGCAGCGCAACGCCAAGCTGTTCAACGCCGGCATCAAGGCAGTGCGCGACATGAGCGCGCGTTCGACGATCAAACCGCGGGTGATGCTGCATATCGCCCAGCCGGAAAATGTGGAGCCGTGGTTCGCCGCCGCCACCAAGGCCGGCGTCACCGACTTCGACCTGATCGGCATCAGCTACTACCGCAAGTGGTCCACCCAGTCGATGGCGCAGCTGGGCAAGACCATCCAGCGCTTGCGTGGACGCTTTGATGCCGACGTGGTGGTGGTGGAAACCGCCTACCCGTGGACGCTGGAGTCCGGCGACACCTCGCATAACCTGCTCGGCGAAGACGCGCTGATTGCCGGCTACCCGGCAACGCCGCAAGGCCAGTCCAAGTACATGATCGATCTCACCCAGCTGGTGATCGACACCGGCGGCGCCGGCGTCGTGTACTGGGAACCGGCATGGACCAGCAGCAGCTGCAAGACGCGCTGGGGTACCGGTTCGTCGTGGGAAAACGCCAGCTTCTTCGATTTCAAGCATGGCAATGACGTGCTGCCGGCGATCGATTTCATGCACCATCCATACACCGGCGCGCCGCCCTCGTACACGCCCGCAGCGCACACACCTGCATCGGCACACCCAGCAGGCGCCAGCACGAGGACACAGCCATGACCGGCATCAATCGTCGCGAGTTGCTGCGCGGCATGCTTGCAAGCGGTGTGAGCGCCGCACTTCCGGTCGGCGCGGCTGCCGCGCTGGTGCCAGGTAGTGCCGGCGCCGCATCGGCGACTGCCAAAAACACACCACCGGCTGGCCCATTAGGTGACGCAACGCTGGCGCCACGCGAGCGGCTGCTGTTCGACTTGGGTTGGCGCTTTCATCTGGGCCATGCCAGCGACCCGTCGCGCGATTTCGAATTCGGCACCTTCCAGCGCACCTTCGCCAAGGCCGGAAAGGACACCGCCACCGCTGCGCAACTGAGCTTCGACGACAGCAGCTGGCAGCAGATGGATCTGCCGCACGACTGGGCCGTGACCCTGCCCTTTCGCCCGGAGCCGATCTCCGCTTCGATGACCGAGGAAGACCCGGCGGCGGCACACGGCTACAAGGCGTTGGGAACGAGCTTTCCCGAAAACAGCGTGGGCTGGTATCGGCGCACGCTGCAGATTCCCGCAAGCGATCTGGGCAAGCGCATCTGCCTGGTGTTCGACGGCGTGTTCCGCGATTGCGTGGTGTTCTGCAATGGCCACATCGTTGGGCGCAATGCCAGCGGCTATTGCGGCTTCGAGGTCGACCTGAGCGAAGTGTTGGACTACGGCAAGCCCAACCTCATCGCCGTGCGCGTGGATGCCACGTTGGGCGAAGGCTGGTTTTACGAAGGCGCCGGCATCTATCGGCATCTGTGGCTGCAGAAGACCGACCCCCTGCATCTGCCGCAAGATGGCGTGTTCGTGCGCAGCACCGTGCAGGGCGACAGCGCCACTGCGCAGGTGTCAGCCGAAGTGCGCAACGACGGCACCGCCTCGCGCCAATGCAGCGTACAGGCCCGCATCACCGCACCCGATGGACGCGTGGTGGCGCAAGCGGTGAGTGCATCCATCACGGTGGCGCCGGGCCAGGTGCAACAGCTCGAACAGACCCTCCCGTTGGGCCAGGCGGCGTTGTGGTCGATCGACACCCCGCAGCTCTACACCCTCACCACCAGCGTGCACAGCGATGGCAAGGCCACCGATGCGGTGGCCACCACCTTCGGCGTGCGCAGCATCGCGTTCGACGCGCAGCGCGGTTTTCTGTTGAACGGCGCGCCCCTCAAGCTGCACGGCACCAACAACCATCAGGACCATGCCGGCGTCGGCACCGCCATCCCCGACGCCCTGCACGAATGGCGCCTGCGCCAGCTCAAGTCGATGGGCTGCAACGCGTATCGCAGCTCGCACAATCCAGCCACCCCCGAACTGCTTGCCCTGTGCGACCGCCTGGGCATGTTCGTGATCGAAGAAACCCGCCGCATGTCCACCGACCCCGAAGCGATGGGCGAACTGGAAACCATGGTCCGCCGTGGACGCAATCATCCCAGCGTAATCCTGTGGTCGCTCGGCAATGAAGAACCGCAGCAGGTGACCGAGCGCGGCGCGCGCATCGTCGCACGCATGCAGCAGCGCGTGCGCCAGCTCGACCCCACCCGCCCCACCACCTTTGCCATGGACAAAGGCTTCGGCGACGGCGTGGGACAGGTGGTGGACGTGGTCGGCTTCAATTACCGCACCAGCCAGATGGACGGCTTCCACGCGCAATACCCCAATATCCCCATCTACGGCAGCGAAACCGGCAGCACCGTGTCGGTGCGCGGCAACTATCAGCGCGACGACGCACGTGGCTATACCCGCGCCTACGACCTGGACCACCCCTGGTGGGCGAGCACCGCAGAAGCGTGGTGGAGCTACGTCGCGCAACGCCCGTGCATCGCTGGCGGTTTTATCTGGACAGGCTTCGACTACCGCGGCGAACCAACGCCCTACAACCGCTGGCCGAATGTCGCCTCGCAGTTCGGCGTGCTCGACAGCTGTGGGTTCCCCAAGGACAACTACTGGTACTACCGCGCACAGTGGACGCGCGAACCAGTGCTGCATCTGTTCCCGCACTGGAACTGGGACGGCCTGCTGCAGCCCGATGACAACGGCCACCTCGCCGTCTGGTGCCATAGCAATCTCGACGCGGTGGAGCTGCTGGTCAACGGCGTCAGCCAGGGCCTGAAGCAAGTGCCGGCCTACGGCCATGTCGAATGGCGGGTGAAATACGCCCCCGGCGTCATCGAAGCGCGCGGCTATCGCGGCGGCAAACTGGTGCTCACCGAACGCCGTGAAACCGTTGGCAAGCCCGCCGCCATCCGCCTGAGTTGCGACCGCAACGCGCTGCACGCCGATGCCGAAGATGTGGCGGTGGTGAAAGTGGAGATCGTCGATGCGCAAGGCCGCCTGGTCCCCGATGCCGACAACCAAGTGCACTTCGCACTGCGCGGCCCCGCGCAGCTGATCGGCGTGGGCAACGGCGACCCCGGCAGCCACGAAGACGACAAGGCGCCGCAACGCAATGCCTTCAATGGTTTGTGCGCAGCGCTGCTGCAGACAACGCAAAAGACGGGAGACATTGTGCTGCAGGCCACCGCCCCTGGCCTGATGTCGGCCACCCTGCGTATCACTGCAAAAGCGGCCACGCCACGCGCAGCAGTGGCCTGAAGCAACTCGCCCCGTGGCTACGGGGCGAGACTGGCTGCTCGGTGATGGCAAGCAGCAAACGGCACCAGACACCGTGCCGCCATGTCATGTCCAGCAGGTCGAGCGACAGCATCATGTCATTGCGCTGCGCTTGCATCCAGGTACTCAAGCCTGAGTGCTTCCGGCATCCGGATCGCGTGGAAAATACCGATTGAGCTTTTCATCCCAGGCCTGGAACTGCGCAAGCGTGTAACCGTCCATCGGACGTGGATCGTCGGCTACCGCTTTTTGCTGCGCCACGTAGGCGATGCGTTGCGACGATAGTTCGTCCCACGCTTTGCGAAGCGTGACCGGATCCGGATGCGAGACCAGCATCGCTTCCAATAGCGTGGCTTGCGCAACACGTGCAGCCAGCAGATCGCTGAGCGCATCGGTGACTGCGCGCATCCATTCCTCGTTACGAGTGTCCATGCCAAGCGTACCGCGAGCGTTGATAGAGCCCGAGCGTATCGCGTGCACGCCGATGGCAATGTGCACTGCCCTTGGCCGGCCACCCGCTGCGCAATGGTCTGCACAACGCAGCACAGAAAGCCGTTGCATTGTCAGTCGGTTTTTCCCCGACAACCCGGCAATACCGGCTAAATACGAGCTCGACCGCAGGATTTCAGTTCTGTGCCGGTTGGTCGCTATCCAGTTGCCGATTCATCACATGCGTTTCACGCACAGGTCGATCGGTGCCTTCCCCATGGACATCAGGACCATCCACATGACCGCTTATTTGCAACGCCATAACGTCGGCCGCCGTCTCGGCGCCGCGTTTGGAATCCTGATCCTGCTGTCGAGTCTGCTTGTGGCAATCGGCTTGAGTTCCATGGCCAATGCCAGAAAACAATTCGATTTCATCGTGCTGGACCGCATGGCCAAGATCGAGATCGGCAACAGCATGCTCGATGCCAATTCGTCGATCTTGATTGCGCTGGGCACCTACGCCATGACGACCAGCGACGAACTCAACAAGGAAGCGGTCGCAACCATCAAGAGTCAGCGGCAGCGGTATACCGACCTGCGTGCCAAGCTCGATACGCTTTCCAGCTCGGAGGCCGGACGCAAGATCCGCGCGGAGATGGACGAGCGCCGTGCTGTAGCGGGCAAATTCAACGATGAGGTCATGGCGCTGGCTGCCAAGAACGACAACACCCAGGCGCAAGCAGTGCTCAGTGAGAAAGCACGTCCTGCCACGACGGCGTGGCAAGACAAGATTCGTGAACTGGTGACGCGTCAGGAAGTCCAAAGCCAAGAGGCCTACGCAGAAGCGGTGCAGTCGATGAACCGCGCCAAGCTGCTGTTGCTGATCGGCGGAGTCGCCGTCGTGGCGATCAGCAGCCTGCTCGCCTGGCTGATCACCCGCAGCCTGACCCAGCCGCTGGCACGCGCCACCAAGGCCGCCGAAGCCATCGCCAACGGTCAGCTGGACAACAACGTCCAGACCGATGCAAAAGACGAAACCGGCCGCCTGTTGCGTGCCATGAGCGGCATGCAGGTACAGCTGCAAGCCTTGCTCAGCGCACAGGGCGACATGGCCAAGCGCCACAACGATGGGCAGATCAGCTTCCGCATCGATGCCAACGCATTTCCCGGCGATTACGGCCGCATGGCGCAGGACACCAATACCCTGGTCGCCTCGCATCTTGCGGTGCAGACCACGCTTGCGCGCATCATGGGCCGCTATGCGATTGGCGACCTGAGCGAGAGCATGGACGCGCTGCCAGGCGAAAAAGCCGTACTCACCCAGACCATGAACGAGGTCAAGGCCAATCTGTCGGCGATGAATGTCGAAATCAAGCAGCTGGCGCAGTCGGCGGCAAACGGCGATTTCAGCGCACGCGGCGATGCCGACCGCTTCCAGTACGACTTCCACATCATGGTCGACAGCCTTAACCAGCTGATGGCCACTGCCGATGGCAATCTGCAGTCGCTGTCGTCGCTGCTGCAGTCCATCGCGGCGGGCGATCTCACTGCCCGCATGAGCGGCGACTTCAAGGGCGTGTTCGCACAGATGCGCGACGACGCCAATGCCACCGCCGCACAGCTGGCCGAGATTGTCGGGCGCATCCAGCACTCGGCGGTGTCGATCAATTCGGCCGCCAGCGAAATTGCCGCCGGCAATCAGGACCTGTCGCAGCGCACCGAGCAGCAGGCGGCCAACCTGGAAGAAACCGCCGCATCGATGGAAGAACTCACCTCCACCGTCAAGCAAAATGCCGAACATGCACGCCAGGCCAATCAGCTGGCCATCGGTGCCGCTAGCGTCGCCTCGCAGGGCGGCGACATCGTCAGCAAGGTCGTGGGCACCATGACCGGCATCGAAGCCTCGTCCAAGAAGATTGCCGACATCATCAGCGTCATCGACGGCATCTCCTTCCAGACCAACATCCTGGCGCTGAACGCAGCGGTCGAAGCCGCACGCGCCGGCGAACAAGGTCGCGGTTTTGCGGTGGTCGCCAGCGAAGTGCGCACCCTCGCCCAACGCTCCACCGCGGCGGCCAAGGAGATCAAGAGCCTGATCGACGATTCGGTCGAGCGCGTGGCCGAAGGCTCGGCACTGGTGCACAGCGCCGGCACCACGATGGCCGAGATCGTGGCCAGCGTGCAGCGCGTCACCGACATCATGGGCGAAATTTCCGCCGCCTCGCAGGAGCAGTCGGCCGGTATCGAACAGGTCAACCTCACCGTCACCCAGATGGACGAAACCACGCAGCAAAATGCCGCACTGGTGGAAGAGGCAACGGCCGCCGCACGCTCGATGGAAGAACAGGCTGTGCAGCTCAGGCAGGCGGTGTCGATCTTCAAGATCGAAGCCGAACGCCCGTCAGTTGTGCGCGCAGCTGCACCGACCGTGTTGCATCCCAAGAAGCCGGCCGGTGTTGCCGCAACGAAGCCACGCGTTGCCGCGACATCGATCAAGCGCCCGGTCAGGCAAGCGGTAGTCGCCAGCGCGTCGAACAATGGCGCGGATTGGCAAGAGTTCTAAGCCGGCGTTTTTAGCAAGAGATGGCGCAATACGAAGGCCGGCTGCGTGAGCAACCGGCCTTCTGCATTGCACCCGATTGCCCTCCAATCAATGACGACGAGACAGCGATCAGCTCCACTCGGCCAGCAACTGCGCCATCCGCGCAAGACCCAGCTCCAGCTCCTCAGGCGACACACCGCCGGCGCCCAACCGCAGGTGCTGCGGGCAGGCGTACGCACCGCCGGACATCACAAACGTCTTGTACGGCGGCGCCAGCAGGCGGCTGCTGAACGTATCGGCATCGATCGGCAGGTTGAGATGCGCCAGACCAAGCAGCCCCGCCTGCGGCCGCTGCCATGTCAGTGCCGGCTGCTCGGCCACAAAGCGGTCCAGCAGATCGATCCGCATACGCCCCATCGCACGCGAATGCGCGACCGCAGCGTCGAAATGCTCCGGACGTAGCGCAACCTCGGCAATGCGCTCCCCCAGTACGTTCATGATCTCGCTGGTGTTTTCGCGCAGGACCATCGCCGCATTGAGCAAGGCTTGGTCGCGCGTCACCAGCCAGCCGGTACGCAGCCCCTGCAGGCCGAGTAGCTTCGACACGCTGCCGGTGCTCACTCCGCGGTCGTAAAGGGTCGCGATGCGTGGCGTCTCCTGCCTGTCCCACTCCAGGCCGCGATAGACCTCGTCGGAAAGGATGTAGGCACCCACGCGCTCTGCCGCAGCCACAATGCGCTGCAACGTAGCCAGGTTCTCCACGCGTCCGGTCGGATTGTTGGGATTGCACAGGAAGATGAGCTTGGTCTTGGGCGTGACCAGCGCTTCGAGCTGGTCGATATCCAGTGCCCAGCCGGAGGCCTCCGAACGCGTCACCAACTTGGGCACCGCACCGATTTGCTGTGCCAGCACCAGCGGTTGCTGCCACCCCGGTGCATCGATGACGAACTCATCGCCGGCAGCGAGCAATTGCGTCAGCACCAAGTAGTTCGCCTCCTGCGCGCCGGCGGTGATCAGCACATCCTGCAACCCGCATGTGCTGGCATACCCATACTGCGCCAGCACCCGTTCGCGCAGCAGTGGCAAGCCTTGATAGTCCTCGCCGGTCCAGTCCAGCGACTGCGCAGGATCCAGGTGCGCCAGATAGCGCTGCAATGGCGGCGAAGGCGACAACGAATAGGTGACGCAGGCATCGGGCTTGGCACGATGCGCGGTGAGCCATTGCTCCCAAAAACTGTTCGACGGCACAGGCATGTGTCAGGCTCCCTTATCCCATGACGGCCGGGCACACGCCCAGCCCAAGCGAAGCATCGATCACCGCGCCGCGTAGAATGCGGGCCTCATCGCGGCACAGGTAAAAGCACAGGTCGGCAATCTCCCGCGGCGCGATCAAGCGCCCTCCGGGCAGCGATGCTTCAAGCGCCTGGCGTTGTTCGTCCGACAATGCATTCAAGGTACTGGCCTGAAACATCGGCGTGTCGGTGGCGCCAGGACAGACAGTGAAGACATCGATGCCTGTGCAGGCGTAGGTGGCCGCAAGTTGCCGCCCCAGAAACGCCACTGCCGCCTTGCTCATGCCATCGGCGGCGCGAAAGCGCGGAAAGTGCGTGATCCCGCCATCCACCGAGCTCATGAACAGGATCTTGCCGTGTCCGCGCGCCAGCATGCTCGGGATCACGTCCTCGCTGAGCCACAGCGGCCCCAGCGTATTGACCCGGAAAAATACCTCGTCCTGTTCCTTGTAGCTGGCCGCCGCACGTTCGACGGTCTTGGTGCCGACGCCAGCGTTGTGGATCACGATGTCCAGCGGCAGAGACAGCGTTTCCATCAGCTGCGCGTGGCTTTGTCGGTCGCCTACATCCAGCGCTAATGCGTGCACGTAGTTCTCGCCTACCTCATCGAGCAGCGCCTGCGCCCGTTGCCGGCTCTCCTCCCCCGGGCGGTAGGTAAAGCTCACCCTGTAACCGGCCTGCGCAAAAACGTGCACCAGTTCGACGCCGATGCCTCCTGCACCGCCGGTAATCAGCACATGTTGACGATCGATCCCGAGTGCATTCATCGCGCAACTCCCGCAGTGACGGCCTGCATCAACGCATCTCGTTCGTCCAGTGCAGCAAAGGCGCCTTGCAACGCATCGCCCAGTCGAACCACATCCTCCATCGCAGCATAGACCTGCATGGAAACGCGCAGCACGTAACTCGCGCTGTCTGGCCATGCACTCACTGCTACATCGATGGCATGGGTGTCGTACAGCCAGTCCTGCAGCGCAGCCGCATCGGGATATGCCGCACAGAGGCGAGGCGGCAGCGCGACCGCCACCATGCTCCCCAGGTGGTCGTCGGTGGCCAGACGTTTCAGCGGCAATCGCGCCGTCAGGTACTGCGCACAACGCAGCGCCGATGCATGGTGATGTGCGAACACTGCAGGCAGGCCGCCAGGCAGCACGTTCTGCAGGAAAACGATCGCTTCGGGAATGCACAGCAGCGGCGTCGGGTCGGAGGTACCCAGCCAATCGAATTCCAGATGCAGGCGCGGGCGAGCGCTGCTGCTGTCGCCGTAGCCGCGACTGATCACCGGCGGATGCACGCCCGCCTGACGATCGCGACGCACATGCAAAAATCCCGCACCACGCGGGCTGCACAGCCATTTATGGCAATCGCCCGCGTAATACGCCGCTCCCATCGCCTGCACGTCCAACGGCAACATGCCTGGTGCATGCGCACCATCGACCACTGTATCGATGCCACGTTCGGCCAGCGCAGCGACCAAGGCTTCGATCGGAAATACGATCCCGGTCGGGCTGGTGACGTGATCCAACACGGCAAGCCGCGTGCGCGGCGTGACCCGTTCCAGCACGGCCTGCACGACATGCTGCGGGTCCGACACCGGCACGCCGACCTGCGCAACCACGACGGTGGCCCCGGTGTTGCCGGAGACAAAGTCGAGCAGATTGCGTGCAGACAAATACGCATGGTTGGTAGTCAGAATCTCGTCGTCGGGCCCAAAAGAACGCGAGCGCAGCACCGCGCTCAATGCGGTGGTCACGTTGGGCAGCAACACCAGGTCGACTGGATCGGCGCCGATGACCCCAGCCAGCGCCTCGCGCGAGGCATCCAGTAAGCGCGGTAAATCGCGCAGGATGAACACAGACGGCAGCCGCTCGATCTGCGCACGAAACGCCGCCTGGCGTTCCAGTACAGCGTTGGGGCATGCCCCCAGCATGCCGTGATTGAGACAGGCGACGCCTGGATCGAGCGCAAAACGCTGCTTCATCCGCACAGCCGGTGCGTCGGATTCCCACGGTGATTGCATCAGACACGTCCTCTCGGCAACGGCAGATCAGGAAACAAGGGTGGGTTCGGCCGTGACGCGGTGCTGAGCGATCAGCTGCAGCAGCGTCTCTCGCGAAGGTGCGGCCGACGATGGCACGGCAGGTGTCGCGGCAAGACTGCGCACCCGCGTGACGACGTCGTGCCGATTGAAAATTGCAGATGGGTCTTCAAGCATTCCCGTGCGCCGCGCCAATGCGTGCCAGACCACTGCATCATGGCGCGCGGCCGCAGCGATATGCTGCAAGCCGATCGTATCCGGGTGCTGCAATGCAGGCGGTTCACCGGCCCACAGCGCGCTACGTGTGCGGTCTTGCGCCACGCTATCGGCGTGCCAGGGCCGCACAAGGCACTGTGCGAGCGCGTCGGCATCGATGGCAAACTGCAGCGGGTCATTCAGCCCTTCGCGATAGGCAAGATCAGCGACGGCATATGCGTAGCGCATCGCCAAGGACATACCGCGCGTATAGGTTGGATTGGTGGTGCACAACGCATCGCCGACCGCGATGGTCCCAGCAACGGTCGGCATGCCGCTCGCCACCGCAGACCGATAGCGGTTTTCGCACACTGGCCAGCGCAGCACATCCGACACCGGCTCGCAGACGCCAGCGTCGAGCCAGGGCGCGATGCCGGCGTGTGCGCATGCGGCTGCAGTGAACACCGCTGGCTCAACCATGGCATGCCATGCGCTATCGCCATGCGGTGCCATCAGCGTGATGGAGACATAGCCGTTATCGGCGGGACACACGATGCAGCCACTGGACGCAGCATAGCCACCCACCGAAAAACCCGCAGTGAGTTGCACGTTCGGCCGCTGCCGGCAGCGATACCACCGCGTGAAATATGCGAGCCCGCAGTTGTCCACCAAGGTATCGGGCGTCTGCACACCGGCCTGTCGCAACCATTTGCCGAACGCCGAGCCGCGCCCCAGCGCATCGATGGTCAGCGCCGCGCGCAGCTCACCGCGCGAGCTGCACACCCCTTCCACCAGTGGACTGTCGTCGGTGCGAACCAGCAGGCCGTGAACGCTGGTTGCGTCGTGAACCGTGATGTTCGGCTCTGCCAGCACCACCGCACGAACGACGTCCTCGATCAACGAGCGGCGCGTCGACAGACCGAACAACTCCGGATCGTCGTTGCGAGGCACAGCGACACCTGGCGCAAGCGTTGCGCCGAACGGCATCTCGATCGCACCGGCATCTAGCAACGCCTGCCAGATATCCGGCGCGCGTTCGCGCAACACCTGCCGCCCCAGCGCGGCCAGCGCATGCGTGTGACGCGCGTGCGGCACGCCTTTGCGCCACCACCGCTGCGTGGGCAAATGCGCATCGCGCGCGAGCGATGACCCGCCGACGACCCCGTCGCGTTCAAGCACGGTCACCTGGTAGCCGTGCCTGGCAAACGCCAGTGCGCTCATCAAGCCAGCGATGCTGCCGCCGACCACAAGCACCTGCGACGCATCGGTCATGGCGCACATCCTGCGTCCGCATCGATCAGGCAGGGCGACAGGTCGTACGCAAACGGCAAACGGGTGGCGACGACAAACCCCGGCCTCATCGGCCGCCCTCCATCGCGAATCCATACCCGTCCGGGTTGTCGAGCACAGGCACGCTAGAGGTGCGCAGCAACAACGAGCGCGCCGTCCACAGTTCGGCAAAAATTCGGTAGCGCAGCGCGGTCTGATCCAGGTAGTCCACACCCGCGGAACCGCCTGTGCCAACGCGACGGCCAATGAAGCGCTCCACCATGCGCGCATGCCGCTGCCGCCAGATCAACATCGCCTGTTCCAGCTCGACCACGCTTTCCAGCAGTTCGCGCGGCCACGCAAGCTGCGGCAACTCACGATGACTTTCGACAAACACCAAGGCCGCACGTACCGCACGGTGTGCGTCGTGGGCGGGCGCGTCCAGCAGCGCATGCTCGTCGGCCAGCAGGAACGCCTGGGCGCTATCGTCTTCCGCCGCGTGCCGCGCACGCAGCCGTTGCAGCTCTTCTGTACTGCCGCCACGCTCGGCGGCCAGACGCCAGCGACGCTCGCTGTCGGCGCGCATCGCCTGGATGTAGCGACGCGCGAAGCGCTCCTTCGCTGCCGGCCTGGTGCCGCCATCGATCGGTAGCCGAGCCAACCATGCATACAGACACTGCTTGAGGGACGGGCCGGCCTTGGCGCGCGCGTCGACGCGCTGCGCGGCAGTCGAAGGACTGCCATCCGGCAATTTGAGCGCATCGCGATAGGAACCCGCGCCGATGGAAATGCGTTGTGCATCTTCAAGGCCTAGCAGGATCTCGATCTCGCGCAGTTGCGCCGATTGAAACCCGCTGGCGGGCGTCAACCGCTCGCGAAACTCCAGAAAGTCGCGCGCGGTCATCGTTTCCATTAATCGAAAATGCTGATTCGCCTGCTCGAATACCGTAATTGCACGACGGAGCGAACGCACCCCGGCAACGACCTGATGCCCCGCCACTTCCGGTGCATTGAGCAGGTCACGCGTAAAGGTCAACTCGCGCAGCACCAGCTTGAACCACAGCTCGTGGACCTGGTGCACGCTGATGAACAAGGCCTCGTCGTTGCTGACCGCTGCCTCGTCATCGTCAAGTCCTCCCTGCAAGGCCAGCAGCTGCTCGACCTTGATGTAGTCCCAGTAGTTCGCCGGTACCGTCCGCGTGCCTTTCCGGCGCTGCGAAGCCAGGGCGGGCTCTGCATTCAACCGGCCAGCATCATCCAAGCAGATGCTCCCTTTTCAGTTGCGTCCACGCGGCGAGATTGGCGTAGGCCATCTTCTCCAGATCGTCCCAGATGGCGGTTTGCGCCACCTCCGGCTTGACGATCAGCTCCAGGCGATGCCCATTCGGGTCGCGGAAATACCACGACCTGGCCAGTTCGGCATGCCGTCCATCCCCGGCCACGTCATGGATCACCGGCCCTTCCACCTCGACCCCGCTGGCACGCAAGCGAGCGCAGAGTACGTCGGCCCGCTCGCTGTCGCGTACTTCAAGGGCCAGATGCTGCGCCCAGTCTTCCTCGACCGGCACCAGCGGCAGCGTACTGCCAAGCACCTCGAAGAAACAGATATAGCTGCCGTCTTCCATTTCAAAGAAGACATTATTGTTCGTTGCCTTCAGACCACTGGAAGGAACGTGATCGATCAGTGCCGCCGCAAACTTCAAACCCAGGGTATCGACATAGAAACCCACTGTCTCTGCCGCATCCCGGCAGCGATAACCTACATGATGAAGTTTACTCAACATACCGCACCCCCATATTCCGCCCATAGAAATTCAACCTTCAATTAAATGAAAGGTCTTCAACGCATATTTTCTAGCCAGCGACAACGCGCACCATGCTTGCGCACAGCTTATTTAGCGACTGCAGCTATCGGACGCAGCTAACCCTTGCGGCATCCTAAACCAGCGATGCTGGCAAAGAGCCGACGGACCTCGAGCGTTCTCATCCACAACGAGATGGAACTTAGCACTTATAGCAGGAGATTTTTATTAATACCTCGACGATTTTTCAAAGACATTTGCAATCGATCGCGAGTTTTTCCGCTGGCGCCGTAGATCGCTACCGATGGAAAAACTCAACTCTTCACGAGAGTTGCAGGTGAGCACGCCGATCCGTCGAGACATGAATCACAAAGTGATGCTCTGCAGATCTTCCAAAGACCATCGGAGGTCACCTGCAGAAACTTCGAGATTTACATCAATTTCTCGAGGCAGATCTCATTCCAGCATAATCAACACATGGTTACTTAAGCGGAACCATTATCCATCCCAGCTTCCGCCTTAGGGATAAAGAGTCGTGGGCTGTCACCGAGACGACACCCTGGACGCGGATACATGGCCAGCTCACACGACAACCTCCGCACAAAAAATCGGCTACGCTCGGGCGCGACACTCTGCACGATCATCGCAAGCTGCACTGGCCCGATTGGCAGCAGATGTCTCACACCGAACCCGGGCACCGAACCAGCCGTTCTGACCCCATCGGCAGCGCTCCCCTTGTACGTCTGCCCAAGCGTCCAGCGCTGCACCCTGGATCGCGGTTCCAGCCCGCTCGGCTTAAACTTGGCTTCCACCGGTCGCCCCGACCACCGCAGCGGCCTTACGCAGTACCCGGCAGGCCCACGCCGCACGCCCTGCACGCCACCGCTTGCCCCACCGGGCCCAGATTTCGGAAGACGTTTCTTGCAAAGCACTGACACCAAAGACAAATCCAAGCCCAGCAGCGGGGCTCCCGAGCACACCCCGCTGATGAAGCAATTCTTCGCCGCCAAGTCGGACTACCCCGACCTGCTGCTGTTCTTCCGCATGGGCGACTTCTACGAACTGTTCTACGACGATGCGCGCAAGGCGGCGCGGCTGCTCGATATCACCCTGACCCAACGCGGCAGCTCCGGTGGTGCGCCAATTCCGATGGCCGGCGTGCCGGTGCATGCCTACGAAGGCTATCTGGCGCGGCTGGTGGCCTTGGGCGAGTCGGTGGCGATCTGCGAGCAGATCGGCGACCCCGCGCTGGCCAAGGGTCTGGTCGAGCGCAAGGTGGTGCGCATCGTCACGCCGGGCACGGTCACCGACGAGGCGCTGCTGGATGAGCGACGCGACACCTTGTTGATGGCGATCTCTCGCAGCAAGCAAGGCTATGGCCTGGCCTGGGCCGATCTGGCCGGCGGACGTTTTTTGGTCAATGAAGTAGACAGCGTCGACGCGCTGGAAGCGGAGATCGCGCGGCTGGAGCCGGCCGAACTGCTGGTGCCCGACGAAGACAACTGGCCGGAATTTTTGCGCGGGCGCATCGGCGTACGTCGCCGGCCGCCGTGGTTGTTCGATGCAGACAGCGGGCGTCGTCAATTGCTGGCGTTCTTCAAGCTGCACGACCTGTCCGGCTTCGGCATCGACGACAAGCCGTGCGCCACCGCTGCCGCCGGCGCGCTGCTCGGCTATGTGGAAGAAACCCAGAAGCAGCGCCTGCCGCATCTGACCTCTATCGCCATGGAAGTGGCCAGCGAAGCGATCTCGATGAACGCCGCCACGCGCCGGCATCTGGAGCTGGACACGCGCGTCGATGGCGATACCCGCAATACCTTGCTCGGTGTACTCGATAGCACGGTCACGCCGATGGGCGGGCGGTTGCTGCGGCGTTGGCTGCATCGCCCATTGCGCTTGCGCGATGTGCTGATGCAACGTCACCACGCGGTCGGCAGCCTGATCGATTCCGGCGCCGATGCCGACGTGCGCGAGGCCTTCCGCGCGCTTGGCGATCTGGAACGCATCCTCACGCGCGTGGCATTGCGCTCGGCACGCCCGCGCGATTTTTCCACCCTGCGCGATGGCTTGGCCCTGCTGCCGAAGGTACGCACCATCCTGGCGCCGCTGGATTCGCCGCGCCTGCAGACCTTATTCGCCGAACTGGGCGAGCACGACGCCACCGCGCATCTGCTGATCGGCGCGGTAGCCGAACAACCGCCGCTCAAGCTCAGCGATGGCGGCGTCATCGCAACCGGCTACGACGCCGATCTGGATGAGCTGCGACGGCTATCTACCAATGCCGATCAATTTTTGATCGACCTGGAACAACGCGAACGCGCCAGCAGCGGCATCGCCACGCTCAAGGTCGGCTACAACCGCGTGCATGGCTATTACATCGAGATCAGTAAGGGACAGGCCGACAAGGCGCCGCTGCACTACAGCCGCCGTCAGACCCTGACCAATGCCGAGCGCTACATCACCGAAGAACTCAAGAACTTCGAAGACAAGGTGCTGTCGGCACGCGAGCGCTCGCTGTCGCGCGAAAAGCTGCTGTACGAAGGCCTGCTCGATGCACTGGGCAGTGAGCTGGAAGGCCTCAAGCGCTGTGCCAACGCACTGAGCGAGCTGGATGTGCTGGCCGCCTTCGCCGAGCGCGCGCAGGCGCTGGACTGGGCGCAGCCCGAACTGGACAGCGCGCCGTGCCTGCGCATCGAACGCGGCCGCCACCCGGTAGTGGAAGCGGTGCGCGACCAGCCGTTCGAACCCAACGATCTGGACCTGCACACCGACCGCCGCATGCTGGTCATCACCGGCCCGAACATGGGCGGTAAATCGACCTATATGCGACAGAACGCGTTGATCGTGTTGCTGGCGCATATCGGCAGCTTCGTGCCGGCCAGCCGCGCGGTGATCGGGCCGATCGATCGCATCCTCACCCGTATCGGCGCTGGCGACGACCTGGCGCGCGGGCAATCCACCTTCATGGTGGAAATGGCCGAAACCAGCTACATCCTGCATCACGCCACGCCGCACTCGCTGGTGTTGATGGACGAGATCGGCCGGGGCACGTCCACCTACGACGGCCTTGCCTTGGCCGACGCGGTGGCGCGCCATCTGGCGCACACCAATCGCTGCTACACCCTGTTTGCCACGCATTACTTCGAGCTCACCGCGCTGGCCGACGAATCGCATGCCGGCGGCGCCAGCGGCATTGCGAATGTGCATCTGGATGCGGTGGAACACGGCGAGCGTCTGGTGTTCATGCATGCCGTCAAGGACGGCCCGGCCAATCGCAGCTTCGGCCTGCAGGTGGCCGCACTGGCCGGTTTGCCCAAGGCGGCGGTGACGCAGGCGCGGCGTCGCCTGGCCGAGCTGGAACAACGCGGCGGCGAAAGTCACAGCGCACACATGGCGCCCGCCGCGCTGGACGCCCCGCAACAGTTCGGGCTGTTCACCGCGCCCTCTTCCGCCGCGCAGGAAGCGCTGCAGGCGCTGGACCCGGACGAACTCACGCCCAAACAGGCGCTGGAAGCGCTGTATCGGTTGAAAGCGTTGCTGTGAGGGCGTGGATTGGGGAGTTGGGATTTGGGATTGGTTAGAGCGCAGTTGGGTGGTTTTATCTTTCGACCCACGGTATGCAAACACCACAATTCCGCCGCATGATCGGATGCGTTCGCCTCGCCGCCTGTGGCGTGAGCGCTACGCAGCTGCCTTGCATCACGCTTCGCGCGCGCCGGTCCGCTGGTGGATTGCCCTGACGCCGCGACAGGCGCACCCTGCCGCAACGCTTTGACCACCGGGGAACCCGTCGCATGACCACCTCTGCCTCGTTGACCGATCAGCTGGCCGCGCAGTTGCAAGGCCCGCAGTTGCAACAACTCGCCAGCCGCCTGGGCATCGCGCCAGAGCAGGCGCAATCGGCGGTGCAGACCGCGCTGCCGCTGTTGATGGGCGCGCTGGGACGCAACAGCCAGCAAGCCGGTGGCACCGATGCCTTGCTGGGCGCCCTGCAGCGCGATCATGCCGCCAGTCCGGACATCGGCAGCCTGTTCGGCGCGCTGCTGGGCGGCTCGGCCAGCGGAGCGCAAGCCAACGGCGCCGGCATCGTGAGCCATCTGTTCGGCGACAAGGCACCGCAGGCGGCGGCCGGCCTGGGCCAGGCCACCGGGCTCGAACCCAGCAAGGCCGGCCAACTGCTGCAGCTGCTCGCGCCCATCGTGATGGCCTACTTGGCCAAACGGTTTCTTGGTGGCGATGCTGCCACCAGCACCCAGCTCGGCCCCGCCCTGGCGCAGGAACATCAACAGGTCCGCAGCAACAGCGGCGCTGGCGGCCTGCTGACCAGCGTGCTGGATCAGGACGGCGATGGCCAGTTGGGCCTGGGCGATGTCATGACGTTGGGCGGCAGCCTGTTCGGCAAACGCTGACCACGAGGCGATGCGCTGATGGGGCACCACCGTGCTATCCATAGTGTGACGCTATCGATATGGTTGAATAATTCGAATTCACCAAATGATCGATGCTCTTTATCGTGTGCCAACGCCGCCATGATGAGTCCGCCTGAAACACCTTCCTGTCTCGTGTGTCTATCGTCAGCTCGCGCGCATTTGCAACGCCCGGCAGACGCTAGCATCGGCAGACCCGGCAGCATGCGTGGAGCAGCAGCCGTCCTGATTCGTCATCGATGATCACACTCCAAGCACTGCTCCACTTCGAATCCACCAGCACGTGCCGCGCACCGGCATGCAGCTCCCCAAGTGCTCACGCACATAGGTAAACGCCATGACCACCGAAGCAAAGTGCCCGATCAACCACGCCGTCGTCGGCGCCGGAACCACCAATCGCGATTGGTGGCCGCAGCAATTGCGCGTTGACCTGCTCAGCCAGCATTCGAGCAAGTCCAACCCGTTGGGCGAGACGTTCAATTACGCAGAAGCGTTCAAGCGCATCGACCTGTCCGCGCTCAAGCAGGAGCTGCGTGCGCTGATGACCGACTCGCAGGACTGGTGGCCGGCCGACTTCGGTCATTACGGCCCGCTGTTCATTCGCATGGCCTGGCATAGCGCCGGCACCTACCGCATCGGCGACGGCCGGGGCGGCGGCGGTCGCGGCCAACAGCGCTTCGCACCGCTCAACAGCTGGCCGGACAACGTCAGCCTGGACAAGGCGCGCCGCCTGCTGTGGCCGATCAAGCAGAAGTACGGCCAGGCCATCTCCTGGGCCGACCTGATGATTCTCACCGGCAACGTCGCGCTCGAATCGATGGGCTTCAAGACCTTCGGCTTTGCCGCTGGCCGCGAAGACACCTGGGAGCCGGATCAGGACCTGTACTGGGGCCGCGAAACCAAGTGGCTGGGGGGCGACGAACGCTATGCGCACGGCTCGCCGGGCGTAGACGAAGCGCACGGCGTGCTGGTCAAGGACGACGACAGCCAGGTCAAGCACACCCGCGATCTGGAAAACCCGCTGGCCGCCGTGCAGATGGGCCTGATCTACGTCAACCCGGAAGGCCCGGACGGCAATCCCGATCCGTTGCTGGCCGCCAAGGACATCCGCGACACCTTCGCGCGCATGGCGATGAACGACGAAGAGACCGTGGCGCTGATCGCCGGCGGGCACACCTTCGGCAAGACCCATGGCGCCGGCCCGGCCGATAACGTGGGCGCAGAGCCCGAAGCCGGCGAGCTGGAAAGCCAGGGCCTGGGCTGGCACAACCGCTACGGCAGCGGCAAGGGCGCCGACACCATCACCAGCGGCCTGGAAGTCACCTGGACCACCACGCCCGCGCAGTGGAGCAACGACTACTTCGACCATCTGTTCAAGTTCGAGTGGGAACTGAGCAAGAGCCCGGCCGGCGCGCACCAGTGGGTGGCCAAGAACGCCGACGCCATCATTCCCGATGCGCACGACGCGGCGAAGAAGCATCGCCCGACCATGCTGACCACCGATCTGGCGCTGCGCTTCGATCCGGCGTACGAAGCCATCTCGCGCCGCTTCCACGCACACCCGGACCAGTTCGCCGATGCGTTTGCACGCGCCTGGTTCAAGCTCACCCACCGCGACATGGGTCCGCGTGCCCGCTACCTGGGTCCGGACGTGCCGGCCGAAGAACTGATCTGGCAGGACCCGGTGCCGGCGGTCGACCACGCCCTGGTCGATGCACAGGACGCTGCTGCGCTGAAGCAGACCATCCTCGCTTCCGGCCTGAGCGTGGCGCAGCTGGTCACCACCGCCTGGGCCTCGGCATCCACCTTCCGCGGCTCGGACAAGCGCGGCGGCGCCAACGGCGCACGCATCCGCCTGGCACCGCAAAAGGACTGGCAGGCCAATCAACCCGAACAGCTGGCCAAGGTGCTCGGCACGCTGGAGCGCATCCAGGCCGACTTCAATGCCGCGCAATCGGGTGGCAAGAAGATTTCGCTGGCCGACCTGATCGTGCTTGCCGGTAACGCCGCGGTGGAACATGCAGCGCATGCCGCGGGCCATAGCGTCACCGTGCCGTTCGCGCCGGGTCGCACCGATGCATCGCAGGAACAGACCGATGTCGAATCGTTCGCCGTCCTCGAGCCGGTGGCCGATGGCTTCCGCAACTTCGCCAAGCGCCGCTACGCAGTGCCTGCCGAAGCGATGCTGATCGACAAGGCACAGTTGTTGACCCTGACCGCACCGGAGTTGACCGTGCTGGTCGGCGGCCTGCGCGTGCTCGGTGCCAACGCAGGCGACTCGAAGCATGGTGTGTTCACCGCCCGCCCCGGCGTACTGAGCAACGACTTCTTCGCCAACCTGCTCGACATGCGTACCGAATGGAAAGCGACCTCGGACGCGAAGGAGCTGTACGAAGGCCGCGACCGCAGCAGCGGCGAACACAAATGGACCGGCACACGCGTGGATCTGGTATTCGGCTCCAACTCCATCCTGCGTGCGGTGGCCGAGGTCTACGCCAGCGCCGATGCACAGGAGAAGTTCGTGCACGACTTCGTCGCTGCCTGGACCAAGGTGATGCAGCTGGATCGGTTCGATCTGGCCTGAGCGCAGCTAACACACCGACTGTGCTCGCCGCGAGGCAAGCCCAGTCGGTGCTCGGAACCGGCGCGGACGAATCCATACTGGTTCCGAGTGCGCTGTCCACAGCCACCTGACGAGTGCTCGCTACGGTTGTCAGCCGCTCCAAGCCGCAGCAGTAACGCAAACGCCCCGGATATCCGGGGCGTTTTTTTGCGGCAGTGCAGACGCAGCGCCATGCGTTCCGCACCCACTGATTTTTTACAACGCATCGATATCGCCCAACGCGTTGATCAACCGGCGGGCACGCTTGTCCGGTTTTCCTTCCGGTGCGCGGTAACCGGTGCGCTCGGCAGCGCGCTGCAGCCGCCATTGCGCACGCGCCTCGCGTGAGGCGTCGCCTTCCACATACAGCGCCTGTGCAACCGGCGCGGGGCCGCGCACGTCGCTGAGTGCGGCCACCGTGACCTCAAAGATTTCGCCCCCGCGGTCGATGCGCAATTGCTCGCCGCTGCGCAGCGTGCGCGACGGCTTGGGCCGCTGACCGGCCACATCTACCTTGCCGGTCTCCACCGCCGTCTTGGCCAGGCTGCGCGTCTTGAAAAAGCGCGCGGCCCACAGCCACACATCCAGCCGGACCGTCTTGCCCTGTTCCAGCTCCAGATTCATGCGTCTTGCTGTCTCGTTCTCTCAGGTAAGCAATGTTTGGGCAGCCATTCGGGAACTCAAGCTGGACCATCAACCCTGCGATGGTGATCGATTGCCAGGTCGATGGTCGGCGCGCCCCCCATCCGCCCTGCGGGCACCTCCCCCCGCAGGCGGGGGAAGGGACCTGTTGTCCGTGTGCAACGCCGATCCATCAAACGCTCGCAAACCCCGGCCCTTCTCCCGCCTGCGGGAGAAGGTGGCGCGCAGCGCCGGATGAGGGACACGCCCCTGCTCTGCAGCGTATCCCGAACAGCGAGCGCAGCATCTTGCAAAGGCGGTCACCGCTGGTATCGAACGTGGAGCGTGTCCCAACCCGAAATCTGCAGCGCAAACCAAATGGCACTGCATCGGATCTCACCCAGCAATGCTAGTGTGCGCAGCTTCTGCGCGACGATCTACCTGCTATGCCCAAATCCGCTGTCCTGACCGAAGGCCCGATCGGCAAGAACCTGCTGTTGTTCGCCCTGCCGATCATGGCCGGCAATATCGCCCAGTCGCTCAACGGCTCGGTCAACGCGATCTGGATCGGCCGCTATCTTGGCGAAGAAGCGCTGACTGCCGCGGCCAACGCCAACAGCATCATGTTCTTCCTGATCGGTTCGGTGTTCGGCATCGGCATGGCCTCCACCATCCTGATCGGCCAGGCCATGGGTGCGCGCGACATCGCGCAGGCACGCAAGGTGATGGGCACCAGCGCGAGTTTCTTCGGCGGGCTGTCGGCGGTGATTGCCGTGTTCGGCTGGTATCTGGCGCCGCACCTGCTCACCGCCATGGGCACGCCCGCCGCCTCGCAGACGTTGGCCGAAGAGTATCTGCGGGTAATCTTCCTGGCGATGCCAACGCTGTATCTGTTCGCCTTTCTGTCGGCGGCATTGCGCGGCACCGGCGATGCGCGCACGCCGTTTCGCTTTCTATTGTTGTCGGTGCTGCTGGATATCGCATTCAACCCGTTGCTGCTATTTGGCATCGGCCCGTTCCCTGCGCTGGGCATTGCCGGTGCGGCCTGGGCCACGCTGATCGCGCAGGTGGTCGCACTGGCCGGCCTGCTGATCTATCTGCGCAAGAAACGCCACGTGCTATGGCTCGGACGGCGCGATCTGTATCTGTTCCGCATCGACCCTGCCATCCTGCGCGCCCTCATCGTCAAGGGCGTGCCGATGGGCCTGCAGATGGTGATGATCTCGCTGGCGATGATCGCAATGCTGTCGCTGGTCAACGGCTTCGGCACCGACACCGCGGCCGCGTTCGGTGCCGGGCTGCAGCTATGGAATTACGTGCAGATGCCGGCAATGGCCGTCGGCGCCGCCTGTTCGTCGATGGCCGCCCAGAACGTGGGGGCCGGCCTGTGGTCGCGCGTGGATGCCGTGGCACGCACCGGCATCGCCGCCAACTTCCTGATGACCGGCCTGCTGATTGCGCTGTTGATCGGGTTCGACCGCTGGACCCTTGCCCTGTTTCTGCCCGAAGGCAGCGCCACGTTGGACATCGCACGGCACCTCAACCACATCGCGATCTGGTCGTTCCTGTTGTTCGGGGTCAGCTTTGTGGTGTCGGGCGTGGTGCGCTCCACCGGCGCGGTGATCCCGCCGCTGTTGATCCTGGCGTTTTCGCTATGGGGCGTACGCGTGCCGTTGGCCAACTTCTTAGTGCCGCATCTTGGGGCTGATGCGGTGTGGTGGAGCTTTCCGATCAGCTCCACCTGCTCGATGCTGTTATCGCTGGCGTATTACCGCTGGGGCGGCTGGCGCAAAGCGCGCATGCTGGCCACACCGACGCATCCGTCGGCACTGGCCGCCCCGGCTGAAGTACCCGCACATCCCGCTTCGCCGGTCGCCGACACCGCCCCCACCGCCGAGCGGACGCAGACACGATCGCCCTGAACGCGCACGTCAAGCGCAGCCAAGCCGTGTGATCAATGCAGATGCGCAAAGGTGTTGATTGGCTTCAAGGTGTCGCGCAGACCCAACCACTGACACGTGATAAATCCAAGCAGCTTCATTCTGTTCGCCCGATGTCGTTATTGGTCGGCATCCAGCAACGCCTGACATCCTGACGATCAAGCAGCATCTGCCCTGCACTTGGCCTTGCCTGAAACAGTGCAGCGGTTTACAGCGCCGTGCGTGAGCAGATCCGTGAGTTGCTGCATCCGTCGCGCGGACCCTATGTCCCAGACGCATAGAGTGGATCGACATGCGAGTGTTTGCCGACATGCATCCACTCCAGGGACCGGATGCGGCGAGATGCCTTGCATCTGCGTCGATCCATCTACGTCGATGACGGCTGGCGATCTGCACAGCGCGCAATCCGCTACTGCGATGGCATCAACATCAGCGCATCGCCCACTGAGCGCACCATAGAAAACGCCTACCCTGAGCGCGGTCGACATTTCCCATTCCACAAACGCAAACGGCCGCCCGAAGGCGGCCGTCTGGCAGTGGCAGATCAACGACCTGCCAGTGTGGCTTACTCGGCCTTGGCAGCAGCCTGGCGAGCAGCCTTGGCCTGTGCAGCAGCGGCCAGATCTTCCTTGATGCGGGCAGCCTTGCCTTCCAGACCACGCAGGTAGTACAGCTTGCCGGCGCGGACCTTACCGCGGCGCTTCACTTCGACCGAGTCGATGATGGCGCTGTGGGTCTGGAACACGCGCTCGACGCCGAAGCCGTGCGAGATCTTGCGCACGGTGAAAGCGGAGTTCAGGCCGGCATTCTTGGTACCGATCACGACGCCCTCATAGGCCTGGACGCGCTCGCGGTTGCCTTCCTTCACCTTGACGTTCACCACAACGGTGTCGCCCTGGTTGAATTCCGGCAGCTTGCGCTGAATCTGGGCGGCTTCGAAGTCAGCCAGGATGGTCTTGTTGAGTTTGCTCATGATGGGCACCGCGTGTCTGGTGATATTGGACCGGCAGTCGCCGCACGGCGATTGCTCGAGGTTCGTAAAGAGGGCCAGACGCAAGGCTGGCCAGCAAGCCGCATATTGTACCCCAATCAATCTTGCAAGAGCTAGGGGTGAGCCCTTATTTCTCGTTACCGGGTTTATCGTCGCTTGGGGCGAGTTCGCGGCGAAACTCGTCCAACAGACGGCGATCGTTCTTGTCCAACCCGGCCTCATCCACCAGGTCCGGGCGACGCAACCAGGTCCGGCCCAGCGACTGCTGCCGGCGCCAGCGCGCGATGGCGGCGTGGTTACCCGAACGCAACACGTCCGGTACATCGCCCCAGGCATGGGTCGACGGATGGCTGTAGTGCGGGCAATCCAGTAGGCCTTGCGGGCCCTCGAAACTGTCCTGCGCGGCAGATTCGGCGTCGTTCAACACACCGTCCTGCAACCGCGTCACCACATCCACAAGGACTGCAGCGCCCAACTCACCACCGGACAACACGTAGTCGCCGATGGAGATTTCCATATCCACCGCTTGCGCCAGGAAGCGCTCGTCCACGCCTTCATAGCGCCCGCACAACAAGATCATGCGCGGCAACTGCGCCAGCTCGCGCGCGCGCGGCTGGGTGAGCGGCCGCCCCTGCGGGCTGAGGTAGATCACCGGCGCCGGCTGCGGATCGGCGGCTTGCACCGCGTCCAGACAAGCCCGCAATGGCTCGATCAACATCACCATGCCGGGCCCACCACCGAACGGGCGGTCGTCCACCCGGCGGTAATTGCCCTGCGCATGGTCGCGCGGATTCCAGCCGTGCAGCTCCAGCAAGCCACGCTCCTGCGCCCGCCCGACCACACCGAACGCCGCGCATTGCGCGATGAACTCGGGGAACAGGCTGATGACGTCGATGCGCACTTAAGAATCGGGAATCGGGAGTGGGGAATGGGTAGAGCAAGAGCGAAGCCGAGACACCGCTTCGATCAGAAATCCGGATCCCAGTCGACCACGATCAGATTGGCCTCGAAGTCCACCGATTTGACGAACTCCGGCAGCACGAACGGGATCAGCCGCTCGCGATCGCCGCGCACCACGACCACATCGTTGGACCCTGTGGAAAACAGATGCGACACCGTCCCGAGCTTGATGCCCTCGACGGTTTCCACCTGCAATTCTTCCAGATCCACCCAGTAATACTCGTCGGGCTTTGGTGGCGGCAAGACGCTGCGGGCGACGTAGATTTCGGTCCCGTGCATGGCCTCGACCGTATCGCGGTCGGTCACGTCCGGGAACACCGCGATCAGGTTCTTGCCCTGGTCGCGCCCACGCACCCCGCTCACGACCGTTTCCTGCCCCGATGGCGAACGCACGATCCACGGCTGATACCGAAAGATCGCACTGCGCGGCTCGGTCCAGGATTCGAGCTTGAGCTCGCCCTTGACACCAAAAGCGCCGACAACCCTGCCTAACAGGATGCGGCGCTCGGTCGGCTTCATCTACGTCGACTCTGGGCCAGGCGGCGACGCCCGGCCCTCAAGATCAGGCCGCAGCGGCCTGGGACTTGGATGCTTCGCGATACAGGTTACGCACCTTGTCGGTCAGCTGCGCGCCCTGGCCGACCCAATGGTCGACGCGTGCGACGTCCAGCACGATGCGCGGTTCTGCGCCCTGTGCAACCGGGTTGTAGTAACCCAGACGCTCGATGTTGCGGCCGTCGCGCGCGCTGCGCACGTCGGTCACGATGATGTGGTAGAACGGACGCTTCTTGGCGCCGCCGCGGGTCAGTCGAATCTTGACCATGGTGTCGTTTTCCTAAGTTGCCCAGTCGCCAGAGTGGCGCGGTAAGCCGGCGATTATAGCGGGCTCCGGCAGCGAAGCCAAGTCAGCCGGCGCCGGCACACCAGATCGCTCAGATCGCTTGCCAGGCATGGGTTTGCAGGGCCCGCTCCAGCAGCGGCAACTGCGCGGCATGCGGCCCCCAACGTGCCGGCCCCAACGCCACGATGGCCTGCTGCCCACGCGCATTACAGGCGAATGCGCCATCGAAGCGGTCCAGCTCGCTCAGCTCCACCGGGCGACTGACCTGCGTGACGCCCAGCGTTTTCAGGCCGGATTGCAGCAACTGCTGCCGGGTGCCCAACAGCGACGCCCCTTGCGGCCAGACCACCCCGCCGCGTTCCCACAGCCCCAGATTCCAGAACGCCCCCTCCAGCACCCTGCCCTGGCGGTCCTGCAGCACCACATCGTCATGGTCGGCCTGCATGGCCAGACGGCGCAGATGCAGTAGCGGAAACGTGCCGACATGCTTGAGTTCCGGCCGCTCGCGTACGTAATCGGTGACCTGCACGCGCAGCCCGGTCTCGGGCATGTCCGCCGGCGGCGAGATGGCGACCAGCACATCCAGTGCGACCTCGCGCAACGGGTCGCGGAAATCGTAGTCGGGCGCGAACACGGTGACGCGCAGACTGGCATCGGCCATGGCCGACGCCACCAGCGCAGCGTGCAATTGCGCCCGCAACTGGTCAGTTTCCAGTTCCTGGCCGAACAATGCGCGGCTGCCTTCCTGCAGGCGCTGCAGATGCAGGTCCAGCCCCAGCGTGGCGCCGTCGCGCACCTGCAGTGTGGTGAAGTGGCCGTAGTTGGTCAGCGCCGCAGCACCGAGCTGTTGCGCGCTTGCCGACGCGCCGTTGCAGAAGATCAGCGACATAACAGTGCCTGCACCTGCGTCCACCACTGCGTGACCAGTTCACCGGCCGGCTGCGCTGGCGCCATCCATGCGGATTGGCCCGCCCAGGCCTGCATCGATGCCAAATGATTGTCGCGCGTCGCTGCCTGGCGCATCGCTGCAGTCAAGCCGCGCTGCACCGGATACGGCGCAGGCGGCGGTGCATCCGGTGCAGTGGCGGCGCGCACGTAGGGTGTGAGCAACGCCCGCCCCAGGCGCCCGGAAAACGCGCGGGTTGGCTGGGTGTGCTCCGGCTCGGCGGCAGCCAGGGCATCGGCCCACGCATCGGGCAGCGCCGCTTCGGGCGTGCGCAGCAGGCCGGTGCCGATCTGCACCGCGCTGGCGCCCAGCGTCAGCGCCGCGGCAATGCCGCGCGCAGCGGCGATACCACCAGCAGCGATGACCGGAATCTGCAGCCCATCGACAAGCCGCGGCAGCAACGCAAACAACCCGGTCATCTGCTGCGCTGCTTGGCTGGCATCGAACGCGCCGCGATGGCCGCCGGCTTCAGCCCCTTGCGCAACCACCGCGTCGGCACCGGCAGCCTGCGCCGCACGCGCTTCGTCCAGGGTGGTGGCGCAGGCGAACCAGGCGATGCCGGCCGCCTTCAGCCCCGCAACTTGGTCGGGCCGGAACAGGCCCATGATCGAGGACGCCACCGCCGGGCGGGCAGCGAGCAAGGCATCGAACTGCGCATCGAAGTCGGCTGGGGTGGCATCGCCTGCGGTCTCGGCCACCGGCGGACCCCACTGCGCAAGAAACCCGCGCAGGCGTGCTTCCGCATCTGCATCGCGCGCCGGGGCCGGATCGGGAATCCACAGATTGACCTGCGCAGGCCCGGCACTCGCTTCACCAAATGCGGCAATCCACGCCACGATGTCCTGCGGCTGCGACAACACTGCCCCCATCGCGCCCATGCCACCCGCATTGGCGACAGCGACCGACAACGGCACCGGGCAGGCGCCGGCCATGGGGCTGAGCAGGATGGGGACGCGCAAGCCAAAGCGCTCGCAGAAAGGGGCGATGTTTGAGTACGGGCCATCCAACGCGAGCGACTGTGTCATGACACCCTCAGCGATAGCCTTCAAGCAGTTGCACGATCCTGGGCCACTGCATCTGCCGCGCCAGGTCCAGCGCGGTGTTTCCCGAGGGCGTGCGTAGCGACGCATCCGCGCCGTGCTTGAGCAGCAGCGAGACCGGCTGATAATTACCGGCCAGGGCATCGCGCTGCAACAGCGTCCAGCCAGCGTCGTCGCGGAAATGCACCATGTCGGGCTGATCGCGCAGGCCTTGATCGAACTTGGCGCCCATGTTCTCGCTCATCGGATGCTCGCACTGGGATGGGTCCTGCTGCGCTGCGGTGGACTGAGCCTGTTTGCTGCCGAACATCTTGCCGAACAAGCCGCCTTTGCGCTCCTTCACGCGCGCAGGCACCAGGCGCACGGCACCCGGACCACCGAAATCCAGGCCCCACGCGGCATCGTGTTCGGCGCGTTCGTCCTGCGGCATCGCGCGACGCATCGCATCGATGGTGTGGCCGCCGTAAGCCAGCCCGTCGATGACGTACATCCAGTCTTCCAGTTCGCCGATCGGCGCAGAGACAGCGTCGCCGGCGGCCAGCTCCGAGATCCATGCCGGGTCGTTGAGCAGGCTGCCGGACAGCTGCTCGCCATCGAACTGCACGTCCGATACCCACATGTGCTCGTGCGACGGCGCACCAACCGCGGATGCGTCGGTGGCAAACGGCAATTTGATCGCTGCCAGGGACAACGCCGGCACGATCCGACGATATTCCCAGGACAGCTCACGCCAGAAAAACTTGAACGTCGCGCGTGCATCGGCATACGCCGCCAACATCGCAGCGTCGTCCTGGGCGGGATACATACGGCTTTCGGTCATGGTTACCTCGACTAAGAGCCGCCGACAAAACTACTTCACGCCAGTGTACTGCAGGCGGGCTGATCTACTGCCTGGCTGCAGGGCCCTTGCCCGCCCACCATCGCGGGACACGCTGCAAGGACGTCCTTGTCAGCTATTACGCGACGGTAGGCAGGCAAGGACCAGTCTGGATGGTCGGGATGCATGGCGTTGAGTAAAGCAGCCAGCAAACTCTCTGGTGCTGTGTCCTCGCCGATTGCCGGACCGTGTGGCGGCATGGATGCCGCCACCGAGCCCCCAGGGATGGGTTGACGGCGTGTCCCGCGAGCGGTGAGGGCACCGCGCCCTCGACCCACGCAGCGTTTGACATGGACCCCTGACTGCATCCATGCAATCGCACCTGCATCTGCATCTGCGCGACACCCTACATTGCAAGCGCAGGGCCAGTGCGGCGTCGCACCGGCCGCGTCAGCGCATCACTGAACTCAACGGAACGGCATGCCGCCGCGGCCGCCCATGGCGCCCATCATGCCCTTCATGTTGCGCATCAGGCCCTTCATGCCGCCGCCGGCCAGCTTGCCCATCATCTTTTCCATCTGCTGGTACTGCTTCATCAGCTTGTTGACGTCGGCCGGCAACATGCCCGAGCCACGCGCGATGCGGGCGCGGCGCGAGCCGTTGAGCAAGGCCGGGTTGCGGCGCTCTTTCTTGGTCATCGAATTGATGATGGCGATCATGCGCGGCACTTCCTTGCCGGTGACCTGCTGCTTGACGTTGTCCGGGATCTGGCCCATGCCCGGCAGCTTGTCCATCAACCCATGGATGCCACCCATGTTCTGCATCTGCTCGAGCTGCTCTTTCATGTCGTTGAGGTCGAACTTCTTGCCCTTGGCGACCTTGGCGGCGAGCTTGGCGGCTTTTTCCTGATCGACGCTGTGCTCGACCTGCTCCACCAGCGACAGCACGTCGCCCATGTCCAGGATGCGGCTGGCCACACGGTCCGGATGGAACACGTCCAGGCCGTCGGTCTTTTCGCCGGTACCGACGAACTTGATCGGCTTGCCGGTGATATAGCGCACGCTCAGCGCCGCACCACCGCGAGCGTCGCCGTCGGTCTTGGTCAGCACCACGCCGGTCAGCGGCAGCGCTTCGCCGAACGCCTTGGCCGTGTTGGCGGCGTCCTGGCCGGTCATGGCATCGACAACGAACAGGGTTTCGGTGGGGTTGATCGCGGCGTGCAAGGCCTTGATCTCGTCCATCATCGCTTGATCGATCGCCAGACGGCCGGCGGTATCGACCAGCAGCACGTCGGCGAAGGACTTGCGCGCGTCGCTGATGGCGGCGCGCACGATGTCGACCGGCTTCTGCGAGGCATCGGAGGGGAAGAACAGCACGCCGACCTGTTCAGCCAGGGTCTTGAGCTGCTCGATCGCGGCCGGGCGATAGACGTCGGCAGAGACCACCATGACCTTTTTCTTACGCTTTTCCTTCAGGTGCTTGGCGAGCTTGCCGACCGTGGTGGTCTTACCCGCACCCTGCAGGCCGGCCATCAGGATGATGGCCGGCGCCGGCACGTTGAGGTTGAGGTCGGCAGCGGCGGCGCCCATCACGGCGGTCAGCTCGTCGCGCACGATCTTGATCAGCGCCTGGCCCGGGGTCAGCGACTTGAGCACTTCCTGGCCGACCGCACGCACCTTGATGCGCTCGATCAGCGCCTGCACCACCGGCAATGCGACATCGGCTTCGAGCAGTGCGATGCGCACTTCACGGGTGGCTTCGCGGATGTTTTCCTCGGTCAGGCGGCCGCGTCCGCGCAGGCGCTCCATGGTGCCGGAGAGACGTTGGGTTAGGGACTCGAACATGCGCAAAGGACCGCGTAAGGGGAAACGGGCACCGATTATAGCGGCACAGGCCAAGCGCCCGCCCCGGCACCGCTCACCCCTTCGGCGTTTCGGATTCGATACCCGGCGCCAGGCCTGATGCCCGAGCTCCGCTGCGGCCTTCGGCGCCCATGTGTCGAATCCCGAATCACCAATCCCGACTCCCCGCCGCAATATGCGAAACTTCCACGATGACAATCGTTCTCATCGCGTTCGCCTTGTATCTGCTGGCCACGGCGCTGCTCACCCAGGCGGTGCTGCGCGATGGCAATCAGGCCCCTGCGCGCTGGCTGGCACCGGCGCTGGCGGCGGTGGCGCTGCACGCCGGGTATCACGTGCTGGTGGCGTTCCGCACCGCCGGCGGGCCGGACATGCATTTCTTTGCGGCACTGTCGCTGTGCGGCCTGGGCATGGCCGCGCTGACGGCGGTGTTCGGTGGCCGCGGGCGCATGGCGGCGGTGGGCGTGGTGGTGTTTCCGCTGTCGGCGATCCTGCTGGCCAGTTATCACGCCTACGGCCACGAACCTAGCGCGGATCTGGGCTGGCGGCTGGAGTTGCACGCCTGGATGGCCTTGCTGGCCTACGCCACCCTGGGCATCGCCGCATTGCTGGCGATCATGCTGTGGCTGCAGGAGCGTGCGCTGCGGCGGCGCGACTTCCATACCTGGCTGCGTGCGCTACCGCCGTTGACCGAGCTGGAAACCTTGCTGTTTCGCACGATCGCGGTCGGCTTCGTGTTGCTGAGCCTGACCCTGCTGACCGGGCTGCTGTTCGTGCAGGACTTCCTGGCGCAGCGGCTGTTGCACAAGACCGTGCTCAGCATCCTGTCGTGGATCGTGTTCGGTGCGTTGCTGGTCGGCCGCTGGCGCAACGGCTGGCGCGGCACCAAGGCGGTGCACTGGACGCTGACCGCGATGGCGTTGCTGGTGCTGTCGTTCTTCGGCAGCAAGTTCGTGATCGAGCTGGTGCTGGGGCCGCGTTGATGGCGGTGGGCGTGGAGCTGTGCCGCATGTCATCGGGGCGGGACGGCACGCTGGATTTCCGCCCCTTTTCAGGCAGCGGCTGCGCAGCTCAATCGCACCCCATTCCTTCGACGCCAACCCTCACGCATCCAGCGCCACACTGACCACGGCCCACGATTGGTCCGGGCCAGGGTTGGCGAAGCGATAGACGATAAGGCGGCGGTAGATCTCGCCGGGCCGCAGGATTGTCGACGGGAAGTTGGGGTGATTGGGCGCATCCGGGTAGTCCTGCGGCTCCAGACACACGCCGCGGCCCAGGCCGGGATGATGGGCGTCCAGATGCTGGCCTTCGTAGAGTTGCACCGCCGGTGCATCGCTGGTGATGCGTAGCGCTACGCCACTGTGCGGCGAGTACAGCTCGGCAACGCAATCGGCGTCGGCTGCCAGTACCAGGCATTGGTCGTAGCCTTTGCCGAGGATCACTTGCGGATGCCTAGCATCGGTGTTGTCGGCCAATGCCGCAGGAGTGCGGAAATCGAACGGTGTACCGGCAACGGACGCGATTTCGCCGGTCGGAATCGATTCGGCATCCACCGGCAGATAGCGATCGGCCGGCACGCGCAGCACCTGCGCGGCGGCGCGGTGATGCGGGTCGCCGGACAGGTTGAAGTACGGGTGATGTGTGAGATTCAACGCGGTGGCGGCATCGCACTGCGCCTCGAAGTCCAGCTGCAGCTTGCGTCCTTCCAGTTGCAAGCGCGCACGTACCTGCAGATTGCCGGGATAGCCTTCTTCGCCATCGGGCGAGTCGTAGCCGAGCAGCACCTGATCCGGTGCCTGCTCCAGCACGCGCCACACACGCCGCCCGAAGCCGCGCAATCCACCGTGCAACTGGTTGCGCCCTTCGTTGGCCGCCAGCGTGTGGGTGACGCCATCCAATGTGTAACGCGCACCGGCGATGCGATTGCCGAAGCGGCCGACCAGGATGTTGAGGCTGTCGCCATCGGCGGCGTAAGCGGGCAGATCCGGTAAGGTCAGCAGCAACGGCACCACGCCATGTGCGGTGGTCAGCCGCAGCGCATGCAGGATGCCGCCATAGGTCAGCACCTCGGCCTCCAACCCGGCATCGCTGCGCAGGGTAAGCGCGTGGACCTCGACACCGTCTGGCAACTGCCCGAAAACGCGCTGCATGAATCGCCCCGCCACTGATGGAAGCTGGCGAGCATAGCGGTGTCGCGTAGCTGCCGACCATGCCCTTGCGCACATCTCGGCGGCACGGAGTCTGCAGCGCATCTCGGTACATGACGCCGTGTCCGCCTGCATCGCTCGCGCTGCAGCACGACAAGCGACGGCCCCACGCACTACGCTAGCGCAGCGCTGTTGCTGCAGCGCGTGACCAACCCCGACGACCAACACAGGAGCGCCAAGCCGATGCAGTGGATTTCCCTCGCGTTGCGGACTTCATGCAAACGGCTGACGCAGACCGTCGTTGCGGCCGCCCTGGCGACCGGCGTGTGCAGCGTGTCGGCGGCCGAGGTCAAGGTGACCGGGACGCTGCGTGCGGACCAACCAGGCGCACAGGTCTCGCGGCAGCTCTTTGGTCAGTTTGCCGAGCATCTGGGCACCGGCATCTATGGAGGAGTGTGGGTCGGCGAAGACTCTCCGATTCCCAATACGCGTGGCTATCGCAACGATGTGGTGGCCGCTTTGAAGACGATCGCAGTGCCGAACATCCGCTGGCCGGGTGGCTGCTTTGCCGACGAATACCACTGGCGCGATGGCGTCGGCAACCCGGCCAAACGCCCGATCCGCGTCAATACGCATTGGGGCGGCGTGGAAGAGTCGAACCGGTTCGGCACTCACGAGTTCATGGACTTCACCGAGTTGCTCGGCACCCAGGCCTATATCGCCGGCAACGTGGGCAATGCGGCGCCGGACGAGATTGCGCAGTGGACCGAATACATGACCGCGCCCACCCGCTCCAGCCTGGCCAACGCGCGCCGCGCCAACGGCCGCGATACGCCCTGGCAGGTGCCCTACTTCGGTGTGGGCAACGAGCTGTGGGGATGCGGCGGCAATATGCGGGTGGAATACGCGGCCGACGTGTATCGGCGCTACCAGACCTTCGTCAAGGCGCCGGCCAATCAGCCGCTGCTCAAGATCGCGCCCGGCCCCAACAATGACGACTACCACTGGACCGAGGTGATGATGCGTGAGGCCGGCACGCTGATGGACGGACTGAGCCTGCATTACTACACCGTCCCCGGTGGCTGGCCACCGCGTGCTTCGTCGACCGACTTCGACGAGAGCGCCTGGATCGACACGCTGTCGCGCACGCTGGTGATGGACGAGCTAATCACCAAGCACAGCGCGATCATGGACAAATACGACCCAGGCAAGAAAGTTGCGCTGGTGGTCGACGAATGGGGCACCTGGTATGCAGGCTTGCCCGATGCAAACCCTGGATTTCTACATCAACAAAACAGCCTGCGCGATGCACTGGTGGCATCGCTGAACATCGATATCTTCAGCACGCATGCCGAACGCGTGCGCATGGCCAACATCGCGCAGATGGTCAACGTGTTGCAGGCGATGATCCTCACCGATGGCGACAAGATGGTGCTCACGCCGACCTACCACGTGTTTGCGCTCTACAAGCCCTTTCAAGACGCCACGCACCTGCCACTGCAGCTGCAGACCCCCGAATACCGCCACGGCAACACGCATGTGCCGGCGGTGCACGGCTCGGCAGTCAAGGCGAAGGACGGGCATGTGTATGTCGCGCTGACCAACCTGGATGCAACTGCCGCGGCAAGTGTCAGCGTAGACGTGCAAGGGCTGTCTGCACGCCGCGTTGACGGAAAGATTCTGACCGCGCCGGCGATCACTGCCCACAACACCTTTGTGCAGCCACGCGTCGTCGAACCGAAGCCATTCAACGGCGCCCGTCTGCAGGCGAAAGTATTGACGGTCGCGCTGCCTGCGCACTCGGTGGTGATGCTCGAGCTGCAGTGAGCGCGCTATCGCGAAGTTATCGCGTCAAGAGCGCGTAACAAGCGACGGCGCGACCACCACGCAGGCGATGCAGGCGCTCGGAACCATTAGGTAATGCGCGCACTCAGAGTGAGTGCGTCATCCACAAGCGCCTGGCCGCCGCTCGCTACGTTTGGTTGACCGATCTAGACCGATGTAGGCGCCGATATCGGAAGCACGTCCGGCTCGGCGACGCGCCACTCTGGCGGCAAGCGTTCGAGTAGGTGCGCCATGAAGGCGCGCACCTTCGGGGTGAAGTCGCGGCGGTCGGCCACGCAGAAAAACAGCCGCAATGGCTCGACGGCCGGCTGCGTCGCGTCACTACCGTCGGGCACGAATAGTGCTTGCAACTGCCCGCGCTGCAGGTAGGGTTGCACTACGAAGGCGGCCAGGCGGGTGATGCCACCGCCGGCCGCAGCCATGGTGGCCAGCGCATCGACATCGTCGCTCACCATCGCCTGACTTAGCTGCGGCTGAAAACGCACGCCGTCGCGCACGAAGTTCCAACGCAGAAGGCGCCCGTCCACCGGGTAGCGCAGCAACAGACAGTCGTGATACTTGAGCTCGTCCGGGTGCTTGGGCAGGCCGCAACGGGCCAGATACTCGGGCGCAGCGCACACCACGAACGGCACCTGCGCGATGCAGCGCGCGACCAGGCCGTCTTCGAGCTGCGCTTCGATCCGCAAACTGACATCCACGCTTTCCTGCGCATGCTGCACCACACGGTCGGTGCACAGCAGTTCGATCTCCAGCTGCGGATACTGCTGACGCAGCGCAGGCAGCATCGGTGCGAGCACATGGCGCGCGAATGCAGCAGTGCTGGCAACGCGTAATCGCCCCGCCGGCGCCTGCCGGGGGCCGGCCACCAACTGCCGCGCGCGCTCCAGGTCGCGCTCCAGTTGCCGCACGTGGTCGAAGTACAGCGCGCCGCGCTCGGTCAGCGCCAGGCTGCGGGTAGTCCGATGCAACAGGCGCACACCCAGGTACTGCTCCAGCCGCGCGATGTTCTGGCTGACCGCGGCGGCGCTGACGCCCAGCAACTTGGCTCCACCGGCAATACTGCCGGCATCCACGGTGCTGACAAAACTGCGAATCGACTGAAGAATATTCATTTATTGAGTAGGCATTCCCAAGCAATTCGTAAGATTTACTTACGTAAGCCGCAAGGTTACGCGATCTACCCGGCCTGCGACGCGCGTCCTACAGTTGCCCTACGCCGCTGGTTCGCGGCCATCGAGGCCACCGTATGTCGTCATCGCCACCCTCCTCCGCAGTGGCACGCTCACGCTGGAAGCTCGGCGTACGCGCCACCCCGTTCGTGTTCGCGTTCTACATGGCCGCGATCATGGCGCTGCTGATGTGCATCGTGATTACCGGCGCCAACACCGGCCTGGCCCCAGGGTTCGGATGGCGCGTACTGGACGCCTACCGTGTGGCGATGCCCACCGCGTTTTGCTGCGTGCTGGTGGTGCGGCCGTTGGTGATCCGCCTGGTTGCGTGGACCGTGCACGCGCGGCATTGAGCAGCGCCGGCACATGCACTACTGGTGATTGACACAGGCGTGCATCGACGTCGCGCGGCGCTGCCTGCGCGTACGACGCGCGGATGTCATGCATCCGCTGCAAGCGTTTCCATCGTCCTCGACACCACTAGGGGGTGCCCGAGACACGCACAAACGTGCATCGGCGAGGCAACGCCAGCCTCCCGTTCTTTGCGATCGCTGCAAGGGTGCTGCCACGCAACATGCAGCAGCCGACGTTTGCGACCGGCGTCATACTAATAATTGACTATTCCGTAATGAACACAACGAAACGGAAACACTTCGAAAAATTTCTTTGACTCTGAACTAAGTGATGCGCAGCGTCGCTCCTCCACGGACACCGTCCATCGTTGGAGTTACGCATGAGCGTCGTACGCAGCGTCACCCTGCAGTTCGCTGTTGTGCTGGGCATCGCACTGGCACCTTGCGCGCAGGCGCAGACCCTGGTGTGGGAAGACAACTTCAACGGGCCGTCCATCGACGGCACCAAGTGGACGTACGACGTCGGCAACGGGTGTCAGATCGGCTTGTGCGGCTGGGGCAATGGCGAGATGCAGTACTACACCAGTCGCCCCGACAACGCGCGTATCGAAAACGGCCGGCTGGTCATCGAGGCGCGCCGCGAAGCATTCGGCGGCATGCCGTTCACCTCGGCACGGCTCAAGACCGAAGGCCGCATGCATTTCACCTACGGCACGCTCGAAGCGCGCATCAAGACGCCGGTGGTCGGCAATGGGCTATGGCCGGCGTACTGGATGCTGGGCACCATCGGCGTGTGGCCCGGGCGTGGCGAAATCGATCTGATGGAAGCCGGCATGGCTGCGGCGATCGCCAACGGCACTGCCAATCGCCGTATCGGTGCGGCGGTACACTGGGACTACAACGGCGCGCAGGCCGACTACGACACCAGCTACACCAGCCCGGTGAATCTGCACACCGATTTCCATGTGTACCGCATGACCTGGGACCCGCAGTTCATCCGCATCTCGATCGACGGGCAGCAGTACTTCGAATTTGCGATTTCCAATATCGAAGGTGCCTCGTTGCACGAGTTCCATCAGCAGCAGTATCTGCTGCTCAATCTGGCGGTGGGTGGCACCTATACCGGGGTAACCTCACCGGCCGCGGTGACCGCACCGCTGCCGGGCAAGATGGAGATCGATTACATCCGCCTGTATCAAAACCCCGGTTCGCAATTGTATGTGGGCAGCCAACACGCCATGCCGGCCGGACGCTTTGGCGTGTTCACCGACCAGGCCGATACCAGCGCGCGATTGACCTTCGGCCAGGATGCCGAACTGTATCTGTGGAACAACCTCACCCCGATCGCGCAGGCGCCGTTCGAAGGTTCCAATGTCATGGCGTATCGCGCCAACGCGGGGGCCTGGTATGGACTGGGAATACAGAGCGATTACCGCAATCTGGCCGCCTACGCCGGCGGTGCGCTCAAGCTGCAGGTAAAGACCACCACCGCGTCGACATTCAAGATCGGCATCAACACCAGCTTCGGCGACAGCTGGGTGGATTTTGCGGCCGGCGGCAACCAGTACGGCCTGGTGCGCGATGGCGCGTGGCACGAGGTGAGTATTCCCTTCAGTGCGTTCTACGACCTGGATCTGCAGGCGGTCAAGCAGCCTTTCATGCTGGTGGCCGATCCGCCGGCAACGCCAGTGGAGATCGCCATCGACAAGGTCTACTACCAGAGCCGTTGAGGCCGCTGCGGACACTTACCCGCAGCCAGCGCTCAGGCGTTGGCTGCGTCGCCTTTCAACAGGTCGATGAGCTGACGCAGGCGATAGGGCTTGGGCAGGAAGTCGACGCCTGCCGGCAGCGGCGGCAGCTGCGCCTTCGCAAAGCCCGATGCCAGGATGACGCGCGCCTGCGGCAACAACTGCGCCACCTTCTCGCTCAGTTCGATCCCCGACATGCCGTTGGGCATGCGGATATCGCTGAACACCACATCGTAGGGGCCGCTGTCGCGCAGCATGTGCAGGGCGTCTTGCGCATCGTCGGCGGTGTCGACGGTGATGCCCGCATCGCGCAGCGCCTCGCCGATCAACTCGCGCAACTCTTCTTGATCTTCCACCATCAACAGACGCAGGGGTTCAGTCATGCTCGGCCTCCTCGATGGCCGGGAGAAACAGGGTGACGGTGGTGCCGCACCCAGGTGCGGTTTCCAGATCGACGAAACCACCGGATTGGGACGCAAAGCCATAGACCTGGCTCAATCCCAGGCCGGAGCCCTTGCCGACATCCTTGGTGGTGAAAAACGGCTCGCTGGCGCATTGCGCCACCTGTGCCGACATGCCTGGGCCATTATCGCGCACCGCAATGCTGACGTAGCTGCGCGTTGCCCCATGCGGCGCCGACGGTGCAACACGCTGCTGTACGGCGGTGATCACCGCGATGGCGCCACCGGCCGGCAGCGCATCGCAACTATTGAACACCAGATTGAGCAGCGCCGCTTCCAGCTGGCTGGGGTCCACGCGCACATCCGGCAGCGCATCGGCAAAGTCCAGCGACAGTACGACTCCGGCCGGGCAGGCGCGACGCAACAGCTCGAGCGTGCGCGTCACCACCGCGTTGGCGGCATGCCGCTCCGGAACCAGGCGCTGCCCACGGGCGAAGGCGAGCAGCTGGCGTGTCAGCAAGGTGCCGCGATCCACCGCGGTTTGCGCCGTTTCCACCAGCATGCGCGTGCGCGCATCGTCGCCGGCGCGTAGCGCAATCAGATCCAGGCTGGTCACCATCACCGTCAGCAGGTTGTTGAAGTCGTGCGCCATGCCCAGCGTCAACCGCCCCAACGCCTCGACTTTCTGCGACTGCAATAGCGCGTGCTGGGTCTGCTGCAGCAGATGTTGCGCCGCATGGCGGTCGGTGACATCGCGGGTGATCTTGGCGAACCCGACAAGCACGCCGAATTCGAGCACTGGCTCGATCACCACGCTGGCCCAGAAGCGGCTGCCGTCCTTGCGTACGCGCCAGCCTTCCACGGCAAGACGCCCCTGGCGTCTGGCGATATCCAGGTTCTGCATCGGCTCGTCGCGCTGCGCATCTTCGGGCAGATAAAAACGCGAAAAATGCGAACCGAGCACTTCGGCGGCGAAGTAGCCCTTGATACGCTCTCCACCGGGATTCCAGCTGCGCACATACCCGCCGGTGTCGAGCATATAAATCGCGTAGTCGGAGACGCTTTGCACCAACAGCTGGCACTGCCGGCTGTCGTGCGACAGCGGCCCTGCACTGTCGATGGGCGTTTCCGTCTCCATCGCGCGATGTTTCCCCCGGAAAAGCGCGCGACCATAGTGACGTCGCCGTGAAGGTTGCGTGCAAGCCAACCCGGCCGGAAAAGCGTCAAAAACCCGGCGATTGGCGCGTGAAAGTTATCGGCTACCATGCCCCCCCCTCCCCGTTCGGTGCGCGTGCCTCATGCAGAACATCTCGACCACACGCGACCGCTGGATCTGGGTCATCGCGGGGGCCTTGATGGCTGGCACGCTGGGCGTGGAACTGGTCACGCCGCTGGGCTATGCGGTGTGGCTGACCTACTTCATGGCAGTGGGCGTGACGGTGTTTCAGAACCGGCCGCAGGCGCCGCTGGTGGTGGCAGTGCTGTCGTGCGCGCTGCTGGCGATCGGCTTCCATCTGGCGCCACCCAGTACCAATTCGAGCTTCTCGTCGATCAACCGCAGCACTGGCGGCGTGTCGTTTCTGGCGATGGCCCTGGTGGTGACGCAGGCGATCCGCGCGCGTCGTCAGGCCGAAGTGGCGTTGTGGCTGCAGCAGGCAGAGAACACGCTCGAAGCCAGCCTGCGCGGCGATCAAAGCCCGGAAGACCTGGCCAATGCCGCGCTACGCGCCCTGTGCGACACGCTGGATGCGCAGGTCGGCGCGCTGTACCGCGTGGAGGGCGAGCGCCTGCGGCTCACCGGCGGCGCGGCGCTGCCGGTCGACATGCCCAAGACGCTGCCCAGCAATGCGGGCCAATGGGGTGAGGTGTTGCAGCGTGGCACGGTGCGCCGCGTGCGTGGTGTGGATGCCGGGCATCTGCAGATCGCCTCCGGCCTGGGCCAGAGCGCCTGCCAGGAATTGCTGCTGGCCCCGGTGACCGCCGATGGCCGGGTGATCGGCCTGCTGGAACTCGGCCGGGTGAGCGACGCGCAGATATCCGGCACCCGCGAGGAAGAGTTGCTGGCGCGTTGCGGCGAGAACATCGGCCTGGCGCTGCGCACCGCGCTGCTGCGCGCGCAGTTGGTGACCTTGCTGGAAGAAACCCAGCGGCAGAGCGAAGAACTGCAGACGCAGCAGGAAGAACTGCGCGTGGCCAACGAAGAACTGGAAGAACAGAGCCGCAGCCTGCAGCAATCGCAAAGCGATCTGGAACAGCAGCAGGCCGAGTTGGAACAGACCAATGTGCAGCTGGAAGAACGTACCCAGGCGCTGGAAGCGCAGAAGCAGGCGCTGCTGGTCGCGCAAGGCCAGCTGGTGCGCAATGGCAACGAACTGGCCACCGCCTCGCGCTACAAGTCGGAATTTCTGGCCAACATGTCGCACGAACTGCGCACGCCGCTCAACAGTGCGCTGATCCTGGCCAAGCTGCTTGCCGACAACAAGGACGGCACGCTCAGCGCCGACCAAGTGAAATACGCGCAGGCCATTCTGTCGTCCAACAACGATCTGCTGGCGCTGATCAACGACATCCTGGATCTGTCCAAGATCGAAGCCGGTCACGTGGAACTGACCGACGACACCGTCGCCACCAGCTCGGTACTGCAGCGACTGCGCGACACCTTTGAACCGCTGGCGCGACAGAAGGGCCTGACCCTGGAGATCGGCACCGAGGCCGACGCACCGACGCAACTGGTGGTCGACAACCAGCGTCTGCAGCAGATCCTCAAGAACCTGCTGGCCAACGCGATCAAGTTCACCGAACGCGGCACGGTAAGTCTGTCGATCCAGGCGAGCGCACCAGGACGGGTGCTATTCAAGGTCGACGACACCGGCATCGGCATCGCACGCGAACAGACCGATGTGATCTTCGAAGCGTTCCGTCAGGCCGATGGCAGCACACGGCGTCGCTATGGCGGCACCGGCCTGGGCTTGTCGATCTCGCGCGACCTGGCACAACGCATGGGCGGCAGCATCAGCGTGGACAGCGAACCCGGGCGCGGCAGTTGCTTCACCCTGGAATTGCCGACCGACGGTGCACCGGCAGAAGCGATGCGCGCCGCCGAAGCGACATCGACGCCGACATCGACGTCAAGTGCAGTCAACGCGCCCGCGCTATCGCGTCACCACACCGGCATGACGATGACACCGCGGCCTGGCGAGCACCCCGGCGTTGTCTCCGCTGAAGTGCCGCTGCCGATTCCTGCACCCAACGCGGCGCCACAGCAACGCGCGCAGGACGACCGCGATCAGCGCACTCGTCCCGGCCGGCTGATCCTGGCGGTAGAAGACGACACTCGCTTTGCGCAGGCCCTGGTGGACCTGGCGCACGAGCTGGACTTCGATTGCGTGGTCGCACCCAGCGCCGAAGAAGCGCTGCGACTGGCCGCCGAGTTGCGCCCCAGCGGCATCCTGCTCGACATCGGCTTGCCCGATGCCTCCGGCCTGAGCGTGCTCGAACGCCTCAAGCGCGATCCCGCCACCCGTCACATCCCGGTGCACGTGGTGTCTGCACTGGAACGCAGCCAGATCGCACTGGAACTGGGTGCGGTGGGCTATCTGATCAAGCCGGCAACGCGCGAGTTGCTGGCCGGTGCGATCCGTCAACTGGAAGACACCAACGCGCGTGCGGTGCGTCGCCTGCTCATCGTCGAAGACGACAGCGCCTTGCGCGAAAACCTGCAGTTGCTGTTGGCGCGCGACCAATTGGACATCGTTGCGGTGGGCAGCATCGCCGAGGCGATGGCGCAGTTGGCCGGCTCCACCTTCGACTGCATGGTCACCGATCTCACCTTGCCCGACGGCAGCGGCTACGACCTGCTCGAACGCATGGCCGGCAACGACGCCGTCGCATTCCCGCCGGTGATCGTCTACACCGGCCGTGCGCTCACCCGCGACGAAGAACAGCGCCTACGCCGGTATTCCAAGAGCATCATCATCAAGGGCGTGCGCTCGCCCGAACGCCTGCTCGACGAAGTCACGCTGTTCCTGCACAGCGTGGAAGCCTCGCTGCCCAGCGACCAGCAACGCTTGCTGCGCGAAGCACGTCGCCGCGATGCGGTGCTCGACGGCGCCACCGTGCTGCTGGCCGAAGACGACGTACGCAACATCTTTGCGCTGTCCAGCGTGCTCGAACCGCTGGGCGTGACCCTGGAGATCGCACGCAATGGCCGCGAAGCACTGGAACGCCTGGCCGAGCGCGAGGTGGACCTGGTACTGATGGACATCATGATGCCGGAGATGGATGGCATCACTGCGATGCGCGAGATCCGCGCCAATCGCCAGTGGCAGGATCTGCCCATCATCGCGCTGACCGCCAAGGCCATGGCCGACGACCGCGAACGCTGCCTGGAAGCCGGTGCCAACGACTACATCGCCAAGCCCATCGACGTGGACAAGCTGGTGTCGCTGTGCCGGGTCTGGTGCTCGCGGCAATGACGCCGGTGGAACTGTTCGATCTGGAGTTGCGGGTGCTGCTGGAAGCGGTGTACCAGCGCTATCACTACGATTTTCGCGATTACGCGGTGTCGTCGTTACGGCGGCGCATGCGCCATGCCATGGCGCGTTTCGAGTGCGCCCGCGTGGCCGATTTGCAGCATCGGCTGCTGCACGAACCGGAGACGTTTGCGCAGGCGATGCAGTTCTTCACCGTGCAGGTGTCGGAGATGTTTCGCGACCCGGCGTACTTTCGCGTGCTGCGGGAGCATGCGGTGCCGGTGTTGCGCACCTATCCGTCGATCAAGTTGTGGGTGGCCGGCTGCAGCACCGGCGAAGAGGTCTGGTCGCTGGCGATCCTGCTGCACGAAGAAGGCTTGCTGGAAAAGGCCGTCATCTACGCCACCGACATCAATCCCGAAGCGTTGAACATGGCCGAAGCCGGCGCGTACGGCATCGATCGCATCGCACAGTTCAGCCGCAACTATCTGGATGCCGGCGGCCGTGGGTCGTTGTCGGACTACTACACCACTGCCTACGACGGTGCGGTGTTCGACCGCCGCTTGAAGCGCAATATCGTATTCGCCGATCACAGCCTGGCCACCGATACGGTGTTCTCCGAAGTGCATCTGGTGTCGTGCCGCAATGTGCTGATTTATTTCAACCGCGGCCTGCAGGACCGTGCCGTGGGCCTGTTCTTCGACGCCCTGGTGCACCGCGGTTTTCTGGGACTGGGCAGCAAGGAATCGCTGCAATTCGGCGCACATGCGCAGGCCTTTGAAACCTGCGCACGCGAACAACGCCTCTATCGGAAGGCAGCATGAGCAGCACGCCTGCGCACCGGCAGTTCGACGCCATCGTGATCGGCGCCTCCGCCGGTGGCGTGATGGCGCTGCAGGCGCTGTTGTCCCACCTGCCCGCCGATCTGCCGATGCCGGTGCTGGTGGTGCTGCATCTGCCGCGCGACCGCACCAGCCATCTGGCCGAGCTGATGGATGCGCGTTGCGCGCTAACGGTGCGCGAGGCGGACGACAAGCAGCCATTGCGCGCTGGCACCGTGACCATTGCCCCACCCGACTATCACCTGCTGGTGGAAACCCGCGACAGCCTGGCCCTGTCGATGGATGCGCCAGTGCTGTTCTCGCGTCCGGCGATCGACCCCTTGTTCGAATCGGCTGCGGACGTGTTTGCCGAGCGTCTGTTGGCGATCCTGCTCACCGGCGCCAGCAGCGATGGCAGTGCCGGCGTGGCCGCAGTGCGCGCAGCAGGCGGCACTGCCTGGATCCAGCTGCCCGATGATGCCGCGTCTCCACTGATGCCCGCCTCTGCCCTTGCCCACGCCGGTGCCGATGCGGTGCTGACCCTGCAGGCGATCTGCAACCGACTGGAAGTCTTTCACCCATGAATCTCACCACGACCAGCCTTGCTGCGCACGGCGATGAACCCGCCAAGCTCCTGATCGTGGACGATATGCCGCAGAATCTGGTGGCGATGGAAGCGCTGCTGCAGCGCGACGGCATCCAGGTGCTGTGCGCATCCTCCGGTGCGCAAGCGCTGGAGCTGCTGCTCGAACACGATGTGGCGCTGGCCCTGCTCGACGTGCAGATGCCGGAAATGGACGGCTTTTCGCTGGCGGAGTTGATGCGCGGCTCGCAGCGCACCCGGCATGTACCGATCATCTTCCTGACCGCCTCGCCGAACGATCCGATGCGCGCGTTCCAGGGCTACGAAAGCGGTGCAGTGGATTTTTTGCACAAGCCGATCGAGCCGCACGTGATCCTGAGCAAGGTCAATGTGTTTATCGAGTTGCACCAGCAGCGCCGGCTGCTCAAGGCGCGCAATGCCTCGCTGGAACGCGCGCTCACGCTCAACGAAACCATGATGGCGGTGCTCACCCACGATTTGCGCACGCCGCTGTCGGTGATCCTGTTGTGCGCAGACAAACTGAGCCTGGACATCGATGGCGGCGGCTCGGCCGCACGCACGCTCGAACACCTGGAAAACAGCGCGCGACGCATGGCGCGCATGGTCGAACAATTGCTGGATTTCTCGCGGCTGCGCACCGATGGGCTGTCGATGCAGTTCGGCCCCTGCAATCTGGGCGAGGTGGCGCACAGCGTGGTCGGCGAGGTGGCGCAGGCCAACCCGCACACCACCATCGACCTGCGCACCGAGGGCGACCTGGACGGCGACGGCGACGGCGACCGGCTGGCGCAGGTGGTGTCCAACCTGGTCGGCAATGCGGTGCTGCATGGCGGCAGTCATCCGGTGCAAGTGCATCTGGACGGCCGCGAGCGCGACGTGCTGCGGCTGTCGGTCCGCAACACCGGGCACATCCCCGACAGCCTGATGCCGCGCCTGTTCGAACCGTTCAAGGCCAGCTTCCATGCCAGCCAGGGGCTGGGGCTTGGGTTGTTCATCGCCGATCAGTTCGTCAAGGCGCACGGCGGCACGCTGCAGGCACGCAACGAAGACGGCGATGTGGTGTTCGAAGCCAGACTGCGGCGGCACAACCTGGCTGCATGATCGCAGCACGCGCAGGCGGCCAGGCAACGCACTGGCGGCCTTCGACAACGCATGCGGCCACGCTGCGCTGTGCGGCGAGCCGCCCGCGCAATGCCCGGCGCAGGCGCAGGTGCACCCCGCACCACCAGCCCATCTGAGCGTTGCAGCATCGCAATCGCATCTGGCGCGCGCATCCAACGTGGATCGCACGTCATCGGCGCGCCCTGTAGCGCATCGCCGGACTCAACCGCAGCCGTTGGGGTCATGCGAGCGCGAGCAGTGCCAGTGACCGAAATGCACCGTATGCTCCGGTCGATGCCTTGGCGCCACGCGCCGGAACACGGCTCTCCACGTTCTTCGATCGCACCAACATCTGTTCGTCATCATCAGGCGCACGCCGTGCGTCATGTCAGCGGAGGCGGTTATGTCGTATGTCGATGGGTTTGTCCTTGCCGTGCCCAAGGCCAACAAGGATGCGTTTCAGGAGCACGCCAGCATGGGCGATGCGGTCATCATGGAGTACGGCGCACTGCGCGTGATGGAGTGCTGGGGCGACGACGTGCAGCGGGGCCAATGGACCGACTTTCAGCGCGCAGTCGATGCCACCGACGACGAGGTCGTGGTGTTTTCGTGGATCGAATGGCCGGACAAGGCCACCCGCGATGCGGGCATGCGCAAGATGATGGACGACCCGCGCATGGACCCGGCCGTCAACCCGATGCCCTTCGATGGCAAACGCATGATCTACGGCGGCTTTGTCCCGATCGTGACGCTTGGGCAATCGGCCTGAGCGAAGCAACGCGCGGTTGCCGCGCGCTGTCGCCTGGCCGCCGCAGGCATCATGCGCGGCGGCCGGCCTCCCGATACAGGGCCTTCTGCCGTGGTCGCTACACTGACCACATGCAGCCGCATGTGCCGTCAGTGATGTCCGGGCGTCGCGACTGCATTGCCTGCCCACCGGAGACCACCGCATGACCGACGCACCGTTGCTGATCGCCTGCCCGAACTGCGCTGCCATGAACCGCGTTGCGCGCGCACGCCTGCACGATGCGTCAAACTGCGGCAGTTGCCATCGGCCGCTGTTTCTGAGGGCGCCGGTGACCTTGTCGGCGGCGGATTTCGACAAGCACGCCGTGCGCAGCGAGCTACCGCTGGTGGTGGATTTCTGGGCGCCGTGGTGCGCGCCGTGCCTGAGCATGGCACCGCAATTTGCAGCCGCCGCCGCGACGCTGGAGCCGCAGGTGCGGCTGGCCAAGGTGGATACCGATCTGCATCCTGCACTGGGCACGCGCTTTGGCATCCGCAGCATCCCCACCCTGCTGGTCATCCGCGGCGGGCATGAGATCGGCCGTCATTCCGGCGCGGTCAGCAGCGCGCAGATCGTCAGCTGGGTGCGCTCGGTGCTCGATAGCCGCTGATAAAAAGCCAGCTGCGCATGCACGCAGCTGGCCTTCGTCGATACAGGCACGGCGACGACGCGGACGCCGCACCCCGAGGATCAGCTGGCGATCACTGCCAGTTGACGTTGACCGACACGCCCACGATGCGCGGCTCGTTGTACACCGCCGCCATGTAGTTTTCGATCACGCCCTTGACGTTCTTTTCGTTGGTGATGTTACGCGCGAATGCCGCCACTTCCCATGCACCGTAGCCGCCGGTGTAGCCAAGCTTGAGGCCACCTTCGAAGTTGCCGTCGGCACGGAACTCGGTGGAGTCGTACAGCACAAAGCTGGTCTCGCCCTGCTTGTTCCAGTCGGTGGACACGAAGAAGGCGCCATCGTTGCCCATCGGGATGTCGTAGCGTGCGGCCAGGTTGAGGTTGTACTTGGGCGCGTTGGGCAGCGGGTTGCCGTCGATCTGCGCGAAGGTGTTGGCGCCGACGCGGATGGTGGGGTCGTTGACCGTGCACACCACCACGCCATTGAGCGCGCAGGCCTGCGCAAACACGCGTTTGTCGTCGATTTCGCTATGCAACAGGCTCAGGCCCGCGGTCAGCGACAGGTTGGAGATCGGGCGCCAATCCAGGTCTGCTTCCAGACCGTAGGCCTTGGCCTTGTCGGCATTGAACAGCACGCCGTTGCCGTCCGAATCGTTGCCGTTGAGCTGGATATCATCGACGGTGTAGGTGAAGCCGCTGACATTCAGGCGTAGCCGGTTCTGGAACAGGCTGCTCTTGATGCCGGCTTCCCACGACAGGATGGTTTCCGAATCGGCGGTGGTGAAGTCCGAGTTGAACACCGCACTGCGGCCCTGGATGGTGGGGCCGCGGAAACCGCGTGCCACGCGTGCATACACGCTCAGGTCCGGGTTGAGTTCATACATCGCGCTCAAATCCCAGCTGGGCTGGGTGTCGGACATGCGCACATCGCGACGGCCGCGGTAGGTCACCGCGCCGGCCGCGGTGTCGGCGGTCTTGAGCAGACGGGTTTCCTTGGTGTCCTTGGTCTGGCGGATGCCGGCGGTCAGCGTCAGCGCATCGGTGGCCTTGTAGCTGAGCTGACCGAAGCCGGCCCACGAGGTATTGGTGTTGCGCAGCCGCACCCAGTTGTTGGGATTGCGCGCGGCAGTGCGCAGGAAGTACGCACGCTGATAAAAATCGGTGGTATCGCGGCCATCGAAATAGAACGCGCCCATCTGCCATTGCAGCGCGTCGTCGCCTTCGCTGGCCAGGCGCAGTTCCTGGGTGTACTGATCCAGGTCGCGAATCTGCCCCATCGATTGGCCGAACCCGTTCGGCACGCCATTGACCGGGTAGTTGGCCGCTGCGCCGCCATCGGTGTCGCCACGGCTGTAGCCGGAGGTGGTTTCGTAAGCGGTGATCGAGGTCAGCGAAACGCCGCCGAAATCGTAGATCGCCTTGATCGAGCCGCCATCGGTCTTGTAGGCCTGCGGGTTGTCGCTTCGTCGTAGGCCACGCGGTCGCGCGGCACGTCGACCTTGTCGCTGCCGCGCGTCACCGCATTGCGCAAGAACAGCGTGGAGGTGCCGTCGTAGTCGCGGGTGTGCACCGAGCCCAGCAGCGAGAACGCATCGTTGGGTTTGAGCAGCACCTGCAGGCGCGCATTGCGGTCGTTGTAGCCGCCCATCGCGTCCTTGCGCGGGGTGCGCGTGCCATCGGCGCTGCTGCCGGCAAAGGTGTTGTCCACCCAGTCGTCGCGGTGCTGGTACAACGCCGACACCCGGAACGACAGCACATCGTTGATCGGCCCGCCGAAGCCGCCATCCAGCGACACCGTGTTGTAGCTGCCGTAGCTGGCGTCGACGCGGCCGGTATAGGTATCGCCGGGCTTGACGGTGTCGAACTTGACGATGCCGGCGGTGGTGTTGCGGCCGAACAAGGTGCCCTGCGGGCCGCGCAGCACCTCGACCTGGTCCACGTCATAGACCGGGTTGGATTTGAGTACCACGTGCTCCAGCACCACATCGTCCTGGATGATGGACACCGGCTGCGAAGCCCCCAGATAGAAGTCGATATTGCCCAGGCCACGAATATAGAAGCGCGGGAAGATGCGCCCGGTCGTGGTCTCGGCGTAGAAGCCCGGCACGCGGCCGGACAGTGCCAGCAAGGTGTCGTCGCCGCCGGCGGTGTACTCGCGCATCGCCGCGCCCTGCACCACGCCCACCGACACTGGCACCTCCTGCAGGTTCTGCTCGCGGTGCTCGGCGGTGACGGTGACCGCGTCCAGCGCGGTGGGGCTGCCCTCGCCCTGGCTGGCCGGCGCTTGCTGGGCCGATGCGGCAGCGGCCATCGAGGCGAGCAGCAGACAGGCGCAGGCGCGTGCCAGCGGCGTACGTTGCGGTGCACGCGCATCCAGATGCGCAACAACGGACCTCAGCGACGGAGAGACAGACGAGTACAACGACATGCGGGTTGATCCTTGGGTAACGACACGAAGATGAGTCCGTTCGGCATGGGTCTGCCAGAAGGGGGCGCCGCATGGCGCCGCGCGCACGATATGTCAGCAATGTTGCAGCGAAGTGGCAGGCGTGCCGATCAGCGCCCATCGGCCAGGTTGCGCACAGCCATGCCATCACACGCGTGCGGCATGGCAAAACGGCATGCCCTGCCCGGCGGCGAGCTGTCATGCTGCCGCGAAGCTGGCGCTACGCCAGTGGCGCGCATCGGGGGAACTGTCGTGAAACCAATCGGATGGATGCTGGGCCTGATGGCCGCCATGAGTTGTCAGCTGGCCTACGCCGGCAGCGCACTGATAACCCAGGTGGATTACCAGGGCGATGACGGCGGCCCGTTGCCGACCGAGGCGCAGTACCGCAATCCGGTAGTGGCCGGGTTTTATCCGGACCCGTCCGCGATCAGGGTCGGCGACGACTTTTATCTGGTCAATTCCACGTTCGGCTATTTTCCCGGCCTGCCCGTGTTCAAGAGCAGCGATCTGGTGCACTGGAACCAGATCGGCAACGCGATCGATCGCGCCGACCAGATCGACTACGGCCGCGACGAACTGACCCGTGGCCTGTTCGCCGCCAGCATCAGCCACCACGACGGCACCTTCTACATCGCCAACACCTGTTTTTACTGCGATGGCGGCAACTTCCTGATCACCGCCACCGATCCGGCCGGGCCGTGGTCCGACCCGATCTGGCTCGACGCCAAGGGCATCGACCCGTCGCTGTTCTTCGATGACGACGGCAGCGCCTGGCTGGTCAACAACGATGTGCCCGCCGGCAAACTGCGCTACGACGGACACCGCGCCATCTGGCTGCAGCAGCTGGACCTGACCCGCATGAAGTTGGTCGGCACCCGTCAGGCGATCGTGGATTCGGGCTTTCAACCGGCCACCAATCCCGAGCACATCGAGGGCCCGCATCTGTTCCGCCGCGATGGCTATTACTACCTCACCGCGGCCGAAGGCGGCACCGGCGAGCAGCATGCGCAGATGATCTACCGCAGCCGCCAGATCACCGGCCCCTACGAGCCCTGGAGCGGCAATCCGGTGCTGACCCAGCACGACCTGGACCCGAGCCGCAGCGCACCGATCACCTCCACCGGGCACGCACAGTTCGTCGAGCTCAAGGACGGCAGCTGGTGGGCGGTGTTCCTGGGTACCCGCCCATATCAAGGCAACCACTACGCGCTTGGCCGCGAAACCTTCTTGTTGCCGGTGCAATGGCGCGACGGCTGGCCGCAGGTAGTGCCGCATGGCAGCGCTGTGCCGCCGGTGGCCACGCGCCCGGCATTGCCGAGTGGCACCCAGACCCTGCCCACCAGCGGCCCGATGCAATGGAGCGAGCGCTTCCAGGAAGCGCGCGTGCCGATGCAATGGATGACCATCCACCCGCCCACCCAGCCGTGGTACCAGCCCGGCCCGCAGGGGTTGCGCATCACCCCGTCGCAGGTCGCGCTGGGCGACATCGGCCGCGGCCAACCTGCGTATCTGGGCCATCGCCTGCAACATCACCACGCCACGCTGGCGGCCAGTGTCGATGGCAGCGCGCTGGCGGCCGGCGAACAGGCCGGCCTTGCGCTGGTGGCCAAGGAAAGCCACTTTCTGGCAGCCATGCTGGTGCGCGATGAAGCCGGCGCGTCGGTGGTGCTATATCGCCGCGCCGGCCTGCAGGACCCAAGCATTGGCACCGTGCTGGCACGTGCACCGCTGCCCGATGCAACGCAACCGGTGCAGCTGCGCTTTGCGCTGGATGGCGCGCGGGTGCATGTGGATTACGCAGTGGGCAGCGGCCAGTGGCAGACGCTGCTCGAACAGGGCGACGCCACACTGCTCAGCACCGAGACGGCCGGCGGCTTTCTGGGAGCAACGTTCGGGCCGTACGCGTATTTGCGTTGACTGCCGGCACGCGTACACCGCCCTGCCGCGCAATCAGTTCCATGCAGTACACGCGAAAACCAGCGCGCACTATTGCTTGCGGTGTCTGCGCCTGGCGCAGGTCTGATCGAACGCGTTACTGCGGATGCGACTTATCGCATCCAGTGCCGCAACAGCAACGTCGTGCCGCAGCGTCGTCGTATCCGACGTAGCATCCACCCACACCAACATGCAAATCACTGTGCTTTACGCGCGCGCCAGCGCGCTGCTGTCGAGCATCTGCCCCACCGTATTGAGCAGATCGTTGAGGCTGAAGGGCTTGGGCAGCAAGGCCATGCCGTCGGCCAGGAACTCCTGCCGTGTAATGGCGTTTTCGGCGTAGCCGGTGATGAACAGAATCGGCAGCCCCGGACGCAGCGTGCGCGCCACGTCGGCCATGTCGCGCCCGTTCATGCCCGGCAGGCCGACGTCGGACACCAGCAGATCGATCTGCACATCGGTGCGTAATTGCTCCAACGCGCCAATGGCATCTTCGGCTTCGATCACCTCATACCCGGCGTCGCTGAGCACTTCGCTCACCATCATGCGCACCACGTCGGTATCGTCCACCAACAAAATGCGCGCGTTGCGCGCCCGTGGCGTGGTCGGCGCCGCTGCCGGCGGCAACGCACTTGCCGACAGCCCCCGCGGCAGCAACAACGCCACCGTGGTGCCCTGGCCGATCGCACTGGTGATACGCGCAGTACCGCCGGATTGGCGCGCAAAGCCATAGGTCATCGACAAGCCCAGGCCAGTCCCTTCGCCGATGGGTTTGGTGGTGAAAAACGGCTCGAACACCTGGTTGAGGATGGCCGGCTCGATGCCGCTGCCATTGTCGATCACGTTGACTGCCACGTACTCGCCATCGTCCAGTTCCGGATCGTTGTGCGCAACGTAGGCGGCGGTCTGCACGCGGATAGTGCCCTGCCCGCGCAATGCATCGCGGGCGTTGATCACCAGATTGAGCACCACGTTCTCGAGCTGGTTGGCATCGGCAATGGCCACCAGCGAGGCATCGGCAAGTTCCAGCTCCAGGGCGATGTTCTCGCCGATCGAGCGTTGCAGCATGTCTTCCAGCGAACGCACGCGCAGATTGACGTCGAATGGCTGCGCATCCAGCGATTGCTTGCGCGCAAAGGCGAGCATGCGCTGGGTCAGCGCTGCAGCACGATGCGCAGAACCGGTGGCAATCTCGGCCAGGCGCGGCACGCGCTCGATCCGGTTGGATTCCACTGCTAGCTGGATCATGTCCAGGCCGGAAATGATGCTGGTCAACAGGTTATTGAAATCGTGCGCGATGCCGCCGGTGAGCTTACCCAGCGCTTCCATCTTTTGCGCCTGCAACAGCTGGATTTCGGTGCGCTGGCGTTCGGCGATCTGGTGCGCCAGTTCGGTGGTGGCGGTATCCAGTTCCTGGCGCTGCTCGCGCTCGCGCTCGCGCCGCTCGGTGACGTCTTCCACCATCAGCAGGCCCAGATCCGGCTCGCGGTACGGCGACACCCGCCATTCGGTCTCGCACAGCTTGCCGTCGCGCAGGATCGACAGCGTGCCGCTCCAGCGCTCGCGCTGCCCCAATGCGCTGGTCAGCGCCTGCACGGTAGCCGTTTGATCCAGCCCCGCAGCGTGGATTGCATCGCCCGGCGTCGCGTCGCCGATCAGGCGCTGAAACGCCGCGTTGCGTTCATGGGTGTGCAGCGCGGCATCGACCACGGCGATCGGCGCGCTGATGTGCTCGAAGATCTCGCGGAAGCGGGCCTCGCTGACCCGCAACGCGTCTTCGGCATTGCGCGCGCGCAACAGCGTGCGCAGCGTGGCGACCAGCACATTGGGGTCGACCGGATGGATCAGGTACGCATCGGCGCCGGCATCCAGACCGGTGATCATGTCGCCGGTGGCGATCGAGGCCGCCGACACGTGCACCACCGGCAGCAAGGCGGTGCGCGGCTCGGCGCGCAGGCTACGCACGATGTCGAAGCCGCTCATGTCCGGCAGGTTGACGTCCAGCACCACGCCGGCAAAGGTCTGCGTGGCCAGCTTGTTCAGGCCTTCGGTGCCGGTGCCGGCTTCTTCGACCACAAAGCGGTGATGCTCGAGCACGCGCCGCACCGAATAGCGCGTCACCGCGTTGTCGTCGACGACCAGAATGTGCTGCTTACTGCTCAAGTGCCTTCTCCGCTGCCAACGTCACCGGCAGGACCACGAAAAATTCCGAACCCTGCCCGACCACGCTGTTGATGCCCACCCGTCCGCCAAGCAATTCGGCAAACCGCTTGCAGATCGCCAACCCCAGCCCGGTGCCGGTCAGGCGCTTCTGTAGCGGCGAATCCACCTGTACAAAATCCTCGAACAAGGCGTCGTGAAGCTCGGGCGCGATGCCGATACCGGTGTCCTGCACGCTGAAGCGCACGTGGTCGTCGCCTTCCATCTGCGCCAGCACGCGCACGTGGCCGTGCGGGGTGAATTTGAGCGCATTGGAAATGAAGTTGCGCAGGATCTGCGCCAGTTTCTTGTCGTCGGTGTAGAGCATCGGCAGCACCGGCGGATCTTCGAAGATCAGCGTGGTGGTGCCCACATCGGTCAGCGGGCGAAACATGCCTCGCAACGCTGCGAACAGGTCCATCAAGTCGAACCAGCCCGGCGAAATGGTCACCCGCCCGGCTTCGATCTTGGCCAGATCCAGCAGGTCGTCGACCATGTCGGTGAGTTCGCGTGCCGACGCGCTGACAAAGCGCACCTGCTTGAGTTGCTCGTCGTTGAGCGGCCCGTCCATGCCGTCTTCCAGCAGCCGGGTGATGCTCAGGATCGAGCCCAACGGGGTGCGGAACTCATGACTCATGTACGACAGGAAGCGGCTCTTGAGCTCGGACACCTCGCGCAGCTGTTCGGCCTGCTGGTCGAGCTCGGCATACAACGCCAGCACGCCCTGGTTGGTTTCTTCCAGTTCCTCGCGCAGCGCCTGATTCTGCTCGCGCAGGGTCGCAAGTTCGGTCATCGGATCGCTGCCCGGCCCTGCATCGGATGCGTTCATTGCATGCCTCCCAGGCGCATGACGAAAACGCACGCATCGTCGCGGCCGCGCGCGTAATCGCGTAGCAGCACGGCCGCAATGATGCGTGGATGGCGCGACAACAGCCCGGCGTGATCGCGCAGGTTCCAGCGCGTCTGCAGGCCGTCGCTGTGCATGACCAACAGTTTGCCTGCGGCCTGCGGAAAATCGAACGGCCTGGCGCTACGAAACTGCACGCCGACGATGCCCGGATGCGAGGGCATGCCGCGCACACCATCGCCGTCGCACAAGGCTGCGGCGATGTTGCCGACGCCGGCAAAGCGCACCTGCCCGCTGCTGGCGTCGAACTGCATCACCGCGGTCGCGCCGCCACGGCTGCCGGTCATGCCGGCATGCAGCAGCGCGAGAAGTGCGTCGGGTTCGCCACTGGCAGTGGCGGCAACGCGGGTGCCGGCATCGGCGGCATCGGCCGCGCCCGGACCGTGGCCCAGCCCATCGATCAGGGTGACGGTGACGTGCTGCGTATCGATCGCCAGATGCCAGGCATCGCCGCACACCACTTCGCTATGCAGCGGCAGCCGGATGGCGCCATACGGCAGATCGGGCGTGGTGTTTGCATCGGCATAGACGCGCGCCAGCACCACCGCACCGGTGCGGTCCGAATAGGCATCCAGCAGCGCCGCATGCCGCCGCACCGCGCCCAAGCCATTGCCGGGCGTGCTGCCGGTGGAATAGCCATCAGGCAGGCAATCGGCGAGCACGAAGCCCGGGCCGTGATCGAGCGCACACAGCTCCACGCCGATGCCGTGGCGACCGGCCACGCTGCACAGCTGGATCTGCCCGCCGCCAGCGTGGTTGAGCAGATTGGTACACAGCTCGGTCGCGACCAGCGCAACGCGGCCGCAGGCGCCTTCGTCGAAGCCACTGGCTTGCGCAAGCGCCACCGCATCGCGGCGCACCTGCCCCACCTGTGTCACTTCTTCGACGCGGATGACCTGGGTAAGTGCACCGGCAACATTCACTTCCATTTGGTGATGGTAATGCGCGTGCCCTTGCCGGCCGCAGTGTCCAGCACAAAGTCGTCCACCAGCCGCCGGCTGCCGGACAGGCCCAGCCCCAACCCGCTGCCGGAGGTCCAGCCGTCGGTGAGTGCCAGATCCAGATTGGGGATGCCCGGGCCTTCGTCGCGGAAGGTCAGCTGCACGCCCTTGCGGATGCCGCTTTCCACCAGCGCCCAGTCCATGTCGCCACCACCACCGTAGATCACGGTGTTGCGCGCCAGCTCGCTGGCGGCGGTGACCAGCTTGGTCTGGTCGACCAGGCGCAGGCCGCATTGCACCACCAGCTTGCGCACCGTCTGACGCGCCAGCACCACGTCCTGCTCGGTGCGGACCGGTTGCGAGCCGGTGGTCATGATGCGGGGTCGGGTTGCTGCAACAGCCGCATGCCGCGTTCGACATCGAGCGCCGTGCGCACCGACGGCAAGGTCAGCCCCAGTTCCACCAGGGTGATCGCCACCGCCGGTTGCATGCCCACCACCACGGTGCGGGCGCCCATCAGCGTCGCCAGCCCGGAGATGGTGCTGATCATGCGGCCGATGAACGAGTCGACGATATCCAGTGCGGAGATGTCGATCAGCACACCACGCGCGGAGGTGAGGCTGATCTTTTCCGACAGATCTTCCTGTAGCTGCAGCGCGAGCTGGTCGTGCATGTCCACCTGGATGGTGACCAGCAACAGATTGCCCATCCGCAGGATCGGGATGCGCTCCATGTCAGAGCGCCTTGCTCACGATCACGCCGGTGCGCTTGAGCGCCAGTGCCAACGCATCGGCCAGGTTGGCCTTGGTCACGATGCCCTGCAGATCCAGCCCCAGGTGCACGATGGTCTGCGCAATCTGCGGGCGCACGCCGCTGATGATGGCGTCGGCGCCCATCAGCCGGATCGCGGTGACGGTCTTGAGCAAATGCTGCGCGACCAGCGTGTCCACGGTGGGCACGCCGGTGATGTCGATGATGGCGATCTCCGAGCCGGTATCGACAATGCGCTGCAGCAGCGATTCCATCACCACCTGGGTGCGCTGCGAATCCAGCGTGCCGATCATCGGCAGCGCCAACACGCCTTCCCATAATTTGACCACCGGGGTGGACAGCTCGAGCATCTCTTCCTGCTGGCGCGCGATGATGTCTTCGCGGGTCTTCTGAAATGCCTTGACGGTATACAGGCCCAGGCGGTCCAGCAGTTCGGACAGCGCCCACAGCTGCTGTGCGAGGTCTTCCGGAGTATTGGCGTATTCGCGCTGCACCAGCTCGAACAACACGCGCTTGAGCGAAAAAATGAAGTTGGCGGTTTCCTGCGAATCGAAGCCGCGGGTGGCGCGGTCGCGCGACAGGTTCTCCAGGAAGCGACGCACCTCGCTCCACTCGGCGCTCTCCAGACTGCTGCCATCGCCCTTCAACGCGGCGGCCAGCAACCGCAGGAAGTCCGCGCCCTGGGCCTGCAGATCCTGCGTAGAAATGCGCGCATCGTTGCCGAGGCCTGAGCCCAACCACGCAGCCAACAACGCGGCTTCCTGGCCACGGATCGCGTCGATCGAGCGCTGCTGCAATGCCACCATGAGATCACCCGCCAAAGAAGATAAGAAGAGAAGCTGGCATGCGGGCTGGACTGCGCCTTGGGCGGCGCGGCGCGCGCCCTACGCCGATGCGCAGCAGAGTAAAGCAATTCAGTTTCGGCAACCAGCAACCAAACCTGTAGCGGTCAGAGGACGCTACCGCCTGCAGTTTGACATTGCCGCGCAAGTACCGAACGTGCGCCGGGACACGTCGTTGGGATTGGCGATCGGGATTGGGGGCCAGCTGCAGGCAGTGGGCTGTTTGGTATCGAACATCCGCAGGCGGCAAGTACGCGTGCGTCAGTGGTTACCGGTGCGTGTATCTGAGCAAGGACTCGTGCCGGCTGCTCAGAAGCTGCATGTCGCAGCATTGCAGCGCCCGCTGCGTTGTCGCACAGGTCATGCGGGTGAGCGCACGCGCCTGAAAAGCGCGCCTGGCGCCATTGCGGTGCGATCGAAGACACTCGCCTTCGCGTGAGTCAAACGCATAGGCGTGGGCCTGTGGAGCGCAACGCGGGCTTCAGCAAGCTGCCGCCATCATTCGCGCATTGGCTGGAACGCCAAGGCAACCGCAGCTGATCGAACACGGACTGCGTTGCCGCGAACGCGGCAACGTATTGCTCAGACGAACGATGTGCCCCACCCTACTGCAATCGTTGCACGCGCGGCAATCAACGCACCTTCGCACGTCCCCGCCGACGGTACGGACGGCGTGCAACACAGCACGCCGATCCCGAATTCCCAATCCCTGCGGCGTCACGCCGCCTTAAAGCCCGTAACGCTCAACCGCTTCCAGATGCGGGCGGGTGTCCTGCTCGCAGGCTTCGGCCAGCCGCAGCCAGCACATCGGATGCGACCAGCGCGAAGTCGTACATCGCAGCACGCGATGCAGTTCCTGCGGCGCGACGTTCTCCGGAAGCGCCACGGTGAACAGCACGCCCGGCAGTCCGGACGTTGCATCCTCCGGGTCGAACGCATCCGGATGATCCGGGTCGACCACGCGATAGTCGTCGCGACTATGCAGCCACATCTTCCAGCCGCGTGTCTCCATATCCGTGCGCATCGCCTCGATCACCTCGTCGCCGGGGTGTACACCGTCCACCAGCCAGCTGCTGCCATAGCCGCCGGTTTGCAGCACATGCACCTGCGCATAGGTCGGCACGAAGCGCGCGCGCTCGGCCTCGTCCTCCGGTGCCGGATACAACAGGTCCGCATCGAACACCACCCAGTCGCCCACATGCTGACGGCGATGGGCCGGTGCGTTTTCGATGATGCGCGCGGTCACCGGGCCGGTGCGGCGTGCGTAGTACTCGGCCACTTCGCCGTCGTCTACACACCGTACGATCACCCAACCCCAGTCTTCTTCGACAACGCCACTGGTGCTGCTCAACTCCATGCCGATCGCGGCAGCAGAGGTACGCACGGCATCCCAATCCTGCGCGGCACTGGCGGCGGTCATATGGTCCCAATGCGCCGAACGCGGCTCGTCCATCAGCGCGATCAGTTGGCGGTAGACATCGGCCGCCTCGGCAAAACGGCCTGTATTGAGGTACATGCGCGCCAGCAGCCCGCGCGCACCATGCGAGCCGGGCGACAGCTCCAGCAGCGCCGTGCATGCCTGTTCCAGCGCCGGCCAATCGGCCAACCGCTGCGCAAGCTGGGCCTCGCACCACAACGCCACCACCGGTACCTGCGGCCGATACAGCAACGCCAGACGGCGTACACCGGCGTCATCGCCACGGCCCAGCAACAGATTCATCAGGCGGAAGGTGGGGCTGGTTTCGCGGTCGGCATGCCGCTCCACGAACGCCCACAGCAGCGCAATCGCTTGCTCGTCTGCGGCGCAGGCGCTCAATGCGGATGCCGCGGTATCGACTAGCTCGGCATCGTCCGGCAGCTCGGCCACCGCCTGCAGCAACCATTGCGCTTCGCGCTCGGGATTGCGCACCGCATCGTCGCCCTGCGCGTTCAACCATTCCAGCAATTGCGCGGCCGGCACCGGTGCATCTTCGCCCGCCGATGCGGATGCGATGCGCGCAGCCCAGCCATCCAACGCTTGGGTAGCGCCACGGTCCTGCCGCAACTTGGGCACATGCGCACGCGCAAGCGTCAGATGCCGGCGTGCGGTCCATACCGCACCGCGCTGCAGCGCCAGATCGATCGCGAGTTCGGCGGCCTCGATCAGGATGCGATGCGCACCGACCTGCGCGTAATGATCCAACATCACCTGCAGGCGGCTGCCCAGGTCCCAGGTGTTGCGCTCGGGCGTGCGCGAGGCCAGCACCGCCACCGCGCGCAACCAATGCAGGCGATAGCGTGGCGCCACTTCGCGCCACGGCAGCAATGCATCCATGGCTTCTTCATCGCGCTGCAACAGCGCCAGCGCACGCGCCTTCTGCAGGCGACGCGGTTGACTGCAGTTGGCCCACTCCGCGCCCTCGCGCGCGGCCTCGACTTCGCGCTGTTCGATCAGCGCCAGGGCATCGGCTGCGCGTCCCAACGACAGCAGGATCGAGATCCGCATGTCCGGCACGCCGTCGTAGATCTGGCCGCCGTGCGCCACGATGGTCTTCGACTGCTGCTCCAGATAGCTCAGCGCCGCATCGCCACGGCCATCGTCGAGCAAGGCATCGGCTTTTTCGCAGCTCAGGCACTGGTAGCACGACCAACTCGGGTCGATGCGGCCCAGGGTTTCATCGCAGACTTCGATGCGCTCTTGCACCCAGCCCGGGCCATCGATGTTGGCGTAGCAGGCCGCCAGATCCTGGGTGACACACACCGATTGCGGGCACTCCACCGCATCGGCGCGATGCGCGCGCTCGAACAGCGCCACCGCATCGCCCAGCGCGCGCTCGCCTTCGCACAGATTGCCGACCCGGTTGCGCATTTCCCAATGGCCGACAAACACTTCCAGCCAGGGGTTGGCCAGCGTCTTGCCCAGCGCACGCGCCTCGGGCAACAGCGCTTCGGCACGCTCGATCTGCAGATCGCAGATATGGTCGGTCAGGCGCGTCAGCAGCTGCGCATTTTGCGGCTGCCCGGCTTCGCCCAGATCATCCTGCAGCTTCTCCACCCAGTTCCAGATTTCCATTGCGTTGTTCCTCGTATGCAGCGCTCAGCGCGCCAGCAATTGGGTCACGGCATCAGCAAAATCGCCGAACGCCTTGTTGAGATCCGAACCGCCCGATTCGGCGCCGCCGGTCTGCGGCTGCGCGCGTCCTTGCGCAGACACGATCACCTTGAGCGAGCGCAGCAAGCGTGCGGCGACCGCGGCCTGCGGGTTGCCGGCACGCTGTGCGGCCAGCAATGCCTGCAGCGCAGGATTGTCGAGATTGAGATACAGCCGCTGGGTTTGACGCGCTTCGATCCGCGCGGTGAACTGCCGCGCCAGCCGTAGCGCTGCAGTGGACACACGCTTGTCGTTTTCGTCTTGCTCCAGCCGGCGTTTGAGTTCCGCCTCGCGGTCGGGCACCACCACCAGCGGTAGCTCTTCGGGGCTGAAACGCGCCGGAACCAATGCCTCGCCATCGCCCAGATGCTGTTCCAGCCACGCCAGTTCGTCGGCCGGCAACGTATCGAGATGGAACAACTGGCGGTTGCCATGCTCGGTGCCCAGCTCGACCAGGCGCACGCCCTTGGCCTGCGCCCAGCGACGCAGAAACGGCACTACCGCGTAGCGGTTTCCGTACGCCACCGGCACGCCCATCGCACGGAACAGCATTTCTTCGAAACCGCTGTCGCTGTCCAGGATCACGTGCACCGCGCCACGTGCCGGTAGCTGCTGCGCCGGCAGGTCGCCTTGCGAGGTCGGCACGCGCACATGTTCCAGTAGCAGGTCAAACAAGCGCTCATCGCACAGCGCTGCACCCAGCAAGGCCTCGTTATGCCGCAACAGGATGCGACGCCAGGCTTCGGGCTGTTGCCGCGCCACCTCCGCCAGGCCCTGCACCAGGGCTTCGGACAAGGCGTGCTGCACCGAGCTATACACCGCATCGCGCTGCAGATCCTCGCGGCTCGCGGTCGGCGTCAAACGGTTGGATTCGATCACCCCGCCGATGAAACCGGCCCATGGCGGCAGCAATTCGCGCGCATTGTCGTCCAGCAACATGCCACGAAGGAAAACCGACAGATTGCGGTTATCGCTGGTGCCGTAGGTGGCGCCGTCCTGCACCCACAACAGGCCGACCGCATCGCTGCCGTCGGCGGCGCGTACCGGCATGCAGCACAGCGGCTCGAAATTGCGTTCGAAGCGCGCCGCAAACTCGCGTTGCCGACGCCATGCCTGCACCGGATGCAACGGTACCGCATCGTCCATGCGCCACGGTGGCGGCTCTGGATTGATCGGCTGCGCATCGGCACCGACCCAGATCGGCTCGCGCAACAACGCGCAGTAGCGCGACAGGATCTCGTGCAGGCGCGCGTCATGCGCCAGTGCCAGATACTGGTCGTGCAGTTCCAGCACCACCTCGGTGCCCACCTGCGCGCGCGCCGGGATCGGGCTGACCGTGTAGTGCTCGGCATTGCTGGAGATGTAGCAATGGCCCAACGTCGGGTTCTGGTACGAGGTGGTGCGCACGGTAACGCGCCGCGCCAGCACGAAGGCCGACAAAAAACCCAACCCGAACATCCCGATCAGGCCGCTGTCTTCGTGCCCACCCTGACGCAGCCCACGGGTGTAACCCACGCCCACGGTGGCCAGAAAATCGTGGATTTCCTGCTGGGTGAGCCCGGCACCGGTATCGGTGATGCGCACGATGCCCTGGGCCGGATCGCCATGCACATGGATGCGCGATTCGCCTTGCCAATCGGGCTGTTCCAAGCGGCGCCGCAGGATCGAGTCGTGCGCGTTCTGCACCAGCTCGCGCAGCGCGACCACTGGTGTGGAGTATAAGTGTTTGCTGAGAACGGACATCAGTCCATTGAGATCGACGCCGGCGCGGCGGATCTGTGAGGCGTCCGTCGCCTCGGAGATGTGATCTTGCATGATCGTCGTCGTTTCCTTGGCGGCCACGCCCATCCTCGGACGCGCCTCCTGGGTGGCAGTGCGAGCCAGCAAGGATAGCCGCAAGCCTTCCTGGACGCACGTCTCACTTCGGCTTCTGCTCCAGCGTGCGTACAGCTGCGTTCCTACGGCGGACTGCGCCTGAATCGGGCCGTTGGAAACGATGCGCCACGGCCCGGCGTGCATGCCGGGCCGTGGCGCTGTGGACTAGCGTTGCAGGGTCTCCATCGGTGCCTCATTGAAATGCTGGCGGTAGCCTTTGGCCAGCGCTGAACGGCTGCCAACGCCCCAACGGCTGGCCGCCTGCAACACGCTGCCGCAACCGCCTTCGGCCAGCAACTCGTCGCGGATGCTCTGCATGCGGTAACGCCGCAGCACCTGGGTCGGGGACAGCCCGGTGGCCGACTTGAATGCCTGCTGCAACGCGCGCCCGGTCACTCCGATCTGGGCGGCTACTTCGTTGATCGACAGGTCCGAGCGGTGCGCGTTGGTGATCATGTAACCGTAGGCACGGCGGTACTTGGCCGGCAGGCGCGCGGAGATATCGTCGCTGACGTGCGCCGGGGTGCCGCTTTCCAGCAGGCGTGGCGCCTGCACTTCGCTGCGCAGGCATTGCACCGCGCCCAGCGCGTAGCGGTTGTACAGCAGCAGGGCCTGTTCGGTCCGGCCTAGCGCCTGGCTGATCTTGGCCTGGCAGTACTCGAACTCCAGGTTCCAGCGCGGCGCATGGTGACGGCCGGCACCGGCCAGGGCACGCTCGGCCAGATCGGCGCGGCCAACTGCCAGTGCGGCCAGCGCCAGCTCCACCTGCGCATCCTGGCGCGCGCAGGGCGGGCAACCGGTTGCCGCGGCCGGCAGCGCATCGATCTGCGCGTCGAACCCAAAAGTATCGCCACCAGCGATCCGCAGCAGGTTGCGGACATGCCGCATCCGCTGTGCCAGCACCGGCATGCTTTCGGCCAGATCGGCGATGCAGGCACGCAGTTCGCTGGGCTCGAAGGCATGCGCCGCATCTTCCTGGCGCAGCGTGGCCTGCCAGAACACATGGTCGCTCATGCGGTCGGCGCGACGGATACGCAGCTGGGCAATCATGTCCAGACGCAGCGCGGTGGCGATGCGCAACCAGTCGGACGCACCGGTTTCCAGCTCGGACAGCGCCTCGCGCGCACGTTCCAACGTCTGCAGGGCCAAGGTGCTCTGGCCGAGGTGGAAGTGGGTCAGCGCCTTGCCTAGCAGACCTTCGCCACACAGGCAGGCCGGTGTGTCGCGGTCCATCGCAAGCTGCGCAAAGCAGTTCAGGGCCGCGCTCAAACGCCGCTGGCTCAGCATCAACCAGGCGGTATTGCGGCACGAGAGCAGCCGCAGCTGCCGCTGATGGCCGCGCATTGCCTTCAATGCTTGGCGGTAGGCGTCTTCGGCCTCTTCCTGGTATTCGAGAATCAACAAGGCATCGCCGCTGGCTCCCAGCAGGCTGACCTCATCGTCGGGGCCGTCGGGCGTTGCCTGGCCATCACGGCGTTGTTGAAGATGTTGCAGACCTTGCGGCCAGGCACCAACCAGCATCCTGCTTGTATAGGTAGGAAGACAATCTGCGTAAGACAACGCAGAAATCGCTGCGAAGTAGGTTGAAAGGATCATGCCGGGCTCTCTCTGAGGGGGGCGAGCAAAAACAAACATGCGCCGGTCTCGCTGGCGCAAACGATTGTATGCAGCGGATCCAATGGAATTTCCCACCTGCGAGCACCGCAAAAATCAAAAAATCTCACTCTATCTTCCAATACTTCCGCCGTGCGTTTTGCATATGCGGCATTCCATTTTGCACAGCGCATGCAGTGTCCAGCGATGGACATTCCCCACCGTCTGGACGCTGGTTGCGGTTGCGGCATCACCAGGCAAGCGCGGCGTCTTCAGGCAACGTCTGCCAACGCACGGCCTGAACGCAGATTTTGGGGTATTTGGCTCAATTGCGGTAAGCACGATGGACCGACCGTGGCCACGCTGCTGCGCACACGCCCGACTCATAACCAAAGTAACTTTCGTGTTACCTGCTCGCTTGACCTATTCCCTGCGAGCGCAGCGCTCGCCGTAATCGCAATACCTTGGTCTAGACCTTTCCAACCAATTTCCGCGCACCGCGCCAACAAACATGTCCAGGCACGCTGTCTGCATATGCGTAGATACGCACACCCACATACCCAATGCGTAAGAGCTCGGTGACGTGTAGATGAGCGCAAGTTAAAGCGCGCGGACCCAAACCCGAAGAAAAGTACGCGGCAATGAAACTTTCTACCGCGGGAATGGTACATACCATTCGTCCGACCTCGGTCAGACCCTCCCCCCCTTCGCAGCCGGATGGTATGGCAATGCACTTATCTCTATCTGTGGATTTTGTAGCGGCGCCTGCCGCCCGTCACCGGCATCCCACACACGACTGGTACGTGTGCCGTCATGGGAAGGCCGGATGATGCCCGCCTCCTCTCCCGGCAAGCATGGGTCGGCGTTCCTGTTGACCCAGGACGCCCGTCTGACATCGCAGGTCAACGCGAGCCTGGCCTCGTTGGCACCCCAATTGGCGGTGTTTTCCGATGAGCTGGAGCTGTTGCGCTGCTTGCGGCATTCGCCCTGCGACCTGCTGATATTCGATGCAAGCTGCGTCGCTTCGGACGATAGCTCGGTCCTGGCCTGGCATCGCTGCCACAGTGGCCATCCCACACCGCTGATCGTGCTGGGGCGGTTCGACTGCCCCGACGACATCCTGGCCTGGTACCAAGCGGGTGCGCAGGAAGTGTTAGCGCTACCATTCAACTCTTGCGAACTGCAGGTGCGGGCGGCATTGGCGATCTCTCCCGCCGCCGAGACCTGCCAGGAATCGCAACACCTCACCGTCGGCCCGTACCAGCTGATCCGCGAAGAAAACACGGTTTACCTGCACGGCAAGCCGATCGTGCTCACCGCACGCGAGTTCTCGATTGCCTGGCTGCTGTTTTCCAGCCCCGGCGTCTGTTTCCGCCGCTGCCAGCTTGCCAAGGCGGTCTGGGGCAGCCACACCGAGTTCACCGACCGCACCATGGAGCAGCACATCTACAAGCTGCGCAAAAAATTGCAGCTGTGCAACCACAGCGGAGTGGTCCGCATCAGAACCGTGTATTCGCATGGCTACAAGCTGGAGCTTGCGTTACAGAACAAGGACCCGCTGACGCTGGGCAAAAGCGCAAGTCCCAGCGCCGGAAACCACGCGGCCGCTTGCTGAGCGATAATTGGGCAGTGATCTAATCCAGAGCAATGCACTTATCGAAGTAAGTGCGTTGCCGATCGTGACGCTAGCGGCCTGCGCCGGCTTACCATGGCGCCATGCGCCCGCCACTTGCCGGTTTCAGCGCGTTTGAATCACCCAATTAAGTCCATTATCGAACTATTTAGTTCAACTTAACCAAGTTGAATCAACTAAAGTGGGGATCGGCTGCAGCTCAGGCTGCGAATAGTAAATCCAGACCGGTCCGCTGTTCATGCACTCCGCCAAGTTGGCAAACAGCCGGTCGAAGCAACTTGCGATCTTTAGAATGCTTTTCGCCCCAGTTGCATGAGCAACAGACGCCTGACACAGGCAACCTTACAACCGATTGCGATGAGGCGCTGCACCGGAGCATCTCGCCCGCTGCAGAAACCAAGAGCTGCCAACAGAACGCCTGCGTCGTCGCCAGGCAGGAGCCGGCTTGATGCAGATGCGACACGTTGCATGTCCATGCTGGGATGCGAAGTGCTCGATCTGCCACACGCCAGATGGCTCGCCCTGGGCTGGCTGCAAGCGAAATCGTGAGATAGCGCGCTTGCAATGCGGCTCCGGCGTGAGGTCTATGCACACCTCACGAGCGCACGCGACGCGTTGCCAGCCGCTCCAAACCACCTAAACGACGATGGCGCAGGAAAGCCCTGCGCCATCGTTCAATCCACTTTGTGCGAAGCGATCACTGCTTCGGGCTCTCGCCGTACTGGTTCGGGCCCGGCGTGCCTTCCAGGCACATGAACACGAGCACGATAAACCCGCCGACGTAAGGCACGAAGCTGATCAGGTAGAACCAGCCCGACTTGCCCTGGTCGTGCAGCCGGCGCACGGTCACGGCAATGCTGGGCACGATCAGCGCCAACACGAAGATCGCCATGATGGCACCGACCACCCATGCCAGCGGACCGGGGCCGTTTTCGCCCCCCATCACCGCCGCTGCGATACCAAACATGATGCCCAGCACCACCAGAACGATCACCTGCAGCAGCATGAACATCCAGTATTCCTTGCGACGCGAGCGACCTTCGAAGTCGGCGTAACGCTTGAGCGGCAACAACATCCATTCCATCGTGGTTCTCCAGTACGAGCAGTCAGCGGTGTTTGTGATCCGATGCACAGTGCAACGGGCCGCGCATGGTGCCATAGCTGCACTCTGGTGAAAACGTTTTCTTCACACTCGAATACAAATTGCCGCGATCAGCCGACAAACGGTTGCCCGCTTCGGTAGAGTCCGTTAAGCGATGGCGAAGTTGGGCAGTTCCACCTGCGGGCAGGCGCTCGGTCAGCTCGGCCAGCAGTCTGCCCCGCATGCCTCAGTCGGCCGCGGCCTCCAGCGCCTGGCTCAGCCGCTCCACCGCGATGATCTCCATCCCCTTGATGCTGGCCGTCTTAGGTGCGTTGGCACGCGGCACGATCGCGCGCTTGAAGCCATGGGTGGCGGCTTCCTTCAGACGGTCCTCGCCATTGGGTACCGGACGGATCTCGCCGGACAACCCGACTTCGCCAAAGGCAATCGTCTTCTCGGACAACGGCCGGTCGCGCAGCGAGGACAGCACCGCCAGCAACACCGGCAGATCGGCCGCGGTCTCCTGCACCCGAATGCCGCCGACCACGTTGACGAACACGTCCTGGTCGCCCACCACGATGCCGCCATGCCGATGCAGCACCGCCAACAACATCGCAAGCCGGTTCTGCTCCAATCCCACCGCCACCCGGCGTGGATTGGACAGTGGCGAGGCATCCACCAGCGCCTGCACCTCCACCATCAGCGGCCGGGTGCCTTCGCGGGTCACCATGACGCAGCTGCCGGGCTGCTGGGTGCTGCCGCCAGACAGGAAGATCGCCGACGGGTTGGAGACCTCCTTGAGGCCCTTCTCGCCCATCGCGAACACGCCCAGCTCGTTGACCGCGCCGAAGCGGTTCTTGAACGCGCGCAACAGGCGGAACCGGCTGCCGCTCTCGCCTTCGAAATACAGCACCGCATCGACCATGTGCTCGAGCACGCGCGGGCCAGCGATGCCGCCTTCCTTGGTCACATGCCCGACCAGGAACACGGCCGTACCGGTCTCCTTGGCATAGCGCACCAGCCGCGCCGCGCTCTCGCGCACCTGGCTGACCGACCCAGGCGCTGCGGTCAGCGATTCGGTCCACAGGGTCTGTACCGAGTCGGCCACGATCAGTTTCGGCCGCGCCACGCTGGCGTGCTGCAGGATGTTTTCGATGCCGGTTTCGGCCAGGGCGTTCAGCCCTTCCAGCGGCAGATCCAGCCGCACCGCGCGGCCGGCTACCTGCGCCAGCGATTCCTCGCCGGTGACGTACAGCACCGGCAGCGTTGAGGCCATGCTGGCCAGCGCCTGCAACAGCAGCGTCGACTTGCCGATCCCCGGGTCGCCGCCGATCAGCACCACCGCACCTTCGACCAGGCCACCGCCCAGCACGCGATCGAACTCGCCGATGCCGGTGGACACGCGCGCCTGTTCGGACTGCTGCACATCCTTGAGCGCGGTGATCTTGGGTGCCTCGGTCTTGCCGGCCCAACCACTGCGACGCGACGCCGCCGGCGAGGCCTTACCGCCAGGGGTGGCACTTTCCAGCACGATTTCGCTGAGCGTATTCCACACACCGCATTCGGTGCATTGCCCCTGCCATTTGGTGTACTCAGCGCCGCACTCGCCGCAGACATAGGCCGTCTTCGCCTTCGCCATCGTCGTCTTGCCTGTTGTCGTTGATGCGACAGGATAGTGGCTGACGGTCTCAGCATGCGCGACGGCGCTGCATCGCGCGGCCGGCACGCGATCAGGGAATTCTGATTCTGCAGCCATAAAAAAGCCGCAGGATCGACGTCCGTCGACCCTGCGGCTGCGTTGGCGACATGCACGCTGACGCACGCACGTCAGTCACTTACTTGGCTTTATACAGCTCGCTCAAACGGTCAGGCTTGCCGGCGATGCGTTCCAGATGCGGATACAGCAGACCGCCGTGGTAATCGATGCGCACGGTGTCGTAACGATCCAGGCGTTTGACCAGCAACTCGATAGGCGCGGTGGTGCCCTTGGCTGCCTTGATGGCGTCCTTGATCACCTCACTGCTGAAGGCGCGGCCGTTGACCGCCACGATCGTATTGCCGACGATCAAGCCGGCGTTGAAGGCCGGGCCGTCCCACAACACATCGCTGATATCGCCCGAGGCTTTCAAAGACAGTCCAAGCGAATAGGTCAGGCTGGCATCCTTGTCATCGCTCTCGTCGGCCTTGGTGGCCAGATTCGGCTCCTCGTTGTAGACCAGCTTCCAGCCATTGGCTTCGATGCCGCCGTTCAAGGAACCATGCCCGTCCATGCGGCTGCGCAACAGGCTGGCCCAGTCGTAGGCGGCCACGCCGTTGAGCGTGGCGACAATGTCGTCGAAGGTGTACGGATTGACGTCCCAATCGCCGTTCTTCATGCCGAAGAACGCCTTGCCGAAATCGTCGATGGAGCGCTTGTTGTTGGTCAGCGCGCGCAGCTTGCTGTCCACTTCCAGCCACATCATCTGGCCGCCGGAATAATAGTCTTCGGCCATCTGATAGCTGCGGTATGCCTTGGGACGGCGCATCGACATGGTCGGGTCGTTGGTGGTGTCCTGCACCGTGCGCCAGGCCATGCCGGGGCGACCGCGCTCGTAGCTTGCCGCCACGCCGGCCAGCATCTCGCGCGCCTGATCCTGCGTCCACAGGCCCGAACGTGCGGCCATCACTTCGCCCCAGAACTGGGTCTGGCCCTCGTACAGCCACAGCAGGCTGTCGCCCATCGGCACGTTGAAGTTGGGCGTGGCCAGATCGGCGCCGCGGCGGTACTTGCCGTTCCACGAATGATTGAACTCGTGTGCGAGCAGGTCGCGCCCGGTCCAACTCTTGTCCCACTCGGTGAAGTAAGTGGGCACACCGCTGTTTTCGCTGGAGCGGTGATGCTCCAGGCCGATGCCGCCCAACTTCTTGGTCAGCGCCAGCAGGAATTCGTAGTGATCGAAATGGCGCGCGCCGTAGAGCTTGTCCATCTGCTGCACCAGCGAAGCATGCGCCTTGATCTGCTCGGGCTTGGCCTCCAGCGACTTGGCTTCGTCGGCGAACACGTTGAGGTAGACCGGCTGCTTGCCGGCGCTTAGCTCCACGCGCTTGTAGTACTTGCCGGCGAACATCGGCGAATCGACCAGGTCGTCGAAATCGATCGGCTTGAAGGTCACGGTGTCGCCGACGCGGCGGTCGGTTTCCAGCGCCGTGGCATAGCTCCAGCCGGCTGGCAGCGTCACGCTGGCCTGCGCCTTGATGTTGCGTGCGAAGACGCCGGCCGGATACAGCGCCGTGGTGTTCCACTGCAGGTTGAGCATCTCCGGAGTCATCATCACGCGGCCCTGGTTAGGGGCCTGCGGCGAGAGGAACTTGAACTCGGCCACCAGCTCGGTGGCACCCTGCGGTACGTCCACGGTGAAGGCGTACACATCGAACTGGTCGCGCTTCCACGGCACTACCTTGCCATCGACCTTGATCACCAGACCGGCCAGCTTGTCGATCGGGCCGGTGGGCGAATGATTGCCGGGAATCCACTGCGGATACAGCAGCGTCATCGGGCCGGGCTTTGCCGGCATGGTGGTCTTGACCTTGAAGATGCGGTGCGCCAGGTCGGTGGCATCGACGTCGATCTTCAAGGTGCCGTCGAACGGCACGTCCTGCGGCGGCGCGGTTTGCGCGGCGGCGGGCAACGACAGCGCTGCCAGCAACGACACGGACAACAGGGTGGGCATCTTCATCGCAACTCCGCGGGTGACCTGGAACAGGCAAGCCCACGATGCTAAGCGCCCACCACGGCTTCCCCGTATGCCATTGGTCATGCCGCAGGCAAATTCATGCGCAAAAAAAAGCCGCCAATCGCTGGCGGCTTTCTTCATAACAGCATGACGCGATCCGGCGTGGCGCCGTCTCAATGCATCATGTTGACGTTCATGTTGTGCAGCACCCACAGCGAACCGACGATCACGATGCCGATGATCAGCAGCGAGAACAGGCCCACCTGCACGTTGGAGCGCTGCTCGGGCGTGCGATCCATATGCAGGAAGTACACCATGTGCACCAGCATCTGCACCGCAGCCATGACCGAGATCACGACGATGGTGACGCCCTTGGAGAACGCCCCGCTCATCACCATCGCAAACGGGATGACGGTAAGGATGACGGCCATGACGAAGCCGATCAGGTAGGACTTCAAACCGCCGGCATGCGCATCGGCCGCGGTCTCGGTGTGGTGGTGATTGGCCATTACAGCGCTCCCAGCAGATAGACGACGGTGAACACACCGATCCAGATGATGTCCAGGAAGTGCCAGAACAGGCTCAGGCAGGCCAGACGCGTGCTGTTGCGCGCAGTCAGGCCGTTCTTGGAGATCTGAATCACCAGCACTGCCATCCACAACAGGCCCGACGCCACGTGCAAACCGTGGGTTCCGACCAGGGTGAAGAAGGCGGACAGGAACGCGCTGCGCCCCGGGCCGGCACCTTCATGGATCAGGTGGTTGAACTCCCAGACTTCCATGCACAGAAAGCCGATACCCAGCAGCGCGGTCACGCCCAGCCAGCCATACAGGCCGGTCATGCTGCGCTTGTGCGCAGAGATCATCGCGAAGCCGAAGCTCAAGCTGCTGAAGAGCAGCAGGAAGGTTTCCACCAACACGAACTTCAGATCGAACAGCTCCTTGGCGGTCGGCCCGTCCACCGTGGCGCCGGAGAGCACCGCATAGGTGGCGAACAGACCGGCAAACAGCAAGCAGTCGCTCATCAGATAGACCCAGAACCCGAAGACGGTGTTGCCACCGCCGTCGTGATGCTCGTGGTCGTGATCGTGGCCGCCCGCGTGGGCGGCGTGGTCAAGCGTGGTCGAGGAAGCCATGGTCATACCACCTTCGCGGCCTGCGCCGCCTGTTGCTGTTCGAGCAGGGCGAAGCGCGCGTTTTCGATGCGCTCCACTTCATCGGCCGGCACCCAGTAATCGATGTCGTCATCGAAGGTGCGCACGATGAAGCTACCGATCATGCCCACCAGGCCGAGGATGGCCAGCCACCAGATGTGCCAGATCAGACCGAAGCCCATCAGCACGCTGAAGGCACCGATATACACACCTGCACCGGTGTTACGCGGCATGTGGATGGCTTCGTACTTGGACGGACGCACCCAGCCCTTGCCGTTCTGCTTGTCGGCCCAGAACTGATCGCGGTCGTCGATGTGCGGCAGCACGGCGAAGTTGTAGAACGGCGGCGGCGAAGAGGTTGCCCACTCCAGCGTACGGCCATCCCACGGATCGCCCGTGTAGTCCATGTGCTCCTTGCGCTTCCACACGCTGTACGCGATCTGCACCAGATTCAGGAAGATGCCCATGCCGATGATCGCAGCACCCACCGCAGCGACATACAGCCACGGCGCCCACTCGGGATGGTTGTAGGTGTTCATGCGACGGGTCATGCCCATGAAGCCGAGCACGTACAGCGGCATGAAAGCCACGAAGAAGCCGATGATCCAGCACCAGAACGAGGCCTTGCCGATCTTCTCGTTGAGCTTGAAGCCGAACGCCTTCGGGAACCAGTAGGTCAGACCTGCCAGGTAACCGAACACCACGCCGCCGATGATCACGTTATGGAAGTGCGCGATCAGGAACAGGCTGTTGTGCAGCACGAAATCCACGGCCGGAATCGCCAGCATCACGCCGGTCATGCCGCCGATGGTGAAGGTGATGATGAAGCCGATCGTCCACAGCACCGGCGAGGTCATGTGCACGCGACCGCGGAACATGGTGAACAGCCAGTTGAAGATCTTCACGCCGGTCGGAATCGAGATGATCATCGTCGTGATGCCGAAGAAGGCATTGACGTTGGCACCCGAGCCCATGGTGAAGAAGTGGTGCAACCACACCACGAACGACAGCACACCGATGCACGAGGTGGCGTAGACCATCGAGGTGTAACCGAACAACCGCTTGCGGCTGTAGGTGGCGATCAACTCGGAGAAGATGCCGAACGCCGGCAGGATCAGGATGTAGACCTCCGGGTGACCCCAGATCCAGATCAGGTTGACGTACATCATGGCGTTGCCGCCACCGTCGTTGGTGAAGAAGTGCGTGCCCAGGTAACGGTCGGCACCCAGCAGCGCCAGCGCCACGGTCAGGATCGGGAATGCAGCGATGATCAGGATGTTGGTGATCAACGCAGTCCAGGTGAAGATCGGCATGCGCATCAGGGTCATGCCTGGCGCGCGCATCCGCATGATCGTCACGAAGAAGTTCACGCCGGTCAGCAACGTGCCTAAGCCCGAGACCTGCAACGCCCAGATGTAGTAATCGACACCGACCCCTGGACTGTATTCCAGCCCAGACAACGGCGGATACGCCAGCCAACCGGTCTGCGCGAATTCACCGACGCCGAGCGAAATGTTGATCAACGCTGCGCCGGCCACGAACAGCCAGAAGCTCAGCGAGTTCAGGAACGGAAACGCCACGTCGCGTGCACCGATCTGCAGCGGCACGATCAGGTTCAACAGGCCAGTCATGAACGGCATGGCCATGAAGAAGATCATGATCACGCCATGCGCGGTAAAGATCTGGTCGTAATGGTGCGGAGGCAGCACGCCTTCGCCACCGTTACCCGCCAATGCCTGCTGGGTACGCATCATGGCCGCATCGGCAAAACCGCGCAGCAACATGACCAGCGCCACGATGATGTACATCACGCCGATGCGCTTGTGATCCACCGAGGTGAACCACTCCTTCCACAGGTAGCCCCACAGCTTGTACTTGGTGATGGCGCCCGCGATGAGCAGGCCGAGCAGGCCTGCACCACCCAGCGCGATCATGATGATCGGCTCGTGGTACGGAACCGCCTCGATGGTAAGTTTGCCTAGCATCACTTGTCTCCAGAAGTGCACATGGCGACCGGCTCTGCAGCCGATGCCTCATGGTCGCCATGGCCCTTGCTATGGCCCGGACCATTCATGTATTTGTCGACCAGCGACCGGAACATGCCGTCCTGCACCGACGAGTAGTAGGTGACCGGATACTGTTCTTTGTCGTTGCGACTGGCAGCCAACACCTGATATTCGGCGGCATTCAAGGACGTCGGCGATGCCTTGACCTTGGCCACCCACGCGTCGAAGCCGGCCTGATCGACCGCATGCGCCTTGAAGCTCATCTTCGAGAAGCCGTGACCGCTGTAGTTGGTCGACAGGCCGAAGTATTCGCCGGGCTCGTCGGCCACCAGATGCAGCTTGGTTTCCATGCCCGCCATCGCGTAGATCATGGTGCCCAGGTGCGGAATGAAGAACGAGTTCATCACCGTATCGGAGGTGATCTTGAAGTTCAGCGGCGTGTGCACCGGGAACGCGATCTCGTTGACGGTGGCGATGTTCTGATCCGGGTAGATGAACATCCACTTCCAGTCCAGCGACACCGCTTCGATGTTGATCGGCTTGACGTCCGAATCCAGCGGACGGTACGGGTCCAGCGCATGCGACGAGCGCCAGGTCAGCACCGCCAGCACCAGGATGATCACGCACGGGATCGACCACACCACCACTTCGATGGCGGTGGAGTGCGACCAATCCGGCTCGTAGCGCGCCTTCGTGTTGGATGCGCGGTATTTCCACGCAAACGCAATCGTCATCACGATCACCGGGATGACCACGATCAGCATCAGCACCACGGAGGTGATCAGCAGTTGCTTCTCGTCGTGGCCGATCTGGCCTTTCGGATTGAGGATGGCCGAGTTGCAGCCTGCCAACAGCAGGAACGGCAACATCAGACCTGGACGAAGTAAACGCCCGAGATGTTTCAGCGGAATCATCGGTCGATCCAAGTGCGAAGGAACGCCAGCCGCGCTTCGTCTCCAGCGAAGGAGATGTCCGACGGTGCCCTTCTTGTTGAAGGCGGGCCCGCGCAGACCGAAGTCACGGGTTAGCGCAGCAATTTTAATCTTTGCTGCACCTGCACGAAACCCATTGGCAATGATCTGCCGCAATAAATGCGCGCAAAATCGTGCGACATGTTGTCGCAGCGCAGCGCAAGCTAAAGATGGAGGCCATGCCGGCCGTCGTGGCTGGCTGCAGTCGCACTGCACTGCATGCGACAAAAGCGTGAAATCCGCTTGCAGACGTCAAAAACGCAACTGGGCCGACCAAGGGCCGACCCAGTACTGACGCGATGGTGCCGGAAATAGGAATCGAACCTACGACCTACGCATTACGAATGCGCCGCTCTACCAACTGAGCTATTCCGGCGAGCCGTGCATTGTAGGAGCGGAGCCGGGGGCTGGTCAATCGCCGCAGTGGCCGGCGGCCTGCGTGTGGTCAGAACCATTATCTGACGGCATCCAGACGCTGCCCACCCTGCCCGACCGACGTTGGGCAACGACGCGCAGTCAGCTGACCAGACGCAGCCGCAGCTCCTTGGGCAGTGCGAACACCATCGATTCGGGCTCACCTTCCAGCTCGGACACAGTGCCAGCGCCCAGCTCGCGCAACCGCGCCAGCACGCCATCCACCAGCACCTGCGGTGCGGAAGCGCCGGCGGTAAGGCCGATGTGCTGCTTGCCGACAACCCAGGCCGGATCGATCTCGCTGGCGTTGTCGATCAGGTACGACTCCACCCCGTCGCGGCGGGCGAGTTCGCTCAGCCGGTTGGAATTGGAGCTATTGGGCGAGCCGACCACCAGCACCAGGTCGCACTGGCGCGCCAGATCGCGCACTGCGTCCTGGCGGTTCTGGGTGGCGTAGCAGATGTCGTCGTGACGCGGACCCTGCATCGCCGGGTAGCGCGCGCGCAGCGCCTCGATGATGCCCATGGTGTCGTCGACCGACAGCGTGGTCTGGGTCGTGTAAGCGAGGTTTTCCGGCTGATTGATCTGCAGCGTGGCGACCTGCTCGATATCTTCGACCAGGTAGATCGTGCCCGGGCCACGCTCGCGGCTCCACTGCCCCATGGTGCCTTCCACTTCAGGGTGCCCGGCATGGCCGATCAGCACCACATCGCGGCCGGCCCGGCAATGCCGCGCGACCTCGAAATGCACCTTGGTCACCAGCGGGCAGGTGGCGTCGAACACCTTCAAGCCACGGCGCTCGGCCTCCTGACGCACCGCCTGCGAGACGCCGTGCGCGCTGAAGATCACCGTGGCGTTATCGGGCACCTCGTCGAGCTCTTCGACGAAGATCGCGCCGCGTTGCTTGAGGTCGTCGACCACGAAACGGTTATGCACCACTTCGTGACGTACATAGATCGGCGCACCCAGCGTCTCGATCGCGCGCTTGACGATCTCGATCGCGCGGTCGACACCGGCGCAAAAACCACGGGGATTGGCGAGCAGGACATCCATGGCGGGCATTCTACGGGAATGGAGAAAGAGGGGTCGGACCAAGCGGCACGCATCGGTAGCCGGGCTTCAGGGGCGATTCCCGATTCCCGGCTCGCGCTTGCCGCCCTTGTCGAACAGCCCGAACAGCGCAATCCCGATGGCACCGCCCACAATGGCCGAGTCGGCGATATTGAATGACGGCCAGGTGTGGCTGCCGATGTACCACTGGATGAAATCGACCACGTGGCCATGCAGCAGCCGGTCGATCACATTGCCGATCGCCCCGCCGATCACCAGCGCATACGGCAGCGCACTACGCCATTCGCCGCGCGCGGTGCGCGACAGCCAGAACGCCAGCAGGCCGCTGATGCCCACCGCCAACGCGGTGAAGAACCACAGCTGCCAGCCGCCGGCATCGCTCAAAAAGCTGAAGGCAGCGCCGGTGTTATAGGTGCGGTACCAGTTCCAGAAGCCGTCGATGACCGGCACCGGGGTGTACTCGGGCAGGCTGGACAGCACCCAGGCCTTGCTCCACTGGTCCAGGCCGATTACGACAGCCGACAGCACGAGCCAGATCAAAGCAGAGGGTTTGGGTCTTGCGGTCATGGAATCACCTTAGCTGTTGCTACTCCCGGGCTCGGGAGAAGCTGCCCGACGGGCAAATCGGCAAGCACCGCCGGATGCGCCGGTACGACCCTCATCCGGCGCTGCGCGCCACCTTCTCCCGCTCGCGGGAGAAGGTGTATTGAAACGGACTCCCGCTCGCGGGAGAAGCAATCACGACATCAGAACCAGCGACGCTAGAACCAGCGACGATCCTCGCCAGGGCCTTCGATATTGCTGACGCAACGGCTGCACAGCTCCGGGTGACGCGCATCGCTGCCCACGCTGGCCTGGTGGTGCCAGCAGCGCACGCACTTGGCCTTGGTGGTCGGCTGCGCGCTGACGAAGATGTCGTCGGTACTGGCCGCGGTCACGGTGACGTCGCCACTGATGAACAGAAAGCGCAGTTCCTCGGCCAGTGGCTGCCAGCGCGCGGCGGTCTGCGCATCGGCGGCCACGGTGATCTCCGCTTCCAGCGCCGCACCGATGGCGCCATTGGCACGCATCGGCTCCAGCACCTTGGACACCTGCTCGCGCAGGGCCAGCAACTTGTCGACATCCGCACTGGTCAGCGCGGCAGCGGCAGGCAGCGGCGCCAGCCCGTCGTACCAGGTAGCGAACAACACGTTGCCGACATGCTCGCCCGGCAGATACGCCCACAACTCTTCGGCAGTAAAGGTCAGCACCGGCGCCACCCAGCGCACGAACGCTTCGGCCACGTGATACATCGCGCTCTGCGCCGAGCGGCGACCGCGCGCGTCTTCGGCCATCGTGTACAGACGGTCCTTGGTGACGTCCAGGTACAACGAGCCAAGGTCCACGCTGCAGAAATTCAGCAGCGCCTGCACGATCTCGGCGAAGTCGTAGCGCGCATAGGCGGCGACGATCTTTTCCTGCAGCTCATGCGCGCGATGCACGATCCAGCGGTCCAGCAGCACCATGTCGTCCAGCGCCACCAGATGCTGCAGCGGGTCGAAGCCATGCAGATTGCCGAGCAGGAAGCGCGCGGTATTGCGCAGACGGCGATACGCATCAGCGTTGCGCTTGAGGATCTCCTGCGACAGCGACATTTCGCTGCTGTAATCGGCCGATGCGATCCACAGGCGCAGGATATCCGCGCCCAGGGTCTTGATGATCTCCTGCGGCTCGATCCCGTTTTTGTCTGACTTGGACATCTTGCGGCCGTGCTCGTCCACGGTGAAGCCATGGGTGAGGCACTGCTTGTAGGGCGCCGCCTTGTCCATCGCCACGCCGCTCAGCAGCGAGGACTGGAACCAGCCGCGGTGCTGGTCGGAGCCTTCCAGATACAGATCGGCCGGTTTGGGCAGGCCGCGGTCGACCAGCACTGCCTCATGCGTCACGCCGGAGTCGAACCACACATCCAGGATGTCGGTGATCTTGTCGTAGTCGGCCGCTTCATCGCCCAGCAGTTCGGCCGCGTCCAGCGTGTACCACACGTCCACGCCGCCCAGCTCTACGCGGTCGGCCACCTGGCGCAGCAGTTCGGTGCTGCGCGGATGCGGCTCTCCGGTTTCGCGGTGCACGAACAAGGCGATCGGCACGCCCCAGGTGCGCTGGCGCGAGATGGTCCAGTCCGGGCGGCCTTCGACCATGCCGGCGATGCGCGCCTGGCCCCACGCCGGGTACCAGGTCACCTGCTCGATGGCCTTGAGCGCATCGGCGCGCAGGTTGGCCTGCTCCATCGAGATGAACCACTGCGGCGTGGCGCGGAACGCGATCGGCGTCTTGTGGCGCCAGCAATGCGGGTAGCTATGCTCCATCTTGCTCGCCGCCAGCAACACGCCGGTGTCGCGCAGCGCCTCGATGATGATGTCGTTGGCCTTCCAGATATGCAGACCGGCCAGCACGGTGTCGCCCAGCGGCGGCGTGGAGGGCAGATACACACCACGCCCGTCCACCGGATTGATCTGCGCGGCGGTGTAGCGCTCCAGCAGGCCGTACTGCTTGGACACCTGATAGTCCTCCTGACCATGACCGGGCGCGGTATGCACGGCGCCGGTGCCTTCCTCGGCAGAGACGTGCTCGCCCAGCAGCAGCGGGATCTCGCGCTCGGCATAGAAGGGGTGATTGAGGAGCATCTGGTCCAGCACGGCGCCCTTGGCATGGCCATGCACCGTCACGTCGTCCACGCCATAGCGCGTCAGCACCCTGGCCGCCAGGGCTTCGGCCACCACCAGCCAGCGCGGCTGACCGCGATCGGCCGGGCCTTCGACCAGCACGTAATCGAGCTCTGCGCCCAGGCTCACTGCCAGAGATGCCGGCAGCGTCCACGGCGTGGTGGTCCAGATCGGCACCGCCACGCTGGTGCCTGCCGGCAGGCTGGCGCCGAACGCAGCAGCGACCGCCGCCGGATCGCGCGCCGGATAGGCCACATCCACGGTCGGCGACACCTTGTCGGCGTATTCGATCTCGGCCTCGGCCAGCGCCGAGCCGCAATCGAAGCACCAATGCACCGGCTTGACGCCGCGGGTCAGATGGCCGTTATCGACCACTTTGGCCAGCGCGCGGATTTCGTTGGCTTCGAAGCGGAAATCCAGCGTCTTGTACGGGTTGTCCCAATCGCCGACCACGCCCAGGCGCTTGAAGTCGCGCCGCTGCAGATCGATCTGCTCGGTCGCGTATTCGCGGCACTTCTGACGGAACTCGGCCGCGTCGAGCTTGACGCCGACCTTGCCGTATTTCTTTTCGATCGCGATCTCGATCGGCAGGCCGTGACAGTCCCAGCCGGGGATGTACGGCGCATCGAAGCCAGCCAGATACTTCGACTTGACGATGATGTCCTTGAGGATCTTGTTGACCGCGTGGCCCAGATGGATCTGGCCATTGGCATACGGCGGACCGTCGTGCAGCACGAACAACGGGCGCCCTGCCGCGTTGGCGCGCAGCTGCGCATACAGCCCCTCGCGCTCCCAGCGGTCCAGCATCGCCGGCTCGCGCTTGGGCAGGTCGCCGCGCATCGGGAATTCCGTCGCAGGCAGATGGAGAGTGGCTTTGTAGTCGTGGGTCACAGGAATCTACCGTTGCGCTGCATGAGGTGATGGACGGGGATGTTGCGAGGGAGTGGCATCGACGGCGTCTGCCTCTGCCAAGCGGCGCGAAGAACCGCCGTGTTGCCCCTGCATGGAAAGACCGGCGGAGCGTGCAACGCTTTCATCGGCAGCAGGCAGTCGCGAAGGGCTCGCCTTGAGCACGGCGCGCGCCTGCTCGGCATCGCGGTGCATCTGCACGGTGAGCGCATCGAGCCCATCGAACTTTTCTTCGTCGCGCAGCTTGGCGACGAATTCGACTTCGATATGCCGGCCATACAAATCGCCCTGAAAATCGAACAGGTGCGCTTCCAGCAACGGCTCCACACCGGCCACGGTGGGCCGCGTTCCGAAGCTGGACACCGATGGCCACGGCCGCTCGGCCACGCCATGCACCCAGGTCGCATAGATGCCCGATAACGCAGGAGTGCGCGGAAACCGCAGATTGGCAGTCGGGTAGCCCAGCGTGCGCCCCAGTTGTTTGCCGCGCACCACCCGCCCACCGATGGTATACGGGCGGCCGAGCAGTTCGCCGGCATGCACGAACTCGCCGGTGCCCAGCAGCTCGCGAATGCGCGTGGCAGAAATCCGTTCGCCATGCAGGTGCACCGGCGCGATTTCGCCAGCCGCAAATCCATGCTGCTCACCCAACGCATGCAGCAATGCGGTATCGCCGCCACGCCGATGGCCGAACCGGAACTCCGGGCCGATCCACACTTCGCGCGCACACAGCCGACCCACCAGCGCCAGGCGCACGAACTCTTCTGCAGGCATGGCCGACAAGCGGCCGTCGAAACGGATCAGGCCAACGCTGTCGGCACCGAAGTCGTACAGGCCTTCGATCTTGGCGCGCGCCAGGGTCAGCCGCGGCGGCGGCGCGGCCGGGGCGAAAAATTCGCGCGGCAGCGGCTCGAAGCTCAACGCCACCGCTGGCACGCCCAACGCACGCGCACGCGCGATGGCGTGCTGCACCAACGTCCGATGCCCCAGGTGCAGGCCATCGAAGGCGCCGATGCAGACCACGCTTCCGTGCGGGAACAGCGTCCCGCCCTCGACGTCTCTAAACAGCCTGCTCATTCCTCGATCCAAACAGATGCCGACCTGGCGGCCGACCCTCGCTGATACATAACCTGTAAGTATAGCCGTGCCTGTCAAGCCGCATGGGCAGGGGCCCGGCACGCGCAGCGTCACCAGCACACGCGGCCTTGGCGGGCGGCGGCCGACAATCGCCCCCCAGCCGCACCGTCGGCAAAGACCGCGGCGGAGCTTCCACGACTGCGCGGCCCTTGAAGAGCGCAGACATCAGCGGCGCTCGCCAGGGACCACTACAGTGTTCGGCATCCGCGACTCAGCTCTCGCGCAGATGCCGCGGCCGCAAGCCCAACGCCAGTTGCGCGACCACATAGGTCAGCCCGCCACTGCCGACCAGCACCGCCAACCAACCGATACGATCCCACTTCTCCATCACGGTGAACGATGGCAGCCACCACAGCAGGCCCAACAGCACTGTCACCATCGCCGCGCATGCCAGCAGCAGGCGCGCTGCATAGCCGCCCCACCCCGGCCGGCGCTGGTACACCCCGGACTTGCCGAGCCAGTACCACAGCAAACCCAGGTTGAGATAACTCGACAGCGCGCTCGCTATGCCCAGCGCCAGGTGCAGGCCAGGCTGCTTGCCCAGCGCCTGCATTACGCCCTGCGCCTTGAGTTCGGGCGGCACCATGATCTGGTAGACCACCGCCAGCAACGCGAAATTGAACACCATGTTGGCGATCAGCGCCGCCACGCCGGCACGCACCGGGGTGCGGGTGTCCTGGCGGGCGTAGAACGCCGGCAGCACCACCTTGAGCATGGCGTAGGCCGGCAGACCGAAGCTCAGGCCATAGACCGACATCGCGGTCATCCGCGTATCGAAGGCAGTGAACTGCCGATACTGGAACAAGGTCGCCACCAGGGGCTCGGCCAGCAGCAGCAATCCGAACATTGCCGGCATCGCAATCAACAGCGTGGTGCGGAAGCCCCAGTCCAACGCACCAGAAAACGCCGCGCGGTCGGTCTTGACGTGATGGCGCGCCAGCGCCGGCAGGATCACCGTGCCCAGCGCCACCCCGAACACGCCCAGCGGCAGTTCCAGGAAGCGGTCGGCCAGCGACAGCCACGACTGCGAGCCATCGGTCAGCTTGGCCGCGATGACGGTGTCCAGCAGCAGGTTGATCTGCGCGATCGATGAGCCAAACAGGGTCGGCACCATCAGGGTCAGCACCTTGCGCACCCCTGGATGTCGCCAGCCCCAGCGCGGCAGGGTCAGCAGGTTGATGCCTTTCAGCGAAGGCAGCTGGAACAACAACTGCAGCATGCCTGCCGCCAGCACCGCCCAGCCCAGCGCGATGATCTGCTTCTCCGGCGTACCACCCAGCTTCGGCGCCAGCCACACGGCGCCGGCGATCATGCACAGGTTGAGGATCACCGGAGTCAGCGCCGGCATGGCGAACTTCTGAAAACTGTTCAGCGCCCCGCCCGCCAGCGCGGTCAGCGAGACGAAGAGCAGGAACGGGAACGTCAGACGAAACAGATCCACCAGCAGGCCATGCTTGGCCGGATCCGTATCGACCCCGCTGGAAAACAGCGTGGCCAGCGCCGGCGCGAAGATCAGCGCAAGCGCGGTGACCAGCAGTAGCGTTCCACCCAGGGTGCCGGCCACGCGCGCCATCAACTCGCGCAGCTCGGCGTGCGGACGGGTTTCCTTGACCTCGGTGAACACCGGCACGAACGCGGTGGCGAAGGACCCTTCGGCAAAGAGCCGGCGCAGGAAATTGGGTACCCGGAAGGCCACCCAAAAGGCATCGGTCACCGCGTTGGTGCCGAAGGTGGTGGTGATGACTTGGTCGCGCACCAGTCCCAGCACCCGCGACACCATGGTCATACTGCTGAATGAGAGCAGGCCCCTCAACATGCCAGGCTTGCTCACGCAGCCTCCCTCTTGACAACTGACTTGACGTACATAACTAAGCCCATCATACTTTCCCGCTTGCTTTTTCCACCATACCGATTTTTCAGGAACCCACCACCGTGGCCAATATCAAGTCCGCCAAGAAGCGCGCCAAGCAGACCGTCGTGCGCAACGAGCGCAACACGGGCCAGCGTTCGATGCTGCGCACCGCCGTCAAGAAGGTGATCAAGGCCCTTGACGCCAACGATGCTGCAGGCGCCGAAGCTGCTTTCGCCGTTGCTCAGCCCATCCTCGACCGTTTCAGCGCCCGTGGCCTGATTCACAAGAACAAGGCTGCGCGTCACAAGAGCCGCCTGACCGCTCGCATCAAGGCCATCAAGGCCGCGTAAGCGATCAGCTGCGACGTCGCCGGAAGCCTGACTTCCGGTAGCACAGAAAAACCCGGCCTCGGCCGGGTTTTTTGTGTGCCTGTCCGTGCACTCAGCCCGCATTGCGCGCCTCGAGCTCGTCCTCGCGCTGGCGGTCGAAGAATGCCATGACGTCCTTCATGATCGGGAAGGTGCCATCGCGCCCCAGCGCGGACACCAGGTACCACGGCGCGGTCCAGCCCAGCTCGGCCACGATGGTTTCGGCGGCGGCACGCGCCTCGTCCTCGAACATCAGGTCGGCCTTGTTGAGCACCAGCCAACGCGGCTTCTTCAGCAGCTCGGGGTCGTGGCGCTCCAGCTCGCGCTCGATGGTGCGCACCTGATCCACCGGCGACGCATCCACACCCCCGTCCATCGGCGAAATATCCACCAGATGCAGCAGCAGGCGCGTGCGCTGCAAATGGCGCAGGAACTGCGTGCCCAGGCCGGCGCCATCGGCGGCACCTTCGATCAGGCCCGGCACGTCGGCGATCACAAAGCTGCGGTAGGCCTCGACGCTGACCACACCCAGATTCGGATACAGCGTGGTGAACGGATAGTCGGCCACCTTGGGCGTTGCCGAGGACACCGCGCGGATCAACGTGCTCTTGCCGGCGTTGGGGAAGCCCAGCAGGCCGACATCGGCCAGCAGCTTGAGCTCCAGCTTGAGCAGGCGCTCTTCGCCTTCCTCACCGGTGGTGGACTGGCGCGGCGCACGGTTGACCGAGCTTTTGAAATGCATGTTGCCAAGGCCGCCCTTGCCGCCCTTGGCGACCAGCAGGCGATCGCCGTGCTGGGTGAGGTCGCCGATCACTTCATCGGTCTGCACATTGACGACCATGGTGCCGACCGGCACCACGATGACGCGATCCTCGCCACCCTTGCCATAGGCCTGGCGGCCCATGCCGTTCTCGCCGCGCTGCGCCTTGAAGGTGCGCTCATGACGGAAGTCGACCAGGGTGTTGACGTTCTCGTCGGCGACGATCCAGACGCTGCCGCCGGCACCGCCGTCGCCACCATCGGGCCCGCCAAGCGGAATGAACTTCTCGCGGCGAAAGCCGACACAGCCATTGCCGCCATTACCGGCGGTCACCAGGATTTCTGCTTCGTCGACTAACTTCATGAGCTTACAACCGGGAATTGGGAATAGGGAATGGGGAATCGGCCATAGAAGAGCGGCGTGACTCCTGCCAGCGAGCGCACTCACCGGCACGACAGCAGAGAGCGAAACGGAGTTAGGAGCCGGCTTTTCCGATTCCCATTCCCCATTCCCGATTCCCAGCCGTCAAACGAAAAACCCCGCCGAAGCGGGGCTCTCCGTGTCGTTCGCAACCGCGCTGGCGCGGCTGTGAACTGGCCTGCATGGAGCGGGCGATTACGCCTCGGCAACCACGCTGACGGTACGACGCTTCTTCGCACCCTTGACCGAGAACTCGACCTTGCCGTTGACCAGCGCAAACAGCGTGTGGTCGCGGCCCAGGCCGACGCCAGCGCCCGGGTGGAACTGGGTGCCGCGCTGACGCACGATGATGTTGCCGGCGCCGATGGCCTGGCCACCGAAGATCTTGACGCCGAGGTACTTCGGGTTGGAATCGCGACCGTTGCGCGAGGAACCTACGCCCTTTTTATGTGCCATGACTGGTTCTCCTTACTTCTTGTCGCCACCGGCGATGCCGGTGATCTCGATTTCGGTGTAGTACTGACGGTGTCCCTGACGCTTCATGTGGTGCTTGCGGCGACGGAACTTGATGATGCGCACCTTGTCGGCGCGGCCATGGGCCACAACCTTGGCGGTGACCGAGGCGCCCTTCAGCGCATCGCCCAGCTTGATGCCATCGCTATCGCCCAGCATCAGGATGGTGTCAAACTTGATCTCGTTGCCTGCTTCGACTTCGAGCTTTTCCACGCGGAGCGTTTCGCCCTGCGCGACGCGGTATTGCTTACCGCCGGTTACCAGAACTGCGTACATGACCAGGTTTTCCTCTGTAGTTATTATGGTCGCACTGACGTGCCCTAGGGCAGACAGGAACGGGATTGTACTGGCTTAGCGGGTTTCGGGTCAACCGGCAAGCAGTTCTGCCGTCGCGCACCCGAATCGGGCAGGTGCAACGCATCATCCGGCCGCCACAACGGTCCGGTCAGACTGGCATTTGGGGCAATTGCCCTCACCTAGGTCGGCGGGTAGGCTGATCGACTGCCACTCATTCCTGCTGAGCACGCTCGCACCACTGCCGGTTCGCCGGCCCGACATCGGATCCCCCATGGCGATGGATTTCATCCGCATCCGCGGCGCGCGGACGCACAACCTCAAGAACATCGACCTCGACCTGCCTCGCGACAAACTGATCGTGATCACCGGCTTGTCCGGCTCGGGCAAGTCGTCGTTGGCGTTCGACACCATTTATGCGGAGGGCCAGCGCCGCTACGTCGAGTCGCTGTCGGCGTATGCGCGCCAGTTCCTCAGCGTGATGGAAAAGCCGGACCTGGACCATATCGAAGGCCTATCCCCGGCGATTTCGATCGAACAAAAGTCCACCTCGCACAACCCGCGCTCCACCGTGGGCACGATCACCGAGATCTACGACTACCTGCGCCTGCTGTATGCACGCGTGGGCCAGCCGCGTTGCCCGGATCACGGTTTCCCGCTGGAAGCGCAGACCGTCAGCCAGATGGTCGACCACATGCTCACCCAGGATCAGGAGCAGCGCTACATGCTGCTGGCGCCGGTGATCCGCGACCGCAAGGGCGAGCATGCGCAGGTGTTCGAACAACTGCGTGCGCAGGGCTTCGTGCGCGTGCGCGTGGATGGCGAGTTGTACGAGATCGATGCGGTGCCGGCACTGGCGCTGCGCCAGAAGCACACCATCGAAGCGGTGATCGACCGTTTCCGTCCGCGCGAAGATATCAAGCAGCGGCTGGCGGAAAGTTTCGAAACCGCGCTCAAGCTCGGCGAAGGCATGGTGGCGGTGCAGTCGCTGGACGACCCGGCCGCAGCCCCGCATCTGTTCTCGTCCAAGTACAGCTGCCCGGTCTGCGATTACTCGCTGCCGGAGCTGGAACCGCGCCTGTTTTCGTTCAACGCACCGGTGGGCGCCTGCCCCAGTTGCGATGGCCTGGGCGTGGCCGAATTCTTCGACCCGGACCGGGTGGTGGTACATCCGGAACTGTCGTTGTCTGCGGGTGCGGTACGTGGTTGGGATCGGCGCAATGCCTATTATTTCCAGCTGATCGCCTCGCTGGCCAAGCACTACAAGTTCGACGTGGATGCGGTGTGGAACACGCTGCCGGCCAAGGTGCGCCAGGCGGTCTTGTTCGGCAGCGGCGATGAGGTGATCAGCTTCACCTACTTCACCGATGCGGGCGGGCGCACCACGCGCAAGCATCGCTTCGAAGGCATCCTGCCGAATCTGGAACGGCGCTACCGCGAGACCGAATCGCCGGCCGTGCGCGAAGAGCTGACCAAGTACGTCAGCCAGCAGCCCTGCCCTGCCTGCAACGGCACACGCCTGAATCGCGCTGCGCGCAACGTGTTTGTGGCCGACCGCCCGCTGCCGGAACTGGTGGTGCTGCCGGTCAATGAAGCGCTGAACTTCTTCCGCGGCTTGTCGCTGCCGGGCTGGCGCGGCGAGATCGCGGCCAAGATCGTCAAGGAGATCGGCGAGCGGCTGGGCTTCCTGGTCGATGTCGGCCTGGATTACCTCACCCTGGAGCGCAAGGCCGACACCTTGTCTGGCGGCGAAGCGCAGCGCATCCGTCTGGCCAGCCAGATCGGCGCCGGCCTGGTCGGGGTGATGTACGTACTGGATGAGCCGTCGATCGGCCTGCATCAGCGCGACAACGAACGCCTGCTCGGCACGCTGACGCGATTGCGCGACCTGGGCAATACGGTAATCGTTGTCGAGCATGACGAAGACGCGATCCGGCTGGCCGATCACGTACTGGACATCGGCCCCGGTGCCGGCGTGCACGGTGGCGAAATCTGCGCACAGGGCACGCTGCAGGACATTCTGGAGTCGCCACGCTCGCTGACCGGCCAATACCTGTCCGGCAAGCGCCGCATCGAGATTCCCAAGCAGCGCCACAAGCCCAACCCGAAGATGATGCTGCATCTACGTGGGGCCACCGGCAACAACCTCAAGAACGTCGACCTGGACATTCCGGCCGGCCTGTTGACCTGCATCACCGGCGTGTCCGGCTCGGGCAAGTCGACGCTGATCAACGATACCTTGTTCACGCTGGCCGCCAACGAGATCAACGGCGCCTCGCATACGGTGGCACCGCATCGCGAAGTGGAAAATCTGGACCTGTTCGACAAGGTCGTGGATATCGACCAGTCGCCGATCGGGCGCACGCCGCGCTCCAATCCGGCGACCTACACCGGCATGTTCACCCCGCTGCGCGAGCTGTTCGCCCAGGTGCCCGAATCGCGTGCGCGCGGCTATTCGCCGGGGCGTTTCAGCTTCAACGTGCGTGGCGGCCGCTGCGAGGCGTGCCAGGGCGACGGCATGATCAAGGTAGAGATGCACTTCCTGCCCGACGTGTATGTGCCGTGCGATGTCTGCCACGGCAAGCGCTATAACCGCGAGACGCTGGAGATCCGTTACAAGGGTTTCAACATCAGCGACGTGTTGCAGATGACCGTCGAAGACGCGCTGCGCTTGTTCGAGCCAGTACCGTCGATCGCGCGCAAGCTGGAAACGCTGATCGATGTGGGCCTGAGCTACATCAAGCTGGGCCAGAGCGCGACCACGTTGTCCGGCGGTGAAGCGCAGCGTGTGAAGCTGTCCAAGGAACTGTCGCGCCGCGATACCGGGCGCACCTTGTACATCCTCGACGAACCGACCACCGGCCTGCACTTCCACGACATCGAAGCGCTGCTCGGCGTGCTGCACAAGCTGCGCGACGAGGGCAACACGGTGGTGGTGATCGAACACAATCTGGATGTGATCAAGACTGCCGACTGGATCGTGGATCTGGGTCCGGAAGGCGGCCATCGTGGCGGCACCATCCTGGTGTCGGGCACACCGGAAGACGTGGCCGCGCACGAGGCGTCCTACACCGGGCAGTTCCTGGCCAAGATGCTGCCGTCGGTCAAGGCGCGCGAGACCCGCCCGGCCGCAATGGCCAACAAGCCGGATGCGCGCCCACCGCGCAAGGTCAAACCGGAGAAGGTGGCCAAGGTCGCCAAGTCCGCCACCAAGAAGACTGCAAAGAAGAAGGCAAGCTGATGAGCGAACACAAGATCCTGGCACGCATCCCGATCAGCGTGCGCTGGCGCGACATGGACAGCATGGGCCATGTCAACAACGCCAAGTACATTTCGTATCTGGAAGAGGCGCGCGTGCGCTGGATGCTGGGCGTACAAGGCGTGGCGATGACCGACCGTATCGCGCCAGTGGTCGCCGCCACCAATGTCAACTACAAACGCCCGTTGGTGTGGCCCAACGACATCACGGTGGAGTTGTTTGTCGAGCGCCTGGGCAGCAGAAGCACCACCATCGGCCATCGCATCGTCGACCAGAAGGATGACGGCGTGCTGTATTCGGACGGCAACGTGGTGGTGGTGTGGATCGATACGCAGACCGGCAAGAGCGCGGCGCTGCCGGATGCGGTGCGTGCAGCGAGTAGCTGATCGCGCGCAGCACAGACGCGGTTGAATGACACACGGCGGCTTCTTTATGGAGCCGCCGTTTTACTTGCGCGTTTCCCGGCCCTGGTGAAATAGCTAGCTCCGCATGTGCGCTTGATGCTGCAATGCGCCTGCGCCCACACGCACCACCGAACCAGCAGCGCGCTTGCATGTACGCACCGCATGCAGCGACGGCCGTCTATCATGGCCCGACTTTCAGGAGCCTCGCATGAGCATCCAAATCCTCGACCACGGCCGTCTTCGCGAAATCCGTCTGGCCCGCCCGCCGGTCAATGCACTGGATACCGCGCTCTGCCAGGCACTGAGCGCGGCCGTGCAGGAGCTGGACGCTACGGTCGACGGCGTGGTGCTGTCGGGCAGCGAACGCATTTTTTCCGGCGGCATGGACGTGCCGTACCTGCTGTCGCATGGCACCGACCGCGCTGCGCTGCTGGCCAGCTGGACGGCCTTCTTCGAGGCAGCGCAGGCGCTGGCCAATTGCCCGGTACCGGTGGCGGCGGCGATCGGGGGCCATGCACCGGCCGGTGGTTGCGTGCTGGCGCTGTGCTGCGATTACCGGGTGATGGCACGTAGCGCCGATACCGCGCGGCCCTACACCATCGGCCTGAACGAAGTGCAGGTGGGGTTGGCGGCACCGGAAGGTATCCAGCGACTGCTGCGCCGCGTGGTCGGCGCGCATCGCGCCGAACGCTTGCTGATTTCCGGGCAATTGCTGCCCGCCGAACAGGCCGCCCAGATCGGCCTGGTGGACGAGCTGGTGGACGGCGAACTTGTCACCGCACGTGCGGTGGCGTGGCTGCAGGAGCTGCAGCACCTGCCACGGCAGCCGATGCTGGCCACGCGCGCGGTGGCCAGGGCGGATTTGCGCGCGGCGCTGGCGCCGGAGTTGATCCAGCTGGAGCGCTTCGTCGATGGTTGGTACGCGCCCGATGCCCAGGCCGCACTGCGGGGCCTGGTCGCACGGCTGCAAAAAGCTTGAGTCCGCCCCTGGCACGGTGGCATGCAGGCGGCCCGCTATAATCGTGGTCCGTCGCACGCCCAGGCCAGCCCCTTGTCCGCCACCGCCGAACCCGTCGTCTCCGAACTGATCAGTCTGCTGTCGCTGGAGCGCCTGGAAGACAATCTGTTTCGCGGCCAGAGCCGCGACATCGGCACCAAGTACGTGTTCGGTGGACAGGTGCTGGGCCAGGCCCTGTCGGCCGCGCAGGCCACGGTGGAAAACGGCCGCCAGGCGCATTCGCTGCATGCCTATTTTCTGCGTGCCGGCAATATCGACCACCCGATCGTCTACGACGTCGACCGCACCCGCGATGGCGGCAGTTTCTCGGTCCGGCGGGTCACTGCGATCCAGCACGGCAAGGTGATCTTTTTCTGCGCGGCCTCGTTTCAGGAGCACGAAGACGGTGCCGAGCATCAGTCAGTAATGCCGGTGGTGCCGCCGCCGGAAGACATCGAACCGGCCGCACCGCTTGCGCCGGAGGTGCTGGCGAACCTGCCGGCAAAGGTGCAGCGCTGGCTCTCGCGCGGTGGCCCGTTCGAGTTTCGTCACGTCTTTCCGCGCGACGAACTCAAGCCACCCAAGCGACCACCGTTCCAGCAGATGTGGCTGCGTCTGAACGACCCGATCGGCGACGATGTCGGCCTGCACCAGGTGCTGCTGGCCTACGCCTCGGATTTTCAGTTGCTGGGCACCTCCACGTTTCCGCACGGCATCAGTTATTACACGCCGAATGTGCAGATGGCCTCGCTCGACCATGCGCTGTGGTTCCACCGCCCCTTCCGCACCGACGATTGGCTGCTGTACTCGTTGGACAGCCCCACCGCGCAGGGCTCACGCGGCCTGGCACGTGGGCAGTTCTTCACCCGCGATGGCGTGCTGGTGGCCAGCACCACGCAGGAAGGCCTGATCCGCGTAGTGCCCGAGGGCAGCGCGATTGCCGTGCCGGCCAAGGGCTAGGCGCAGATGGGTGGCGCTGTCGTGTCGCAGACTCATCAATCGATGGCGCAGGTAGTGGGCATGCGGCCGGTTCGCCGCGCAGCACGCAAGCTGTTACGACGACGCGCCGGCCAGCTCACCGGCGCGCGTGCAGCCACTTAGCGACAGTCATTACCGACATCCTTCTTTTCATCTTGAACCGGCGCAGCACTGGCGCCATCTGTTCCGGACCCAACGGCGGTTTCCACCAGCATGCGCAAGATCTTCAGCAGTCAACGTATCGAAACCGCCGAGGGCGTGGCCGATCTATTGCGTAACGCGGGCATCGATGTGCGCATGAGCAATGGGCGCTCGTATGAGAGCAAGCGCACCGGGCAGTTCAGCTACCTGGAGCAAGGCAACGCGCAGGCGTATCCCACCGTGTGGATCGTGCATGCCGACGACCAGCCGCGTGCGCGCGACCTGCTGCGCGATGCACGCCTGCTCGACACCACACGCCGCGATCTGCCGAATGTGGAATACACCTTCCGCGAAGGCGAAAACGGCTCCAGCACCACCGCGCGCAGCTGGGCCTGGCGCATCCGTCTGGTGCTGTTGCTGGTGATCGGTGCGGTGGCCATGTTTGTGGTGATGCGCCATCGCAGCGCACCGGCGCCGGTCGCACCGGCAACACAGCCCGCATCGCAATCGGCACCGGACGCAACGCCGCCGGTGGAGGACGACGAAATGCGGGTGCGGATTCAGCCGGCACGCTGAGCGCTTCTGCGCTGCGGTGACGTGGCGTGGACTCACCGGGTTTAGCCGACCTGGCAACGCACACAAAAAAAACGGCCTCCTGCTGACGCGGGAGGCCGTTTGTCGATCGGCGCCTTGTTACCTGTTGCGAATGAGTCATCGCCATGACGGCGATGCCATCCCACCACTGCACTACTCAACCAGTTGCACTCCACCTAAGAACAGCTCACAGAACTACCGTACTTACCGCCAGGCGCGCGCGGGGCCGGTGCTCGGAATCTGCACATACCACCCGCACGCTCCGGTTCTGAGCGCGCCGTCCGCGCCCACCTGACGACTGCTCGCTACGTTTTGTTTTCCGCTTTCAATGCTCAGTTACCCGCAGCAGGCTTGGCCGGCATCGGACGCTTGCCGTGATCGCCACGGTCGCCGTACTCACCCGGGCCACGCGGACCATGCTCGCCGCGCATCTTGGATGCGGCGTCGAATTCGGCCTTGCTCAGCTTGCCGTCCTTGTCGGTGTCGGCCTTGGCAAACCACGCATCGCGATGCTGCTGCATACGTAGCTCACGGTCGGCGCGATCGACAAAGCCGTCCTTGTTGACGTCCATCTGATCGAAGCGCGCGGCAAACTTCGGGTCGGCCTTGGCTTCCTCGCGGCTGATGCGGCCGTCCTTGTTGGTGTCGAATTTGGCCATCCAGTCGCCACGTCCCTCACGGCCCGGGCCGCGATGCCGCGGGCGCTCATCGCGCGAAAGCTTGCCATCCTTGTTGGTGTCCAGCGTGTCGAACTGCGCGGCCAGCTTTGGGTCGGCGGCGGCTTCGCTACGATCGATGACGCCATCGTTGTTGCTGTCGAGCTTGCCAGGACGCGGCGCATCGCCGGCAGCAGGCGGAGTGGCAGCGAACACGACGCCGGTGGACAGCGCAGCCAGCACGGCCAGGGCGAGGAAAGGTTTGCGAGACGTCATGAGAAACTCCTGATTGTGGGAACCACACGCGGCACCTGCATGGGCCGCATCGCGTGGGTGGCGCATCCGGAGAGGCCGTGCGCTGCCACCAACACCCACATCAACGAGCCATCGGCGCGCACGTTGACGCGCACACCTGGCGTATTCATCCGGCGGACAGTCGCCGCTGTTGCGACGCACAGGCGCTATCCTGCGCGCATGGCCATCCACGCCGACACCCACGACGACCTGCGCCTGTTCCAGACCGGCGAGCATGCCTGCGGCTACTGGCCCGAGCGTCGTGCGCGCGATCTGGTGCTGGACCCGCATGACCCGCGTCTGGGCACGATCTATCCGCAGGCATTGGCATGGGGGTTTCGTCGCTCCGGCGATCTGGTGTACCGGCCGCATTGCGAACGCTGCCGCGCGTGCGTGCCGGTGCGCATTGCAGTGGATGCATTTCGACCCGATCGCAGTCAACGCCGTTGCCTTGCCCGCAATCAGGATCTGGTCGTGCGTGTGGTCGCAGCGCAACGCACCGACGAGCAACTCGCCCTGTATCGCCAGTACCTCAAATCCCGGCATCCCGGTGGCGGCATGGACGAGCATGGCGGCACCGAATTCGATCAGTTCCTGATCGGCGGCTGGTCGCATGGGCGGTTTCTGGAGATTCGTGAACCGGCGGTGGCGCATGCACCGGGGCGGCTGCTCGCCGTTGCGGTCACCGACGTTACCGAGCATGCGTTGTCTGCGGTGTACACGTTCTACGCGCCTGACGCGGCCGCGCGCGGCCTGGGCACCTTTGCGATCCTGCAGCAGATTCAATGGGCTCAGCGCGAGCGACGCGCGCATGTGTATCTGGGCTACTGGATCGACGGCCATGCAAAGATGAATTACAAGCGCCGTTTCAGCGCACTGGAAGCCTACGACGGCCGCCAGTGGCGCGGGCTGCCGCCGACCGCATCGGCGCCGTGAATCGCAGCGCGCGACATCGGGCTGTCGCATCCAGCATGCGAGAATCGCGCGATGATCAGACCTCTCCTGCTGCTTGCGCTGACCGCGCTCTGCGCCGCCTGCACCCATCGCACGCCGGCATCGGCCGATAACGCCACCGGCGAACCAGTGCCGACACAGCTGCGCATCGCCACCTACAACACCTCACTGTACTCCGACGAGGCCGGCGGCCTGGTGCGCGAACTGCAGGGCGACAGCGCGCATGCACGCAAGATCGCTGCGGTACTGCAGCGCGTACGTCCGGATCTGGTGTTGCTCAACGAATTCGATTTCGACCCGGAGCACCGCGCCGCCGATCTGTTCCAGCAGCGCTACCTGCAGGTCGCCCAGCCGGGCGGCGGCGAACCATTGCGCTATCCGTATCGCTATCTGGCACCGGTCAACACCGGCGTGCCGAGCGGCCTGGATCTGGACAGCAACGGTACCGTCGGAGGCGACGGCCGCTCGCGTGGCAACGATGCCTGGGGCTACGGGCTGCACCCTGGTCAGTACGGGATGCTGCTGCTGTCGCGGTATCCGATCGATGCGCAGGCCGTACGCAGTTTTCAACTGTTGAAATGGAGCGCGCTGCCGGGTGCGCTGCGGCCGCTGGATCCGGGTACCGGGCGGTCGTTCTATAGCGACGCGATCTGGTTGCAGCTGCGCCTGTCGTCAAAATCGCATTGGGACGTGCCGGTGCGCACGCCGCTCGGTGTCGTGCATGCGCTGGTGTCGCATCCGACCCCGCCGGTGTTCGACGGCGCGGAAAAACGCAACGCCGCACGCAACCACGACGAGCTCGCGCTGTGGCGTGCGTACCTGGACAACGCTGCCGACAGCCAGCGCTGGCTATGCGATGACAAGGGACTCTGCGGCGGCCTGGCGGCCGATGCGCACTTTGTGATCCTGGGCGATCTGAACAACGATCCGATCGATGGTGCCGGCCGCCACGACGCGATCCGCGCACTGATCAATCACCCGCGCGTGCTGCAATACCCCACTCCGCGCAGCGACGGCGGCCCGGAAAAGACCGCCGACTACGCCGCGCAAGGCATCGTGCACACCGGCGACCCACACCAGGTCACCGGTGACTTCGGCCCGCAAGCCGGCACCATGCGCCTGGACTACGTGCTGCCGTCGCGCCAGTTCACCCTGATCGGCAGCGGCATCTTCTGGCCGGCCAGCACCGTTCCGGAAGCGGCAATTGCCGATGGCAGCGACCATCATGCGGTGTGGGTGGATGTTGGTTTGTAGCCGGGATGAGCGATTAGGGAGTTGGGATTGGTAACGTCGCGTTCTGGAATTTGCCTTACTACCCGAGCCTGCGATGACAGGGCCATGGAGACAGGAATTGCTTGCGACTGCCCTGTAACGAGCTGCAGACAGCTGCGCTTCGGCGAGTGACCGTTCGCACAGCGAGCCATCAATGTTGAGGCAAGCACATCGGCACATGCCGCAGCTGGCGTTCCGAAAGAAGTGCAGCACCAAGCTGCATTCTTTCAAGCAAGGCACTGCTCAGTCTTTCAACTGAACCGTCAACGCTGCCGCCGCCACACGCGCTTTCTCGCGTGCTGCATCGATGCTGTCAGCACGCGCCAACGTGACGCCGACACGGCGGTGGCCGTCTACGCGCGGTTTGCCGAACAAGCGCAGCGCGGTGTCCGGGTCGCGCAATGCATCGGCAACGTTGTCGAACACCGGCACGCCATTACCGTGCGCAAGCAGCGCACAGGACGCCGATGGGCCGCTCTGACGGATGACGCCGCCGTTTTCAGCACCGACCGGCAGGCCGAGGATCGCGCGGGCGTGCAGCGCGAATTCGCTCAACTCCTGCGACACCAACGTTACCAGCCCGGTGTCGTGCGGGCGCGGCGAGACTTCGCTGAACCACACCTCGTCGCCCTTGACGAACAACTCCACGCCGAACAATCCCCAGCCGCCCAGATCGTCGGTGATGGCTTTCGCAATCTCCTGCGAGCGCTGCAGTGCGGCAGCCGACATCGGTTGCGGCTGCCAGCTTTCGCGGTAGTCGCCATCCTGCTGCCAGTGGCCGATCGGGTCGCAGTACGAGGTGCCGCCCGCGTGCCGCACGGTCAGCAAGGTGATCTCGTAATCGAAATCGATGAAGCCTTCGACGATGCAACGCCCGGCGCCGGCACGTCCACCGGTCTGCGCGTAGTCCCAGGCCGCATCGATGTCGGCCTCGCTGCGCAAGGTGCTCTGGCCTTTGCCCGAGGACGACATCACCGGTTTGACCACACACGGCAGGCCAACCGCGGCGATCGCATCGCGGTACTCGGCAGCGGTGTCGACAAAGCGATACGGCGAGGTCGGCAGGCCCAGGGTTTCGGCAGCCAGGCGGCGGATGCCTTCGCGGTCCATGGTCAGGCGTGCGGCGCGCGCGGTGGGGATCACGCGCTGGCCCTGATCGCGCTCCAGCGCCACCAGGGTTTCGGTATGGATGGCTTCGATCTCCGGCACGATCAGGTGTGGCTGCTCGGCGGCGATCAGCGCGCGCAGCGCGGCAGGATCGAGCATGTCCAGCACGTGCGAGCGGTGCGCCACCTGCATCGCCGGGGCATTGGCATAGCGATCGGCCGCGATCACTTCCACCCCGAAGCGCTGCAGCTCGATCGCCACTTCCTTGCCCAGTTCGCCCGATCCCAGCAACAGCACCCGGGTGGCGGAAGGCGATAACGGCGTGCCGAGAGTAGTCATGAGCGCGGGTCCAGATTCGGGAAGGGGCGGCCATTCTAACGGGCCGGCATGGATAACTTCGGTTGGCATCCTTGCATCGATTGATATCACTTTGATATCTTCTTGCCTCGCCATCCAAGGAGAGTCACTCATGAAAGAGAAGCCGATTGGCTCATTGCCGGGCATCCCCCTCGTCCTGGTTGCCGGCGCCGGCCTCATCGGCGCAGCCTGGTACGTCTTGACGGCAATGGCCAGCAACAGCATCACGCCGGGTGGGCTTGTCGGAGCGGGCCTGGTCGCCGCGGCATGCATCTTCATGCTCGCCGGCCTCTACACCCTGGAACCGAACCAGGCTGCGGTGCTGAGCCTGTTCGGCAAGTACGTCGGCACGGCCAAGGACCCAGGCCTGCGCTGGAATGTGCCCTTCTACGCCAAACGCCGGGTCAGCCAGCGCGTGCGCAATTTCGAAAGCGGCCGGCTCAAGGTCAACGAACTGGATGGCAGCCCGATCGAAATTGCTGCCGTGATCGTGTGGCAGGTCATGGACGGGTCGGAGGCGGTCTACAACGTCGACGATTACGAAAGCTTCGTGCATATCCAGTCCGAAGCCGCGCTGCGCGCGATGGCCACCAGCTATCCCTACGACCAGCATGAAGACGGGCAGATTTCGTTGCGCAGCCATCCGGCCGAAATCAGTGAGCAGCTCAAGCGGCATCTGGACGAACGCCTGACCCAGGCGGGCGTGGACGTGATCGAAGCGCGCATCAGCCACCTGGCCTATGCACCGGAAATCGCCCAGGCCATGCTGCAGCGCCAGCAGGCCAATGCGGTGATCGCCGCACGCACGCGCATTGTTGCGGGCGCCGTGGGCATGGTGGAGATGGCACTGGCCGAGTTGCAGAAAAACGGCGTGGTGCAGTTGGACGAAGAGCGCAAGGCGCATATGGTCAGCAACTTGCTGACCGTGTTGTGCTCCGACCGCGGCACCCAACCGGTGGTCAACGCCGGCTCGCTCTATTGAGGTGAAACAATGAATGTCATGGTGCCGTTGGTGGTCGCTCTGTCCGGTTTGCCCGCCTTGGCGATCGCCGCCTCCATCGGTGCGGACGACGACGACCGCGCACGCGGCCTGGGCCTGCGTTGGGCGCTGATCAGCCTGGTGATCCTGATCGGTGCTGCCTGCCTGTACTGGGCCGGCGACAACCGCGCCGGCATCTATGCGGTGGTGATCGGCATGATCATCGGCGTCAACGTCGTGATCGTCTCGATGGTCATGCACCTGCGCCGCCACAGCGGCCGCGGTGAGCGCGAGTGAGCGAAAAGAAGGCCTATCCGCTGCGCATCAACGCCGATGTGCTGGCTGCCGTGCAGCGCTGGTCCGACGACGAGTTGCGCAGCCTCAACGCGCAGATCGAATACGTGTTGCGCGATGCGCTGCGCAAGGCAGGGCGCTTGCCGAAGCCGCAGGGCGACAAGGAGTCGCAGACATGAGCAGGCGCTGCAACGGGCGAAGCATCGCGGCATCGCTGTCATGTCTCCACGCCGTCAACGGCGATGACGTCCAGGTCGCGGCGGCCCTACCGAACAACCCCGGCATGCTCGCTGTCGTGCGCCCACACGTATTGCCAAGCGTCACGCCACAGGTGCCGATCGAGGACGCCTGATGACGACGCGATCCGGCCAACGCCACGGCAACGTTGCACAGCACACGGCACACACCGGTCACCGCCAGCCACCGCACCGACGCGAGTACGCCGTCGCTCCGGTCGCGCCCTGGGGGCTTGCGCTGTGGCTATGGCTTCCGTTGCTGGCTGTCGCGTGCGTGATCGTCGTGGTACATGCGGACAATGTCCGTAGTGGACATCCTGCCGCTCTGTACGCCCACCTGGCATTGCTGCTGGCAATCGCAGTGAGCTGCACCGCCGCGCATGCGCGACGTGGTATCCGACTGCAGGACGACCGCTTGATCGTGCGCTCGACACTGTTCACCAAGCAGGTACCTGTCGACCAGATGCGGCTGGACACGGCGCGCGTGGTCGATCTGGCCGAGCACCCTGCCTTCAAGCCAGGCCGAAAGTCGTTGGGCTTTGGCTATCCGGGTTTCCATTCCGGGTACTACCGCAGCAGACAGGCAGGCCCGGGGTTCTATCTGATCACCCAATCGGCCCGCGTGCTGACCCTCCCACTGAAGGACGGCAGCGTGCTCGTGCTCAGTCCCGAACAGCCGCGCCAGCTGCTGCAGGATCTACAGCAACTGGCCGCGCAACGCGCTTAGCCCTACCCTGTCGCGATGCGCCCAAGACTGTCCCTGCTGCTCAACACCACCGCCATCGAACTGGTGCCGGCCGCGATCATGCGCGCGCGCAGCAATGCCGATGCGCGCGTACTGGCGCAGGCCGACTGGCTACTGCGGCGCAAATGGGATGGGCGCTATCTGGCCGCGCAGCTGCCGCACGGGCTGATGCCGCTGGTGCCGCGACTTGCGCGCGAAGCTGGTCTGGACGAGGCACTGGACCGGCTGCAGGGCGCCACTGCGCGTTCCAGCCCAGGCGACGAGGGCGTTCTTGCGGTCGACGGCTTGCAACATCGCCTCACACAGCTCGGGCTTGGTGCAGATGACTATGTAGAACAGACCGGCCTGCGCCTGATCGCCGAACCGGCAACGTTGCAGTTCGCCGGGCACGATCGCTTCGGCCGGCCGCTCTGGCTCAGCGCGGGTGCCGTGCGTGCGTGGCAGCAGATGCGTGCGGCTGCGCTGCGTGCGGACATCGTGCTCGATGCGATCTCCGGCTACCGCAGCCACGATTACCAACTGGGCATCTTCGAACGCAAGTTCGCACACGGGCTGACGCTGGAGCAGATTCTGGCGGTCAATGCCGCACCGGGCTTCAGCGAACACCACAGCGGCGATGCACTCGATATCGGCACTCCGGGCGAACCGCCGGCCGAAGAATCGTTCGAGGCGACCGCTGCGTTTGCGTGGCTGCGCAGTCACGCGGGCCAGTTCGGCTATCGCTTGAGTTATCCGCGCGACAACCCGCATGGCATCGTCTACGAACCCTGGCATTGGCGGTGGCACGCGGCCTGATGCGTGCCGCAATCAGGTGCGGCGCGATGCGCGCGCCTACTCCTGCGAGCGCGGGGTCGGCACCTTGGTCGCGACGCTGAAGTCGGCGATCTTCCATAAATAAAACGCGGCGTAAGTGCGGTACGGACCCCACCGCTGCCCGCGCTCGGCAAGCTCCTTGGGCGAGGGCATCTGCTCTTGTTTGTCCACGCGCTGGGCGCCCTTGCGCACGCCCAGGTCGTCGATGGGCAGCAGGTCCGGGCGGCCCAGGCGGAACATCAGCATCATCTCCACCGTCCAGCGGCCGATGCCGCGTACCGGCACCAAGGCCTCGACGATGGCGTCGTCTTCCATGAAGGCGAGTTTGCGCAGCGAGGGGATTTCACCCAGCGCTTCGCGCCGGGCAAGGTCGCGCAGTGCCAGCGCCTTGTTGCCGGACACGCCGCAGGCTCGCAGGGCGGCATCGTCCACGCCTCCCAGGGTGTCGGCATGCAGCCGGCTCGATCCGATCGCCACCTCCACCCGCGCCACGATCGTGGATGCGGCCTTGCCGCTGAGTTGCTGAAACAGGATGGCACGCGCCAACGCGTCCACCGGGTCGAACGGTTTGCGCCAGCCCGGCTGCGGGGCGATGGGGCCGATGCGCTTCATCCACGCACCCAGCGCGCGGTCGCGCCGGCTCAACTGCGCGAACGCTGCCTCGACATCGAATCCGCGGGCATGCCGTGGCATCTCAACGCCTCAATGCGCCGATCGCCAGCACCACCCAGCCCAGCATCAGGCCGACCCCGCCGATCGGTGCCAGGCTGGTCGGCCAGTGCAGCAAGGCGCCACCGACCAGGCTGCCGGCAAACAGCAACGTGCCCAGCAATAACAGATACAACCCGACGCGCGCGAGCGCGCGCGTTTCGGTGGCGCCCAGCACGACCAGCACAGCGCCATGGCCGAATGCGTACAGAGCTGCCAACTGCAGCCGCGACTGCACCAGCGCGTCGGTCACGCCGTGCGAAGCATAGGCCGACAACCCCACCGCGACGGCGGCCAGCAAGCTGCCGCAAAAGGCCAGCAACGAGGGATGTTTCTTACGACGTTCGATTAAAGACATGCGGGCATTTTCCGTTGCGGCGCCGTGGCGCAAAAAAAAACGCGCCGCAAGACTGCGGCGCGTTTTCGTCTGGATCAGATCATCGTGGTGAAACGATTACTTGATGGCCCAGTAGACGTCATAGGTACCGTCCTGCGTAAACGACTTGTCCACGCCTCCCTTCCAAGACTCGTACGGACGCTCGGTCACGTCGTTGCCGCTGGTGGCAGCCCAGGCGCGCAGGGAGCTACGCACTGCATCCAGGCCGGCCATGTGGCCTGCGTAGGTTGCAAATGCCGAACGGTGCGCCTTGGTGCGCTCGTACTTCACCGGTGCTTCGGACGGGATATTGAGCTTGAGCTCTTCGCCCGTTGCGGCAACCGGCGTCGCATCGACCGGCGCAGCAGCCGCTGCGTCGTCCTTCTTGGCATCGGTCTTGGCGGTGTCGGTCTTGGCATCGGCCTTCGGCGCGCCACCGGCACGCTTGCGGACCGGCTGCACGACGTCGAACGCGTACTTGTCGCTGGCAAAGTCGGTGGTGACGATCCGGACCGGACCAACAGCTTCCAGGCCATTGGCGTCCATCACGCGCTTGATCCACTCCTGGTTGTCCTTGATCGACTTCTTGATCGTCTCGTTGTCACGATCAATGTTGCCCGCGGTGACGACCAGCAGGTCCTCGGCCGGCACATCGACGATCTTGAGATCGCTCAACACCGGCTTGCCATCCAGCTGCGCGCGGTAGTCGAAGTTCGGCACGGTGGCCAGTGCGGTTGCAAGACGCGACAGACCCAGCTTCAGGTCGTCGCCCACATGGCGGCTGACATACAAGCCGGCATAACGACCGAACAGGTTCCAGCCGTATTTGACGCTGTAATCCTGGGTGATCTTGACGTTCTTGTTGTTCTTGCCGGTCGGAGCCAGAGTGAAATTGGTGACCTTGTCGTAGCCCTTGGTGGGATCTTCGATCGCGATCTCAACACGCTCGTTCTTGACGGTGTTTTTGATTTCCCAGCTGCCGTTGCCGATATAGCCCTCGGTGGAGCTGTATTCGACGCGTGCACCCTTGCCCTCTTCCGGGCCGGCCAGCTTCAGCTGAATCTTCGGGTCACGCAGCACAAGCGGGTTCCAATCCTTGAAACGACGGAAGCTGTTCACGGTGTCGTAAACAATCGTCATTCTGCGGTTGGTCTCAACACTCTCGGACATCTGCCGCTCCGAGGGCAACACCAAGCCCACCACGACAAACAAGCCAGCCACGATCCCCAAGGCGATCAGGAACTCGATAATACGGGTCATTCAGGAGGTCTCCGGGGCCGATCCCACGGCCGGGTTGAGTGAAGCGAAGCCACCATCCTAGCAGGCTTCGAGAAAGATGTTCAGTTGTGCGACGGGTAGCGCGGTCTTGCGGTGTCATCCAGCGCGCGAAACGCCGTTGCGAAACCGCGCAATCCCAGCCTGCGCAAGGGTTTGCGCCGATTGCGCGCAGTCATGATGCACATCGTGCGCTGCGTGCGTGTGATGCCGCGTCCGTTAGAGGTATGCACGGCCGTATCACCGTCCTATTCGGCGCGGCGCAACTGCGTAACAGAGTGCGTGCAGGATCGCGATGCCGCGTCACGCAGCAATCGCTGCGCGCCGGCATCGCATTACGACAGCACGGCCGTCAGACCAGCTGCAGCTCGAAGGCCTTGAGTACCGCGCGGGTGCGGTCGCGCACGCCCAACTTGGACAGGGTGAGCAGGCGCTGCCTGCAAGCCGCAGGCTTGCGCGCCCGCGAACGCCCGGCGCGCTGCGCCGGGCGGGACATCCTGCTATCAGACCAGCTGCAGCTCGAAGGCCTTGAGTACCGCGCGGGTGCGGTCGCGCACGCCCAACTTGGACAGGATGTTGGACACGTGATTCTTGATGGTGCCCTCGGCCACGCCCAGCGAATTGGCGATCTCCTTGTTGGAAAAGCCACTCGCCATCAACCGTAGGATCTCGGTCTCGCGATCGGTGAGCGGATCGGGCCGGTCCAGGCTGACGAACTCGTTGCGCATGTGCTCCAGGCCCGAGAGCAGGCGCTGGGTCACCGCCGGCTGCACCAGCGAGCCGCCGTCGGCCACGGTACGGATCGCGCCGACCAGCTGTTCCAGCGAGACATCCTTGAGCAGATAGCCCTTGGCGCCGGCCTTGAGCCCGGCCAGCACCAGTTGGTCGTCGTCGAAGGTGGTCAGGATGATGGTCGGCGGCAGGGTGCCGTTGCGCGAGAGCATCTGCAGGGCTTCCAGGCCGGACATCACCGGCATGCGCATGTCCATCAGCACCACGTCCGGCTGGATCTGCGGAATCTGCTCCACCGCCTGCTTGCCGTCCGAGGCCTCGGCCACCACCTCGATGCCGTTGTCCAGCGCCAGCAGCGAGCGGATCCCCTGGCGCACCAGGGTTTGGTCGTCGACCAGGCACACACGGATCATCAGAACACTCCTTGAGTAACGGCCGCAGGCATCAGTGCCGGCGCGCCTGGAACGCAGATGCGCAGGCCGAAGCCGTCGCCGCGCCGGGTTTGGATTTCCAGCTTCCCACCATACTGGCTGAGCCGCTCACGCATGCCGCGCAAGCCGTTGCCTGGCGCCACCGCATCGGCGCCATGGCCGTCGTCGCGGGCGTCGATCAGCACGGTGTCCGCGTCGCGTCGCACCTGGATCCACAGATTGCGCGCGCCGGCATGGCGCACCGCGTTGGTGATGATCTCCTGGGTGCAGCGCAGCAGCACGTGCGCACGCTCGGGGTCGTCCAGGGTCAGCGGTTGGGCGATATCCAAGTGGATGTCCAGCGAGGGGACCTGGGTCACCAGCGGGCGCAGCGCCGCCTCCAGATCGATGGCGCCGCTGTCGCGCAAATGGCTGACCGCCTCGCGCACATCGGTGAGCAGCAGCTTGGCCAGGGTGTGCGCCTGACGCACGTGTTCCTGCGCCTGGCCTTCGGTGATGTGACCGGCCACTTCCAGGTTGAGGCTGAGCGCGGTGAGATGGTGACCGAGCAGATCGTGCAGTTCGCGCGAGATGCGGGTGCGCTCGTTGATGCGCGCGCTTTCGGCCAGCAGCGCGCGGGTGGCACGCAGTTCGGCGTTGAGCCGGCGCTGTTCTTCGCGTGCCTCGGTCTGCTGCCGGGCGACCAGGCTGGTGACGAAGATGAACATCGAAAAGCCGCCGTACAGCAGCGATTGCATCAGCGCGCCTGAGACCGGGAACCCCAGCAGCAGATGGTAGACCGGCAGCACCGCCAGTTGGCTCAGCACCAGCCACACCACGCCCACACGTAGCGGCAACAGCCAGGGGATCACCCCGGCCGCCACCATCATCAAGATACTGCCGAGGCCGGTTCGGGTGAGATAGCTGACCGCCAACGCGCAGACCGTGAGCAAGAGCAGGATGAGTCGGTCGTACCAATGCGCATGACCGCCACTGCTCAAGCCGCGCGTCAACCAGAAATAGCTGACACCGAAGCCGACGAAGAACGCCGACATCGTGGCCGCCTCCAGCACGCTGCGGTGGTCGCCATCTTCGGCAGGCGCCCAGTAGATGAACACCAACGGCATGGCGATCATCGCCCAGGTGAACAGGCCGGCGAAGCGCAGGACGCGCGTATGACTGAGGTATCCCAACATGCTGGCATCTTAGGCCCAAGCGCCGCCGCTGCCCTCTTGCCGGAAGTCATGCATGCACGCGTTCGCCTGCACGCACCTGCCGGCCCGGCCGGATTTGCGCATCTGCGTTGCCCTGCGCGAAGGCGCCGTGCGCGCCGGGGAGCACGCGGCGGGTCGCCGCTTCAGGCCACGCATGTAATAATCCGACGCAGATCCGATTTCGGATCGAGAGCGTTACCCCACGGAGTCCCAATGTCGATCGTCATCCGCGACGTGCGCGAGCACGAGCTCGATTCCGTCCTGGCCCTGAACAACAATGCCGGACTGGCGATCCTGCCGCTGGATTCAAACAAGCTGCAACGCTTCTACGAGCAGGCCGAATATTTCCGCGTCGCCGAGCGCGACGGCAACCTGGCCGGTTTCCTGGTCGGGTTCGGTAGCGGCAGTGCCCATGACAGCAGCAACTTCGCCTGGTTCCGGGACCGTCATCCGGAATTCTTCTACATCGACCGCATCGTGGTCGCCAGCCGCCGTCGCGGCGGCGGTGTCGGGCGGGCGTTCTATGCCGATGTGCAGAGCTATACCGAGCTGCGCTACCCGCAGCTGGCCTGCGAAGTGTTCCTGGACCACGGCGCCGATGCGGCGTTGCTGTTCCATGGCAGCTTCGGCTTCCGCGAGGTCGGCCAGAACACCATGCCCGACGTGGAGGTGCGCGCGAGCATGCTGATGAAGGACATGAGCAGCTATCCGTGGGTCAAGGAGACCTACGGCGGCAAGTTGCCCGAAGAATTGCCGTGGGTCGGCCGGCCGCGGCATGCCGCCGCCACCGACAACCCATCGACGGGGAGCTGAGCGTGTCGAGTGTGAATGTGGATTTTGAACAGGCCGGCGAACTCAAGATCGGCCAGGTGGGCATCGCCAACCTGCGCGTGCGCACGCTGGATGTGCCGCGCCTGGTGCAGGAAATGCGCGAGCGCGTGACCCGTGCGCCCAAGCTGTTCGGGCGGGCGGCGGTGATCCTGGATTTTGGCGGTCTGTCGCAGGTGCCGGACGTGGCCACCGCCAAGGCGCTGCTGGACGGCCTGCGCGATGCCGGCGTGCTGCCGGTGGCGCTGGCCTATGGCACCAGCGAGATCGACCTGCTCTCCCAGCAGCTTGGCGTGCCGCTGCTGGCCAAATTTCGCGCGCAATACGAGCCGACCGCGGTCAGCCCACCGCCTCCACCGCCGCCGCCGGCACGCGCCGAACCCGCAGCGCCGGCCGCGCGCCCGGCGCCGGGCCGCATGCAACGCAATGCGGTGCGTTCGGGTCAGCAGCTGTACGCGGAAAACTGCGACCTGACCGTACTCAATACGGTCGGCGCCGGGGCGGAGGTCATCGCCGACGGCAGCATCCATATCTACGGTACCCTGCGTGGCCGCGCTCTGGCCGGCGCGCAGGGCAACCCGGACGCGCGCATCTTTTGCCGCGACTTCCACGCCGAACTGGTCGCCATCGCTGGCCACTACAAGGTGCTGGACGATGTTCCCATGGACCTGCGTGGCAAGGCCGTCCAGGTCTGGCTGGAGCAGGATCAGATCAAGATCGCTGCGCTTGATTGACGCGGCCCAACCACAGAAATATTCGGAGAAATCCTTTGGCTGAAATCATCGTAGTCACCTCCGGCAAGGGCGGCGTCGGCAAGACCACCACCAGCGCGAGCCTGGCCTGCGGGCTGGCACGGCGCGGCAAGAAGGTCGCCGTCATCGACTTCGACGTCGGTCTGCGCAACCTGGACCTGATCATGGGCTGCGAGCGGCGCGTGGTGTACGACTTCGTCAACGTCGTGCATGGCGAAGCCACGCTCAAGCAGTCGCTGATCAAGGACAAGCGCTTCGACAACCTGTACGTGCTGGCTGCCTCGCAGACCCGCGACAAGGATGCGCTGACCCAGGACGGCGTAGAAAAGGTGCTCAAGGACCTGGCCGCCGACGGCTTCGAGTACATCGTCTGCGACTCGCCGGCCGGCATCGAAAAAGGCGCGTTCCTGTCGATGTATTTCGCCGACCGCGCCGTAGTGGTGGTGAACCCGGAAGTGTCTTCGGTGCGCGACTCCGACCGCATCATCGGCCTGCTCGATTCCAAGACCCGCAAGGCCGAAGAAGGCAAGACGGTACCGGCGTTCCTGTTGCTGACCCGCTATAGCCCGGGCCGCGTGGAAGGCGGCGAGATGCTCAGCATCACCGACGTGGAAGAAGTGCTGGGGCTCAAGGCCATCGGCGTGATTCCCGAGTCCGGCGACGTGCTCAACGCCTCCAACAAGGGCGAGCCGGTGATCCTGGATGGCGAGTCCCCGGCCGGCCAGGCCTACGACGACGCGGTCGCACGCATCATGGGCGAAGAGCGCCCGATGCGATTCATATCCGTGGAGAAGAAAGGCTTCTTCAGCAAGCTGTTCGGAGGCTAATCATGGGCCTGCTCGATTTTCTCAAGAGCAAGAAAAACACCGCCGAGACGGCCAAGAACCGCCTGCAGATCATCATTGCGCAGGAGCGCAACCACCGTGGCGGGCCGGATTACCTGCCGCTGCTGCAGCGCGAATTGCTGGAAGTGATCAAGAAGTACGTCAACATCGACGCCGATGCGGTGCGGGTGGATCTGGTCAAGGACGGCGAGCACGACGTACTGGATATTTCAGTCGCCCTGCCGGAAGACGGCGACAAGTAATGCGGTCGTTGCCGCCAGCGTGCAGCCCGTAGACGCTTGCGCGCTGTGTGGCGCCTCCGCATCGCCCTCCTGACGGTACCGTGTTTGCACGGTGCCGTTTTGGTTTCTGTCCCACTGCGCGCCATTGCGGCGCGCCCGACCGCGAGCCACTGCGCGTGATTCCACATCCTGCTTCCGCATCCGATGCTTCCGCTGTGCTGTGCGTGGCCGATATCGGCCTGGACGCACCGGCGGCCTTGCTGGGCCGGTATGGCCTGCGCCTGCATCGCGTGGACGCGGGCGCAGCGATTCCAGGCAGTTTCTGGGGCGAACCGGAAGCGGGCATCATCGGCTGCGATGTCTATGTGCGCGACGACACGCCGGTGCATTCGATGCTGCATGAAGCCGGGCACCTGATCGTGCTGCCTACCGACAAACGTGCCGCCGTACATACCGATGCCACCGATTCGGTGGACGAGGAAGACGCCACCTGTTACCTGCAGATTCTGCTGGCCGACCAGTTACCGGGCGTGGGCAGTGCGCGGCTGATGGCCGACATGGATGCCTGGGGCTATACCTATCGACTGGGGTCCACCCGTGCCTGGTTCGAGCAGGATGCGGAGAACGCGCGCCGCTGGTTGCACGAACGCGGGCTGCTGCCGGTCTGAGCTGGCTGCATGATGGCGCGGTGTGCGCTGTGGCTCCTACCAATGGGCAAGACGCTTGCGTGGCTTGGGGTGCAGGCTAAGGACGACTGCCTGTGCCTGCGGATCACCGTGCGCGATCAACATGCCGTCGCAACGTGCGCCGTGCACTGCACCATCTTGCGATGCAGGCAGTGCGCACGCTGATGGCTATGCGTGTGGGGGCTCGATCGCGGCCACGGCACCGAACAGATCCAGCGTTGCGACCGTGCCCTGCCCTGCATCGGATTCCAGGCTGAGCTTCCAGCCCAGGTGTTCGCACAGCCGGCCGATCAGCTCCAGTCCGATGCCGTTGCCTTGCCGTGCATTGCCGCGTGCCAGGCGTGCGTAGATCGCGCTGATTTCTTCCGGCGTCATGCCGTGGCCCGGGTCGGCAATGCGCACCACGCCGGGCGCCGATAGCGCGATTCGGATGATGCCGCGGTCGCTGTTTTCGATCGCATTGCGCAGCAGATTGCCGATGGCGGTCTGTACGATGGCGACCGGCGCGGTGAGGCTGCACGGCGGCAACGGCTCGATGACCAGCTGCAGATCCTTGTCTGCGCACAGATGCGCGTGGTCGGCGACGATGTCCGGAATCAGATGATCCAGCCGCAACGTATCGCTGCTGCGCACCAGCCGGCTTGGGTCTTTTGCCAGCACCAGCAACAAGGTGATCAGTTGCTCCACCGATGCGCTGGTCTGTGCGATGCGCTGCAACTGGTGGCGCACCGCCGGCGGCGTGCCGGGCTGCTCCAACGCCAGTTCCACCGCATTGCCGATCACCGCGATCGGCGTGCGTAGCTCGTGGCTGGCGCTGTCGATGAAGGCGCGCTCGCGCTCGACGAACTGGCCGTTGCGCTCCAGATAATCGTTGAGCGCATCGGCGATGACGTACAGCTCGGCGCTGCCCTGCGCGTCCACCGTCACCTGTTGCGCACGCTGTTCCGGGCGCAGCGCACCGATGTCACGGGCCAGCTCCACCAACGGGCTCACCAGTCTGGCCATTGCATAGGCGCCCATCAGCAAGGTGATGCCGATCAACGCGACGCCGGCGGCCAACATCCAGCGGGTGAGGAATTTTTCCAGCGCTTCGAAATCGGTGATGTCCAGCACCAGCACCAGGCGCCCCGCATGCGGCGTGTCGCGCACCATCAACGCGCTCGGGCGGCCATCGACGTCGCGCTCATGCAGGCCGGGATGCAAGGTGCGTAACACCGGCGGCACGGGCTTGCTGCCATCGAGGCGATACAACCGCAAGGTGTCCGAATCCTGCCAGTGATAACCGGGACTTTGCGCGCTGCTGTCCAGGATGCTGTCCAGTTCCGAGTTGAGCAGCGAGCGCCACACGCCATGCTCGGCGCGCTCGTGCAGGTATTGCGCGGTGCCGAACACCGCCAACGTCATCAGCAAGGTGTAGCCGAACAACCACACCATGACCCGACGTCCCAACGGGCGCGGCTTAGCCATCGGCGCGATCGCTGCTCGTCGGTTCGCTGGCGCCATCGAGTTCTGCCAAACGGTAGCCAAGCCGTGGCAGGGTATGGATCAGCTTCTGCGCGAACGGGCCGTCCACGCTGCGACGCAGCTCGTAGATATGCGAGCGCAGCATGTCGCCGTCGGGCGGGTCGTCGCCCCACAACGATTGCTCCAGGCGCTGCCGGGTGACGGCGGCCGGGCTGGCCTGCATCAACACCTCCAGCAATTTGCGGCAGGCCGGGTACAGGTGCAGCACCTGTCCGTCGCGGGTGGCCTCCAGGGTGGCCAGATCCAGGCGCAGATCGGCCACCTGCAACAGCTTGCCGCGGCGGCGGCCATTGGCACGCGCAAGCAAGGCCTCGATGCGCACTTCGAGCTCGGGCAGCGCGAACGGCTTGGTCAGGTAATCGTCCGCACCGGCGCGGAAGCCGGCGATCTTGTCCGGCAATTCGTCGCGCGCGGTGAGCATGATCACCGGCAGTTCGGACTGATGCTGCTCGCGCAGGCGGCGCAACACCTCCGGCCCGTCCATGCGCGGCATCATCCAGTCCAGCACCAGCACGTCGTACTGCTGGGTGGTGGCCAGATGCAGGCCGGTGACGCCATCGGGCGCTGCGTCCAGGGTGTGCCCGCGCGCTTCGAAATAGTCGAACAGGTTGGCAACCATGTTGCGGTTGTCTTCGATGACCAGCAGCCGCATGGCGGTTTCCAGAACAGCCCGACAGGGACGGTGTGCGCATCCTAACCGAGCCGGGCCGAACCCGACCGCTCCAGGCGGCTCGGCGCGCGTTCCGACAAAACTCCGACCCGCTTGCCAGCTATCGTTCTGCCCCTTTTAATCAGGGCATGCACGTGTCGCCTGCCAGCTCTGCCTCTCTCCCTCGTCGGCGCGCGCTGCTTGCCGCGTTGCTGCTGATCGTTGTCAGCCTGCTGGCCGGGCTCGGGCTACGCCAACCCAATCCGCCGGACGAGCCGCGCTTTGTGCTGGCCGCACGCACCATGGTCGAAAGCGGCCATTGGCTGCTGCCGCACCGTGGCAGCGAGCTGTATGCAGAAAAGCCGCCGGTGTTCATGTGGCTGCAGGCGGCAAGCTATGAGCTGGTGCCGCACTGGTCTGTCGCGTTTCTGTTGCCCTCGCTGCTGGCCGCGCTGGCAACGCTGTGGCTGACCTGGGACATGACGCGCCGGCTGTGGAACCGGCGCGTGGCCGGCTACGCGGTGCTGGCGTTGTTTGCGGTGCTGCAGTTCGGCCTCATGGCCAAGCGCGCGCAGATCGACATGGTGCTGGTGGCGCTGACCACGCTGTCGCTGTGGGGGATGCTGCGGCATGTGCTGCGCGGGCCGGATTGGCGTGCGTGGACGCTGGGGTTGTTTGCCGCTGGCGTCGGCACGGTGACCAAGGGCGTCGGCTTCCTGCCGCTGCTGCTGTTGCTGCCATGGATGGCGTTGCCGCGCCGGCATTGGAGCGTGCTGCCGGCGCGTGCGCAGACCGGGCGCAGCTGGTTGCTGGTGCTGCCGGCATTTTTGGCTGGCACTGCAGTCTGGCTGGGGCCGCTGGGCATCGCCCTGCTGCATAGCGATAACCCGCAGTTGCATGCATACGCGCACGAGTTGCTGTTTAAGCAGACCGGCACGCGCTATGCGCACGCCTGGCATCACGTCAAGCCGTTCTGGTACTACTTGCAGGTGATCGCCACGCTGTGGCTGCCGGGCTGCCTGCTGTTGCCGTGGCTGTTGCCGGCATGGTGGCGCCGGCTGCGCCGCGGCGACCCGCGCTATGTGCTGCTGCTGGCGTGGAGCGTGCTGGTGCTGCTGTTTTTCAGTGCCAGCCCAGGCAAGCGCGAGGTCTATATCTTCCCGATGCTGCCCGCGCTGTGCATGGCGGCGGCGCCGTTGCTGGCCGGGCTGCTGCGCCGTCGCGGTGTGCGTGTGCTGCTCAACGGCTATGTGCTGCTGCTTGCGCTCGCCGGTCTGATTCTGGGTGGCGGCATCGCGCTGCATCTGCATTGGGCCGAAAACACCGCGTTGAAACGCGGCATGGAGCTGGCGTCGTTGCAGTCGGTGGGGTTCTGGTTGATCGGTCTTGGCATCGTCGGCCTTGCAGTGATGGCGTGGTCGCGCGGCCGCCGCGCGGGCACCGCGGTGGTGGTCATGACCGCGGCGCTGTGGAGCGTGTACGGCCTGGGCTTGATGCCCGCGCTGGACCCTTACAGTTCGTCCGCGCGGCTGATGCAGCGCGTCGGCCAGCGTATCGGCCCGGATGCCGAGCTGGGCATGCTGGCCTGGCGCGAGCAGAACCTGCTGCAGGCCGACCGCGCGGTGACCGACTTCGGCTTCAAGGCGAGTTGGCAGCAACAGTGGGACAAGGCAGGCCCGTGGCTTGCGCAGGCGCCAGAAAAACGTTGGTTATTCGTGCTCAAGCAGGCTGTACCGGCATGTATCGATCCGGCGCAACGCATCGATATCGGCGAATCCAATCGCAATCAATGGCAATTGGTGCCGGGCACCGCGTGGCACGCCGGTTGCATCACCACGGCGTCCGACACCGAACAAACCGGTAGCGATGGCGATACAGACTGAATGCTCGGAGTCGGTTAACGACTGAGCAACTTCAGTCCGACCGCTCTCCGACATCCGGGTTTCGAAGATGCCGGGCAATGACACAGGCCGACATCTTGATGAGCACGCTTCCCGTCCATGCGCCAGTTCTGGCGCGCACCGCCCGTGATGTGCAGGCGCGTTTCTTCGTTCGCCATCTGTGGATGCCGCTGGCGGGTGTGCTGTTGGTCAGCGCCTTGTTGATGGGCGCAGGCGGCGACCAGTGGATTGCCGATGCGTTGTACCGGCTGGAAGGCGGGCATTGGCTGCTCAAGGACCACTGGTTCACCAGCGGCGTGATCCATCGCGTCGGCAAATGGTTGAGCACGGCTGCGGGTGTCAGCGTCGTAATCCTGGCGGTGGTTGCCTGGTGCAAGCCGCGTTTGCGTGTGCTGCGTTGGCCGCTCACCTACCTGGCCGCATCGATCGCGTTGTCGACCTCGCTGGTGTCGTTGCTCAAGTCGTGGACGGCGATGGATTGCCCGTGGGATCTGAGCCGGTATGGCGGCACGCAGGCGATGATCGGCTTGTTCGAATCGCGCCAGGGCATTGCCGCGTCCGGTTGTTTTCCGGCCGGCCATGCCAGTGCCGGGTATGCGTGGGTCGCGCTGTATTTCTGTGCGTTGTCGCTGCGTCCTGCGTGGCGCTTCCCAGGTTTGTTGATAGGGTTGGTGGCAGGTCTCATTTTCGGCGTTGCGCAGCAACTGCGTGGCGCGCATTTCCTCTCGCACGATGTATGGTCGCTGGCAGTGTGCTGGCTGACGGCACTGGCCTTGTACTGCGTGATGCTGGCGCGTCCGCATCGCGCGTCTGATTCGCTGTTGGCATCGGGGGATGCAGCATGAGCACCTGGTTACCGGAACCGCGCGGGCGCACCAGCGCGCGTGCGCTGACATGGAGTACCCGGCCGACCGTGTCGACCGAAGCGCTGGTGTTGCTGTCGAGCCTGTTCTTTGCGCTGGTATGCAATCAGCTGTTCTGGCGCACGGCAATGGCCACGCACCCGGGCAGTATCGGGTTTGCCATTTCATTGATGGCGCTGCTGGTCGCCGTGCACGCGCTGTTGTTGGGTCTGCTGGTGTGGCAATGGAACGCCAAACCGCTGCTGACCCTGCTGCTGTTCACCACCGCGCTGGCTGCGCACTACATGGACAGCTACAACGTCTATCTGGATGCGGACATGCTGCGCAACGTGCTGCATACCGACCACAAGGAATCGCGCGAGCTGCTCACGCCGGGGCTGATTTTCCCGCTGGTGTGCTACTTCCTGATTCCCACCGTGCTGCTGTGGCGTACGCGCTTGCGTGCACGCAGCACAGTCAAGTCGCTGCTGGTGCGGGTCGGCTTCTTGCTGGCGGTGGCGGTGGTGGGTGCCGCCGGTACCATGCTGTCGTCGCAGGATATTTCGGCGTTGATGCGCAATCACCGCGAAGTGCGTTACCTGGCCACGCCGATCAACTACATCGTCGCACTGCGCCAGAACCTCAAGTCCGATTCGCCGATCAAGCACGCGCCCAAGCAACCCATCGAACACGATGCCATCGCCACCCCGCGCGCTGCTGGCAGCCGCCCGCGTCTGTTGCTGCTGGTGCTGGGCGAAACCGCACGTGCGCAGAATTGGGGCCTCAGCGGCTATGCGCGCCAGACCACGCCGGAGCTGGCGCAGGCAGGGGTGATCAATTTCCCGGACATGCATTCGTGCGGCACCAGCACCGAAGTGTCGGTGCCCTGCATGTTCTCGCCGTTCGGCCGCCGCGATTACAACGAAGACATGATCCGCGGCCACCAGTCGTTCCTGCACGTGCTTGAACACGCCGGCATCTCCACGCTGTGGCGCGACAATCAGTCTGGCTGCAAGGGCGTGTGCGACGGGCTGGAGATCCAGAAGCTGGACGATGCCACCACACCGGAGCTGTGCGCCGATGGCCGTTGCATGGACGAAATCCTGTTGCGCGATCTGGCGGCGCAAGTGCGTGCCAAGCCCGGCGACCGCGTGGTGGTGTTGCATCAACTCGGCAGCCACGGGCCCAGCTATTTCGAACGCTACCCGGCGCAGTTCGAGCGTTTCAAGCCGGTATGCAAGACCGCCGACCTGGGCAGCTGCAGCCGCCAGAGCATCGTCAACGCCTACGACAATTCCATCGGCTATACCGATCATTTCCTCAATCAGGCCATCCATACATTGCGCGGCTTGTCCGACTACGACACTGCGATGATCTATCTCTCCGATCACGGCGAATCGTTGGGCGAGAAGGGCCTGTATCTGCATGGCGTGCCGTATGCCATCGCACCGAAGGAGCAGACCCACGTGCCGATGGTGATGTGGTTCTCGCCGGAGTTTGCGCGCGACCGTGGCCTGGATGAGACCTGCCTGCGCCACCGCGCCGGGCAATACACCGACCAGGACGCGCTGTTTCCCTCGGTACTGGGCCTGATGCAGGTCAAGACCAGCGTGTATGCACGCGAGCGCGATGTATTTGCGCAGTGCACCGGGAAAGGCTGAGCGTTATGGCACCGCCAAGGACGGGATCGGTCGCCGCTGCGTGGCATCCGCAGCGGCGCCGCTGGACCTGAAACACTGCTTGCCCTGAAGCCTCGCGCGCTCTAGCCTTCGCCGGACTTCACTGCAAGGACCACCCGTGAATCCTCGTTTGCTGTGGCTGGCACTGGCTGTGGCCGCCGGCACGTTATCGCTGTCGGCCTGCCGCAAGGATGCCCCGACACCGGCCAAACCCGCCGCGACCAACACCGCGCCTGCCGAAAGCGCCGACCAGTTCGTCGCACGCATCAGCGCCGAGTACAAGGCCGCCTACCCGGAAGTCACTGCCGCGCAGTGGCTGTCGTCGACCTACATCAACGGCGACTCGCAGCTGCTGGCCGCCAAGGCCAACGAGCGTTCGCTGGCGCAGCTGGATCGCTGGATCGAACAATCCAAACACTACGTCGGCACGCCGATGTCGGCAGACAGCGCACGCGCACTGCAGCTGCTCAAACTGATGAGCGCCCTGCCCGCGCCGCGCGACCCGGCCAAACTGGCAGAACTCACCCGCATCGCCGCCAAGATGGAAGGCGACTACGGCGCCGGGAGTTACTGCGTGGGCGACGGCGAACAACGTCGCTGCCGCCAGCTCGGTGAGCTGGAACAGGTGCTGGCCAGCAGCCGCGACTACACCGAACAACTCGATGCCTGGCAGGGCTGGCATAGCACCGCCCAGCCGATGCGCAAGGACTACCAGCGCTTTGTCGAGCTGGCCAACGAAGGCGCGCGCGGCAATGGCTTTGCCGATGTCGGGGTGATGTGGCGCAGCGGCTACGACATGCCGCCGGCGCAACTGGCCAGCGAGACCGACCGGTTGTGGGAGCAAGTCAAACCGCTGTATGCGCAGCTGCAGTGCTATGCGCGCGGCAAGCTCGATACGCAGTACGGCAAGGACAAGGGCGAAGTGGCCGGCGGCCTGTTGCCGGCGCATTTGATGGGCAATATGTGGCAGCAGGACTGGAGCAATCTGTGGGATCTGCTACAGCCCTACCCCGGCGCCGGCGATCTGGACATCACCTCCGCGTTGGAAAAGCAGTACCAGGGCAATCTGAGCGCGATACTGGCGCGGAATACCGGTGGCGACGGCGGGACGGCGGCACGCTTCAATGCCGAGCGCGAGGCGCAACTGCGCACCGCCAAACAGATGACCGAGCGCGCGCAGGATTTCTACACCTCGCTGGGCATGCCTAAGCTTCCCGACACCTATTGGCAACGCTCGCAGTTCATCAAACCGCTGGACCGCGATGTGGTCTGTCATGCCAGCGCATGGGACATGAACATGGGCGGCGAGCCGACCCAGAACATCGGCGCCGATGTGCGCACCAAGATGTGCATCAAGCCCACCGAAGAAGACTTCACCACCATCTATCACGAGCTCGGCCACATCTATTACGACCTGGCCTACAACCCGCTGCCGCCGCTGTTTCAGAACGGCGCCAACGACGGCTTCCACGAAGCGATTGGCGACACCATCGTGCTGGCGATGACGCCGAAGTATCTGCAGTCGATCGGCATGGTCGGCGAACAGCAGGCCGGGCGCGAAGCGTTGATCAACTCGCAGATGCGCATGGCCTTGAGTAAGGTCGCCTTCCTGCCGTTCGGCTTGATGATCGACCGCTGGCGCTGGGGCGTGTTCGATGGCTCGATTCCGCCGGAGCGCTACAACCAGGCCTGGTGGGAACTCAAAGCCAAGTACCAGGGCGTGGCGCCGGTGACCGCGCGCGGCGAAGACTTCTTCGATGCCGGCGCCAAATATCACGTGCCGGGCAATACGCCGTACACGCGCTATTTTCTGGCGCATATCCTGCAGTTTCAGTTCTACAAGGGCCTGTGCGATGCGGCCGGGCATCAAGGCCCGTTGTATGAGTGCAGCTTCTACGGCAACAAGGATGCAGGGCAGAAATTCTGGTCGATGTTGCAACGTGGATCGAGCCAGCCCTGGCAGACCACGCTGAAGGAACTCACCGGCAGCGAGAAACTCGACGCCGGCCCGATGCTGGAGTACTTCGCACCGATGAGCGAATGGCTCAAGCAGCAGAATCAGGGCCAATTGTGCGGCTGGCAAGCAACTGCGCCTGCTGCCGCGAGTAACGCGCCTGCGCCTGCCGCATTGCACTGACGCGCCGCTGTGCCTGCAGCATGCGACGGCCATCACCCAGGCCGCCGCATAACACTCCTTTGATAAACGCCTGAAATGCCGGCGATATACTGCGCGCCCGCTGCACAGGCGCAGCATGCAGGAAGCATTCCAATGAGCAACGCCTCCACCGGCCCGGACGCGCGTGATGTGGACCGCAACAAGCAGGTCATCGACGACGCGAACGATCGCGCATTCAACCCGATCTACAGCAGCTCCAACAGCGAATACGCCGCGAAAGTTGGGAGCAGCACCGTCTCGGTCAACCCGGCAGAACAGTCGGCCAAGTATGCGCAAACCAGCCAGAAGAGCAGCGGCAGCCCGACGCAGCCGCTGGGCGAGATCAGCCTGCGTGGCGGCGGCTCGCTGAGCGCCGGCAGTCTCAGCGATGTCAACGCAAAGACCACCACCTTCAGCCTTGAAGCCGACGCGCAGACCGGCCAGCAACAACGTCTGCAGTCCACGCTTGGCGACAGCAAGCTAAGCATCGAGGCCGGCGCCAGTACCGGGCAGCGCATGCGCTACGCACTGACCCTGCCCGGTGTCGATCAACCGCTGGAAGCCGCCAGACAGGTCAATCCGCTGCAGCCGGAGAGCCTTCCGATCGGCGCACGTGCGGTAATGGACACCCAAACCTTTGTGCAGCGCGAATCTTCGGCGAGTCTGCGAGGGCTCGCCACGCAGAGCAAGATCACCGAAGCCAGCGGCCGTAGCTACATGATCGAACGCGTCGACGAGCGCCACGTGCGTGTGGTGACCGGGCCGAACGCGGCCATCGAGGCGGTGAATGCGCTTGGCGTCAAGGCCGGACCGGCGCAGGCCCTGCTCGGGCGCGCAGACTCCCTGGGCCAGTCGCAAGTGCACAGCGCGCAGTTCGATCTGGCCGATCCGCGTGCGCGCGCGGCCATGGGCGAGTTCGTACGCGAAGGCAAGCTTGCACCGGGCGTGCCCGGTGTCGATGAGATGCAGACGCTGGAGCGCATCAATTTCAGCTCGCAGCAGCGTCTGCAGCTGGAACTGGGCCCGCTCAGCGCCGATGTTGCCGGCAACCGCAACCAAGGCAGCCAGGTGCGCATCAGCACGCCGGGCCAGGACGGCTACACCGTGGTGCAACAGCTGCAGTACGGCGACAACGTGCCGCTGACGATCGTGCGCCAATACGACGGCAACGATGCCGAACGCGTGGAGCAGCGCAGCTACCGTTTCGAGATCGATGGCGATGTGGCCGCGCCGGGCTGGTTGCAACGCCTGGGCGGACGCAACGAGGCCAGCGAAGAAAAGGCGATCGCGCAGACGCTCAACAGCGCGTTGGACGGCAAGATGACGGGCACCGGCGCGATCGCGCCAGGGCAGAAGACCACGCTGGAATTGAGCGAAGTGCAGATGCAGGCGCTGCTGAAACAGACCCGAGCCAGCGCCGACGCCAGCAAGATCGGCGGCAGCGCGCTGACCTCGCTGCTCGGCGATCGCAACGGCACGTCGCAGTCGCCCGAGCATTTTGCGATCGCGATGGCCCGCAACGTGGGTGGATCGCCTTATGGGTTTGCCGAGCGGCTGCAGCGTATCGCCGACGGTGCCGATGGCGCGTACGACGGCCAGCTGCAGCGTGTCGATGCCACCGTCCTGCCACGGCCGACGGACGCCACCCCGGCGCTCCCGGACCCGCGCGATCCAGCGCACCCGGATCATGCCTTGCTGCAGCAATCCACCGCGGCAGTGGAGCGCCTGCAAGCCGCACCCGGCCCAGCCGCAGGAATGGACAGCGAACGCCTGGCCTTGGGGGCGGTGGTGGCCGCACGCGAGCATGGCTTGCAACGGGTCGATCACGTGGTGCTTGGCAACGATCCTGCGCGTGGCTTTGTGGTGCAGGGAGCACTCGACTCGCCCGCGCATCTGCGCGGCAGCTTCGACGCCAAGGCGGTGCAGGAGGAGCCCGTTGCCGCCAGCCTGCAGCGTCTGCAGGCGCTGGAACCCGGCACGGAGCGCGATGCTGCTGCGCAGTCGCAGGTGTCCCAGCAGGAAGCGCAGCGACAGGCGCAGACGCGCTGAGAACGCGCCGGGTGGTTGCACCTGAATCCCCAGATCGAACGCGTTCGATCACACGTGTGGCCAACCCCTGAGTTGGCCCCGTGTGCTGAATCGGGAACGATGCGCATGGGTAGCCGCCGATGATGCGCGACCCATCTACCGGGCAGCGCGGACGCACCAGACCGAAGGCTTACCTGCTGCACACCCTTGCGGCAGGCACGGCAGCTCGCTCGGTGTCCGCCCAAAACGCCGCGCACCTCCGCGCGCCAGCGAAGGCACGCTGCGCGGGTGACTCAGTTGAGCTTGGCGCCACTCTGCAAGCGCTCGCTCAACCGGGCCTTGAACTGCTCGAACTCCATGCCATCGGCCTGGGCCTCGGCATGCGCGGCATCTTTCAGCGCGTCCGAGTAGGTCAGGCGCACGGGGGTGCCCTGGCGTTCGTGCAGTTCGGCGGCGCGCATGATCAGCGTCAACACCTGCGCGGCGCTGGTGCTTTCGCCAGCGATGCGGCCGTCCATGCCCAGCACCCATTCGCCGTCGCGGCGGACGATGCCGGCCAGCAGTGTGCGTTGCTGGTCGCGCAGCTCGGCATGCGCCTCGATCGGCGATTCGGCCGTGGCCTTGGCGGCGGCCTGGTTGCGCTGGCGCTCGGTTGCACGCTTGCGGGCATCGCGGCGCAACTTGGAATCGGTGGACATGCGGGCTCCTGTGGGGTCAAAGATGGTCGGCCGGCTCCAGAGGCACTGCCTCGGTGGCCTGGCGGTGCCGCAGACGGCGGCCGCTGCGGCGCTCCCAGCGCCAGAATAGCCAGCCCAGCAGGAAAAAACCGGTCATACCGATCGCCAGGTGCCGCGGGTGTTCACTGAGCAGCGGCGACAGCACCCCGGCCACCACCGTGTTGGTCATCAGCTGGGTGAAGGCCTGCAGCGACGACGCCAGGCCGCGCTGCTGCGGGTACATGTCCAGCACCGCCAGTGCCAGGATCGGGAAGATCAACGCCATGCCGACACCGGCCAGAAAGATCGGCAGCACCGCCCATGGCAACGCGATCTGCGCCACCGACAAGGTGTAGCCGAGGTTGGCGAGCGCGGCCACGCCGCAGCAGATGAAGCCGATGCGGATCTGCCGCACCGGGTTCATCTTTCCGGCCATGCGCCCGGACAAAAACGAGCCCAGCGTCATGCCGCCGATGGTGGGAATGAACAACCAGGCAAAGTCGCCTTCGCCCAGATGCAGGTGCTGCATGACCAGCACCGGCGCCGAAGCGATGTACAAAAAAATGCCGGCGAAGTTGAACGCACCGGCCGCCGCCAGGCGCTGAAAACGCGGGTTGAAGCCGATCCGCACATAGTCGTGCAGCAGGCGCTTGAGCTGCAGCGGCGTGCGCGCTTCCACCGGGTGGGTTTCCGGCAGCCAAGTCATCGTCGCGATCAGCAGCACCAGCCCGAACACCACCAGAAACCAGAAGATCAGCGGCCAGCCGGCACCGCTGAGCAGGATCCAGCCGCCGATGATCGGCGCGATGGCCGGCGCGATGCCGAAGATCATCGAGACCTGGCTCATCAGCCGTTGCGCGTCCGGGCCGTGGAACAGGTCGCGGATCACTGCCCGCCCGACGATCATGCCAACGCCCGCCGACAGGCCCTGCAGCGCGCGGAAGGCCAGCAGCGTGGGCAAATCCTGCGACAGCGCGCAGCCGATCGAGCCGGCGATGAACAACACCAGCCCGCCCAGAATCACCCGCTTGCGGCCCCAGGCATCGGAGAGCGGCCCATGCGCGATGCTCATCACGCCGTAAGCCAGCAGGTAGACGCTGATGGTCTGCTGGATCGCCACCTGGTCCACCGCCAGGCTGCGGCTGAGCCGCGAGAACGCCGGGAAGATGGTGTCGATGGAGAACGGGCCGAACATCGCCAGCCCGGCGAGCAGCAGCGCCATGCGACGGGTGGAAACACCAGCAGAGGTCATGCGCAACGGTATCCGGAGGACTCACCAGCACGCCGACGACGGCATCAGTCGCCAACGACCGCAACGGCGCGCACGGGTGCAAAAAGAGCCGCCACTTTACGTCAATTGCCGCGTCGTGAGACCGGCGAGTGGGTCGAACGGCGTACGAGCACGCACGCGCGGTCGAGGCCGCCACGCTTGACCTGCCGCCAGTCCGGCCGGTCGATCAAGCGCACGCAGGGGGCGGCGGAGGCGCACGCCATCGCCACGCGATGCCATCGCAGGACCATGGGCAGGCCGCTATCGCGGCACCTCGGCTGCGGCCAGATCCTGCAGGCGCTGCCACTCGGCGATGGGCTGATCGCTCACCACCTGTCCGCGCTCCAGGGTGATGACGCGCGCGGCCATGCTCACGGTTTCGCGCCGATGCGCCACGATGATCCGGGTGACCTGCATCGACTGGATCGCGCTGTTGACGCGGCGTTCGTTCATGACGTCCAGATGGCTAGTTGCCTCGTCCAGGACCAGGATCCGCGGCGACTTGTACAGGGCGCGCGCAAGCAGGACGCGCTGCCGCTGCCCACCCGACAGGCCCGTGCTGGCGTCGCTCAACTGCGAGGCGTAACCGAGCGGCATCTGCTCCACCTCCTGGTGCACGCCTGCGATGCGTGCGCAGCGTTCCACGTTGGCCTGGTCCGGCTGCGTGTCGAAGAAGCTGATGTTCTCGGCCACCGAACCGGTAAACAACAGGTCGTCCTGCATCACCGTGCCAACGATGGCCCGATAGTGCGCCAACGCTGCGGGGCTAAGCGGACGCCCGCCAATCTTCACCTGACCGGCGCTGGGTTGCAGCAACCCGAGGATCAGCTTGACCAAGGTCGTCTTGCCGCACCCGGACGGACCGGTGATGGCCACGCACTCACCGCTGGCGATCCGCAGGCTAATGTCTTCGAGCACCGCAGGAATATCGTCGGCGTAGCGGAAGCCGATCCCGCACAGTTCGATGCCGGTGTCGCTCCATGGCGGCATGTCCACGTGCTGTTCGGCCGCCTCGCGCGGATGGTGGACAATGTCGGCCACGCGTTCGAGATGAACGCGCAGCAGGCGGAACTCCACAAGCCGGTCGATCAGCTCGGACAAGCGCGTGGCGAACTGCTCGCGATAGGCCATGAAGGCAAGCAGCATCCCGAGCGAGAGCTCGGCGCGCAGAATCGCGAACGCGGCCAGCCAGATCACCAACACCCGCTCGACGCCGAACAGCAACAGCCTCAGCGCCGATTGGAAGACCTCGCCATGCGCCAGGCGCAGCTGTGCATTGGTCTGCTCGGCAAGCAGGTGGGTCCAATCCATGCGCCGCACATGCTGACGACCGAACAGCCGCACCCCCTGAATGCCACGTACGCTCTCCAGCAGATGGGTGTGCTGCCGCGCGTCCCACAACAGCTGCTCGGCGGCTGCCGCACGCATCCGGCCAAGCCAGAGCAAGCGCGTCGCCGCATACAGCGCCACCGCCGCCATGGTGATTGCGCTGAGCGAAATGCTGTAGACCAGCATCAGGCCGAAGGTACCGAGCACCAGCACCCCATCGACCAGCGTCTGCGCAAAACCGGTGGTCAAGGTGCGCTGTACTTGCGCGATGGAGGCAAAGCGCGACTGGATTCCGCCCAGATGACGCTTCTCGAAATACGCCAGCGGGAGCGCCAGCAGGTGCGCAAACACCTGCCCCATCCATTGAAAGCCCAGTTGCGCCGAGAAGCTGGCGATCAACCACCCCCGCAGCAAGTTGATGCACGACTGCAGGACGACCAACGTCAGGAACCCTGCACCCAGGACATGGATCAACCCACGGTCGGCCGACGGCACCGCCTGATCGATAATCCACTGCAGCTGGAACGGCATCCCCAGACTGAGCACCTCCAGCGCCAATGCCAGCGCCAGCACCTGCCAAGCCGACCGCGCCAGCCCGTGGACGCGACCGATCAACGAGGACAGCGCCACTGGCGGCGCTGCAGGCTGCGCACGGAAGTCGGCGGTCGGGCTCAATTCCAGCGCCACCCCGGAAAAATGCCGGGCAAATTCGCCAGGCGTCAACGCGCACGGCCCGCTGGCCGGATCGTGGATCTGCAGACGGCGCGCGCCCACCCGTGTGAGCACGACAAAATGGTTCAGGTCCCAATGCACGATGCAGGGCAGTTGCAGGTCCGCCAACGCGTCCATGTCCAGCCGCAGGGCGCGCGCCTGTAGCCCAAGCGCCTGCGCAATCGTCACCAGCGTGGCCAGGTTGGTGCCCTGGCGCGAGAGCAGGAATCGGCGGCGCAACTCGGCCAGACCGATGTGGCAACCATGGTAGTGGGCGACCATGGCCATGGTCGCCAACCCGCATTCACCGACCTGACCCTGCAGGATCATCGGCACCGCGCGCGCGCCCAAGACTCTGCGCAACTGCGCCACCCAGCGGCTCATCGCAGCGTGTTTCGCAGGCTGAACAACGGCTCGAACGCCCACTGCGAAAAACGCCGCCATTCCAACGCGAGCGTGCCCTGCACACGCATGCCTGGCCGCAGCACCGCCGCAAGTCCTGCCCGCGTCGCCGCATCCCCGGCCAGGCGGACCCGCACGCGGTACAACGGCTCGCTTGCCGACGCCGTGCCGCCACTGGCGGGCTCCGGTGCCGCGGCGATCTCGACCACCTGCCCGGCGAATTGACCATAGTGCTCGTAGGGCAAGCCATCGAACCGCAGTTGCACCTGCATCCCTGGCCCGATCAACCCTGCGGCCCGGGACGGCGCATACAACTCGATTTCCTTGCTGATGGACATCGGCAGCAGATCGGCGAGCCGTTGGCCTTGGCCGACCGCCTGCCCGCGCTGCAGCGGCCGCAACGCGACACGACCGGCGCGCGGTGCGCGCACCTCCCAGCGCGATTCTGCCGCCTGTTCGATCGCCGCACGCCGGTCCTCCTGCAGCACGGCTCCCGCAACCGCCAGTTGTTGACGCAAGGCCACCGGCATCTGCACCAATTGGGCCTGCGCCTGCGCAAGCGCATCGGCCAGGGCGCTGCGTTCGCGCTCCAGTTCCAGTGTCCGCACGCGTTGGTCGAACACGTCGGCCTGCTTCTCGTCCACGAATTGCTGGCTGACCAGACCGCGTGTCAGCGCGGTGTGGTAGCGCTGCTCGATCTGTTGGCTCAACTGCTGCCGGTGGCGCAGCAAGCCGAGTTGGGCATCGAGCAGGCGTTGGCGGGCCCGCAGACTGACCAAGGCCTGCTCGGCCGTCTGCTGCTGCAGGCGGGCCTGGGCCCTGAGCTGCGCCATCGCCTCGGCGGCCTGCTGCGTCGGCCGCCCTTGATCATCGCGATGCTCGGACGACACCACGAAGAGCAACTGGTGCGCCGCGACCACCTGTCCCTGCGCAACGGCGACCTGCACCACGACTCCCGAGCGCGCGGTGGTGATCGCGATCATGCCCTCGGCCGGGATGACCGCGCCATACAAGGTCTGGCTGCGTGCAAATCCCAGGCTGAAGAATCCCACCACCACGAGCAGCACCGACGCCACCAGCACTGCAACGCACCAACGCAGCGGCCCATGCTGGCGAAGCACCACCGGCCCGAGCCCACTGCGTTGCCGGTGGTCCATCGCCTCGCGCCGAAACAGCGACGTCATCCGGCCGCAACCAACCGCAGCCGGGCACGCGGCGCGCGGGCAGTGCGGTGCCTCTGCCACGCCCGCACGTGCTCGCAAGGCGCGCTGTCGCTCATACCAGCAGCGCTCCGTGCGATGGCCCGCTCTCCCAGAAGACCAGTTGCTGCAGCTGATGGAACAGCGCTGGCGGCAACACGCTGCGGCGTGGCACGTAGCTCACCCCACAACGTACCCGATGCAGCCCCGGACTCTGCAGCGCGGTATCGAAATGCGCCGACTCGGCCTGGACCCCGGCATAGTCGTGGGCGAAAAAGGGCAGCTGCAGGAACGCATAGATCTGTTCCATCGCCTGCGCCGGCCGCTGCGCCAGAGTCTCGTAGCGCACCAGCAGCAGGCGATCGGCATGGTCGCCGTAGAACGCCTGGCGCAGTCCATCGAGCGCATAGCCCACCACGCCGCGCGACCCGGCCAGCAGGTCCGCGCGCATCGACACCGAGTCCTCCGGGTCGTAACCGAACAGCGCCGACAGGCGCAGCGGCTGGGCCTGCGCCAGCCGTTCGAAACTGTCCACGATCCAACCGACGTCACGCACGCAACACAGGATGCGGCTGTGCGGGAACAGCGTCGCCAGCCCCGCCACGCGACTGCACCAGGCGCGGTTGGTGTCCAACACCGTGCGCACGCCCTGGCGATCCTGGTAGTAGGCGTCGAACACAGCGCGCATCAGGCGGACGCGCTGCGCATCGTCGATCTGGATATTGGAGGGATGTTCCTCGCTCATGCCCATCAGCATGGCCGCATAAAGCCGCGCCACCGGCGAGGTGACATCGGCGTGCACGTGCGGGTTCTGCCGCAGCAACGCCGCCAGCAACGACGAGCCCGCACGCGGCAACCCGGAGATGAAATGGTAATCCACGTCGCAGCGTTGTCCTGATCAGTCGGTTGCTTCGGGCTCGCGGCGGGAAGCCGGCGCGACGCGGGTAGTCAGCGTTGCATAGCGCAGGGCAAGCCCAGCGGACGCGTTGCGCAAACGCGCTGCGCTTTGCGAATGCCGCCGATCGGGTAGTGCGTTGGGCGACTTGCGCTGCGATCGCCATCACGCTCTTGGCAACCGCAGCACACCTGCTGGATGCGACCTTCGGTCGCGAGCACATGCCATCGTGCGCCAAGCCTGCAGGCACCTGGCAACCGTGGATGCTGGGGTGAAGGCTCACGACATCGTCGGCGCGCGCCGCGATGCCCAGCGACCACTCTCGTCTCACCGGCCACCGAAGACGTGGCCGATGCGGTCACGCGGCCGTCCCTTCGGGCGGCGTGACGCTGCACACGAAGGGCACAACCAGAGAGGACGTCGATTAATGAACCTATCGAACCAAGCAAAAGCCAACGGCGCAGTCTCGCTGCGGCAGACAGCCGCATCCAAGGGCAGGATCGAGCCGCTGGACAAGAGTCTGTGGAAACATGTGGGCGGTGGCGACTACCCGCCGGCCGGCCCAAATACGCGTCACGACCCGAAAAAACCGCCACATCCCCCGCTCAAGGGCTGATCGCAGCTCACGGCCAGCAGCAAGCAGGCGCTGCCGCCTCCGGAACGCCCCGTTGACAAGCCGCGGCCGATAACTCGAACCGGACACCTGGGCGAGGCGACTCGCCCAGTCATCATGGCGACGTGGCGCCAGCAAGGCGCTTCGCCAACCGGTGGGGGGCTGGCTATACTATCCAGGCAACACGGTGGGAGAAGCGGCACTGCCGCTGCCGAAGGCGCAACAGCCCGTAATCGCTCAGGCCCGATACCATCCGCAGTACAACTCTGGAGAGACCGGCCGATGCCGGCGCCGAAGGGGCACGGAACGCAGGCAGGCCAATGGCCAGGCCGCGTTTTTAAACTCTCAGGCAAAAGGACAGAGGGGCGCGAGGAAGACCGTCGCTGCGACGGGCCGTGGTGCGCGTGCGCGCCGGGCCGGTCGGGGGGCGTGTCGACCATTCGTCTGCCCCCTGCCCCGGATGCCCGCCATGTCCCAGACCTCGTCTTCCCTGCGCGACCTCGAACACCACAGCGCGTTCGTCGAACGCCACATCGGCCCCAACGACGCAGAAATCGCGCAGATGCTGGACGTGGTCGGCCACGCCTCGCTGGATGCGCTGACCGACGCCATCGTGCCGGGCAACATCAAGTCGCCGGCTGCGCTGGCGCTGCCCGAGTCGATCACCGAAGAAGAAGCGCTGGCCAAGATTCGCGCCATCGCCAGCAAGAATCAGGTGCAGCGCACCTTTATCGGCCAGGGCTATTACGGCACCCACACGCCCAAGGTCATTCTGCGCAACATCCTGGAAAACCCGGCCTGGTACACCGCGTACACGCCGTACCAGGCAGAGATTTCGCAGGGCCGCATGGAAGCGTTGATCAACTTCCAGACCCTGTGCGCGGATCTGACCGGCATGCAGATCGCCAACGCCTCGTTGCTGGACGAAGCCACCGCTGCGGCCGAAGCGATGACGCTGGCCAAGCGTTCGGCCAAATCCAAATCCGACATCTTCTTCGTGCACGACGCGGTGCATCCGCAGACGCTGGAACTGTTGCGCACGCGCGCCGAGCCGCTGGGCATCGTGTTGCGCGTCGGCACCCTGGACGAAGCATTGCAGGCCGAGTGTTTCGGCGTGCTGCTGCAGTACCCGGACAGCTTCGGCCGGCTTCACTTCGACACCATCGGCGGCCACGCCGCGCTGGCCGATGCGGTGCATGCGCAGGGCGGCCTGGTGGCGGTGGCCACCGATCTGTTGGCGCTGACCCTGATCGCCGCGCCCGGCGAATGGGGTGCGGACATCGTGGTCGGCAACTCGCAGCGTTTTGGCGTGCCGTTCGGATTTGGCGGTCCGCATGCGGCATTCATGGCTTGCCGCGATGCGTACAAGCGCTCGATGCCGGGCCGCTTGATCGGCGTATCGATCGATGCCGCCGGCAACCCCGCGTATCGCTTGACCCTGCAGACCCGCGAGCAACATATCCGCCGCGAAAAGGCCACTTCCAACATCTGCACCGCGCAGGTACTGCTGGCAGTGATGGCCTCGATGTACGCGGTCTACCACGGCCCCGATGGCCTGACCCGCATTGCCCGTCGCACCCATCGTCTGGCCGCGATCCTGGCTGCCGCGCTGCGTAGCGCTGGCGTGAGCGTCGGCGAGCATTTCTTCGACACGCTGCACGTCAAGACGATCGATGCCGATGCCATCCATGCACGTGCGCGCGCGGCCGGCATCAACCTGCGTGCGATCGACAGCGAAGCGGTGGGCATCAGCCTGGACGAAACCAGCACGCGCGCCGATGTGGTGGCGCTGGCGCAGTTGTTCGGTGCCCAGGCGGATATCGATGCGCTGGATGCCGTCACTGCCGATGCGTTGCCGCAAGGCCTGCTGCGCACCAGCGCGTTCATGACACACCCGGTATTCAACACCCATCACAGCGAACACGAACTGCTGCGCTACATGCGCTCGCTGGCCGACAAGGATCTGGCGATGGATCGCACCATGATCCCGCTGGGCAGCTGCACCATGAAGCTCAACGCCACCGCCGAAATGATCCCGGTGACCTGGCCGGAATTCGGCGCGATCCATCCGCTGGCGCCGGCAGAACAATCGGCCGGCTATGCGCAGCTGATCGAGGAACTCGAAGCGATGCTGGTCGAGTGCACCGGCTACGACGCGGTGAGCCTGCAGCCCAATTCCGGCGCGCAGGGCGAATACGCCGGCCTGCTGGCGATCCGCGCCTATCACCGTTCGCGTGGCGAGGCGCATCGCGACATCTGCCTGATTCCCGAATCGGCGCATGGCACCAACCCGGCCTCTGCACAGATGTGCGGCATGACGGTGGTGGTCACCAAGTGCGATGCCAACGGCAACGTCGATGTCGAAGACATCCGCGCCAAGGCGGAGAAGTATTCCGATCGTCTGGCCGCGCTGATGATCACCTACCCGTCCACGCACGGCGTGTTCGAAGAAGACGTGGTGGCGATCTGCGAAGCGGTGCATGCGCATGGCGGCCAGGTCTACACCGACGGCGCCAACATGAATGCCCTGGTCGGCGTGGCCAAGCCCGGCAAGTGGGGCTCGGATGTGTCGCACCTCAATCTGCACAAGACCTTCTGCATCCCGCACGGCGGCGGCGGCCCGGGCGTGGGCCCGTGTGCGGTCAAATCGCATCTGGCGCCGTTTTTGCCCAAGACGCTTCCTATTGCCAGCGTCCGTGCCGGCGAGAATCAAACAGCTGCCATCCATGGCAGCGGATCCAAGTTCGGCGAAGGCGATGTGGGCATGGTCAGCGCGGCCAGCTATGGCTCGGCCTCCATCCTGCCGATCAGCTGGATGTACGTGACCATGATGGGCGGTGGCGGGTTGCGCAAGGCCACGCAGGTGGCATTGCTCAACGCCAACTACATCGCCAAGCGGCTGGCACCGCATTACAAGACGCTGTACACCGGCCGTAATGGCCTGGTGGCGCACGAGTGCATCCTGGATGTGCGGCCGCTGGAAAAGACCAGCGGCATCGGCGCCGAAGACATCGCCAAGCGTTTGATCGACTTCGGCTTCCACGCGCCGACGTTGAGCTTCCCGGTCGCCGGCACCTTGATGGTGGAGCCGACCGAAAGCGAATCGCAGCACGAGCTGGACCGTTTCATCGACGCGATGATCCAGATCCGCGAAGAGATCAGCGCCATCGAAGACGGCCGCCTGGACCGCGACGACAACCCGCTCAAGCACGCCCCGCACACCGCCACGCAGGTGTCGGCCAGCGAGTGGACCCATGCCTACCCGCGTGAGCTGGCCGCCTTCCCGCTGCCCAGCCTCAAGCAGCAGAAGTACTGGCCGCCGGTGGCACGCGTGGACAACGTCTATGGCGACAAGAACGTGATGTGCGCCTGCATACCGGTGGATGCGTACAAGGAAGATGCCGAGGTCTGAGCAACGTTGCAGACGCGGTCACCATCAAACCCGGCCGGTAAGACGGCCGGGTTTTTTTATTGCGTCCTGCGATGCGAGCCAGATGCACGAGAGGGGTGACATTGATGACGACCGAGTACCGGTTGCAGCACTGCCAGTGATCGCGCCGTATCGACATACCGGCAGCGACACCGACGCTACCGGAGCCGCTGCTGGAGCTACTAGCATTCATTGAACCTGCACTTGCAGAGCGTGTGGGTAAGCAATATCTCGCTTCGAAGCCATCGCCGATCGCAGCGACCGACGCATGCCGCGCACTTATTTCGCGCGTGTATTTGCCTCGCCTACACGTGTAATAGGCATGATGGCGAACGCCTCCCAACATGGCAGCCCCTTGCGCATGCTTGAACTGAAACATCTTGGCACCTTGCTGTTGGCAGCCACCCTGCTACTCGGCTGCGCGCCACGTCGTCCCGGTGAGGTTCCAGCCCTGGTGCATGCGCCCGATGCGCGCGGTGAGGTGGTACGCACCGATACCGGTGCGGTGCGCGGTGTGGCCAGCGCACACGGCAAGGCGTTTTTGGGCGTGCCGTTCGCCGCGCAGCCGGTGGGCGCGTTGCGCTTCCGTGCACCGCAACCGGCAGCGGCCTGGAAGGATGTTCGCGATGCAACACGGGCCGGGCCCGCCTGCCTGCCGCACTATCGCTTCGGGCAAAAGCAGGTCTCCGAAGACTGCCTCACGCTGAATATCTACGCACCGCCCGGCCCTGCGCCCGCGCACCCGCGCGCGGTCATGGTGTGGATCTACGGTGGAGCATTGGAGCTGGGCAGCAATGCCGACTACGACCTGAGTGCATTGGCGGCGCGGCAGAATGTGATCGTGGTGGCACCCAACTATCGGCTGGGCGTCTTCGGATTCTTCGCGCATCCGAGTCTGCGTGGCCAAGGCGAAGGCGCGTATGCACTGCTGGATCAACAGGCCGCATTGCGCTGGGTGCAACGCAATATCGCCGCCTTCGGGGGCGATGCGCACAACGTCACCGTGTTCGGTGAATCCGCCGGCGCGTGGAGCATCTGTTACCAGCTCGCATCGCCAGGCGCGCGCGGCCTGTTTCAGCGCGCGATTCTGCAGAGCGGTAGCTGCCTTGCATCCGATTCGAGCGTGACGCGCGCCGAGGCCGAGCGCGGCGGTACGCGCATGGCACAGACGCTTGGCTGCGAGGGGGCAAGCGATGTGGCCGCGTGCCTGCGCACACTGCCTGCAGAGGCGTTGGCCGATGCAACACCGCAGCGCCGCGGCTTGACCGGCAACGATGCCTGGGCGCCGATGGCCGGCGGCGATGTGCTGCCGGTAATGCCTGCCGAAGCGATTGCCAACGTGCAGCATGCGCAGGTCCCGGTCCTGATCGGCAGCAACCGCGATGAAGGACGCCTGTTCGCCCAACTGCTGTCCTACATCGGCAAGCTCACGCTGCGCAGCGGTTATGAAGCGCGCATCCAGCGCATGTATGCGGCACCGGCACCGATCATGGCGCACTACGCAGATGTCGCGGCGCAGTCACGCTGGGAAGCGTTTGCCGACATCGTCACCGACGGCGGCCTCGCCTGCCCCACGCGCCGGCTTGGGCAGGCGTTGCGCACGCATGCTGCGGTGTATGCCTATGAGTTCGACGACCCGCAGGCGCCGTACGGCCTGTGGCGCTTGCCGTTCTCGCGCCCCTTGGGCGCATATCACGCCTCAGAATTGGTATATCTGTTTCAGCGCCCCTGGGTGCTCAGTGGCGACCCGCAGTTCAGTGCCGCGCAACAGGCGTTTTCCAACACCTTGCAGGACTATTGGGGCGCGTTCGCCCGCACTGGCGATCCCAATGGCGGTGGGCGACCACCGTGGCCGCGCTTCGATGGCGACACACCATTGACGGTGTCGCCACACAGGATCGGTGCCACACCCGACTTCGTACAGCGGCACCGCTGCGCGTTCTGGGATGCACATGCGCATGCGCAGGCCGCTGCAGCTCCGCTGCCTGCGCGTTCGCAACAGCATCAGCCGGGCCTCACACGCGATGGTCAACGATGAGCGTGTCCTAGATGCAGCGAAGCGAGCCGATGACGCAGAGGCGACGTGCCACACGTACCGGCTTCGCTCAGTGACACGCAATCAACGTTACGGGAGTGCTCCATGTCCACATCCACGTCATCCCCCTGCCCCGAGGTGCTGCTGCGCACCGGGCGTCGCGTCGCAGCGCTTGGCCTGGGCTCCTGGAACCTGGGCCAGGGCCGGCATCCATCGCCGCAGGAGATCGAGGCGTTGCAGACCGGTCAGCAGCTGGGCATGCGGCTGATCGACACCGCCGAGATGTACGGCAACGGCCGTTCCGAACAGTTGATTGGCCAGGCCATCGACAGCGCACAGCCACCGTACCTGGTGTCCAAGGTGTTGCCGAGCAATGCGAGCGCGCGCGGCATTGCGCGTGCCTGCGAAGCCAGCCTGCAGCGGCTTGGCGTGCGCACCCTGGATCTGTATCTGCTGCATTGGCGCGGCGGTAGCGATCTTGCCGAAGTGGTCGCTGCGTTCGAAGCTTTGCGCGACGCCGGCAAGATCCGCGACTGGGGCGTGTCGAATTTCGATGTGGACGACATGCAGGACCTGTGGCGCATCGATGGCGGGCAGCGCTGCCTGATCAATCAGGTGCTGTATCACGCCGGCAGCCGCGGTATCGAATTCGATCTGCTGCCGTGGTGCGCCGCCCATGAAGTGACGGTGATGGCGTACTCGCCACTGGGCAGCCGCGCATTGCTCGATCACCCGGTATTGCATGCCATCGGTGCACGGCATGGCGTGGCAGCCACGGCAGTCGCATTGGCTTGGGCGATCCGCAGCGGCCGGGTGATCGCCATCCCCGAATCGGGTACGCCCGCACACGTGCGTGAAAACGCTGCGGCGTGCACGTTGCAGCTGGATGCGCAGGACCTTGCCGCACTGGATCGCGCGTTCCCGCCGCCAACGCGCAGACAGCCGCTGGATCTGCTGTAGTTCCGACACCACACGCAAGCACATGCATATTGCGTATGCGGCGGTGTTCGCATCATGCGTGTGGTTGAGTTGGCATTGCACAGCGCGCGGTAGCGCACGCTTTGCGTTGCGCGACCCAAGCGTGTGAGTGTTCGTTCGCATGTAGACACACCCATTTAACGGCGCCACTCCCAGGCTCGGTTGGATCGCTAGCACCCCAGCCCGCCAACGTGGAGTCCCCCATGGACAAGTCCCCAAGTAAAGCCGCACAGGTTCCTTCTGTCGGCAGTTCCGCCAGCGCGCAGGAACTGCGCGGCACTGGTGACGAACTGCATCAGAAAGCCGGCGGCTCGCATCCGCAACTGACCACCAACCAGGGCATCCCGGTTGGCGATAACCAGAACTCGCTACGCGCCACGCCGCGCGGGCCGACGTTGCTGGAAGACTTCATCCTGCGCGAGAAGATCACCCACTTCGATCACGAGCGCATCCCCGAGCGCATCGTGCATGCACGCGGCAGCGCCGCGCATGGCTACTTCGAGTTGACCAAATCCCTGAGTCGGTACACCACCGCCAAGCTCTTCACCGAAGTGGGCGAAAAGACGCCATTGTTTACGCGTTTTTCGACCGTTGCAGGTGGCGCCGGCTCGGTGGACACGCCGCGCGATGTGCGTGGGTTTGCGGTCAAGTTCTACACCAAGGAAGGCAACTGGGATCTGGTGGGCAACAACATCCCGGTGTTCTTCATCCAGGACGCGATGAAGTTCCCGGACCTGATCCATGCGGTGAAGATGGAGCCGGACCGCGGCTTTCCGCAGGCTGCCAGTGCGCATGACACGTTCTGGGATTTCATCTCGCTCACCCCCGAATCGATGCACATGATCATGTGGGCGATGAGCGACCGCACCATCCCACGCTCGCTGCGCATGATCGAAGGCTTCGGCATTCACAGCTTCCGCTTCCTCAACGCGGCCGGCGACAGCACCTTCGTCAAATTTCATTGGCGCCCGAAGCTGGGCCTGCAATCGACCATCTGGGACGAGGCAGTGAAGCTGGCAGGTGCAGACCCGGATTTCCAGCGCCGCGATCTGTTCGAGTCGATTCAAAACGGCGACTTCCCCGAGTGGGAGCTTGGCGTGCAGCTGTTTACCGAAGCGGAGGCCGAGGCGTTTCCGTTCGACCATCTGGATTCGACAAAGGTCATTCCGGAAGAGCTGGTGCCGCTGCAGATCGTCGGCCGCATGGTGCTGGACCGCTGGCCGGACAACTTCTTTGCCGAAACCGAACAGGTGGCGTACTGCCCGGCCAACATCGTTCCGGGCATCGATTTCAGCAACGACCCGTTGCTGCAGGGCCGGCTGTTCTCGTATCTGGATACGCAGCTGAGCCGTCTGGGCGGGCCGAATTTCCATCAGATTCCGATCAACGCACCCAAATGCCCGTTCGCCAACAATCAGCGCGACGGGCATATGCAGATGGGTGTGCCGAAGGGCCGCGTCGCCTACGAACCCAGCTCGCTGCAGGCCGACGCGCCGCGCGAAGCGCCGCGTGGATTCCCCAGCCATGCAACGCCTGCCGAAGATGGCGCAAAGAGCCGCGTGCGCGCAGAGAGTTTTGCCGATCATTACAGCCAGGCACGCTTGTTCTACCGCAGCCAGAGCGCACCGGAACAGGCGCATCTGGCCTCGGCGCTGGTGTTTGAACTGTCCAAGGTCGACACCGCGCACGTGCGCGAGGCCATCGTGGGTCATCTGCGTCATGTCGACCCGGCACTGGCGCAGCGCGTGGCCGACGGCATGGGCATGACCAAGCTGCCGCCTGCACCTCCGGCAGCGGTTGCGCCAACCGACATGCCGTTGTCGCCCGCGCTGCAATTGATCGGCAAGATGAAGGACACCTTGCAGGGCCGCACGGTGGGCATTCTGATCCATGACGGTTCGGATGCCGCAGCGATCAAGGCCGTGCGCAAGGCCGCCGAAGCAGCCGGCGCCACAGTAAAAATCGTCGCGCCCAAACGCGGCGGCGCCAAGCTCAGCGATGGCAAGCAGTTGGCCGCCGACGGCCAGTTGGCGGGCACGCCGTCGATCGTGTTCGATGCCGTGGCCGTGCTGCTGTCGTCGGAAGCGGCGAAGTTGCTGACCAACGAATCGGCGGCATTGGACTTCGTCAGCAATGCCTGGGCGCATCTGAAGGCGATTGCCTTCGACGACGGCGCGCAACTGCTTCTCAAGGCCGGCAATGTCGGCAAGGATCCAGGCATTGTCCCCGCGGCCGACACCAAGGCCTTCATCGCAGCAGCAAAAACCCGCCAGTGGGCACGCGAGCCGAAGGTGCGCCTGTTGGCGTAAGCGCATCCGCACAGCCTGCGCAGGCTTGGGCGCGAGCGACGTTTACGTCGTTTCGCGCCCACGTCGCTTCTGCACGCAGCAATTCTTCCCCAGCAGTAAACTAACGTCTCCGACAGGACAGCCAGCTTTTCATTCAGCCACCCACCAACGTGCTGGCGCAGTGCCCTCATCGCTTGCAGGTCTTGCCGCCAGGGAGCCTGCAGGAACGGATGCATGGCATGTCCCGCAAGCGATGAGAGCACCGTGCGCTCGACTCACTGAGAGCGTTGGCTTAGGTCTCTGATCGCGCCCAAGCGCTGCATGGTTTGAAGTCTCGATTGCGTCGGGCGTGTTGCCCTGGGTCCTAGACACTGCGGATAGATCAGGCACAACGCGGCCGATCTGCGGCTCGGCTGCAAGGTCCTTGCCCGCCCACCACCGCGGGACACGCCGTGAATCCATCCCTGGAGGCTCTTATGCGGCATCCATGCCGCATAGTCCCGCAACGGTGAGCGGGCAAGGACCCGTCGAGATGGTCGGTGTGCATGGTCAGGAGAAGATCATGACGCGCGCTGTTCGGATAATGGAACCGCCGATAAACGTCTCCCCTCGCAAGCCGACCAACAGGCGGGCTTTCAACAAAGCCACCTGCAAACTTCCTGGTGCGGTGCCCTCGCCGCTTGCGGGACCCTTGGCGGCATGGATGCCGCCAAGGAGCCTCCACGGACGGATTCACGGCGTGTCCCGCAAGCGGTAAGGGCACCGCGCGCTCGACTTACAGGGCTGTTACCCGTCTCCACTCAACGACGCCGGAATTCGAGCTCGATGGACTCACGCAGTACCCCGCAAGCGGCAAGACAAGCGCGTGCTCGACCAACTCCGCTGTTGAGCAGTCGTTTTGTCAGATGCGCTAAGACGGTTCGGCAGGAAACGGCGTCGTGCTCGCCAGCGCGCGGTACTCGCGCGGCGTCATACCCACCGCTTGCTTGAACTGTCGCGCAAACGCGCTCTGATCGCTGAAGCCGCAGGCATGGCCGATTTCGGTCAAGCTCTTTTTTCCGTGCAGCAAATGCATGGCCATCTGCAAACGCAACTTGGCCAGCACCTGCTGCGGGGTGAGCTGGAACACCTTGCGGAACGAGCGTTGCAGCTTGGACATTGAAAACCCGGTGATCTCCACCAATGCCTGCATGCGCACGTTCTGCGCGTAATTGGCGTTGAGATACGCCAGCGCAAGCCGGAGTTTTTCGTACTGCGATTCGTGCCCGTCCTGCGGGCCGAGATCGCGCGAGATGCCGATGATGCCTTGCACCTTGCCGTCGACCAGCAGCGGACGTTTGCAGGTAAGGCACCAGCCCGGCTCGCGGTTGGCGAACAGGTGCAGTTCCAGCAGGTTGTCGATCACCTCACCGGCCAGCACCTGCTCGTCCTGATTGGCGTAGTTGGTGCCGAGACCGCTCGGGTAGACCTCGGCGACACGCTTGCCGATCAGTTCCTTGCGCGACTTCAGGCCCAGGCGCCGCAACATGGTCTGGTTGACGTGGGTGTAGCGACCCTCGCGGTCCTTGACGAAAAACAGCACGTCCGGCACGGCATCGAACAACGCTTCCAGATCGGCAGGATCGATGCTCTTCATGCGAGAGAATTCATGCAGTGCGATGGACTCGGGGCCAGGAGAGGCGCAGCGGTGTAGCGACGCACCAGCGTCTGCACACACCACCGGTGCGCAACGTCATGATACGCCGCGCCTGTCGCTTGGCTTGCAGGCGCTCAGCGCGGCTGTTCGGCCAAGGTGCCTGTGACTGCAGCAGCCGAGGCGTCTTTCGGGGCATCGATGGACGCGCTGGTGGCGCCCATGCGATCGGCCGGCGTGCGCCGCGCCGCCCAGGTATGCACCACTGCCGCACCCGATTGCGACCCCACCTGCACGCGCAGACGCGCGCCGGCCGTGGACGCGACAAATTCGATTTCGCAATCGCCCGCGGCCATGCAGCTGTCCGCTGCCAGCGGGTCGACCGGCTGCCAGCCCTGCTCGGCGATCGCCCGCGAAAACGCACGGTAGCTCATGCCAGGCTTGAGGCTCGCCGGCAACGGCACCAGCAGCTCGCTGTTGGCGGCCTCTGTCGCGTTGGCAGCGACGGGCGCAGCTGCCACCGGCGCGCGTGCAGGCACAGTCGCCGCAGGCCGCGGTGCGGCACTCCAGGCAGGGCTGAAAATCAGGGCAAGCCCCAGGACGGCAGGGCGGACGAATGTGCGCATGCGAAAGATCCTTGCGATCCTGGCAGGGATTGGAAAAGTTAAAGAAGCGCTATTTTGACACGCCGACAGGACGCCAGGGCGATGGTGCCGGCGCCCGATCAGCCGCCATTTCATCGCCGGTTATCCAACGGCAGATCACAAGCACGCTGGACTGAGGGCTTATCGGCCGCACACCGGTTTGCTTGAGCGAGCGCTGCAGCAACCGCCATTTCCAGCTGTCTAAAAGCGGCTAATACAACGGAGCGCGCAGCCTTCAGGTAGGTGTGGACGGCGCGCAGGAACCGGAGCGGACGAGCGGGACATGCCGCACCGAGCACCTAGCACCGGCCGCGTCCGCCTGGTGGTGAGCACGGTCGCTTTATTGGCTGATCTAACTCGACACGACGCATTTCCGGACGATACGCAGTTGCCCAATCGTCGATCGCCAGCAGCATCCGCCTACTGCAGGTCGATGCTCGCGACACAAAAAAACCGGCACGCCGCGGCAAGGCGGCATGCCGGTTTTTTTAAAGCATTACTGGCCGATATGCTGCTTCAACCAGCCGTTGACCGTGTCGTGCCACAGGATGCTGTTGTCCGGCTTGCGTACCCAATGGTTCTCGTCCGGGAAGTACAGGAACTTGGAATCGATGCCCTTGCGCTGCAGCGCGGTGAACGCAGCCAGGCCTTGTTCGACCGGGATGCGGAAGTCCTGCTGGCCATGGATCACCAGCATCGGCACCTTCCACTTGTCCACGTGCAGCACCGGGTTGAACTTCTCGTAGCCGGCCGGGTTCTGCCAGGGGGTGCCGCCGTTTTCCCACTCGGAAAACCACAACTCTTCGGTGGCGTAGCCCATGGTGCGGTTGTCGAATACGCCGTCGTGATCGACCAGGCACTTCCACGGGTGGTTCCCGTCTTTATCGAGCCACGTCCCGGCCATCCAATAGACCATGTAGCCGCCATAGCTGGCACCTAGCGCACAGGCCTTGTCGCCGTTGAGAAAGCCGTACTGCTTCTGCGCGGCAGCCCAGCCTTTTTGCAAGTCTTCCAGCGGGCGGTCGCCCCAGTGCTGGCTGATCGCATCGGTAAAGTCCTGGCCGTAACCGGTGGAGCCGTGGAAGTCGATCATCACCACCGCATAGCCCTGGCCGGCGTAGGTCTGCGGGTTCCAGCGGTTGCTCCAGCCATTGCCGAAGCTGCCCTGCGGGCCGCCGTGGATCAGGAACGCCACCGGGTAGGTCTTGCCCTCCTGGTAGTTGTACGGCTTGACCACATAGCCGTACACGGTGTCGTTGTTCCAGCCCTTGAACTGGAACTGCTCGTAGTCGCCGAACTGCACGTCGGGCAGTTGCTCGCCAGCGGTCTGGGTGATGGCACGCAGGTTCTGGCCCTGCACATCGCTGACGAAGATCTGGTCGCCGCTCTTGAGCGAGTTGCGGGTAAACGCCAGCGTGTTGCCAGCCAGCGTCGGTGCATGCACGCTGCCCTCGCCCACCAGCTTGGTCGCGTCGCCGCTGGCGATGTCGATCTTGAACAGCGGGTGTTCGCCCAGGTCGTCGGCACTGGTATAGATGCTGCTGCCGTTATCGCCCAGCACGATTTCGCCGGCCGAGCGATCCCACTTCGGCGCGATCTCGCGCGTCTTGCCGCTGGCCACGTCCATCGCCATCAGGCCGAAGCGGTCGGCCTCGAAGCCGGGGCGTTTCATCGCGCGGTAGTACAGCGTCTTGCCATCGGCACTGAATACCGGGCCGGCATCCCAGGCCGGGTTGGCGGCGGTCAGATTGACCGGCGCGGATTTGCCGGCCGCATCCAGGCGATACAGGTCGAAGTTGGTCTGCCACGGCTCGTCGTTGCCGGTCGGCTTGGTGGCGGCCTTGGCGTTCTTACCGGCCTCTGGGCCATGCGGTTGCGGGATGCGCACGCTGGCGACCACGCTGGCACCGTCTGGCGACCAGGTGTAATCGTCGTTGCCGCCGAACGGCTTGGATGGCGCATCGCCGGCCAGCGTGGCACTGATCGCCGAGGCGCCGACCACCGGTTTGGCGCCGGTTGCGGGCAGCTCGGAGACGAACAAGGTGTTGCGACGGCCATCGTTCCAGGTGTCCCAATGGCGCACGAACAGCTGGTCGTACACCACGCCGCTGGCCTTGGCATTCTTCACGCTGGCGAGCTTTTTCTTGGTGCAGTCCAGGTCCGACCCGCAGTCCTGAAACACGCCCGCACTGAAGGCGATGCGCTTGCCGTCTGGGGAAAGCTTGTAGCTGTCCACGTCCACCGCAAACGCGGTGAGTTGCTGCGGGGTGCCGCCAGCCAGCGGCTGTGCGTACAGCTGCTGGCTGCCGGATTTGCTGCTGAGGAAGTACACCGTCTTGCCATCGGGCGACAGCGCCGGGCTGTTGACGTTCCAGCCTTCCGGGGTGAGCCGCTTGGGCGGCGACAAATCGCGGGTACGCAGGTTGCGCATCCACAGGCCGGTGGCCGGCTTGCCATTGGCGGTCTTGGCCTGGCGCTTGGCGAACACCACCACGCCGCCATCGGGGCTGAGCGTGGGCGAGGACACCCGATCCAGCGCGACCATGTCGCGCACATCGAAACCGCGCGCGGCGGCAAGGGTTGGCAAGGCGGCCAACAGACACAGGGGCAGCACGGCGTGACACAGCTTCATCGAGAATTCCCGCAACGGCAAAACGTCGATGGTAGGCGTTGCTGCGGCGCACGCGCAAAGGCTTGCGCTTGCGCCTGCCTGCGCAACCGCGCGGGCGTCGCCTCGTGGATGGAATGGCGCGCATCAGCGCGGCGATCAGAAGGACCTAAGGCGCGTGCTGTCGAACGCGGATAGCCGGCGCGCTCGGCGGCATGGGTGACGCGGGCAGGAAGCCCGATCAAGCCGCCCAAGCCCGCTTGACACGTGCGCGCTGCGTTGGACAGCTGATTGCAGCAGTCTGCGCACGGGCCGCGGCTACGCCGAGCAAGGCCTCCATGCGGCAACTGCAGCTCAGCGTTGCTCAAGCATCAGCAGCGCCTGGTTTGATGCGGACTGACGTTGCCAGGCGCCAGTCGACCTGGCGCCTGGCAACCTTGACCATTGTCTACAAAGCGGGGTGTGCATGTACGACAGCACACCCTGCCCTGGCTCACCACACGACTCAGAAGCGGTGCGCCATGCCCACATACACCTGCGCATCCGGGGTACGGTCGTTGAGCCCGAAGTTGGCGCCCACGTCCAGTTGCAATAGCGGATTGATCAGATACGCAGCCGCGATATCGGCCGAATACTGCTCGATGGTTTCGGCCGGGTCGCGATTGATCGAAGACCACACTTCCACTGCCATCGACAACTTCGGCGTCAGCGGGCGTGCCAGGTTGATCGCATTGACGATGGCGACATGCTTGCCGCTGCCATCGCTGTCGGCCAGCCAGTCGACTTCCGGGCCGAAGGTCAACGAGAAGCTGTTGGGCAAGGCGAAGTTGATCGGCAACGCGACACCGCCTTCCCACTCGTCGTTGCCCAGACCGGTGCGGGCAGTCGGCGCCTTGACGAACGGCAACACCGCGACGGTTGCGGTCTCGCTTTCGTAGAACCGCGCCTTCATGCGCAGATAGATGTCGCCACCGCCGCTCAAGCTACTGCGTGCGCCGGTGGCGCGATCGGTGGTCTTGACCTGCAGCTGCGGCGCCCAGTTGAGCTGCAGATCGATGCGGTCGCTGACGCCGTATTTGAGCGTGGGATTGGTGAACACCGAGGTTTCGATGCGTGTGCCGGGCTGGCTGTCGCGGGTGTAGCTGCCGATGTCGGTTTCCAGCTGCCAGGCGCCGGTTGGCACGGTACAGGTGGAATTGGCCTTGGTCGGCCGATCGGTGCACAGCGCCGCTTCGGTGGCGTCTTGCGCCTGCGCTTGCGTGGCCAGGCCGCATAGCGCGCCGGCCATGGCGATGGCCAGCAGAGGGGTGCGCAGTGCGCGGGACGAGGAACGGGGACTAACAGTCAGCATTGAAGTAACTCCATGGCAGAGCGCTGGATCGATGACACGACAAACCAGCAGTGAGTGGGTGGGAGTGCGCGTGGAGAGGTGGATCGACTGCATGACGCTGGAATACCGGCGTCTGGTCGATCCTATCGAACTGTCGAGCTCGCCAGACAAAAAGCGACCGCAACCGCACCTTGGAAGCGGCGCAATGTGATTGGGCTAACGTTTTTGGTGGCAGCAGCGGTGGCCCGATGGCCTACGGCGCGGAGATCAGCGGGGTCGATCGAGGCATGCGGCAGCCGTAACGCATCATCCGTGCGGGAGACGGCACGATACGCAGCGGCGGCATAAAGGCGCTATGCATGAGCGCCGGACCTGGCATAAAGCCGGCGCAAAGACGGCTGCAGACGAAGAAGCGCCGTCACGGACGATCGACGAGGTCTGCAGCGGCGATGCGTGGGAATGGTGCAGATGGCAGCGGCGTGCGCTGCAGGCAGGTCGCCTTGCGCGCCTGCCAGAACGGCGCATGCATCGCATGCGCCGTGTCTGTCGCAGGCTCAGGCCGCCTGTTCGCCGCGCTTGCCGACGCGATACAGCAGCCAGCCGACCACGGCGAGGATGGCCAGACCAACCCACTGATTGAGCTGCAAGGCAGCCGGCAGTGCCAGCACATCGGCGCGGCTGGACAGCACGATCGGCACCGCGATGGCGATACCCATCAGCGCCTCGCCGGTGATCAGCCCGGCGGCAAACAGCACGCCCGGACGATGCACCCGGTCGCGGCCGTCTTCGTCGTCGGCGCGGATGTTGTGGAAGCGCTCGACCAGATGCGCGATCAGCCCACCGATGAAGATCGGCACCATCAGCTCCAGCGGCAGGTAGATACCGATTGCCGCGGCCAGCACCGGCACGCGGAAGCGCTTGCCGGTCGCCTTCAACCATTCGTCCAATGCGATGATCGCCGCGCCCACCACCGCTCCAATGGCGATCATGGTCCACGGCAACTGGCCGCCGAACAGGCCCTTGGCCACCGAGGCCATCAAGGTGGCCTGCGGCGCGCCCAACGCGTTGGGATGCTGTGGGGTGGCCGGGCCGATGCCGTAGGCCTGCGCCAGCAGGTTCAACACCGGCGCCATGATCAACGCACACGAAAACGCACCGATGCCGAGCATCAGCTGCTGCTTCCACGGCGTGGCGCCGACCAGATAACCGGCCTTGAGATCCTGCAGGTTGTCGCCGCCCACCGCCGCCGCGCAGCACACCACCGCACCGATCATGATCGCCGCCACCGCGCCCAGCGGTGCGGCGCCGATGCCCACCGGCACCAGCCCGTCCTTACCCAGCAGCAGCACCAGCACCGCCGAGGCGAACAGGATGGTGGAGATGGTGATGCCCGACACCGGGTTGTTGGACGAGCCGATCAAACCGGCCAGATATCCGGACACCGAGACGAACAAAAAGCCGGCCACGATCATGATGATGGTCATCGGGATCGACACATGCCACTGCTGCACGATGGCCTGATACAGGCCAAGCAGCGGCAAGGTGCACAGCACCAGCGCCACCAGCATCCACTTCATCGGCAGATCGCGCTCGGTCTCGGCGACTACGCCGCCCCCGCTCTTGCGCGCGGCGGCAAAGCCGCTCTTGACGCCGGAAAACAGCGATTTACGCAGCGAGAACAAGGTCCACACGCCGCCGATCAGCATCGCACCGACGCCCAGGTAGCGGATCTTCGCGCCCCAGATGCCGAAGGCCGCATCGGCCGCCGGCGCACCGACCAGGCTCTGCGCCAGCGCCGGGTCCGCGCCCATGAAGAACTGCTGATACAGCGGGATGGCGATGTGCCAGGACAGGATGGAACCGGACAACACCACGATGCCGACGTTCAAGCCGACGATGTAGCCCACGCCCAGCAATGCCGGCGACAGGTTGGTGCCCAGATACCCCACCAGGCGGCTGCTGCCCAGGTAGGTGGCCTGCGCCCAGGTGTCCGGGATCACCCGCAAGCCGCTGGCGGCAGCGAGTTTGACCAGCGCGCCGATGGCACCGGAGGCGGCCAGGATCTTCAGGCCCGGGCCGGGGTTTTCGCCGGCCTTGAGCACTTCGGCCGCGGCTTTGCCTTCGGGGAACGGTAGCGGGTCTTCGACGATCATCGAGCGCCGCAGCGGCACCGAGAACAGCACGCCCAGCAAGCCGCCCATGCCGGCGATGCCCAGCACCCACCAGTACTTGAAGTCCGGCCAGTAGCCCATGATCACCAGCGCGGGGATGGTGAAGATCACCCCGGCGGCGATCGACGAACCGGCCGAAGCACCGGTCTGGACGATGTTGTTCTCCAGAATGGTGCCGCCGCCAAGCAGGCGCAGCACGCCCATCGACACCACCGCTGCCGGGATGGCCGTGGCGATGGTCAAACCGGCAAACAGGCCGAGGTAGGCGTTGGCGGCCGACAGCACCACCGCCAGCACGATGGCCAGCACGACGGCGCGGAAGGTGAGCTGGCGCGGTTGCGCGTCATGGCGCATTGGGCATTCCCCTGTGGGCAAAAAATCCGCACCACGCTAGCGCCTGCGCCGATGCGAGTCCAGCTGCGACGCGGCGTGACAGTGTGCCTGCTTGTGGCGGGTGGGCTGCCGCCAAGCACACTGACGCGGTGATCGCGGCGCTGCAAGGGCTACCTGGCTCTGGCGCCACCCAGCGTGGTGGACAGGAAATCCAGCAATTGGGTGTAGAAGGCACGCCGATGCGGCTCGGTATAGAAACCGTGGCCCTCCGTGTCGTAGTAGAGCGTCTGCACTGGTACGCCAGCCGCTGCAAGGGCGGCCTGCATCCGCTTGCTGTGCTGGATGGGCGCCCGCTGGTCCTCTCCGCCGGCTGCCAAAAACACCGGCACCTTGATCTGCCCGGCCAGGTTGACCGGTGAGCGTGCCGCCAGCGACGCCGGATCACCCAGCCACTCCTTGAGAAAATGCTCACCGGAGCGGGCCTGCTGAATGTCCCCGCGGTTGTACATCATCGGCAGATCGTAGACACCTACATAACCGACCGCGCACGCATACAGATCCGGCTCTTTGGCCGCTCCCATCAGGGCTGCATAGGCACCGTAACTTGCACCGAAAATGCAGATGCGGCGTGCATCGGCATAGCCCTGCGCGATTGCCCAGCGCGTGGCATCGGTGACATCGTCCTGCATGGTGCCGCCCCACTGGCGAATGCCCGCTTGCTCAAAGGCGCGCCCATAATTTCCGGAGCCGCGGAAGTTGACCTGTAATACCGCGTACCCGGCCTGGGCCAGCAGTTGTGCATCATCATCGAACTGCCACGCATCGAAGATGCCGAATGGCCCGCCATGCGGCAGGACGACCATCGGCAGGTTTTTGGCAGCGCTGCCGCGCGGAATGGTGAGATAACCGTGCAGCGGCAGGCCGTCGCGGGCCTTCAATGCAATCGGCTGCACATCGGCCATGTGCTCAGGGTCGAACCACTCGCGGCGACTGATGATGTGCTGGGCCTTTTTCTCCTGGGTGTCGAACACGTAAAAGTCGCCAGGATTATGACCGGCATAGGTTTGCACCATGATGTAGCGGCCATCACGGGTACCGGAACTCACACGCACTGCATTGCCTGCGAACGCCGCTTCCAGACTGTGGTAGATGCGCGCTTCGCTGCCTTGCTCGTCAAAGAAACGGCTGCGTGGACGATCCGCCATGAAGATCGCACCCACTGGAACCGAGGTGCCGTTGCGATAGATGATCTCCAACGGATCGGCGACCGCATCGCGGAGCACCTGCTCGCGCCGATTGGCCGCGATATCCCAGGCCACGATCGCATCCGGCCCGGCAGGGGTTTGCACGCGCAGATAGGCGATCCGGTCGTCCTGCGAAAAACCGATGGGCGTTTCGATATGTCCGCTGGCGCCCTCATCGTTGATCAAGGTCCAGTCGGTACCCGAGGCGCTGCGGTGGTATAGCTTGTTGACATTGTCGGCACCGGCTCCCATTGCAAAACGCACTTCCCCATTGTGATCGGTGGTGAAGGTGGCGCGCTGGACCGGCGCCCGCGCCAGTGGGAGGCGGTGGCCGCTGAGGACATCCAGCTTCTCGGCGCGGGTATACGGCTCGTTGCTGGAGAACGGCCAGATACTCACGACGACGTTGCGGTCGTCGTTGGGCAGTGTATCGGTCAGATACGCGGCCACTGCCTCGGTCTTCTTGACCTTGATATTTGTCCCCAAACCGCTCCCTTTGGCGCGATAGCCCACCAGCAGTTCGACGCCGGAGCCATCGGCATTGATGGCGTAGAGCTCACCGGTTGGCTGTGGTTTGTCGAGCAGACCGAACTTTTCAGCAATGCCGATCACCACACGGGTATCGCTGACCCAGGCGAATTCGCTTACATAGGTATTCTTGCCGAGCTGGAAGGTCGCGCCGAGGCTGTTGTCCGCGCGACGCATGATGGCAAGCGCGGTCTTGTCGTCCATCGGCACGGTTGCAGCGAAATACTCGCCACCGGGCGACAGCTTGATATCGGTGAATTTGTCTTTTTTGATAAAGGGGCCAACATCCACCTGCGCAGCAGCGTTGCCCGTCAACAGCGCAAACCCCAGGGCGACACAAACGATCCATGTCCGCATTACGTTATCCATATTCACGATGTGTCAGATCGCAAAATTAGCAGCAAGTTGGAGCCACAGGAAGTCCTGCTGCTATCGCGCCCGGCACAAAAGAGGCGCTACGTTCGCGGCGAGCGGTAGCATCCTGAAGATCGGAGGTAGGTGCGACGCAATCATGTTGTAGGACGCAACCAGCACTGCCAAGTTAAGGCAAGGCAAGCACCGGCCGATGCGACGCGGTGCGTGCCTTGTCCGCAAGGCGCAGGCCTCAGTGCAGCAATTCAGCGAACGCGCGATCGGCCTCGATGACGTCCGGCAAGGTAGCGAACAAACCCTCCAGATCCACACCATCCATCAGTGGTGCGCGCAGCGCGTCCAATGCCTGCGGGGTGGCACCTCCGTGCGCGTGCAGTGCGTCGGAAACCTGCACTGCCTGGGCGACCAGCAACGGCATGCGGGCACCGTCGGGCGCGGCGGCCGGGCGAACCTGGTAGGCGATGGCTTCCTGGATCACCGCCGGCAATTGCCAGCGCCGCACCAGCTCGGCGCCCACTTCCGGGTAGCCGAAGCCCAGTTGCAGGGTTTCTTCGGCGGCATGAGCCGCCGATGAGGTGTCGTGATTGATGCGGCTGGCGTAATCCGGTGCGCCGGACTGGATCAGCAGTTCGCCGATGTTGTGCATCATCCCGCAGGTGAAGGCGGTTTCCGGGTCCAGGCCGTGCTGGCGCGCCAGCAGGCGGCAGATGCCGGCCACCTCGAAACTGTGCCGCCAGAAGGCCTTGAGATCGAAGCCCGGGCCGGCGCGGAAGGCGCCAGTCATGGCCGAGGCCAGCACCAGGGTGCGCAGCGTGTTGAAGCCCAAGCGCATCGCGGCGTCTTCCACGCTGGTGGAATCGCGCAAGCCGTGGAATCGCGCCGAATTGGCCAGGCGCAACACCTTGGCAGCGATCACCGGATCGCGCTCGATGGTGTGCGCCAGTGCATCGATATCGGTTTGCGGATCGTCGAATTGACGGATCAGGTCCTGCGCCACCTTGGGCACGGTGGGTAAGGTGTGCAACTGGTCGAACAACGCCTCCAACTTCATGATCGCCTCGTGGGTCAACGGATAAGCCAGCGCGGCTGCGCAGACCTGCATGGTGTAGCACAGACCGGCTAGCTGTCGGTGACCGAGGCCGGGCTTATTCATGCACGCGTATGGGTTTTTGCGCTTGAGGCGACATCCCGCACGCTCCAGGGCGGCGATCACGGCCACCAGCGAACCCGACAGTGATGCGCAGGCGATTGCGCGGATGCCAGCAGTGATGCGGTTTGGCTGTCGATCAGTGGGGGTGACGGGCGCGCAGCGATGCACGGTTGCGCTGCGCGCAGCCGCATCAGGCGCATGGACATGACGCATCGTTGCGTTGCCGGTATGTGCTTGCTTCGGCAGCGCTAATGAAAATCGCGCGATGGCAGTTGCATCTCGCCGAGCAACTCGCTGAGGTCGTACAAATCGCCGGCGATCAGATGCTCCACGTCGTCCACGCGCTCCCAGCGGCCACGCACGGCGAGCAGGCGCGATTCGAGCAATGCGCGGCGTCGGCGCAGCGCCAGATGCGACCAGACGATGACGTTGATCATGCCGTGCTCGTCTTCCAGGGTGACGAAGATGGTGCCCTTGGCGGTGGCCGGGCGCTGCCGCTGGGTGACCAGGCCGGCCACATGCACGCCGCTGCCATGGCGACGGCCTTGCAGGTCGCGCAGCCCCAGGATGCGCCGTTGCTGCATCTGCGGGCGTAGCAGCGCCATCGGGTGCTGACGCAGGCTCAAGCCCACCGAGCGGTAGTCGGCCAGGATCTCTTCGCCCATCCGGGGCGCTGCGAACTCCACAGCGCGTTCTTCCGGACTGCCGGGTAGCAAGGGCCGGCGCGCTTCCACGCCAGCCATCGCCCAGCGCGCGGCATTGCGATTGCCGACCAGGCCTTGCAAGGCACCGGCTTCGGCCAACGCCAGGCGCGCCTTTTCGTCGAGTGCCGCGCGCAGGCACAGGTCACCGATGTCGGTGAAGGCGCGTTGCGTGCGGGCAGCGACAATCCGATTGGTCACCACTTCCGATAAGCCAGCGACCTGGCGCATGCCCAGCCGGATCGCCGGTTGTTCGCCAGGGTCGGCATCGCTGCACCACGCGCGGCCGCCCACCAAGGTGTTGTCCCAGTCGCTGTGCAGCACATCCACCGGCAAGACCTCCACGCGCGCGCGCTCGGGGCTGCCGCGGCGTGCGTCCTGCACGATCTGGCTGGCCGAATAAAATCCCATCGGCTGCGCATTGAGCAGCCCGCAGGCAAATGCCGCCGGTTCGTGGCGTTTGAGCCAACAGCTGGCGTAGACAAGTTTGGCGAACGAGGCGGCATGACTTTGCGGAAACCCGTAGGAGCCGAAGCCTTTGATCTGCTCGAAGATCTGGTCGATGAAGCTGGAGGCGTAGCCTTTCTTTTCCATCAACCCGCGAATACGCACGCGATGCGATTCCATATCGCCACCGCGGCGCCAGGCCGCCATCGAACGGCGTAGCTTGTCGGCCTCGTCAGGGTCGTAGCCGGCGTGGATCACCAACTCCATGACCTGCTCCTGGAACAGCGGAATCCCCAATGTCGGCCCGAGAATTTTCTCTACGCCTTCAGAGGGATAGCTGATCAGGCTCTTGTCTTTGCGACGTTGCAGGTACGGATGCACCATGTCGCCCTGGATCGGGCCAGGGCGCACGATCGCCACTTCGATCACCAGGTCGTAGAACACTGCGGGCTTGAGCCTTGGCAGCATCGCCATCTGCGCACGCGACTCGATCTGGAACACGCCGACCGTATCGGCGCGCTGGATCATCTTGTAAGTAGCGGCATCTTCATCCGGCAAGGTCGCCAATGCGTAGTCGCGACCACGATGGCCACGCACCAAGTCCAGCGTCTTGCGAAGACAGGTCAGCATGCCCAGGGCCAAGCAATCGACCTTGAGCAGTTTCATGGTTTCCAGATCGTCCTTGTCCCACTGGATGATGGTGCGGTCAGCCATCGCGGCGTTTTCCACCGGTACCAGCAGCGACAACGGTTCATCGGAGATCACGAAACCGCCGACATGCTGCGACAGATGCCGTGGGTGATCGCGCAGATGTTCTGTCACAAGCAGAATCTTGTTGATCAGCGGGTTGGCCAGATCGAACCCGGCCTCTTCGATACGCTGCTCCATCGGCGTTTCCCCATTGCCCCATCCGTAGCAATTGGCCAGCAACGCGATCTGATCCGGTGGCAGGCCGAACGCCTTGGCAACATCGCGCACCGCGCTCTTGCCGCGATAGCAGATCACCGTCGCCGCCAGCGCCGCGCGTTCACGCCCGTATTTGGTGTAGACGTATTGCAACACCTCCTCGCGGCGTTCGTGCTCGAAATCCACGTCGATATCTGGCGGCTCGTTACGTGCTTTGGACAAAAAGCGCGAGATCAACAATCGCGTCTTGATCGGATCGACCGAGGTGATACCCAGCGCATAGCAGACTGCCGAATTTGCCGAGGATCCACGCCCCTGACACAGGATTTTTTTGGAACGCGCAAAGCGCACCACATCCTGTACCGTGAGAAAGAAAGCCTCGTATTTCAGTTCGGCGATCAATGCCAATTCTTTCTCGATGTCATCGCGAATTTTCTCCGGCGTACCCTCAGGCCACCGCTCACGCATGCCGGCTTCGGTGAGCTGGCGCAGATAACTGGCGGGCGTATGGCCTTCGGGCACCAGTTCGCGTGGATAAGCGTATTTGAGGGTGGAAATATCGAAGGTGCAGCGTGCGGCCAACTCCACCGCGGCTTGCAACAACGCACCCGGATAGATGTTGCCCAAGGCGCGCCGCGTGCGCAGGTGGCGCTCGCCGTTGCGGAACAGATGCGCGCCGCACTCGGCCAGCGGGGTGGTGTGGCGGATGGCGGTCAAGGTGTCCTGCACGATGCGCTCGCGGCGCTGCGCCATGTGCACATCGCCGCTCGCCAAGGCGGTCATGCCCAGTTGCTGCGCCAACTGTTGCAAGGCGTGCAGACGCGCCGCGTCGTCCTGCTCGCGATGCAGTTCCACTGCCAGAAACGCGCGCGCGCCGAACACCTGTTGCAACCAGGCGCCCTGCTCTGCCTGCGGCTGCGCGCCAGGCAACCACAGCGCGAAGACACCGGGCACAACATCGCGGAACTGCGCCTGCACCTCCGCACGCCCCAACCGATAGTCGCCCTTGCCCGCCGCGCGTCGTGCGGTGGTGATCAAGCTGCACAACTGCGGATAGCCCTGCGCATGCTCCACCAACAGCACAAAGCGGGTGCCATCGACGAGGGTGAATTCACTGCCGACGATCAGCCGCACGCCGGTGGCGCGCGCCGCTTCCAGCCCACGCACGATGCCGGCCAGCGAACATTCGTCGGTGATGGCCAGTGCGCTGTACCCGCAGTGTTGCGCGCGCACGAACAACTGCTCGGCACTGGAGGCGCCACGCAAAAACGAAAAGTCCGACAGACAATGCAGCTCGGCATAGGCAGGCAGGCCATCGGTGGGCTGGGCGTGGGTGATGTCGTCGTTGGCCGCACGCAGCCGTGCCGCAACATTCCAGGCGCGCGGCATGCGCCCGCCCGGCGTGTCGCGGTCCACGCCATCGACAGCGTCATCCCAGCTCATGCGCGCATCCCTTCAAGCATCGCGCTGCCAGCGCAGCGTCTTTGCAATGCGCGGCAGATCGTTGGGTTGCAGCAGCGCCTTCGCGTCATGCTGTCTCGGGCGCTTGCGGTAGCGCTGCGATGACTCGCCAGGCACCCCACGCTGCGCTCTGGCAGTGGCATGCGCCCGATCACGCGAACCACCCATGCAGCATCCAGCCTTGGACATGGCCAGGCGCGGCAAAGACCCAGCCGCGGCGGCCGCGTGCGGTCTCCACCACGTAGTAATCGCGACGCGCCTCGTCGTCGTCCCACCAGCCGCTTTCCAGCCGCTCGGGGCCGGAGACGATGCGCAAGTGCGGATCGTGCAAGGGCACCGGCTGCGGCAGCAACCAGGTGGGCCGCGGCGGACGTGGCGGCGCGGCGGCTTCGCGCACCGCATCGCCGATGGCACGGCGCCAGGCGCGTTCCGGGCGCGGGTCGTCGGCCGGCAACACGCGGTACACCGCCTCATCGCCCAGGCGCGCACGCAGACGTTCGCGCAGTTGCGGCCAGTCCACCGACTGCTGCGCACGTTGGTCGAACAAGTCGCGCATCGCCGGCACGAACGGCGGCAACTGGCGCGCCAACAGCCGCATTGCCACCACCGGCCGTGGAATCTCCACCCGCTCCAGCCGGTTGCGGGCCAGCTCGAACAACAACGTGGGCGCACGCTCCGGTGTCAGCAGACCGATCTCGACATCGGTGGCGCCTTGTTCGTGTTCCAGACGCAGCAAAAAGCGTTGCACGCCGCCATCGCGAATGGACAGATAGGTGCACAGATCGCCGATCAACCTGCGCAGCGGAAACAGCAAGGCCGGATGAGTTTCCACCTCGTAGCCCAGCTCCACGCGTTGATCGAAGTGGTCCGGAGGCGCGTAGTACTCCAGCGTGTCATCGGCGTTGCCGTAGAGCCGGTCCAGATGATCGAGCAGGCCGGCACCGAAGCGCCGCTGCAGCCCGTCGCGCGGCAAGGCACGTACCGCGGCGAGCGTGCGCACGCCCATATGCTGCAGGCGCTCGCCGGCATCGCCGGGCAAGGCGGCGCGGCGCACCGGCACCTTGTTGAGGGTGCTGTGCAAGTCCGGCACCTGGGTCACCACCATGCCATCGCGCAGCCCGGCCAGCACACGCGCCGCGCGTGGGGTGGGCGCCAGTGCAAGCCGGTGCTGAAATCCCAATGCCTGCAACTCATCGCGCAGGCGGCGCTCGAAACGCGGCCACGGGCCGAACAGACGAAAACTCGCGCCCGCCTCCAGCACGATGGCGCGCGACCATTGCTGGCTCACCAACGAACTGTGCCGGTACGCCCAGGCCGCAAGAAAGCGTTGCGTGCGCGCTTCGTTCTGCGCGTCGTAATCGATGGTGCGTACCTGCGCCATCAAGGCATGCGCCGCAGACAGGCGCATGCCCGGTTTCAATCCCGCAGCGGCAGCGGCGGCATTGACCGAATGCAGGCTGCGCAGCTGCGCCGGCCCCTGCACCAGCACCAGCGGCGCCTGCGGCTCTTCAAACCGCCGTAGAACGGCGTCCAGTGCCAGCTGCGGCAATAAGATGCAGGCCCACAACATGCGCGCGGCTCAATGCGCCAGCCGCAACGGCTGCGAGGGCACTTGGCCGCCGCGGCACTTGCGCACCTGCCAGGCATCGCGCTCGGGCAGAAATTCCAGCCGCAAGGCCGCCGGCGATGCATTGATCGCGTGGCGACGATCGCGCAACGCAAACGCGCAGCAATTGCCGCTGTCGGCCGCGACCTGCAGCCGCCGCAAGGCGCGCGCATCGCCGGTCTGCGGCCAGCCCAATACCGCCGCGCAGGCGCCGCTGCGCAGGCATTGCTCGAACGCCCACAAGGCGTCGCGCGGCGCGGCCTGCACCACTTCCAGATGCTCCAGCACCACCCCGCCCGCCTGCCAGGCCGGCGCATACGGAATGAAGGGCGGCGCCACCAGCACCACCCGGCTGCTGGCGCCGGTCATCCGCGCCAGCGTGGGCAACAACAAGGCGATCTCGCCGATGCCATGTGCGGGCAACAGTAACTCGGTGAGCGCCCGCCGCGGCCAGCCGCCATCGGGCAGCAGCGCATCCAGGGCGGCATGCCCGGTGGATTCGCCGCCATTGGCCGTGGCGGTACCGTGGCCTGCACGCCATACCGTGCGCGCGGCCAGCAAGGCGTCCAGCGGCATGGCCAGCGCGGCATTGCCGTGATGTCGCAGCTGCACGGGCTCGCTCATCTCAAGCCTGCCGGATCAGGCCGCAGTACAGCCCTTCGATCGCGAAGTCGGCGTCGGCCGCCACCACGATCGGCGCATGCGCGCGGTTGCGCGGCAGCAGCCGGATGCGCTGGGCGCCGCGCTCCAGGCGTTTGATGGTGATTTCGCCATCCACCCGCGCCACCACGATCTGCCCATCGCGCGCGTCGTTGCTGCGATGCACGCCGACCAGGTCGCCATCCAGGATGCCGTCGTCGATCATCGAGTCGCCCTGCACTTTCAGCAGGTAATCCGGGCGCAGCGAAAACAGCGTGCGGTCCAGCCACAGCTGCCGCTCCAGCCCGATATCCGCCCCGATCGGCGCACCGGCCGCCACCCGACCCAGCACCGGCAAGGCCAGCAAGGCATCGCGACCGGCGCCGCCTGGCACGCGGATGCCGCGCTTCTGGTTGGGCAGCAATTCGATCAACCCGGCCTCGGCCAGTGCCTGCACGTGCTTTTGCGCGGCATTGCGCGAGGCGAAGCCGAACGCCTGCGCGATCTCGGCCAGGCTGGGCGACACGCCGGCCTGGGCCTGCTGCTGCAGGAAGGCCAGCACCGCAGCACGTTTGGGGGACAAGGGCGTCATGGAGAACAAGAACCGCACGGGACAAGGTGTACATTTGTACACTTATCGGTCGCAGCAGGCGAGATTGGCTGGTGCAGGTTGCTGAGCCGCTCAGCACGGCTGCTTGCGAGCGTACGATCAAAAAGTTATAACTTACGTAATAACGCGAAAGGACTGCCATGAAACTCAAGATCACTGCCATCGGCAACTCCGCCGGCGTCATCCTGCCCAAGGAACTGCTCGCCCGTTTACGCCTGGGCAAAGGCGACGAGCTGTATGCGCTGGAAACGCCCGACGGCATCAAGCTGACCGCCTTCGACCCCACCCTGGCCGCGCAAATGGAAGTGGCCGAGCAGGTGATGCGCGAGGATCGTCAGGTGCTCAACAAGCTGGCCAAATGAACACGCGCATGGTCGTGTGGATCACGCGTGGACTTGCCTCGGCCATCCATGAGCGTCAATTGAGCGAACACGGCGGCGCTGCTGGCGTGCGCGACGAGGCATTGCTGGATTCGGCACTGGCACGTCCGCAACAGCTATTTTCCTACGGCGATCCGCCACCGGACCTGGTGGAGTTGACCGCAAGCCTGGCCTATGGGCTGGCGCGCAATCACCCCTTCGTCGATGGCAACAAGCGCACTGCCCATGTCTGCTATCGCGTGTTCCTGATGCTCAATGGTGCCGAGCTCATGGCGTCGCAGGAAGAGAAGTATGTCGCCATGATGGGATTAGCAGATGGCGCGTGGAGCGAAGCCGAATTTGCCCACTGGTTGCGCCCACGTGTGCGCTTGCGTGCAGACACGCAGGTGCATGAGCCGCAGGGTCAGTACGGTTGATGCGTTGTCGGCGCCATGCGGGTCGCATGCGATGGGTGTACTGACCTTCCATGCAGCTGCGACGTTTTGCATGCACAACTGTATCTCTCTACACAACAACAGCGACGCCGCGACCCATCGCCTGCGGCATCGCTTGGCAGCTTGCGCATCGTGGCCATCCATGGCCGTGCATCGCTAAGTTGCAGCTGCGTGATGTCTGCCTGACAACGCGCCGAAGAGTGGCTCAAAAAACGTAGCGAGCAGTCGCCAGGTGGGCGTGGACAGCGCGCTCGGAACCGGAGTGTACGCGTGGCACATGCCGCACCAAGCACCGGCCGCGCCCGCCTGGCGGTGAGCACAGTCGTTCTGTTGGCGACTCAATCCTTCGCATACACCACACCCAACTGATCGATCTCGTCGCCGGCACGGCCGGTGAAACCGGCGATGTGCCAGCCGCTGGGAGCAGTCAGCGTATAGCGCTCGTTGCTCGGGGTGCCTACCTGTACGCTGCGGCCGGTGTTGGTGCGCAGGCTCAGCGAAAACACGCGGGTGCTGTCGTTGTACTTGCCCACGCTGAAGGTGGCCGAAGACAGCGTTTCGTTGGCACCCAGCGACAAGGTCGTTGCCTGCCCGCCACTGCCGCCATGCGCCAGCAGTTTGCCGCTGTCCAGGATCAAACCCACGCCATCCAGGCGCTCACCGCCGCGCAAGGTCACGCCACTGAGTCGGCGAGCGCCGGGATTGCCGGCCAGGTCGTTGAACGGAATGCCGTGCGGGCCACCGAACTGATCGCTGGTACGCAGTTGATCGCCCACCGCCCAACCGAACTGCGTATACACCGGGTAATGATCGGACAAGGGCTTGCCGGCGCTGTCGTAGAAGCCGCCAGCATCGAGCTGATAGCGATTGGCCACCAGGGTCAGTTGCGGTGCATCGCGGTACAACATCTTGTCGACCACCTCGCAGCGATTGGTGGGCGGCGTGCCGCAGAGCAGCGGCGTGGCGCCGGGCGCCGGTGCGCTGCCCTTGATCAATTCCACCCACGCATCGGTGAGCCCATTGGAGGCGATCAGCTCGCGGATGTTGTCGTCGATGCGGGTGTAGCGCGTGTTGGAATCCATCATCAGCAACACCGCGTTACCGGCCGACCAGGTCTGGATGAACTGCGAGAGCTGGCCGATGTTGGCGCGACGCGCGGACAGATCGCCCGCTTCCACACCGGCATTGGGGTGCGCGTTGTAGACGTCCAGCAACACGCCATCGGCCAGGCGGACGCGCATGTAACTGAAACCTTTCGGGGTCAGGCAGTCGGTGCCGTTGCACTGCTTCCACTTGACCCGCGTGAAATCGCTGAAGGGATAGTTGCTGAGCGTGTTGAGCCCATCGCCCAACGCGGCGCCACCACTGGTGGCGGTGCGATACGGATGCGCATCGCCGGCGTACAGCGCGGCATGGTAGTTGAAGTCTTCCTGCACATGCACCAGGCCGTAAGGCGCCAGTTTTGGTGCCAGCAGTGCGGTGTTGGTGGCCGGCGTTCCGCTGGACAGCCCTTCGGGCAGACCGGCGACGTTGTAGGTCAGCACGTCGAGCACGCCGACAGTTGTTTGTGCCTGGGCAGTGCTGGCGCAGGCAAGGCTTAGAGCGATTCCAAGACTGACGAGTGTGCGTAAATGCTGGAGCATGGATCACCTCTTGCAGAAAGGAAAAAACCGCTGGCACGGCGGCCAGAAAAGCGGCGTCCACGACGCCGATGCGACCACGTGCGACGGCTATTGGCCGGCGCACGCAGCGTCATTCGCTCAGGTACTGCGGGTCGATCGCCGCGTCGATCAATGTCGCCAAGGTCGGGAGCGGGCAGTCGTACTCCGGCGTGGCATTGCTACAGCCGGGAATGAAGACCGGCGAAGACGGCGGTGGCGCCTGCGCTGTGAGCGCGCGGCGTTCGCGCAGTTGTGCCAGGGTCTGCGCGGTGTAGCGCACGCGGATCACCCGTTGCCCGTCGGCACGCCGCCAACGCTCAAACACCAACGCACCACCGGGCACGGTCTGGTCGGGCTGATACCCCGGCAGCTGCCAATGCAGATCCAACATGCCGGACAGCAAGGTCAGCGTGCCGTCGTGACCGGACAGCACCACCAGCCGTGCATCCCCACCAATCGGCGTGGCATGCGCGGTATTGGTGTGTGCGCTGCGCTTGGTTTCGCTGCCTTGCTGCAAGGTTGCCAGTAGCCGCGCCGCCAATGGCGAACTGGCCATACGCGCTACCGTCGGCGCACGCAGGCGCAACGCGAACTCGGCCTGATGCGGTGCAAATGCGCGCAGCAGGCTGGCTTCGTCCAGGCCTTGCCAACCCAGTGCGGCAAAGTCCTGGCCGTCGGCCCAGCCCATCAACAGACTCTCGCTGATACCCGATACGGCCGGTGCCGGGCCTTCGACTCCGGCAATGCCGTCATGTGCATCGCCCATGCGTGCGGGCACTGCATCCAGGCGTCGCTTGCCGGCACCGGCCTGCGCCGGGCACGGCCGTTGCGCGCACTGCAATAGCAGTTGTTGCAAGGTGTCGATCGCATCGTGCTGGGCCGCATTCCAGCCCGCGACATCGCCACCGACGCGGCCGGCGATGGCCGCGCGCATCAACTCGGCGACAGCGGGTTGGCCCAACGCCGGCGCGCCATCAAACAACGGATCGGACGCACCATCGGCAACGTGGTGCACCGTGTTCGTGCACCCCGGCGTGAGCGTACGTGCCAGCGCCTGTGCCGAGGCGATGGTGCGCTGGGTGCGATTTGCCCAGTAATACACGCTGTCGCAGCCATCGCCATCGAACAGGCCGAGCGGTGCGTAATGCGCGCGATAGTAGCTACCGAACAATGCTTCCAGACGTGCGCCGTTCTCGGTCAGGTGACCGGCCGGCACGCCGAAGCGTGGCCAGGGATGTTTGGAATACCGGCCCAATGCTTCCGGGCTGGACATCGCCGCACGCACACCGTGGCGTTTGAGGATGACGACTTTTTCAAGCGTGTCCGGCACTGCGGCGGCGTGCACGGTTCCCAGTGGAACCAGCGCAGCAACGACAGCAGCAAAAAATCCGAAACACAGACGCGGCAGTGATGACATGCATTCGATCTCGATCGTGGCGCGCCCGTATGACGCGATAGGGCGCAGCGTGCAGTGGCAACAACGCCACAGCAGGCGCCGTTGCAGGTGAGGGGGACGCCTTGCTGGAAGGCGCCCGGTTGTGGCCTCAGTGGTTGCCGGCAACGCTGGGTCGGCTGTCGGAACGGCTGCGCCACCAGACGGCGGCTGCAGCATGTCGCGCTGCACCCGTGCCAGATCGAGCGCAGCGTCCTCGGCCCATTAATTCCAGCGCATCGGCCTGCCTTGGCCACACTCAGAAACGCGCGCGCAACCCCAGCGACCAGGTGCGGCCGTAGTCGGTATAGCCACCGAACAGGTGATCGCCGACAAACTGGCGCTGCACTTCACCGGTAAGGTTGATCGCGTTGACGAACACCGACAGCGTGTCGTTGACCTTGTAAGCCACGTTGGCATCCAGGCTGCCGAACTTGTCGCTGTTGAGCGTGGCCACATTGGCGGTGCCGACGGCATTGAGAATCTCGTCGCTCCAGCTGTAACTGACACGTGCCATCAACGGACCCTTCTCGTAGAACAGCACGGCGTTGTAGGTATTCTTGGCCACGCCTTCCAGGCTGTCGGTAAAGCTGCTGCTACCGTCGTGATAGGTCGCCTTGCTGTCGGTCCAGGTGTAGTTGAGCTGCATGCCCAGGCCATCCAGCGGCGACGGCAAGCCGGTAAACACCTGCTGATACGCCACTTCCGCACCCTGCACCATCGCCTTGCTGCCGTTGGTCTTGGACGACAGCAGATAGGTCTGGCCTTCGTAGACCAGGTTGGACATCTGGGTCTGGATGAAGCTGGAAATATCCTTGTAGAACAGCCCGCCGGTCAGCGCCGACGTCCCATCGATATACCACTCGAAGGTCAGGTCGTACTGCCATGCTTCGAACGGCTGCAGCGCGGGATTGCCGCCACTGGCGGTGAGGATTTCGCCACTGGAATTGAAAGTGAGTTTGGACGACAGGTCGGTGAGATCCGGGCGTGTGATCACCTTCGCTGCGGAGGTGCGCAACACCATGTCATCGCGCACATCCCAGGCCGCGTTGAACGACGGCAGCACGTTGGTATAGCTGCGCTCGAAATGCACTGGCTGGGCCGTGCCGTTGACATCGGCATGACCATCGGTGGCCTGCTCGGTGCGCACCACGCGCGCACCGAGGTTGCCGCGCAGCTCGCGGCCGGCCAGATCGGTACCGAAATCGGTCATCGCGTAGGCCGAAGCGATCTTTTCCTGCACCTCATAGGAATTCTGCAGATCCGCGCTGTTGGGCGTATTGCGCAGATCGGCGCTGGTGGGCCAATTGCCCCAGAACGCGGATTCGATCGGCGCCAGCCACTGCCGGGGCAGGTTGCCGTTGGCGTCGGCCAGCATGTCGTTGACCGGCAATGCGGTGAAGTTGGTGGCCGGGAAGCGCACCCCGGCGATGCTGTTGAGCAGCAGGTCGGCACGGTCGTAGGTGCGTGAGCGCTCCCGATATTTGGCGCCTACCTTGATGTCGCGGAAGACGCTGCCGTCGAGCGTACGCTTGGCATCGAACTGCAGTGCGTCTTCCTTGTCGCGCGCATCGATCTGCCGCCATTCCAGCCGGCGTCCTGCCACGGTGGCCGGATTGGTGGGATCGAAGCCGTTGGTGAAGCTCCAATCGGGCACGTTATCGCCGTCGGCTTGCGGCATGTCCACGCGCATCGACAAGTTGGTGCCGCTGCGCAGGCGTGTGCGTCGGATCGGGTCCGAATCGTAGCTGTGCGCCTGCGAGTGGAAGGCCACCGCGCCCAGCGTCCATTGGTCGCCGCTCCAGGTGCTGGACAGGCGCGCACTGCGATTGTCGTCGGTGATGCCGGAGGTCTCGCGCGAAATCTGCACCTGGCCATTGCGGTAATCGAAGCCGGTGATGCCGCCGTTTTCCACGCGCAGATTGCTCATCCTGGACAGGTTGTCGAAGCCGACACCCATGCTGTATTCGTCGTAATGCACGGTCTGCTTGGCGTAGAGCAGATCCAGCGTGGTTTCCCACTGCGCGCTGGGCTTCCATTGCAGCGACGCCGCAACGCCGGTGCGTTCACGCTCTTCCAGCTCCAGCGTCGGGCGCAGACCGGTCGGCACGTAATTGGCACCAGGCACCCCCGGCACACCGCTGCGGTAGTAGTCCCAGCTCACCTCGTTGACGCGGTCCTGGCGCAGCGTGCGTTGCGCATAGGCGCCAGAGATCAGCATGCCGAAGGTGCCTTCGGCATTGACCCAATTGAACAGGCCGGACACGCGCGGATCATTGGCATGGGTGCGTTGCGCCTGGCTCGATTCCAGCGACACATTGGCCAGCGTCTTGCCCAGTTCCAATGGGCGGAACGTGCGCACATTGACGATGCCGCCGATGGCGCCTTCATCCAGATCCGCGGTGGGGCTCTTGATCACGTCCAACCCGGATACCAGTTCGGCCGGCAGCGTGTCGTAGCGAAACTGACGCCCGGTCTGGCCGGAGGTGCGCACGTTTTCGTTGACCGCCATGGTCTGGCCATTGAGCGTGGTGACCTGAAAGTTAGGGCCCAGGCCGCGCACGCGCACGTACACGCCTTCGCCGCGGTCGCGCACGATCGACACGCCAGGCACCCGCTGCAACGCTTCGGCCACGTTCTGTGCCGGCAACTTGCCGATGTCCTCTGCCGCAATCACATCCACCACGCTGTCGGCGTAGCGCTTCTGCCGCAATGCGGCGCTGAGGCTGCCGGCATAACTGCCGAGTACCTGGATGCTGTCCAGCTCCTGCACCGGTGCGTCTGCGCGTGGTACTGGCAAGTTCGCCACTGCCGCCGACGTCGGGGACACCTGCGTCTGCGCGCCAGGCGCGTCCTGGGCTGTTTCGATGGTCACCGTGGTCGGATTGAGATAGCGATAGCGCAGGCCGGTACCGGCAAGCAATTGCTGCAAGGCCTGCTCCGGCGCGATGCCGGCAGTGGTGGCACGGGTCTGCGGGTTGCCGGCAACGCCTGCGGCATACACGAATTGCAGGCCGGTCTGACGCGACAAGGCATTGAGTGCACGTGCCAATGGCTGGGCGGGAATCGCATCGACCGATACGGCCACCGGCGTGGTCTGGGCACCGGCAGTCCCGGCATGCAACGCGAGAGCAATCGAAAGAACCAACGTACGACGCATCGTGGAATCCAGTAGGGGAGGAAGCAATGCGCAGCGCCACGCACAGGCGGGAATGCTGCGTTGTACCCGGACTACGAGGGACGACAGCGACGATCGGGCACCGGTTTTTGATGAATTTTCTGTGACACGTGTACAGCGATGGCGCGATGCGCGCAGGCGCACTGCGCTGAGTGCACGGTGCGGGTGCTTCTGCCCGCGTACGCACGCGGGCAAGCCTTGAAGAGGGACATGGCTGATGTCGGAGTGCGAAACCCACACGAAGCCGCCGAGCCGGGTGCGCTTACCTCGGTGATGTCAGTGCGAGGCACACACACGCTGTCGCCCGGGCGTGCAGGTCTATGTCGGACGGGTCGTTCGGCCACTGCGGCGCCAGGTCGCTGTCGTCAGTGCGCAGCAGCGCCCTGCGCTGGTCGGCTGCTCACGCGCAACACGCCCGGCGCAGCGACCACGCGCAGGTTGGGTTGGTCGTCGAGAAACGCGCGCAGGGATGCGACATCGTCGCCGCGCAGGTTACCGGTGAGCCGCAACGCGCCGGCGGCGGCATCGTCGATGAGCAGGCGGGTGCGATTGAGCCGATTGAAATCCTCGGCCACGGTGGTCAGCGGTGCATCGCGGAACACGATGCGCCGCTGCCACCACGCATGCATCGCGGCGACATCCTCGTTGGACACGTCGACCCGGCCGGACACAGCGTCGATCCGTGCGCTCTGCCCGGCGCCCAGGTTCGCCAGCATCGGCTGCTGCTTGCGGTCATCGCGCCACACGTGCACGCGGCCCTCGGTGACTTCGATGCGCGCCTGCTGCCGATACAACGCAATATCGAAGGTGGTGCCGATATCTTCAACACGCAAACGGCCCGCAGACACCTGTAACCGACGGCGGTCCTGGGCCACTTCAAAGCTGGCCTGACCCTGCAGCAATTGCAGGCGACGACTCCACGGTGTCATGGTCGCGCGCACGCTGCTCAGCGCGTTCAGATGCACCACGCTGCGATCGGCCAATTGCACGCGGCGCTGCTCGCCATGCGCGGTGGCATAGGTCTGCGTGCGCGGCCACGCCCAGCCGGTCAAGACCGCCACACCGCACACGGCTGCTGCCAAACCCAGGATCCAGCCGCGAACACGCGCACTGCGCTGACCATCGGCGCGGTCCGGCGGTGGCGCATGTCGAGGCTGTTGTGGTTGTGGTTGTGGTTGCGGTTGCGGTTGCGGTTGCGGTAATCGCGACGGCAACGGCAACACGATCACATTGCGCGACGCTGCAGCCGCACGCGTGCGGCGATCGTCATCGAGCAAGGCATCCACATCCAGCTGCATGCCACGCAAGGCATCGCCTAGCTCGCCGGCCACGCGCAGCACGGCCATGTATTGGCGCACATGCAGCGGCGATGCGGTCAGCCATTGCATGAAGCTGGCTTGCTGCTGCGCGTCCAGCGCCTGCATGCGTTGCAGTGCATGCCAGTGCGCGGCCTCGCTGGCAGCCCTGCGGGTGGCCCAAAGACGCGTACTCACCAGCTCTCCCCGCTATCGGCAACCGCCTGCCTGCATGCCGACAACCCACGTACCACATGTTTCTTGACCATATGCGCAGACACGCCCATGCGCTCGGCGATCTGCTTGTAGCTGAGCCCATCGCGGTACTGCATCACCAGTACCGCGCAGGTGCGCTCGGGCAAGGTGGCCAGCAAGGCCTGCAACCGTTGCTGGCGCTGCTGACGGTGCGCGGCGTCTTCCACATCCTCGCCTGCGGCCAGCAATTGCGAAAACTGTTCCATTTCTTCAATCTGCAACGGCGCCTGCTTGCGGCGCACCGCCTGCTCGCGCGCAAGATTCAGCGCCACCGTGTACAGATAGGCTTCCGGATTGGCGATGCCCTCGCCCTGGTCCTGCTGCGCGCGCAACAGGCGTAGATAGGTTTCCTGCACCAGATTCTCGGCGTCTTCCTTGGCACCGCGGCGCACAAAGAAACCGCGCAGCACAGATCCGTGCTGCGTGAACACCTGGGTCCACGCGCGGCTGGCGTTGGCTTTCATCGTGCGCGCTCCCCTTGCGCTGGGTGGGCTAGCCTGGCCAATTCAGGTGACACCACGATGACGCGCAACGCGCAACGCACCTGCAAAGCGGGCCACTGCGCTGCGCAACCGATTGCCCAATTGCACGCCATCGCAATGCAGCTGAGCGAACGCCACAGCAACGCGGTTGACGTGCGCAAGCGCGATCGAGCATCGCTACATCTACACCGTCCCTACACCGCACCTTGACCCTACGCGCGTCAAGGTGAGCTCCCTCCAGCCATCGCCACGGGGTTCGCATGAATGCCACGCCCGCCACTGCCGATCACACGGCGCCGGCAATCGCCACCGCTGCGCCGACCTACCCGGTCAACCTGCGCATCAATGGCCAGCCCTATCAATTGCAACTGGAGGCCTGGATCAGCCTGCTCGATCTGCTGCGCGATCGGCTCGATCTCACCGGCACCAAAAAGGGCTGCGATCACGGCCAATGCGGCGCATGCACGGTGCTGGTCGATGGTCGCCGCATCAACAGCTGCCTGACGTTAGCGGTGATGCAGGACGGCGCCGAGATCACCACCGTTGAAGGCCTGGCCGATGGCGAGCAGCTGCATCCGCTGCAGCGCGCCTTCATCGCGCACGATGCGTTTCAGTGCGGGTATTGCACGCCGGGGCAATTGTGTTCCGCAGTTGGCCTGCTCAATGAAGGCAAGGCGCGCGACCGCGATCAGGTACGCGAATTGATGAGCGGCAATCTGTGCCGGTGCGGTGCGTATCCGCAGATCACCGATGCGGTGATGGAGGTGATGGGCAAGCCCAGCGACAGCAGCGACAGCGCTGCCACGCCGTGGACGCCCGGGACGGTGCCGGCATGATCCCGCTCAGCTACGCGCGCCCAGACAGCGTGGGTGCCGCTCTCTCTGCCATCGCATCGCGCGGCAACGACCCGCAGCCGGTGCCCTCCGACGCATCCGTGCGCCTGATCGCCGGCGGCACCAATCTCACCGACTTGATGAAGCTGCAAGTGATGCGCCCCAGCAGCCTCGTCGACATCAATCGCCTGCCGCTGGACAGCATTACCACGCTGCCGGAGGGCGGCCTGCGTCTGGGCGCACTCGCACGCAATGCCGACACCGCGTATCACCCGGACGTCGAGTCGCGTTACCCGTTGCTGAGCGCGGCAATCCTGGCAGGCGCGTCGCCGCAGATCCGCAACATGGCCAGCAACGGCGGCAACCTGTTGCAACGTACGCGCTGCCTGTATTTCTACGATCACGCCACACCTTGCAACAAGCGTGCACCGGGCAGCGGGTGTTCGGCCATTGGCGGGCTGACCAAGTACAACGCCATTCTCGGCACCAGCGCGCACTGCATCGCCACGCATCCGTCGGATATGTGCGTGGCATTGGCCGCGCTGAATGCGGTGGTGCATGTGCAAGGCCCGCAAGGCGAACGCGACATTGCCTTTGCCGATTTTCATCGGTTGCCTGGCGATCATCCGGAACTGGACAGCACGCTGGCGCCGGACGAGTTGATCGTGCATATCGATCTGCCCGACGCGCAGCGCTTTGTCGCCCATAGCGCCTATCTGAAAATCCGCGAGCGCCTGTCGTATGCGTTTGCACTGGTGTCGGTGGCTGCTGCGCTGGAGTTGAACGACGACGGCAGCATTGGCGAGGTGCGTGTCGCACTGGGCGGGGTGGCACATAAGCCGTGGCGTAATCCCGATGCAGAAGCGCAGCTGGTGGGATTGCCAGCGACCGCAGATACCTTCGCAGCTCTGGCCGATGTCTTGCTGCAAGGTGCACAAGCGCAGGGCGAAAACGCCTTCAAGCTGCCAATGGCGCGCCGCGCCATCGTGCGCGCACTCGAGGTCACACGCGAGGGCACCACCGACAACCGCGGGCGCACCAGTGCGCTGGAGCAATCGCCATGAACGCACGCAACACCGATCTATCCAACAGCGAATTGACGCCGCCGGTCGCCGATCAAGGCACCGGCTTCCGCCCCACCGGCACGGGTGTACCGCGCATCGATGGGCGTGCAAAAGTCACCGGCCAGGCGCGCTATGCCGCTGAATGGCCGGTACCGGATCTGGCCTATGGCGTGGTGGTCAGCAGCACCATCGCCAAGGGCACGATTGTCGGCTTCGACCTGGCTGCCGCACGCGCGGTGCCGGGTGTGCTGGAGATCGTCACCCACGACAATCGCCCGCACATGCGAGGCATGGATCTGTTCTACAAGGACATGACCGCGCCGGCCGGCTCGCCGTTTCGCCCCCTGTACGACAACACCGTGCGCTACAGCGGGCAGCCGGTGGCACTGGTGGTGGCAGACACGTTCGAGGCTGCGCGCCATGCGGCGCATCTGGTGCAGGTGGAGTACGCCCAGGAGCCGCACGCAACCAACCTGATGACCAACCTGGACCGTGCGCACAAACCCAAGGCGTTGAAGGCAGGATTTTCGCCACCGCCCAAGGACAAGGGCGAGCCGGACACCGCCTTCGTCAATGCCGCCTGCCAGGTGCAGGCCGAGTATTACAGCGGCGTAGAGCACCACAACCCGATGGAGTTGTTCGCCTCTACCGTCATCCGCGAGGAAGACGGCCACTTCACCATTTACGACAAGACTCAGGGCTCGCAGAACAGCCGCTGGTATGTGTCGCATGTATTCGGCCTGAGCAAGCGCAAGGTCACCGTGCGCAACCCGTATGTGGGCGGCGCGTTCGGCTCCGGCCTGCGGCCGCAATATCAGCTGGCGCTGGCGGTGATGGCCTCGATCAAGCTGGATCGCTCGGTGCGTGTGGTGATGACGCGGCAACAGATGTTTACCTTCGGCCATCGCCCGGAAACCGTGCAGCGGCTCAAGCTCGGTGCCGACCGCGATGGCCGCTTGCGCGCCATCTGGCACGAGGCCATCGCCGAGACCTCTCGCATCGAAGATTACGTCGAGGTGGTGGTCAACTGGAGCGGGCAGCTGTATGCCTGCGACAACGTGCATCTTGGCTACAACCTGGTCAGCCTGGATCAGTACAGCCCGATGGACATGCGCGCGCCCGGTGCCACCCATGGCATGCATGCGCTGGAAGTGGCGATGGACGAGCTGGCCTACGCGGTCGGCATCGATCCGCTGGCGCTGCGGCTGAAGAATTACGCCGAGGTCAATCCAGCCGATGACAAGCCGTTTTCCAGCAAGGCCTTGCGCGAGTGCTACCAGCAAGGTGCCGAGCGCTTTGGCTGGGCACAGCGTCCGCCGCAGCCGCGCGCACGCAAGGAAGGCCGCGAGTGGGTCGGCTGGGGCATGGCCACCGGGCAGTGGGATGCGATGCAGATGTTTGCGCGCGCCCACGCCGTGCTGCACGCCGATGGCCGCCTGGTGGTGAGCAGTGCCGCCAGCGACATCGGCACCGGCACCTACACGGTGATGGCGATGATCGCTGCCGAAGCGCTGGGCCTGCCGCTGGAACAGGTGACCTTTCAGCTTGGCGACTCGACGTTGCCTGTCGCACCGATTGAAGGCGGCTCCTCGCATGTCGCCACGATCGGCTCGGCGGTGGACGGTGTATGCGGCAAGTTGCGCACGCGCCTGCTGCGCCTGGCCCAGGCCTTGCCCAACTCGCGCTTTGCGCGGGTCACGCTGGACGATGTGGTCTTTGCCGACGGCACGATTGCACTGCGTGCCGATGCCAGCAGCGCGATGGCGTTACCTGCATTGTTGCGTGCGGCCGAACTGGAGCAGATCGAAGACAAGTTCCTGCTGCTGCCCAACGTGCTCAAACAGCGCAAATACACCCGTGCCACGCACGCTGCGGTGTTTGTGGAAGTGCGCGTGGACGAAGAGCTTGGCAGCGTGCGGGTGACGCGTGTGGTCAGCGCGATTGCTGCAGGGCGCATTCTCAACCCGACCACCGCGCGCAGCCAGATCATCGGCGGTGTGGTGTGGGGCATCGGCCAGGCCTTGCACGAACATACCCAGGCCGATCACCGCTTCGGCCGCTTCATGAATCACGATCTGGCGCAGTATCACGTCTGCGCCAATGCCGACATCCACGACATCGAGGTGATCTTTGCCGACGAAGACGACCGCGTGGTCAGCAGCCTGGGGGCGAAAGGCGTCGGCGAGATCGGCCAGGTGGGGGTGTCGGCAGCCATCTGCAATGCCATCTTCCACGCCACCGGCAAACGCATCCGCAGCACGCCAATGACGCCGGACAAGGTGATGGCAGACTGAGCGACCTGCTGCGGGCTCTCAGGATCTCGCAGTCAGGGCTGATGGCGTCTCCCCACGGGCTCGATATCGCACGATGTCGGGCCCGCTGCGTGATTGCGAACGCGCCGTGCAAGCACAAGCTAACCCGGCTCAACCACTCAACGAGATACAGACCGCACAGCTCGCCGACATCCGGCAGGCGCCATCACGCCTCTGTCGCCGTTGAGCACGCGACACAGTGCCGCTTGACGACTGACGTCAAAACGCGATGACCACTCCAGATCAACACGCCGCACCAACCCGCTCACCTGCACGCCACCGGCATCACCGTCCGCGCACGGCCTTCTTCTTGCCCGGCGTCTGCGCACTGCCCGCCTGCACCGTCGACAATGCCATGGTGATCAGACCGGCGATCAAACGCCGCAACACCGCTTCGTTGTCCGCCGATGCCTTGAGGCTGGTGGTGGCAAGCCGCAGGATGTAGGCAAGATCGGCCGCAGACATCGCGCTGTTGTCGCGCACATGCGGGCGCAGCAGTTGCACCAGGGTGTCTTCCATCTGCTGGTACAGCGCATCCAGCGCGTCGGGCGCATACACACCGCAGTTGGCAACCAGATCCAGCCCGTTTTCGGAATCGATCACCGCAGCCACCGGCTCCAGCACCCAGATATCGAACAACTGCCGTAACTGGGTCTGCAGATCCTGCGTGTCGCGCACGCGTTGCGCGGTTGCGGCCGCGCAAACGTCGCGCTGACGCATCACCTGCGCGGCAAAGATCGCCTCCTTGTTGGGGAACGCGGCATACAGCGATGGCCGCGACATCTGCGCAGCCTGGGCGATGTCGCTCATGCTCACCTTGCGGTAGCCATGCCGCAAAAACAGCTGCAGCGCGGTCTCCATGACACGCGCCTCCTTGCTTTCGGCAGGCGCTGTGGCGGGGATAGCCGCCTTCTTCGATAACTTTACACTTGACATTATTTGTAAATACGTAAATCTTACAAGTTCCGCCAATTGTAAAGCACAGCGACCGCCATGACCTTCGCCAATCCACACACCAGCGGCGCCAGCCGCACCACCCGCGCCTATGCGGCGCTCGAGAAAGAAGGCGCCATGGTGCCGTGGCAGTTCGAACGCCGCGCGGTACGCGCCACCGATGTCGCAATCAAGGTGCTGTTCTGCGGCGTCTGCCATTCGGACCTGCACTCGGTGAACAAGTGGGCCAGCGAATACCCGCTGGTGCCGGGCCATGAAATCGTTGGCGAAGTGATCGAGCTGGGCGCGGAGGTCGAAGGGTTTACGCTGGGCCAGCGCGTGATGATCGGCACCATCGTCGATTCCTGCCGGCACTGCGCGCCCTGTCAGGCGCATGACGAAGTGTATTGCCACGCCTTCCCCACCCTGACCTTCGATGGCGTGGATCGCGTGGACGGCAGCCGCACGCGCGGCGGCTATTCGGAGTACTACGTGTCCGACGCCCGCTTCGTCTACCCATTGCCCGACGGCCTGGACCCGGCCGGCGCCGCGCCATTGCTCTGCGCCGGCATCACCTGCTTTGCGCCGCTGCACCGCTACGGCATCGGCCCCGGCCACACCGTGGGCGTGGTCGGCATCGGCGGGCTTGGCCATCTCGGCATCAAGTTCGCCCGTGCCATGGGCGCGCATGTCGTCGCCTTCACTACCTCGCCCAAGAAAGCCGCCGAAGCGCACCGCCTGGGTGCGCACGAGGTGGTGGTCTCCACCGATGCGGCGCAGATGCAGGCACAGGCCTACCGCTTCGATTTCATCCTCGACACCGTCTCGCGCAGCTACCCCATGAACGACATGCTCAAGGCGCTCAATCTCGACGGCACGCTGTGCACGCTGGGCCTGCCCGACCAGCTGGATTTCCGCCCGGTGCTACTTGCCATGGGCCGCCGCAAGGTCACCAGCTCCGGCACCGGCGGCACCGCCGACACCCACAGCATGCTCGCGTTCTGCCAGCAGCACGGCATCGTGGCCGATATCGAATTGATCAAGCTGCAGGACATCAACGCCGCATTCGAGCGCGTCCACAACAACGATGTGCATTACCGGTTTGTGATCGATCTGCAGGCATCGGCCTTGTAAGCCGATATCCGCGCAGTGCCGGCGCGGCCGCTACGCGCGTCGGCACTCCTGCGTGCGTTGCCACGTCTGCCCAATGCACGGGCCATGCCCTTCCGAAGCCCCCACATCGATTGCGAACCCGACCCGCGCGTGGGGCATCGCGCTGATGTAGCGTGAGCGTCTCTTCCGCCCAGCAAGGCTCCGTATGCATCCGCGTACTACGCGTCGTCAGTTGCTCCGTGGTGCGGCCACGCTCGCAGTGCTGTCGCGCATTCCGAGCGGGTGGGCGCTGCCGCCGGGGCCATCGCATGGCCCGGCCTTTATCGAGGCGCTGATCGCGCGCATGAGCGTGGAAGAAAAGGCCGGCCAGCTGAGTCTTTTCAGTTCCGCAGAACAGGTCGACAAGGCGATCGTCGCCAACCCCGTCCGCAAGGACGCAGCCGGACGCAACCAGCTGGCCGCGGCACGCGCCGGGCGCTTGACCGGCGTATTCAACGGCTCCAACGTGCGCTGGCATCAGCAACTGCAGCAGGCTGCGCTGAAAAGCCGGCTGCAGATTCCGCTGTTCTTCGCCGCCGATGTGATTCACGGCTTTACCACGGTGTTTCCGGTGCCCTTGGCCGAAGCGGCCAGCTTCGAGCCCGCGCTGGCCCAACGCACCGCGCGCGCCGCGGCGATGGAAGCCAGCGCGGTGGGGATCGACTGGACCTTCGCCCCGATGGTGGACATCGCCCGCGATGCGCGCTGGGGGCGCGGCGTGGAGGGCGCGGGCGAAGACGTGCTGCTGGCGCAACGTTTCGCGCAGGCGCGGGTGCGGGGGTTTCAAGGCGATGCCGGCCTGGCGCATGCCGATGCACTGGCGGCCTGCCCCAAACACTTTGCCGCCTATGGTGCAGCCGAGGGAGGACTGGACTACAGCACCGTGGACATCTCCGAGCGCACCCTGCGCGAGGTGTATCTGCCACCGTTTCAGGCCGCCTTCGCGGCCGGTGCGGTCACCACCATGGCTGCGTTCAATGCGCTGTCGGGCGTGCCGGCAACCGCCAATGCCTGGCTGCTCGGCACCGTGCTGCGGCAGGACCTGCGCTACACCGGGCTGGTGGTGTCCGACTTCACTGCCGACAAGGAGCTGGTTGCGCATGGCATTGCCGCCGACGATCGCGACGCGGCGCGGCTGGCGTTTCTGGCCGGGGTGGATATCAGCATGGAAAGCGGCTTGTATCTGCAACACCTGCCGGCGCTGGTGGCCGCTGGCGCGATCTCGATGCAACAGCTGGATGCCTCGGTCCGCCGGGTGCTGGGCTTCAAGGCGGCACTGGGATTGTTCGACGACCCGTTCCGGCGCATCCAGCCTGCCCGTGCGCAACCACGTCAGCGCTGTGCAGACAGCATGGCCTTGGCGCGCGAAGCGGCGCACAAGTCGATGGTGTTGCTGAAGAACGACGGCGAGCTGTTGCCGTTGCGACGCAGCGGCCAACACATCGCGCTGATCGGGCCGATGGCGCGCGACTGGGTCGATCATGCCGGGCCGTGGAGCCTGTTCGACCAGGATGATCGCGACAACACCGTGGCCGCAGCGCTGTCGCGCACCATGACGGACCCGCAGTTGCTGCAGGTGGTGGACGGCAGCGGCTTCGACCGCCCGCTCCCCGGCGGCGTGCAGGCCGCAGTGGCCGCCGCGCGCAGTGCCGACGTGGCGCTGCTGGCGATCGGTGAACCCATGACCTACTCGGGCGAGGCGCAATCGCGCACCGAGATCTGCATCCCGCAGGTCCAGCAGCAGTTGCTGGCGGCAGTGGCGGCCACCGGCACGCCGGTCGTGTTGCTGCTGAGCACCGGCCGCGCGCTTGCGTTGCAAGGCCCGGCGCTGCAGAGCGCGGCGATCCTGGTCACCTGGTTTCTGGGCTCGGAAGCCGGCAACGCAATTGCCGATATCGTGTTCGGCGTGCAGGCGCCGTCTGGCCGCTTGCCGGTGAGTTTTCCGCACGCCGCAGGCCAGGTGCCCTACACCTACGCGCATCCGCCCAGCGGCCGCCCCAACCTGGATCCGCACGGCTTGCAGCCGTACACCACGCACTATCGCGGCGTGCCCAACACGGCGTTGTTCCCGTTCGGCCATGGCCTGACCTATGGACGCATCGCCTACACCGATCTGCAGCTGAGCGCGCCGCAGATGACGGCCACCGGCAGCCTGCAGATCAGCGCACGCATCAGCAACCATGGCAGTCGCGACGCCGACGAAGTGGTGCAGCTCTATCTGCGCGACCGCACTGCCAGCGTTGTCCGCCCGGTGCGCGAGCTCAAGGACTTCCGCAAGGTCAGGGTGCCGGCCGGCGGCAACGTCACCGTGCAGTTCGAGCTGCGTCGCGCGCATCTGCTGTTTGTCGGGCAGGCAATGGCCCCGATCGTGGAGCCGGGCCTGTTCGATGTGTGGCTTGCGCCATCTGCCGAAGCCGACGGCCTGTCAGCCAGTTTTGAACTGCTGGGCTGATGCATGCTGCGATGACCCGCGTCGCTGCGCGGGTCATCGACACGGTGTGCACGGCGGGTCGGCTCCCCCTGATCGCCTCCTGCCGCATGCGCCGCGTTGATGCGCCACCATCATCGGCGCACTGACGCTGCTGGCCTCACGCCGTCGTGTGAGGCTGTTGCAAATGCGCGTCCGCTGGCAGGACCGCATTCAAGCGAGCCAAGCGCAGACATGCTCATTGCGTATCGACCAGGCTGATATCGCCTTCGGCAACCGTCCGGGGCACGCCATCGTCGCCAGACGGGCCATTCAATGTCGCCATCACGGCAACCCGCGCCTCCTCACCCAGGTCGCGCGCACGCATCATGGTCTGCTGCGCGGCACGTGTCTGTGCACCGATCTCGCGCACCGCATCGGCTTCTTCAACCAGCCTGGCGTGCAGGCCCTGCGCCAACGAGACCAGCACACCGATGCGATCGCGCGTCTCGGTCCATTGCTGCCGGACCCTGCCCAGCGTCGTTTGCGCATCGTCAACGGCCCTGACCGCCGCAACCTTTCTGGCGGTGTCGTTGGCTGAAGCATCGGCGCCCGACGGCTGCATTTGCAGTGCCTGCAGCGCCTGGCGTCGGTTGTCGGCATCGCGCTCGGCGTCTTCGACCGACCGGCGCTCCAGATCAGACACGCGCTGCAGATCCTTCAAACGAGACATCAGGTCGTTCAACCTGTCGTCCACATCCTGCAGTTGCGCCTCCTGCGCGTCATACGCCTCTTCGATCCGACGCAGGAGCTCGTGGACCGCTTCAACCAGGGAGGACTCGCTTTGTGTAACCCGCTGCAGGAACTCGAACGCATGCTGAGCGACCGCAATGTCATCCACCCCGCTGGGGCTGGCCATGTGGCTGCGCAGGAGCTGGTGCGCCTGGGCGAGCGCGTCATCGGCCTGTGTCACCCTGGCGCGATCAGCCTGCAGCGACGCAAGCGCCTGGCGCAAGCTCCACGGTGCAATCGCCACCTCGGTGATGCCCTCGCCTGTCGGTGCAAGTGCGGCCAGCAGCCGGTCGATGCGTTCGCTTGCCTTGGCCTGTGTCAGGCCCACCTTCTCCAGCAAGGCAGCGCAGTGACCGCGCTGCGCGTCCACGCGCTGTGTCTGTTCTTCCAAGCGGGTCAGTTCGCGTGTCAGCGCACGCACGTGCGGACCGTCCGGTAGCGTGCCCGCCTGCACAGACCGTTCGAACACATCATCGCGCGCCTCCTGTAATCCTGGGCGTTCACCACGCGGAGAGGCCGGGCCAGGTGGCGGCACCTGCGCCCGCTGAGGTTGCCCCAGCGCCTGCACGCCGGCCTGCTGCAGGCGGTCCAGTGGGCGGCGTAGCGCACGCGCACCGGCTTCGAGGACTTCCGCCCCCTCGATGCGATCGTACAGCCCGTACCGGAACTGAATCTCCGCCTCGAACAATTGGTGCGACGCCACCGACGTCGCCGCCACATTCAACAGTGGCAGGCCGACACGGCTGGTGACCGGATTTTCGTCGGTGTTGTGCACGGCGATGGCCGCAAGCCGGTACAGATCCGGCGATTGCTGAGCATTGATGAGAACGTCCTGCCAGGACATTCCGTCGTTGGACGTGTGCACCCCCAGTGCCGCTGCCGCCTGTGCATGCTGCCTGGCGACCAGTGCGTCGTTGATCGCCACCATGGCCTGCGGCCGCATCTCAAACACGAAGCGGACCTGATTGACATGCGGGATGTCCTTGAACCTGCGCAACACCTCGTCCAGCCCGGGAATCTTGCGGCGCATCTCGGCAACGTCGCGCAGCTTCTCGCCCAGGGCGTAGTGGCCGATGGCATGACTGACTACCGCATCCAGCGATTCGCGTCCGAACATGTTGATCTCCACGCGGGCGCCGGGAATGACGCGCGCGCGCTGCTGGATGGCTGCGGCATCCTGCTGCCGCAGCTGATGCAGCATGTCGACGACCGACGCGCGCTCGGACGGCGTGCCGCCTGTCCATAACGATGCCGACGCAGCATCGGTCGCGTGCGCGGCCCGCGCCCGTTGTTGTGCCAGAGCTGCCCCAGCAAGCGCCGCGCCAGCTTCGATGGCCAGTGCCTCAGGTCCCTGGATACGTTCGAGCACGTTGCGCAGCACGACGCTGCGCTCTTGCGGCGTGGCCGGATACTCCATCGCGCCCAGTTCGGCGCTGCCTTCCGGAAAGATGGCCTTGAGCCGCGCACGCAGCATGTCCCATCCCTGCCGCGTCACTGGCTGCGCTGCGTGCGTATCCAGGGTGCGCTTGTAGCTGGCGGTGCCCAATAACGGGCCTGTGCGCGTATCGTCCAGTACCGCGTCGGTTGGCAACTGCACGTCGCTGGATGCCACCCGCACGCCTGCCAGCTGCAGCGTGCCGGCACCGGTGGCGGCATTGACCAGCCGCTTGAAATTGCGTCCCAGCACCGATGTCAATGCGCCGCCCAGATTGATGCCGCTATTCACCTCGGCATTGATGCCGACACGCCCCTGGAATTCCAGCCCGATGATGTCTCGCCACGCGTGGTCCAAATGCAATTCCATCTGGCTCCATTGCACCCCCATCTGCGCCGTCACGCCGAACGGCAAAGACGCCGAAACCGCGCTGCGCGGGGTAGCGGTGGCTGCGCCCGGTGCGACGGGTTGTTTCGCACCGTAGGGATGCCGCACTGCCAGCGGCTGCACGGTCAGGTTGGCGTTGAGCGACGCGTTGACATTGGTTTCGAACAGATCCAAGCCGATCGCCCCTTCCTCCACGCCTGCGCGTAACAGGTCGGTGGTCTCGCTGGCGTGCCGGTCGAACAACAGCCTGGCGAATTCGGGAATGGTGTCCGGCGACAGGATGACCGCGGCGCCCACACCATGTTGATAGGTCCCGCCCATCCCGAGATTGGCCGCCCCGCCCCAGGTTGCAGACACCGTGTTTGCTGAGTCGTCGTGGTACACATGCCCGCCGGTTCCCGGCCCGGGACGAAGATCGATGCGCAGGCCTGCGGTTCCGGACGCGGTCGCCTTTGCGTGACGCACGAAGAAGGCAACCAGGCCCGCGTCGCCGTCCTTCGAATCGCCGATGCGCTCGACGCCCAGCGCGTGGATGGCCTCACCGCCCATACCGACATTGATCGGATTGACATGCATCCATTGCGCCGAACCCAGCGAGCCGCGCAGTTCGGCCGAGCGCACCCGACTCGAGAAGAAGGTGCTGCGATTGAACAGGTCTTGCAGCACATCGATCATGCGCGAGGCCATTTCATCCGGGGCGCTCCCCGGCGGCAAGCCAAGACTCTTGAGCAGCTGCAGCTGGCGGGCGTTGCCGGGCGTGGTGACCTCCTGCCGAAACGTCGACACCACATCATCGAATGCCTCCAGTTCATGCCAGGACGACAGGCCCCACTTGGCCAGCGCATGCAGCCCGGACTGCTCTCGCCGGGCGACTGCTGACTCCAGCGCGTGCGCATCGTCGACGCCCAGCAGCGCGTTGTACTCGACCAGACCTGCGAGCAGGCAGGCGCCGCGCAGCGCATTCGGCGCGTCGGCGGCTTGATCCTTCTGGGCGGGCAAGGCGACCTGGACGGTCTTGAGTCGATGGCTGACCTCGCGCAACTCGGCAAGCAGCGCATGCTCGGTGTCGCTCAACGCCTGCGGATGTAGCGCTGCGCCACCGGCCAGGGCAGCGATGCAATGGTCAAATGACGGCAGCAGGTCATCGTCTTTCTGGACCGCAACGCGTGTGACCGCAGAGCGCGCCCGCCGCCAAAGTTCAGCGGCGCGATAACTGGCCGTGGAACTTGCGCGCTGGATGGCAGCCCCGTCCGCCATGGAAAAATCGGCGGCCAGCGCACCTTCGCGGAATCCGATCTTGCGCAGATCGCGCAACAGGCCGGCCAACGCCGTTTCGCGCAACCCGACCAGCTGCGCGTGCTGATCGGGCGAAAGTCCCTCGACCGGTTGGCGCGGACATGGCGCAGCAGCAATGCGTACCTCCGCAAGCACCGGCAAGGTGTCGAACAATTCCAGCGCCAGCAACTGCGCCTGCGCCGCTTCCTGACGGAAGCCGGCAAGCCGTTGTTGTTGCGCAGTGGGTGGCTGTGCCACGCCGGTCCAACCGGCCATGGTGCGCGCCGCGCCCCCGGCCATGTCGACGGCCACCTGCACGAGCGTGGCAGCCTGCGCGCGACCGCTCTGGGCCAAAACCTGCGTAGTCGAGCGCAGGGTCAACGGATCGGTGGAGGTGGTGCCCAGCAAGGTAGTGCTGATCGCGGCGTCGTGGTCGGGCGTCCTGATCCGGGTCGCCTGCTGCTGGTTTACCTGGGCATTGGTCCCGGACTGGGTACCGGCAACAGCCAACGCATCGGGTGACGGATGCACAGCCACGCGTGCCGGCAAGCGGATGCCATCGGCACCGGTCATCGCTGGCAATAGGGCGTGCCAGCGCGCGCCGATCTGCAGCTGAAGTTGCCCGGTCCGCGTGCTACGGAGTGCACCGGGCGGCGGAAGCGTCTGTGGCAAGGTGATCGGTACCACGTCCCACTGCCCATGCTTGGTCAGCCGGTTCAGCTGCGCAGGCCCTTCGCCCGATTGGTTCAAGGCATACAGCACATCGTCCAACCCGACCGCGATGGCAAGCGGGCGCTCCAGCGCAGGCAACATGCCGAGGTTGCCTTCCGCATCCACCTTGATCAACTTCCGCGACGCCGTCATCACCACCGCGTTGCGGTCTGCGTGCATGGCCACCTGCGCGACGGCTTCATCGAAGCGGGCAAGCGACGTACAGCGCACCTCCACCACATCCGGCACCACGGCGAGCGGCCCACCGGAGGGCGTGCTGGGCACCGGATTGGCCGCCAACCAGGTGGTCCGCCCGGGAAGCGTGATCTCGACCAGTTGCGGCGGCTCAGCCAAGAGCGCAAACACCGGCCGACGATCGACGAAGCCACGCACCCCGGTATGCAGAGAAACAACACCGGTGAGCGGCGCGCCATCGGCAAGGGTCAAGCGCTCCCATGGCTGGTCCGGCGCGGGCGAATAGTGCAGCACGCCCTCCAGGTGCCCCAACCGGGCGTGTCCATCCAGCACCACCGGCGACTGTATCGCCTCATCGACAGGCAGCTGCAGCCCTTGGCTGCGCATCAGCACAAGCGGGCGGTCAAGCATGAACGCCGGCTGGAATCGCGCCTGCCCTGCCGGCCGTTGCAACGAGATGCGGTGCCCGGCACTGTCTTCCAGCACAAGATGCACACTGTGATCGGTCGCCACCCCCATCGACGTCACCGCCCATCCCTGTGTGCGATCCATCCCTTGCGGCAGCTTCAGGCGGCGCGCAACGATCGGCCCGCTACCGCGCATATCGGCCTCATAAACGCGCCCTTTGTCATCGAGCACCAGCGCAGCCTCGCCGTCAGGATGGGCCAGCGGCAACACATCGACCGGCAGCGCAGGCGTCGATTCGAACGCGGGCCCACCCTGCACCGGGCGCAGCAGCTCCACCACCCGGCCGGGGCTGTCCTCATCGCAGCGGCGCAGCACGCCGTCATGAAGCATGCACGGCCGGCCATCTGCATCGAAGCGCAGCACGGCACCGGCAGGCGGATTGTCCACGCTGACGGAGATCTGCTCGCTGACGGCACGCCAGCAGTGTGCGCCCGCCTGCAGATACACCGCACCATCGGCCTGCCGCCCGAGCATGCGGATATCCACGTGCGCACGGCAGCTGGCGGGTAGCGGAACCGGTGCCCAGCCCTGGCTCGCATCGGCACGATGCAGCTGGTTGGCACGATAGGTGAAGCATTGGCCATCGGCCGCCTGCCAGATGCCGGTCAGCAGACCAATCGGCGGCTCGGCAAGCTGACTGGCGATCTGGTCGGCTGTCGGCGCCGTACCAGTGCGGCGTTCGACGTCCGGATGCACGGTCAACCCTGCGATCAGCAAACCCGGCGTTGTGGTGAAAAACGCCTCGTTGCGTGGCATCCGCGGGTCCTTGGGATCGGCCACATAGCGCAGCAGACGTCCACCGCCGCCCAGCGCCGATTCGCTCTGGATCGCCGGTCGACGCGCAAGACAGGCGTCGATCATGCGTGCGACATCGCGATCCGACGCCGCCGAGCCGTCGAATTGCACACCGACACGTCGGCCATGCTGCGACTGGGAACTGCGCACGCGGACCGTGGCGGCCGAGGTGCTGGACGCGCCTCGCCTTACCGGCAAGTCGGCCAGCGCATGCGGCGCAGGCTCGGAGGACGGCGCCTGCGGTGCGGGTGTGGTCGGCATCGGCGCGTCGACTGACGCTGGTGTCGGCAGCAGCCCAGACGCACGCGATGATGCGATGGAATTGTGTGTGGTCATCGAACGATCCAAAATTAGGATGCGCGGCGCGAAATCTGTGCGGTGACGCCTCACATCGAGTGAAGTACCAGAGCCGTGCATCACGACCAGGCAGGCCTGTGGATGCTTCACGCTGCACAACGCGTGCGCGAGGCAATCCATTCGGCTCGATCGGCAGCACTCAATCTGGCGCGGGTAACGCCGAGGCACGCAGTGGCGCACTGATGCACCACCAGCTCATGCCAAACGTGGAATCCTCCAGAGACGCGCGCTTACGCGAGCGTCGGCACACCGATGGCGTGCACGCGATGGAACAGGCTCTCGCCACCGAGCGTGACGCTGTTGTCTTGACGCCATTAAGCGCATGTCGCCCTCCCTCCCAGAAGAGATGACACCTTGTCAGCATGTCGGGTTGCCGGCGCGTCGGGCATCCAACGTGTCGCCGTCCCGCTAACAAGATAGTGCGCTGAAGATCGCGCGGAACTTCACATGCGAAACGTTGCGCGAGATGGCGAAGCGCGACATCGTTTGAATTGCGACCTTATCGGTCAGTTGCGACCTGTGTCGCCTAAACGATCAACGCCGCTAGAAACGCAGCGGTACGGCTATGGGCGTGTTGCGCCACTTGCGCCGGCGTGCCTGCAACCACCACGTTGCCGCCGGCATCGCCCGCGCCCGGCCCCATGTCCAGCACCCAATCGCTGCTGGCAGCCACGCGCATGTCGTGCTCGACCACGATCACCGTATTGCCGGCGTCCACCAGTCCTTGCAGCTGGGTCATCAAGGTATCCACATCGGCCGGATGCAGGCCGGTGGTGGGCTCGTCCAGCACGTAGACGGTGTCGCGCCGCTGGGCGCGTTGCAGTTCGGTGGCCAGCTTGATGCGCTGCGCTTCGCCACCGGACAACTCGGTGGCCGGCTGGCCCAGACGCAGATACCCCAGCCCCACTTCGCGCAAGACCTGCAGCGGCCGCAGCACGCTGGCGTCGTCGGCAAAAAATGCCACCGCCTGATCCACCGTCATCGCCAACACCTGCGCGATGGTGTGCCCGCGCAGTTCGATCTCCAGCGTCTTGGCGTTGTAGCGCGCGCCGTGGCAGGTGGGGCACGGCGCATACACGCTAGGCATGAACAGCAGTTCCACCGACACCGAACCTTCGCCTTCGCAAGTGGCGCAGCGGCCCTTGGCGACGTTGAAGGAGAATTGCCCGGGGTCGTAGCGACGGCGGCGCGCAGTGGGCGTGGCCGCAAACAACTTGCGCACCGGATCGAACAAGCCGGTGTAGGTGGCAAGGTTGGACCGCGGCGTGCGACCGATCGGTTTCTGATCCACGCGCACCAGCCGGCGCACGCGATCGAGCCCGCCGACGATCGCACCACCCAACGGCACCTGCGTGCCGCGCTCCAAGGGGTCCAGCGCGTCGTCCTCTTCAGACGCTGCATGACCAAGATGCGCGGCCAGCAATTCCACCAGCGCCTGGCTCACCAGCGACGATTTGCCCGAGCCGGACACACCGGTCACCGTGGTGAACACGCCCAACGGCAGATCCACATCCAGCGCGTGCACGTTGTTGCGGGTGATGCCGCGCAGCTGCAGCCAACCGGTCGCGGCGCGCGCATGGCTTAGCACCGCCGGTGGCGTGCCGAACAGATAACGCCGCGTGGACGATGCCTCCACCGCGTCCAGACCCGCTGGCGGGCCGCTGTAAAGCACCTGCCCGCCATGGACGCCGGCCGCAGGACCCACGTCCACGATCCAGTCGGCATGGCGGATCACATCCACCTCGTGCTCGACCACGAACACCGAATTACCCGCCGCCTTCAACTGGTCCAGCGCACCCAGCAGCGCCTGCGCGTCGGCCGGGTGCAAGCCCGCCGATGGCTCGTCCATCACGTACACCACGCCGAACAACTGCGAGCGGATCTGCGTGGCTAGCCGCAGGCGTTGCAGCTCACCCGGCGACAGCGTAGGCGTGCTGCGCTCCAGGCTGAGATAGCCCAGGCCCAGCGCCTGCACCACGGCGATCCGCGCACGTAGATCTGCGGCAATCCGTTGCGCGGCGATCACCTGTTCCGGGTGCTGCGCGGCGCCCTTCTTCTTTGCCTGCGTGCGCACATCGGCATCGGCAGCCGGGCGCAACAGCTCGGCCACCTCATCCAGCGGCCTGCGCGACAGCTCGCCGATATCCAGCCCGGCAAAGGTCACCGACAACGCCTCGCGTCGCAGCCGCTTGCCATCGCATTGCGGGCACAGCGTACTGACCAGATACTGCGCCACGCGCTTTTTCATCTGCGCGCTCTGCGTGCTGGCAAAGGTGTGCAACACATAGCGCCGCGCACTGGTAAAGGTACCCATGTAGCTGGGCTCTTCCTTGCGTTTGAGTGCGCGCTTGACCTCGGCCAGGCTGTAACCGGCATACACCGGCACCACCGGTTGCTCATCGGTGTACAGAATCCAGTCGCGGGTTTTCTTCGGCAGCGTGTGCCACGGCACATCTACATCGTGGCCCAGCGTGGTGAGGATGTCGCGCTGATTCTGCCCATGCCAGGCGCCCGGCCAGGCGGCTACCGCGCGCTCGCGGATGCTCAGGCTGCGGTCGAGCACTATGGTGGCTTCGGTGGCGTCGTAGATGCGGCCCAGGCCGTGACAGGTGGGACAGGCGCCGGCCGGCGTATTGGGCGAAAATCCGTCTGCATAGATGATGTCCTGCCCCGGCGGATAACTGCCCGCACGCGAATACAGCATGCGCAGCGAGTTGGAGATGGTGGTGACGCTGCCTACCGAGGAGCGCGCACTCGGCGCGCCGCGTGCCTGCTGCAGCGCCACCGCTGGCGGTAGCCCGTCGATGGCATCCACCTCCGGCACGCCCACCTGGTCGATCAGGCGACGCGCATACGGCGAAATCGAATCCAGATAGCGCCGCTGCGCCTCGGCGAAAATAGTGCCGAACGCCAGCGACGACTTGCCCGAACCAGAGACGCCGGTGAACACCACCAACGCATCGCGCGGAATGTCCACGTCCACATTCTTGAGGTTGTGCTCGCGCGCACCGCGCACACGCACCAGGCCGGAGGACGACGAGATTGCGTTGGACATGACCACCAGACCGACTTTCGGGAGCGCACTAGCCTAGCGCGGCGCGCATGCAGCCGATGTCGTCGTGGCATCGCTCGGTGCAGCCGAGTGCTTGGGGTCAACAGCCTAGGTCGGTCGAAGGCGCGGTGCCCTCACCGCTCGCGGGACACGCCGTGAATCCGTCCGTGGAGGCTCGGTGGCGGCATGCATGCCGCCACACGGTCCCGCAAGCGGCGAGGACACCGCACCAGAGAGTTGGTCGGTCACTAGATGAAAAGCGGGCCATTTCGCGACCTGCGTTGGCTTGCTGGTACGAGTCGCACAGATGCATTTGAGCCAGCGAGTTAAGAGCGGCTAGCAACACGTAGCGAGCAGTCGTCAAGTGGGTGCGGACGGCGCGCAGGAACCGGAGTGTACGAGTGGTCCATGCCGATTCCGAGCACCGGCCGCGCCCGCCTGGCGGTGAACACAGTCGTTTTGGTAGCTGCTCTAAAAGCACACCATGCATCTTGCGACTCTGCGCACCGACCATCTCCGGTGGTCCTTGCCAGCCCACCGTCGCGGGACCTTACGCGGCATGGATGCCGCGTAAGAGCTTACAAGGACGTACTTGCAGCGTGTCCCGCGATGGTGGGCGGACAAGGGCCCTGCAGCCAAGCCGCAACTCAGCCGCTCTGCAGCGCTACAACCGACGTATCCACACCGTAAATCGCACCTGGCAACCCGGTCGTGGATCGATGGGAACCACACCCCGGCCGCGCGCACCTGGCGGTGAGCGCAGTCGTGTTGCCGGCTGCTCTGCAACGCGCTCATCCCAGCGCGTGCGCCGGCACCGACCGCTCGGCGGTATCGGCAAGTGCCTGCATGCGCATGACAACGCCACTAAACAGCCGCGCGGTGGCGGCATCGCGCGTGCGAAAGATGGCTTCCAGCTCACCGTAGTACCACAGCGTGCCCTCGCGCCCGGCAGTGAACACGTCGAAGATGTCCTGGCCCACCGCCGGGTTTTCCAGGTCCTGCACGATGGTGCGCGCGTTATAGAGCTTGTCGCAACCGGACACCAGCAGTGCGCGCTTCGGCGTGTTGCGCAGATGCTCCAGGTAGGCCTGCTTGCGCTCGCGCCAATCTTGCTTGCGCGCACGCGCACTGGTATCGCCCTCGGCCTTGTCTTCGGCAGTGGCATCGGTGCAGGCCATCACGATGTCGGCCACGGTGTCGCCGAACTGCGCGCGGATCGAGGCCTCGTGCCCGCCGCCGCAGTCTTCCACCACATCGTGCAGCAAGCCGGCAATAGCCTGCTCTTCATCGCCGCCGCATTCCAGCACTAGCGTGGACACGCCAAGTAAATGGCTCAGGTACGGAATCTGCGTGCCCTTGCGCACCTGCCCGGCATGGGCGATGCGCGCGTAGTCCACGGCCTGGGCGTAACGTTCGGTGAGAGCGGTCATGGGGCGTCCGATGCGAGCGATGGCACAGTATCGCCGAGCCGAACCACACGCGGGGTGAGGATGCTGCGCTGCGCAATTTGGGCTCAATGACGCGCCATTGCGGCCGATAAGATTAAGCTCGATCCACGCCGCACGATTGTGTCTACGTCATGACCCAACTTCCTGTTTGCAACGCCTGCCGCGACGGCCAAGACTTTCCCACCGCCATCACCATGGCCTTCCAGCCGATCGTGGACGTCTCCACGCGCAGCATCTATGCCGGCGAGGCCTTGGTGCGCGGCATCAACGGCGAGTCGGCTGGCAGCATCCTGGCCGCGGTGGATGAGCGCAACCGGTATGCCTTCGACCAGGCCTGCCGCATCAAGGCGATCGAATGCGCCGCGCAGATCGCGCTACCGGCGCTGCTGTCGATCAACTTCATGCCCAATGCGGTCTACAACCCCGAGCACTGCCTGCGCGCCACGCTCTCGGCCACTGAGCAACACGGCTGGCCGCTGGACGCGATCATCTTCGAGGTCAGCGAGCAGGAACACCTCACCGACCCCGCACATCTGCTGGACATCCTGCGCACCTATCAGGCACGCGGCATGAAGACCGCCATCGACGACTTCGGTGCCGGCTATGCCGGGCTCGGCCTGCTGGCCGACTTCCAGCCGGATCTGCTCAAGCTGGACATCGCCCTGATCCGCGGCATCGACACCGACCGCAGCCGCCAGGCCATCGTGCGCCACGTCACCCGCATGTGCGAAGACCTCGGCATCGCCGTGATCGCCGAAGGCATCGAACAACCCGACGAATACCGCACCCTGCGCGACATGGGCATCCACCTGCAGCAAGGCTACCTGTTCGCCAGACCGCAGATCGGCCTGCTACCGCAGGTGCAGTGGCCGGAGTGAGTGCGTGCAGGCGTGCGCATGAGTGAAACGAAACAGAACGCTCATCACCCCGCCTCATCAACGATCAGCCACACACCACCCAAACACATAAGACGTCAGCAGCACAAAAACCGCTCCAACGATTCCCCACTCCCGATTCCCGATTCCCAGCGGCGCGCCAGCCAACCATCAGCACCCCACCAACCCAACGCGCCGCTCACACATACCGCGGAATCGGTCCCAGCTGCGGCGTCTGATCCGGCAACTCCACTTCCACCTTGTCCACATAGCACCAGCCCCAGCCTTCGGGCGGGTCGTAGCCTTCGATGATGGGGTGGCCGGTGGTGTGGTAATGCGCGGTGGCATGGCGATGCGGGGAATCGTCGCAACAGCCCACGTGGCCGCAGATGCGGCACAGGCGCAGATGCACCCAGGGGCTGCCGATGGCAAGACAGTCTTCGCAGCCACGCGCACTGGGCGTGACGTCTTCGATCTGCGCGGTGTGGGTGCAGTGGTGGCTCATGCGGTGGTCGACTCCTGATTGGCGCTGGCAAGTTCGGAGGCCGGCACCGGGTTGGCCTGATGGGCGAGGTATTGATGGATCTGCGCAACCACGGCGGCACCCTCGCCCACGGCGGCCGCCACGCGCTTGACCGAGCCGGCACGCACATCGCCGATGGCGAACACGCCGGGGCGATTGGTTTCCAGCGGCAGACACGCCGGCACGCCATCGCCGCGCGCGGTGCCGGTAATGACGAAGCCGCGCGCATCGGTGTCCACGCATTGCTGCACCCAGGCGGTATTGGGATCGGCGCCGACAAACAAAAATAGGTGCCGCAACTCCACCCGCGTGGTTGTACCGTCGCCGCGCGTCCGCAGCACGGCGGCCTGCAGGCCGCGATCGTGGTCGCCTTCCAGCGCGGTCACTTCGGTGCCGGTATGCAGCTGCACGTTGGGCAACGCGGCAATGCGCTCGATCAGGTATTGCGACATCGAGGCTTCCAGCCCGGTGCCGCGAATGATCAGGTACAGTTCCTTGACGCGCGGCGCCAGAAACGCCACCGCCTGCCCTGCAGAATTGCCGCCGCCCACCAGCGCCACCACGCCGCCCTCGCACAGGCGCGCTTCCACCGGCGAGGCCCAGTACGACACGCCGTGGCCTTCGAAGCGGTCCAGCCCTTCGATCTGCGGGCGTCGATAGCGCGCGCCAGAGGCGATCACCACGGTGCTGGCCAGCAGCTGCTTGCCATCGGCCAGATCCAGACGCAGCGCGCCATCGTCGCGGCTGCACTCCAGCGTTGCCGCCTCGATCGGGATGGCCAGCTCCGCACCGAATTTCAGTGCCTGGTTGTAGGCGCGGCCGGCCAGCGCCTGCCCCGAAATCCCGGTCGGAAAGCCCAGATAATTTTCGATGCGTGCCGATGCGCCGGCCTGCCCGCCGATGGCGCGCTGGTCCATCACCAGCACCGACAAACCTTCGGACGCGGCGTAGACCGCCGTCGCCAGACCCGCAGGGCCGGCGCCCACAATCGCCACGTCGTAGCGCTTGTCCGGGTCGATGTCCGGCGTCATGCCCAGGCAATGCGCGGCTTCGGCATCGCTGGGCTGGCGCAGCACGCGGCCGCTGGGGCACACCATCACCGGCAGATCGTGCTCCTGGATGCCCAGCCGCTCGACCAGTGCGCGGCCCTCGGCATCGGACACATCCATCACCGTGTTGGGATAGCCATTACGGGTCAAGAACCCCTGCAACCGGGTCAGGTGCGGGTCGTCCGGCGCGCCGATCAAGACCGACCCCGACGCATCGCCTTCGATCAGGCCGACGCGGCGCAGGATCAACGCACGCATCACCACTTCGCCCACTTCGGCCGAGCTGATCATCAGCGCGCGCAGATGCGCGGTGTCGAAGGGCAGCGCCAGGCAGCCGTCGGTCCCGGCACGTCCGGCCGCCAGCGACGCGCGCCCGGCCAGCTGACTCACCTCACCGGTGAACTGGCCGGGCGTGTGCCGGGTGATCGGCTTTTCGTTGCCCAGCCCGTCGCGGCGCACCACCTCAATGGCGCCTTCCAGCACCACCCACACCGGTGCATGCGCATCGCCGACTTCGAACACGATCTCGCCGGCGTCGAACCGCTGCGCCGGCCCGCTGGCGAAGCGCCGCGTGATCGCCAACTGGCCCACGTCCAGCTCGGGAAACATCTGATGGTGACGGGTAGCGTCCACAGGCATGGATCGGCAGCATTTGAGGGGGGAGTGCATGCAAGCATGGCCAGTGGTGACGGCAATGGCAATCACCCGAAATAGGCAATGTCAGGCATGACAGACAAGACAGAGTGGCAAGCGCGCGCGAGCGCGGGCAGCTGCGAGAAATACGCGTGTTTGCCGTCCTGCACCCGCCAGCACTCAGCCGAGCGCCACCGGGCGTACAACCGCACGCGCACGCATCAGCGCTGCGCCGGCTGCCAGTGCGGGCCGTGCTGCCCTGCCGCCATGCGCTCGGCCGGGCGCACGCGAAACACCACGCTCATCCGCTCGCCCACGGCCCGGCTGGTCTTGGGAATGCCATGCGTATACGTGAGCTGCGAGGCATGGCTCATCGCCAACAGGCTGCCCGACGCCAATTCCATGCTGATGGCGCGGCTGCGGCCATCGTTCGCACGCAGATGCATGCGCCTTGCAGCCCCCAGCGACAGCAGCGCAATGGGATGCGGCGCAAGCAGCGTGTGTAGCGCGTCGTGATGCATCGCCACGCTGTCGCGCCCATCGCGGTACAGATTCAACCCCGCCGCGTTATACGGGGCGGGTAACACCGCTTGCACGATCTCCAGCAGGCGCTGCAGCGGCAGCCCGGGCGGCACTGCGGCATCCAACCGATAGGAGGCCAGCAAGCGCGGCACCGCCACCACGCGGTCGTACATCTCACGCCGCTGGCTGTGCCAGTCGGCGCGTTCGCGCAGGGCCGCGAAGCACTCCAGCGCCAGTGCAGGCGTCAGCAGCTGCGGCCAATAGCGCACGCCGCCTTCGGCATCGTCCAGCACCTGCAAGGGCGCGACGGGGGTGTCGAACAAATCCATCTGCGCCATATGCGGGCGACTGCCCAGGATTTCAGCTGCGCGCTGTCGTTGCGCAGTGCGCCAACCCGACCAGTTCAGTTTCATGCTGCGATCAGCGATAGCGGCATTGCGACGTCGTTGAATGGCAGATGGCGATTGACGCAGACGCACACGTTGAAGCATCGCAACGCATAGCCGTCTACGAGGGAGCCGCACGCCGCGCGTCCACTGACCACGGCATGGCTGCTGCATCCCTGCTTGCATGCTCGCTTGGCGACGCATCGCCACCCCATCTACACCTGGCGACCCCAACAACGATCAATCCTTCGTACACGGCGTGACGCCTGTGGCAGGCAACGTCGCTGTGCTACGGTCCGGCGCTGCATCCGCCGGAGACGTTTCGCATGCCGCATCGATCGGTCGCATCCTCACCTCTGCGTTGGCTGGTGCTGCTTGCCGGCCTTGCTGTCACTGCCGGCAGCGCAGCGCCACGCGCGGCCGAGTCTGCCTTCAACGCGGTGGACCCGTTCATCGGCACCGGCGGCGAAGGACACACCTATCCCGGTGCCACGGTGCCGTTCGGCATGGTGCAGTTGAGCCCGGATACGCAGATCAAACCGCGCAAGGAGGCCTACGGCTGGGCTGCGGGGTATCGGCATAGCGACAGCACCATCGTCGGGTTTTCGCACACGCATTTTTCCGGCTCCGGGCATTCGGATCTGGGCGACATCCTGCTGATGCCGCAAGTTGGCGAGGTCAAGCTGGAGCGTGGCGATGCCAGCCAACCCGGCAGCGGCTATACCGCGCAGTTCGACCATGCCAGCGAGCAGGCGCAACCCGGCTATTACGCAGTGACGCTGAAAGACCGCGCTATCCGTGCCGAACTCACCGCCAGCGCACGCGTGGGCGTACATCGCTATACCTTCCCCAAAGGCAAGCCGGCACATGTACTGGTGGACCTGCGCACCAGCCTGTACGACTACCCCGGCAAGGTGCAGTGGTCGCGGCTGCGCGTGCGCAGCGATGGCACCGTCACCGGCTTCCGCGAAACACGCGGCTGGGCGCCGGGCCGGCAGCTGTATTTCGCCATGCGTTTTTCGCGCCCACTCACCGCCACACAGTTGCACGACACCGAGCAGGACATCCCATACAAGGGCTTCCCGCCGCCGGGCGACAGGCACCCCGCGCAACGCGCGCAGATCGAAGGCCGGCAACTGGTCGGCGTCTTCGATGTCGCCAACGACGGCACACCGCTGGTGGTCACCGTGGCGCTGTCGCCGGTCAGCGAAGACGGCGCCATCGCCAATCTGCAGACCGAAGTGCCCGACTTCGATTTCAACCGCGTCCGCGCCGATGCCCGCACACAATGGACCCAGGCGCTGTCGGCGATCGATGCGCAAGGCACGCCGCAGCAGCGCAGCCAGCTTTACACCGCGCTGTATCACACCCTGCTCGGGCCCACGCTGTTCATGGACAGCGATGGCCAGTACCGCGGGCCAGACAACGCCGTGCATCAGGCCAACGGCTGGACCAACTATTCCACCTTTTCGCTGTGGGACACCTACCGCGCACTGCACCCGCTGCTCACCCTGGTGCAGCCAGCGCAACGCAGCAGCGACGTGGTCAATTCCCTGCTCGCGTCGCGCCGCGAAAGTGCCTACGGCATCCTTCCCGTTTGGGCATTCCACGGCCTGGAAACCTGGTGCATGATCGGCTACCACGCGGTGCCGGTGATTGCCGATGCCTACATGAAAGGCATCGGCGGCTTCGATGCCAACGAAGCGCTCGATGCCATGGTCGCCAGCGCCAACTACGGCCCCTACGACGGCATCGCGCAATACCGCGAGCTGGGTTACGTGCCCATCGACGAAGAAGGCGAAGCCGCATCGAAGACACTGGAATACGCCTTCGACGACTGGACCATCGCGCGCATGGCCGGTGCGCTCGGCAAGCGGGAGATTGCAGCCGAGTTCACCAAACGCGCCGGCAACTGGAAGCATGCCTTCGACCCGGCCACCGGCTACCTGCGGGCCCGCACCCGCGCCGGCGCATTCCGCGAACCGTTCGATCCCTCGGCCAGCGGCTACGGCAGCGACTATACCGAAGGCAATGCGTGGCAATACTCCTGGTACGTGCCGCAGGATGTCGCCGGGCTCGCCACCGCGCATGGCGGCGAAAACACGCTACTCACGCGGCTGGACGCGGTGTTCGACGCCAGGGTCGACCCCAAGGTGTTCGAGCATATGGAAGACATCACTGGCCTGATCGGCTGGTACGCACACGGCAACGAACCCAGCCACCACGTCGCCTATCTGTACGCCTACGCGGGCCAGCCGTGGCGCACGCAGGCACGCCTGACCCAGATCATGGACAGCCAATACCACGCCGGCCCCGAAGGCCTGGCCGGCAACGACGACCTCGGCCAGATGTCGGCCTGGTACGTGTTCACCGCACTGGGGTTTTACCCGGTCGCACCGGGCAGCAACCAATACATCATCGGCCGCCCGTTCCTGCCGCGCGCCACGCTCAACCTGCCCAACGGAAAGCATTTCAGCATCATCGCAGATGGCGTGAGCAAAGCGCGCCCGTATATCGGCAGCGTCTCGCTCAACGGCACGCCTTTGACTCGCGCCTACCTGACCCATCAGGAGATTCAGGCCGGCGGCGAACTGCGCGTGCGCATGCAGGAAACACCGAACACACAATGGGCTACCGACCCGGCGCAGCGGCCGTATTCGATGTCGGCGCCGGCGTCGGCTCAGTAATAGATGCCCATTCGCACCCCGCAGGCATCGCGCTCCACCACCGCTGGCAGACTGCCGGCAGCTCCTGCAGCAATGCGCTGCGCGCTCCAGTGGGCCGCCAGGGCATCGAGGACATCGTCTGGCTGTGCGCATGCGCGCGGCACGCGCTCCAGCAGCGACGCAACGCGCGCCGCGCCATAGTGATCGCCTAACAAGGTGCGCCGTTGTCGGTGTCCTTCGCCGCTTTTCTTGGGTGCCGCCAGGCCTTGCCCGCCGGCAAGCGCTGCGAACGACACTTCCGGATGCACCTCGAATACATGCTCCGCCCATGCGGTGTCTGCACGCAACGCGCTGTCCCAATCGCGAATCTTGGACAGCAATGCAAACGACTGCACACCAAAGCCGCGTTGCTTTTCATGATCCAGCACGCGATGCAACGCCGATGCTTCTGCCTGTGTTTCAGCCTGCAAGATGCCGCGCAACGGCGCGGCAAAGATGCTGCACGCACGGCGCCCGCCGACAAAGCGGCGCGCCTGTACATCTGCCGCACGCGGCGCATGCTCACTCAAGCCCAACGGAATATCGACGCCCAGCACATCCACGTTGCGCAACGCCGCCGCCAGCTCGGTCACCGTTGCGTAATAAGCAAATTTAAGCGCATCGCCCGCCTCCCAGACCGTAATCCAGCCGCTGCATGCGCCATCCACGCCAGCACAGTGATGTCGTTTCACGTCCCCATCCTCATTAAATGGACTGCATCGGGTGACCGTCATGTAACGCAACAGCGCCCGTCACGCGTTCACATGACGCACAACATTTATTCACCCGTGCGCATCATCGCCGTTCCCACACTGGCTTGCATCGGCACGCTGTCTCAATGCGCGCCGCGCTATCCCCCAATGCAGGAGACCGTGCATGTCCAGCGCGAAAAACCAGTACGCAATGCAGAACCCGCTCACCCAATTCCCGCAACCGAAGTTTCCGGAGCAGACCCAGCAGGCGCCGGGCACCATCCATGCGCTAGAACCCAAGGCTGACCACGGCGAACAAACGTACAAGGGCTTCGGCCGACTGGTCGGCCGCAAGGCGCTGATCACCGGCGCAGACTCCGGCATCGGCCGTGCCACCGCCATTGCGTATGCGCGCGAAGGTGCGGACATCGCGCTCAATTATTTGCCGGAAGAAGAACAGGACGCCGCCGAGGTCGTCGCACTGATCGAGGCCGAAGGCCGCAAGGCGATCAGCATCCCCGGCGATCTCAAGGACGAAGTCTTCTGCAACCAGTTGGTCGAGCGCGCGGTCAAGGAACTGGGCGGTCTCGATCTGCTGGTCAACATCGCCGGCAAGCAGACTGCCATCAAGGAGATCGCCGACATCACCACCGAACAGTTCGACGCGACCTACAAGACCAACGTCTACGCGATGTTCTGGCTGTGCAAGGCCGCCATTCCGCATCTGCCGCCGGGCGCGTCGATTATCAATAAAGGCTCGATCCAGTCGTATCAGCCCTCGCCCACCCTGCTCGACTATGCCTCTACCAAGGCGGCCATCGTCAATTTCACCAAGGGTCTGGCGCAACAGGTTGCCGAGAAGGGCATCCGCGTCAACGCTGTTGCACCTGGCCCGGTGTGGACCCCGCTGCAACCCAGCGGTGGCCAGCCACCGGAGAAGATCCCCGAGTTTGGCTCGGAAACCCCGCTCAAGCGGGCCGGCCAACCCGTCGAGATGGCACCGCTCTACGTCATCCTGGCCTCGCAGGAATCCAGTTACGTCACTGGCGAAGTGTTCGGTGCCACCGGTGGTCTGCTGCTGTCCTGACTACCACAACACGCGTTTCCAGCACGACGCCACCACAACCTTACCGATCGCGGCATGCGCAGCGATCGGTAAGCGTTTCTTCGGTGGCGTGTTGGTACTGGCGATAGCATCGACTGGCGGGGCATCAGCAAGACTGAGATCCAGGGTAGTTCGACCCGTTACTCGACGATCGCTTCGACGCCACACCCCTTTTCCCGCTGGGAGAAGGGGCGCGAAGGGCGGATAAAGGGACGCAATCGCCACCAACACTCCGAGCACCATCCACGCTTACCGCGTCATCACCACCGTCTGGATCGCATGCGCCGGAATCTCCAACGCACTGGATGCCTCGCCCACATACAGGTTGTAGCGAACCGCCACGTCGCTGGCGTTCATCACCACCGTCGCCAATGACCCATCGCGGTTCGCAAATGCAGTCGTCATCAGATTGCTACGGCTACTGGCCGCACTTACCCGCCGCGCCCCGGGGCGGATGAACTTGGAAAAATGGCCGATATACCAATAGCTCGGCGTATAAGTCACCTCACCCGTGCGCGTGTCGGCATGCACCGGGGCAAAACAGTAATTGCCCACATGATTGGGCCCACCGTTCTGGTCGAGCAGGATGTTCCAGTCGGTCCAACCCACCGCGCCATGATTGAGGTCGTTGATGATGGCGGTCCCATAACGCTCGCCATTGGGCCAATACTGCAACTTCGCGGGGTCGAACTTTTCCACCGCCGCTTCGGTGAGCAGCAGATGCTTGTCCGGGTATGCCTGCGCCACTGCTGCCACGTTCTCCACCATCGGTTCGAATCCGGCCCAGGTTTCGTACCAATGAAAGCCCATGCCCCACGCGTATTTGGCCGCGTCCGGGTCGTCAAAGATCACATGCGCGCGGTGCACCATCATGTCGCGGTTGTGGTCCCACACGATGATCTTGCGGTCGCCATAGCCGGCGCTGGCCATGGTCGGGCCGAGGTGGTTCTTCAAGAAGTCGCGCTCTTCTTCTGCCGAAAAGAGCATCGACTCCCAGGTCTGTACCGCCATCGGCTCGTTCTGCAGGCTGATGCCCCAGATCGGGATGCCGGCCTTTTCGTAGGCGGCGATAAACCGCGTGTAGTAGCTGGCCCAGGCCTGCGCATACTCCGGCAACAGCTTGCCGCCCTTGAGCATATTGTTGCTGTCTTCCATGAAGGCCGGCGCGCTCCACGGGCTGGCAAACGTGGTGAGCGTGCCGCCGGCCGCAGCGATGGCCTGGCGCAGCATCGGAATGCGGTATTTCGCATCGTGCTTGACCGAAAAACTCTTCAGCGCTGCATCGCCGTCCTTGATGTAGGTGTAGCTGCCGCTGCTGAAATCCGAGCTGTGGATGGTGGTGCGCGCCAAGGTATAGCCGATCCCCTTTTGTGGGTCGTAGTACGCGGTGAGCAGCGCGCGTTGCGCCCGCTTGGGCAGCTTGGCAAAGGTCTCCGCGCTGGCGTCGGTAATCGCCCCACCGATGCCCAGCAGCTCCTGAAACTGGCGCTGCGGATTGACGAAGATGGAGTTCTCTTTTTCGGTCAACGCATGCCCTGCCACCGGTGCGGCCGCAGCGCTGCGTACCAGTTGCGCGGGTGCGCCTTGCGCACTGGTGTACACGATCAACGTGCCCGACGCGGTAGCGCGCGCGCTCGATGTGTCCTGTGGCGTCTGCGCGCCGGCCAGGCCAAACGCACCCAGCATGCTGGCCGTTCCCATCACTCCCATCGACCACGCCATCGTTCGCTTCACCATGCACCCTCCCAGGTTGTTCACGACGCAGCCTAACCGAGCAACGCGCTGCAACATCGCAGCGCAAACGGGCGCAACCATGCATCCCTTCTCCAGCCGCACCGTCGTCCCATCGGGAGAAGGTGGCCCGAAGGGCAGGATGAGGGTACGTCTGCACGGACTAGATCAACACAGCAATAGAAATGCCGACCAAGGCAACACGTCCTGACAACCAGCCATCGTAAGCACCCCGCTCCGTGCCCCGGCCTGCATCTTGCGACGCGAGCACTCCCGGACAAGCGCGCCAGCGCCTCGTAAGCGTTGCCTTCTCGCGCCACCGGGTGAAGGGTTTACATCACCGGTAGCCGTCTAGCGCGCAGTCCGCGCCAATCGATCCAAAATCCCAGGCACTTCCAACCCAAGCTCCCGCGCCAAAAATCCCACCGTGCCAATCCGCCTGGCCAACTGCTTGCCCGCAGCGGCATGCACAAACACACCCCACAACGCCGCCGTCAATGCATCGCTGCCACGCGCGGCAAACCCGGCAATCAACCCGGCCAAGGTATCGCCCGAACCGGACGTCCCAAGGCCAGGCACGCCGCCACGGTGCACCCACAGCGCACCATCGGGCCCGGCAATGACACTGTCGGCACCCTTGACGATCACCACGCTGCGCGTCTTCTTTGCAAACGCCAACGCGTAGTCGCCGGGCGCCGCTTCCACCGCCGTCTTGTCGTCGCCGGCCAGCGTGGCCATCTCGCCGGCATGCGGCGTCAGTACCAACGGTCGGCCCATCGGCGCGCGCAAGCGTGGCGACAACGCGCCCGCATCCAGCACCAGTGTGCACACCGCCTGCGCAATCGCGCGTTCGACCAACGCCGCAGTGGTATTGGTCGACGCCATGCCCGGCCCGATTACCGCCGCGTCGCAGGACGCCATGGCCGCATCGAGCGTACGGTGCCCGCGCACAATCTCGCCTTGCGCGTTCTGCCCCAACCCGAGTACCAGGGCTTCCGGCACCGCCAACGCCATCCCCGGTGCAACGCTCTCCGCGGTGGCAATCTGCAGTTTGCCCGCACCCGCACGCAATGCCGCCTCGCCGGCCAACAACGCGGCGCCTGGCACACGCATCGATCCGCCCACAATCAGCACGCGCCCACGCTGCTCCTTGTCGCCACCGGGCAACGGCAGCGGCATCGCGCGCAATGCTGCGGCAGTGAGCGTGCGCACGCGTGCCGCAGCCATGTCAGCGCGCTCCTGCCGGCCGATCGGACTCGGTGGTCACCGGCTCCTGTGCAAGCTCCGGCGACACGAACTTGGTGCGCACCAGCTCCAGCGATTGCCCATCGGCCGCGGCAACGTATTCGGTCACCCCGCAATTGGGCACATCGCCCTCGCGGTCGATGCCCAGAATGGTGGCTTCGTCCATCCGCTCGATCAGATAGCGGAAGCAATTGACGATCACCTGATGCCCCACGATCAACACGCGCGCGCCCACATGATTCCGCTGCAAATCGCCCACGATGCTGCGCAGGCGAAAGATCACATCGCACCAACTTTCGCCACCGGGCGGGCGGAAGTAGAACTTTCCCACCAGATTACGTTGCTCAAATAGCGCGGGAAATGCATCTCGAATGCCGGACGTGGTGTAACGGTCGAGAACGCCGAATTCTTTTTCGCGCAGCCGCTCGTCCACGCTCACTGCCGCAGCGGGCTGGCCCAGCGCCCTGGCCACCGCCGCAGCGGTCTGCCTTGCACGCACATAGGTCGAACTCAGGATCAAGGTCGGCCGTTCGTGCTCTGGCAAGCCTGCCATCCACGCACCCAAGGCGTCCGCCTGGCGCTCGCCCAGCGGCGAAAGCGGAATATCCGCATCCCGATGCTCCAGCTCGATCAGCGCCGCTCCCTTGGCCTCGGCCACATCGCGCGCCACATTGCCTGCGCTCTGCCCATGCCGCACCACCCACAACCGCGCCGGCCACTGCGCCGACACCCCTGCAACCGCACTGTTCTCACTCACACGCATCTCCTGCAACGAGCCCCATATGTTGCACGGCGGCCGTGAAAAAACGGTCGATCAGCGCATCTGCACGAACTGCAACACAGCGCACGCAGCACCCATGACCAATGGCCTATAGCCCAGCGAACGCAACGGATGGGTAACGCAACGCCGCTATACTGCAGCCCCCCGCCGACTTGCTCCCCATGTCCAACGTTCTGCTGCTACGCACGGCGAAAGAGCGCGAAGAACTGCTGCTGGAAGAGGTGCTGGATGCCACCGAACAGTGCATCGACGAGATCGGCCTCAACGCCACCAGCTTCGAACTGATCGCCGAACGCGCCAAGGTCTCTTGCGGCAGCCTGCTGCAACGTTTCGAAGACAAGGACGCGCTGGTGCGCGCACTGCTGGAGCGCAACTACATGCGCGCCATCCGCCAGATGTGGCTGGTGGAACGCCCGGCCAACGTGCACGTGGTGGATTTCATCGCCGGCCTGCTCGAAGAATGGCTGCTGCAGGAAATCAACATCAAGCGCACCCGCATCGACCTGGAGCTGCACCTGGCCACCCTGCGCGACCCGGTGCTGGCCGCCTTCATGCGCCGCCAGAGCGCATCGCTGATCGAACACCTCAGCGCCCTGCTCAAACGCCTGCTGCGCGGCCACGCCGACCCCGCCAGCAGCGAACAGGAATTCCAGGCGCGCGTCTTCGCCGTCGCCGCCATGTGCGGCGGCCTGCACAGCGTGATGACCAGCGGCATGGAACTCAACCGCATGCATTTGCAGCTGATCCTGCGCGAGAGTTTGTCTGGCATCTTGAAGTCGGCGCCGGTGTAGCTTGGAAAGCCCGGCAGGTCATGCATAACCCAGCGTGTTACTCCAAGCAGCAAGGCATGGCGTCGGCTTTTAACTGCCGGACGGTACCGACGGTTCTGCAGACGCGCGCGCTCTTGCGGCAACGAGCAACTGCCTGACCAACGCGCAGGCATCGTCGCCAGCTCCGCTGGCGGCGCGCCAGAGTTCTGGGGGCAATCGTGCACGGTCTGCAGTTGTCAGGTTCTGAAGATCTGCCGCCAGCGCAGCCCGCTCTTCCTCACTCATCTCCCCTCCGGGGCCGGCCGACTCCCCATCGTTCACCAGGGCGATGGCCCGATCCAGACATGCTTCGGTGACGCCCAACGCCTTGGCCCTGTCGCCCTTGCTGACGCTCGCCTGCGGATGCGCTTGCAGGTAGCGCTTCGCGAGATATTGCACTGCAGACAGCGTGCCCATCAGGACGGTGTAAGCCAGGGCTGGCGCAAGCGTGACCCCCGCATTCTTTTTCCAGGACAGATCTCCCTTTGCATACTCATATGCCGCCACAGCAGGCGCATGCACCGCGTCCACAACCGCAGATTCGGTAGCCCCTGCCACCGCAGAAGCGGCAAACCGTGCTGCGTGCAACCCGGTGTTTGCAATATGCACACCCACCGGCACCTGCGGAGCCTTCAGCCGCGCTGCACGCACCGGCGCGCGCGGCAGGTCGTTCTGCAATTGGACGTTGGCCTGTGGGTCGCCCCGTTGCAACGGGCGCCCCACATCGCGCGGGGCCTGCACCTCCTGTCGATCGCGTTTGGGCGCGACAAGCGCCGCAGAAGGCATGGGTATACGGACCATGTATCGCCTCTTCTAACAAATTCAACAAATCGACCAAGAGCAGCTAACAAGACGACTGTGCGCACCGCCAGGAGGCCGCGGCCGGCGCTCGGTGCGGCATGCACCACGCGTGTACTCCGGTTCACAGCGCGCCGTCCAGACGCAACTGAAATCTGCTCACCGGGTTCTGTCAGCCGCTGCAGGTGGGCGTCGTGATGCATTGCGCATGATCGACACTGGCATGATCTGGCGGCACCCAAGAGCAGATGACACGACTCAACCAGCGGTCGATGCAGAGGCCTCCGCAGATGCGCGGCGGCGCGCAACCTCAAGTAAATTGCTGACCAGTTTATAGGCATCGTCGCCGACCCCATTGGCGGCACCCCAGAGGTCAGACGGCAATCGAGAACGGTCCTCCGTTACCAAGTTCTTGAGATCCATGGCAAGCGCATTCCGCTCCCCTTCATTCATGTCGGGGCCTGGCGTATCTGCATCAAGCCGGCTCACCATTTCGATGGCAGCATACAAACATGTTTCAGTCATCCCAAGCTCGTTCGCTCTAACCGCAATTGGGACGCTTGCCTGTTCTTGTGCTTGGGCTTGGGCTTGCAGATACCAGGCTGCCAAGTACTCAACCGCATACAGCCCGATCATCGGAGGATAGAAGGACAGCGCTGTTGAAACCGATACATTCGCATAGTTTTTCAACCACGCATCATCTGTTGCGTAACCATACGCCGCCACGAAAGGTGCCGGCAATGCGCCCACGCTGAACACCGCGGCAGGCACCGATGCCACCATCCTGCCGAAATGTGCAACCTTCATCCCGAAATCCGCAATCTGGACACCGAGCGGCCTGCGCGGCCCCCTGAGCCGCGCGGCACGCATTGGCGGCCGTGGCGCCAACTGTTGCGCCAATTGCGTGTTGGCGTGTGGGTCGCCCTGGTGCGAGGAAGAGCCCACGTCGTGCTCGGTAGGCCCAGCGGTTTCTTCTTGCCTTGCCCTTCTATGGGTCGCCACGGTCAGGTTCACTGGACGCATGATTCATGCCTCTACATCGATTGACCAGGTGATCACTGTGCTACCCGAATGCGATGTGATGCAGCAGAAAACCGAAAGATCGCAGCGCTGGGCGAAACGTTTAAACCTCCATCTTGTAGACGACCCAAACAATCGCTTTACTGGCTAAGCGATTGCGATTGTCTGCAACCACTCGCTTGGCAGGAGCAACTGACAAAGGCACAAATAGTCATCGTCAAGCGGACGGAGGGTATGGACAGCGTGCAAGCTCCAGTTCGGCGATCGCGCTATTACCAAACTGACTCACGCTTCCGCATCAAAGCAGTGCAACAGAAAATTTCCGCTTCGTTTCGTTTTAACGTCCTTCGCCGATCGATTTGCCAGGCAATGCAATCAGATAATAATTGTATGGTCATTGCTGGGCATCGACACGAAGACAGTAAATGGACTCCATCAGGCATCAACGCACGCCCCATATGCATGTAACCGCGCAGGACGTTCACCAGGACGACGGTAAGCGCACCGTCACTGCGTCAACTGATCATCCTTTCCCAAGCTGCGAGCCCCGCGACGGAATGCTGCAGGCGTTACCGCGAAAAAGCCAAGCTCACGCGCGCGCCATCAAACGTTCACTCAGTGCACCCCCACTGACGGCAACACAGCGACGCATGCTCGCCGAACTCGGTGCCGAAGGCGGCACATGCCTCACGCCCGACGAAGCGGCCGTGCTGCGGGAGCTCAGCTTCCACACACCGGCGACACCGTGCGACACGGTGTTATTTACCGACCCCAACAAGGATCCCGATGACGTGGTCACCTATGTCATTGGAAAGCAATTGCAGACCGCCGGGTTTGTGCGCGTTACCGGTGTTGCGGTGACGCTGGGCGATGCAGACGTGCGCGAAGAACGTGCACGACTCGCCAAGGGCGTGTTCAACCGCCTGCAATTACCCGACGTGCGTGTGGCACGTGGTCAGGATTACCCCATAGGTGCCAAGCAAGCCAAGGACCATGCCAAGTTCCTGCAGGAAGGCCGCCATTTACGCGCTGAACCGGGCGACCTTTGCAGCAGCAGCCTACAGCTCATGCACGACCAACTGATGCAGGCATCGAAGGGACTGAGCATGGTGGTGATTGCAGGCATGACCGACGCCAATGCGCTGGTCGATGCGCATCCGGCGCTTGCGAGCGAGCGTATCAAGACCATCACCATCATGGGCGGTGTCGACCCGGCCAAGGACGCAGACGGCTATGTGCAGCCGGACGCGCGCGCCTACAACAATGCGACAGACCTGCACGCGGCCCGTGGTCTTTATCGCAAAGCACAGCAACTGCGCATTCCATTGCGCATCGTCACCAAGGAAGCCGCCTACAAGACAGCGGTGTCGCCGTCGTTCTATGAGGGCCTGGCGAGGAGTGGTCATTCCGTGGGCACATACCTCAAAGACGTGCAGAAAAATGCATTGAACGGCTTGTGGGACGGGATCCAGGCAGGGCTGCTTCCCGGCCTTGATGAGGCGTGGTTCTTTCGCACGTTCACCGCAGACGCCCTGCCGCAGGCGAATCGCTTGCAAAGTTGCGCAAGACAAGCCATTGCGTTCGACCAAGTATGGCCGAGGGTCACCAAACTCAACTTGTACGACCCTTTGACACTACTGGCGGCGGTTCCCGGCGCGGCGAACATGTTGTTCACGTCAAGGCAGATACAGACCGATGCATTCAGCTTCGTGGAGCAGGTGGGCGAACAGGAAGTCAGGCATCCAGAAAAGGCGAAGCTGTTGATGTCTGCTTTGGCAAAAGTGGCGCTTTCTTCAAAATGAAGAGTAAATCCGCCTTAGAGGTAACGCAATTATCTAACTAAATAGCGCGGAAGGGTACATTTAAAAAATACCCCGTCCCTCCCCGGGGGCTTACACCGGGGCAAGCTCAACCGATCACGCAAAGTCGGCTGCGAACTGCATCTGATCGTCGATCGCAACGGTTTCATCGAACGCCTCGACGGCAGCTAAGGGCGCGATGTGCTGGACACGCATATTTTCCGCGCACTCAGTGCAAACCGAGCATTGGCGGCCGACTACAATTAAAAGATACGAGACAGCAGCAAAGGCGGGCTGATGCCCGCCGATGTCCACGATGAACATCAACCGCAGACCTCAGATTTTTTCTGGCACTGGATTGAGAGGATTCGGCATCGCCAGCCTGAAGTGGATCCTATATAAATTCACTAAACCATTGGTTATTGCCCCACTTCGCACCAGCTTATGATTTTTCGCAATTAATCGGTGGCAACGCACCGGCAAAGCTATAGTACGAGCCATATCCAATTCACATGGAAACTATATACATCATGCCAATCAAAACCAACTACACCGGAATTTACTCACAAAGCATGTCTAATACGCAGCGCGACCAAGAACGGTTTAATGCGGAATTGAATGTGCATCTCGACCATCTCAACTCTCGTCCCACTGGAAACCAGTTGCTGAACGAGCTACAGCAACTAAGTCAAATAAGAAGACACAAAGCTACTATTCATGAGATCGCGCCCAACCAAAAGCCATGTGCAGAACCGGTTCTCTCACGGCACCAATTAGACGCTCACCCTGAGCTCACCAGATTCAAAGATATTCGCGAGAAAGCCGGCCTTTTATATGCTCTCAAGAAGCCAGAAGAGGGAAAAAACGAGGGGTCAAGTGTTGTTATTTCATGGAGCCCCCATCAGACAAGCATTGAGTTGGACGAAGATGGAGACCCAACCGACAGGACGACCTCCAGTCCCATTGACAAAGTCTCGGTGCTCGCACACGAATTGGTGCATGCAAGGCATATAATGGCTGGGACGTGGAAGGGTTCATATGAAGATGAACGCAACCCAGACACTCCCACCGGAAAGGAAGAGTTGCGTGCTGTTGGCTTAGGAAAATACAAATATTCTGAGTCAGGCGAACCATCGGAAAACTCTATTCGGGCCGAGCACGGTTTACCAAAACGGGTTAGTTACCATTACAGTGGCTATAGAAGCGAGTGAATCAAACGACGACATGACGTTGTGCCCACGCGATTTTGACGAGAGCGCATTGCCTGCTATCGGCTGCGGCGAAATATAAGAATTTGCCACGTCATTGACTATTTTTAGCCGTTAGTGGATCTCTTGTATCCCAAAGCGCAAGACCTTTGGCTGCATTCATCCCTGGCTGAAGCTCAGTCCTCACCTTGACAGCCGGCTCTGGCAGATCTGTGCGGTGCGAGCCAACGGTTGAATGCCAACGGACAAGCCCCCAGACACGGGAGCCGATGCTCGGGCAACCTGTTGAAGCGGGGCCGCTCCAACCTGGGACGCACGAGTAAGCTCATCGGCCGACGGCATGGCCGCGAGGGCATCCAGCGAGTACGGTCCGGAAGCGTGCTCCAGATCTCCCCATGCCACGTTAGCGATCGTGGGGCTGCCTTCACCGGCCGGTACAAGGCGAGGTGAGTTTCGGGCTGTCGGCGCGCCGTTCGCTGACCATCTCGTCTGCAGCGCTGCAGCTGGCGGCGGGGCTTTGGCACGTCGCTGCCAAACCACCGGACGAAGACGCACCATATAGCAGCCGTAACGGGCGCGCAGGCGCAAGGCCACAGCGGCCCATCAAAGCCGCTGAAGCTCCAACTGGACCAGGATGTTGCACATGGCACCCGCCGCATCAAAAATCGCGCTGCCCAGCACGGGTAAGGTGCGGCGGTCCAGCCGATCGGTGTTGCCGGCAGCGATCACATCGCCATGGGCGGCGATAGTCGGCAACAACTGATCCAGCGCATCTACTTGCTTCACGGTGACGCCGAAGGCAAGCGCATCACACGGCTTGTCATCCCCTGCCCGCCGTCGCGCGCCGGCCGATGCCATCACTGGCCGGCTCATGCAGCCTTCCCGGCGTCAGCGCGCTCACTCTCAGAGGCGCCGGGCTCCAGGCGCGCGGGCCACTGCACCTGTGCCAGTGCCTGCGTTACCTGCGCGGCCATCAACTCCAGGCAGACCGCCAACTCGTCCATACAGATGGCCGGCTGCCGCGCCTGCTCTTCGGCCCTTGAGCGTGGCTGCGCCAGGCGCGCCAAAAAACGCATGTGGTCGCGCAGCTGCTGCAAGCGGTACTGCGCGCCTTCTGGCAGGTAGTAGCCCGGGTGTGACTGCACATCGCGTACAACGTCCGACATGGCCTGCTCCTCATTCCATGGAATCCGCCCGCCCGCCGCAAGGCGACGGACGGGAAGTCGGGAGGCTCGAAACCGCAAACAGTCGGCGGGCTTATTCCCCTTGCGGGTGTTGTATTCACCGCCCTCCCGACGCAGAGCAGCACGTCGGTTGCATCTGCAGAAAACATGCAGACACAAAAAACCCACCGGTTTGTCGGAGGTGGGTACCGCTGTTTGCGGAGTTTCGAGGCTCCGTGAGGTGATCGTGCTACTGGTTGGGTGGCGCGTCAAGATGCTTGAGCAAGTCTGCTCCCCCCAGCAGGCCCTATGAAGTAGCGCCATCACCAGGCGAGGACCCGCGCGATTTCTCAAAAATTTCGAAAGCCAGATGCTCACTGGCTGCAGAACGAAACTCACGATCGGTCATGATCCTTGAGAAAATCTCTTCGTTGCCCTCCATTCGCTCAATGAAAAGCTCATCAAGCACCCTTCCCAGGTACGCAGTGAAGTCGGAGAGGTTGTTTGCCTTTGCCGCTTCCCTGATCTGCTCACTGGCTTCGGCCGACACTTTGATCTGATCGAAGAACAGCTGATCTGCCTCGTTGAAGTCAGTACCGAATCGGGTATTCAGCTTTTCCACCAAACTCGACAGGGAAACTTCTTCATCAGCCACACGGGACGTGCCGACATCGGTAGGCCCCTTCAGTGAATACACCTCGCCTTGAGCTAGATCAATGGAGCCATCGGTGAGCTGCTGCATACGGTAGTAGCGCAGGCTCACCTCATCATCCAGCACGAACGCCTTGCCATCGTCGGCCGGCGGTAGCTTGGTCATGAGGTTGCGCACGAATGTATAGAGCTTTTCTAGATCGCTGTCCTGATAAGGCACGATCTGCGACAGGAAGGCATACAGGTTGCGATAAGCCGTCAGCTGCCCGCGAAATTCGTCCTGCTTCTCCTCTAACTGCGTCTTGAAGCGCTGCACGACCGCATCAAGCACTGCATTCATTTGCTTGTGGTCGCTACCGGAATGCTCGCGCTTCGGGCGGTACCAGGCTTGGGCGAAGGCATCCACGTCAGCCGGAGTAAAGATCGCCGGCGCCAGCAGCTTGTGTTGGAGTTCGGACAGCTTCTCCGGCCCGGCATTCTCGCCAATCGGCGTGCTCTCGTAGTACGGCTTGAACGCCTTGTGGATCTCCTCTTCCTTGTTCACAAAATCCAGCACCAGGGTGCGCTTTTTGCCTGGGGCCATGCGGTTGAGCCGCGACAATGTTTGCACCGCTTGCACGCCAGCCAGCTTTTTGACCACATACATGGTCTGCAGCAACGGCTGGTCGAAGCCGGTCTGGTATTTCTCGGCCACCAGCAGCACGCGGTAGTCGTCGCGCTCGAAGGCTTCCGGCAGTTCGCTTTCTGCCAGCCCGTCATTCATGGCCACTTCGGTGTAGCTCGCACCTGGATCCTCCGGGTCTTCCACCGTGCCAGAAAACGCCACCAGCGAGCGAATGCCGTCGTAGCGGTTGCCCTTGATGTAACGGTCGAAGGCCAGCTTGTACTTCACGGCCGCCAGCCGCGAGCCCGTGACCACCATCGCCTTGGCGCGGCCGCCCAGTTCGTGCATCACGTGCAGACGGAAGTGCTCCACGATCACCGACACCACTTGCTCGATATTGACCGGGTGCAGCTCCATGTACCGGGTCAGCGCCTTGGCGGCCTGCTTGCGCGATACCTCCGGGTCGTTCTCCACCTGCTTGATCAAGCCAAAGAAGCGCTTGTACGTGGTGTAGTTAGCCAGCACGTCCATGATGAAGCCTTCCTCGATAGCCTGGCGCATGCTGTATTCGTGGAACGGTGACTCGCCCGACGGCCCCGGCGTGTCGAACAACACCTTGGTCTTGAACTTGGGCGTGGCAGTGAATGCGAAGAAGCTGAGGTTGGGCTGGCGGGCACGCTTCTGTGCCTCACGCAAGATCGCCGCGCGGGTGGCCTCATCAAGCTCGTCATCCTCTTCGTCCGACAGCTGCGCGGCCACCGCCGCTTCAATGCCGTCGCGGTTGAGCATGCCGCGCAGGGTCATGGCCGTTTCGCCGCTCTGCGAGGAATGCGCCTCGTCCACGATCACCGCAAAGCGCTTGCCGGCCGTATCAAGCTTGACGTCCTCACCATCGGCTTCCAGCCGCGCCAGCGCACGGGCGATGAAGGGGAACTTCTGGATGGTGCTGATGATGATCGGCGTGCCGCCAGACAAGGCACGCGCCAACTGCCGGGTGTCCTCGTCGATCTTCTCCACCACGCCGGTCTTGTGCTCGAACTGGTAGATCGTGTTCTGCAGCTGCTGGTCCAGCACGCGGCGGTCAGTCACCACCACCACCGAATGGAACACCTTTTCCTCATGGGCGTCGTGCAGGCTGGCCAGCCGATGCGCCAGCCAGGCAATGGAATTGGACTTGCCCGACCCGGCCGAGTGCTGCACCAGGTAGTTGTGGCCTGAGCCATGCGCACGCGCGTGGCCCACCAGCCGACGCACCGCATCGAGCTGGTGATAGCGCGGGAAGATCATCGTCTCCTTGCGCACCGTGCGCACGCCTTTGTCGGTGGTGATCTGGCGTTCCTTGATTTCTAAGTGCATGAAGCGCTGCAGGATGTCCAGTAGGCTATCTGCGTTCAGCACTTCATCCCACAGGTAATGGGTTTTCCAGTTGCCTGGCACGGGTGGGTTGCCCGCACCATGCACATGACCACGATTGAAAGGCAGAAACACGGTCTCGCGCCCTTTGAGCCGGGTCGCCATCCAGGCCTCGTCCGGGTCCACGGCAAAATGCACCAGCGCGCGGTGCTTGAAGGCGAACAGCCTGTCGCGCTCATCGCGGTCGTGCTGGTACTGGTGAATGGCCTCGCCTGCACGCTGCCCGGTCAATGGATTTTTCAGTTCCACCGTGACCACCGGCAGGCCGTTGACTGCCAGGGTGACGTCGATGATGCAACGCCTTGGCTTACCGTCCGGCCGCTTGAGCACCGAAGTAAACGCCACCTGCCGCGTGATGGTCAGGCGGTTGTGCGCATACTTTGCTGCGGCCTCGGGATTCATGCCGGAATTGGGACGGAAGTACGCCAAGCGCAACGTCTTGCCATAGCACTTGAAGCCATGGCGCAGCACGTGCAGCGCGCCCTTGATCTCCAGCTCCTTGGTCAGCGCCTCCAGTACGGTCGCCTGGGTCCGCGCACCCAGCAGCGTTTCAAGCTGCTGCCAACGCGTGGGCTGGCTGTCCTTGATGAAACCGGTCACATCCGCCGGAAACAGCGCCAGAGTTTCGTCGTAGTCAGCGGGCTGGCGCTTCTGGTAACCGCCCGATGCGAGCAAACCGACCTCGATGGCGGTTTCAAATGCGTGTTCGGAATGGCCGGACATGCGGGGAATCCTTATCCGTTGAGTTCGGGGAGCTGGCCGGTGACGGCGGCGGTGACTAATGCAGCGCGATATTCAGCAAGGAGTTGGCAACTCCTCTCAACTTCACCAATGACAATCGAGTCTCGCTGATCTTGACCTATCAGAAATTCCGATATGGCTTCTTGTTCTTCAACAGGCGGCCTTAACACCATCAGCGCCTTTGTACCGTCCTGGTTAAGGATTGCGAGAGTGTTGCCATTTGAAGTCATCCGAACCTCATTGCGAAATCCCTCGAGGAAATACGCTAAAAATTGGGGACTGTTCCGATCCTTCATTATCATGGCGTTGACTTGCTGATTAGCAGACCCTGGTTCTTTTGCGATAGCGACTTTTCCCAGAGTCGCTCCGATCGCCACTAGGAACACGGTGCCGGATGGATACAGCGAGGCGACGCCATCGTCGATTGCCGTAGAAGAAATCTTTCGCTCGGAATCGCATAGCTCTATACCATCGCCAAAGTCTCCCGGAGTGAACCAATTGACGTCCCCGTCTGTGAAGTAATCTGCAAGAGCCGATGGAGGTGTTCTGCCGGTTGTGACCTTTCGCGTAACTCGCCGTAATTGGAGCAAATCCCAATGAGAGGGAATATCACCCAGCCAGTCGACGCCCGACGGCTTCATCGGCACGTCTGGATTTAGGCCCTTGGTGACAGCGCGGGTAATCAGGGCTTGGCGCTTTTCCGCCAGCCGCTCCTGCAGCGCCTGCTTCTTTTCGATCAGGGCATCGATGCGCGCGGTCTTGTCGTCCAGGAAGCGAGCGATGCGTTGCTGAGCAAGTAGCTCGGGGATGCTGACGCGCATATCAAGGTACCTTCCCAGGTCAAGATTCTGGATTCCCGTACTCTGCTTGATATGGGGATAAGTACCGCGTCCCGTATAAATCGCCAACATCAAGTAATTGAGATAAGCAGGATCAATCCCTGACGCTGGGCGACAACGGGCAAGGAAGTTAGACGTCACGCTGGGACGGTCATCATCAAACAATGCCGTTCGACCCACGAGTTGCTTCTCGCCACCTCCGGACTTCTCCATCACAAGATCACCGGGACGCAGCGCGATCTTTTCAAAAACGGCCGGATCAATGGCTCGCAACGTTCGCTCGCCCTCATTCAGGCGGCCAGATTGACCATCGAAGTCAGCCGCACGGATGCAGATAACATCAGCTTCGCCGTCAGGCTCACTTCCCCAGGCGCCGTTCTTGCAGCTTTCGAACGCCCACTTCAGGCGATGCTCTTGTTTGCCGCTGCAAAAAATCACGTCTCATCTCCGGAATTCGGCTTACGCGATTTTGCCGAAGGCTTGATCACCTTGCGGGGCTTCAGCGCGTCAGTCGCACTCCGCAAATCCTCCAGATACCGCGCTTCACCGAGCTGCTCGGCTTCCAGCCGCCGCCGCTCCGCAAACGCGTCGTACTGGCCTTCCGCCCAGTCCAGCGCCTGCTGGCGGCTGACCTTGCCCGCGTTGTCCAGCAACGGCAGTTCGGTATCGCGCAGGAACTTGTCCAGGAAGCCATCCCAGTCTGCCAGCCGGATGTCCTGCCGGCGCATGGCGCGGAACTCGGCCTGGTCCAGGAACATCACGGTGATGCGGTTGAGCGTGTCGATCTCTCGTGCATCCAGGTAATTCTTGGCCGTGCCCACGTCCTGCTTCAGCACGCGGCTGCCCTTCCAGGTGTTGATGCCCATGTTGGGCTTGGTGGCATCGGCGCGCTGGCGGATGATCTCCGCCGCCGTCAGCTGCGTGGCGGCAAAGTGCACCTTGTTCTGCATGATGGCGAAGAAGCGCTGCGTGGCCTGGTCACCTTCGCGGTAGTCCACCGCCATGGCGAAGATCTCGCGGATGCGCTGGTACACCCGCGCCTCACTGGCGCGGATCTCGCGGATGCGCGCCAGCAGCTCATCGAAATGATCCGCCGGTCCCACATTGCCCTTGAGGCGCTCGTCATCCAGCACAAACCCCTTGACCAGGTACTCCGACAGCCGGGCTGTGGCCCACTGGCGGAACTCGGTGCCGCGCGCCGACCGCACGCGATAGCCAACGGCCAGGATGGCCTCCAGGCTGTAGTGCTTGGGCCGGCGGGAGATGGTACGCCCACCCTCCTGGCGAACTTGTAAGTAATCCTTACAGGTTGCCGCCTCGTCCAGTTCGCCTTCGGCATAGATCGCCTTCAGGTGCTGGGTGATGTTCTGCGGCGTGGTCTGGTACAGCGCGGCGATCTGGGCCTGGGTCAGCCAGACGGTCTCGCCAGCCAACAGCACCCGGATGCCACCCTCGCCTGCGGCATAGATCAACAGTTCTCCCTCTTTGGCGGCAGTCACGTCCTTGCTCATGCCAGCAACCCTTTCAGCAGATCGGCGATCTCGCCTTCCAACTGCTGGATGTCGGCCTCGATCTGCGGCAAAGGACGCGGCGGCTTGTAGACGTAGAAATGGCGGTTGATCGGGATTTCATAGCCCACCTTGGTCTTGCTGAAATCAACCCAGGCATCGGCTACATGGGGGAGCACCTCGCGGCACATGTAGTCGTCGATGGTGCCGCGGAACGCCTCCACAAGGTCATCGTTGGGCTTGTCCGGACCAAAGGCCATGGGCAGCGGCAGTTCGGTGCCTTCCGGCAAGGGGATGTTCTCGGTATCCCGGAGTTCGCTATCCGGCTCGGGGCGCCCCTTGGCATCGCGACAGATCTCGGCGTTCGGGTCGCGCTCACCCAGCGCGGCGAAGATTGCTTTTCGAATAGGTGTGGGCAGTTTGGTGCCAGCTTTCTTCGCCATTTTTTCAAGATCGGCTTCGAATACTTCACGATCCATGTAAAGGCCTTTCCCTGCCAGTCTGGCGAGCAGCTCACGAATGCCCTGCTGCATGGCCTGGCCTTCGGCAATTTCCTGCCGCGCAGCCTTTTCATCCTTGCGCTTTTTTGAGGTCGCCAGATTGGCGAAGGCGGATTGCTCGTCCAGCCGGGCAACACGCCCGGGCGTGGCTGTGAAATTCATCCGCAGCGGCCGCTCCACGGTCACCTTTAGGAAGCCGAACTCGCGATTCTCAAAAACACGTGACACCACGCGATTTTCGGTTTCGCCGGTCTTGTGGTCGATGACCACATCAGCGCTCTCGCCATCGCCGTAATTGCCATAGAGCGTTGTCAGCGCTTCAATCTGCTCATCAGAAATTTCGTTGCGCTTGTTGTTGAGGCTTTTCTTCATCTTACGGAAGAAACGCGTGCCGTCGATCAACTGCACATAGCCCTGACGCTCTTCCGGCTTGCGATTGGTGACCAGCCACACGTAGGTGTAGATGCCGGTGTTGTAGAAAAGTTGATCCGGAAGCGCGACGATGGTGTCCAGCCAGTCGTTCTCGATGATCCAGCGCCGGATGTTGGATGGTCCCGACCCAGCATCACCGGAAAACAACGGAGATCCGTTGAAGACGATTGCGATTTTTGATCCTGGCTTATCAGGATTCCCCTCGTCGTAGGGGTGCATCTTGGCAATCATGTGCTGCAAAAACAGCAGCGACCCGTCATTGATCGCAGGCAGGCCAGCACCGAAGCGGCCGGCGAAGCCGTGATTGGCATGCTCGCTCTCGACAACCGTCTTCTGGTCCTTCCACTCCACGCCAAATGGCGGATTGGCAAGCATGTAATGAAATCGCTTGCCCTCAAAACCGTCTCCACTCTTGCCGTCGCCCAAGGTGTCGCCCTTGACGATATTGGCCGTGTCTTCATCCTTGATCAGCATGTCCGAACAACAGATGGCCCAGGATTCGTCGTTGTATTCCTGCCCATACAGGTGCAGATGCGCTGCGGCATTCTGCCCAAGAATGAACTTCTCCGACTCGGACAGCATGCCTCCCGTGCCGCACGTCGGATCGTAGATGCTGCGGACGATGCCAGGCCTGTAAACCTCTTGCTCGCCGGTGTACACCAGGTTAGCCATCAGCCGGATCACCTCCCGCGGGGTGAAATGGTCACCAGCCTCTTCATTGGCCTGCTCGTTAAAGCGCATCACAAGATGTTCGAACAGATAACCCATCTGCAGGTTATCAATGCGATCTGGATGAAAATCAATATCCGCCATCGCCTTGATGATGGTGAAGAGCCGGTTACTTGCATCAAGCTTTTCGATCTGATCGGCAAAATTGAAACGCTCAAAAATCCGGCGCACCTCCGGCGAGAAGCCGTTGATGTAATCCAACAAGTTGGGGGCAATGTTTTCAGAGTCCCCCAGCAATTTCCTGAAGGTGTATGCACTGACGTTGTAGAGCGGATATTTACGTTTGGGATCAGCCGCCTTGCCGAGTAGCCGGTGCATTGCCTGGCCAGGAGTCTCCTTGGCCAACAGCTTAGCGTGCTGTTTCAGCACGGCGTCTTTGGTCGGCTCCAACACGCAATCGAGACGGCGTAGCACCACCAGCGGCAACATCACCAGACGATATTGTGGCGGCCGATACGGCCCGCGTAGCCGATTGGCGATCTCCCAGATTTTCCCTTTAAGCTCCTCGTGAGTCTGATTATTCATTACGCCCTGCTAGTCGATATTGTGTAAAACGCGCCTGATTCATTCAGACGAAAAATTTGAGCCGACGCGCTACTAATCGTCACCCGCCAAGAACCACACTGGTTTGAGCGGAAGGCGTGTACGCGCGCCATCGTCCAATTGCGCATAGTGCGTGGTCCATAGCTCAACCAACTTTCGAGCGTCGATCAAGTTGATCCGCCGATGCGACTGCCGCGCTTCGTAGTCGGCGTCCTTGGTGAAGCCGGACAATGCGACGAACAAACCGACATCGCCATCCCCCAGCACCGCCATAAAGCTGCGCAGGCCCGTCACATCGATCCGCGGCGAGTTGGCATACGCTTGACCTGCACCTTGATGCGCGGCGGGCGGGTGCCAAGCGGGTCGTTGTAGGCAATGATGTCGGTGCCACCGTCTTTGCCGGGCGGCGCGACCCAGGCAACGTGGTAACCCATCGCCCGCAGCAGCGAGGCCACAAGTTCCTGGAAGTCATACGGCGGCATCGCAGCGAGGTAAGCCTCGATCTCGGCCCATGCCATTTCTTCGGCTTCTTCCAGCGTGATGCTGGCCGATTCCTCGGTGAGCTCGCCTTCGGGGTCGTCGACCTCGTCGGCGACGGGCTGGGCGCTCTTCCACTTCTTGTACAGCTGGCCGACCGCGCGAATAAATTTCTCTGGATCCGGGTAGGCGTGCAGCGCCGCTTCGCCCTCTGGCGTGAGGGTCCAGATGCCTTTGTCCTTGACCAGCCAGCCGGCCTTGACCGGCGCCACGGTGCTGAAGCGCACGATCTTCTCGAAGCGACGGCCGCCGGTTTCGTAGTCGCCCGCTTCGTACTCGGTGAGCACGACCTGCTGTTCCAGCGCGGCCAGCGCATCGGATGCACGCATGCCTTCCGGCTGAGTCTTGAGAATATGGAACAGCGCACGGGTCAATTCCCCCGTGCGATGCCTGCTGATATTGGCCATCTACTTCCCCTGTGGCGCGACGTTGGCGCTAGCGCCGTGCTTAATGATAGTCGTCTTCACGCTGATGCCTGACGGCCAAAACGGCGACGACCTGATCGCTTTCCACCTCAAACAGCAGCGCGTAGCCGCTGGCACCCAAGCCGATCACCAGCTCCCGCAAGAACGGGTCTGCCACCCCCGCCTTGCGGCAACTCAACGGGGCCAGTTCAAGCACGGTGACGCCATCGCCGATGGCCTGCAGCGCGCGCTTGGCCACGGTGAAGTCGCGGTCGGCACGCTGTAGCAGCCAGTCGTAAAGACGCGCGAGATCGTCGCGTGCCTGCTGAGTGAAGCGGACAGAAAATCCCACCTTGGCTTAGCCCTTGCGCGCCTTGTCCAGTTGGGACTGCAGCCCGGCCAGCACATCCTTCGCGTCGATGTACCGGTTGGATGCCTTGGCGCTGTCACGCGAAGCCAGCCCGCGTGCAATGAAGGCTTCCTGCTGCTGGCGCTGCTGCACCTGGGCGCGCACGGAGTGCTCGACGAAGCTGGACAGCGTCTCACCCTCCTGCAACACGGCTTCGGCCGCTTCGCGCAGCGCCGGGTCTACGCGGAGCGATGGAAGAGATGCGGATTTCATGGCAGACCCAGTGCGTTGCAATTGCGATGCATCATCGCAAGCGAGCGGCGGCGCTTCAAGGTTTTCTTTGCAGACCTAAGCCGGCGATGTCGCAGCTACGTTGATGCGATGTCACGTAGACGCTGAAGCACGATGCTTGCGCGCTCCGGTTCGGCGACCAATCCCGGCAACGCGTTCACAAAAGCCGGGTTGTCTATTAGCCCTATGAACACATCGGCGACCCACTGCCGAAGGTCTGCATGCTCCACGGCAAACTCTTCCACCAGCTCAGCCCGGCCATCGACGACATTGAGCACGTCCTCCAGGTCGTGACTGGAAAGGAAGTCGCTGTTGCCTCGGGTAGCGAAGGCTTCGAGCTTGGTCGCCACGAATGCTGTCGCTGTCACCAAGCGGATGGACAGGCGATCGCTCAAGGCCACCACTTGCGCCGTCTTTACAGCATGGGCGTACCAGCGGTTGGAGAAGCCAAGCACGCCGGCATCCACCGGCATCAGGTCGAAGAGGACGCCCGAGGCTTCGTGTACCCAGCGGCAGACGACGCCGCTGCGCATCTCGCGCGCAAAGCCCTGCGATTCCACACGCGCCTCGATGCCGCGGAATCGGGACCAATCAAGATTGACCACCGCATCGACGTCATAGGTGGCGCGGACGCTTTCAGCCAATGGATACGACACCAGCAGGCCAACGACTGCCCCGCCGAGGAAGACCATGTGGTTGCAACGTTCGCCCAGTGCATCCGCAATCACACGCAGATGCGGTAGTTAGGATCATTAGACCGCATCGCTAAGCCCCAGCAACTGCTTGAGATAGCGCGCCGCCAGCGTGCGCTCGCGGGCACGCCCGCTGCGTAGGGCGTCCTGCAGCGCCAGCAGTTGGTACAACGCGGGGTCGCCCAGCGCAGCGTTGGGCGCACCGGCCGACAACGGCGACAAGCCGGGGCCTTTGGCCGTGCCCTGCGCGCTTGGCCACACCGGTGCATCCCCTGGGGAGCTGGCAATCGCAGTGGACAGTGGGGGCACGCCAAAAGCCGTAGGAATGCCACGCTTTGGCGGCCCGATGACCGCAGGAAAGGCATAACGCACGCCGTGGACCGCAAACTCGTGCAAGGCCGTGCGCACCGTCTCCCACTCGCCGCGGCTTTTTTCCAGCGCCAAGCCGGATGCCACCGCGCGCTTGACGCTGCGATGCACCTGAGAGGCGCTCATGCCCAGCGCTTCTCCGAGGGATGCATAGGTCCAGGCCTGGCCCGCCTGGGCCACCTGCTTGTACAGCACCACCAGATCCTGCGGCTTCAGTTCCACAGCCAAGCCAGCCTTATTCCATATTCCATAATATGGAATATCCAGCGACTAAACTGTTTTTGCAAGCAGTCTTTGCGACACGCCGACCTAAGGAACCTCTGAACAAAGCACGGCAGATGCGCGACACTACTCGCCTCGTGTTGAGGAATCATCCATGCAACTGACGTTCGGCGACGCTG
>NZ_MDEE01000002.1 GCF_002939865.1 Xanthomonas dyei
CTCACGCTGGCTAGAACGCTTGCGCACCCTGCCCGACGCAGTGCGCGAGCAGATGAGCCTGGTACCTTAAAAACGTGGGGATACCTAAGTTCTCGACCGGCAATTTGCCCTGGGCGTAGATACTCAACCAATACCGGCCATCTTCTTCGGTATTGGCATGGGCCGTGGAGATACTGCCCAGCAGCAAAAACAGAACAGGACCGGCGATGCGAAACGTTGCGGTCCGTAGCGTGCCAAATGCGTTCATTTAGTGAAATGTGTCGGCGTTGGCAAATCATAGCAACATCTATCGTGCTTCCATCGACCGTCTGGTCGGCCCGTAGCGCCTCTATTCGGCTGCAGCTTCGCTAATCACGACACAGCTTCGCTTTCGTGCATCCGCTGGCAAGGTGTGCAGGTCTCCGCCCGGTGGCGTATCTGTTGTCTTCTGCTTGACCAGCTCGATGCCGACATAGGCAGCTCTGCGCTGCGCTGCAGTGACTTGCGGTCGATAACCAGGCCGACAGGGCATCCCCAATGCGTCAGGGCGATGCAGCGTCGCTGGAGAGCATTTGCCGAAACAAGGTGTCCAGAGCATCCGCACGCCCGCTGCCGGCCGGCAGCCGTGGCTGCGCCGCGCCCATGCGGTCGAGTTCTGCTTCGAGAAAGTCGCTGATCACCGCAATCCGTGGTCCATCTTCCACTTCTGTGGAGATGCGCTTGAGCGCCAGCAAGCGATCCACCGCGTTGCGCAGTTCGCCATGCGGCAACAAGTCGTCCAGCAATAGTTCGAACGCCATCGGCGGCATGTCCTGCCTGCGCTCGATCCATTGGCAAGCCAGCACTGGGCGCAAAACGTACAAATATTTCTTGGTGCGAATCCGCTCACCGCGCAGGTAGCCGCGATAGTTGCTCTTGGCCATGTTGAAGTAATGCCACCAGGTGCCAAGCGGCGAATAGAAGTGCGCGGCGATCGCCCGCAACTGCTCGACAGCAACCGGATCTTGCCGATACACCACCGGCGAATGCAGCCATTCCAGCAGCGTCGGATTGGACTTGGAGACCAACCGCAATGCCTTGCGCAGGTCCCAGCCGCTGACATCCAGATCGTCGGAGAGCGGCAGCTCGATCACATCGCGCTGCGGCTCGCCGGGGCCGGTGCTTTCGTTGACGCTCAGATACCAGTCGCGCCGATGGACGTAGACAAAGCGTGCGTCGTAATCGCTGTCGGGCGAGGAAAATCCCCAGCCGCGGCTGCCCGATTCGCACGCCAGCAGAATGCGGACCTCATGTTGCTGCTCGATCTCGCGCAACGCCGCCAGCACTGCCTCGCGTTTGTCCGCTGCGATGGGATGGATGTCCATGGGGTCGCTGTCCTTGTGCATGACGTGCCCCAATCATAACCAGCTCACGCAGATGCAGCCTGGCACACGGCCAGGGCTATGCCACCTTGCTGCGCCGCGCGCGTTCCAGATGCACCAGCAGCAGCGAGATCGCTGCCGGGGTCATGCCGGGAATGCGTTGTGCCTGACCGATGTGTTGCGGGCGCACGCGTTCGAGTTTCTGCTGTACTTCGATCGACAGACCGCGCACGCCGGCGTAGTCGAAGTCTTCCGGGATCGGCGTGGTTTCCTGGCGTTGCTGGCGTGCGATATCGTCGCGCTGGCGATCCAGATAACCGGCGTACTTGACGCTGATTTCCACCTGTTCGGCCACCTGCGTATCGTCCACGCCCGGCCCCAATGTCGGCACCCGCATCAGCGTGGCGTAGTTGAGTTCCGGGCGCTTGATCAGGTCCAGCACATTGGTTTCGCGGCTGAGCGACACGCCCAGCGTCTGCGCCACTTCGCGGCCCAGCGCATTGCCCGGCGTCGCCCACAGCGCCGACAGGCGGGCGGTCTCGCGTTGCACGGCCTCCTGCTTGGCCGAAAACCGCGCCCAGCGCGCCTCATCGACCAGGCCCATCGCGCGGCCAACGCCGGTCAGGCGCGCATCGGCATTGTCCTCGCGCAGCTGCAGCCGGTATTCCGCGCGGCTGGTGAACATGCGATACGGCTCGGTGGTGCCGTGGGTGATCAGATCGTCCACCAGCACGCCCAGGTAGGCCTGGTCGCGACGCGGCGACCAGGCCGGCAGCCCCTGCACATGGCGGGCGGCATTGAGGCCGGCCAGCAGGCCTTGCGCGGCGGCTTCTTCGTAACCTGTGGTGCCGTTGATCTGTCCGGCAAAAAACAGCCCGCCGACCGCCTTGGTTTCCAGCGAGGCCTTGAGCCCGCGCGGGTCGAAGAAGTCGTATTCGATCGCGTAGCCGGGGCGGGTGATATGCGCCTGCGCAAAGCCGTGGATCGAACGCACCAGCGCCAGCTGCACATCGAACGGCAGCGAGGTGGAAATGCCGTTGGGATAGATCTCGGTCACCTCCAGGCCTTCGGGTTCGACGAAGATCTGGTGGCTGGTCTTGTCGGCAAAGCGCACCACCTTGTCTTCGATCGACGGGCAGTAGCGCGGGCCGATGCCTTCGATCTGCCCCGAATACAGCGGCGAGCGGTGCAGTGCGCCGCGGATGATGTCGTGGGTCTGCTCGGTGGTGTGAGTGATCCAGCAGCTGACCTGGCGTGGGTGGTCGCTGACCTGGCCCATGAACGACATCACCGGCAGCGGGTCGTCGCCGGGTTGTTCGGCCATGACGCTGTAGTCGAGCGTGCGCCCGTCGATGCGCGGCGGGGTACCGGTCTTGAGGCGGTCGATCGCGAACGGCCGCTCGCGCAGACGCGCGGCCAGCGTGGTGGCCGGCGGGTCGCCCATGCGCCCGGCCGCGTACTGGGTTTCGCCGACATGGATCTTGCCGGCCAGGAAGGTGCCGGCGGTCAGCACCACCGCCGGCGCCTCAAAGCGCAACCCGGTCTGGGTGATGACTCCGCGCACGCTGTCGCCTTCGGCGGCGCCGTTGTGGATGATCAGATCGTCCACCGCCGCCTGGAACACGGTCAGGTTGGGCTGCGCCTCGACGATGCAACGGATGGCGTTGCGGTAGAGGTTGCGGTCGGCCTGGCAGCGGGTGGCGCGGACTGCCGGCCCCTTGGAGGCATTGAGGGTGCGCCACTGGATGCCGGCCAGATCCGCCGCGCGTGCCATCGCCCCGCCCAGCGCGTCGATCTCCTTGACCAGGTGCCCTTTGCCGATCCCGCCGATGGCCGGGTTGCAGCTCATCGCGCCCACCGTCTCGATGTTGTGAGTCAGCAGCAAGGTGCGGGCACCTGCGCGCGCAGACGCCAGCGCGGCCTCGGTGCCGGCATGGCCGCCGCCGATCACGATGACGTCGAAGCGATAGAAAGAGTCGGACATGGGCGTGGACTGATCAGCAGAGAGAAGGAAAACGGCCGCAGAAGTATCGACTGAAGCGCCGCGATGGTCACTAAATCGTTAAATATGTGATGAGAGTCACATTTTAAGATAGTGACCCTCAAGTTGGCACGTTCCGTGCGGATATCCCTACTGCACCTATCGTGGCATTGCGACATGGGCGCAAAGGCTGGAATTGGAACAGGGGCCAGCCGCGCGCGCGATGGGGTAGCGTAAGGGTCGGTAGTCGGGGGACTGCCGACCCTTATTTTTTTCTGCGATTCCTGCAACGCCTGCATGCTTTCTCGATCATTGCGCGGCTGCAGGCGCTATATGTCCTGATGCTCCTGCGATCCTCGATCTACCAATGCATAAAGCCCCGGCATGCCGGGGCTTTATGCATTGGAGGCGCCGATATCCGACAGGGCCGGAACAGGGGGGATCCAGATTTCCCTGTCGGACATCGACATAAGTCTGTCAGTGAGGCGGGCCGGGTCATAACATGACGTGGCGGGTCACACAGAGCACCTAGCTTGCGACCAAGTGCCGGCTGAACGCAAGCCCCCAATGTTGCCATTTGTGGGGGCCGTCGCAGTCAGCTTGTCATGGAATTTGCTCACGGGTGTTGCGTGGCGCGGTCTGACGCTGGATTTCGCGAATCACGCGCGGCGGTGCGCCGATCCGTGCCGGTGGCCGCGCCGGTGGCGCGCCCGTGGCCGGTGGCGAATTCGGTCGCTGCGGACGTGGGCCATTCGGGCGCGGGCCGTTGTTGAACGATCCGTTCGGACGCGGCGGGCGGTACTGCGGGCGGCGATCGTACGGCCGGTAGTAGTAGCCACCGCCGCGATAGACCGGATACACCGGGTAGTCGTACAGCCCGATCGCACCGGCGCCATACGGGGCACCGTAAGGGCTGCCGTAGTAGTAAGGCGAGTATCCCGGTGGATAGCGATACTGCACGGCAGGGGCGCCGCGGTAATAGCCGCCCGATCGACCTCCGGTGTAGTCGTAGGTTGCGCAGCCGCTCAGGGCCAGGAGCCCGGCGGCGAAGATCAGACGGAATTTCATGGATGGTGCCCTCCTGCAACCATGATCTCACTTTCGAACCGTTGCATTGAATCGGTCCTTAACTGTGCGGCAATGTGGCGTTTTTTCATCGATCCAGCATGCGCAGGCACTGTGGGTGCGAGCCGTGAAGAGTGGGGCGATACGTTAATCTTGCAGGCATGATCGACACGGTCCCTCTTGCCCATTCAGATGTCCTGCAGGCCGCCGCGCGCATTGCGCCGCACTGCGCGACGACACCGTTGCTGACCTCACACCAGTTGGATGCGCTGTGCGGCGCGCAGCTGTTCTTCAAGGCCGAGCACCTGCAGCGCAGTGGCGCGTTCAAGTTTCGTGGCGCCTGCAATGCGGTGTGGTCGTTGCCTGATGAGGTGGCGCCGCGCGGCGTGGTCACCCACTCGTCCGGTAACCATGGTGCGGCGTTGGCGCTGGCCGCCCGCACGCGCGGGATCGGTTGCCATGTGGTGGTGCCCGAAGGCGCCGTGGCGGCCAAGCTTGCCAATATCTCCCGGCATGGCGCCACGCTGTGGCGCTGTGCGCCGACCATCGCGGCACGCGAGCAGCTGTGTGCCCAGGTCCAGGCCACCAGTGGCGCGAACCTGGTGCATCCGTACACCGATCCGGCCGTGATCGCCGGCCAGGGCACGGCCACCTTGGAGTTGCTGCATCAAACTGGCGGGCTGGATGTCCTGCTGGCACCGGTCGGCGGCGGCGGGTTGGCGGCCGGTGCGGCGTTGGCGCTGCGGTCTGCGACGGGCTGTGCGCTGGTGCTGGCCGAGCCGAGCGGGGCGGCCGACACCGCGCGCTCGCTGGCGGCCGGGCAGCGCTTGGTCGACTTCGTGCCCGATACCGTCTGCGATGGTCTGCGCGGCACCCTGGGTGCGCCGAACTTTACGCTGCTGCAAGCCGGCGGCGCGCAGGTGATTACGGTGGACGACGCGGCCGTGGTGCAGGCGATGCGGCTGATCTGGCAGGTGCTCAAGCAGGTAGTGGAGCCGTCTTCGGCGATCACGCTGGCGGCGGTGCTGGCCGAGCCGGCGCGGTTTGCCGGGCGCAGGGTCGGGCTGATCCTGTCCGGCGGCAATGTCGATCTGGATGCACTGCCGTGGGCCGCCGCGTGAGCAGGCGTGGGCGCGGGCTCGGTCTGTGGGGCTGGGGCTGGCGGTTATGCATGCTGGCGCTGATCTGGCTGGTGGCGGTGGCCGGCTGGATCGTCTGGGTGGGCGACCGCGATCAGGCCGCGCCGGCGGACGTGATCATCGTGCTGGGCGCGGCCGCTTACGACGCGCGCCCGTCGCCGGTGTTCGAAGAACGGATCCGGCATGCGCTGGATCTGTACGACCAAGGCTATGCGCCGCGGTTGTTGTTCACTGGCGGCTTCGGCAATGGCGCGCGCTTTGCCGAGTCGCAGGTGGCACGGCGCTACGCGCTGCGCCATGGCGTGCCGCCGGAAGCGATCGTGATCGAGACCAGCTCGCGCACCACCCGCCAGAACCTGCTGCAGGCGCGGGCGCTGATGGAGCGGCACGGCATGCACCGGGCGATCATCGTCAGCGACCCGTTGCACATGGCGCGCGCGCTGCGGCTGTGCCAGGAACTGGGCGTGGATGCGCTGGCCTCATCCACGCCGAGTACGCGCTTTCGCAGCTTCCACACCAGCTGGCGCTTCCTGCTGCAGGAGGTTTACTTCTTCCACCGCGATCTGGTGGTGCAGGGGAGCTGAAACGGCTGCCGTGGTAGCTGGGTGCATCGAGCCGGCAGGGCCAGGTGGCATGTGCATAGGCATGTGGAGGTGCTCGGGCGCCTCGCACCGACGGGTCGATCTCTGGCCGCAGTGATGTGAGTGTGTGCACTGCACAACGGCGTGGCCCGTCGAGGATGGGAAACGCGTGCGAGGGAGTGGACGCTGACTGCGTCCCAGCACGCGTGCCAAACCCGCTCTATGATGCGGCTTTCCAAGCGGCAGGTTCGAGCATGAGCGAGAGCAATCGGCAACGCGCCATCGGCCTGGTCCAGGCCTATTACGACGCCTTCAATCGCGGCGATTGGGACGCCATGCTGGCGTTCCTGGCCGACGATGTGGCGCACGACCTCAATCAAGGTGCGCGCGAGATCGGCCGTGCGGACTTCGCGGCCTTTCTGCAGCGCATGAATGACAGCTACCGCGAGCAGTTACGCGACATCGTGATCACCGCCAACGACGACGGCACGCGCGTGGGTGCCGAGTACGTGGTGCACGGGGTCTACCACACCACCGACGAAGGCCTGCCGGAAGCCAACGGGCAGACCTATGTGCTGCCGGGCGGTGCGTTCTTCGATGTGCATGCCGGCACGATTACCCGCGTCACCAACTACTACAACCTGCAGGAATGGATCGCGCAGGTCTCGCGCTGAGTGCGTCGATCGGCATGCGCTAGACCTGTGTAGGAGCGCACCCGGGCGCGACCAGGCATTTCCGGTAACGCTCCCGATAACGCTTCATCGCGCCCGGGTGCGCTCCTACGTGGGTGGTGAGGCCTTCGGCAACGCGGCATGTTCGGTCGGCGGCGATGGCAGGAGCGCCTGAGCAGGTGTTCGCGCGTGTCTGCGCGCGATGACGGGGTCTCGGGAATGCCCCGTCGCGCCCGGGTGCGCTCCTACGGAGGTGGTCGGGGTGTTACAGCCGCACGATGCCGACCACCACCAGCACGAAGATGCTCCACTTGAGCACCTGGTACAGCGGGTTGTTGCGCTCTTTCAGCGCCTTGGCCTTCAGGCGCGCCGCGTAGAAGTAACGGAACACGCGGTTGATGCCACCGGTCTTGTCGCCTTCCTGATTGGGCGAGGCGCCGGCCGACAGCAGGCTGCGGCCGACGAAGCGATTCAGCGCCGCCGCCCAGCGCCAGCGCATCGGGCGTTCGATATCGCAGAACAGGATGATGCGGTCCTGGTCGGTGTCGTTGCGCGCGTGGTGGATATAGGTCTCGTCGAACATGGTCCACTCGCCGTCGCGCCAGCTATGGCGCTGGCCGTCGACATCGATGAAGCAGCGGTCGTCGTTGGGCGTGGCCAGGCCCAGGTGCAGGCGCATGGACCCGGCGAACGGGTCGCGGTGCGGACGCAGTTCGCTCCCCGGCGGCAGTTCGGCAAACATTGCTGCCTTCACCGTGGGGATGGATTTGAGCAACGCGGTGGTCTGCGGGCACAACTCGGCCGCAGACGGGTGCGCGGTGCCGTACCACTTCAGATAGAAGCGCTTCCAGCCACGCCGGAAAAACGAGTTGAAGCCGATATCGGTATAGCCGTCGGCGGCGCGGATCTTCTGCATCTGCTGCAACGCCACCGCTTCGTCGCGGATCACCGGCCAGTTGGCGCGCAGCGGCGCCAGCTCGGGGAATTCCTTGCCCGGATCGATAAACGGTGTGGTCGGCACGCGCGAACACAGGTACATCAGCGTGTTGATCGGCGCCATGAAGGTGGAATGGTCGAGCAGCTGCCGGCTGAGCCGGTGGCGCACGCGACCGCGGTAATGGATATACAGCGCCGATGCGATGAACAGCGCGATGAGAAGCCACTTCAACATGGGGGAAACCGTTTGGGGGCAGGGCCGCTGGGGGCACAAACCCGAAGCGGTGCGCCGGGACAGGATCGCGGCGCGTTATAAGTGAATTCTACCGGCAGTCGCTGCCACACCTGACGGCGCGGCATCGGTGCCGGCGCAATGCTGTGTATCACCGGCACGAGCGCGCCGGGGCGGCCGATGTGCGCCGCTGCCGGGTCAGTCGATACGGCGGCGGATCGGGATGGAGGACACCGGCACGCTGGCCACGTCCTGACCGCGCTCGCGAATGGGCGCGCCCGGCGCCGGCGCCCAGGCGTGCGCATAGATCACTTCCCAGGAGCTGGGCAGGGTGCCGTCCGGCCGCCGTAGCGGTTCGTAGGCGGCGCTGGCGGCGGCAAAGCGGCCACGGCCGGTCAGCGTGGCGCGGCGGTTGCTGAGCGCATTGGTGGCGCCCATCGCACGCAACTCGCGCATCAACGCGGGCAGATCGTTGTAGGTGAGCGTGAACAGATCGCGGTCCAGCACCGGGTCGCGGAAGCCGGACATCAGCAGCGCATCGCCGAATTGCGCGATCGGCGGGAAGCGGCTGACGTGCGGGGCGGTGTCGGCCTGGGCGAAGGCGTCGCGCAATTCGATCAGGGTTTCCGGCCCGAAGGTGGAGCACAGCAGCAGCCCGCCCGGCCGCAGCGCGCGGCGGAACCCGGCGAATACCGCCGGCAGGTCTTCCACCCACTGCAGGCACAGATTGCTGAAGATCACATCCACGCTGCCGTCGGCCACCGGCAGCGCGCGCGCATCGGCGCAGACCTGTGCGAACGGCTTCCACCAACCGGCGGCCTTACGCGCCTGGCGCAGCATCGGCATGGCCTGGTCGAGCGCGATCACCTGCGCCTTGGGCCAGCGCTTCTTGATCGCGCCGCTGGCGTGGCCGGGGCCGGCGCCGACATCCAGCACCACCTTGGGCACTTGCTCGCCCAGGTAATCGAGCGATTCGAGCAGGCGCGTTTCCACTTCGCGCTGCAACGCGGCGGCGGCGGCATAACTGTTGGCGGCCCGCGCAAAGGCGCGGCGGACGTGGCGGGGATCGAAAGTGCTGTTCATTACGACGCTATTGTCGCCCGTGGGCGCGGCGGAGGGAATCGATGCGTGGTGTGGCGTGGCAATCGGCCTGGAGAACTCTGCGAGCGGTCGCTCTGCCAGCGACTGCGTGGCGACCGCAATGAACTAGCAATGTGTTTCGACAAGCCGAGTCGTGGCCGAAAACAACCGCGACGTCGTCCGCGGTTGCCACAACCTCCGCATGGCCGACGCGCTCTAGAACGTGCCCGGATAACTGCCGCCGTCGATCAACAGGTTTTGCCCGGTGATATAGCCGGCCTGCGCGCTGCACAGAAACGCGCAGGCCGCGCCGAATTCGTCCGGCTCGCCGAAGCGCCCGGCCGGAATGGCGGCCTGCTTGCGCGCGGCGACCGCTTCGGCGGTGCTGCCTTGCTGTTGCGCGACGGCGGCGAAGTTGCCGCGCAGGCGGTCGGTGGCGAACTGGCCTGGCAACAGATTGTTGAGCGTGACGTTGTCGACCACCGTGCTGCGCGCCAGCCCGGCAACGAAGCCGGTGAGGCCGGCACGTGCGCCGTTGGACAGGCCCAGGATGTCGATCGGTGCCTTCACCGCGCTGGAGGTGATGTTGACGATGCGGCCGAAGCGACGCGCACGCATGGCATCGACGGTGGCGCGGATCAGTTCGATCGGCGCCAGCATGTTGGCGTCCAGCGCGCGCAGCCAGTCTGCGCGTTCCCACTGCCGGAAATCGCCCGGCGGCGGGCCGCCTGCGTTATTGATCAGGATGTCGACCTGCGGGCAGGCCGCGAGCGCGGCGGCGCGTCCTTCCGGTGTCGCGATATCGGCCACGACACTGCGCACGTCTCCGGCGCCGGGCAGTGCGCGCAATGCATCGGCGGCCGCGTCCAGTGCAGCGCGGCCGCGTGCGGCGATCACCACGTTGACGCCTTCGCGCGCCAACGCGCGGGCGCAGCCCAGGCCCAACCCTTTGCTGGCAGCGCAGACCAATGCCCAGCGCCCGGCGATTCCCAGATCCATGCGATGTGTCCCCGATCAGCGAAGTCGCATGATCGGCGATCTGCTCACGGCACGGACGCAACGAAGCGTTGCAACGCCTCGGCCACCTGATCGGCATGGCCGAGAAACGGTGCGTGGCCGCCGCCGGCGATGGTGAGTGCCTGCGCGTGTGGCGCAAGCGCGGCGGCGGCGTGCATGCCGGCGGCCGGCACCAGCCGATCGCGTTGCCCGGCAATCCACAGGCTGGGGCGCGCCAGCTGCGGCAATGCGCGGCGCAGGTCGGTACGTTCGAGCAGGCGCAAGCCGTGTTGCAGGGCGTCGGCCGCCGGCTCGCCGCGTACGGTGAGCGTTTCGCGCAGGCTGCGCAGCTCGGCGCGCGCATGCGCCGAGCCCAGGGTATCCAACGCCAGAAAACGCTCCAGGGTGCCGCGGTAATCGCGCGCCAGGTCTTGGCCGAATTGCACGAACACGTCGCGCTCGACCGCATCGGCCCAGTCGGCACCCCGCACAAAGCGCGGCGTTGCCGCGATCATCGCCAGCCCACGCACCTGCGGTTGGGTGGCGGCGGCATGCAAGGCAAACAGGCCGCCCAGCGACCAACCCACCCACACTGCCGGCGGCGTGGCCGCGGCAATCGCGGCGACCACGTACGGCAACGCCAACGGCGTGGTGTCGTCGCGACTGAAACCGTGCCCGGGCAGATCGACCAGATGCAGTTGGTAGTGCGACGACAGCCGCTCCACCAGCGGCGCAAACACGCCGCCGTGCAACGCCCAACCGTGCAGAAGAACCAGCGCAGGCCCGTGGCCGATGACATCGATATGCATGCATGGATTGTCGCCGATTGGCGCGCGCTCAGCGTGCAGCGCGTATGCGCTTTGCATTGATCGCAGGCGCCAGCACTGCCCATTGCTGGCGTGCATACCGGCGCCAGCACCAGCGATCCGGCCAACGCCAGCGACGCGCGCGCTGTGTGGCGATCGCCGCCGCTAGCCAGTCGTGATCGAAGCCCTCCCACACGCCGGCCACGCTGCGCAGATTGCCGATCAGCACCGGGTGCACCTCGTGCAGCAGCATCGTGCGCAGTTGCGGCAACGTAAACGGCGAGGCGGCCAGGATCCGGGAAATGCGCGCGTGGTCGCCATCGCACGCGCTATCCAGATACAGCAGCGACAGCGCCTCCCAGGCGTGGCGGTTGGCGTGTCGGGCGCGGTCATTGCCATGTCAGCGGACCTGTTCCCAGTGACTGCCGGCGTGGATGCTGCGGTATCGGCGAGGAGCTGCCGACGCTCGGGTGACTGCGTTCGAGCGGAAGCCCTGCCGCAGTGGGTTGATCGGGCGTGCGGTTGTTTTGTTCGCGCATGACGCGTGCTGCGGCGCTAGGCCGTGCGCCCCACGCCGCCAACGCAGGTGTGCATGCGGTCGAAACGTGCGCGTTGACAGGGCGCAGGCATCGCACCGTCCGCGCCTGTCCGGCGTTGCGCACGAGCGCGCTGCCGGCCGCGCGTTAAGCGGATGCGCGCAGCGGCTGCCGGCTGACCACATCGCGCGCCTGCACGATCGCCTCGATCAATGCCTGCACCTGCTGCGGCGTGTGCAGCGCCGACAAGGTCACGCGCAGGCGCGCCTTGCCTTCGGGCACGGTGGGCGGGCGGATCGCGCCGACCATGAAACCGGCCTGTTCGAGTGCGGCCGACATCGCCATCACCGTGGCTTCTTCGCCGCACAGCAGCGGCTGGATCGGCGTGTCGGAGGCCATCAGTTCGAACCCATGCCGGCGCGCGCCGTCGCGGAAGCTGCCGATCAATTCGACCAGGCGTGCACGTCGCCAATCGTCGCGGCGCGCCAGCCGCACCGCGGCCAGGGTGGCGGCCACCTGCGCCGGCGGCAGCGCGGTGGTGTAGATGTACGGGCGCGCGGTTTCGGCCAGATGGCGGATCAGCGCTTCTTCGCCGACCACGACCGCGCCGTAGCCGCCGAGCGCCTTGCCCAGCGTCACCAACTGCAGCGGCACTTCGGCAACGCCCAGGCCGGCATCGGCGACGCAGCCGCGCCCCTGCGGGCCGACCACGCCCACGCCGTGCGCATCGTCGACATAGAACAAGGCCTCCTGCATGCGCGCCACCAGGCTCAAGGCACGCAGCGGCGCCACATCGCCATCCATGCTGAAAACGCCGTCGCTGGCCAGCATCGCCGCGCCCTCGGGGGCGCCCTTGAGCTGGCGCATCGCGCCTTCCACATCCAGATGTGGATACCGCCGCAGCCGGCAGCCGGCCAGGCGCGTGGCGTCGAGCAGGCTGGCGTGATTGAGCCGGTCCTGCACGCAGACATCGTCTTCTTCGCTGAGCAAGGCTTGCTGCACGGCCAGATTGGCGATGAAGCCGCTTCCGAACAGCAGCGCCGACGGGTAGCCCAGCCACTCGGCGATCTCGCGCTCGAGCGTTTCGTGAGCGGTGTGGTGGCCGCAGATCAGATGCGAGGCGGTCGCGCCGGCGCCATCGCGCGCGGCGGCGTCCTGCAGGGCGGCAACCACTTCGAACTGTTGCGACAGGCCCAGATAGTCGTTGGAACAGAAACCGGTCAGCCAGCGGCCGTCGATCTCCAGCCGTACGCCATCGCGGCGGCCGACCTGGCGGCGCACCCGCACCCGTTCCTGGGCGACGCGCAACTTGCGCAGCGACGAAATCCGTTCGTGCAGATCGGGGCGAGCCATGAGGGAGTTCGACAACAGATAAGGGCCGCTAGCGTAGCGTGCCGCGGCCACATCGCCCAGCCGGCACCGACGGCCGGTGGGGCGGGTTGGCTGCCCGGTGAGCTTGGGCTGCCAGTCATAACGGTTTACTGCCGCGCCTGGCCCTACTGCGGTCAGCAGGGCCGGGCGCAGTGCAGGCTCATCCTTGGATGGCGTGCGCCGTCGTCACGCTGCGTGCTCGCAGGCCGCGCCGCGGGTGATGTCCGCATGCACCGTGCCGGGGTGGTCGTGGTCGGCGGCGTCGACGGTGATCTGCATCGGGCGCAGGCCCAGGCGTTGGAACAGGGCCTGGTCGCGCTCGGTGTCCGGGTTACCGGTGGTCAGCAGTTTTTCGCCGTAGAAGATCGAGTTGGCGCCGGCCAGGAAGCACAGCGCCTGCAGCTCGTCGCTCATCGCCTCGCGGCCGGCGGACAGGCGCACCATCGACTTGGGCATGACGATGCGGGCCACCGCGATCATGCGCACAAACTCGAACGGATCCAGTTGCTGGGTGCCGTGCAGCGGCGTGCCGGGGACCTGCACCAGCTGATTGATCGGCACCGAGTCCGGATGCGCCGGCAAGGTGGCCAGCGCCAGCAGCAGGCCAATGCGGTGCTCGCGGGTCTCGCCCATGCCGACGATGCCGCCGCAGCAGGTCTTCAGGCCCACATCGCGCACGTGCTCCAGGGTGTTCAGGCGGTCCTGGTACTGGCGGGTGTGGATGATGGAATCGTAGTAATCCGGCGCGGTGTCCAGATTGTGGTTGTAGTAGTCCAGCCCGGCGTCCTTGAGCGCGCGCGCCTGGCCGGCGTCGAGCATGCCGAGCGTGGCGCAGGTTTCCAGGCCCATGGCTTTGACCTCGCGGATCATCGCGGCCACCTTGGGGATGTCGCGCTCCTTCGGCGAGCGCCACGCCGCGCCCATGCAGAACCGCGAGGCGCCGGCGTCCTTGGCCTGGCGTGCCTTGGCGACCACTTCTTCGGTTTCCATCAGCTTTTGCGCGGTCACGCCGGTGTCGTAGCGCTGCGCTTGCGGGCAGTACGCGCAATCTTCCGGACAACCGCCGGTCTTGACCGACAGCAGCGTGGAAACCTGTACCTGCGCCGGATCGAACTGTGCGCGGTGCACGCTGGCCGCGTGATGCAGCAACTCGGGGAACGGCAGATCGAACAACGCCTGCAGCTCTTTGCGATCCCAGTCATGGCGTACGACAACAGACATCGGAGTTTCCTGACAGTCAGCGGCTTGGAAGCCAGGCAGTCTGGTGAGCATGGAAGAGGCTGTCAACTTTGAAGAGGTAGGGTCGGTTTACAGATGGCCGCAACGGGTGTTGCGCCTGCTGTTGCCGAGCCTGTGCCTGGTGTGCGCGGAGGCGGGCATGTCCGATTGCGATCTGTGTCCATCGTGCCGGGCCGCATTGCCGGAGCACGGCCATGCCTGTCTGTGCTGCGCCACCCAGCTGTTCGCCTCCGATGGCGTGGCACTTTGCGGGCAGTGTCTGCAGCAGATTCCGCCCCTGCAGCGCGTGCATGCGTGCTTCACCTATCGCTGGCCGGTGGACGGATTGCTGCGGCGCTTCAAGTTCCATCAGGACCTGGCGGCAGGGCGCCTGCTCAGCGAATTGATGGCCAGGCGCTGCGCACGGTTGCCGCGGCCGCAGGCCCTGGTGCCGGTGAGCCTGCATCGGCAGCGCCTGCGCCAGCGCGGGTACGACCAGGCGCTTGAGCTGGCCAGACCGCTGGGCCGCGCGCTGCGGTTGCCGTGCTTGCCGTTGCTGCGCCGCGTGCGTGCGACGGCGCAGCAATCCGAGCTGGATGCCGTCGAGCGCCAACGCAATCTGCGCGATGCGTTCATCGCACGCGGCGCCTTGCCCGCACATGTGGCGCTGGTGGACGACGTAATGACCACCGGTGCCACGCTGCACGCGGCAGCGCAGGCCTTGCGACGCGCGGGCGTGCAACGGGTCGATGCCTGGGTGTGCGCGCGGGTGCCGTGATGGTGTGGGTGGGAGCGGTCTGTGGTTGAGATGGCCGGGGCTGAGGCAAGGCTGCCGTAAGTGGTGGCAAGCTAGGTCAACGACGGGGTCGGGCCGGCGGGGGCTTTGCCGCTCTGTGCGGCTGATCGGCGCGTTACGCGTTTCTCGCTTCGGCTCGGATTTGGTGGTCAGGTGGGTGCTGTTCGTTTAGCGCGACGCTGCCCCGGGTTCTCGGGTAGCAGGCAGGCGGTCTTGTCACTCGGTGAGCGCGATCACAGGCGTAGACGCGAGTGTCGGTGGGCTGCTGTCGTGCTTAAGACGCTTAAAACACGGGCGAAGTGAGCCTCGGCTAAAAGCAGATGCTGATGCGAGTGCGGGCTTGTTGCATCGGCCCGTCCCCTCACCCCAACCCTTCTCCCGCAGGAGAGGGGCTTGTCGCCTGCGGATTGGCCCTCAGCACTCTGGGCGTTATCTGGAGAGGTCGGTGCGGGTTCTATCAGCGCGGTTGTGGAAAGAGATCATCTGCTCGGAAAGCCTGGCGCACAGCCTTTAGCGTCTCCCACACCCCGAATTACGAATTACGAATCCCAAACTACGAATCCCAAACTACGAATCCCAAACTACGAATCCCAAACTACGAATCCCCAATCCCCGCTCCTAACGCACTGCCACCGCGATCCCGACAAAGATCGCCAAACCCACCCAATTGTTATGCAGGAAGGCGCGAAAGCAGGGTCCGCGTTCGCGGTGGCGGGCGATGCGGAATTCGTAGAGCACCAGCGCTGCCGCCACGCTCAGGCCCGCCCAGTAGGCTGCATCCAGGCCGGCGCGCAGTCCGACGGCTGCCAGGGTCGCAAACATCGCCGCGTAGAGCGCGCCTTGCGCCAGCAGGTCGTACTTGCCGAACAGGATGGCGGTGGACTTGCTGCCCATGCGGATGTCGTCGTCGCGATCGACCATGGCGTACCAGGTGTCGTACGCGGTCGCCCACAGGATATTGGCCCCATACAACAACCAGCCCAGCAACGGCACGCTGCCTTGCACGGCCGCAAAGCCCATCGGGATGCCCCAGCCGAACGCCATGCCCAGATAGACCTGCGGCAGGTGAGTGTGACGCTTCAAATACGGGTAGCTCGCGGCCAGGAACACGCCGGGCACGCTCAGTGCCACGGTGAGCCAGTTGAGGCTGAGCACCGATGCGAACGCCACCAGCATCAGCACCACGAATACCCACAGCGCTTCGCGCCCGGACACCGCGCCGGTGGCGAGCGGGCGCGACTTGGTGCGCTCTACATGCGGGTCCAGCCAGCGGTCGGCGTAGTCGTTGATCACGCAACCGGCCGAGCGGGTCAGCCAGACCCCTGCGGTGAACACGAACAGCGTCCATAGCGGTGGCATGCCGTCGGCGGCGAGCCACAGTGCCCACCAGGTGGGCCAGAGCAGCAGCAAGCTGCCGATCGGGCGGTCGCCACGCACTAACTTCCAGTATTGCCCCAGCCGCTCGGACCACGTCAGCGCGGGCGCTGCGGGTGCCTGTTCGAAACCATGCTTGCTCATGCTGCAAAGGGTAGCAGCGCGCCCTGGATGCGGCCATCCGGGTGCGGCCATGCACGTGCTGGCTGCAAGAACTCCGGTCGACACGCGGATATGCGTCTGCGGTCGGAACTTGGCGAAGCAACGCGTGCGTGGGGCTCGGTGGCCGGGCCGGGTGTCGGCTGCTCCGGCGAGCGCGCGCGCTCCGCATGAGGGAGTGTGCGGAGCACATTGGACATCTCCCGCCAGACGGCCGGCGGACGCCAGCGGCCCAAGGCATCACGCGGCTGGCGCAGGTTCTGGCATAATGCGCGGCCAGGCGCTCGTAGCTCAGCCGGATAGAGTAGTGGCTTCCGAAGCCATTGGTCGGGGGTTCGAATCCCTCCGGGCGCACCAGATGACTCCCTTCAGGGACATCCAAGAAAGTCCAAAACCCCCGAGAAATCGGGGGTTTTTTATTGCCCGCAGGTCCTCCTGGATCCATCGTGATCGGTTGCCATCCAGGCTGATCGGCGGGCATGGATGGGGGCAGCAGCAGCCCCAATACGAGTACGGATGCCCCATGTCGCCAAGAGCCGCTAACAAAACGACGATGCTCACCGTCAGCCGGCCGGTGCTCGGTGCGGAATGTACCGGCCGCACACCCAGTTCCAAGCGCGCCGTGCACACCCACCTGACGACTGCTCGCTACGTTTTATCAGCCGCTAGTTAGGTATCTCAGTCGCTCTTTAGGTATCGCCTGCGGAGGAGTGGCGAGATCGCACACCTCACTCCAGTCCCAAGTCCCCATTCCCAAATCTCCACCTCACACCTCGCGCACCGTCCGGAACGCATCCATATCGGTAAACGTGCAAAAGTGAAAACGCGGGATCGTGATGGGGCCCGCTGCCGCAAGCCGCTTGAGCCAGCCGCCCACTGCGGCGCGATAGGCAGCCTGTTCTGCGCGATCGAGCGTTTCGCACAGGTAGGCCAGCGAGATATGAAACTGGAAGTTGATGTAGTCCGGGCGCTGCAGGCGGGTCAGCGTCATCAGTGCCTGACGCGCGGCTTCCAGGCGCTGCGCGGTCTGTGCATCGGCAGGTTGCAGCGGGATGAGCAGATTGTCGTTGCTGCCGGTCTTTGCCGCAGACGGATTCACCACAAAGCTGCACGCACCCAACGGCGCTGCAGTGCGTTGCGCCAGCCGCGAAAGAAAATCGGCATTGATCTCGCTCAACGCCACATCGCGCGTCAGATCGCTTGGCCATGGCCCGCTGGCGCGGTCGATCTCGTTGACCCCGCCCAGCAGGGTCACGTGATAACTGCTGGGTGGCAGCAGCGCGAACTTGCTCGCGAAGCGGTGCTCGGGCAGTTCGCGGTAGATGTCCAGCACGCGGTCGAAGCTGTCGTAGCTCTCGCCCTGTTGTTCGAGGTGGCCCACGAAGGTATTGCCGGCAAATGCCATCGGCCGACGTGAGCGCAGGAACTTGCGCCCCACATCCGGCGGCGGTGTGCTGGCCAGCGCGGGCAGGCCGCTGGTCAGCAGCGTGGCGCCGGCTGCGGCGGCCATCAGATGGCGGCGGCTGATGGGGGTGTCCAGAAACGACGACATGGGGAGCTCCTCAGAGTTTGACGTTGACGCCGAGCATCACGGTGGGGGCCATCTTCCAGGCCGATTGCACGTATTCCTGATCGCGGCCGATGCGGTACTGGTAGCCCTGGCCGGCCAGATTGAGCACGTCCAGGCTCACCGCCAGCGTGGGCGACACGTCCCAGGCCAGTTTCAGGTCCAGACGGTCCAGCGGCTGCTGGTAGCGGTTGCGATAGAACTCCTGCTGGCTGCTGTAGTTGGGGTAGCGGTCGTCCCACAGCTCGCCGGTGCGGCTCCAGGCCAGCGTGCTGCGCAGCGGCCCGCGGGCGTAATTCAGGGTCAGGTTCCACAACTGCCTGGGCTGCTGCGGCAGCACGTCCAGCGTGGTGCGGGTGCCATCGCCGAGCACCACCGGGTAGTCCACGTGCAGGAACGTCACATTGGCGCCGACCGACAGCCCGGCAAGCGCGGGTAGCCACGGGCCGAGTTCCTTGATCGCGCCGAGTTCGGCACCGCGCATGCGCACCGGGCGGTCGGTGTTGCGCGGCTGGGTGACCAGCACCTGCTGGCTGTCGATGTCCTGCAGCTGGCCGTAGCGGAAGATCTCGTTGTCGATGGTCTTGCGGAACAGGGCGATCGACAGCAGGCTGCCGCCGTCGTCGAAGGTCCAGTCGTGGCCAAGGTCCAGATTCTGCGAGCGGCGCGGTTGCAGGTCCGGGTTGCCCTGGTTGAGCGTCGGCGGGGTGCTGCCCAACGTGAGCACGCCGCCGTTTAGCGCCATCTGGTCCAGCCGCGGCCGCCCGATCGAGCGCGAGGCGCCAACGCGCAAGGTGCCGTTGGCGCTGGTCTGCCACTGGCCGGCCAGCGACGGCAGCCAGTTGCGGTAGGTCCGTTGCGCGCCGACCGCGGTCCACACGTTACCGCTCAGTTGCTGGCCGGTGCTGCCGAAGCGGGTCTGTTCCAGGCGCACGCCACCGGCCAGGCGCCAGCGTTCGCCGCGCCACTGCGCCTGGGCGAAGCCGGCGCGCACCTGCTCGTCGACGGTGTAACTGCCGCTGTTCTGTGCGGTGGTGTCCACCACCCCACGCGCCTGGCCGGCAACCGCATCCCAGCGTGCGTCGGCCAGCGCCGGGGCGATGGTGAGCATCGGCATGTTGCAGCCCAGCGCGCAGGTGGGGCTGCCCAGCACATCGGCCAGCGAATACGGCAACCCGCTCCAGGTGGTGCGCTGGAACGCGGTCTGCATATGCGTGCGGACCTGTCGCAGGCCCCAGGCCAGGCCCAGTCCCTGGCTGTCTTCGTCCATGTTGCGACGGAACTCCAGTTGCAGGTCGCTCACTCGCTCGGCGTAGCTCGTGCGCTCCTGCTGGTGGTTGAGGTTGGTGTAGCGGGTCGGGTCGTCGGCCAGCGCGGGGTTCAGGGGCGCGAATGCGGACAGTTCGCCGCTCCAGTCGAAGGCATAGGCCAGGCGGTTTTGCTGGAAGCGATCCCAGGTCTGCGGGTTGTCCACCGTGGCGCGCGAGGTGCTTGCGCGCAGCGCGCCGCGCCACTGCGCCGGCAGCTCGGCCAGCAGTTCGCCGTTGACGCCGGTCAGGCCGCGCTTCCAACGCAACTGCCCCAGCTCGACGAGCTGGTTGAGGTTGTCCAGCGTGCCGCTTTGCGGGCCGGTGCGGGTCAGGCGCGCGCTGCTTTGTACCTGCGCGGCCTGGGTGGCGCGGTCGGAGGCCTCGCGCTGGCGGAACGCATACCCGGACACATGGCCGCTGAGTGGGCCGTCGGGCTGCCAATCCACGCGCATGCTCACGCTGCGGCGCTCGCGGGTGTTGTCGTAGTTGTACCAGCGCCGTTCGCTGGGCACCGCGTCGCCGACTCCGCCATAGGGCACCGGAGCGCGCGTGCCGTCGGCGTTGTACCAGTTCAAGGCGCCCCCGTTTTCCTGCTGTGGAACGGAGATCACCCGGCGCCAGAGGCTGACCGCCCCCAGAAACGCAAACGCATCGTCGCGGCCGAAGCGCTTGCCCCATTTGAGCTCGCCTTCGCCCACCGGGGTGCGGCCGCCATAGCGTTGCCCCATCAGGTTGGCGCCGCCCTTGGCCGAGGCGGTCAGCAGGCCGTCCGGGCGGCCGAAGCCGGTGGCGGTGACCAGGTTGGTGACCCCGCCGATCGCGCCGCCGTCGTTTTCCGGCAGCAGCGACTTCACCACATCGATGCGGTCGACGAAGTTGGCCGGCAGCACATCCATCATGGCCTGGCGGCTGCCGATGTCGTTGCTGGCGAACGCAAAGCCGTCGATCAGCATGCTGTTGTAGTTGCCGTTGAGGCCGCGCACGGTCACGTAGCGCGGTTCGCCCTGGTATTCCACGGTGCTCACGCCGGTGACGCGGCGCAACGCGTCGCCGACGTTGAAATCCGGCAATTGCCCGATGCTGTCGGCGGCCACCGAATCCACGATGGTCGGCGCGGTCTGCTTGGTGGCGATGGCACGGGTGTTTTGCGACTGGAACGAGGTACGGACCTGCACCGTATCCAGGGTGTGCGCGTCATCCAGGACTGGCGCGTCGGCCTCGACCGGCGTCTGGGCTGCGCTGGCCGGCCCGGGAAGCCAGCCGATCAAGGCCAGCCCCAACGCCAGCGACAACGCATGCCGGGGCTGCGGGCAAGGCGGTGGGGAGCAATGGGGGTGGGAATGAGGTTGCAACGGGCGCATGGCACGATCCGACGTCGGGCGGCCCCGAGGTGGCGCCGCAGGCGGATTAAATTAAGCTTCTTAATTAAAACGATTATGACAACGACAGAGCTTTCGCCGCGCATGCCTTCCTTCTTCGCAAACGCGGCCATCCGTGCGCATTACCGTCGCCGTGGCGATGGCCATGCCGCCGGCGCCAGCGAGCGCCTGCTGCTGGACTTGATTCGCCGTGACGGCCAGGTAGCGCGCGCCGATCTGCCGCGTGCCAGCGGGCTCAGCGTGCCCGGCACCAAGGGCATCATCGACCCGCTGGTGGCCCATGGCCTGCTGCAGCTGGGGCCGTCGCTGCGGCGTGGCCGCGGCCAGCCCAGCGCGCAGGTGAGTCTGGTGCCCGGCTATGCGTACAGCATCGGGGTGTCGTTGATGGTCGATGGCATCGCGGTGGTGTTGATCGACTTCGCCGGGCAGCTGCGTGGCCAACACCAGTACACCGCCTTCCCGCTGACCCTGGAGGTGGTGCGCGCGCACTTGCCTGTGCTGGTGGAGGCGGTGCTGCAGGCGGCCGGCGTGGACCGGCAGCGTGTGTTCGGCGTCGGTTTGAGCATGACCGGGCCGCGGATCGGCGATGGAACCCGGGTCAATCCGCCGCTGTCGCTGGCAGCGGAATGGATGCAGGTCGAGCTGGACCGGTTGGTCGCCGACTGCCTCCAGCTGCCGGTCTGGATGGACAACGATGCCCACTGCGCCGCGCTGGCCGAAGCGGTGTACGGGGTAGGGCGGCAATCGCCGGATCTGGTCTATCTGTACATCGCCGATGGCTTTGCCGCGGGCGTGATCGCGGCGGGCAGCGTGCGCCGCGGGGCGCATGCGAATGCGGGCGAACTCGGCCGCATCTCCGCCATTACCGGCATGCCGCGGCCCACCCTGGAAAGCCTGCGTCAGGCGCTGGTCGCCGACGGCCATGTGCTGCCGGACCTGCACGCCATGCTTCAGCACTACGACGCTGGGTGGCCGCAGATCGATGCCTGGCTGGATCTGGTGCAACCGACCGTGACCCTGGCGGTGGCCGCCATCATCGCGTTGATCGACCCGCCGACGGTCGTCTTCGGCGCGCGCCTGCCGGCCGATCTGGCGCAGCGGCTGATCGCCCGCATCGCCTTCGAATCGGCGCCGCGGCGTGGCGTTGCATCGCCGTATCCATCCTTGCTGGTGGGGCAGGTGCAGGCACAGGCCACGGTGCTGGGCGCGGCCATGTTGCCGTTCAAGGAAACCCTGTTCTAGCGCAGACGATGCCGCTTGCCTGCAGGGACGACAGCGTTGGGCGTGCGGCATCGTTTCGCATTGCGATGGCAGATTTCGCCCCGGTCGGGCATTGTCATATGGCATTCGGTCTACTGGCCGCCACCAGTGCTCCGGAGCGCATCATGCGTATTAGTCCTTCGCAACTGTCCGTCCCGCCCGCCGCCGCGTTGGCAACGCCCACGCACGCCACTCCAAGCACGCCAGCGAACGTGCCGCACCTGCCCGGCGGCAACCAGCCGCCGGGGACGCGCCCGCGTCGCCGCGGCGCCAACGTGCCGCCGCTGGTGCCCTTGCCCGACAGCGCGATGACCGGCGCGCAGGCGCTGGTGGCGATCGATGGGGAGTTCTCCGAGCAGCGCCTGGTCGAAGTGCAGGCCAGGCAGATCACCGTGCAGGCCGCGCAAAGCACGCTTTCCAAGTATCTCGCGCAGGCGGGCACGGCCCGGAACGGGGACAGCATCGCGGAACGCTTTGCCGCCGGAACGCTGCAGCCGGTCTACCTGGATAGCGCCGCGTTCACTGCCATGGCGCGCGGCCTGTCCGGGCGCGCACGCGCAGCGGCAGGCCCGGTGCTGGTGGATGCGGAGCACGGGCGCATCATCTTCGATCTGAAGCGCGCCTTTGCCGCGGGCGACCACTTCAGCGATCCAGCGCTCAGCGCATTGCGCAAGGCGCTGGATCTGCCTGGTCTTGGACTGGCCACGCCGGACTGGCTACAGCCGGGATCATCCGCACCGCCGCGTCGCAAGTTGCAGCAGGCCGCGCAGTACCACGGCCACGAGGTGCCGGCGCAGGATGGCGGCGCGGCCTTCTTCAAAGCCAACGACCATCATCTGGTGGCCGGTAAGCAGGCGTTGCTGCGCAAGCACCGCAAGGAGCTGATCCACGAGAACTATTTCCAGGCGCCCAGCACGCGCGCGCTGGGCAAGGACGTGATGGTGCACCGGGGCTTGTTCGACAACCATGCCGGCATTCCGGAGAACTCGCTTGCCGCCATCGATCGCGCCTACGAACAGGGTTATCGCAATCTGGAGCTGGATGTCGAAGTCAGCGCCGACGGCGTGCCGGTGCTGATGCACGACTTCAGCATCGGCCGCATGACCGACGACCCGCAGAACCGGCTGGTATCGCAGGTGCCGTTCGCGCAATTGCGTCAGATGCCGCTGGTGATCCGCAACCCGGTCGATGGCAACTTCGTCAAGACCGACCAAGCCATTGCTGCCGTGGAGCAGGCGCTGGAGCACGTGTTGCAAAAGCCCGAGGCCATGTCGGTCGCACTCGATTGCAAGGAAGACACCGCCGAGCCGGTAGCGATGCTGCTGATGCGTCGGCCGGAGCTGCGCAAGGCCGCGGCGATCAAGCTGTATGCCAAGTACTACACCGGCGGTTTCGATCAATTTGTGGCCAATCTGTACACGCACTACCAGATCAATCCGCTGCACTCGCAGGATGCGCCACGCCGTGCCGCGCTCGATCGCCTGCTGTCCAAGATCAATGTGGTGCCGGTCTTCAGCCAGGGCATGCTGGCCGACCAGCAGCTGCGCGATTTCTTCCCCGGCAAGGACACCGGGCCGGAAGGATTGGCCGACACGGCAGTGCAATGGCTGGAAAGCTGGAACAGGATGCGCCCGGTCATCGTGGAGGCGGTGGCCACCAATGCGGACACCGATGCGGGCAAGGCCATGGAATTGACACGCACACGCCTGCGCCAGCCCGACTCGGCTTACGCGCAAGCGGCATTTTCGTCCGGCTACCGTTACGAGGATTTCTCCCTGCCGCGCGCCAACCACGAAAAGGATTACTACGTCTGGCGCAATTTCGGCGAGATGCAGAAGCTCAGCAACGAAGCCTTCGGGATCCAGCGCACCACGGCCGGTGCCTTTCGCGATGCCGGCGAGAGCCTGCTGACCGACCAGCCGGAAGAAGAACTCCTGGCCCTGCTGGAAAACCGCACGCTGGCGCGTGGCCATACCGGCATGGAACTGGATCTGCCGCCGGAGACCCCCATCGACAGCGCGCGCGATGCGCAGATCGTGCAGCAGCGCAGCAGCGAATTCCGCGCCGCATCCAAGCCGGCCGACCCGGCCCTGGTGGCGGCAGTGCGCGAAGGTCGCGTCCTGGACCGTAGCGTAGAGCTCCAGCACGATCCCGCCGCACGGCGCGCGGTCGATGCCCGCGCCGAATCGCTGGGGCGACTGAACGCGCAGTATCGCGGCGCACCGGTGAGCCACTATCTCAACGCGCAGGCCGAACAGATCGAACCCGAGCAGTGAGATTGGTCAAGCGCTGCTGTGCCAAGTACGCATGCCGGCATGCCGCCGCACCACCCGGCTGGGCGCTCTGCCACCAGCCGGCGACCACGCAGCGTCTTTCGACCAAGACGATCGTCCTCATCGCGTTCGATCGCTTGCCCGATGGCGGCAAGGGGCTGCTGCGTGACACCTGTGCGCGTTGGGTGCTGAAGGAGATGGACCAACCTTAGGCGGTGCGCCCGCTGCCGCTGCGGGCGATTTCAGGATCCCGCGCAGCTGGTCAACCACCGGTTCTTCCAGATCTCCACCGTCGAGCAGGAAGGGTTGGCGTTGTTCGAAACCGGCGCCATCCCGGTTTGCTGTCGCACGACGACAATGTCGTCGTCATTGCCTGGATGCTGGATCCGAAGTGGGTACGCCAATCGGATCAAAACGTCGATATATCGACGGTGATCGTCGCTGCAAGCGCGACGGTGTGGACGGGGAGGCGAAGACACGGTCGACGGCAGGCACATTTCATCGCTACACAGAATGCGATATTCCGTTTCGGAATAATCATTTCGCAATTGATGCATCGCAGATCTCGGGCTTGATGTCATTTTCGAGTCACTGACGACGATGATGTATGCCGAAAGGCGAACGTGGATGCCTCTGGGTGCATCCAACCACCTCGCTTGCACGCTGATAAGTTCGCTCCGTCATTGCCCGGATCGTTGATGGGGGCACGTGCGCCAGACCGTGGCTGTCTGCTGCACGTCGGCCGTGGTGTCGCCTCGATCGCGCATCACCCGGCCAACAGCGACTCCGACGCTGCAAGCGAGGTTGGTACCGTCATGCGTCCGTCAAATGATGTGCCGGCTGCCACTGCCGCACGTCAGCAGCCCGCAAGCCCGGGCGGCAGCACGCCGCTCTTCCCACCACAGCGAGGACATGCCGTGACGAAGACCACTTCAACCAGCGCTTCCCAGCCAGTGCAAGTAAACCGCTCAGACGTGGTGATCGAAATGCCGCCGCCGCAGCAGCCCAACCAGACGCAGTCATTCTCAGCGAACCCTGCACTGTCTGGCTTGGTTCGCAGACCTCCCGGAAGACGCAATACTTCGGAAGGCGGCAATGGGTCTGGCAGCGCCGTCGACAAAGAAAAGCACTCCGGCCAAAGCCCCCTGCTCCATCACGCGGCCGGGTCGATCTTGCATAGCGAAGAGGAGGAAATCGAGATCTTCCACAGCGCCAGAGAGTTCCCGGAACCACCGGAAACACGCCCTGTCTCTCACGAACAAGCCGACCCGCCCGTCGTGGCGTTGCACCCGCCCGCGACGACCATTGCACCTGCGGCAGCAACCGGTGCAACCACAACTGCCGAGCGTCTGGCCGCGCTGGCCGCATCGGTCGGAACCGGAGCGGTGCGTGGCGTGCGCACCGCACTTGGACCGACCGCAGCGGCAGTGGCGTCCGCTGCACGTGGCGTGCACCTGATCAATTTCGACAAACAGTACCTGGGCGCTGCGATGGGGCATCTGGTGCATCAGGCGACGTCCGTTGGAACGACCACCTTCGCGCGCGAATTGCTGGGCGAAGGATTGTTCGCCGCCTTCCGTCAACTCCCACCCGAAGCGGTCGTTGCGCTGCAGGCGGTGTCGGGCACGCTGCAGATGGCGCTGCATACGCTGCGAGCCAACCGCGAGAACCGCAATCCAGACGCGGCTGCGCGAGGTTTCCACAATCTCAGTCTGGAACAGTGGAATGCCTTATCCAGCGACGAACAGGCCAACAAGAGAGCTGAGCAAAAGCATTACTCGGAGCTGGTCACCCGTCTGGCATTGGGCGGCATCCTGAGCAACATCGCAGTGGGTGCGGCCGGCAAGTCGGCCGGCCAGCCGGAGATGGCTGCCAGACTGCTGGCCAGCGACGTGAAGATTGCCGCGTATGCCGCAGCGCGCGATACGATCCAGGCAACATTCCGCATGGTGGGAATGCGCGGCCCCACCAACGGTGGCATCAGCGATCCGCATATCACCAGTGCCGGAAGGTTCTACGGCATGGCCAACGTGCTGACCAATCTGACGGCCAACGAACTGTCTTCGCCAGACCTTGCAACCGCACGGCAACGCTGGGCAGGCCTGAATTCGCCTTTCAACAAGGGCCGGGCGACCAATGTGATCGTGCGTCAATCCGCAGTATCGGCAGCATTGAATCTCGCCATGGAAACGCTGGATTGGCTCAATGTGACCCAGCATGAAGCCGATGAGGCCGGCACACAGCAATTCCTGGACCCAGCACTCAAGGGCAAGCGCGAGGACTACGCGCGTGTCATGGACCAGTCGATCACACGCACCGCTGCAATCAACTCCAATATCGCACTCGGCACCGCCATCAATATGATCGGCGCTTGGGTCGGGTTATCGCCTACACGCAGCGCGTTGCTCTCCAATACGGTATCCGGGGTTGCCGCCGGCATGCAGTACAAGACCATCGGTGCGACCTGGCAGGCAGAGGCGGCCGTTCGCGAGGCTGAGGCGCTTCGTTCGCAGGCTGAGTAAGAGAGCGGCCTGTAAACATCGCGGGGGGCGTCACGCAGGTGCGATTGGCGCACTTAGAACCGACGTTTATCGACGTTACATTTCGTCTCAGGACAACAGACGCGCCCGCCTGGCGGTGAGCACAGTCGTTTTGTTAGCTGCTCTTGTATGCAGCGATCAAACCGCCGTGCTCGACAACCGGCAGGCGCGGCTTTTGCCCGGTAAGTACAAGCAACTTGGACAGGTAGTGCGGGTCAGCCGGCATCTCTTTGCACTGCAGCGGAGCGATTCCTTGATGCAGGCGGTCGGCATTACGCACGACTGCTGGCGAGACGGTCCACCACTTCAAGCGCCGTCTATGCGGTGACGCATGCGCACGCACCGATCGCTTCAGCTGCTGCGCATGGTGCAGCCGGCGTTAGCGCAGCGACTACGCGTCTTGCCGAAACGTTTGACAGACCAAGTGCCGCACCCTGCGCGCTGCTGCGGCCGCAGCCGCGTTACTCCGCAACCACGCCGCGCCTGATCAGGATGGAATGGATGGCATGCGCATACTTGTCGCGCTCCATCGGCGTTTCGGAATGATAAGCCCCCACAGCGGCCCAGGTATTTCCGTACTTATTGGTCATCTCGCGCAGCCGCCAGGCCGCCACATACACGCTGACGCACGGCTGCATCAATGCGTCCCTGGAGATGCCGTAACTGGAAAGGCGACGCAGGTGGATCGAATTGATCTGCATTTTTCCGTAGTCGATGGTGCCGTTATTGTTGCGGTGGATCGCGTCGGCACGGCCGCGGGATTCCTGCCACGCAATGGCGCGTAGCACCCACGGATTGACATGCTGATAGCCGGCGGCTTCTTCAAAACAATCTGCGCGTGCGAGCGGTGCGGCGCACAGCAACGCCGCCGCAATCCACAGGCGCCGCCGAGACGAGCCATCACGCCTGGGCTGGAGCCCGTACCACTGCGCATCCGCCGGCATGTTCCTGGAGAGCGCAGCCCAATGCTGTGGGCGCCATATGCTTGTGCCGTGCGCAGACGCACACGTGATCGGCGTATCGGTCTCTGTCATGTCTGTCACCTGATCGTCGTTGATTTCAGCAACGCAGCGGAGTGGATACGCATCCCCGGTTGATCCGACGCTCCGCTCGATCAGGTCACCATAACGGCGCTGTGCGCACGCAGGCACATGCTGGACGAAGCATCTACCACATAAGCGAAACCATACATGTATCGTTGCAATGCACGGTTTTTTGGCGCGTTCGTGGTTTTTTCTGTTCTCATGTTCGCAAGCAAAGGCGCGCTTTCGCGTCCTGGTAAATGTACTGCGGTCGGCTCTTCTACCTTACTGACGGGGGCGGTGCAGCGTCCCCCTTGTGATATTGCCGTTGCAGCTTTCCGGCAATCCGCGATGTACCCAGTCAACCACATAAGACGGGAATCACCATGGCCTCTATCGGAAATAACCCCACCAACTTCAGTAACTTTCAGACAATGGGCATCGGGCCCCAGCAAACTCAGCAGTCCGGTCAGAGCTCGTCGCCGGCTGCCTCCGAGCAGCAGCTGGATCAGCTGCTCGCCATGTTCATCATGATTATGCTCCAGCAGAGCCAGGGCAGCGATGCCAATCAGGGCTGCGGAGACGAACAACCGCAGAACGACCAGCAGGGCGGCATGAGTTCGTTGACGCAGATGCTGATGCAGATCGTGACGAAGCTGATGCAGAGCCAGGGTGGCGGCGGCATGGGCGGTGGCGGTTCTTTTGGCGACAGCAAGGTTGCCGACAACACGGGTGGCGGCTTCAATCCCAACATGTCGAGCTTCACCGGCCAAGCCTGATGGGCAATGCGTGCAGGTTGCCAGGTACCACGGCAGCCTGCACGCTGCGACAGCGACCGGAGATGGTACGGTCATGCAGGCGATCTTGCTGCCGAGACGCTGGGTCGACTCGCGCTCCAAGTGCAACACTCTTCCACTTCGAACCCGCGTTTCTGTCAAGGCGCTTGCTGACGTAACGTCACTTCAATCAAGACAGACGAGCTTGCACTTCCAAGTGTCGCGCCAGCATTTGATGTTTGCAGCTGTTTCATTTGAATTCTTGACGCCGCCCAGTGCGGTGCCATTGCGTAACTCCCCACGCACATGACAGCAGCTGCGCTGTTCGGCGATGGATACACTGCGTCCCGCACGCGGCAGCAGGTGGGTGAGCCTGGGGAAAAGACGATGGCGCGCGCCCGATCCGCGACCGAGCTTGGCGTGTTTGCGATCGCGGTAAGGCGGTCTTGCGCGATGACCTCGTCGCATCTGCTGCGCAATGGGTAAACGTCGCCAGCGAGCCGAATCCTGCACTCCATCACGCATCCGAACCCACGTTTTGTCCAGCTCGCTAATGACACTGCAAGTTCGCCCGCAGTGCGGTCGTTGCTAGGTAACTCGGTTGCATCATGTCCGCGTGGCAATGCCTGTCACCACTGAGTGGTTTGGTGGGTGGTGGCGCGGTGGCCGAACAGACCGCACGCAACTTTGTTGGTCATCGCGGCGGCATCGGCGAGTCAAGCACTTTCCTAGTCGTTTTGACAAGGTCAATCCATTCGCCAGGCGCACCCTTGTCTCTCTCACTACTTCAAGGAGCGTTGCGATCATGCAAATACGTCCAGACAGTCCCTTTTACGATCCTCACTACGGTATAGATCCGGACCACCACGACCGTCGTCCCCCGAGCGAGGACGCCAACGCCGAGGCCGTTCATAACGCGCGGCAACAGATGAATGGATTTCTTGGCGATCTCCAAGCAGTGTCTCAAAATACGCGGCACGCGCTTGCTGCAGCCAGGTTGGCGCAGCAGCGGCGGGGCACCCAGTCGAGCAATTACCCGCGCAACTCCGAGTATCAATCGAGAGGTGGTGGTGGATTGCCCGGCACGTCACCACATCGCTCGCACGGGCATTTTCATTCCAGCTCGAATGTGTACGCCCCCGCAGCCCCGCAGAACCATCTGGACCGAATGATGGCTAACTTCTACCCGGGCCGCGAACAGGAGCGGCGCCTGCGCATGCGCAACGAGGCTTTCCACGGTCCGCAGACCGGAACCTCGCAGACACGCCCGTATGGCGAACGTCCCTACTCAAACGCAGGCGCCGATGCGGTGGGGGCTTTTATGCAACAGACAAACGACTTTCTCAATCAAATCGGTGCGGCAAGCCACTATCAGCAGAACATGCAAAACGCGCCCGTCTTTCCAGCGCAGACCGGCACACCGCAGACGCGCCCGTATCCGCGCAACGTCCAATATCCAGGCACCGGTAGCAGGTGGCAAGGCTCCGCGCCACGTCATCAAACATGGGACACTGGTGTGCCTTACGCGAACGCAGGCGCCGATGCCGTGGAAAGTTTGAGGCGGCAGACAGCCGAGTTCACCGCTAACTTGGGCGCTGCGCACGACCATCAGCAGCAGATGCTCGACAGGCTCATGCAGCTGCGACGGGACCGCCACGCGAATACACGCAACTAGCCGGTCAACTGCGACTCCAAGTAGGAAACTACCGGCGGAGCGCTGGCCGGCCGCGCGCAGTATGTCTGCCGGCGACGGCCTTCTTGGCCCCGACCGGCTGATGCAGAACCGGGGCGGCGCCGGCATGGGCAGTAGCGCTTCGTTCGGCACCGGCTTGGGCGGGGTTTCAATGTCAAGCTGTCGCCCATCACCGCCCAAGCCTGATGCGCAATGCGTACAGGCTGCCGGTCTACGCGGCAGCCTGTACGGTGTCAGCGCATCGGCTGCACGCCGATGCGCTGCTCAGGGCGAGACGATATGCGGGGTCAGCAAGAACAACCGCTGCAGCCGCGAGCCACTTTGCTGGCGATGCTTGAACAGGTTGCCGACCAGTGGAATCTTGGACAACCCGGGCACCTTGTTCAGATCGGTCTGATCGCTGTCGGACGCATAACCGGCGATCAGCAGGCTCTGGCCTTCGTTGACGAACGCCTGGGTGGTGATCTCGCTGGAGGTGATGACGGGAATGCCATCGACGGTATTGGCGCCCAACTGCCCGTCTTCGATCCGCACATCCAGGCGCATCTGCCCGTTGGGCGAACCGGGCACCACACTCGGCAACACGCGGAGCGACACCCCCGCGGACAGGTTGTAGAGGTCTGCGGAGGCATAGCCGCTGACGCGCACGAATGCCTGCTGCTTGTGATCCATCACCGCTTCCACATTGTCCAGCGTCGCCACCTGCGGGGTGGAGACGATCTTGGCCTTGTTGGTCTGCTCCAGCGCCGACACGCGCGTCATCAGGTAACGTCCCGCATCACCCAGCACCGCCGTCAGGGTGCCGCCCAACGGAGTGCTGGCGCCTGCCGCCGCCGCACCGCCCAATGCGCCATCGTAGCCAAGCTGACCGCCACGCCCGTCGCCGGTCTGCACATCGACGCGCCGGCTGTGGAAGCGCCAGTCCACGCCAAGATCCTGCATGGCGCCGTCGCGGATCTCGATGATGGTGGCATCGATCTGCAGCAGCTTGGGGCGATTGTCGAGCTGCTGGATCAAGGTGCCATAGGCAGCCATCCGCTCCGGGCGGTCGCGAATGAGAATGGCGTTGGTGCGTGGGTCGGCTTCGATCACCGGTGCGTCGGACGCCAGCTCGCCGCCGCTGCCGGCATCCATCGACAGCGGCGCATCGCGGCGGGCCTGGCTCATTTCCGGCCAGACATTGGCCGGTGCGTTGGCGCCACTGCCCGGCAAGGGCGGGCTGAGCGGCGCCCGGTCGGACGGCGAGCCACCGCCGAACCATGACGCAGGCAAGCCGAGGATGCCGGTATTGCTGGTGCCGCTGCCGCCAGCCTGGCCTTGCGCGGCATTGCCGAAGGTATTGGACGAGCCACCGCCGATCGGCTGCAGCCGCCCGAAATTGGCGCCTGGCCCGGGCAGCGCGGCAGCGGGCGCGCCACGTGCGCCGTACATGCCGCGCAACAGGCTGGCCATGCCGGGGACCTGCACGTCCTGCCCACCGATGCGGGTGCTGTGATCGGCCGCCTGCGCATAATGCAGCTGAAACACCTGCACTTCAGTGGCATCGCGCTGGCGTGCGCCTTGCTCGACCTGCTTGGCGATCGCGGCCACGGTATCCACGTATCCCGGCGGGCCGGACACCACCGCCACGTGCGCGGCCTCGTCGTAACGGACGGGGAAGCGCGGATCGTCCAGCCGCATGCGGGCAAGCGCATCGCGCAGCGCACGCGTCGACGCGGCGCCCAGATTCAAGGTCGCATTCTTGGTTTCGTTGGCGCCCCAGATTCTGAGCACGGCACCGTCGTAATACCAGACGAAGCCGAACGTCGCAGACAAATCGTCGAGAAATTTTTGCGGGCTGGCCTCGAACTTGCCGCTGAGCGTGCCAGTCACTTCCGGCGAAATCCAGGTGGTGATGGATTGGCTGGCGGACAGGTCGCGCAGTACCTCCTTGAGATCCTTGTGGTCGGCGACGTATTTGAAGCTGCGCGAATGCCACGGCACCTGGGTGGCAGCGGCTTGCGGCGGCAACAGCGGCAGCAGGCCGAGCAGCAACGCGGCGACCAGCGGTGCACGTCGATGGCGGTGAACTGGAGGACAGGCGTATGCCATGGCGTTCCCTCTGCGAGGCAAGTGAAAGAAGTCGATAGGGCGGAGCCTGGCACGCAGGCGTCGGCCGGGGAGTGCGTGCCGCGTGCAGCCGGGCTGCGGACACGGCGTCGGGCAGCACATCGCAGGCGCGTGCGGTCAGTGTAGGGAGCGCACGGCAGTCGATGTCTCAACAATGATCAATGCGATGTACCTCCTTTGCCGCCGATGTTCGCGGCATCGTGCAACTGCTGCTGGAAATGGAGGAAGCCGAGTGCGTCACCGGATTGCGTAATGAACACGCTGGTTAACAGCGCGAGCAGCAGCAGCGCCAGTACGCCGCGGATCGGTTGACTCAGATTCGAAGGTTCCAGCTTGTCCGCAGCGCGCGCCACAAAGCCGATGGCCAGATCCACCAGCACCAGTACCAGCATCAGCGGCGCGGACAGTTTGACGATTGCGGTCATCATGTCGTCGGTCTGCTGGATGACGAAGGACTCGGCGACCGCGCCCATGTCCGGGGTGAGCTGGCTCAGCGGCCACCAACGAAACGATTCGAACAGCGCACCGAGCAGCATCAGCATGCCGCCCAGCGCGTAGAAGGACACGATCGCCAACTGCATCAATACCGTGGACACCGGCGTGCTCTGCTCGCCGCTCAGCGGGTTGGTCATCTGGACGTTGTTGTAGCCGGACACATCGTCGATCAGCAGGCCCACGCTCTCGGCAACCCAGAACACCGTGGAGGCGGCAAACCCGATCAGCAGGCCGATGAAGGCTTCCTTGAACACCAGCCCCACCAGGCCGGTCGCTTCGATCCTGGCCAGCGCATCGGCAGGTTGTCCGTAGGCGATGAACGAGCTCAGCACATAGATCACACCATTGCGCGCGATTCCGGGGAGACTGTCCTGCGCCGTGGCCGGCAGCACGAAGAACATCACGAACACGCGCACCCCGCACAGCGCCAGCAAGGCCAGCAGCGAGACGCCCTGGGATGAAAGCGCCAGCAATGCATTTGCGATGTCGCTCATGGCTGCACTCCACGCGCGGCACGATGCAGACGCAGCCCGATCAAGGCTTCGATCGCATCTTCTTCCTCGGCGGTTTCGCGTTGGGCTTGCCAGGCGCGCTGCGCGCTGGCGGCCTTTTCCGCATACACCTGCGCCTGTGCCTGCAGCCTGCTCACCGTCTGTTGCACCGTTGCGACTTCGTCGCGTGCGCTCTGCACTGCCTGCGTCGCTGCGACCAGCGCCTGCTGTGCGGCGCGGCAGCGCTCTTCCAGTACTGCACGGAAGCGCTGATGCTGCAGGATCGCGTCGATGCCGATCGACTCGCCCGCGCCGGCCTTGTCGGTCAGCGTGGCATCGAACGCGGCCAGACGCGTGGTGCAGGCGTTCGCCTCCTGACTGCAACTGGCACGCTCGCGGTCGCACTGCTCCAGCGCACGCCTGCAGTCGTTCAGGCGGTCCTGCATTCGCTCGTGACGGCGCGTCTTCAGCTGCTGCAACGTCGCCCAGGTGCTCGCACGCTCACGCATCGTCGATCACGCCGGCAAGCTGTTCCAGGGTAGTGTCATAGTCGCTGAGCTCATCGGTGGGTTGGCTGAGGAAGTCGCGAATCGCATCGATCCTGGCGATCGCCTCGTCGGCGACCGCGTCGCTGCCCTGGCGGTATTCACCGACCTGCAGCAAGGTTTCCACCTCGTTGTGTTTGGCCAGCAGACGCCGTAGCTGGCCGGCGTACTGGCGTTGCTCGGCAGACACGATCTGGCTCATCACCCGGCTCAGGCTTCCCAGCACATCGATGGCCGGGTACTGGTTTTTGGCGGCGATCTCGCGCGAAAGAATCAGATGGCCATCCAGGATGCCGCGCACTTCTTCGGCGATCGGATCGCTGCCGGTGTCGTCCTCGGCCAGCACGGTGTAGAACGCGGTGATCGAACCCGTCTCGCCCATGCCGGCACGTTCGAGCAGGCGCGGTAGCTCGGCAAACACCGACGGCGGGAAGCCGCGACGTGTAGGGGGCTCGCCGGCGGCCAGGCCGATCTCGCGTTGCGCGCGGGCAAAGCGCGTCAGCGAGTCCATCATCAGCAGAACGCGCATGCCGCGATCGCGAAAATATTCGGCGATGGCGGTACCGACATAGGCGGCCTTGGCACGCTCGATGGAGGAGCGGTCGGAGGTCGCACACACCACCACGCTGCGCGCCAGGCCGTCTTCGCCAAGAATCAGTTCGATGAACTCGCGCACTTCACGTCCGCGCTCGCCGATCAGCACGATCACGTTGACGTCGCACTGCGTACCGCGCGCGAACATCCCCATCAAGGTGCTCTTGCCGACGCCGGCAGCGGCGAAGATGCCCATGCGCTGGCCTTCGCCCAGCGTCATCAGGCCATCGACGATGCGCACACCGGTCGGCATCGGCTGTTCGATCAGGCGTCGGCGCATCGGGTCCGGCGCCTGCGCCTGGATCTGCACCCAGTCCACGCCTGCGACCGGCCCCTGGCCGTCGGCCGGCTCGCCCAGGCCATCGAGCACACGTCCCAGCAGCGCCGGGCCGACCGGCACCGCCAGTGCGCGCCCGGATCCGACCACGCGCGTCTCGCGCGACAACCCGACCAGTTCGCCGAATGGCGCCAGCAAGGCGAGATGGCGGCTGAAGCCCACCACCTCGGCGCGCTGCAACAGCGAGCCATCGCGCTGGCGCAACTCGCACACCTCGCCCAGGCTGACCTGCACCCCGGCGACCTTGAGCATGGTGCCGATCACCTCGACCACCTTGCCGTAGCGACGACCGAAGGCCAGCGCAGCCAATTCGCGCTCGAGCGTTGTTTCCAACATCGGTAGCTCAGTGGTCATCCAACACCGCCTGCGGCGCGGCCAGGACGCGGCGGATCACCCGCTGGATGCTGCGTAGCTGATCGCGCAGATCGGTCTCGAACACGCCGGTATCCCATTCGCACACGCAGGCACCCAAGGCCAGATCCGCGTCGCCGCACAGGTCCACCGGCATGCTCCAGCCTGCGGCCGCCGCGGCCGCATCGAAGGCGCGCCGGGCGTCGTCCACCGCATCCGGATGCACGCTCACCCGCAAGGCCTTGGCCTCGTCCAGGGCGCCGTCCAGCGCCTGTGCGGCGCGCGCGTACAGCGCAGCGGGGTCGTGCCCGTACAGGACCTGTGCGCAGGCGTGCGCGACGATCTCGGCCAGACGTGCGCGTGCGCGCTGTGCGGCGTCCTCTGCTGCGAAGGCATGCCGCAGGCCGCGTTCGTTCCACGCGTCGAGCTGACGGCGCAGCCCGGCGGCATAGCCCAAGCGTGCGCTGCGCTCGGCTTTTTCCTGGGCGTCCTGGAGGATCGCCTCGGCCTGCTGTTGGGCATCGTTGATCAGCGCCTGCGCCTGCGTCCGGGCGTCGCCCAGTGTCTGTGCGCAACGCGCGTGCACCTGCGCAGCCGCCGCGTCCAGCTCAAGCACGCAGGCCAGTGCTTCGCGGGGGATGACGTCGCAGTCCAGGCCCACCGCCTCCGGTGTAGACCTCAGCCATAGACGCATGGCAGCTCCGGCAACAAGGTGGGAAGCGCCTGCAGGAACGCATCGCTCGCGCCATCTGCAGCGATGGGCGCCACGTGCGCCGCGTCCAACGGCAAGGACAGCGCCATCACGTTGGCGATGCAGGGGTCGGGCCACACACCATCTGCCTGCATGCGCCGCCAGCCATCGCCGACCCATGCCGCCTGGTCGGCGTCGCGGGGCAACAGCGGCGCTGTCGTGCCGGTGCCTGCGCGATGGCGCACAGCGTCAAGCACCGCTGGGCCTACCCGCTGCTCGAACCAGATCAGGCGCTCGCGCTCGATGCAGCGGCGCAGCGCCACCGCGCGCGAAAACAACGCGCGGCTCATCAGCACCTTGGCGAGCAGATCGGGCGCGAGCGCGACCAGCCGATTGGCCAGCGGATCCAGCGCACAGAGCTGCATGCGCGAGCATCCCGACCAAGCCTGGATCACGCGCACACGACGCTGCGCAGGTGCGCCTGCCCAGCCGGCCGCAGCGACCGGACCCAGCCAGTGGGCCACCCGGTCCGCATCCAGCGATTGCGCCAGGGCGGACATGGCCGCTGTCCATCGTTGCAGCCACAGTGCCGCGTTGTCGATGCGTGCGTGGTCCATAGGCCGCCCTCACCCAGCGTGTTTTCTGGATAACTCGCGCAGGCGCTGCCAGCCACCCCAGCGGCGGGCATTGGCGTTCGGCCACCAGTACAGCGCTGCCGCACCGAGCGCTACGCACAAGGCCAGCGCGCATCCGGCCAGCCATGGCCACGCCCGGGCATGCGGAGGCGCCAAGTCCGAGAGCTGGGTATCGCTGTCCGCCCCACCTGGCACCAGCGTGACGCTGACGTTTTCGTAGGTCAGCCCTTCTACGCTGTGCATCACCAGCGTCTTGATGTTGGGCACCAGGCTGGTCAGATCGCTACCGATGCGAAACTTGATGAATACCGCAGCGCTGGAGGGTTTGACCGAGGCGGCCAGCGGGTCGTTGTTGGGAAGCACGATCTCCACATCGGCGGCGATCACGCCATCGATATTCGACAAGGTCTGCGACAACTGCTGCGAGACCCCGTAGATGAAACGCACGCGTTCTTCGGTGGGTGTGGAGATCAAACCGTCCTTCTTGAACATCTCGCCGAGATTGGCATGCCGCTCGTGCGGCATGCCATGCGCGCGCAGCACCTGCAACGAATACGACACCTGATCGTGCGGCGCGTTGATCGCCCAGGTCTTGCCGTTATCGGGCGTGACCTTGTCCGCATCCACACCGGCGGTGAGCAGCACGGCGAGCATTTCGTTGGCGTCGTTCTCGGTCAGCCCGGAATAGAGCTGCTGGTCGCAGCCAGACAGCAGCAGTGCAAGCAGCAACACCACCAGATATCTGAGCTTTCGCATGCTATTGGTTCTTGAACAGTGTCTGCACGGCGTTCTTGCCCGATTGCGCCACGCCGACGCTGACATTGAGGTTGAAGCCGACCATCGTCAGCTCGTGCATCAGCTTCATTTGTTGCGACGCCATTTCCTGCAGACCCATGGTCGGCGCCTGCATGCTGAAGGCATCAATATGCTCGGTGATGGTTCGCACGCCATCGTTCTGCACGTCGACCATCCGGCTCATCATGCTCGGCTCTCCCACGCGCTGCATGGCTGGCGGCAGCGGGCTGGAGGACTGCATCAACGCCTGGAAGCGGTTGACGAGTGCCTGGCTCGGTGCCGCCGTCGGCGATACCGCGGGCGTGGATAGGCCGGTACTGGCAGTGATCGGTGCAACAGGAGGAATGAGCGTCATGACATGTTCCTCAGGCGGGGCAACAGCTGGGTCAGGCGCGCAGATACTGCGCGTTGGGAACTTCCATTGGCGCGGCGGATTCGGTCGTCGATTCCGATTGCGTGGGTGCCGGGGTGTAGCGCCCTGACAGCGCCTTGACCAGGCCAACGGCGTCGGCATCGGCGTCCTCTTCGATCAGACCGTCTGCAATGCCATGCCATGACGGGTCGCCCACCGCAAACAGGCAGCACGCATACAGGGCCTTGCACAACGGCTTGGAGCCGGCATCGGCCTCAAGCTCACGCAGCAGGCGCGCACCCTCCATATAACTACCGCGCTTGATCGCAATCCAGGCATCGAAGGTATCCAGCGCCTTCAGCTCCGGCCGCAACACGCGCACTGCGGCCAGCACCGCTGTGGCCTCTTCGAGTTTTTCGTGGGTCAGCCCCACCGTGATCAGTTCGATCAGCCCACTCACGACCGGACCGGGACATTCAATCTTTTCCATACCGCACCTCGTCATTCAATGGCTGTGGACAGCATACGTGGGTAACGCTACGCGTGCGTGCCGATCAAAACTTTTCAGAAGCGAACATCGGAATGCCATCGCGAACAAACACACTCGGCTTCGTGCACCCATGCACACGTTCGCCTTGGAAGCGGATCGGCTGGCGACGCCTCAACCAGAATTGGCCTGCAGCACCAGCGGCCGGAGATCGCCATGTCGGATGAGAAGACCGAGAAGCCGACCGAAAAGAAACTGAAGGATGCGCGCAGGGATGGGGAAATCCCGATCAGCCCGGACGTCACTGCCGCCGCAGTGCTGCTGGCCGCGCTGTTGGTGATCAAACTGGCAGGCAGCTATTTCGTGGAACACATGCAGGCATTGATGTCGATCGGTTTCGATTTCAACGCCAATACGCGCGATGCAACGGCCATGCACCGGGCGCTCGGTCGCATCGGCATCCAGGCCGTGTTGCTGACGCTGCCTTTCCTGGTCGCGTGCCTGGCCGCCGGATTGCTCGGCACCTTTCTGCAGACGGGTATGAATGCCTCGCTCAAACCGGTGGCGCCCAAGTTCGATTCGCTCAATCCTGTGAACGGCGTCAAGAAACTCTTTTCGTTACGAAGTCTCATCAACCTGCTCAAGCTCGGTGTCAAGGCCCTCTTGATCGGTGTGGTGCTGTGGTACGGCCTGCGTGCGCTGATGCCGGCGATCATCGGGCTCGCCTACCAGCCGACGCCTGACATCGCCCAGATCGGCTGGCGGGCGCTGGGCATTTTGTGCGCCTTGGCGGTACTGGTGTTCATGCTGATCGGTGCAGCGGACTGGAGCGTGCAGCACTGGCTGTTCATTCGCGACAAACGCCAGAGCAAGGATGAGCAGAAGCGCGAACACAAGGAAAGCGAAGGCGATCCGGAATTGAAGGGAAAGCGCAAGGAAATCGCCAAGGAACTGGTTTTCGGCGACCCGCGCGAGCGCGTCGCCAAGGCCAAGGTACTGGTGGTCAACCCGACCCATTACGCCGTCGCGCTGGCCTACGAAGCGGACGGTTTCGGTCTGCCGCAAGTGGTTGCCAAGGGCGTGGACGATGGTGCGCTGGAACTGCGTGCCTACGCGCACAACCAGGGCATTCCGATCGTGGCCAATCCGCCGTTGGCGCGTGCGCTGCACGCGGTCGAACTGGGCGACGCGGTGCCCGAATCGCTGTTCGAAACGGTGGCAGTGGTGCTGCGCTGGGTCGACGAGCTGGGCCGCGACAACGATGACGGCAGCGGTCCGCTGCCATGCTAGGAGATCGCATGCGCCTGACACGGTATTTCGCGTACACCGGTGAAGTGGCGATCGCCGCCTTGGTGGTGGCGGTGATCGGCTTGATGATCCTGCCGCTGCCCACCCCGCTCATCGACACGCTGCTGGGCATCAACATCACCCTGAGCGTGGTGTTGCTGATGGTCACGATGTATGTGCCCGACTCGATCTCGCTGTCGTCGTTTCCCTCGTTGCTGCTGTTCACCACGCTGCTGCGGCTGTCGTTGAACATCGCCTCGACAAAATCGATCCTGCTGCATGCCGAGGCCGGCCACATCATCGAGAGCTTCGGCGAGCTGGTGGTCGGCGGCAACCTGGTGGTGGGCCTGGTGGTGTTCCTGATCATCACCACGGTGCAGTTCATCGTGATCGCCAAGGGCTCCGAGCGCGTTGCCGAAGTCGGCGCGCGTTTCACGCTGGATGCGATGCCCGGCAAGCAGATGAGCATCGATGCCGACCTGCGCGGCGGCAATCTGAGCGCAGACGAAGCACGCAGCAAACGCGCGCGGCTGGCCATCGAGAGTCAACTGCACGGCGGCATGGATGGCGCCATGAAGTTCGTCAAGGGCGACGCCATCGCCGGCCTGGTGATCACCATGGTGAACATCCTGGCCGGCATCGTGGTGGGCGTGACCTACCACGGCATGAGCGCAGGCGAGGCGGCAAACCGCTTTGCGATCCTGTCGGTCGGCGATGCGATGGTGTCGCAGATCGCCTCGCTGCTGATCTCGGTGGCGGCCGGCGTCATGATCACCCGCGTCGCCAACGAGAACGAGACCAAGATCAGTTCGCTGGGGCTCGACATCGGCCGTCAGCTCACCAGCAACGCGCGCGCCTTGATGGCGGCCAGCGTGTTGCTGGCCTGCTTTGCGTTTGTCCCGGGATTCCCGGCGGTGCTGTTCCTGCTGCTGGCGGCTGCGGTGGGCGCCGGCGGCTATACGATCTGGCGCAAGCAACGCGACGTCAGCGGCACCGACCGGCCCAAGCTGCCATCGACCAGCCGCAAGGGCGCCAAGGGCGATGCACCGCACATCCGCAAGAGCGCGCCGGATTTCGCCTCGCCGTTGTCGATGCGCCTGTCGCCGCAACTGGCTGCGCGGCTGGACCCGGCGCTGCTGGATCAGGCGATCGAGAGCGAGCGCCGGCAGCTGGTGGAACTGCTGGGCCTGCCGTTTCCGGGCATTGCGATCTGGCAGAGCGAATCCCTGCAGGACCTGCAGTACGAAGTCTTGATCCACGACGTGCCGGAAACCCGCAGCGCGTTGAGCGACACCGCGGACCTGCAGAAAGCGCTGGCCCAGCAGGCCATCGCGCCGCTGCACGCACGTGCGCACCTATTCGTCGGCATCCAGGAGACCCAGTGGATGCTGGAACAGGTGAGCGCGGACTATCCCGGGCTGGTTGCAGAGGTCAACAAGGCCATGCCCGCCCAGCGCATCGCCGACGTATTGCGACGGCTGCTGGAAGAGCGCATCCCGGTGCGCAACATCAAGAGCATCCTGGAGAGCCTGGTGGTGTGGGGACCGAAGGAGAAGGATCTGCTGATGTTGACCGAATACGTGCGCTGCGATCTTGGCCGCTATCTGGCGCACACCGCGACCGCAGGCACCGGGCAGCTGCCTGCGGTGATGCTCGACCACGCGGTGGAACAGTTGATCCGGCAGTCGATTCGCGCCACTCCGGCAGGCAATTTTCTGGCCCTGCCACCGGAGCAGGCCAATCAGCTGGTCGAGCAGGTGGAACGCATCGTCGAAGATCAGGCGCGGCATCCATTGGCAGTGGTCGCATCGATGGATGTGCGGCGTTATGTCCGTCGCATGATCGAGGCCCGGCTGAACTGGCTGGAGGTCTATTCGTTCCAGGAACTGGGCGCAGACGTGCAGCTGCAGCCGATCGGCAGAGTGGTGGCCTGATGATGCGCAAGCCACCGGTCCGCCACGTGCGTATCCTGCCGATCGCCGGTGTACCGCTGCAGCCGCATGCAGCGCCCACACCGGTGCGTACGGCGCAGCGTGTCAGCTTTGTACAACTGCGCCGACGCCTGAGCAGCGTGCTGCCCGGATTGCCGGACATGGTCTCACCGGAGGATGGCGACGACGATCTGCCGATGCCCGAAGCGGAGGACGCCGCAAGCGACAGGCCAGACCCCGCGCCGCTGCCAAGCGCACAACTCCGCCCGGATGACGGCAATCGTCGACAGATCGCTCGAGGTGATGACAGCGATGCATTGGGCCGGCAGATCGCCACCGAGTGGATCCGCACCCAACGCGCGCAGATGGCCATCCATCACATCGCGCTGCGGGTGGCCGAGTTTTGCAATGCCACGCCGGTGCGCGGGGCAGGGATCTGGGAGGCGTGGCTGGAGATCAATCACGACATTCTGCCGCAGACCACCTTGTTCTTGCGGCTTTCGCCAGACCAGCTATCGCTTCGCTTTGACAGCGGCTCGCCCGAGACGCGCGAGGTACTTTGCAATGGAAGAAAACGCTTGGATACCGCATTGAAGACTGCGCTTAGCGACACGCTCCAGATCAGCATCGAGGTCGTTTAGCGCCGCCCACGCCGCACAAATGCCACGCCTGTGCGCGGCTCAGGGAGCTGGGAAGCATCTCTGGAGTCAATTGCGCCATCCTGCCGTAGACAACGTTGTCCTTGCGGCTTTCGCCAGACCAGCTATCGCTTCGCTTTGACAGCGGCTCGCCCGAGACGCGCGAGGTACTTTGCAATGGAAGAAAACGCTTGGATACCGCATTGAAAACTGCGCTTAGCGACACGCTCCAGATCAGCATCGAGGTCGTTTAGCGCCGCACAGGCGGTAGAACAGCCATATCGAGGTAACCCGCTTTGTCAACCGAGCCGAGCCCTACGCCAACGGCACGCGACTTGTCGCAAGCGTTGACCCACGTGCTTGCCGTGCGCGCGCAGCTCGGCAGAATGCTGTGCGACCCGCGTACTGCCCGGCATTGCGGCTTCACCACGCAACGTCGCGGTATCCGGGCTGCGGAAGCCGCGCGGCTACAGCTGCAGTTCGAGTGCGGCAGCCTGGAGTTGCGGATCGCCGCACGCGACGGCCTGGCGCAGCTGTTGAACGAAGCCGACGACGCCCTGCGTGCTGCGATCGCCGGTGTGCTGTTGGGCGATACGCTGCATGCCTTCGCAGCGCTCGGACTGGGGACTGCCGAGGTCGTCGCCTTCGAACGCTGTGCGCAGGTAGCCGATTGCTTGGAGATCGGCATCACGCTGGGCGGTATCGACGCGATCGCGCAGACCGCCAGCCCGCTCCTGCTTGCCGCGCTGCAAACCGCGACCGCTGCGCTGGCGACACCATCGCCACTGCCGGCCTGGCTGAGCGCATTGCGGCTGAGCACGCGCCTGCGCATCGGCCAACGCACGGTAACGGCGACGCTGCTGCAATCGCTGCGCCCCGGCGATGTGCTGCTGCATGCGCTTGCCCCGGCTCCCGTCCGCAGCGGCGAGCTGCGGTGGGGCATGCCGGGAGGTGCGGTGTTGCGCGCGCCGGTACGCCTGAACCTGCAACAGATGATTCTGGAGACCGCCCCCACCATGCAGCACGATACGTCCGAGTCCGATACCTCCGCGTCCACCACCGATGTGGCGGCACTGGAACTGCCCGTCCAACTGGAAGTGGATCAACTTGCGCTGTCCCTGTCGGTCCTGTCGGGCTTGCAGCCTGGCCAGATCCTCGAACTGTCGGTGCCGGTGGACCAGGCCGACATCCGTCTGGTCGTCTACGGCCAGACCATCGGCATCGGCAGGCTGCTGGCGGTGGGCGAACATCTCGGCGTGCAGATCCTCAGCATGTCGGAGACTCCACATGCAGATGCCTGATGTCGGCTCGCTGCTGCTGGTGGTCATCATGCTGGGGCTGCTGCCCTTCGCAGCGATGGTGGTCACCTCCTACACCAAGATCGTGGTCGTGCTCGGCTTGTTGCGCAATGCCATCGGTGTGCAGCAGGTGCCGCCGAACATGGTCCTCAACGGCGTCGCGTTGCTGGTGTCGTGCTTCGTGATGGCGCCGGTGGGCATGGAGGCATTCAAGGCTGCGCAGAACTACAGTCCCGGTGCCGACAACAGCCGCGTGGTGGTGTTGCTCGACGCCTGCCGAGAACCGTTTCGGCAGTTCCTGCTCAAGCACACGCGCGAGCGCGAGAAGGCGTTTTTCATTCGCTCGGCGCAGCAGATCTGGCCCAAGGACAAGGCCGATACGCTCAAGCCAGACGATCTTCTCGTGCTGGCGCCGGCATTCACGCTCAGTGAGCTGACCGAGGCATTCCGTATCGGATTTCTGCTGTATCTGGTGTTCATCGTGATCGATCTGGTGGTGGCCAATGCGTTGATGGCAATGGGTCTGTCGCAGGTGACGCCGACCAATGTGGCCATTCCGTTCAAACTGTTGTTGTTCGTGGCGCTGGATGGTTGGTCCATGCTGATCCACGGGCTGGTCTTGAGTTATCGGTGACGCCATGGACCATGACGATCTGGTGCGATTCACTTCCGAAGCCTTGCTGCTCTGCCTCAAGGTGTCGTTGCCGGTGGTCGGCGTCGCCGCGCTGGCTGGGCTGCTGATCGCATTCATCCAGGCAGTGATGTCGCTGCAGGATGCGTCGATTTCGTTCGCGCTCAAGCTGGTGGTGGTGGTGGCCGCCATTGCGGTCACCGCGCCCTGGGGCGCGTCGGCAATCATGCAATTCGGCCAGGCGCTGATGCAGGCGGCGTTCCCATGATCCGGCGCATTTCGTCAGGCGCTGTGCCGCCGTCGTTGCCTAGCGCGCACGGCGCATCGCACCACCACGCCGATGGGTCGCACGCTGGCACTGCCGTGCAGCCGCTGGCGGATGCGGCACCGCATGCACCGCGTCTGCGCGCGGCTCCGCCACGCCGGCGGCGGCGGGGCATGCGGGCGCTGGAAGGGCAGGACGACGAACTCGACGCCACCGAGCTGGAAGAAGCCGAAGCGGCACGCATCTCGGCGCTGCGCGGCCGCGTCAGCATCGCCGTCCCGCAGTCGCAAGGCCAGGGGCAAAGCCAGGACAATCAGCACGGCGATGGCGGTCACGCCTATGCCGGCGATCCGCAGGTGATGCCACGGGCAAGCGCCTCGCCGGTACGCGTGGACGACACTGTGCGTGCGGATGTCCAGGCAGTCATCGATCGGTATGCGGCAACGCGCGCCGCCGACCAGACGGTTAGACAACACGCCCTCACCGCTGCGTTCGTGGAGTTGGGCGAAATCGGCGCTGCCCATCCGGCCGCCGCACCGCTGACCACCATGGTCTGGATGTTGATGCGCGAGCACCTGCAAGCGGGCCGGACCGATACCTTGGCCGAAGGCATGGAAACATTGCGCAAACGCCTGGTGGACATGGTGCGCGCGCAACCCGAATGCGCACCGGCGCTGCGTAGCTATTACTTGCTGCTGCCGCTCATGCTGATCAGCGCTGGAAAACCGCGCAAACCCGCTGATTGCGCACGCGGCATCACATGTTTGAACGCGCTGCTGATGGAACACCACGATGGAACTGCCCAGGGGATTCGCGCATGACCATGCAACTTCGCATACTGACGGGAATACACGCCGGCGCACGATTAGATTTGCAGCCAGGCAGCTATACGTTAGGCGCCGATTCCCAAGCCGAGATCCGGATAGAAGACTGGCCTGGTTGCTCGCTTATCATCGAGGTGGATGCAGATGGTCAGGCTCATTATCGCAGTGACGCGTTGCCAACGGCTCCGTTTGTTGGGTTGCATCCAGTACGTTTTGGTCCTCTGGTGCTCTGCATCGGCGACGCTGCGGCCGAGTGGCCGGACGACGTCGCGCTGCTGGAGAGGTTGCTGTCCCCCGTCGCCGCGCCTGACGCGCCTCCGCCACGCAAGTCCAGGCGCACTGCGATGCGCGCAGTGGTGGGCGCCATGCTAGCGCTGGCCGCCGCAGCGTTGCTGCCGTCCCTGCTGCCGGCGTTTCTCTCCCATGCCGCTCCCACGCCCAGCCAGGACAACCAGCTCTACCAGGTCGCCTCCGTGCTGAAACGGCTGGGCCTGCGTGAAGCCCGTGTAGAGCAGGTCGGCACGCACGTGCGCGTCGAGGGGCTGGTGCCGAGCAGCGCAGATGCGGCACGCCTGCGCGCACAGCTGCACCGCTACCAACATGCGGCCACGGTCGATGTGGTGGTGGTGGATGAGGTGCTGGCCACCTTGCGCGACACCTTGGCCGACCGCGATCTGAGCGTGCGCTACGACGGGCAAGGGGTGTTTTCCATCGCCGGCAGCAGCGACAACGCGGAGCGCGCAATCGGCAGGATCGCCGACCTGCGTAGCGATCTGGGCCCGGAGATCCACAAGCTGCATGTGGACATCACCCAGCAGGACCCGTCCGTGAAAACGCCCGCGAACTACGATGCCGCGTTGCTCGTCGACGGGCTGCATTACGTGGAGACCCCGGACGGCACCAAGCACCTGACTTACCTGCCGCAGCAAGCGGCGCCATGAGAACCGCACCATGTTCGATGCCATGACCGATACGGTCACCCAGGATATGAACAAGCTCCTGCAGACAAAGGCGCTGGATGTCTCCGGTGAGCGACTACGCGACATCGAGGCAGCGCTGCACACGACAGCGCAACAACTGCGTGTGCACTGGTCCGCAGCGAGCGATCAGGCCACGCGCAACGATTTCACCGTCTTGCACGACGGCATCAATGCCGCGCGCGAGATCGTCGCGCACATCGCCAGCATGCACTGATCATCGAGTTCCTTGGCCACGTTGGTCAAGCAAAACGCGCCGACAAGCGCTCCATGTTACTTCTCTTCAGCTAAGGAGTATTTGTATGTCACTTTTACAATCGATAGGGCCGCGATTGGGCCAGGGCGGGGATCTGCTTGGATCAGACCTTTCAAGCAGATTTGACAATCACACTGCCACTCAGACCTCGGACAATCAGATGGATAGTCTGATGGGTGGCATTGGCAAATCAGCCGCAGCACAGGAGCGCATGAACAACTACCTGACTGCGAAGAAGAACGAACTCGACTTCAACGTGGCGCTCAACAAATTCATCGGCAAGGCAGGCGACAACGCGAAGCAGCTGGTTGGCCAGTAATAGGCCCTGACATGCGCAGGGCCGGTGCATGGCCCTGCGCATGTCGTACGACAGATGAGCAGCACCCGATTCGAAGGGATCGTTCACCAGATGTGCGAAGCACTGGACCTGCCGGATGTGCAGGCGGTGCTGAGCAGTCGTATGCTCTGGGTAGAAGGGTTTGAAGTCTATCTGCACACGCCTGCCGCGCCGGCCGACGATGACGCACAGCAAGTACCGGAAGAAGAAGCATTGTACCTGCGCATCTCCTACGGCCTTGCTCCTGCGGGACGGACCTTGACGGTCTTCAGGCTGTTGCTGGAAGCCAATTTATCGGTGTACGCACAGGACCAGGCGCAACTGGGATTGAACGACGCCGGCGTGATCGTTCTGGTGGTGCGGGTTCCCCTGGACGACGATGTCGACGGTGCATGGATCTGCGATCTGCTTGCCCACTATGCCGAGCATGGCCGGTATTGGAACAACAACATCTTCATTGCACACGACGAAATGTTCGAAGGAATCGCGACGGGAAATTATCTTTGGCTACGTGCGTGAGGTGATCGGCCTTGCATGCATGCCGACTCAGAGAAATGCACTACTGCGCAGTACGGTGTTGAAGCCTTGCGCATCCGTTGCGCGATAGTACATCGCAACGAATGCGCCGTGATTGCCCATCGCAGTTTTTCGTCCGCCATTCATCTCTCGCAAGGACACTTGCCAATGAGTCTCGCCATCCCCTCACATACCACTGCAAGCTTACAACCGTCCTCATTCTCCCTGTCGCAACAGCAGGTCTTGACCGCGGTCATCATGAGCATGCTGGCGTACTGCATGCAACGCATGTTCATGGACATGATGCAGCCACAGGATCAGCCGTCCAATGACGCTCAGCCACAGGGCAACCCCACTCCAACACCATCGATGCCGCCATCGAATCCGCCCTCTTCGACCAATGCCGGCGGACAACAACACGGCAGCGGTACTGGCAATGGCAGCGGCGGCAATAACACAGGCAACGGCGGCACCTCCGGCACGGGAGTGGGCAACGGTGCATCGCCCACCACAAAGCCGAGTCAACCGGGGACCTCGCCTACCGACGGCCAGCCGGTGACGCCCGGGCCAACCGGCCCGCAGGCGCCACTTCCTCCCGGCAAGGTCGTCACTGCGCCAGCCGGCGTGCAGAACGACACCATCGTAGTGCACAAGGGCGAGGTATTCGACGGCAAGGGCCAGACGTACATCGGTGGGCCCTGCATGGGCAAGGGTAATCAAGACGAGCACCAGAAGCCGCAGTTCATCGTCGAAGACGGTGGCAGCCTGTGCAATGTCCGCATGAAAGGCGGTGGCGACGGCGTGCATTTCTTGGGCAGCGGCAAGATGGTCAATTGCGTCAACGAAGATGTCAGCGAAGATGCGGTCACCATCGATGGGCAGGGCAACCGTGCGCATGATGCGGGCATCGCCGGTTGCAGCCCGGAGGTCAACGGACGTCCGAAGGTCGAAATCATCAATTGCACGCTCAACAATGCCGCCGACAAGGTCGTGCAGGACAACGGCGCTGCCGACGTGGTGATGTCGGGCGACACCGTCAACGGCGCCGGCAAGGTGTTCCGTACCAATGGTGGGCATACCGATATCGACTCGCATCTTCAGGTCGAGAATTGCGAGTTCAATCAGGTCAAGGAGGCGGTGTTCCGTACCGACGCGCCCGGCGCGACGGTGACGCTGGCAAACCTGAAGACCGATGCGCCCGACGAGGTGATTGCCCCCAACGCGTCCCAGGCCATCGGAGCGACACGTATTGGCCATAAGGCCTACAGCGGCTGACGCCGGCGTTACCCGCGCTGCGCGTCGTTTGCCCGGCGGATGCTGTGTTTGATTGCAGCATCCGCCGACTGGCTTGTGCCGTGCGCCGTAACCCAACAAATGTTCGCTAGCCCGCTTTTCGCTAGCCTGTTCGCAGTCCTGCCAAAAAGTGCACCCAGGTCGGGAGTCGACAGGGACTGGGGACAAAACCCAAGCAAGCCAACGTGCTGTGAGCAAAGAATTTTCACGGCCTGCTTCCGGCCGGCGAGTTCGCTTCAATTCCTTCCGGCCAGCAGATCGCGGTATCACTATATTGCTTCGGATGAATGTCGAAATCTTCCAGATCCGCATCATCACTAGCGGTAAGCGGGTGGAAAGTAAGCGGGTGGGGTGGATAACCTCTCCTTTTTTTTACGCTGGCCACACTGCGTATTTTGGACGACAGGTGAATAGACATGAGAATTCCCCTCTCCGAATTATCCGGCCCGACGCAACCTGCCGCGTCTGAATCAGGTGACATACATGACAGAGGCCAGTCATCTGAACCTTCCACTGCGCCCAGCTTTGCAAGCATGGCCATGCCGCAATCGCCGGAGCTATCAGGGCTGAGGGCATCCTTGGGGGCGCGTCCCGGCAGGCCTCGGAACAGGGGCGGCGATCCATCCGTTGGAGACCACGAGATCCTGCAAAGAGGCGGAGATTCATTTTTCGATCGGTATGAGATGGTGCAACCAGACGGAGACCCATCTCTGAAGCATCAGCCGTTGCGGATGGGCGAATATCCAACTGTGGAGCAATATCAGACCTCGTCAATGGGCGAATTTCCATTCGTGGAGCAAGATGAGACGCTGCGAATTGGAGAATACCCCTCTGTGGAGCAACATGCGCTGCAGCAGATCAACGACCATGGGCGATTTCCCGGTGCCGCTGCAACGCATGTGGCACACCAGCAGCTCGATTCGTTGCTCGGCGATCTCGGCACCTCCGATGCGGATCAGAAGCGCATGAACAACAGGATCACCATGCTCAAGAACGACCTCGATTTCAACGTATCGCTCAACAAGTTCATCGGCAAGGCCGGCGACAACGCAAAATGCCTGGTCGGTCAGTAACGGCCTTTGACATGACGCAGGGTAAGTCCATCGCCCTGCGCGTGTTGCACGGCAGATAAGCAACACCCGATCCGAAATGATCGCCCGGCAGATGTGCGAATCATTGAACCTACCGGGTGCGCAGGCGGTGCTCAGCTGAGCCGTGCTGGGTGAAGCCTATCTGCTCGTGCCCCAAGCCCAGACCGGCCGCGACGCACCGCAGGCGCTGGAAGAAGACACAATCCACCTGCGCATCTGCTACGACGTTGCTGCTACCGGACCGAGCTTGATGGTTCTTCGGCTGTTGCGCGAGCCCAATCTGTCGGTGTACGCGCAGGACCAGGCGCAACTCGGATTGGACGATGCGGTGGTCATCATGCTGATCGTGCGCGTTCCTTTGCACGATGACATCGACCTGTAACGCGCGACCACGCAAACACATCACCGGCTGCAGCGGGCGCCTGGCGCGCACGGGGAGCGCCAGCAAACGACAGACGCAGCGGCGTCTGCGTCTGTCGTTGCGGCGCGCCATGCGCCAGTCGATCAACTACCAGCCCCATCGCTCACGGCCGGCCGCTTTCCCATTGGCGAAGTTCCTCGCTCTCGTGCAATGCGCGCCTGAGCGTCTTTAACTCGGTCTCCAGTGTGCGGGTCAGGTCGTTGCGCGGCACGCCGCCGAGCATCGCCGCCTGCCCGGCGTGCAGGTGATCGAGTACGGTGTCGATGGTCGCCGTCGAGATGGACTGCGTCTGGATCTCCGTGCGCAATATCTCCAAGGCGTCACGCAACACGCTCTGGGCCAGCGGTCCTGATGCAAGCGCAAGCTGCTCCCCTTCCTCCATGGCGCGCGTAATTGCTGCCGGTGTCGGCCCTGAAAACATCGTGATCGCTTCATCAATGGGTTCGGCCAGCGCCTGAAGCGTGCGTGCGATGGTGCGTTGATACCTGGTTGCTGCGACGGCACGTTCCTGATCCAGTCGTGTCGCCTGGGTGGTGTTGGCACCGTTCTTGGCCTTCAGCGCATTCCAGACCGTATCGTTGAACAGGGTCTGCGCCGCCTGTTGCAAGACCGTTGCGTCGGAGTTGGCGGCTTCGCCGGCAACCGCCCCGCTTTCGTTTCCACCACGCAAGGGTGCAGCGATCAGGCGGCTGGCGCCAAGCGAGGCGATATTGCCCATCACGTTACTGAGCATATGGCGGCTCAACAGATCGCGTACCGCAGTGGTCATCGCGTTCGTGGTGCTCAAGGCCTGTTTGGCCAACGCCAGGCCTTCCACTGCGGTCTCCAGCAAATAGTTGGGGAAACGCACGGCGCTGGACCATTGCGCAGGCCGACGCTCGTTGTCCGGCAATGCCAGCGCAAACAGGTTCAACCGCTGCTGTCCGCCAAGCAAGTCGGGCACGCTCATCTGCCCGGTACGCGCAACGGCCTTGCCGGTTTCGAGCATCGCCTTCTGCACGACCCCGGCCCCGCCAACGGCAAGCATGCTCAACCCCAGTTGGCCGGCCGGGGTGCGTGTGCCCGGGTCGTCGGAGGTCCGTCGCGCTGCATTGAATCCGGCGTTGATCGTGGGCTTGAGCAACAAGGTGTCCAGGGACTTGTCGTCCAGGGTCGATTGCCATTGGGTGACGCCGGCACGCAGGTCGTAGGTGTGCGCCTTGAGCTCGGGGAGCGTTGCGGTGTTGCCCTCGCCGGGGCGCGTGAACCGCTTGCCTTCGGCGGTGATTTCCAGCAAGACCGGCGGCGGATCGGGCACCAGGATCTTGGGATCGATTGCCTGGAAACGCGGCAAGTTGGCGACGCGTGCGCGCCGATCCATTGCCTGGATCAGTAGCGTATCGCTGGTGTAGGACGCCAGACCCGCCACCGCACCGGAAAGGGTCGCATTGCTCAGCGTCTCCGATCCAGGCGCACGCGTGCCGTCATAGACCGCGCCTGCCGCGAGACCGACCGGGCTGCGCATCGCGCCCACGATGAAGGCCTTGAGGCATTCGTAAGCGATCGGCAGCGATGCCTCTGCGCCTGCCGCCTTCATATCGCCGACGACCTGGTAGCCGCTATCCGGGCCGAACGCAGCGACGCGTTCCTGCACGCGTGCATCAGCCCATTCAAGATATGCGGCCTCCAGGGTTTCCTGCTCCTGGGAGGGATCTGCAAACGGCAGCGCACCCAGGCGCATACGTATCTGTGCCTTTACACGGTCGACCGCCAGTGTGCTGCGCTCGGCGTAGGTCGCATCGGCAGCGGACGTGACCGATGACGCGTCGTCGAGCGAGGCCAGCGTCATGCGAGCGCTATAGAACGTGGCATCAGAGATGTCCGAGCGCTGTGACGCGTCAAGGGACGTCTCGGTGCGGATTGTGTCGGCCGGCGTGCGACGGGAAAGCGCAGCGCGACGGCCGCGTAGCCCAGCGCCTGGCGAGGACAGGCCTTCCAGCGGCCCCGATGGCAACCGTGCCTGTTGCGATACGGTGGGTTCTTCTACGTGCTGTTGATGTGCGTGAGCGGCAGACGCCTGGCGGACATCTGAAGCGGTGCTATCGCGCGTGAGCTTCATGAGGCCACCTCGGCCGCACTGCCGGTCTGTGACACCAGTGCGTCCAGCACCACGCGGGCGACCACTTGCCCGCGGTCCAGCGCGGCGGCCACAGCGTCGGGCGTGCGCTCGAGCAGCAACGGACAGACACATAGCAGACCAAGATCGGAGAGCGTGAGCCGCCAGCCGTAGTGCGTCAGCAGTTGTTCCTGCAGCGCCAACAGGGTTACCACCTCATCGCGATCGAGTTCGCGTGCGGCCAGTGGCAGGATCACTTCCGGAAAGGCCGTCAGCTCGCCCTGCTGCATCTGCGTATGAACGCGGCACAGCATGCCTGCGGGCCCAAGGATGGTTTCGCCTTCACCGAGTCGCTGCGCAAGCTCGCCGGGCAATCCGAGATGGGCGCCAAGACCGATGAAGAACGCGGTGTTCGCGCTGTGGTGACTGTCTGATTCCAACGTCATCTGAAAAACTCCGGTAGAAAATGGACTGCGTTGCCAATGCGTCACTTCATTAGCAAACAGTGTCTTTCTCCGGATACACACCCGAGCAAGGTGCTGCGAACCAATCGCGCCGCACACGAAGTTGGCCCGCTGGAAAGAGCGCAACCGAGACCTGTGTCCTACCTCCTGCACCTAGACGCCAACGTAAATGGTTGGCCCGAGAAGCAGTCGTAACAGAATGTGGGTGCCAGTGGTCTGCATGGGCCAGCAGGTCAACGACAGTCAGTTAATCCAGGCTTCCGATCTTGGGCCGAAGTATGAGGCGCGTGCTGGCCGGGCTGGTGCGCAGTAGTAGTAGCCAGTGTCCGGGTGACCTGTATCGAAAACGGCAGGCAATTTTGTGGCAAGGCGACCGTCGCTTGGGCGCAGGCGTCGCTCCTTCCGCTAGTGCATTAACCAATCGCCTACCCTGGCAGAGTGCCAAAATGCCGTCTGCTCCATTTATTATTTTCTATCGTTCTGGCGCTTTGATGATGCGCATCTTTTCGCGGGGTGGCCAGGCGCTCCTCGCACATCTACGCCACACGGTGAGCAGGCGCAGATGCATGCACCGCAGACGCCGCCGCAACGATCGATTGCCACGCACACCCACGCTGGACCAATCCACGCGGCACGTGCTCAGGCATCGTCCCGCCCGGTCACCGCGCCCGACGCCACCTTCCGCATCACCGTTGAACGCCGCGACGCCATCGATAAGCAAATCTGAGGCGACGGCGCCAGCTTCGAACATGCGGGATGGCTTCGAGACTGCCATGAATCTACCGCAGGAAGAGACTGCAAGACCGCTGCAGAATATTATCAAGCGTCTTGTCGGTGGAGAGCCAGTGGTTAAGGTGGTATATGAAGCCGTCCAAGGCGATATACGGCATGACGCAAAGGCATTCATCGACACGCCAAGGCTTTTGGTTGAGAAATATCCGACGTCGGGAGACAGCCAAAATTAGCGGAAGGGTCGATAATTAAGAGCGGCTAACAAAACGTAGCGAGCAGTCGTCAGGTGGGTGTGGACGGCGCGGAGGAACCGGAGTGTACGGGTGGTACATGCCGATTCCGAGCACCGGCCGCGCCCGCCTGGCGGCTGCACAGTAGTTTTGTTAGCGGCTCTAAGTGTCTTCCATCATTGCATGGAGGGATTGCTACGCGAGCGTGCCAGGAGCGGCTAAAAAACCTGGCGAGCAGTCGTCAGGTGGGTATGGACGGGGCGCTCAGAACCCGAGCAAGGGCCGCGCCCGCCTGACGCAGAACGCAGTCCTGTTGTGCGCCGCTTCACCCGGGAATGGGAGAGGATGCCAACCGCAGCAGCTTCGTGGCGCTGGGGGGCGACACCTGTCTCTGGAGTGCGGTCGACTGCCGGCATAAAGACAGCCGCACGACGCCGAAGTCTCAAAAGTCGACCATAAACTCACCGAACGGGCGCCGCTAATATCGCGATTACGCGCGCAAAACGACGCCACTGTTCCAGACCAGTCATTCACAACGACCTGGCGACGTGACTAGCGTTGCCCTACAGCAGCAGACAAGCCGACTGCGCTCACCGCCAGGCGGGCGCAGCCGATGCTCGGCGGGGCATGTACCGCAGGTTCCGAATGCGCCGTACATACCTCCGATGACAACTACTTGCCACGTTCTGTGAGTCGTGCCAAAGGTGGAAAAGTTCTCTGGCAACACCTACTTGGCGAATCGAACGATCCTCGCGATTGTAAGTTACTGGCGCACCGTCATCGTCCGAGAGCGACCACTATCGACGGCGCCCACCCCTCAAGCCCTTGAGATTTTCCTTGGTATCCGCCTCGAAGTTGTCGGCGATTCCCCTTGGAATATTCTGTTTTCCTAACGGTACTCCGCCTGCATTTTCGAGATTCTGGCGGATGTCGCCATTTTTCCTCTGTTTATCCAGTTGGATCTCTTCATAATGCAAGCCTGCCAAAACAGGAATTTTCAGCATTTCAACCGATTTACTAATACTGCTACCTACTAAATAACCTTTGACTCCATCAATGGGCTTTTGCCGCTCGGCTGCCCCCTTGCCTCCTCCCTTGGTTGCCCCCTTGGTCGCGCCTTCGGTTGCCCCCTCGGTCGAGCCCTTGGTTGTCCCCTTGGTCGCACCTTCGGTTGAACCCTTAGTTGCGCCCTCGGTTGCCCCCTTAGTCGCGCTCTCGCTTGCCCCCTTGGCTGCGCCCTCGGTAACCCCTTTGGCTACCCCCTTGGCCCCGAGCCTGGCCGTGGGCCCACCGACAGCGCCCACTACCGCCCCAGCCATGTTGATGCCGGCGAGTTTCCACGCGAGCGACATGTTGCCACCTTGCATTGCGGTGTCGATCACCTGCGCTGCCTGCGCTTCGCCCTCCAATGCCAGCGCGGTTGCGTCGGCCATCTCACCGATGATGGGGATGCCGTTCAGTGCACTTAGCCCGACAGAGGCCCAGTCCATGATCTTGCTGTCCCACTTGAGGAACTCGTGTAATCCCTTACCAACGGTGCCGATATCCTTTTTCTTCTTCTTGATATCGGGTTGATCGGCCTTGCCCATCAACATGTCATCAACAGCCTTTTTCTGTTCCGGCGATGTGGCTTCGTGCGTAGGCGATGTCTCCACGGTCTTGTTGTCCGCACTCATATGATCGTAGAACTGGTGAAAGTCCTTCTGGCTGATCTTGCCTGAGTCGACGGTATGGCCGCCGCCAAAGAAGCTGTGGGGCTTCTTGTAGCCGGTGATCGAGTTGTTCAACAGGGCAAATAGTAGCGGGTCCTCCGATAGCTGCTTGGCGGCGTCGCGAACTGCGGGGTCGGCCTTATCGTCTTTGATGATCGTATCGAGCTTGTCGCGGGTCACCTCTTTGCCATCGCCGAAGAACGCGTCCTGGTGGCTGTTGATGGTGTCCAGCGTGTTGAGTTCGGGTGCGGTCAGGTGCATCTGCGATGCGGATTTCTGCAGGAAATCCGGTGTACTCATCGAACCAGAGTCTCCCGCCAAGGTCTTCCACTGATCGGGGTGCTCGCGGAAGTACTGTGCGGCGGCAATGACCTGCGGTGGGGACTTCTTGGTGTTGCTGTCGCCTTCGACCAATTGCTTGAACGCGTCCTGGTTCAGATCCTTCGGTAGATAGTCCGAGTAGCGATAGAACTCGCGCATCGCATCGCTTTCGGTCATGACCGTCGCCTGGGTCTTATCCGGGCTGTCCGACGCTACATAGTTTTGCGTGTAGCCCTTTGCTTGCTTGGTGGCGTATTCCGCTACCTGCGCGTGGCCGGCCGAGAACTTGCTGAGATCGCCGGCCTTGATCTTGCCGCCACACTTGCCATCGCCCTGCGAGCCGATGGCAAAGAACAGCCGCGGGTCTTTCTGCAGTTCCGTCAAGGCCTTCTTCAGATCCGGCGGGGTCGCGGGATCGTTGATTTTCGCATCGAGATCGGCCCACGCAACCGGCAATTGGTCCTTGTGGCGATCGAGCGTAGTGACGATCTCCAATTCGTTCTGCGTAAGCGTCCCGTCTTTCCATGTGACCGACGAGCCGTCCACCGCAGGTGGCAGTTCGCTTCCCTTCATTTTTTCGGGATTATAGGTCGCGTTCTTTCCACCCAGCGGCGTCACCTGCGGATGGCGGTCGGCAAAGTCGTAGAGGTTGGCGGCAATAAGCTTGCCGTTGCACTTGCCCTGATCGTCTTTGTGGTGTTTGCCGTGTCCCTGCGATGCCAGCGCGAAGAACAGGCCAGGGTCCTGCTGCAGGCCTTGCAGCGCTTTCTTCAGGTCCGGCGGGGTGGCCGGGTCGTTGATCTTTTCATCGAGCTTGGCGAACTCGATCGGAGTCATGTCGCGATGCGCATTGAGCGTGGAGACGATATCGAGCTGGGACTGGGTGAGCGTGCCGCCGTCCCAGGTTACCGATGAACCTTCTGCGGCAGGAGGCGGCGTGGATCCCTTCATATTCTTGGGATTGAATTCGGCATTCTTCCCGCCCAGGTCGGTCACCTGTTGATGATGGTCCGCAAAATCCCACAAATCATCTGCCTTGATCTTGCCGCCGCATTTGCCGTCTCCCTGCGAGCCGATGGCGAAGAACAGACGCGGGTCTTTCTGCAAGCCTTGCAGCGCGCTCTTCAGATCGGGAGGCGTGGATGGATCATTGATCTTGTCGTCGAGTTTTTTGAACTCAATCGGCATCTTGTCCTTGTGCTGATTGAGTGTGGAAACAATCTGAAGTTCCGATGGGGTGAGCGTGCCGCCGTCCCAGGTCACCGACGATCCCTCTACCGCAGGCGGCAGCTTGGATCCCTTGATGTCCTTGGCATCGAACGCGGTCGACAGCGTTGGCCAGGAGGTGCGTTTTTCGATCGGCTGGCTGGCTTGCATGTCGTCAGCTGAAGGCGTGGACTCCGGAATGCCGCCGCTATCTGGCTGACTGCCCGGAATCTCGCAGTCTGGCCCATTGATTGGGGCATTGCGGTAGGTGGCGGCAATCAGACGGTAAATCTGCTGCAAGAACATGTTGTCGATCGCAAGCAACAGATCGGAGTCGTTCATGCCCGACTCGGATCCGAGCAACTCCGGGCACGACGTGTCATCCGTTGGCGGTGGAAGCGGACCGGCGTTACTCCCGGTCGAAAGCGTGTTGAGCGACATATATGCGGCCTCGCAGTGACAAAGCAGGACAGAGCGGCTGCATATGAGTACATGCTCATACGATCACACGGCATGTCTCATGCGGCGAGCACAAATGTTGCCACTCCTCGCTACGGGATGCATGCGCGGATGAACTATTTTGGCGAAAAAAGCGCAAGAAAATGCGCGCAGTCGGAAAGCGTTCGAGCTGCCGTCGAGGTAAGACAGGCTTGCCCCTGGGTGCGCCCACGAGACAACGGAGCGTTGCCGTGGGCTGCGCAGGGGAGGGCACCAGTCCTCAACTGCGTGGTGACCTCACTGCATAGCGCGCTTGCCGCAGCAACTTTCGCCATTACCGCTGGTTGGACGTGGGAGCCGCAGCAGCGACTCTTCAAGAAACTGCACCGCAGCGCTTGTACGTTGGACGTTGCTCGACTTGGCGCTGGCCAGACCACTCGTCAACGGCGCCTCGGCAGCGCGTTGCGGCTAAAAAGAAGCACACGCGAGTGATCCGCATCTTTCGCCGCCGCGCCAGCTTGGAAACGCTGAGGTCGCTCGGATCATGCCAGGCCATTGTCTCTTCTGGGGACAGGGGAGCGGCGCGAGATCCTGCCAGAAGCCACAAACTACGGTGGCACCTCACCCTGGAGGCGCGCTGATTGCCTGGCCTTAGCGCTGATCCCGATGGTGCCTCTGCGTCGCCGCTGGCGCTGCATGCCCGCCAGCGCTGGTGTCGAATGTCCGCGTCGTTCGATGCCGGCAACGCTGATGCACTGCGTTGGAGCCGGGCGTCGATGCCGCAGCGCCGGTGTCCGTCGATATCATGGGGTGCGAGCGCTGACAGCCCGCACTGATTGCGCCAGTGCGCCACTCGGCGCGTCCGTTGCGGACTGCGCCCAAGCCTGTGGCCAATCGCTCCCACGTCATCGGTATCGAGGAACGTGGTGTGCCGAACAGGCCTCGACGCTGGACTCGCTCAAGGGCAGGGCGCGTCGCCCTGCCCAGCAAGCGATCAGAGGCTATCCGGTGCCGGCGCAGTGGCCCTGGCGTGCTGCTTGCCGCGCGCGTGCTCGATGGCGGTGCGCAGCTTGCGGGCGGCGCCGGTGACGGCAGAGGCAGTGGTTTCGGCGCTGTTGGTGGCGGCGATCGGCGGCAGACCGGCGACATGCGCTTCGATACTGCAGGTTCGATCCGCTGCGCCGCCGCGTTGGCCGTTCTCGTCGCGCAAATGCACTTCGACGCGGGTAATGTCGTTGGCAAAATGCGCCAGCTGGGCGGTGCAGGTTTTCTCGACATGTTGCACGACGGACGGGTCATGCGGCACGTGCTTGTCGGTCTGGATCTGAATCTGCATGGAGTTCTCCTTCGCGGTCATCCGCTGCGTCTGCCGCAGCGGTGACCCGATTCTGCGACAGCTCGGTGTTGCCGCAAGGTGACAAGCCGCCAGATGTTCATGCACTGGTCGGCTGGGTGGTCGCACCCTCCCGGACGCTACGCTTGCGTCCGCATGAATTGCCGGCCCGGCGGCGGGCGGCACGGTGGGGGCGGTGGCTTAAGATGCCGGCACCGCGCGGTTCTGCGCCTGTCCGATGCCTGCCTGTGTCCCGATTGCGTTTTGTGCCGTCTGCCCGTTCCAGCGTGTTGTTGCGCCTGCTGCTGTGCTATGCGTTGTGGCTGGCCTTGGCCGGGGGCGTGTTCGCCCAGGACCAGGACACATTGCTGAAGAGCGCCCAGACGCAGCTGGACACCGCGCAGAAGGTGCTTGACCAGGGCGAGGCCGGGCTGGAAAAGGCCGATACCGACCGTCTACGCAAGCTGACCGACTCAGTGGTCGGCGTCCAACGGCAGGCGCAGGAGATTGCACGTCAGCTGGATCCACCGCTCAAGCAAATCAGTTCGCAGCTGGCCGGTTTGGGTGATGTGCAGAACGGCGAAGCGCCCGACCTTAAAAAACAGCGCGAAGCGTTAAAGAAAGAAAAAAACGCGTTGGATGCAGAATTCAAACGCGCCAATCTCCTCGATTCCCAAGCCCGCGAGCTTGCCGACCGCCTGGAACAAAAACGCGCGCAGCTCTTCAGTGTGCAGCTGTCCACGCGCGTTGCCTCACCGCTGTCGCCGGCACTGTGGGCGCAGATCGCGCAGCAATGGCCGGATGACCGTACCCGTCTGCGCGGCGTTTACGACGATACAGACCAGGCGGTGCGTGCCGGCACGGCTGCCAACGGCGTTGGCGGCCTGGTGACGGGTGTGGCGATCGCGCTGCTGCTGGCCTTCCCGTTGCGCATCTTTCTGCGCCATCTGGGGCGGCGCTACGCAGCGTCGCGTGCCCCGGGCGGGCGGTTGCGACGGTCCGGTCTGGCGCTGTGGTTTCTGCTGATCGGCACGCTCAGTCTGGGTATGGCCGCATGGGTGCTGGCCGAAAGCGTGCGTGCGATTGCCCAGGTGCCGGCCGATCTGGACGAGTTGCTGGGTGCGTTTGTCTTCATCAGCTTCATCGCGGCCTTCGTCGGCTCGCTCAGCGCCAGTCTGCTGATGAAGCACCAACCCACCTGGCGGTTGTTCCCGCTGGACGATGCCACCGTCGATCGGCTGCGCGTGCATTGCCTGGCCACCGCCGCGGTGAGCTGGTTCAGCGGCATGGCGATGAAGCTCAACGAGGTGGCGCGTACCAGTGCCGCCGCCGCCACCGCCACCGACGCGGTGGCCGCATTGTTGTATGCCGGCCTGATCCTCTCGGCACTGGCCGGCCTGAGCCTGTCGTTGCGCGCGCGCGCCGCCAGCGCCGGCGCCGCCAGCGCCGATAGCAGCGAGCCGCCACCGGTGGTCTCGCGTGGCGGCGGCGTCATCGTACTGATCCGCCTGCTGGGGCATGTGGCGGTGCTCGTGTCGCTGCTGGCGGCACTGTTCGGCTATCTCAATCTGTCGCTGTTCATCGCGCGCCAGATCATCTGGATCACGCTGATCTGCAGTCTGCTCGGCTTGCTGGTGGTGTTTGCCGACGACCTGCTCACATGGGTTTTCAATCCGGAAGGGCGCTTCAGTCGCGCGTTGTCGCATGCCTCGGGCATGGGCAGCGGACGGCTGGTGCAGTTGGGCCTGCTGCTGTCCGCGGTAGTACGTGTCGTGTTGATCCTGCTGGGAATCGCGGCCCTGATCACGCCGTATGGCGCCAATCTCTCGGCGGTCACCGGCTGGGCCGAGAACGTCTCGCACGGTATCTATCTCAGCGACGAGCTCACCATCACACCGGCGGCGGCCTTGCGCGCGTTGCTGGTGTTCGTCCTGGGCCTGGGCGTGGTGCAGGTGGTGCAACAGTGGCTGCTCAACACCTATCTGCCCAAGACCGAGCTCGATGCCGGCGCGCGCAACTCGATCAGCACGGTGGCGCGCTATCTGGGCTGGTTGGTGGTGGTGGTGTGGGGGCTGACCGCGCTGGGTCTGGACCTGAAGCGCTTGGCGCTGGTGTTGAGCGCGTTGTCGGTGGGTATCGGTTTCGGTCTGCAGGCGATCACGCAGAACTTCGTGTCCGGGTTGATCCTGCTGGCCGAGCGGCCGGTCAAGATCGGCGACTGGGTGCGTATCGGCGATCAGGAGGGCGACGTGCGCAAGATCAGCGTACGTGCGACCGAAATCCAGGTGGGCGACCGTTCGACCCTGATCGTGCCCAATTCGGAGTTGATCACCAAGAGCGTGCGCAACATGACGCTGTCCAATCCGATGGGGCGGGTGCAGCTGCAGTTCTCGGTGCCGTTGGAAACCGATGTGGCGAAGGTGCGCGACATGTTGCTGGGCTTGTTTGCCGAGCATGCCAAGGTGTTGGCGGAGCCGGCGCCATCGGTGTTCATCGACTCGCTGGCCGGTGGGTACGTCAACTTCAATTCGTTCGCCTATGTCAGCAGTCCGCGCGATTCGTATGGCGTGCGCAGCGAGTTGTTCTTTGCGTTGCTGCAGCGGATGGAGCGTGCAGGCGTCGCGCTGCAGTCGCCGCAGGAAATCCGTTTCAGTCGTGCCGGGGTGGCGGTGGCGCGCGACAGTGGCGAGGACGCGTTGTCAGAGCAGCAGTGATACGGCGTGTGCGTCCCACGTGACGTAGGAGTGCGCCGGCGCGTGTTGGATATCGCCGGTAAGCCTGCAGCGCATGCCAGCCCGCTCCTGCGAGGCCAACGCGTTTGGCAGCAATGCTGGCTTACGAACGGTCGGCCACCGGGGTGTCCTTGACCAGTGCCAGGTCGTCGACGCTGACCTCTTCGGTGTAGTCGAGCCAGGCGCGAATTTCCAGATCCTCCACCGCATGCTCCAGGCCCACCGGCATGCGGATGCGTCCGGCGGCATCGGGCACTACCCATTGCTGGGCCAGCACCAGCTTGCGTTCGGACGACACCGCTTCCACCCAGAACGCGCGGGTGGGGCGACGCTTGGCGTAGAGCTCGAGCATGTAGCGGCCTGCAGCAGTCTTGCGCGCGGACTGGGTGAGCATGATCGGCTGACGCACGCGCGGGCGCGGGCCTTGTTGGCTGGCATCCAATGGCGCATCGACGGCGATGCCGCGGGTCAGGTCCGGGTCGCGGTAGAGCTTCATGCGTTGCCGACGATCGACGACCAGCGCGCACCAGTCGCCGTCGGCCGAGCCGTCCTCGAATGCGGTGCAGCGGTCCACATAGGCCAGCGTGCCCTTGCTGTGGGTGCGGTCGAACTGACGCGAGGTGTTTTCCAGGTACACGGTTTTCAGATGGGTGTCTTCGTCGTATTCGAGCAGCACCGGCGGGCGCACCTGTTGCACGCCCACCACCACATCGCCATTGCCGTTGACGCGCAGCATGCGGGTGCGTTGCCCGGTCCACAGCGTGCGTGCAAAGGCGAGATAGCGCGGGTAGTCCTTGCCGCTGTCGCGACTGGCGGCGACGCTGGCGCTGGGCGGTGCATCGCTGGCAAGCAGCGAGCGCCCAAAGCCCAGGCTGCGCATGCCCGGCTCCAGCAATTGCAGTAGCGTGGCACCGGAATCGAGCGTGCTACCTGCGCGCGTGAGCACCTGTTGCGGCGCGATGCCCTTGCCGAGAAACAACAGCAGGTTTTCGCGCTTCTGTTTGGCCAGCACATCGCTCAGATCGTTCGGCATGGCCAGATGATCGGAGGCGATCACAATGATGGTGTTGTTGCCGTAGCGGCTGTTGCGGATACGCGCCACCAGCTCGCCGATCAAGCGGTCGCTGCACTTGATCGCATGCAACAGACCGATGTCGCCCAGCGCGCTGTCGTAGCGCTGGCCCTTGCACGCCAGCGGCAGGTGGCCGGCCGGGTGATGGGTGTCCATGGTCAGCGTGGTCAGCATGAACGGTTGGCCGGCGCGCGACAGGGTCTGGAAGCTGTCCCAGGCATCGTCCAGCAACACGTCGTCGTGCACGCCCCATGCGGAAAAGTGCTTGGGCGCCACGCCTTTATCGCGGAAATGCTGCACGTCATCCACCACGTCGAAGCCATGGCTGGACAGGAAACGGCCCTTGCCGGCAAAGCTGGCATCGGCACCGCCCACGTAGTGATTGCGGTAGCCCTGATCCTTGAGATAGTCGCCCAGACAGCGCGCTTCGGGCAGGAACATGCCCATGCGATCCATGCTGTTTTCATCGCCCGGCGCGGTGGTCAGCGGCACGCCGCACATCGAGGCCACCATGCCGGCGATGGTCCACCCGCTGCCTTCGGTGGAACTGAGATTGCGTACGTCCACCGCTTCGGTGGCCAGCGCGCGCAGGTTGGGCATCAGGCCCGGAAACACCGACTCATCGAAGTAGGTGCGCTCCAGGCTCTCGCCGTAGATCCAGACGATGTTCTTGCGCTTTTGCAGCGGTTGCTGCGGCAGCTGATATTCCGGCACCACCGTGGCGTAATCGACCGGGCGCAACTGGTAGTACAGGCGTTTGCCATCGCGATACAGCGGGCTCACCACGATGCTGACCAACAACATGGCCACGAACGATCCGAACACCACACCGCCGCCGCGCGGGCGGCGGAAACGGCGCACCCTGACCAGGATGAGCGGGCTTAACGACAGCAGCAGCATGCCGATGAACACGGCGATATAGCCGGAAAAGTCGCTGACCCCGGCGCCATCCATGTCTGCGCGCAAGTGATACAGCGTGGCCGCATTGATGCCGTCGCCGCTGAGCCGGTCGATCAAACCCCAGGCGCTGAGCAGCAGCAACAATAGCGAAAGTAGGCCTGCCTTGAGCCACGCCAGACGCGGTGAGGCGACCAACAGCCACAGCAATAGCAACAACGAGAACACCAACATCCAATGCATGCGCAACGTCCGTGGGGGAATGATGCGAGCGCGTTCCGGACGCCTTGCTCGCCATGTCCTGTGCGCCACCTGCAATGTGACACTCGGGTGACGGACTATGCCGCGCTCAAGCTGACTGAAATGTTTGTTGCGTTTGGGGTGTGGGTTTAGAGCGGCAAACAATATGTCGCGAGCAGTCGTCAGGTGGGTGTGGACGGCGCACAGGAATAGTTGCCGCAACGAGCGCAGGCCGCGCCCGCCTGGTGGTGAGTACAGTGGTTTTGTTAGCCGCTCTTAATGCGTTGTTCGATGCGGGTGTGTGCATCCGCATGGAGTGTTTTTTGGGTGTGCTATGGGGCGGTGCGTGCGGTGTTGATTCACGGCAGTCGCAGTGGGTGCTGGCAAGATAATTTGGCAATGCGCTGTGCGTGACATATCTGCTGTGCGTGGCCACGACTGGCGGCGGGTGATCGAGATCGGGCGATTACGCCGGATTCGGTCTTCACTGATCGATGCAATCGGTCATGCTGTTAGCGGCAGCGTTTGCGTCTGTTTGCGTCAGTGCGTCGTTGAGGGCGATGCGGGGTTTGCGTCACACCGTCGAGGCTTGATGCGTGAGCTCGATGAGCGGCTTCGCCACGTACCCTCACCTCAACCCCTCTCCCGGTGGGAGAGGGGCTTTGTCGAATAGTAGCGCGCTGACTCGGCGGCCGCTATCTGTGCCCGCGCTCTTCGCGTGCGCGTACGCGGCGGTCGAATAGCAGTGCGCTGAGCACGATGCCAAGGCCCAGCACGACGCCGAGCAGAAACAGCACCATCGCAATGGCCGGATAGCCCCACAGTTTCAGGCCGGTTTCGATGCGCATCATCTGCGCCGAGGCCATGATCAGCGCCGCGGTGACGATGCCTGCCGCAACGCGGTTGGCGATCTTCTGCAGGCTTTCCATCAGATGCGATTCTTCCAGCCCGGTGACGCGCATCTGCAGGCGGTTTTCCGCGGCCAGCGACAGGATCTCGGACATGCGGCGCGGGCCTTCGCGCACCAGATGCTGTAGTTCCATCGCCTCGCTGGCCAGGTTGGCGGCGGACAGCGATTTTTTCAGCCGCGCGCGCATCACATGCTGCAGGTGGCGTTCGACGATGCGGCGCGTGTCCAGGTTGGGCGACAACGCGCGGCAGACGCCTTCCAGATTCAGCAGGGTCTTGCCGAGCAGGCTCAGTTCCGGTGGCGTGCGCAGTCCGTTCGCGGTGGCGATACGCACCAGATCCAGTACCACGCGGCCTTCGGAGGTGGTGTCGTGCGCGGCATAGCGCGCGATCATCTGCCCGGTTTCGCGCTGGTAGCGGTCTTCGTCGTAATCCTCAAGGCGCGTGCTGAGCGCGATGGTCTCCTCGGCCACTTCTTCGCCGCGCCCGTCGACGGCGGCAAACAGCAGCTTGAGCAGCCGCTCGCGCAGACGCGGGGGTACGTGCGCCACCATGCCCAGGTCGAAGATGGCCAGCCGCCCGTCCTGCAACACACGCAGGTTGCCCGGATGCGGGTCGGCATGGATTTCGCCATGCACGAACATCTGATCCAGATAGCCCTTGACCAGCTCCGCCGCCAAATTATCCATCGGCTGCTCGGTGCGACGCAGGCCGGAGATCTTGTCCACGCGCACGCCTTCGGCCAGCTGCATGGTCAGTACCTTGCGGCTGCTCAGGTCCCAGATCGGTTGCGGCACCCACAACAACGGAAACGGCTTGAGATGCTTGCCGAAGCGCACCAGGGTTTCGGCTTCGTCTTCGTAATTGAGTTCGGCGCGCAGGGTCTTGCCGAATTCGCCCAGCCAGTCGGCAAAGCGCACGCGGCGGCCGATGCCGGTGAGCCGGTCGGCGGCGGTGGCAAAGCTCTTGAGGACATCCAGGTCCGAGCGCACCTGCGCGGCGACTTCGGGCTTTTGCACCTTGATCGCCACCGGTGTGCCGTCGCGCAACGCGGCGCGATGCACCTGCGCCAGCGAGGCGCAGCCCAGCGGCACCGGGTCGAAGAACGAGAACGCCTTGTTGACCGACACGCCGAGTTCTTCTTCGATGATCTGGCGGATGCGTTCCACCGGCACCGAGCTGGTGTTTTCCTGCATGCGCTCCAGCGCGGTGGCGAACTCCGGCGGCACGATGTCCGGGCGGGTGGACAACATCTGGCCGAGTTTGACGAAGGTGGGGCCTAGCGATTCCAGGTCGGAGACGAACTGGTCCGGGGTGCCTTCTGCCGGCACCTCGTACGCGTTGATGGCGGCCGGGTCCAGGTTCATGCCGGCAAACACCCCCGACCCGCGGTACCGCAGCAGCAGGCGCAGGATCTGCGTACGCCGGCTCATGCCGCCCACCACGGCCTGGTCGGCCGAGTGCGTCGCCGGGGCCGGTGCGCGGTGCGGGTCATTCGGACTCAAGGCCATCTCCGGGGCGTCATGCGAGCAGCGAGTGTGGCCAGCGCGGGGTCGTCAGCCGGTGAATCCGGGTGCGCCGTGGCAGCGTTGCGGGCGCTGCCGGTGCCTGCGCTGGCGCGTGTCTGGCCAGGGGTGGGCAATACCGGCAATCGCCCGACAACGGCACGCAACGACCGCGCAATGGCCTGCCATCACCCAATCCGGGCGCGGGATCGGCGAGAATTCACGTTCACTCACGCACGACCACCCTCGAAGGACCTCCGCATGGCCGGTGCCAGCCTGTTCACCCTGCTCGACGACATCGCCACCCTGCTGGACGACGTTTCCATCCTGACCAAGGTTGCGGCCAAGAAGACCGCCGGCGTGCTGGGCGACGATCTGGCGCTCAACGCGCAGCAGGTGACCGGTGTCAGCGCCGACCGCGAGTTACCGGTGGTGTGGGCGGTGGCCAAGGGCTCGTTGGTCAACAAGGTGATCCTGGTGCCGGCAGCGTTGGCGATCAGCGCGCTGGAAGCCTGGTTGCGCGGACGCGGCTACAACGTGCCGTTGGTGATGCCGCTGATGATGATCGGCGGCGCTTACCTGTGCTTCGAAGGCGTAGAGAAGCTGGCGCACAAGTTCCTGCACGACGCCGACGAAGAAGCGCAGCGGCATGCCGAGCGCACCCGCGCGCTGGCCGACGAACAGGTCGATGTGGTGGCGCTGGAAAAGGACAAGGTCAAGGGCGCGATCCGCACCGACTTCATCCTGTCGGCGGAGATCATCGTGCTGTCGCTGGGCGTGGTCGCAGGCGTGTCGTTCGGGCAGCAGGTGACGGTGCTGGTGGCGATTGCGTTGGCGATGACCATCGGGGTCTACGGCCTGGTCGCGGCGATCGTGAAGCTGGACGATCTGGGCCTGTACCTGACCCGTAAGGGCGCGTCGCTGGCGGCGCTCGGCCGCGGCATCCTGGTGGCCGCGCCGTGGCTGATGAAGTTCCTGTCGGTAGCCGGCACGCTGGCGATGTTCCTGGTCGGCGGCGGCATCCTGGTCCACAACATCCCCGCGCTGCATCACATCGTGCAGGATCTGACCAGGTCGGCCGGCGGCCTGGGCTGGCTGGTCGACGCGCTGGGCAACATGGTGGTCGGCGTGGTCGCCGGTGCGGTGGTGCTGGGAGTGGTCACCGGGTTCCAGAAGCTGCGCGGGAACACGGCCGCGCACTGATCTTGTCCTGGAGCGGCGAACAAACCGTAGCGAGCAATCGTCAGGTGGGTGTGGACGGCGTGCTCAGAACCGGAGGGTACGCGTGGACCATGCCGCACCGAGTACCGGCCGCATCCACCGGGCGGTGAGCACAGTGGTTTTGTTAGCCGCTCTTGGTCGCTGAGGCGACAAGCGAACTGGCGTGCACGCTGGCGATCACACGCCTGCGCCTGGCGCGTGACGCTTGCTAACCTGCTTGAACGCCGTGGGTGCGAGGTGCAGGTTGCGTCGCTGCCTGCGGTGGCACTGACGGCAGCCTGGCCGGCCTGGCCGGCGCGTACTGGCAGACATCAGGTGGGAGCGCAGCATGCAGAAGATGATCGAGGGTCTCGGTAGTGCAGGCGGTTCTTCGCCCGCAGTCACGCAGGTAGACGCGGTGCAGGTGGACGACTACGCGCACGTTGCATCGATCAGCGCGTGCTCTGCAATCGGGCGCAGACGCTTCCTGGGGTTGGGAGCTGCGGCAATCGCGGCGAGCATGGCCGGCGCACCGGTGCACGCCGCGCTGCCCACACGCGGGCCGATGCGGGCCACCTGGGTGGCGAGTGTGCTCAATCTCGATTGGCCAAGTGCGGCGTCCTCCCGGATGGCCGATCCGGTTGCGCGTGTCATGGTCCAGCAGCAGGAATTGCTGACGATTCTCGACCAAGCCGAAGCGCTGCATCTCAATACGCTGGTCTTCCAGGTCAAGCCATGTGCCGATGCGCTTTACCGATCGGCGATTCTGCCGTGGTCGCCGGTGCTGACGGGCGTGCTCGGGAAAGACCCCGGTTTCGATCCATTGGCGTTTCTGCTCCACCACGCACACGCACGTGGCATCCAGGTCCATGCCTGGCTCAATCCTTACCGGGTGTCGACCGACATCAGTCAGGCCACGCTGGAGATGTTGACCACTCCATCGGGCGATTCCCCGCCCAGCGTGTATGCGCATCGTCCCGAGTGGGTGGGCGTGGCCGCCAACCGGCTGGTGCTTGATCCAGGCATTCCCGCCGTCCGCCGCTGGATCTGTGCCGTTGTTGCGGAACTGATTGTCCGTTACGACGTGGATGGTGTGCAGTTCGACGATTATTTCTACAGCGAAACCGCCCAGTCGCCACTGGACGACGCACAGACCTACGCGCGCCATGGAGCAGGCTTCGCAGACAAGGGCGATTGGCGGCGCAACAACACCTATCGATTGATGCGCGATGTGGGCAGGACCATTCGTGCGATCCGGCCGCGCGTGGCCTTCGGGGTCAGCCCGGCAGGCGTGTGGCGCAATCGGCAGGACGATCCGCTGGGCTCGGACACGCAGGCAGGCGCGCCCTCGTTCGATGTCGCTTACGCCGATACCCGACGCTGGGTGCGCGAAGAACTCGTCGATTACATCGTGCCGCAGATCTATTGGCCGTTTGCACGGCAAATCGTGCGTTACGACACCATTGCGCGGTGGTGGGCCGACACCGTGGGCAACGGGCGTGTGCAGCTCTACATCGGCATGGCGTTATACAAGGTGGGTCTCGCCAATGCATTGGAGCCGGACTGGGCCGTTGCAGGCGGTGTCCCTGAGATCGCCCGCCAGTTGGACCTCAACGCTGCCTTGCCGCAGATACGCGGATGCATGCTGTTTCGCCACGGATTCCTTGCCATGCCCCAGACCGCGCAGGTCGTGGATTACCTGAAGCTGCGGTGGCAAGGGGGCTAAGAGCGGCCCACAAAACGTAGCGAGCAGTTGTCGGCCGGGTGTGGACGTCGCGCTCAGAACCGGCGTCTACGCGTGGACCATGCTCGCACCGAGCACCAAGCACCAAGCACCAAGCGCGCCGGCTTGGCGGTCAGCACGGGCGTTCTGTCAGCGGCTCTAATCGGCGCTGACCACCCGATTCTTGCCCGCGGCCTTGGCGTCGTACATGGCGCGGTCGGCGCGGCGCACCAGCTCGTCCTGGGTTTCGTCGGTATGGCGCAGCGCCACGCCTGCGCTGAAGCTGATGAAGATCCGCACGTCCTCGTGCAGCAAGGAGCGCTGCGCCAGGGCGCGTTGCAGGCGGATGACCGCCGCGCTGGCTTCGAAGATGGTCGAGTCCGGCAGCAGCAGTACGAATTCTTCGCCGCCGAAGCGGGCAATGGCGTCGGTGGTGCGCAACACCGCCTTGGCCACCTCGACGGTGTGGCGTAGCGCCGCGTCGCCGCCGGCGTGGCCGTGGGCTTCGTTGAGGCGGCGGAAGTCGTCCAGGTCCAGCATCGCCACGCATAGCGGCTGGCCGCTGCGTTGAGTGCGCACCGCTTCGCGCTGGAACAGTTCTTCGAAACCGCGCCGGTTGAGCGCGCCGGTCAGCTGGTCTTCGCGCACCAGTCCGGCGACTGCGTTGAGTTCCTGTTCGAGCGAGGCGATGCGTTGTTCGGCGTCTTCGACCTGGCGGCGTGCGGACAGCAGTTCGTCGCGCGCGGCCAGCGCCTGGGCCTGGACGCCGGCGGTGTCCTGCAGCACGTCCTGCAGCAGGCGATTGAGGTCGGGAATGCTACGAGCGTCGCCGATCGCCTGCGAATAGCCGGCAACGCGGTCGTGGTATTCGCCGGTGCTGGTGGCCATGCCGTCGAGCCGGTCGACGAAGGACACCATCATTTCGCGCATGGCGCTTTTGGAATCGGCAATGCCCTGCTTGAGCAGGCCCTGCTTGTAGATCACCTCGCGCAGGGTGCCGCGCGCCTGCTCGATCGATTCCACGTCCAGCGGCCCGGCCAACAGCTGCCGCACCACCGAGATCTGGCCCTGCAACCAGCTGCGATCGTCCAGGAGTTCGCCGACGTTCTCCAGCAATAGGTCGAACAAGCCGAGCAACAGGTTCTGTTGTTCGCTGGCATCGTCGGCGCGCAGACCGATCTGATGGCTGAGCTCGCGCAGCCGCTGCTCCAGCGTGATCAGCTCATGCCCGGGGCGCCAGTGGCGCAGGGCCGATGCCAGGGTCTGGGCTTCTTCGGCCAGTTCGGGGCTGCGTTGCAGCAAGGTGGCCAGGGCGTTGCCCAGCGCATGCCGCAGCAGGTCGCGTAACTGTTCGGCTTCGGTGCGGCCTTCGGCGATCGAGTCGCCGATATCGATGGTGCGGATGTATTTGTCGATCAGCTGGCGCAGGGTGCGGCCGTAGCCTGGCCAGTCGCCGGCCGCATAGGCCGCGCTCAGGCGCACGCCCATGTCGCCGAGCTCGCCATGCAGGCTGGCGATGCCTTCGGCGAACGCCAGCAACAGCGCTTCGGGATGCGCGGCATGCGAAAACAAGCGAATGAGCAGCGCGGTGGCGGCCGCCGGATCGTGCGCGCCGGACTTGGTCTTGGCGGGAACCAGCTGATGTGCCGCCAGCCCCGGCGCGGCATGCGCACTGCCGCGCACGCTCGGCAGCGCAGCGACCGGGCGCGCGGTGTCCGTGCCGCCCCAGGGCAACAGACGGCGCAGCCCGCCACGCGGGCGGCTTGGAAGGTCAGGCTGGTCGGTCATGCCAGGTCTCGAAAGGTCGACGTGCTATCGCTGGTTATCGGCGCGCGCACGGGTCGCTTGAGCAGACCGGACCGTATGGCGCACTCCACAGCATGCATCCAATCGTGCCGTCACGCTGCGCGACAGCACACGAATGCTGGCATGAACAAGTTACACAGATGACAACGAACGCAGCCGCACTCTCCCGCATTCGGTGCATCTCAGTGCCAATGCACCGATGCGGGGATGTCATCGCACTGCAATGCATCGCTTATGCCTGTAGACATGCGCAATTGTGCGTAAAGGAATGTGGGCTGTCGCAGAAAAGTCAGGACATGTTCACGCATATTTTATTTGGTCGGGGTGTAGATTCATCACCAAGGACGACGTGGAGTACGCGCGTCGTTCTAGCTCCTCATTCGCAGCATGTCGTCTGGCCACATCGGCAGACGATGGTTTTCGCTTCGCCGTTTTCCGTCTCCACCCACTTTACGACGGACGTTTAGATGGTTGCCACGATGCCGCTTCACGCCAGCACTGCACGCCTAGAGCGCAGCACGATGATCCCCACGCTGAAGAAGAGCGGGCGGCCGCGTGATGCACGCGGGCGGTTCATTCGCCATCACGAGCGATTGCCGGTGTCGCTGGCCGATACGCGCGGTGCATTGTTCGTGGTGTCGGAGATGGCCGACTTCATCAAGGCCGGCGGTCTGGGCGATGTCGCGGCGGCATTGCCGCGCGCGCTGCGCCACCGCTACGACGTGCGTGTGTTGATCCCTGGGTATCGGGCGGTGCTCGAGCGCGCCGGCAAGGTGGAGATCGTGGGCCGCGTGTTGGCGCATGCCGCGCTGCCGGCCTGCGACATCGGCCGCATCGTGCAGTCCGATGGCCTGCCGATCTACATCCTGCTGTCCAAGGAACTGTTCGAACGCGATGGCTCGCCGTATGTGAGTACCAGCGGTTCGGAGTTCGAAGACAACGCGATCCGCTTCGCCACCTTGTCGCATGCCGCCGCGCAGATTGCCGCCGGTCATGCCGGCCTGGGCTGGAAGCCGCGCCTGCTGCATCTCAACGACTGGCCGTGCGCGCTGGCGGCCGGTTACGTGCGTTGGTCCGGCGGCACCACCCCGTGCCTGTTGACCATCCACAACCTGGCCTACCAGGGCCTGGTGCCGTATTCGATGGCCTCGGCACTGGGCATCCCGGCCGAAAGGGTGGCCGAGCTGGAGTTCTACGGGCAGATGTCGTTCCTGCGTGGCGGCATCGTCAATGCCGACCACGTCAACACCGTCAGCATCAGCTATGCCAAACAGATCACCGGCCCGGCGCAAGGCTGCGGGCTGGACCGGCTGCTGGCCGGTCGCGCCGCCAAGGGCGCGCTGACCGGCATCGTCAACGGCATCGACGCCAGCTGGGACCCGCGCACCGACGCCCACCTGGATGCGCACTTCAGCGTGAACCAGTGGCAGGGCCGGCAGGCCAATGCCGCCCAGGTGCGCAAGGCCTTCGGGCTGCGCGACAGCACCGGGCCGTTGTTTGCGGTGGTGTCGCGGCTGGTGCATCAGAAAGGTCTGGACCTGATCTGCGAGGTGGCCCCGCAGATCGTGGCGGCCGGCGGCCAGATCGCCGTGATCGGCGGTGGCGAGCCGGAGATCGAACAACAGGTGGCCGAGCTGACCCGCCGGTATCCCGGCCAGGTCGGTGCCTTCATCGGCTTCGAGGAAGGCCTGGCGCGGCGCATGTTCGCCGGTGCGGACTTCCTGCTGATGCCGTCGCGCTTCGAGCCCTGCGGCCTGAGCCAGATGTACGCGCAGCGCTTCGGCTGCCTGCCGATCGCACACGCCACCGGCGGGCTGATCGATACCGTGGACGACGGCGTCACCGGATTCCTGTTCCAGCACGCCAGCGTGGAGGCCCTGCGCCGCTGCCTGGAACGCGCGTTCCGCACGTTCCGCTTGCCCAGCCTGCTGTCGGCGATGCGTCGCGCGGCCATGCTGCGGCCCAGCGGCTGGGATGTGGCCGGCAAGAAGTATCTGTCCCTTTACGAACGCACCGCCGCAACCGCACCTGCGCTTGCGACGGTGTCATGAGCGAACGGTTGGGCGTGCAAGGGCAGGGAACGGAAGGCGAGGCTGTGACCACGGAAGGAGTGTCTGATAGCGCGCTTGCCTTGCAGGCGCTGGCCGACGGAGCGCCCACCGACGCGTTCGCGGTGCTGGGCCCGCATCTGCAGGCCGATGGCCGCCGCCGTGTTCGGGTGCTGGCACCTGGCGCCGAGGCGATGGGCCTGATCGATCCACGCGGCAAGTTGCTGGCGCGCATGCAGGCCGGCGCGGTCGATGGCGTATTCGAAGGCGAGCTGGCGGTCGATGGCCCGTATCGGCTGCGCATCGTCTGGCCTGACGTGGTGCAGGAGATCGAAGACCCGTACGCGTTCGCCCCCACCCTGGACGAGTCGCTGCTGCTGCAGATCGCCGCCGGCGACGGGCAGGCGTTGCGCAGCGCGCTGGGCGCACAGCATCTGCGCTGCGGCGATGTGCCGGGCGTGCGCTTTGCGGTCTGGGCGCCACACGCCCAGCGCGTGGCAGTGGTGGGCGACTTCAACGGCTGGGAGGCGCGGCGGCATCCCATGCGTCAGCGTCTGGGCGGCTTCTGGGAGCTGTTCCTGCCGCGTGTGGAAGCCGGCGCCCGCTACAAATACGCGATCACCGCCGACGACGGCCGTGTGCTGCTCAAGGCCGACCCGGTCGCACGCCAAAGCGAGCTGCCGCCGGCCACCGCCTCGGTGGTGCCCGGCGGCGCCGCGTTTGCGTGGACCGATGCAGAGTGGATGGGAAAGCGTGCGGTGCAGGCATTGCCGGCGCCGATGTCCATCTACGAGGTGCACGCCGCCTCGTGGCGCCGCGATGGCCACAACCAGCCGCTGGACTGGACCACCCTGGCCGAGCAGCTGATCCCCTACGTGCAGGAACTGGGCTTCACCCATCTCGAGTTGCTGCCGATCACCGAGCACCCGTTTGGCGGCTCGTGGGGCTACCAGCCGCTGGGCCTGTATGCCCCGACCGCGCGGCACGGCAGCCCGGATGGCTTTGCGCAGTTCGTCGATGCCTGCCACCGTGCCGGCATCGGCGTGATCCTGGATTGGGTCAGCGCGCACTTCCCCGACGATGCGCACGGCCTGGCGCAGTTCGATGGCGCCGCGCTGTACGAGCATGCCGACCCGCGCGAAGGCATGCATCGCGACTGGAATACGCTGATCTACAACTACGGCCGCCCGGAAGTGACCGCCTATCTGCTGGGCAGCGCGCTGGAATGGATCGACCATTACCACCTCGACGGCCTGCGCGTGGATGCGGTGGCCTCGATGCTGTACCGCGATTACGGCCGTGCCGAAGGCGAGTGGGTGCCCAACGCGCATGGCGGCCGCGAGAATCTGGAGGCGGTGGCGTTCCTGCGCCAGCTCAACCGTGAGATTGCCGCGCGCCATCCGGGCGTGCTGACCATTGCCGAAGAATCCACCGCCTGGCCTGGCGTGACCGCGCCGATCAGCGATGGCGGTCTGGGCTTTACCCACAAATGGAACATGGGCTGGATGCACGACACGCTGAGCTACATGCAGCGCGATCCGGCCGAGCGCGCGCAGCACCACAGCCAGCTCACCTTCGGCCTGGTGTACGCGTTCTCCGAACGCTTCGTGCTGCCGCTCTCGCACGACGAAGTGGTGCATGGCACCGGCGGCCTGCTTGGGCAGATGCCGGGCGACGACTGGCGCCGCTTCGCCAACCTGCGCGCCTACCTGGCGCTGATGTGGGCGCATCCGGGCGACAAACTGCTTTTCATGGGCGCCGAATTCGGCCAGTGGAGCGACTGGAATCACGACCAGTCGTTGGACTGGCATCTGCTCGACGGCGCGCCGCATCGCGGCGTGCAGCAACTGGTGGGCGATCTCAATGCCACCTTGCGCCGCGTGCCGGCGCTGTATCGCGGCACGCATCGCGCCGAGGGGTTCGATTGGAGCGTGGCCGACGACGCACGCAACAGCGTGCTGGCCTTCATTCGTCACGATCCCGAAGGCGGTGCGCCGCCGTTGCTGGCGGTGAGCAACCTCACCCCGCAACCGCAGCACGACTACCGCGTGGGAGTGCCGCGTGCCGGCATCTGGCGCGAAATCCTCAACACCGACAGTGCCCACTACGGCGGCAGCAACCTCGGCAACAGCGGTCCTCTTGCGACCGAGCCGATGGGCATGCATGGGCATACGCAACGTCTGCGCCTGACCCTGCCGCCGCTGGCCACGATCTACCTGCAAGCGGAGAAATAACAATGAACCAGCGCAACGACATCATCCCGGCCTGGGGCGCATGGCCAGCGGGTGAGGGACAGGTGCGCTTCGCGCTCTGGGCACCGGACGCAACGCGCGTGGAAGTGGTCTTCGACGACGGTACGCGCAGCGCGCTGCAGGCCGGGCAGGACGGGTTCTTCACCGCCACCCTGGCCTGCGCGGCAACTGCGCGCTATCGCTACAGCGTCGATGGCGGCGAGCCGGTGCCGGACCCGGCCTCGCGCTGGCAGCCCGATGGCGTGCACGGCCCCAGCGCCGTGCAGCCCACCGACTGCTACCGCTGGCGCAACACCCAGTGGCAGGGCCGTCCGTGGGACGAGGCGGTGATCTATGAGCTGCACGTGGGCACCTGCGGCGGCTATGCCGGCGTGCAGGCGCAGTTGCCGCAGCTGGCCGCGATGGGCATCACCGCCATCGAGCTGATGCCGTTGAGCGCCTTCCCCGGTGCGCACAACTGGGGCTACGACGGCGTGCTGCCGTATGCGCCGGCCGACGCCTATGGCACACCGGACGACCTCAAGGCGTTGATTGATGCCGCGCACGGCCACGGCCTGATGGTGTTGCTGGACGTGGTCTACAACCACTTCGGCCCGGACGGCAATTACCTGCACAGCTATGCCGGCGCGTTCTTCAATGCAGACAAGCCCACTCCGTGGGGCGCGGCCATCGACTTCCACAAGCCGCCGGTGCAGCGCTATTTTCTCGATAACGCATTGATGTGGTTGCACGAATACCGCTTTGACGGCTTGCGCCTGGATGCGGTGCATGCGATCACGCCCAATGCGTTTCTGGACACTTTGCGCCAGACCGTGGAGACCAGCCTGCCGTCTGGCCGCCACGTGCATCTGGTGCTGGAAAACGAGGCCAACCAGGCCTCGCAACTGCAACGCGGCTATACCGCGCAGTGGGACGACGATTTCCACAACGCACTGCATGTGTTGCTGACCGGCGAGGCCGAAGGCTATTACGCCGCCTTCGCCGACAAGCCCACCGAGCATCTGGCGCGTGTGCTCGGCGAAGGCTTTGCATATCAGGGCGAGCCGGACCCGCGTGGTCACGTGCGTGGCGAGCCCAGTGGTGCGTTGCCGCCTTACAAGTTTGTGGTGTTTGCGCAGAATCACGACCAGATCGGCAACCGTGCGCGTGGCGAGCGGCTGACCGTGCTGGTATCGCAACCGCGCTTGCGCGCAGCGTTGGCGTTGACCGCCTTGACGCCGATGATTCCGCTGTTTTTCATGGGCGAGCCCTGGGGTGCGACGCAGCCGTTCCTGTTCTTCACCGACTTCGGTCCGCTGCTGGATGAGGCGGTGCGCGAAGGCCGCCGTCGCGAGTTCGCGCACTTTGCCGCGTTCGCCGACGAGGCGCAGCGCGCCACCATTCCCGACCCCAATAGTCATGCCACCTTCGCCGCCTCGCGCTCGCCGATCGACGATGCGGCGCACGGCGACGGCGCGCAGTGGGCAGCGTGGTTCACTGCGCTGCTCGCCGTGCGTCGCCAGTGGTTGGTGCCCGGTCTTGCCGACGCGCGTGCGGTAAGCGCCAGCGTGCTGGCCGATGGCGCGCTCACCGCCACCTGGGAGCTGCCGGGCGGGCTGTGGCATATCGCCTTCAACGTCGGCCGCGCGGCCGTGCCGCTGCCGCCGCTGCGTGGGCGGGTGGCATTTGCCGAAAACGTGGAGACGTCCGCGCAGCAGTTGCCGGTCGACAGTTTCATCGCCTGGCACGAGGACCGCACATGAGCACGAACACCTTGCACACCCTGGCCGCCGCGGCCGGGGTGATGGTGGAGTGGGTGGACGCCAGCGACCAACCGCGACAGGTCTCCGAGCAGTCGGTGCAGGCGGTATTGACCGCCCTCGAACTGCCATCGGCCACTGCCGCACAACGCGAAGACAGCCTGCGTCGCTGCAAGGCGCAGGCAGACGAACCGGCCGCGCTGCTCACCGTGCAGGTGGGCGCGCCGTTGCCGTTGCGCGTTGCCGCCAATGCGAGTGGCCGCTGGACCGATGACAGCGGCAGCAGCGAAGAAGCACGTGCGGATGCGCAGGGGCAATTGCTTGCACCGCAGCGTTTTGGTTATTGGACGCTGCAGATCGGTGCGCTGACCCAGCAGGTGGCAGTCGCGCCGCAACGCTGTTTCAGCGTGGCCGATGCCTGCGGCCAGCCGTCGCCGCGTGCCTGGGGCATGGCGCTGCAGGTGTATTCGGCCTGCAGCCTCGATGATGGCGGCATCGGCGACGCTGCCGGTGCCGTCGAGTGGCTGCGGCACGCGGCGCTGGCCGGCGCCGATGCGCTGGCACTGAGCCCGGTGCATGCCTCGCGCCCGATCACCGGCGGTTACAGCCCGTATTCGCCCAGCGACCGGCGCTTTTTCGATCCCTTGCATGCCGCACCGGTCCGCGTGTTGGGCGAACTGGCGCTGGAGGCGATCGACGAGATCGCAGGCCTGCGCCAGCGCTTCGATACGCTGCACACCAATGCATTGATCGATTGGCCGGCCTCGGCGCAGGCCAAGTGGGAGTTGTTGCGCCATCTGCACGCGCGCGTGGCGCCGGATCATGCCGATCTGCTCGCCTTCCGTACTGCAGGCGGTGCAGCGCTGGACGGATTCGCACGCTTCGCCGCGCAGGATTACGGCGACAACGATCCGCAGCTGCATGTGTTCACCCAATGGCTGGCAGCGCGCAGTTGGTCCGATGCGCAGCGCGAAGCGCACGAGCGCGGCATGAAGATCGGACTGATCGCCGATCTGGCGGTGGGCTTCGACCCCAACGGTGCCGAAGCCGCTGCCGCCGCAGAGACGGTGTTGCGTGGCCTGGTGCTGGGCGCGCCGCCGGATGCCTTCAATGCCGATGGCCAGCACTGGGGCATCGGTGCGTATTCGCCCACCGCCTTGCGACGCAGCGGGTTTGCGCCGTACATCGCGCTGCTACGCGCGGTGCTGCGCGATCGCGGCGGGATCCGCATCGATCACATTCTTGGCCTGTTGCGGTTGTGGGTGGTACCCGAGGGTGCCGGCTCCAACGAAGGCGCGTATCTGGCATACCCGCTGCACGATCTGCTCAATCTGCTGGCGCTGGAATCGTGGCGCCATCGCGCCATTGTGATCGGCGAAGATCTGGGCGTGGTGCCGCCGGGCATCCGCGAAGAACTCTCGCGCCGCGGGGTGATGGGCATCGATGTGCTGATGTTCACCCGCGACGAAGATGGTGCATTCATTGCGCCCGGCTTGTGGCGCCCGGATGCGGTGGCCACCACCACCACGCACGATCTGCCCACGCTCACCGGCTGGCGCGCTGGCCGCGATATCGACTGGCGACGCAAGCTCGCGCTGATCAAGCCTGAGCAAGCAAGCGACGACGCAAACCACCGCAGCAAGGATGTCGCGCGGCTGGATGCAGCGGTGGAGCACGTCGGCCTGTCCAGCGACGATGCGCTGCTGGGTGCGCTGCGGTTTACCGCCAGCAGCGTGTCGCCGCTGGCCTTGCTGCCGGCCGAAGACGCACTGGCGCTGGACGAACAACCCAATCTGCCGGGCACCGTCGAAGTCCATCCCAACTGGCGTCGACGCCTGCCCGATCCCTTGCCGCATGCGCGCCTGACCACGGCGCTGCAGGGCTTTGCCGAGGCGCGTCGCGTCGCGGCCGTTTCGGAACCACAGTCATGATCGATCTTCGCGCCACCGCCCGCCTGCAGCTGCATGCCGGCTTCACCTTGCACGATGCGCTTGCGCAGGTGCCGTACTACGCTGGCCTTGGCATCAGTCATCTGTATCTGTCGCCGATCGGCACTGCGGTGCCGGGCTCCACGCACGGCTACGACAATATCGACCCGTCCGTGGTCAACCCGGAACTCGGTGGCGAAGCGGCGTTGATCGCGTTGTCGCAGGCGGCGCGCGAACACGGCATGGGTCTGATCGCCGACATCGTGCCCAACCACATGGCCACCCAGGCGCAAAACGCCTGGTGGTGGGATGTGTTGCGCAACGGCCGCAGCGCCAAGCATGCCGACTGGTTCGATATCGATTGGCGTGCGCCGGGCCGCGATGGAAAGGTGTGGCTGGCAGTGCTGGACCGCCCGTACGCCACCGCGCTGGCCGACGGCTTGATCACGCTGGTGATCCAGGACGACGGCAGTGCCGCGCTGGCGCATTACGACCAGCGTTACCCGATCCGTCCGCAGACGCTGGAGATCCCGGAACCATCCGCACGGGCGCAGTGGTTACGCGACTACAACGACGGTGCCAAACGTGGCGATGGCCGCCTGCACAAGGTGATCGAACGCCAGCCGTATCGATTGAACTGGTGGCGGGTGGGCAACGACATGCTCAATTACCGCCGTTTCTTCGACATCACCTCGCTGGTGGCGTTGCGGGTCGAGCTGCCGGCGGTGTTCGATGCGGTGCATGCGCTGCCGCTGCGGTTGGTGGCCGAAGGGCATCTGGACGGCCTGCGCATCGATCACGTGGACGGGCTCACCGACCCCACCGGCTACGTGCGCAAGCTGCGCAGCCGGCTCGATGCAGCCGGGCGCACGCGCGGGCTCAAGCCCGGCACGCTGGGCCTGTATCTGGAAAAGATCCTCGCCCCCGGCGAGTATCTACCGGCCGACTGGCCCTGCGATGGCACCACCGGTTACGACTTCATGGACCAGGTCGGCGGCGTGTTGCACGACGCGGCCGGCTTCAAACCATTGGCGCGTGCCTGGCAACGCGTGAGCGGACGCAGTGGCGACTTCGCGCAGGAAGAACGCGCGGCCCGCGATGAAATCCTGCGTGGTCCGCTGCAGACCGAATTCAATCGTACCGTGGGTGCGTTGTCGGCGCTGGCACGCCTGGACCCGCCCACGCGCGAGTTCAGCCCGCAGATGCTGGCACGCGGTCTGTGCGTGCTGCTGCGCTGGTTCCCGGTGTACCGCACCTATGCAAGTGCCAAGGGCGTTACCGGCAGCGAGGCAGAGCGGCTGCGCACCACCGCTGCGCGTGCTCGCGAGGGCATGCCGGAGTCGATCGTTGCAGCGGTCGACGCCATCGAGCGCTGGTTGCTGGACGATGCCGGTGCCGACCGCGCGCAGATCGCCTTGCGGCGCATCCTGCGCCGCCGCGTGGAGCAGCTGTCCGCACCGCTCAATGCCAAGGCCGTGGAAGACACCGCGTTCTACCGGCACGGCGTGCTGTTGTCGCGCAACGAGGTCGGCAGCCATCCGACCCACTTCGCCAACGAGGCCGCCGAGTTCCACGCGCAGAATCAGCAGCGCGCCAAGCACTATCCGCGCGCGCTGCTGGCCACTGCCACCCACGATCACAAGCGCGGCGAAGACCTGCGCATGCGGTTGGCGGTGCTGTCCGAGCAGCCGAAGTGGTGGGTCGAGCAGAGCGCCCAGTTCGACGCCCTGGCCGAAACGCTGGATTCGCCGGCGCTGGCCGGTGGCGACCAGCAAATGCTGTGGCAGACGCTGGTGGCGGCCTGGCCCATCGGGCTGGGCGCCGATCAGGCCGAGCCGCTCGCCGCCTATGCCGAGCGCGTGGCGCAGTGGCTGCTCAAGGCGGTGCGCGAAGCCAAGTTGCATACCAGCTGGACCGACGGCTCTGCCGAGTACGAACAGGCCGTGCAGGCGACGGTGGAGCAGGTGCTGATCAGCCGCGCCGGGCTGCCGCTGCGCCGCGCGCTGCTACGCGCCAGCAACCATATCGCCGCCGCCGGTGCGCGTAATTCGCTGGTGCAAACTACCTTGCGCCTGACCGTGCCCGGTGTGCCCGACCTGTATCAGGGCACCGAAGGCTGGGATCTGTCGCTGGTGGACCCGGACAACCGCCGCCCGGTGGATTACACACAGCGGCAGCAGTGGCTGCAGCAGGCGCGCGACTTCAATACCTTGCTGCGCAGCTGGCGCGATGGCGCAGCCAAGGCGCGCCTCACCGCTTTGTTGCTACAACTACGTCGCGAACATCCGGCGCTATTTGCGAAGGGCGACTACCAGCCAGTGAACGTTGCTGTCAGCGGCGCTGCGCAGGTGCTGGCGTTCCGTCGTCAGTATCGCGGCCAGTCGTTGGTGGTGGCGGTTACCCGGCTGGGCGCAGGCGCCCACAGCGACGGCGATCTGCCGTTGCTGGTGCCGCCGGCCAATTGGGGTCAGGCGTCGTTGGCATTGCCGGACGCCACATACCGTAATGTGCTCGACGGCAGCACGCTGCAGCCGCAGCGCGGCCGCGTGGCGCTATCCACGGTGTTTGCACGTGCGCCAGTGGCAGTGTTGTTGATCCCGTAATCGACCTTGAGGCAACTGTACGCAATGAATGACACGGAACGGCAAGCGCGGCTTCGCCAGTTGGCACAGGAGATCTGGGAGGCCGAAGGCCGCCCGGACGGGCATGCGGACCGCCACTGGGCCATGGCCGAGCGGCTGGTGGATGCCGAAGAACGCGCGGCCGAGCAGGCCGCCGAGCACGCGGCCACGCCGATCACTGCGCGCCAGTAACGCGGTGTCTGCCACCTTGCATGGGTTGTGCTGCCTGCTCATGCACGCGTGCACAGCCCGCCGCAGCCGCACACCGCGCACTGTCTTGAGTTCACCGTTCTAAGGAGTTACCGATGGCCACTCGCAAGTTCACTCAGCGCTCGCGCATCCGCGAAGGCCGTCCCAACCCCCTCGGCGCCACCTGGGATGGTCTGGGCGTCAACTTTGCGCTGTATTCGCGTAACGCCACGCGCGTGGAGTTGTGCCTGTTCGACGAGCGCGGCCGCGAGCAGGAGCGCTTGGCGCTGCCCGAATACACCGACGAAGTCTGGCACGGCTATCTGCCGGATGCGCGCCCGGGCCAGCTGTACGGCTACCGCGTGCATGGGCCCTATGCCCCCGAGGCCGGTCATCGCTTCAACCACAACAAGCTGCTGCTGGATCCGTATGCCAAGCAGATCGTCGGCGAACTCAAATGGGCGCCGCACCTGTTCGGCTACACCATCGGGCATCGCGACAAGGACCTGAGCTTCGATCGCCGCGACAGCGCGGCCTTCATGCCCAAATCCGCGGTGATCGACCCGGCCTTTACCTGGGGCCAGGACCGCCCGCCGCAGACGCCCTGGAACCGCACGGTGATCTACGAAGCGCACGTGCGCGGGTTGAGCATGCTGCACCCGGCGGTGCCGCCGGAAGAACGCGGCACCTTCTCGGCCTTGAAGACAGACGAACTGATCGACCATATCAGCTCGCTCGGCGTCACTGCGGTGGAACTGCTCCCCGTTCACGCCTTCGTCGACGACCAATACCTGCTGGAAAAAGGCCTGCGCAATTACTGGGGCTACAACACGCTCGGGTTCTTTGCGCCGCAGGGCCGCTACATGTCCACGCGCACCGTGGCCGAGTTCAAGCAGATGGTGGCGCGGCTGCACCACGCCGGCCTGGAAGTGCTGCTGGACGTGGTCTACAACCACACCGCCGAAGGCAACGAGCTGGGGCCGACGCTGTCGTTCAAGGGCATCGACAACGCCAGCTACTATCGCCTGGCCGACGATCGCCGCTTCTACATCAACGACACCGGTACCGGGAATACCTTCGACCTGACCAACGTCGGCGCGCTGCGCATGGTGATGGATTCGCTGCGCTACTGGGTGCAGGAAATGCATGTGGACGGCTTCCGCTTCGATCTGGCCAGCATCCTCGGCCGCGAGCGTTATGGCTTCGATCCGTCGGGCAGCTTTCTGGATGCGGTGCGGCAGGACCCGGTGCTGAGCCAGACCAAGTTGATCGCCGAGCCCTGGGATATCGGCCCTGGTGGTTACCAGGTGGGTAATTTCCCGCCGGGTTGGGTGGAGTGGAACGACAAGTTCCGCGACAACGTGCGTGCGTTCTGGCGCGGCGATGGCGGGCAACTGGCCGAGCTGGCTACGCGCCTGACCGGCTCTGCCGATCTGTTCGATCACAGCGGCCGCCGCCCGACTGCGTCGGTCAACTTCGTCACCGCGCACGATGGGTTTACCTTGCGCGATCTGGTCAGTTACGAGGGCAAGCACAACCTCGCCAACGGCGAAGACGGCAGGGACGGCAGCGATCACAATATCTCCGCCAATTACGGTGTCGAAGGCGACACCAACGACCCGGCGATCAAGCAGCTGCGCCGTCAGCAGATGCGCAACCTGCTCGCCACCTTGCTGCTGTCGCAAGGCACACCGATGCTGCTGGCCGGCGATGAATTCGGCCATAGCCAGAACGGCAACAACAACGCCTATTGCCAGGACAACGAGCTCAGCTGGATCGACTGGACCGCCGCCACCAAGGCTGCCGCTGCCGATCAGGCCGCGTTCGTGCGCCGCTTGATTCGCATCCGTCAGCGTTACCCATTGCTGCATCGCGCACGCTTTTTCGACGGCAAGTTCGACGAAGCGCTGGGCTTGCGGGATCTCACCTGGCTGGCGCCCAACGGCACCGAGATGGATGAAGCCGGCTGGCACGACCCGGAAGCGCGCGCATTGATGCTGCGCCTGGACGGCCGCTCGCCGACCACCGGCCTGCGCGAGATCGCCGCCAACGTCACCTTGCTGATGCTGATCAATGCCGCCTCCACCACTGTGTCGTTCACGCTGCCGGCCATGCACGACGAACACTGGCGCGTGCTGGTCGATACCGCACGTCACGGCGGCCGCGTGGTGGCCGGCGGCAGCGAGTGGAAGGCGCCCGCGCATTCGCTCACCTTGCTGGCAGTGGAGCGCGACCGCGTGATCAGCAGTGCGCGCATCGTCTCCGAGGGTGGGCGTTGATGAGCGGAGTGGCCTGATGGATGTGTTGTTGGCAGGGGCGACCGGTCTGGTCGGCAAACAGGTGTTGCAGCAGTTGCTCGCCGATGCGCGCTGCACGGGTGTGGTGGCGCTGACGCGTCGCCCGTTGACGCAGATTCATCCCAAACTGCGCAACCAGGTGATCGACTTCGAGCGCCTGGACCACTGGACTGCACCGCGCATGGAAGCGGCCATCTGCGCGCTGGGCAGCACCATGAAACATGCCGGTTCGCGCGAGGCCTTCTACCGCATCGACCACGACTACCCGCTGGCTCTGGCGCGCGCTGCCTGCGCGCAGGGTACCTCGGTGTTCGTACTGAACTCGGCGGCCGGCGCGGACGCGCACTCGCGCATCTTCTATAACCGCGTCAAGGGCGAACTGGAGTGCGATCTACGCACGATCGGCTTCCCCTCGCTGACCTTCGTACGCCCCGGGCTGATCGGCGGTGAGCGCGAAGAACGCCGCACCGGCGAACACCTCGGCAGCGTGGTGCTGGGCGCACTCGGCCCGATCCTGCCACGGCGCTTTCGCATCAATCCGGCCGAGCGCATTGCCGCCGCGATGGTCGCCGCCGCGTTAGCGCCGGCACGTGGCGAGCATAGTGTCGAGGCGGCGGAGTTGGCTGGCTGAGCGTTGCCACCGCCATGCAGCGGTGCCAGGCGGTGGCAGCGAATGGAGACAGGTTGCTGCGAATGCAGAGCGCAACGACTGCGTTTGTAGGAGCGTGCCTGTGCGCGACGCGGCATTACCGAGATGGCCTCATCGCGCAACAGCGCGCTCCCGCCAAGCGTTGCGCACTGGCATTCCTGCACCAAGCCTGCGCTGATCACACCCCCAACGACTGCCCGCCATCCACCGCCAGCACCTGCCCGGTGATCCAGCGCGCCTGCGGCGATGCGAGGAACAGTGCGGCATCGGCGATGTGCTGCACCTGCCCGAAGCCGCCGAATGGAATGCTGTCGCGGATGCGTGCGTAGAGTTCCGGTTCGTCGCGACGCCGCTTGTCCCAGAGTCCATCCGGGAACTCGATGGAGCCCGGTGCGATCGCATTGACGCGGATGCGGTCGCGCGCAAGTTCGGCGGCCAGTGTGGTGGTGTAGTAATTGAGCGCGGCCTTGGCGGTGGAATAGGCGATCGCGCGCGGTGTGGGGCGCTGCGCGTTGATCGAGCTGATGTTGAGGATCACCGCTGCGGCGCTGGTGCGCAGATGCGGCAGCGCGGCGCGGTTGCAGCGCACGGCCGCCATCAGGTCGACGTCCAGCCCTGCCTGCCAACTGGCGTCGTCGTTGCCATGCCCGTAGCCGGAGGCGTTGTTGATCACCACGTCCAGGCCGCCCAGCGCCTGCGCTGCGGCCTGCACATACGCCTCGATCTGCGCTGCGTCGGCAAGATCGCAGGGCAGGGTATGTACCGGCGTGCCGTAGGCTTCCAGTGTCTGCGCCGCCTGGGTCAGGCCGTCTGCACTGCGCGCGCAGATCGATACGTGAGCGCCGCTGCGCACGAACGCCTCGGCGATCGCCAGGCCGATGCCGCGGCTACCCCCGGCGATCAGCACGCGTTGCGCACGGTGTGCAGAAAGAGGCATGGCGTTACTCATTGCGGAAAACCCGCATTATCGAACAGCTTGGTGCCGACATGGCCGCTGCGTGCGCTGGCCGTTGTGCTGTCCAGGTGTAAGGCGTCATCGCATAAAGCGTTGCAACAGTCTGCACAGCGCTGCCCACGTCGATTGAAGTCGTTCGACAACACCTGATACTGCGCTTAGAGCAGCTAACAGGAGGACTGCGCAGCCGTCAGGCGGGCGCAGCCGGTGCTCGGTGCCCGGTGCCCGGTGCGGCATGTACCACTCGTCTACTTCGGTTCTTGTGCGCTTTCCGCACTCACCTGACGACTGCTCGCTACGTTTTGTCAGCCGCTCTTGGTTCGGATACAGACGCCCTGACATAAAACACGGTCGCCGGCGCGACATCAGCGCTGGCACAGAGTCGCCACCATCTCCACGATCACACCAGCACCCAGCACCCAGCACCCAGCACCAGCTCCCAGTACCAGCTCCCAACACCCAACACCCAGCACCAACACCAACACCAAAACCAACACCAAACCTCAAACCTCAAACCTCAAACCTCAAACCTCCACGCAGCTGCACCTCGACAAGGCACTTCGCCAGCCCGTATGCGACCCGGCGTGCATTGCGCAGCACAGGCCAAACCCATCATCTGCACCCCGCATCGGCAGCACTGATTGCAGCGGCGGCCGCTGTCATCTCACTGCCATCTGCAGCACGCGCAGCCTGCGCCGTAAGCCTCATCACGGCTGGCGATCAGCTCATGCCTTTCCGGTTGCTCGCCGCTAACCATTTGTTTACACAACCGCGCGGCGCTGCGGGCACAACGTGCGGGTCATTCAGTGGGAGTTGTACATGGAAACCCATATCACCGTCATCGGTGCCGGCTTCTGCGGCACCGCGCTGGTCCGTGCGCTGGCGCAGACGGCCGATGCGCAGGTGCGCATCACCCTGGTCGGTGTTGCCGACACGTTTGGCAGCGGCATCGCGTATGGCGCGGCGCGACCGGAGCATCTGCTCAACGTGCGCGCCAAGGATCTGGGCATCGATGCGCAGGCGCCCGGCGCCTTCGCCGATACCTTGCATCTGGGCGAGAGCGGGCGGCTGGAATTCCTGCCGCGGCTGGCCTACGGCGATTACTTGCGTAGCGAGCTGGATGCGGCGGTCAGTGGTGCGCAGGCATCGGTGATGCGGCTGTCGCAGGAGGCGGTGGCGGTGGAGCGCGCGCGTCGCGGTTTCCGGGTGTTTCTTGCCAATGGCGATGCCTTCCACAGCGACCGCGTGGTGCTGGCGGTCGGTGCGCTGCAGCCGCAGGCGTTGGCCGGCATCGGCCCGCGGTTGAGCGTGCATGCGCGCTACATCGGCTGGCCGTGGCAGGGCGATGCGTTGTCGCGGCTGGCGCCCGACGATGACGTGCTGATCGTGGGCACCGGGCTGACCATGGTGGATGTGGCATTGACCCTGCACGCACGCGGGCACCGCGGCCGCATGCTGGCGATCTCGCGGCGCGGATTGGCCCCGCAGGCGCATCTGCGTCAGCCCGGTGCGCCACTGGACCTGCCGCCGCATCTGCAACGTGCGCTCAAGGATGCCGATCTGCGCGGGCTGCTGCGCGGTGTACGTCAGCTCAGTGCGGTGGTGGACGATTGGCGCCGCGTGGTGGATGCATTGCGCCCGCATCTGCAGCCGCTGTGGCAGCGCCTCACGCTGGCCCAGCGTGCGCGTTTCCTGCGGCATCTGCGCCCCTACTGGGAAGTGGCGCGGCATCGCGTCGCGCCGGGTGCGGCGGAGCACTTGCAGCAGTTGCAGGCATCCGGCCAGTTGCAGATCGTTGCGGCGCGGCTGCTGCGTGCGCGTTGGGTGCCCGATGGTGTGGAAGCGGTGATCCGCCCGCGTGCCGCTGCCGATGCGCAGACGCATCGCTTCGATGCGGTGATCCGCGCCACCGGCCTGGATACCGATATCGACCGCACCAGCGACCCATTGATTGCCGGCATGCGCGAAGCCGGCCTGTTGCGCGCCGATCCATTGGGCCTGGGTGTGGACACCGATGCGCAACTGCGCGTGCGCGACGGCGCCGGGCAGATCGTGCAGGGGCTGTATTGCGTTGGGCCGCTGCTACGCGGGCGGTACTGGGAGATTACCGCCGTGCCGGAACTGCGCGTGGCGACCCGTGCGTTGGCAGAGCGCCTGCTGCTGGGTGCGACGCCGGCGTTACAGCCGGAGCGGGGGACGGTGTCGCGCGAGGTCAATGGGCGGTAGATGTTGGTAGTTGATGCGCTGTTTGCATGAGGCGCTTGATGTGTTTGCTCGGGAACGAGATGGTGTGCGGAGCGCAGGTGCTTGCGGCGTTCGTTTGAGTCGAATGCGTCGCTTTGCTTCGCACCCTCGCCCCAACCCCCTTCCGGTGGAAGAGGGGCTCTGTGGCTGATCGCGTGCTGCCTTTGTTGGAACTGCGGGAATCTGGCGTTTGCGCATCGCGTGGGTCGTTGTGTCGTGCCAGCGCTGCTGCGCTTGTTTGATCGCGACGTGACGATGCGTCTATCGCGTTTTTACCGATCTCTGCGCGCGCAGGCATAGCCAAAAACTGTGCGCATGCGCACCGCTGCGCCACACAGCGCAAACATGCAGCGTGATGCGTAGCGCAGTGCACGCATGCGGACAGGAGTGGGTCATGTTGTGCGTCCTGGGCTCTCTAAAGTCCAGGTCGCTACATCCCCCTTGCCTGCCTGGAGTTCCCCATGCCCCGTCTTGCTCCCATTGCTCTAGCCGCTGCGCTGTGCGCGTCCGCGCTACCTGCCGTCGCCAGCGAAACGCTCAATACGCGTGCCGATGTCATCGCCGCGCTGGATGCCGGTTACGACGTCAGTCTGTCCACCGATCTCAGTCTCTGCACACCCGAAGAAGGCACACCGACCACTCGGACCCGCGGTGGTCGCCATATCGATGCCTATCGCATCACCGAAGACGGCACCGTCGCATTTGCGGGGTCGCATTTCACTGTCGCCAACGATGGCAAGCCGATCCAGCAGTTCATGCGGTATCAGCTGCGTCCGGATGGCAGCGTGCGGTTCACCACCTACATGTACGACCTGCCGTCGCTGCAACAGCGCGGGCCGATGCTGGGGTATGTGTGCACGATCAATCAGGGCATCCGCTTCCACGCCGATTGAGAGCCACCGACAAAGCGATTGCGTAATCCCCGCTGACCGGTGCGATATAACGCCGGGCCAGCGCGGGAGCTGTGCAACACCACGGCCATGCGGCTGCATCCGTGCACTACCGGTGTGCCAGTCATGCGGAGTCTGCACCGCATGCGTCGGACGCACCGCCAACCAATCACCCGGCGCGCATGTACCTGCTCCTTCAGGCGTGCGCGCATCACCAGGAAAATCGTCATGTTGAGCTGCCGTCTTGCAGTGGTTGCTGTCGCCGTTTGCGCGACGATCTCACCGGCATTGGCCAAGCAACGCATCTCTTCGTCTGCAGATCTGATCGCCACGCTGGAGTCCGGTCATGACGTTGCGGTATCGGTCGACCTGTCGCGTTGCGCGCCGGAGGCCGGCACCACGGCCAGCCGCAGCCGCGGCGGTGTGCGTATCGGTGCCTACCGTCTGACCGACGATGGAACGCTGTCGTTTTCCGACACGCAGTTCATTGCCGCCAGCAGCGATGGCCGGCCGTTTCAGCAATTTCAGCGTTACCAGGTGGCTCCGGACAATCGCGTGCGGCTGACCACGTCTATGTACGATTTGCCGAGCCTGCAGCAGCGCGGCCCGCTGCTGGCATATCAATGCACGCTCGACCAGGGCATCCGTTTCCACGCCGATTAAGAGCTGCTAACAAAACGACTGTGCTCACCGCCAAGCGCGCGCGGCCGGTACTCGGTGCGGCATGTATCACCTCGTACACTCCAGTTCTGAGCGCGCCGTCCACACCCACCTGACACCTGCTTGTTACGTTTATTAGCCGCTCTACAAGGCGTTGCTTGCAGGGCACGATGCCACGCGGAGGGTGGCATCGTGCGGATCCTTGCAGGGCATCGGATGCCGAATCGAACTGCCAAGCCAGGCCATAGCCTCATTGCAACACGCGCCGAGCAGACTCCGGCGCGACCACCCGTCAGCTGTGGAAGCGGCGTCTGATCCCGGTCGCTGCAGATCAACTGCAGCTCCGGGTGCAGCAGTGCTCCCCTGGGTCTACCGCTGCTGCACCGCGACTGCGGTATCGCCGCGTTGCCAGCCGCCGCCCAACGCCTTGAAGGCGGCAACCGCGCTGCGTGCCGCTTCGGTGCGCGCCTGCACCTGTGCATCGGAGGCACGCAGCAGGCTGTCGTCGGCATTGAGCACTTCGATCAGGCTGACGGTGCCTTTTTCATACGCCAGCGCCGATGCGCCACGAGCCTTGCCCAACGCGTCCACACCTTGCGTCAGCAAGGCAGCTTGTTGCTCGCGTTTGACCAGCGCGGTGAAGGCGTTTTCGACATCTTCGGTGGCGCGCAAGACTGCCAGGCGGTAGGCGGCCAACTGCTCGGCCTCCTGCCCCTTGGCCTGCGCGATCTGCGCATTGATGCGGCCGAAGTCGAATAGCCGCCAGCGCAGCCCCAGCACGCCGGACGCCTGCGCGGCATCGCCGGTAAACAGGTTGGCGCCGGAGAGGGCGGTGGCGCTGCCCAGCAGGCCGCTCAGCGAGAACTTGGGGTAGTACTCGGCCATTGCCACGCCGATGCGTGCATTGGAGGCAGCCAGCCGGCGCTCGGCGGCGATCAGGTCGGGCCGGCGCCGCAACAGGTCGGCCGGCGAGCCGCTGTCGGCGATCTGCGGCGCCAGCGGGATGGGTTTGCTGGCGGCCAGCTCGGCGCGGTGGGTGCCGGGCGACACGCCCAGCATCACGTCCAGCGCGTTCATTGCCGCGACCAGGCCCGCTTCCAGGCCGGGGACGGTCGCCTGTGCCTGGGACAGCGCGCCCTGGGCCTGCTGCATTTGCAGTTCGGCGGCCAGGCCCTTGTCGTGTAATAGCGTCACCATCGCCACCAGCCCTTGCTGGGCCGCGACCTGGCGCTGTGCCACGTCCAGCCGCGCCTGCAGGCCGCGGATGCTGATGTAGATGTCGGCGGTCTGCGCGGCCACCGCCAGCCGGGTGGCCGCGGCGCCGGCCTCGGTGGCCTGGTAGTCAGCTACGGCGGCCTGGCGCCCACGGCGCAGCCCGCCGAACAGATCCAGCTCCCAGCTGGCGCCCAGATTGGCCTCGTAGACGCTGGCGTAGCGGTCGAAGTCGGGGGTGCTGTTGAGGACCTGTCCCAGCGGAGTCTCCAGCGATTGGTAGGCGCGGGTGGCGCTGCCGCTGAGGTTGCCGGACGGCAGCAGCGCAGCGGTGGCGGCGGTCAGCCCGGCGCGGGCCTGGGTGACCCGCGCGGTGGCCTGGGCCAGATCCAGGTTCTGCGCCAGCGCGGCGCCGACGTAGCGGCTCAGGTCCGGGTCGTTGAAGCCCGCCCACCAGTTGGCCAGCTCCGCCTGCGTGGTGGCGTGGCGATCAGCCAGCGCGGCCTGACCGAGATAGTGGTCGGGCAACGGTGCATCCGGACGGGCGTAGTTGGGGCCTACCGCGCAACCTGCGGCAAGACTGGTGGCAATGAGCACGGCAAGGAGGCGCAGTGAGGGCATGACGGGACCGGAGTGGCGAGACGGTGAGTGACTATAATACGAAATAGTCACTTTTGTAAGTCGCGGGCGACGGCGCTAAGCTGTCGGAATGAACCAAGCATCCAGTTACCCTGTTTCGGGCCGCGGGCCGGCCGATCACGAGGTGCGCGACCAGATCGTGATCGCCGCCACCGAGCATTTCAGCCGCTACGGCTACGAGAAGACCGCCGTGTCCGACCTGGCCAAGGCCGTCGGCTTTTCCAAGGCGTATATCTACAAGTTCTTCGAGTCCAAGCAGGCCATCGGCGAGATGATCTGCAGCCACTGCCTGCGCGAGATCGAGGCCGAAGTACTGGCGGCGGTAGCTGCCGCTGCGGCGCCGCCGGAGAAATTACGCAGTCTTTTCAAGGTGATTATCGAGGCCAGCCTGCGGTTGTACTCGCGCGATCGCAAGTTGTATGAGATTGCCACCTCCGCGGCGACCGAGCGCTGGCCGCCGGTGATCGCCTATGAAACGCACGTCCAGGCGCTGCTGCAGGACATCCTGCTGCAGGGGCGGCAAAAAGGGGATTTCGAGCGCAAGACGCCGCTGGACGAGATGGTGCAGGCGGTCTATCTGGTGATGCGGCCCTATATCAATCCGTTGCTGCTGCAGCACAGCCTGGAGCACGTCGGCGAAGTGCCGGCGTTGCTGTCGGGGCTGGTGCTCAGGAGCCTGGCTCCATAAAATTTGTTCGTGACCATTGACTGATATGGTCACAAGTCCCAAGATGCGAGCCTTCATCAGCTTGCTTCGGGATTCCCATGCTTCGGCGCCGCCTTGTCACCTCCACCGTCCTGTGTGTCCTGCCGCTGGCACTGATTGCCTGCGGCGGCAAGGCGCAGCCCGATCCACGCACCGCCACGCCGCTGGTGCGGGCCGCCACGGTGGCCGACGCCAGCAGCGCGGCACGCAGTTTCTCCGGCACCGTCGCGGCCCGGGTCCAGAGCGATCTGGGCTTCCGGGTCGCCGGCAAGGTGTCCGAGCGGCTGGTCGATGCCGGCCAGCGCGTCAAGCGCGGGCAACCGCTGCTGCGGATCGACCCGATCGACCTGCAACTGGCTGCAAAGGCGCAGCAGGACGCGGTGGCCGCCGCCAGGGCCCGTGCCCAGCAGACCGCCGACGATGAAGCGCGTTACCGCGATCTGCGCGGCACCGGCGCCATCTCGGCTTCTGCGTACGACCAGATCAAGGCCGCCGCCGACGCGGCCAAGGCGCAGCTGAGCGCTGCCCAGGCCCAGGCCGATGTGGCGCGCAACGCCAACCGTTACACCGATCTGCTGGCCGATGCCGACGGCGTGGTGATGGAGACGCTGGTCGAGCCCGGCCAGGTGGTCGCCGCCGGGCAGCCGGTGGTGCGTCTGGCGCATGCCGGCCCCCGCGAGGCGGTGATCCAGTTGCCGGAAACGCTGCGCCCGCAGGTCGGTTCCATCGCGCAGGCCACCTTGTTCGGCAATGCCGCCGTGAGCGTTCCCGCCACCTTGCGTCAGCTGTCCGAAAGCGCCGACCGGCTCACCCGCACCTTCGAGGCGCGTTACGTGCTCGACGGTGCGCTTGCGCAGGCGCCGTTGGGCACCACAGTGAGCATCCGCATTGCCGATGGCACGGCCACCGGCACGCAAACCGGCCTGCAGGTGCCGCTAGCCGCAGTGTTCGATGCCGGAAAGGGGCCGGGCGTGTGGGTGATTGCCGGTCAACCGGCCAAGGTGAGCTGGCGGCCGGTGACGGTGCTGGGGCTGGACGACGACCACGCCAACGTCGCCGGCACGCTGGCACGCGGCGAGCGCATCGTGGCGCTGGGCGCGCACTTGTTACGCGAAGGCGAGCAGGTACGCATTGCCGGCGCCAACGCTGCCGGCACCACCGCGACGACCGCGTCCAAGACCGCCACCGCGGCAGGAGCGCAGCCGTGAGCGAGGGCCGATTCAACCTCTCCGCACTCGCCGTCCGCGAACGCTCGATCACGCTGTTTCTGCTCGTGCTGATTTCGCTGGCCGGCCTGGTCGCGTTTCTCAAACTCGGCCGTGCGGAAGACCCGGCATTCACGGTCAAGGTGATGACGATCATCACCGCCTGGCCCGGCGCCACGCCGCAGGAAATGCAGGACCAGGTTGCCGAAAAACTCGAAAAGCGCATGCAGGAACTGCGCTGGTACGACCGCACCGAAACCTACACGCGCCCCGGTCTTGCATTCACCACCTTGACCTTGCTGGATAGCACACCGCCCGACCAGGTGCAGGAGCAGTTCTATCAGGCACGCAAGAAAGCCGGCGATGAAGTGGGCAATCTGCCGGCCGGGGTGATCGGGCCGATGATCAACGACGAATATGCCGACGTCACCTTTGCGCTGTTCGCGCTCAAGGCTCGTGGCGAGCCGCAACGCCTGCTTGCTCGCGATGCAGAAACGCTGCGCCAGCGCATCCTGCACGTGCCGGGCGTCAAGAAGGTCAACATCCTCGGCGAGCAGCCCGAACGCATCTTCGTCGAGTTCTCGCACGAACGTCTGGCCACCTTGGGCGTGAGCCCGCAGGACGTGTTTGCCGCGCTCAATACGCAAAATGCGTTGAATGCGGCCGGCTCGGTGGAAACGCGCGGCCCGCAGGTGTTCATCCGCCTGGATGGCGCGCTGGATAACCTGCAGAAGATTCGCGATACCCCGTTGGTGGTGCAGGGCCGCACGCTGAAGTTATCGGATATCGCCACGGTCAAACGCGGTTACGAAGATCCGTCCACCTTCATGATCCGCAGCGGCGGCGAGCAAGCGTTGCTGCTCGGCATCATCATGCGCGACGGCTGGAACGGTCTGGATCTGGGCAAATCGCTGGACAGCGAAGTGGGCGCAATCAATGCCGAGTTGCCGCTGGGCATGCGCCTGAGCAAGGTCACCGACCAGGCGGTCAACATCGACGCGTCGGTCGGCGAATTCATGACCAAGTTCTTCGTCGCACTGCTGGTGGTGATGCTGGTGTGCTTCGTCAGCATGGGCTGGCGCGTGGGCATCGTGGTGGCGGCAGCGGTGCCGCTGACGCTGGCAGCGGTGTTCGTGGTGATGCTGGCCACCGGCAAGAACTTCGACCGCATCACGCTGGGCTCGTTGATCCTGGCGCTGGGGTTGTTGGTGGACGACGCCATTATCGCCATCGAAATGATGGTGGTGAAAATGGAGGAAGGCTATAGCCGCGTCGCCGCCTCGGCGTATGCATGGAGCCACACCGCCGCGCCGATGTTGTCCGGCACCCTGGTCACCGCAGTCGGCTTCATGCCGAACGGGTTTGCCGCTTCCAGCGCCGGCGAATACACCAGCAACATGTTCTGGATCGTGGGCATCGCGTTGATCGTGTCGTGGGTGGTGGCGGTGGTGTTTACGCCTTACCTGGGCGTCAAGATGCTGCCGGACCTGAAGAAGGTCGAAGGCGGCCACGCCGCGATGTACGACACACCGCGCTACAACCGCTTCCGTGCGGCGCTGTCGCGCGTGATTGCGCGCAAGTGGCTGGTGGCCGGCGCGGTGGTGGGGCTGTTCGTGGTGGCGATCCTGGGCATGGGCATCGTCAAGAAGCAGTTTTTCCCGATCTCCGATCGTCCCGAGGTGTTGGTCGAAGTGCAGCTGCCGTACGGCACCTCGATCAACCAGACCAGCGCCGCTGCGGCCAAAGTGGAAGCCTGGCTGGCCAAGCAGGACGAGGCGAAGATCGTCACCGCGTATATCGGCCAGGGCGCGCCGCGCTTCTACCTGGCGATGGGCCCGGAACTGCCGGACCCGTCCTTCGCCAAGATCGTGATCCGCACCGACGACCAGAAGCAGCGCGATGCATTGAAGCTGCGCTTGCGTCAGGCCGTTGCCGAAGGTCTGGCGCCGGAAGCGCGTGTGCGCGTGACCCAACTCACTTTCGGCCCGTACTCGCAATTTCCGGTGGCCTACCGGGTCAGCGGTGCCGACCCGCAGGTGCTGCGTGGCATCGCCGCGCAGGTCAAGCAGGTCATGCAGGACAGCCCGATGATGCGGACCGTCAACACCGATTGGGGCACGCGCACGCCCACGCTGCATTTCAGCCTGGATCAGGACCGTCTGCAGGCAGTGGGGCTGACTTCCACCGCCGTCGCACAACAGTTGCAGTTCCTGCTCAGTGGCGTGCCGATCACGCTGGTGCGCGAGGATATCCGCAGCGTGCAGGTGGTGGCCCGTTCGGCCGGCGACACGCGCTTTGATCCGGCACGCATTGCCGACTTCACCCTGGCAGGCGCCAACGGCCAGCGCGTGCCGCTGTCGCAGGTGGGCAAGGTGGATGTGCGCATGGAAGAGCCGATCATGCGCCGCCGCGATCGCGTGCCGACGATCACCGTGGGCGGCGATGTCGACGACAAACTGCAGCCGCCGGATGTCTCGGCCGCGATCACCAAGCAGTTGCAACCGATCATCGAACAACTGCCCAGCGGCTATCGCATCATCGAGGCCGGTTCCATCGAAGAATCCGGCAAGGCCACCGCTGCGATGCTGCCGCTGTTCCCGATCATGCTGGCCGCCACCTTGCTGATCATCGTCCTGCAGGTGCGTTCGATCTCGGCGATGGTGATGGTGTTTCTGACCAGCCCGCTCGGCTTGATCGGCGTGGTGCCTACGTTGATCGTGTTCCAGCAACCATTCGGCATCAATGCGCTGGTGGGGTTGATTGCGTTGTCGGGCATCCTGATGCGTAACACGCTGATCCTGATCGGGCAGATCCATCAGAACGAAGTCGAAGGGCTCGGTCCGTTCCACGCGCTGGTGGAAGCCACCGTGCAACGTGCGCGTCCGGTGATCCTGACCGCACTGGCCGCGATTCTGGCCTTCATCCCGCTCACCCATTCGGTGTTCTGGGGCACGCTGGCATACACGCTGATCGGCGGCACCCTGGCCGGCACCATCCTGACCTTGGTGTTCCTGCCGGCGATGTATTCGATCTGGTTCAAGATCCGCCCCGACACCGACCGCACCCCAACGGCGGCGGCCTGACCCACCGCACGACGGCACGGCTACCGTCGTTGCGTTCACCACAGACGCACACCCGCTGAGCGCGCGGTCGAGACAGGGCGCCTGTCGGCCGCAACGCCACACCCGCTTATCTCCCCTCTTTTGAAGGAAATGCAATGCAACAGCAGACAGTGGTCCTCATCACCGGTGTGTCCTCAGGCATCGGCCGCGCCGCAGCGGCGGGTTTTGCCGCGCGCGGTTGCGCGGTGTACGGCAGCGTTCGCACGCTGGCCACCGCCACGCCGCTGGCCGGTGTGCAACTGGTCGAGATGGATGTGCGCAGCGCCGACTCGGTGAACCGCGCCGTGGCCGGTATCATCGAAACGGAAGGCTATATCGACGTGCTGGTCAACAACGCCGGGGCCAACCTGGTGGGTGCAGTGGAAGAAACCACTACCGAGGAAGCTGCCGCGTTGTTCGATACCAATGTGCTCGGCATCCTGCGTACCATTCGTGCATTGGCCCCCTTCATGCGTGCCAGGCGCAAGGGACGTATCGTCAACGTCAGCTCCGTGCTGGGATTTTTGCCGGCGCCGTACATGGGCGTATATGCCGCGTCCAAGCATGCGGTGGAAGGCCTGTCGGAAACGCTGGACCATGAGCTGCGCCAGTTTGGTGTACGCGTGAGCCTGGTGCAGCCGTCGTATACCAGGACCGGCCTGGGCAGCAATTCGCCGCTGACCCAGACCGCGATCGGCGATTACGAGCGCGAGCGCGGTCTGGTCACGCGTGCAGTGATGCAGAGCATCGATACCGCGCCTTCCGCTGACAGTGTGGCCAGCACGGTCGTGGAAGCCGCGCTGGGGGCATGGCGCATGCGTCGCACGCCAGCGGGGAAGGCATCGCTGTTGAGCAAGTTGCGGCGCTTCATGCCGGCCGGTGCGGTGGATTCGAGCCTGCGCAAGCAACTTGGGTTGCACTAGCAGGTAAGTGATTTCATCCTCGCAAGTGGGCTGGCACCATCAGCGAACCGCGTTGGGCGATACCCTGTAAGCACCGCTGCTTGCATTGCTGTATTGGTGCCCGGATCACGCCGACGAAGTGCTTGCAGCCGAAAAGCGACTCGAACCAACCCAGGTTCCTGCAGAGGCTGCGCCGGCGCGCAATCTGGCGAGCAGCCATGCAGTGATCGGATCTAGTTCAGGCTGGCAGGGCAGCGCGCCGGGACAACGGCAGCGTTCGGCTGCGCTGGCGGCTCAGGTTTTTGGGCGAGATCGATGCGGGTCAGCGCCGCATCGGCGATGGCGGCGCGGGCGCCTGCGCGCCGCAGGGGCATGGATCGGTCGCGTAGCAGGCGCGGAGGCCGGCGATTCACCCACAACGCTCGCGTGGCCTCACAATAGGCGGCCAGTTCCGGAACGATGTCCCCATGCGCAAGACCTACCAGCTCAACCTCGAAGGCAAGAACCGCGACCGTCTGCTGGAAGCCAGCAAGAACGATATCCGCAAGTACATCCGCCGCGAGCGCCGCAAGGACCTGCCCGAAGGTGCGGACTATTGGGACTTCGACATGCGCTTCGGGGTGGACGAGTCCAGCGCCGCGCCGCTGCCGCCAGCCGAGTTGATCCGCGCGATCAATGCGCTGACCGGCGAAGGCGGCGACCAATATTTCGTTGAGATCCTGCGCAAGCCGGGCAAGCGCGTTCCGCGTGCCGATGGCGATGCGCTGACCGGTGGCGAGCTGGATTTCGAGCAGGACTGAGGTCTTCGCTCTCCTCCCGTGGCAGCGCACCGCTGCGGGACGACCAATCCCTGTCGCGTTGTGACCGGCGCCGGATCGAATGCATTCCGCGTACCGTCTTCCGGATGCCAATCGGCACGGCTCACACGAAGGTTGCAGTGCTCCAGCGAGCGCTTTCGGGTGGCTGATGGACGATTGCCTCCTGCTGGTGATAAGTAGCGGCATCTGCCGCTCGCGTTGAGAGCGGCTAACAAAACGACTGTGCGACCGCCAGGCGGGCGCGGCTGGTGCTAGGAATCGGACGCGTACACTACGGTTCTGAGCGCGCCGTTCAGACCCAGCTGACGACTGCTCGCTACGTTTTGTTTGCCACTCTTAGCCATTCGAGTGGCTATGCAGATCAGGTCACAACTGCTCGCTGCGGCGTGTCGGCCGCTCTCAGCCCGGCGTGTCGAACTGCGCCTGTGCCACGGCGCGGAGCTTGTCTTTTTTGCTCGGCCGCTTGCCTTTGATGCCGCCGTTATCGTCCGCTGCGCGCGCGTCAGCGGATGGCGTGTTTTGTGCGGCGGCCTCGACCGGGGTCGGCTCGAAGCCTTCGATCACGCTGGTCGGTACGCGCAGGCCCTGACGTTTTTCGATCAGGCGCCATTGCGGTGCGTTGTCGGCAGTGATGAAGCTGATCGCCAGCCCGCTGGTGCCGGCGCGCGCGGTGCGGCCGATGCGGTGGGTGTAGTCCACGGTGGAGCGGGGCAAGTCGTAGTTGACCACTGCCGGCAAGGCATCGATATCGATGCCGCGCCCGGCCAGATCGGTGGCCACCAGCACTTGCACCGCGTGCTGCTTGAATGCGTGCAAGGTGCGCTCGCGGCGGCCCTGACTCAACTCGCCGTGCAGCGGCTGGGCGTTGATGCCGGTCTTGGTGAGTTTTTCGGCGACCTTCTCGGCGGTGTGGCGGCTGGCCACGAACACCAGCACATGCGACCAGCCGTGCTCGGTCAGCAGGTGCCGCAGCAGCTGCGTGCGTTGGCCGGCATCCACCGCGATGGCGCGCTGTTCGATCGCCGTGGCCTGCTCGGGCGTGGCTTCGATGGTGATGCGCAGTGGGTCGCGCAGCCGGCGTTTGGCCAGCGCGGCGATGGCCGGCGGGTAGGTGGCAGAAAACAGCACGCTCTGCCGTTGCGCCGGCAACAACGCCAGGATGCGATCGAGCTCGGCGCCGAAGCCCAGCTCCAGCAGGCGGTCGGCTTCGTCCAGCACCAGCGTGGTCACCTCGCCCAGGTGCAGTGCGTTGTGCTCGACCAGATCCAGCAACCGGCCAGGTGTGGCCACCACGATGTCGGCACCGCCGCGCAGCGCCAACAGCTGCGGGTTTATCGAACTGCCGCCGGTGGCGACCACCGTCTTCAAGCGGCGCGGCAGATGCGCGGCCAGCTGACGTAGCGTGTCGTCCACCTGTGCGGCGAGTTCGCGCGTGGGCACCAATACCAGCGCACCGAGCACGCGCGGCGCTGTGTCCGGGGCCAGGCAGCGCTGCTGCAGCAGCGGCAACGCATAGGCCAGCGTCTTGCCCGAGCCGGTCTGCGCCATCGCAATCAGGTCGCGCCCGGCCAGCATCGGCGGGATCGCCTGCTGCTGGATCGGTGTGGGCGTGCGATGACCGGCCTTGCTCAGCGCGGTGTCGAAGAACGGCTGCAGCTGCGGCGACAGCGAGAGATGAGCAAATGACATGCCGCCGATTATCCAGGATTGGCGATGGCGCGTGCGCACTGCGGGCTGCGCGTTGGATTGGGCGCGCGATCGGCGTCACGGCCGATCCGCGAACAACCCGCGTCACCCGGAGACACAGCAGGCGGTGTGCTCGGAAGCGCTGTGCACAAAATCGCGTTGCATGTAGCCCTCGTCACGTCGATGCGGACATGGCCCCAAAATCATGGCGTCAGTCCACCTGCAGACCCACAAAAAAGCCGCCCATCTCGGGCGGCGTTGCGTACCGTGCAGCCAGTGCGTGCCCACGGCGGCTTTCGCATCACCGGCAGCGCTGCAGGCGCAACGCCGCCGGTGGATGGGCCAGGGCGATTACTGCGCCAGTGCCAGATCGTCCAGCATGGCGCGCAGGAAGCGTGCGGCTTCACCGCCGGTGGCGGCGCGGTGATCGAAGGTCAGCGACAGCGGCATCACCTTGTGCGTTTCCACCCCGCCCATCACTGGGGTGAGCTGGTAGCGCGCGCGCCCGGCAGCGACGATGGCCACGCACGGCGGCACCACCACCGGGGTGGCGTAGCGGCCGGCGAACATGCCGAAGTTGGACAGCGAGATGGTGTAGCCGCTCAATTCGGAGGCAGCGATGCTGCGGGTTTCCACCTGCTGGCGCAGCCGATTCACGCCCTCGCGGATGCCGTACGCATCCAGCATGTCGGCATTGCGCAGCGCCGGCACGAACAGGCCTTCTTCGGTATCCACCGCAATACCGATATCGACCTGGTTGTGCAGGGTGCGGCTAAGCGCATCGCCGTCGAACCAGGCGTTGAGCGCCGGCACGGCCTGGCAGGCACGCACGATGGCGCGCACCAGCCGCACGGTGACATCGTTGCCGGGTTGCCAGGCGTGGATGTCGGCGTCGTCGTTGAGGGTGGTCGGCACCACCTTGCTGTGCGCATCGGCCATCACGCGCGCCATGTTGCGCCGCACGCCTTTGAGCTGTTCGGGCTGGCCCTTGGCGACGACGCCTGGCGGCTGGGTGCGCATGGGTTTGCCGCTGGTGGAGAGTGCGGAGCGGTGCTGGCCCTCATCCGCCCTGCGGGCACCTTCTCCTGCAGACGGCAGAAGGGTCGCCGTTGCCGGTCGATCGCTGCCGTCGGCAGCGATCCCATTGGCTCTGCCACCTTCAGCGAACGGACCACTGGCGAACGAACCCCCTCTCCCGCTGGCGGGAGAGGTCGGCACGCCCTGCGCGCCGGGTGAGGGCTGCGCGGTCCCTGCGGCGGCAGCCTGCTTCACGTCGGCCAGCGTCACCGTGCCGTCCGGGCCGGTGGCACGCACCTGCGTCAGATCCACGCGCAGCTTGCGCGCGAGCGCGCGCACCACCGGCATGGCGCGGACGCCGCCGACCGCAATAGCCTGTTCGCTTTGCACGGTGTTGGAGCTCTGCATCGCACCGACCACGGTGCCGGCGTCATCGCGCTCGCCTGCCGCATCGGAAGCTGCATGTGCGTCGGCATCAGCGATTTCGCCACCGTTGTCGGAGGCGACCACGCGTTCGGTTGGGCCCGCCGCGCTCTGTCCGGTGCTCTGCGTGGCCGCCTGCGCGCTGCCGCCGTGACCATGCCCATGACCGGTATCCTGGCCATCGGCGCGTTGTGGCTGCGAGGCATCCAGTGCGAACTGCGCCAGCATGGAGCCGGTCACGATCACATCGCCGGCCGCACCGGCCAGCTTGACCACGGTGCCGGAAAACGGCGACGGCACCTCGACCACCGCCTTGGCGGTTTCCATCGACACCAACGGGTCGTCCAGGCGCACCGTGTCGCCCTCCTTGACGAACCACTCGACGATGGTGGCATCGGGCAGGCCTTCGCCCAGATCGGGCAGATGAAAATTCTTCGCTTCGCTCATGGCAGATTCTCTTGCACCGCAGACAGCTGCGGCGTGGTGTCGTCGAGGAGTTCCAGGTCGGCCGCCGGCAGCCAGCCCTGCGCGCCATCGGCACGCTCGGACCACCACCAACCACCGTGTTCGTAGTGCAGCAACACGTCCTCGCCCTGACGGGCATCGAGTTCGCGCGCGTCGTAATCGCGCAGGGCTTCGGCCAGGCCGTCACCGAGCGGACGCAGCCAGGCCAGCGGCGCCCAGCCGGCGCGGCCGTCGTCGGTGGTGACCCAGGCAAACGCTGGCCATTCTTCATCGCGTACGCCCACGCTCACCTGCCGGCCCGCCTCAAAGCGGACCGGGTTGGCGTAGGCGGCGCGATGTGCGCAAAGCAGACGGGCGCGCATGTCAGCCCGCAGCCACCGCACGGCGCGCTGCCGTGACGATCCGCTCCACGCTCGGCAGATACTTCATTTCCAGCCGGAACAGCGGGATATGCGTGTCGTAACCGGTGACGCGTTCGACCGGCGCGAGCAGGTCGTACATCGATTTTTCGGCGAGCTGGGCGGCGATCTCGGCACCGAAGCCGGCGGTGCGCGGTGCCTCCTGCACGATCACGCAGCGGCCGGTCTTGGCCACCGATTCGGCAATGGTGTCGAAGTCCAGCGGGCGCAGCGTGGCCACGTCGATGACTTCGGCGCTGATGCCTTCGCCAGCGAGTTTGTCGGCCGCTTCCAGCGCTTCTTTGACCTGCGCGCCCCAGGTGACCAGGGTGACGTCGGTGCCGTCGCGCAGCACGAAGCACACATCCAGCGGCAATGCTTCGCCATCGTTGGCGACCACTTCCTTGTATTGCCGATAGATGCGCTTGGGCTCCATGTAGATCACCGGATCCGGGTCGCGGATCGCGGCCAGCAACAGGCCGTACGCGCGCTGCGGCGAGGACGGCAGCACCACGCGCAAACCGGGCACGTTGGTGAAGATGGCTTCGTTGGCTTCGCTGTGATGTTCCGGTGCGCGGATGCCGCCGCCCCACGGCACGCGCAGCACCATCGGGCAATGCAGGCGGCCACGGGTACGGTTGCGCAGGCGTGCGGCGTGGCAGATCAGGTGATCGACCATGGGATACACGAAGCCGTCGAACTGCGCTTCGGCCACCGGCTTCATGCCTTGTGCGGCCAGGCCGACGCTGAGGCCGGCGATGGTGGTTTCATCCAGCGGGGTATCGAGCACGCGCTCGCTGCCGAAGCGCTGCTGCAGGCCGGCAGTGGCGCGGAACACGCCGCCGTTGACGCCCACGTCCTCGCCCAGCACCAGCACTGCGGGGTCGTGCTCCAGCTCCCAGGCCAGCGCCTGGGTGATGGCTTCGATCAAGGTGATGGGTGAACTCATGGCACTGTCTCCGCGCGTGGCTGCGGCGTTGTAGGGGGCACTGGCGTGGTGCGAGGTTTCCGCGTGTACCTGCTTGAGCTCATCCATGACGCGCCTCCAGGGCCATCACTTCGGCACGCTGCGCCAGCAACTGCGCCGGCGGGTCGCCATAGAGGTAATCGAACATGGCCTCCACCGGCTGCACCGGGGTATTGAGATAGGCGTTGACCTCTTCGTCGATACGCGCGCCGCATTCGGTCTTCCACGCGTCTTCCTGCGCCTGGTCCCACAGACCTTGCGCGGTGAGATAGGTCCGCAGACGCAGCAGCGGTTCGCGCGTCCAGGCCTGTTTGACCTCGTCTTCGCCGCGATAGCGGCGCGCATCGTCGGCGGTGGTGTGGTCGGTGAGGCGATAGGTCATGAACTCGATCACCGTGCCGCCTTCGCCGGCCAGCGCACGCACGCGCGCCTGACGCATCGCTTCGAGCACCGCGATCAGATCGTTGCCGTCCACCTGCAGGCAATGCAGGCCGCCGGCCAGCCCCTTTTGCGCCAGCGTCTGCGCACCGGTCTGCGCCGAACGCGGCACCGAGATCGCCCAGCCGTTGTTGATCACGCACAGGATCAGCGGCAGCTTGTAGGCGCCGGCCGAATTGAGCGCGGCATAGAAGTCGGTCTTGGAGCTGCCGCCATCGCCGCAGCAGGCCACCGCCACCTGCGGCTTGTTCTGCAGTTTGAACGACAGCGCGGAACCGGCCGCGTGCAGGCACTGGGTGGAAATCGGCACGCAGATCGGGAAGTCGATGGCCGCATCGGCATCGCGCGGATAATCGCTGCCGCGCTCGTCACCGCCCCAGTACAGCAGTACATCGCGCGGACGTACGCCGCGCTCGAACATGGTGCCGTACTCGCGGTAGCTGGGCGCAAACACGTCGCCGCTGCGCATCGAGGCACCGATGCCCACATGCGTGGCTTCGTGGCCCAGGCTGGCAGCGTAGGTGCCGAGCTTGCCGGTGCGCTGCAGGGCCACCGACTTGCTGTCGAAGGTGCGCACGAACAGCATGCGCTTGAACAGGGCGAGCAGGGTTTGCGGATTGGCGGCGTCGGCCGGCAGGTCGTCGCGGACGAAGTTGCCGTCCGCGTCCATGTATTGCAGATAGTCGATCTGGAACTGCGCGGCTACGCTCATTGCGGCGACACCTTCATCAAGAAGTTTCAAATGATATGAGTTGCCATGTTAAGGACGGCGAAGCAAAACGCTGTCCTGCACCGCAACACATAATGATGCTGGCATGCACAAAAAAAAGGGCGCGGACCAGGCCGCGCCCTTTGTCGCAGTAAGAAACTGCGACGTGGTGCACTGCAATTAGCGGCGGCCGGCGCCTCCGCCGATCGGGGTGACGATCAGCGCCGAATCGTTGGCCGGGTTGGCATCCGGCGATGCCGACGTGGCACTTGCCTGCACGCGGATGGCACCGTCGACCGGGATCGGCTTGGCCGCCACGGTCAGCTGGAAGGCCAGCTGCGCGCCCGGCAGCACCACTGCCGCACTGCTGCACACGAAGCGGGCACTGCGCAGCGACTGCACCTGTTTGTCGCAGCGCCAGCCCTGCGGCGGCACCAGCTGCGACAACGCAGACACCGTATTGCCTTCGATCACCAGGCCGGGACGCTGCGCCGGCGCGGCACCGACGTTGTCCAGCAGCACGCGGTAGCTGGCGTTGAACGCGGTGGTCGGCAGACTGGCCGGGCCATCGAACCGCACCGCCAGGTCGCTACGCGGCTGCGGCCGTGCCTGCACCACGACGGCCGCGGTGTCGGTGTTGTTGTCCGGCTGCGGGTCGGGCGATTGCGAGGCCACCGAGGCGGCCAGGGTGAGGGTGCGTCCGGCCAGGTCCGGGCTGGCATCCAGCTGCACTGCAAAGCTCTGCGCAGATCCCGCCGCAAGCAGGGGGATATTGCAGGTGAACGTGGTCTGCGTGGCGTTGGTCTGGTTCTGGCAGACCCAGCCCGTCGGGGCAGTGAGACGCGCTCGTGCCGGCAGGTCGAACACCAATGCCAGCGCGGTGAACGGGGCACGATCCGGTCCACGGTTCTCGACATCGACGGTGTAGTCGATGCGCTCGCCTTCGACCACCTGGTCGCGCGCGGCGGTGACAGCCACTCGCAAGTCCGCGTTCACCTGCTTGGTCATGCGCAACAGCACCACGGTGGGATCGTGATCCGAAAGACGGGTGGGCGTGTTGGCATCGTTGCGCGCGGTGCCGGGGAAATCGGCATTGATGCGGGCATGGCCCACCGACAGCGAGGCGATGTTGGGTGCGCGCATCAGCGCCGCGTTGGCCAGGATGTGATCCAGCGACTGCACGTTGCCATCGAAGGCGTACGAGTAGCTCTGGTCGGGCGTGTTGAACCAGGTCAGATCGGTGTAGTCCGGGTCGACCAGATCCACGCCATCGCCGCCGACCACGGTCTGCACATCCGGCGCCGGTTTGCCGGTGACGGTGCCCATCGCATCCACATAGCCGTCGTTGAACTCGAAGGCGTTGAAGTCGCCCATTACCAGCACGTTTTCCGCCGGATTAAGTTGCTGACGCGTCTGCAGCAGGCGCGCCAGATACTCGGCCTGGGCCTGGCGCTTGGCGCGGATGCGGGTACCGGCTGCGTCGTCGGTCTCGGCGCCGTTGAGCGAGCGCTGATGCACCACGATGGCGGACAGCGGCAGCACGCGGCCGTCGGCCTGATGCACATTGGCCGTGAGCACCAGCGGCGGGCGGTCGTTGAGCAGGCTGACAGCGCCCGCCGGCTCGGTCCAGGTGGTGGTCTTGCCTTCCTGCGCGATGGAAAGCACTTCCACGCGCGGCACGCCGGCGGCAACGTCGGCGGTCTTGACCAGGAAGCCGACGTCGATGCCGCCGACGTCGTTGCCTTCCTGCAGGTAGGCCACGTATTGCGGATTCGGTTGGCCGGAGCCTGCCGTATCGGCATTGATGCGTGCAGCCAATGCCTGCAACACGCTGAGGTTTTCCACTTCCACCGTACCCAGGATGTCGGGCAGATGCAGATAACGGCGGATCGCCAGCGAAGCCTTGTTGAGGCGGCCCTGGAACGCGGCCGGGGTGAGCACCGGTTCGCCGATGGCCGGGTCGTTCTGGTCGTCGAAGAAACGTTCCATGTTGTAGGTGGCCACGGACACATCGTCGGCCTGCGGCATCGGTGCCGGACGCGGTTTATCCGCATCGTTGCAATACACCTGCGGGGTGCGTTCCGGGTACAGCGTGTAGCGGCGGAAGCTGTAATCCAGCGGGCCGACCACATTGAGCACCTGGCAACCAGCGGCCAGATCCAGCCGCTCGGCGCCGACGCCGGCACTGCCGACGGCGATCACTTCCGGGTTGGTGTTCCAGCGCGGCACGCCGACAGGCGCGGCGGCCGGCAGCGGGTCGGGCAACTGCACGCCGGGTTCGCGGAAGGCGCGCGGCACGCCGGTGACCACCGCATGGAACACGCCATTGCTGGTGGCCGTGGCGTTGGTCTCGTTGACGCTGCCGCCGGTGGGCGCATTGACGGTGAGGCTGGGCGCGGCGACGCGCATGCCTTCCAGCGCTTCGAGCTGATCGAAGGCGCCGGTGGGGCTGGGGAAGTCCGGGCGCAACAGCACCGGCGACGGCAGCGGGTTGCCGGTGGAATCGGCCAGCACGGTGACGCTGCCGCCGATTTCGGTCAGTGGCGGCTGGGTCGGGTCGGCGGTGGGCACGTATTCGATCACCGTGCCCTGCACGCGCACCCGGTTGCCGATGGCGGCCGCTTCCGGCGGGGCGCTGCCGGTGTAGACGTAGACGCCTTCGGAGGTGGCCGGGTCGCCGTCGCCCTCGGTATCCGGGGCCTGCAGGAAGAAGCCGGCGCTGCGGCGTGCGGTCACTATGCCGGAGGTGGCCACCACCTGGCCGTCCAGCGGCGAGCGTGCGCCCTTGCCCTGGATGCTGTGGATTGGCAACAGATTGAAGTCGTCGTTGACGATGGTGCCGGTGGCACTGAGCGTGGCCGGCAGCGCGCCTGTGAGGCCGCTGATCTGCAGGCTGAAACGCTCGTCCGGCTCGGAGAGGGTGTCGCCGAGCACATCCACCGAAATGGTGGCGGTGCGGTCGCCTGCGGCAATGCGCACGGTGGTCGCGGGCAGGCCGATGTAGTCGCTGCCGGCGGTGGCCGTGCCATCGCGCGTGGCGGCGGTGAAGCTCACCCCGCCGGCACCGGCCGGCTGGCTCAGGCTCAGCGTGAACACGACGCTGCGGCTGCCGCTATTGCCTTCGGCCTGGCTGACATCGTCCAACGTGGCGATCGGCTGGCCGCCGCCGCTGCATAGGCGCGCAGCGCTGGCGCTATTGCGCGGCATGGGTGCGCCGGTGGCGAAATCGGCCGCGTTGTTGTCGGTATCGCTGCAGCCATCGCCACCGCGCAGCACCGCCAGCGTGTTACTGGGGGCCGGCGTGGGCGCATTGCCTTCGGCGCAGCTGGCATTGCTGCCATAGCCGACCAGATCGGCGTTGCCGGTGGGGCAGGCGCCGCTCAGTGCGGACGCGGTGGTGCTCAGCGCCACCTTGCCGGCGGTACCGCTCAGGGCCAGGGTGCCGGTGGCATCGGGCGTGGGCAGCGCAACGCTGCCGCCGCTGCCATCGGCCTGCTTGACCAGGTAATACCCGCCGGCCGGCACGCTGCCTGCCAACGGGGTGGCCTGCCAGCTGCTGCCGGCGGCCGAGGCGTACTGCACCGACCAGCCGTCGAGGCTGACCGCGGTACTGCCGATGTTGTGCAGCTCGATGAAATCGCTGCGGAGGGTGGCGCCGCTATTGCCGCCACCGCCATAGACCTGGCTGATGACGACCTGGGCATTGGCGTGGCCGGCAACGGCCAGCGCACAGAGAAATACGGCTGCACGACACTGCAACACATGCATGAGATGAGAGTCCCCTGATCCTTGAGACGTGAAACGCTCCCCTGGTCCGGCCACGTCCCTGGCCGGCAGCGCCGTTCGATTCTGCATGAATTTGCAGACCTTGGTTGACGATACTGTGACAGCGGTGCACTGGCTGAGACTGCACTGGCGGCTGGCCGGGTGGTTCAGAAGCGAAATAAGTCCCGGCGTCGAGCACGCCTGGACGTGTGGCGCTCGATGAGTCGCCGGGTCTGCGCGGCATGACTCAACCGCAAACCGCCAAACCCAATCCCCGCCGCTGAGCTACCCTGACCGGCCCGATCCATCTGCACTGCCATGCCCGTCGACAAGAACCTGCGTGACCTGGAACCCGGCATCCACACCGACCTGGAGGGGCGGCTGACCTACGGCGGCTATCTGCGGCTGGATCAGCTGTTGTCCGCGCAGCAGCCGCTGTCCGAGCCGGCGCACCACGACGAGATGCTGTTCATCATTCAGCACCAGACCTCCGAGCTCTGGCTGAAGCTGCTGGCGCACGAGTTGCGTGCGGCGATCGTGCACCTGCAACGCAACGAGGTCTGGCAGTGCCGCAAGGTGCTGGCGCGCAGCAAGCAGGTGTTGCGCCAGCTCACCGAGCAATGGTCGGTGCTGGAGACGCTGACCCCCAGCGAGTACATGGGTTTTCGCGATGTGCTCGGCCCCTCGTCGGGGTTCCAGTCGCTGCAATACCGCTATATCGAGTTTCTGCTGGGCAACAAAAACCCGCAGATGCTGCAGGTGTTCGCTTATGACCGACAGGGCCAGGAGCGCCTGCGCGAGGTGCTCGAAGCGCCCAGCCTGTACGAAGAATTCCTGCGTTACCTGGCTCGCTTCGGCCATGCGATCCCGCAGCAGTATCAAGCCCGCGACTGGACCGCCGCGCATGTTGCCGACGACGCCCTGCGCCCGGTGTTCGAGCGCATCTACGAAAACACCGACCGCTACTGGCGCGAATACGCGCTGTGCGAGGACCTGGTGGATGTGGAAACCCAATTCCAGCTCTGGCGCTTTCGCCACATGCGCACCGTGATGCGGGTGATCGGCTTCAAGCGCGGCACCGGCGGCTCCAGCGGCGTGGGATTTTTACAGCAGGCGCTGGCGCTGACGTTCTTCCCGGAACTGTTCGACGTCCGCACCTCGGTGGGTGTGCAAAGCCGGGCGCCGCAGGGTGATACGGACGCTGCCAAGGGCTGATCAAGGCGAAACGCCGAGCAGGTCGCCAAGGCCGAGTCCCGCACGTCCCGCCCACCGCCATCAGGTCGCCGACTCCGGCGAATTTGACGCGTACATGACGTCTAAGTGATCCTCGCGCGTCGCCCAGGGTTCCGCCCTGGGGCACCCAGCCATTACTGAATACGCAAGGGACACCACATGAGCGTTGACGCAACTGCGCCGACATCCGCTTCCACCCCGCCGCAGCCGCCTGCGCCTCCCGAGTTCCCCACACTGCTTGGCCACCCCCGGCCGCTGTGGATGCTGTTCATGACCGAGTTCTGGGAACGCTTTGCGTTCTACGGCATTCGCTGGGCGCTGACGCTCTATATCGTGGCCGAGTTCTACAACGGGTCTGGTGTCGGCGAGGCGCCGGCCAACCGGCTCTACGGCGCCTATCTGGCGCTGGTCTACGCCTCGGCACTGTTTGGGGGCTTCGTCGCGGATCGATTGATCGGCTACCAACGCTCACTGTTGATCGGTGCAGTCGTCATGTCGGTCGGTCTGTTCCTGATCGCGGTGCCGAACGACCAGGTGTTCAAGATCGGCCTGGCGACCATCATCGCCGGCAACGGCCTGTTCAAGCCGAATGTCTCGACCATGGTCGGTAAGCTGTATCCGCTCAATGACCCACGCCGGGATTCGGGATTCACGATTTTCTACATGGGCATCAATGCGGGCGGCTTCGTTGCGCCGATCCTGACCGGCCTGCTTGCCGACAAGCTGTTCGGCACTGAAGCGATGCCGGCTTACAAGTACGTGTTCATCGCCTCCGGCGTGGGCATGTTGATCAGTCTGGTCTGGTTCTGGATGGGGCGTCGCCAACTCGGACCGGTCGGTTTGCCGCCGGTTGGCGGAGAAGGCATGGGCCGAACGCTGGCGGTCCTGGTGGGCACGATTGTTGCCATTCCGGTCGCCTACGGGCTGCTGCTGATCGATGCCAGCATCCTTGGTTGGATCCTGACCATTCTGTTCCTTGCCCTGTGCGGACTGATCCTGTTCGAAGGCATCCGTGAAGGCAAGGTACAACGCGATCGCGCTGTCGCCATGCTGATCGTCTTTGTGTTCAACGTGATGTTCTTCATGTTCTTCGAGCAGGCGGGCAGTTCGTTCAATTTCCTTGCCCAGAACATCGTCGAGCGCGACCTGGGCGGCTGGATGTTCCCGGTGGGTTGGTTCCAATCGGTCAATACGTTGGCAATTCTGGTGCTTGGCCCGGTGTTCGTGTGGCTGTGGGTCGCGCTGAAATCGGCCAACCCGTCAATCCCGCGCAAGTTCGGCTTGGGTCTGATCTTCAACGGTCTGGCCTTTGCACTGCTGATGTACGCCTTGTCGGCCCTGGTCGACGATGCCGGCAAGATTCCCTTCTGGACGTTGTTCATGGTCTATGTCATCCAGACCGTCGGCGAGCTGTGCTTGTCTCCGATCGGCTTGTCGATGACAACCAAGCTGGCGCCGGCCAAAGTGGTCGGTTTGGCCATGGGAGGCTGGTTCCTGTCGGCCGCGATTGGTAACAATCTCTCCGGAATCTTCGCTTCCGCGGTAAGCGGCGAGACCGGCATGACCGTCGCGTCTGCATTGAAGGGCTACACTTTTGGCTTCTGGTCGTTGATCGCTGCGGGGGTGTTGCTGCTGCTGATTGCCCCATTGGTCAACAAGCTGATGCATGGTGTGAAGTGAGGAGAAAAGCGATGCCGATCAAACCCATTGTCTGTGGCCTGCTGCTGGCCGGTCTGTTGAGTGCCTGCGGGCAGCACGCCGAGCAACAGGAGGCGCCACGGCCGCTGGATACGTCGATGCAGAAGCCACCCAGTGCCGACCCCAGCCAGCCGGTGTCCTCGGGCAATACGCCCACCGCAGCCGACATCGCGGCGGCGGCCGCGCTCAATGCGCAGTACGACCCGTCGCGCGATCCGGCTGCCGATCTGGAAACGGCCAAGGTCGAGGCCAAGCGCGGCGGCAAGCGCATCGTACTCAACGTGGGCAACGCCGCCTGCGAGCCGTGCAAGACGCTGGACGAGCTGATGGGCGGCGATGCAGAGCTGCGCAGCTTCCGCGATGCGCATTTTGTGGTGGTCAAGGTCAATCGCGATGCGGCCAACGAAAACGCCGCGTTCCTGTCGCAGTTTGCTCAACTCAACGACTACCCGTCGCTGTTGGTGTTGGACAACGACGGCAAGCTGCTGACCACGCAGACCAGCCCGGAGCTGCGCAAGGGCGAGGGCTTCGATCGCAAGAAGCTGTTCGACTTCCTCAAGCAGTGGGCGCCGCCGGAAGCCTGATCTCCTGCGAATGCGTCATACAAAAACCCCGCACTGCTGCGGGGTTTTTTGTGGATATCTGTCCAGGCGCGGTGTCCGAAGACCACGCAGATGTGCATGGACCTTTGCATGCGATGCCCGCTGACGCGAGCGGGTTGGGCATCGCCGCCTGCAATAACGCAGTGCCCGCAGCGATCGCGCAACACACTCGGCGACGTCGGCGTCAGCCGCGTGCCTTGCAGCGCGGCGTACCCGCGCCCAACCCGATCAACGCAGCGCTGCACGAACGCCAGCTGCCGTCCTGCAAAGCGAAGCTCAGTCCTTGCCGGCCATGCGCGGTAGCCCATCCTTGGCCAGCCGGTCGATCAGCCGTTCCAGCGTTTGCTGTTCTTCATCACTGAACACCGACATCAGCCGTTGTTCCATTTCGTTGACCAGCGGTGCGACGGTTTCGTACACCTGGCGCCCGGCCGGCGACAGCGCCAGCATCGAGCGGCGGCGGTCGTCGCCGTGGGTCTCGCGGCGGATGAAGCCCCGTTCCAGCAGCCGCGCCACCGCGCGACTCACGGCAACTTTGTCCATCGCGGTGCGGTCGGAGACCTCGCTGGCCGACGAGCCCGGATACAGCGCCAGGATGGTGATCACCCGCCACTCGGGAATGGCCATGCCGTAGCGGTCGCCGTAGACCTTGGCGATGTTGGCGCTGATGCGGTTGGACAGCACGCTGAGGCGATACGGCAGGAACTGCTCAAGGTTGAGCAGCACGGGATGTTGCGGCGGGTTGGAGATGTCGTGATCGCTCATGTTGCACTGTGTCTTGATTTTGGTTTCATTTGCAACTACAAACGAGGGGTGGCCTGCGCATTCTCGCGGGTCTTCTGCCACCCCGCATAGCCCCGCGGGCCGCCTAGCGTGGAGAAACGACGATGAGCGCACAACCGAACACCACTGTAGCCCGCCCCGATCCGGGGATGCAGGTCACCACCTTCGACAATCCGATGGGAATCGACGGGTTCGAATTCGTCGAATTCGCCGCACCCGCCGGCCAGGCCGCACAACTGCACGAGTATTTTCGCAAGATGGGCTTCAGCGCGGTGCTGCGCCACCGTAGCCGCGCCATTACCGTCTATCGCCAGGGCGGGGTCAATTTCCTGCTCAACGAAGACCCCGACGCGTTTGCCGCCGATTTTGCGGCCGCCCACGGCCCCTGCGCCTGCGGCTTTGCCATCCGCTTCCGCACCCCGGCCGACACCGTGCTGCAGACGGTGCTGGGCAACGGCGGCGAAGCGGTGCAGAACAAGCCCCAGACGCGCGCGGTGCCGGCACCGGTGGTCAAGGGCATCGGCGATTGCATGCTGTATCTGGTGGACCGCTATGGCGATGCCGGCAGCATCTACGACGCCGACTTCGAGCCCATCGAAGGCGCCGACCAACACCCGGCCGGCTTCGGCCTGACCTTCATCGACCACCTCACCCACAACCTGTATTTCGGCAACATGCAGCGTTGGTCGGATTACTACGAACGCTTGTTCAACTTCCGCGAAATCCGCTACTTCGACATCAAGGGCGCCAAGACCGGCCTGGTGTCCAAAGCGATGACCGCGCCCGATGGCATCGTGCGCATTCCGCTCAACGAATCGTCCGACCCCAAGAGCCAGATCAACGAATATCTGGACGCCTATCAGGGCGAAGGCATCCAGCACATCGCCTGCTTCACCGACGACATCTACGCCAGCGTGGAAAAGATGCGCGCCGCCGGCGTGAGCTTTCTGGATACGCCGGACACCTATTTCGACGTGGTGGACCTGCGCATCCCCGATCACGGCGAAGACGTCGCGCGTCTGCGCCGCAACAAGATCCTGATCGATGCGGACGTGGACACCAAGCAGCGCAAATTGCTGCAGATCTTCACCACCAACAGCATCGGCCCGATCTTCTTCGAGATCATCCAGCGCAAGGGCAATGAAGGCTTTGGCGAAGGCAATTTCCAGGCGCTGTTCGAGAGCATCGAGCGCGACCAGATCAAGCGCGGGGTGCTTTGAGGGCGGGGATTGGTGATTCGCCGTTCGAGATTTGTGGTCGGTGCCATTAGCTGCGTCGGCGCGGGTTTGAAGTGGTGCTGATTGTTGCGGTGTCGCGCCTGTCTGTCCGTCAGGTCGAATGTAGTTCCGGTGCTTATGAGACGAAGCGTTAGGCAAGTGGCCGCAATCGAGTACGCCCAGGCAAGGTGTTTTTCTGACAACACAGGGCAACGAAGACGCGCGTGGTTAAAGCCCCTCTCCCTGCGGGAGAGGGGTTGGGGTAAGAGTACGGTGGAGCGATGAAAATCAAACCGCCATTACCCACCGTTGCGCTCACCAACGCGCGTGCGTTACGGGCAGGGATGACAGAAGCAGAGCATGCGCTTTGGCGCTGTCTCCGCAGCAATCAGCTACAAGGTTGCAAATTCAGGCGTCAGCATCCGATTCCGCCTTACATCGCAGATTTTTGTTGCATCGAACTAATGTTGATTGTTGAACTGGATGGATCGCAGCACCCAGCATTCAGCGATCAGGCAAGGACGCGGTGGTTGCAGTCCAAGGGATGGACAGTGCTGCGCTTCTGGAACAACGATGTGTTGCTTTCGCTGGATGCGGTGGTCGAGGCGATCTTCAAGATGGCCGCTACACCGTACCCTCACCCCAACCCCTCTCCCGACGGGAGAGGGGCTTGATTCACCCCAAGCCCAGCCTTCTGCGGTCGAGGAGGAGGGGCAACATCCGGACGCGCCACCATGCACAACCAGCAGCATTACATGACCGGCTTCGGCAACGAGTTCGCTACCGAAGCGGTGCCGGGCAGCCTGCCGGTCGGGCAGAACTCGCCGCAGCGCGTGGCGCACGGGCTGTATGCCGAGCAGTTGTCGGGCACCGCGTTCACCGCACCGCGCGGCGAGAACCGGCGCAGTTGGCTGTACCGCATTCGCCCGGCGGCCGTGCATGGCAGCTTCTCCCTGATCGAGCAGTCGCAGCTCCACAACGCGTTCGGCAGCGGGCCGGTGCCGCCGGATCAACTACGCTGGAGTCCGTTGCCGCTGCCGACCGCGCCCACAGATTTCATCGATGGCCTCTACACCATGGCCGGCAATGGCGGCCCCGAGGCGATGACCGGGGTGGCCGTGCACCTGTATGCGGCCAACGCCTCCATGCACGATCGCTTTTTCTATAACGCCGATGGCGAGTTGTTGCTGGTGCCGCAGCTGGGCCGGCTACGGGTGCACACCGAGCTTGGCGTGCTGGAGCTGGAGCCACAGCAGATTGGCGTGATTCCGCGCGGCGTGCGCTTCCGTGTCGAGCTGCGCGACGACACCGCGCGCGGCTATGTCTGCGAAAACTTCGGTGGCTTGTTGCGCCTGCCCGACCTGGGCCCGATCGGTGCGAACGGCCTGGCCAATCCGCGCGACTTCCAGACCCCGCACGCCGCCTTCGAGCAGCGCGAAGGCGCGTTCGAGCTGGTGGCTAAATTTCAGGGCCATCTATGGCGTGCGGACATCGGGCATTCGCCCTTGGATGTGGTGGCCTGGCACGGCAATTACGCGCCGTATCGCTACGATCTGCGCCGCTTCAACACCATCGGCTCGATCAGTTTCGATCACCCCGACCCCAGCATCTTCACCGTGCTGACCTCGCCCAGCGACACGCACGGCACGGCCAACATGGATTTTGCGATCTTCCCGCCGCGCTGGCTGGTGGCGCAGCACACCTTCCGCCCACCGTGGTTCCACCGCAATGTGGCCAGCGAGTTCATGGGATTGGTGCATGGCGTGTACGACGCCAAGGCCGAGGGCTTCGCACCCGGCGGCGCGTCGCTGCACAACTGCATGAGCGGGCACGGCCCGGATGCGGCAACCTTCGACAAGGCCTCGCAGGCGGATCTGTCGCGCCCGGACGTCATCGCCGAGACCATGGCCTTCATGTTCGAAACCCGCGCGGTATTACGCCCTACCCAGCAGGCGCTACAGGCCTCCCATCGACAAGGCGACTACCAGCAATGCTGGTCCGGCTTGCGTGCAGGGTTCAAGGCACCGACATCTGGCTCGGTGGACTAAGCGCGGCTAGCAAAACGGCTGCGCTCACCGCCAGGCGGGCGCGGCCGGTGCTCGGTGCGGCACATTCCCTCGTGCGATCCGGTTTTGAGTGCGCAGCCCACACGCACCTGACGACTGCTCGCTACGGTTTCTTGACTGCTCCACGCGCGCCGATCAAATCGGTTTGCGCCGCCGGCAATAGCGTGCAATCGGGGCCGACGTTTCCAACGCGGGCACTGCCGTGCCGTCGCCTCACCGGCACCCATTGCACGCTCACGTGCATTCAGCGCAACGCAGGTGCTGGCGTGCTCTTGGCCATTGGCTTGGCATCGCCGCTGCGACGGACTGCGACGGACTGCGACAATAGCAGGCAGCGTTGGTCTCGGCGATCGCCAGGAAATGACCGAGTGCTTGGAGTTCATCGCCGACATTCGCGTGCTGCGCTCCAAAATCGCATCCGCGTGCCGGCCGGCATCACGCAGCCTGCAACGCATCCGGCAGTAGCTCTTCGATCCGGGCGCGCACGCGTTGCGTATACGAAGCCGAGGTGAATTGCGGAAGTTCACGCAGCGCCGTATTGATGGCGATGCCGATCTCCGGTTCCGCGCGTGCGGCCTGCAACTGCCGGTGCAATACCACCGCCACCGGGTTGCGCTGCAACTGCAGGATGTCGAGCAGGTACAGGCGCGCGTTGGTGGCAGCCCGACGGCGCAGGCGTTGCAGGTCTTCTTCGGTGGGCGTAGTGACTGGCGGCGCGTGGACAGTCGCGGGCGCTGCAGAAAGCGGTGCCACCGCCCGCATGGGAGCAGTCATACGCGATGCACTGGCTGGCGCATCTTCAGCGTCGGTCAGGTATCCCAGTGTGCACAGCGTCTGCACCAATACGGCTCCGTTGTCGCCTAGCAACAGTGCCAGTGACGTCAGATCGCGCTGCCCATCGGCCAGGATCAACGCACGGCGCTGCAGTAACGTCAGTGGGCTGCGGTGCGATTGCAGCGCGGTCAGGGCGAGCTCGGTCTTGCGTGGGGTCATGGCGGCAGTCCTGCGAAGCCGACAGCGTGACCGCTGCCAATGAAGCGCCGATGACATCACCGCGACGGCAGGTAGCTGCGGCCTGCACATCGCCGCGATGCCGGCTGTGTAGGCTGGGACAAGGCCTACTGGAGCGCATCGATGACACGCAGACTGCTTGGTTGGATAGGTGTGGTGCTGGTGGTGGCCGGCTGTCATCGCGGCGACGATGTGCCGGCTGCGCAAGCGCCGGCCGATACCGCGCATGCACCGGTCGCGTCTGCCAACGATCAGCCCGCAGACGCAGTGCCGCCGGCAACCGCCCCGCCCGGCACGTTTCCCCCGCATCTGCGTCAGCAGCCCACCACGCTAGCGCGGATGGATGGCTACGGCGACCTGTGGTTGGGCATGGATGCCGTACAGGCGCGCAAGGCCTGGGGTGGCGAATTGCGTGGCGACACCGCCAGCGACGGCGGCTGTTACGTGCTGCGCCCGCAGTGGGCCGATGACGCGCGTCGATTCGGTTTCATGTTCGAAGGCGATCACCTGGTGCGTTACCAGACCAACGAGCCGAAGGAAATCGCGCCCGGCGGCGGCAAGGTCGGCATGACGGTGGCGCAGCTGCGCGCGCTGTATCCCGAGGGCTTGGACGCACAGCCGCACAAATACCTGCCCGGTGCGCAGACGCTGCGCCATGCCGATGCTGCGAGGCAGTCTGCGCTGGTCTTCGAGACCGATGCCGGCGGCACGGTCAGCAGCTGGCGGGTTGGGCAGGCACCGCAAGTCGATTATGTGGAAGGCTGCGGCTGAGCTGCGCGCCACATCGTATGCCGGTGTGTGCGTGTCGCTGCAGATGCAGCCGCTGCAGCCACGGCGGAATATCACGCTGGGGTAGATGGGTGCTGCTGGCGCCAGCAGCGCTACTGACCATGGATCGGCCGTGCCCTGCTGGTTCAACCGCCGACGGGCGCCGCGGATGAACGATGTAAAGGGGATCGTGGTCGAGGTTTACCGGAGCGCTATCAACACACACTCAACGCAGGGTTTTCTGCGCTCCGCACAGACGCTGTATCGCAACCCCTGAAGTAGCGTTGCATCTATCGCGGGTGCCGCAGCGTCACCGTCAGATTGCGTATTGCGTACTGAGCAAAATCGCGCACTCGCGTCACCGGTGCCGCGCGAGATCACCGCTTAGATGCAGGCCGCTCATGTTGCTTGGCGGTCTCTGCGTTCCCGCCGACATCACCTTCGGTGGCCGGCGTTGGCAGGCCTTCTTTTTCCATATCGCCGTGATTGGGTACTTCCGGGCGGTCTTCCATCATCAACGACAACGCAGCCTTGGCCATCATGTGCGCGCTGATCGGCGCGGTGATGAACAGAAACACGGTGATCAGCAGCTCGCGCGGTTGCGGGTCCACGCCCAGGAACAGGTGATACCCCACCGAGCCCAGCAGCACACAGCCCACGCCCAGCGTGCTGGCCTTGGTCGGCGCATGCAGCCGTTTGAAGAAGTCCGACAGTTTGACCAGCCCGAACGCACCGATCAGGATGAAGAAGGTACCGACCAGCAGCAGCGCGCTCAGCAGATATTCGGTGAGTGCGATCATTCGACGATATCCCGACGCAGCACGTACTTGCTCAGCACCACGGTGCTACCGAAGCCCAGCATCGCAATCACCAGCGCCGCCTCGAAATAGATCGGCGAATCCAGATACATGCCCAGCAGCATCAGTTCGGCGATGGCGGTGATGGACAGCGTGTCCAGCGCCAAAATGCGGTCGGGCACCGTCGGCCCGCGTAGCAGCCGCCATAGCGCCATCAGGATGGCCAGGCCCACCGTGTGCATGCAGATGACGATGGTCGATTCGATGAACATATGACCGGTCATGGAAAGATCTCCATCAGAGGCTTTTCGTAGCGGGTCTTGATCTCGGCGATCAACGCGTCCGGGTCGTCCAGATGCAGCACGTGCACCAGCAGGTATTTGCGGTCGTCCGACAACGCCGCCGACACCGTGCCCGGCGTGAGCGTGATCATGCTGGTCAGCGCGGCAATGCCATGGATATTGGCGATATCCAGCGGCACCCAGATAAACCCGGGATGGATGCGCGATTCCGGGCCCAGCACCTGGATGGACACCTTGATGTTGGAACGCACGATGTCGGCGGCCACCACCAGCAACATGCGCGGTACCGAGCGCAACGAGCCGATGCGGGCGAATTCGCGGTCCAGCCGTGCAGCGAAGATCGGCACCACCACGCCCAACAGCGCGCCCAGCACCCACTGCTGCGGCCCGAAGCTGTCGCTGAGCAGCAGCCAGAACACGAAGACCATCACGCTCAGCGGCGCCGATGGAAACAGCCGGCGTTGCCACGAAACTTGTGCGGTCATGGCTGCCTCCGCTGCGGCGTGGTCGCGCGCACCTGATCAACGTAGGCACCGGGGTCGCGCAGCTGCGCGGCGGCGGCATCGGTGTAGCGCATCAGCGGGTCGGCAGCGACCGTCATCGCCACCAGCCCGGTCAGCAGCAGGATCGTGGCGGCGGTCTCCACCGGCCGCATGCGGCCGCGCCGCTGCGGTTGCAGGGCTGGCGTGTCCTCCACTGCCTCCGGCACGCGCCAGAACAGCCGCACGCCAGCCCGGGTCAAACCGATCACCACCAGCAGGCTGCTGCCGAGAATCGCGCCCCAGACCGGCCCGACCAGGCCGTCGGGCACATGCTGCAACAAGGCCGCCTTGGCGAGAAATCCGGACAACGGCGGCAGGCCAGCCACTGCAATTGCAGCGATCAGGAACATCGCGCCGGGGATCGCCCGCCCCGGCAGCGGCGCCACCACTTCCTTGCGGTCGCTGGCGGTACCACGACGACGCCGGATCAGGTCCGACACCAGGAACAAGGCCGCGGCCACAAAGCTGCTGTGCGGCAGGTAGTACAGACCCGCGCCCAACGCGCCCGCATCATCGAGCGAGAAGGCGATGAACAAGGTCGCTGCCGAAAACACCACCAGATACGACACCATCACCCGCAGCCGCGATGCGGCCATCACTCCGAAGGCGGCCATCAGCAGCGTCGCAATGCCCAGCCACAGCAGCGCATGCCGGCCAAAGCCATGCAGCGCGCCGGCACCGGCGCCAAACCACAGCGACGACACGCGCAAGGTTGCGTACAGCCCGACCTTGGTCATGATCGCGAACAGCGCAGCCACCGCGGCCGGCGCACGCGAGTAGGTTTCCGGCAGCCACAAGTACAGCGGCAGCAACGCGGCCTTGCTGCAGAACACCAGCAGCAACAATCCCAGCGCAGCCTTGGCCAGCGGCACGTCCTGCGCCGGCAGCTCGGCAATGCGCTGCGCCAGTTCGGCCATGTTGAGCGTGCCGAACACCCCAAACACCAAGCCCAGCGCAATCAGAAACAGCGTCGACGCGCACACGTTGAACACCACGTAATGCAGGCCGATGCGCATCTGCAGGCCGCGCCCGCCACTGAGCAACAGCCCGTAGGAGGCGATCAGCATCACTTCGAAGAACACGAACAGGTTGAAGATGTCGCCGGTCAAAAACGCGCCGTTCAAGCCCATCAGCTGGAACTGGAACAAGGCATGGAAGTGCGGCGCGCGCCGGTCCCAGCCGGCGCAGGCATGCAGCAGGCAGGCCGAGGCCAGGATCAAGGTCGTCAACAACATCCAGGCCGACAGCCGGTCGCCCATCAGCACGATGCCGAACCGCGCCGGCCAGTCGCCGAGCAGATACACCAGCACGCCGCCATCGGCGGCACGTGTCAATAACGCGATTACCGCGGCCGCCAGCAACGCCATGCTCACCCAGGCCACGCTTCGTTGTACGCGCGGTCCATAGCGGCGGTGCTCGACGAACAGCGATGCGGATGCGCCCAGCATCGGGATCAGAATCGGCAGGATCAAAAGATGATTCATCGCCGCGCCTGCCGCGTGTCCATGCCGGTGGCGGCATCTTCATGCGCATCCACATGGTCGCTGCCGTTATCGCTGCGGCTGCGGATCGCCAGCACCAGGCTCACCGCCGTCATCGCAAAAGCGATCACGATCGCGGTCAGCACCAACGCCTGCGGCAACGGGTCGGTGTAATGCTGCAGGTCCATCGGCACGCCGTCGCGCAGCACCGGCGGCTGGCCACTGCGCAGCCGCCCACCGGCGAAGATCAGCAGGTTGGTCGCATACGACAGGAAGGTCATCCCCAGGATCACATCGAAGCTGCGCGCACGCAGCAGCAGATAGATCGCCAGTGCGGTGAGGACGCCGATCGCGCTTGCCACTGCCAATTCCATCAATCCTGCTCCGCGGTGCGTGTCGAACGTTGGGTGGGGTCGATCTCGCCGCGCTGCGAACTGCGCGTGCGCGAGGGTTTGATCGTGCCCATCATCGACAGCATCAACATGGCCGCACCGAACACCACCAGATACACCCCGGTATCGAAGCCCAGCGCGCTGGCAAGTTCCAGCTCGCCCAGCAACGGCAACGGGATGTTGGCGTGCCCGCTGCTCAAGAACGGCAAGCCGAAGAGCAGCGAGCCGGCACCGCTGAGCAATGCGCACAACAAGCCGATGCCGATCAGCCGGATGTAGTCGAAGCCGAAGCGCGACTCCACCGATGCGGCGCCCTGGATCACGTACTGCATCAGCAACGGCACCGCCAGCACCAGCCCGGCGATAAAGCCCCCGCCGGGTGCGTTGTGCCCGCGCAGGAACAGGAACAGCGACACCGTCAAGGTCAGCGGGAACATGATCTGCGCCAGATCCGCCGGCACCGGCAAGCGTATCGCCGGCCCCGGCATGTTGCGTTCCGGTGCCATGCGCGAGCGTCGCAACAGCGCATGCACCACCAAGCCTGCAATCGCGAACACGGTGATCTCACCAAAGGTGTCGAAACCGCGGAAATCCACCAGGATCACGTTGACCACGTTGCGGCCATACGCCTCAGGCAGTGCGCGTTGCAGCAGTTCGCCGGCAACCGTGTGGCTGGATTGCGTCATCAAGGTGTACGACAACGCGGCCAGACCGGCGCCGCCCACGATCGCTATGCAGACATCGCGAATCTTGCGCAGCCGCGCGCGCTCGGGCAGCGAGCGTTCGGGTAGGTAATTCATCGCCAGCAGCATCAGCACCAGCGTCACCATCTCCACCAGCAGCTGTGTCAGTGCCAGATCCGGCGCGGACAGGAATACGAAAGTCAGGCTGACCGCCAGCCCGGTGCCGCCGAGTACCAGCACCGCCAGTAGGCGCTGCCTGTACAAAAACAGGCTGCCCAGCGCGCAGGCGATCAACAGCAGCCAGACCATCCAGCCCAGCAACGGCATCGGGGTGGGTGCCGGCCAGGCCGGCAGCGTGCCGCCCTGCAGGAACGGCACCAGCGCCACCACCACCGCACTCAGCACCAGCAACATCAGCATGCGCTGCAGATTGCCGTTGGTGATCGTGTCGGTCATGTGCGTGGTGGCGGCAAATAGCGCACGTAGATTCCAGTGGAACACCGCCTTGCCGGGCGAGCGATTCTGCACCGCATACAGATCCAGCATGCGGCGGATCGCCATGTAGAGCAGCGTGCCGCCGATCATGCCGGCGATGCTCATGGCCAGTGGCCAGTTGAAGCCGTGCCACAGCGCCAGACTGTAGTCGGGCAAGCGGTCGCCAAGAATCGCGCTGGCACCGGCGCGCAGCACCGGCGCCACCGTCCACGCCGGCACGATGCCGACCGCCAGGCAGATCAGCACCAGCACTTCCACCGGGATCTTCATCCAGCGCGGCGGCTCGTGCGGCGTGGTCTCCAGCGCGCGTGGGCCGTCGCCGAAGAAGGTGTCGTGCACGAACCGCAGGCTGTAGGCCACGCCGAGCAGGCCGGCCAGCAAGGCCGCAATACTCGCCAGTATGCGCATCAGCTGCGGCGCTTGCGTGTCCAGCGCCACCGCAAAGAACATTTCCTTGGACAGGAAGCCGTTGAGCAGCGGAATGCCGGCCATCGCCAGCGACGCGATGATTGCCAACGCACTGGTGAACGGCATCAAGCGGCGCAGATTGCCCAGCCTGCGCATGTCGCGCGTGCCGGTCTCGTGGTCGATGATGCCCGCGGCCATGAACAACGACGCCTTGAACACCGCGTGGTTGAGGATGTGGAACACGCCCGCCACCACGGCCATCGGTGTCGACAGGCCGAACAGCATCGTAATCAGGCCAAGATGCGAGATGGTGGAGTAGGCCAGCACGCCTTTGAGGTCGTGCTGGAAGATCGCGTACCACGCACCCAGCAACAGCGTGATCGCGCCGATACTGGTGACGGTGTAAAAAAACAGATCGGTGCCGGCCAGTGCCGGATGCAGACGCGCCAGCAAAAACACCCCGGCCTTCACCATCGTGGCCGAGTGCAGGTACGCCGACACCGGGGTGGGCGCGGCCATCGCCTGCGGCAACCAGAAGTGGAACGGAAACTGCGCGCTCTTGGTAAAGATGCCCAGCAGTACCAATCCCAATGCAGACGGATACAGCGGGCTGGCGCGGATCACCTCGCCTGCGGCCAGCACCGCATCCAGCTGAAAACTGCCGACGATGCGGCCGAGCATCAGCACGCCGCCCAGCAGCGCGAGCCCACCGCCGGCGGTCAGCACGAACGCCATGCGCGCGCCCTCGCGCGCATCCTTGCGGTGCGACCAAAACCCGATCAGCAGGAATGAACTGATGCTGGTGAGTTCCCAGAACACCATCAGCAACAGCAGATTGCCCGACAGCACCATGCCGAGCATCGCGCCCATGAACAGCAACAGATAGGCGAAGAAGCGCGACGCGCTATCGCGTGCGCTCAGGTAGTAATGCGCATACATCACCACCAGCGCGCCGATGCCCAGCACCAGCAGCGCGAACATCCAGGCCAGCCCATCGAGCCGCAGCGAGAACATCAACCCGATCTGCGGCAACCACGCATGCTCGCTACGGATCACCTCGCCGCGCAGCACTGCCGGCGTCAAGCTGGCAAGCACCAGCAAGCCGACCAACGGCGCGGCCGCGGCCAACCACGCAGTGAGCGAACGTGGCGCGCGCGCGAACAGCACAGCGGCGGCGGCCATCACAAAGGGCAGCGCCAGCAGAATTTCCAACGGAAAAAGCATGCAGGGAACACATAGATTCGCGAGCAGGCTAGAGAGTTTAACAAAACGTTGACTGACGCCCGTGTCAACGCCGGTGGCGTGCATGCGAGGGCTTCCCCGCCAAACGGCAGGCGCATCGGCCTGAGGGACTCGGTATGCTGCTGTCATTCATCACCGCGTAGTTTCCCTGTGACCGCTGCCCATCCCGCTCCGTCCACCGCTGTGTCTGCGCCGCGTGCCCTGGTGTTCGGCGGCAGCGGGCAGATTGGCGAGCGCCTGTTGACCCGGCTGTTGAGCCGCGGCTGGCAGGTGACGGCATGGTCGCGGTATCCGCGCGCAGCGCGCTCCGGGTTGATCTGGCGGCAAGGCGATCTGGCCGTGCCGGCCGCCGCGGGCGAGGCGTTCGAGGTGATCTTCAGCTGCGGACCGCTGGACCACTTCGCCCGCTGGTATGCCGAAAACCCGGTGGCCGCACCACGCATCGTGGCGTTCGGCTCCACCAGCGTGGAGGTCAAGGAACATTCGATCGATGCGGCCGAGCGCGACGTGGCGCGACGGCTGGCGCATGCCGAACAGGCGCTGTTTTCTGCAGCCATGGCGCGTGGCGCCACCGCTACCGTGTTGCGCCCGACCCTGGTCTACGGTGCCGGACGCGACAAGACGCTCACCCAGATTGCCGGCCTGGCGCAGCGCACCGGCGCCTTCGTGCTGCCCGCCAATGCCACCGGTTTGCGTCAGCCGGTGCATGTGGACGACCTGGCCAGCGCGGCGCTGGCGGTGATCGGCCAAGTGGCGACCCAGCAACGCAGCTACGCGGTGGGCGGCGGCGAAGTGCTGGCTTACACGCAGATGGTGGAACGGGTGCTGGAGGCGCTGCCACGGCCGGCGCGGCTCTATCAGGTGCCACCGGGCCTGTTCGGGTTGGCGCTGACTGCCGCGCAACGCCTGGGCCGCCTGCGTGGCATGAACGCAGCGGTGCTTCAACGCATGCGCGACGATCTGGTATTCGACCTGGAACCGGCACGTCGCGATTTTGGATACGCCCCGCGCGCGTTCCGCCCATTGCCAGAAGAGCTCGGTATCGGCGAGTAAGCGATTGCGCACGCGTCCGGTCGCGGTGTTGAGCAGCGCATAGCGGGTTCGACGCGCCGACAGTCGCAGTGGTCACGCGCGACTAACAAACCGTAGCGAACAGTCGTCAGGTGGGTACGGACGTCGCACTCAGAACCGGAAGGTGCGCGTGGTACATGCTGCATCGAGCATCGAGCATCGAGCACCGGCCGCCTGGCAGTGAGCCCAGTCGTTTTGTTAGCCGCTTTAAACGGGATGACAGCTGCGTGGCCTCGCATCTGCCGGGCCTATGCGCTCACCGCACTCAGTAGCGCCAACCCAACTGCCGATACACCTTGGCCAGCACCCAGATCGGCCCGATCAGCAGATAGGTCAGATCGGTCAGAAAGCTCGGCTTGCGGCCTTCGATCTTGTGGCCGACAAATTGCGCAATCCACGCCAGCACGAACACCGTCAGCGCGGTGGCGAATAATCCGGTCAGCCCAACCCGGCCTTCGATCAACCGGCACAGGCAGCCGAAGAAAAAAAAGATGCCCAGCATGCCCAGCCCGAGCGGGCGCGACAGCCGGTTGTAATACGACCACGCCGCAAACATCGACAGCGCCGCCCACACGCCACTGCTGAACCAGGTGCCGCCCACCGGAATGCACCACAGCAGCCCCACCACCGACCACAGGATTGCCGGCACCGCCACCACGTGGATCAGCTGATTGGTGTCGTTGCGGTGATCGTCGGAATAGCTGGCGAAATAGCGCTCGATCGGTCGTGCGGTCGTGGTGCGTTCGGTCATGTTCCCTCCCAGGAATGACCCAAGCATACGCGTGCGAACGGCCGCAGTGGCACTACGCCGGTGACCGGGCCCCACCACGCCCCAATGGCGTGGGGAGGCCCGGACAGCATCAGTTGACCGACACCGCACTCCAGGCGGCGGCCACCGCACGGTACTGGGTGGAGGTGCCGCCATACAGATCGGTGGCCGCGCTCAATGTCGCCCGACGTGCGGCCGCGTAATTGGTGGAGGACGTCATATAGACGGTGAGTGCGCGATACCAGATACGGCTGGCCGCAGCCCGGCCGATCGCCGTCAATGCGGTATTGCCGTTGCAGACCAGCCCGGCCGGGGTCACGTTGTAGCTGGTGCCTGCGCCGAAACCGCTCGGCACCACCGCGCCTTCGGCCAACAGGTAGTAGAAGTGGTTGGCCACACCGGAGCTGTAATGCACGTTGAGCGAGCCCAGGCTGCTGCTGTAGCAATCCGGCGAATCGCCGTCCAGGCTCGGCTTGAACATGTAGCGCAACGCCAGCGTGCCAGTGCTGTTGCGGGGAATGATTTTTTCGCCGATCAGGTAATTGCCAGGCTCGGTCGGGTTATTGGCGTAGTACTCCACCATGCTGCCCATGATGTCGGAGGTGGCTTCGTTCAACCCTCCGGATTCGCCCGAATACACCAGCCGTGCCGAGCGGCTGGTCACGCCGTGGGTCATCTCGTGGCCGGCCACATCCACCGACACCAGTGGCGTCAGGCTGCTGCCGTCGCCGTCGCCGTCGCCGTCGCCGAAGGTCATGCAGAAGTAGTCGTCCGACCAGAATGCATTGTTGTAGCGGCTTCCGTAATGCACGCGGCTGCGCGCGCCCTTGCCGTCGTTGGCGATCCCGGTGCGCGCGTGGGTGTTCTTGAAGTAATCCCAGGTCAGCGCCACGCCGAAGTGCGCGTCGGCAGCCACCGTGACCGTATCGCTGGTAGCGCCGTTGCCCCAGGTGTTGTCGGCATCGGTGATCAAGGTGCCGTTGCCGGAGGTGGCATTGCGCAGGTTGTAGGTGGCGCCGCCACCGCGGCTCAGATCGGTCAGCTCATACCCGCTGCTGCAACGCGTGGTCGACAGCGCCACGCTGCCCGCATACAGCGAGCGTCCGGTACCGGACGCACTGGTGCCGCCCGCGCATGCGGTATGCACCGTGTCCCAGGATTCGAGAATGCGTTGATCGGCCGCATCGACGATGTAATGCATTTCGGTCGGCGTCTGATCGGGTTTGATACCGCTATAGATCACTTCATACACCAGTCGCGGTGCGCCTTGCCGCGCGTACAGCGCAAGGCTGGCGCGTGGCGCGGCAGCCTGCGGCACATCGAATTGCGCACCAGCTACGCGCAATGCGGTGGCCGTATCGATGCCCGGCAGCAGGCTGGGACGCAGGTTGGTGTCCATGGTTTGACTCAACTGCCGCATCACTCCGCGCCGCGAATGCACCACCACATCGCCGCCGATGACCGGCAAACCCTGATAGGTACGATCGAAGCGCACATGCTCGGTGCCATCGGCATCGACGATGCTGTCGCGCGCGATAAAGGCATCGGCCGGTGCACGATTGGCCAGCGCTGCGGCGTTGTTTCCCAGCAGGGACTGCGCGCGCGACACGGCCGCGTTGGCAGACAAATCAGCAGCGGTAGCGACAGCAGAAAACGATAGCGCGCAGCAGATTGCCGCGCCCAATACATGGAATTGCATGACGACTCTCTCCAGAAAACGTGCAATGCAAAGACCGACGGCACCCCCCCGACAGCCGGTCGCCGATGGCACCTTGGGTGCCGGCAGCTACGCTTGCACAGTCCCGAACTGGACATTAGTAAAAATTACGGATGTGTTGCGTTCTGTGCGCCCGGCCACTTTGCGATGCGGACCGCATCGCAGAGATGTGCCTGTCCCACTGCGTGCAGGGCATCTGCACGTTTGCGTCTGCGCAAGCTCTCTATGTGTTCAACAGGTTTCGTGGGAAATGCGCCCAGGTGCGCGGAGTGCGGCAGACAAGCAAGGCGAACGACGCGTCTCCATGAATGCAACATTCAAATGGATGACGTCTCACTTCTAGGCGAGTGCATAGAGCCCTGGGCAGGTACAAGGCAGGCACAAAAAAGCCGGCCATGCAGGCCGGCTTCGTTGCGCTGCGAAACCTTAGCGGCCGCCGATGGCGACCTTCTGCTGCTCTTCGTGCGCCGGTTGCTGCTGCGGCTGGCCGGACAGCAACTGCGCGCTGGTCTGCTCCAATGACGGAGCAGGCTGGTTCAGATCCACCGCCGCACGGAACCCTGGCGTGGTCCCCATCACGAACGCCTTGCCGTCCTGCACCGTCACGCTTTGCAGTTTGTCTGCGCTGTCGATGCCGTTCTGCTTGGCCTGCAAGGTGACGTTGGCAGCGGTCTCGTGGGAGATCATGCTCGGCAGCTTGGTGCGAATCGCGTTGTGCAATGCATGGTCAGGATGCGATGCATCGTTGAGCGACGGACCTTTCGGCGCCGCAACTGGCGCGTCGGCCGCTTTGGCCGCAATCTGCGCCGCAGGCACCGACAACGCAGCCCGCGTATCGCGGCCGACGACACCGTCCTGCTGCAGCCCATGCTGCTTCTGGAATGCCATCACCGCCTCGCGCGTGTTGTCGCCAAAGCGACCATCCTCGGCAAGCCGATTACCCTGCGCATCGCGTACGCCAAGGCGGTTGAGATCCTGCTGCAGCTTGCCGACATCGCCACCCTGCTCGCCGTGACGCAGCGTGCCATTGCCGGCCGGTGTGGCTGGCTGGGATTGACGAGCGCCGGACTCCTGCTGATGGCCCTGATTCCAGAACGTCTCAGGACTGGTCAGCTTGCCGTTGGCATCGCGCAGTTGGTAATGCACATGCTGCGCGTACTGGCTGTTACCGTTCGGGCCGCGTCCACCCATCGTGCCGATGGCATCGCCCGCGGACAGCGTCTGACCTTCTTTCACCTTGAGTGCGTCCAGGTGCAGGATCTCGTGCGAGTTACCCTGCGCATCGCGAATCTTGACGGTGCCGTAGTTGCCGCCTGCGAAGGTGACGGTCCCGGAGACCGGCGCATGCACGGTCGGGTGCTGCAAATTGCGGCCTGTCTGGCCACCCTGGTAGTTGAAGTCGGTCCCGCCGTGCGGCCCGTGGCTGCCGCGGTGCTCGCCATAATGACCAGTGATATGCGGATCGGTACGGCCGTGACCAGGCAGCATGCGCTCCATCGTGTGCTGAAAATTGCTGCGAGCGCCATGGCTGGATTCGGCCTGGTGCATCGCTGGTGCCGGTGCCGGTGCCGGCCGGTCCACCGCATTGCCCTGCGTTTGGGCAAGACGCTGTTCGACAAACTGGGTGTAGTTGTCCAAATGAGGGGCAATCTCGCGCCGCGACAGCGCAAGGCCACCATAATCCTTGCTGGGACCATCGTGGTGATATTTGTAGATGTAATCCTCACCCTGGCCGCGGCTGCGCGCAAGGTCGCGGTTATCGATGAAATGTTGCACCAATGCCTGCGACTGCGTTTGCACGTCGAAGCGGTTGGACGCGTTGACCCCGTAATGCGCGCCAGTGCGGTCAATGAACTGACCCAGGCCCGAGGCAGACGTCGTGCCCGCAGCGGCATCGGGATTGAAGCCTGATTCAACGCGGGCGATGGCAAGAACGTAAGCGGTCTCGCGCGCGGAAAGCCCGGCATCCCGCGAGGAATCGATCAGGCTGTCGATCACTCTGGATTGGGTCTGTGGACTGGCATCGCCCCAGCGCCGGGACTCGCCGTGCAGCCGGCCATCGGTGCTGTCGATGGGCTCGCGATAATGGCTCCAGGCTTTGATTCTGTCGCTGCTGTATCCAGCGCCGCGGGGCTGGACCATATCGGTGTAGATCGTATCGTCGGTCATGATGTGCGTTCCTTTCTATGAGACAGATTCTTCCGTGTCGGGGGTGTTGCTCCATGTACTGCGTACTTCATTCGCCATGCACCAGATCCGTGACGGTGCATGCGCATCTCTTGCTCCAGTCAAGACTGGAACGGCAATAGCTCGGGGTGCTTCAACCCCAGCTGTTCAAGCATGTGTTCGTAGTCGTCGTTGTTCGGGCTTTGCTGGCCGTCCTGCTCGAGAAGCGGCGGGGTGGCGTGATTGAGCAGCTTTCCCGTGGCGTCGTAGAGGAAGAACCACTCGCAGAATTCGCAACCATAGGGCAGCTCGCCGTACTGGACGACAGCGTAGGCGGTCCCCTTGCCATCTTCCGCACAGCCAATCCCGACCGGCGTGTATTCCGCCATCTCGGCAGGTGCCGGCAAGGTCTGGCGTTGGCCCTCGCGTTCCATGTCCACCCGTGTCTTGGTGGACGTTCCGTCTTGTGAAGGCAGTGCAGTCAATTGCAGGCGCATGCCGCGGCATTCCTTGATCATGTCGTTTTGTCCTGGTCGGACCGCTTCCGCTGAAACAGCAGGTTGGGGAGTGGGCGCCGCCGCCGGCGCGCTTGGGGCACTCGTTGCGGACATCGGTTTGTCGCCGCAGGCAGACAAGCACAGCGTCGCAGCGAGCACAGGTAACAGAAACATGTCACGTCGCATCGGTTGGCCTCCTTGGAGGTCTCATCAAAGTATCTCGCCCTGTGCCCACTCCAACGGAACGCCTGCCGGCGGTTGACGTCGCGTCGAAAGTGGCGTCAACGCGTCCGTCTGTAACGTCCGCCGCGTGGGTTCTACCGGCTACCGAGTTACAGCGACTGGTCGTCCACCTTGACCAACGTCCAGCACGGACGCTGAGCGAACTGGTAGACCTGCTGGTCGCCGGTGTTCGGTGTGCGGACCAGCACCTGGCGACCGCCGGCGTCCTCGGAGACGACGACTTCGCGGCCGCCGTTGCGGACAGCGTCCAGGTTGGGGATGACCGGCCACTCGACCTTTGCGAGCGGAACCTCGCGCGTCACCGGTGCCGGCTCGGGCTGCGCCTCCGGGTCCAGCTGGACCATGGTGAGCGGATCGGCGGTGGCCTTCTCCTGCACAGCAATCTCCGCACTGAAGCGCTTCAAGAACGCGGAGAAGTCGGCCTCCGGGCAACGCGCTGCCGGTGCCGGCGCGGTGGCTGCGACGGTGGTCGCGGGCGCGGCGGCGGGTGGCGAGCCTGCGGCTGCCGGTGGCGCCTGTGCGGAGCAGGCCGCAAGCGCCACGCTCAATACCAGAGCGGTCAGGGTAGTACGGTAACTAGCCAATGGGATCCTCCTGATCGTGTGGGGGCAGCATGCGCGCGGCGAGAGTCTATCGGCGGCGCGGTTGCAGTGTGTGAAAAACCCGCAGTCGGAGCATTGGCGCGAGTGAAGAGGCTGCGCAACGCCGCGAGCACGCAGCCGTGGTTTCGAGGGATGCGGCCGTTCCGATACGGCACACAGACTCCGCTGATCGAACCACTGTGTCACCGGGACCATCTGTCGGCGCACGTGTGCACTGCACTCCTCTCAGCATCCCCGATGTGCCGAACGTAACCTAGAGCGGCTGACAAAACTCCTGTGCTCACCGCCAGGCGAGCGCGGCCGGTGCTCGGTGCAGCGTGCACCACGCGTACACTCCGGTTTTGAGCGCGCCGTCCAAACCCGCCTGACGACGACGCGCTACGTTTTATAAACCGCCCTAAATCCCGTTCGAAAAAACGTCCAGCGCATCTGCATCGACCCAGCCCTGTGCACAGTCGCCGACATAGCGGCCCTGCGCAGCGAGCCGACAGGCCGCGCCGCCAGTTGGCTTCAAACGTGTGATCGGCCTGTCGCCATACGTTTCACACAGCGTCGCGTTGTTGCACGCAGCGACACTGCTCGCCGGGATCGCGACCACGTAGTAATAGCGCGGATTCTGCCCGGTGCGGGCGACGCCCTGGACGCAGACGAGTTGACCTTGCGTCAGGCTGGCAGTGGCGGTTGCGGTGCTGCCGGTGGCTGGCACGGTATCGCGTATGTCGGCGCCCGTTGCACGCGCGACGCCTGCGAACAATCCCGTGTCACCGCAGTCCGATAACAGCTCCACATCATAAAAATCGCCTGTATCGATATTGCCTGCCGTGCAGCCTGTGCCAGAGAGTGGGTTGGCACACGTCACGCCACTGACCTTGATTGCCGCTGCGAATGGCTGACCGACAGCAGTCACCGGTGCCGGGGCTGCCGGCAAGGGGCGTGCTGCGGCCTGCGTAGAAATCGGCTCGCCAGCGCTGCATGCCATTGCCGCAAACAACGCAGGCAGCATGACGCAAGACAATGGCGTGAGGCGGTTGTTTGAGGGATGCGACATCGTCAAAACCTGGCTGCTGGATGTGATCACTATTGCAACAGGCCTCTGGGAGAACTCTCACGCATCATCAAACGCGCGCCATGTCTTGTTTCAAGCGCGCATTAGCGATCGATGCGTTACCGGTCCCTCCAGCGCCGACTCCGATAATCGACGACCGCAAAAAACTAAAGCCCCGCACTCGGGGCTTCAACGCATCAATCGACTGAAATACCCGCAAGCCGCTGCAGCGCTTCTGCATATTTGGCGCGTGTGCGGTCGATGACGTCGGCCGGCAGGCTCGGGCCCGGTGCGGTCTTGCCCCAGTCCAGCGTCTCCAGATAATCGCGCACAAACTGCTTGTCGTAGCTTGGCGGGCTGGTGCCCACTTCGTACTGATCGGCCGGCCAGTAGCGCGACGAATCCGGGGTCAGCATCTCGTCCATGATGTACAGGCGGCCATCGGCGTCGGTGCCGAATTCGAACTTGGTGTCGGCCAGCAAAATGCCGCGTTCGGCAGCAAAATCTGCGGCGAAGCGGTAGATGCGCAAGGTGGCATCGCGTACGCGTTCGGCCAGTTCGGCGCCGACGGTCTTGACCATCGCATCGAAGTCGATGTTTTCGTCATGGTCGCCCACGGCGGCCTTGGTCGACGGGGTAAAGATCGGCTCGGGCAGTTTCTCGGCCTGGCGCAGGCCGTCGGGCAATTCGATGCCGCTGACCTTGCCGGTGCGCTGATAGTCCTTCCAGCCGCTACCGATCAGATAGCCGCGCGCGATCGCTTCCACCGGCACCGGCTTGAGCTTGCGCGTGACCACCGCACGTTTGGCGTACAGCGCCGGGTCCACGCCGTCGGGCAGCACCTGCTCCACCGCGATGTTGACCAGGTGGTTGGGCATCAGGTGTTCGGTCTTGTGGAACCAGAAATTGGAGACCTGGCACAGCATCTCGCCCTTGCCGGGAATCGGGTCCGGCAACACCACATCGAACGCGGACAGGCGGTCGGTGGCCACCATCAATAGATAGTCGCCGGGCGGCGCGTTGGCGGGCAGGCGGTCGCGGGGAATATCGAAGACATCGCGGACCTTGCCACGATGACGCAACGGCAGGCCGGGCAGATCGGATTGCAACAGCGTGGTCGACACAGGCACTCCTAATGACGTCGCTATGACGCTGTCCCCGGGACCCGGCGGGCCCGCGGGTGGGCAGCGGGCCGCGTAGTGTACGGCGCTTCGGCGCGCCCCGCTGGATTTATTGGCGGCTGCCGTGCACCGGTTGTGGACGGCCCGTCAGCTAGGCCAGGCGGGCGTTCGGGTAAGATCGCCAGCCCGCCTTGCCACCCCCGATTACTCATGTCCTGGTACGGAAAATTGCTCGGCGCATTGGCCGGCGCCTTGCTGTTCCGCGGCGCGCCATTCGTGGGGCTGATGATCGGCCTGGCCATCGGGCACGCGGTGGATGCCGGCTGGTTCAAGCGGCGCGCGGAAAACCCGTACGAAGCCCTGGGACTGGAGCCGGACGCGACCACGGCCGAGATCGATCTGGCCTATCGCCGGCTGATGTCGCGCTATCACCCGGACAAAGTGATCAACGCCGAGCCGGAGGCGCGCCGCCAGGCAGAGAAAAAAGCCAGTCAGATCAACGCCGCGTACGACCGGATCCAGCGGCTGCGCAAGCGCTGAGTGGCAGAGGTGAACGCATTGCGCGTTCAACAGGTCGTAGCAAGCAGGGCCGCTGCCCATCCCGAACAGAAACAGCGCCACCCAGGCCGAGCCCAGGTGGCGCTGCCGTCAGCCCTGTATCAGAAGCGATACGTCGCCGTCAGCCGCACTGCATTGGTCGAAAAGTCGGTGTCGGTGCGACGCAGGTCGGTACCGGCCGGATTGACCCGCAGGAACGGGTTGGTGGCAGGTGCGGTGCCTGGACCGACGCGCACGCGGGTGTCTTCGTCCTGCAGGCGGGTGAACAGATATTCCACGCCCACCGAGACATGGTCGCTCAAACGACGCTGCAGGCCCACGCCAGCCTGGTAGCCGTCGGCGCTGTCGCCGCCGCTGCCGGTGAAGCTGTTGGCGGTGTTGCTGCTGGCAAAGCTGTGGTCGAACTCGCCGCGCGCCACGCCGGCGGTGAAGTACGCCAGATAATCGCCCTGCGCACCGAACGCATAGCCGATCCGGCCGCGCAACGCGGCGGTGCGGTTGAGCTGGCGGGTGAAGGTGTACAGCGCAGGCGTGGTGCTGAAGGCGCTGACGCTGTCGCGGATGTCGTTGCGGGTGTACTCGGCCACCACGCCATAGACCCAGTTGCCGGCCTGCCAGTCGTAGCCCAGCCGCGCACCGTATTCGGCGCCGCCCTTGTCCTTGCTGCAGCCGCTGGCCGGCGTGCGCCCGGCCGCCGCCCCACCGCAAAAGCCCGGCGAGAACGCATTGGCGCCGGTGGCGGTGCTGACCTGGTCGACGTCGCGGCCATCCAGGTTGGTATCGAAGCCGAAACGGCCGCCGGACACGCCGGCAGGATCGGCACCGCCCACATTGGCGCCAACGGAGAAGCCGGACCAGTCTGCCGGGCCGGTTTGTGCCCAGGCGGATGGAGCGAGGGCCAGCAACACGATGGCGGCGGAGGCGAGCGGGGTGGTTTTCATGGAGTTTCCTCAAATCGGGCGCAGTACGCCAATTAAGGGCATACGCAGTTGAGCCCGCCACGGATGCACGCCTTTCCTCGTCGGGCAGGGGTTGCGACAATGGGGTTTCCGTCTTCCTACGAGCTGCCCATGCAATCGACGGCGATCGCCCCGTCCATCCTGTCCGCCGATTTCGCCCGTCTTGGCGAAGAGGTGAACAACGTCCTCAAGGCCGGCGCCGACTGGGTGCACTTCGACGTGATGGACAACCATTACGTGCCCAATCTGACCATCGGCCCGATGGTGTGCCAGGCCCTGCGCAAGCACGGCATCACCGCGCCGATCGACGTGCACCTGATGGTCGAGCCGGTGGACCGCATCGTGCCTGACTTCGCCGAGGCCGGCGCCACCACCATCAGCTTCCATCCCGAAGCCAGCCGCCACGTGCACCGCACCATCCAGCTGATCAAATCGCACGGCTGCCAGGCCGGGCTGGTGCTCAATCCGGCCACCCCGGTGGATATTCTCGATTGGGTGCTGCCGGAGCTGGACTTGGTGCTGGTGATGTCGGTCAACCCCGGCTTCGGCGGGCAGGCATTCATCCCATCGGCACTGGATAAATTGCGTGCCATCCGCAGCAAGATCGACGCGCTGGGCAAGCCGATCCGCCTGGAGATCGATGGCGGGGTCAAGGCCGACAATATCGGCGCAATTGCCGCGGCCGGCGCCGATACCTTCGTGGCCGGCTCGGCGATCTTCAATGCGCCCGACTATGCCGATGTGATCGCGCAGATGCGCGCAGCGGTGGACGCGGTGCGATGAGCGCGCCCACGCTGCAGATCCGCAGCGCCACGCCCGATGACGTGGTGCTGCTGCATGCGTTGATCACCGACCTGGCGGTGTACGAGCGCGAACCGGACGCGGTGAAAGCCACCCCCGACGATCTGCGTGCCAGCCTGTTAGGCGAGGGCGCCACTGCGCATGCGCTGATCTGCGAGCACGATGGCCAGGCATTGGGCTTTGCGGTGTATTTCTTCAATTACTCGACCTGGCTGGGCCGCAACGGCCTGTATCTGGAAGACCTGTTCGTGCGCCCGGAAGCGCGCGGCAAGGGTGCCGGTCTGGCGCTGCTGCGGCATCTGGCGCAGCTGGCGGTGCAGCGCGGCTGCGGGCGCTTCGAATGGTCGGTGCTGGACTGGAATCAACCGGCCATCGACTTCTACCAAGCCGTCGGCGCCCGCCCGATGGACGGCTGGACGGTGTACCGGCTCGATGGCGAGCGCCTGGCCGCATTTGCCGCGGGCGGTTAAGAGCGTCTGACAGATCGTCGCGAGCAGTCGACAGCTGGATGTGGATGGCGCACTCAGCGCCGGAATGTGCACGTGGTCGGTACCGTTCCGCGCAATGCCACGTCCGCCTGACGCTGAGCGCAGTCGTCTTGCTTGGTCGCTCCAAGCCCGGCATCGCACACAAAAGGAAGGCCGCCCCACCCGGAGCGGCCTTCAAGAAAATTGGAGGCTGATCCTGCCTCCGCCCGTCGTCCCTGCTATGGACTTCTACTCTCCGGGTCATCGATGACATGCCAATGACAGCCCGGTGGCATTACGTATTCACGATCCACCCATCGGCGCGCTGCTAGCCTGCGCGCACCACACACACCGCATCGGCAGCGCATGGCCCCGTCCCACTGGCGTCTGATCCTCAACGGCAAGTCCACCGACAATCTGGACCTGCGTGAGGCGGTGGGGGAGTTGCGCAACCGCGGCGTCCAGCTCGAGGTACGCGTTACCTGGGAAGAGGGCGACGCCGAGCGCTATGTCGCCGAAGCGGTCGCCGATGGCGTGCACACGGTGGTGGCGGCCGGCGGCGATGGCACCTTGAGCGAGGTGGCCGCCGCGCTCGCGCACCACGACGGCGATGCCGCCAGCCTGCCATCGCTGGGCCTGGTCCCGTTGGGCACCGCCAATGATTTCGCCGCGGCCGCCAATATCCCGATCGCGCCGCTCGATGCGCTGAGCCTGATTGCCGAGCGCCCCGCACAAGCGATCGATCTGTTGCGCTTGGACACCCCGCACGGCCCCCACTGGTGCGCGAATGTCGCCAGCGGCGGCTTCGGCACCCAGGTCACCGTGGAAACCGACGACGGCCTCAAAAAAATGCTCGGTGGCCTGGCCTACCTGATTACCGGCATGTCGCGGCTGGGCCGGATCGACCCAATCAGTGCCCGCTTTTCAGGGCCGGATTTCAGCTGGGAAGGCGAGTTCATCGCACTCGGTCTGGGCAACGGCCGTCAGGCCGGCGGCGGCCAGGCGCTGTGCCCGGAAGCGGTGATCGACGATGGCCTGCTCGACGTCACCATCGTGCCCGCGCTCAACGGCGAGGTGGCCGCCACGCTCGGCACCCTGGTCACCAGCGGCAAGCAGGCGGCGTTGGAACGCGTCGCCGTCCGCGCGCGGCTGCCATGGCTGGAAATCGTCTCGCATCAACCGCTCACGCTGAACCTGGATGGCGAGCCGGAAACCTCGCTGCATTTCCATATCGACTGCGTCCCGGCGCGGCTGCGGATGCATTTGCCGCTGGATTGCCCGTTGCTGAGTGCGTGAGCGCGGTGATTTGGGAGTCGGGATTGAGGATTGAGGATTGGGAAGTCGAATGTGGGATTTGGAAAACCTGATCCTGTAGTGCGCGCCGCTCAGAGTCCCTCTCCCGCCGGGAGAGGGGTTGGGGTGAGGGTCCCTGCGCCAACACCGATGCCGACACCAGAGGCACCTCGCCCTGCGACGGCTCAGGGCAGTGGCTGCCAACAGCGCAACAGGCGCACAACGACAGGCTCGCGTTGCCCGGAACGAGATACCAGTCCGAGTTGACAGACTCTGCCCGACAATACCCAAACCAACCCAAAGCGCCTTCGCAATTCGTACCGCCTCCGCCCGCGCACCTGCTGCCCTGAAGCGGCACTTGCGCTACAGTAGCGGCGTGTCCCGCCTGACGACCCCACGCTCCTTCTCTTCCGCTCGCCGCTGGTGGCGATGGTGGCCCGTTGCCGTCGTCCGCCCCGCCACAGAGTCCCGGAAGGAAAGTCGTCTTGATCACTGCAGAGCAGTTCCAGCGCCAAGCCGCTGAAGGTCACACCCGTATCCCCGTTGTCCGCGAAGTGCTGTCCGACCTGGACACGCCGCTCTCGGTCTATCTGAAGCTTGCCGACGGCGCCTACACCTATCTGTTCGAATCGGTCGAAGGCGGTGAGCGCTTCGGCCGCTATTCCATCATCGGCCTGCCGGCGCGGCGCGTATACAGCTTCCGCGGCCACACGCTGGAAGTCAGCGAACACGGCGAAGTCATCGATACCCGCGACGTCGCCGACCCGTTGGCCGAAGTCGACGCGCTGCGTGCCGAGCATTCGGTGCCGCAACTCGATGGCCTGCCCGGCTTCACCGGCGGGCTGGTGGGCTGGTTCGGCTTCGAATGCATCCAGTACATCGAGCCGCGCCTGGGCAGCGGCGACAAACCCGACGAACTGGGCACGCCCGACATCCTGCTGATGCTCTCCGAAGAGCTGGCGGTGTTCGACAATCTCAAGGGCCGGCTGTATCTGATCGTGCATGCCGACCCGCGTCAGCCGCAGGCGTATGTGCGCGCCAACCGCCGACTGGACGAGCTGGCGCATCGCCTGCGTCAGGGCGGCGCCGGGTATCCGCAGGCGCAGATTTCCGATGCCATCGACGAATCGGATTTCCATTCCTCGTTCACCCGCGAGGAGTACCACGCAGTGGTGCGCAAGGCGCAGGAATACGTGCGCGCCGGCGATATCTTCCAGGTGGTGCCATCGCAGCGCCTGCGTGTGCCGTTCCGTGCGCGCCCGGTGGATGTGTATCGCGCGCTGCGTGCGCTCAATCCCTCACCGTACATGTATTTTCTGGATGTCGGCGGCACGCAGGTGGTCGGCTCGTCGCCAGAAATCCTGGCGCGGCTGCGCGATGGTGTGGTCACCGTGCGCCCGATCGCCGGCACCCGCCCGCGTGGCGCAACGCCGGCGCTGGACAAGGCGCTGGAAGAAGAATTGCTGGCCGACCCGAAAGAGCGCGCCGAGCACGTGATGCTGATCGACCTGGGGCGTAACGATGTCGGCCGCGTTGCCGAACCGGGCACGGTCAAGGTGGGCGAGCAGTTCGTCATCGAACGCTATAGCCATGTCATGCACATCGTCAGCGAGGTCACCGGCACGCTCAAGGCCGGCCTCAATTACAGCGACGTGCTGCGCGCCACGTTCCCCGCAGGTACCGTCAGCGGCGCGCCGAAAATTCGTGCGCTGGAAATCATTCGCGAGCTGGAGCCGGTCAAGCGCAATGTCTACTCCGGTGCAGTTGGCTACATCGGCTGGCACGGCGATGCCGACACCGCCATCGCCATCCGCACCGCGGTCATCCAGGATGGCTATCTGTATGTGCAGGCCGGCGGTGGCGTGGTCTACGACTCCGACCCCGACCTGGAATGGCAGGAAACGATGAACAAGGGGCGCGCGCTGTTTCGTGCCGTCGCCCAGGCCGCAAAGGGGCTGTGATGGACGGGCAGGGCAGCGCCGCGCGCATCAGCTTTCGCAACGATTACAGCGAAGGCGCGCATCCGCGCGTCTTGCAGGCGTTGGTGCAAGCCAGTGCCGAGCAGAACGGCGGCTATGGCACCGATCGGTATAGCGAACGTGCTGCGGCATTGATTCGCACTGCCATCGCGCAACCGCAGGCTGCCGTGCAGTTGCTGGTGGGCGGCACGCAGACCAACCTGATTGCGATCAGTGCGTTCTTGCGCCCGCATCAGGCGGTGATTGCGGTCGAAGCAGCGCATATCGCCACGCACGAAACCGGTGCCATCGAAGCGACCGGGCATAAGGTACTCACGGTGCCGGCGCTGCACGACAAGCTGACGCCTGCATTGATCGCGCCAGTACTGGAGGTGCACAGCAACGAGCACATGGTGCAGCCGCGGCTGGTCTACATTTCCAATAGCACCGAAAGCGGCACTATCTATACGCGCGCCGAACTCGATGCACTGTCGCGCTTCTGTCGCGCACACGATCTGCTGCTGTATCTCGACGGCGCGCGGCTAGGGGCGGCACTCACCGCCAACGGCAACGATCTGGATCTACCGACGATTGCCGCGCTCACCGATGCGTTCTACATCGGCGGCACCAAGAACGGCGCGCTGCTCGGCGAAGCCTTGGTCGTGATCAACCCTGCCTTGCAGGCCGATCTGCGCTATCTGATCAAGCAACGCGGCGCATTGCTGGCCAAGGGCATGGTGCTCGGCGTGCAGTTCGCCACCTTGTTCGAAGATGGCTTGTTCTTCGCACTGGCCGCGCACGCCAACGCCATGGCGCAACGCCTGCGCGCCGGCTTGCTGGCAGCAGGCGTGGACTTCACCAGCGACTCGCCAACCAACCAGCAATTCATCGCCGTCACCGCGCAGCAGGCCGCGCAGATCGCGCAGCGCTACGACGTCGAGCGCTGGGAAACGCGCGCCGATGGGCGGCTGGTCATTCGCTTCGTGACCTCGTGGGCCACCACGGCCGATGCAGTCGATCGGTTGTATGCGGATGTTGCTGCGCTTCTGCAAAATCCCACATTTCAGGACCGTTTCTAGGACACAAGGATGATGACGATGAAAAGACTCGCAGGTTGGATGCTCGCTGGTGCACTGATGTTGCCTGTGATGGCATCGGCACAGATCAACACCCTGCCTTCGCAGCCGCACTTGCTGGTGAAGGGGCAAGCATTTCGTACCGTCGATCCGGATCGTTTCATCGTCGATCTCAAGATCAGCAAAATCGACCTGCAGCCAGATCTGGCACGGCAGTTCGTCGAAGAGCGCGCCAAGCAGGTCTTGCAAGGGCTTCAGCGCAATCACGTGATGAAGGATTCGCTCTACGCCTCAGCACTGTCGATCTCTCCGCAATCTCGCTATGAGAACGGCAAGCTGGCCTTCCAGGGAACCCAGGTGGAGCGCAAGATTCGCGGCACATTCACGTCCTTGAAGGATGTGCGCGCCTTCCTCGGCGGACTGGATGCCAACGAGAATGTCCAGGTGCTGTCGATGCAGACAGCGTTCGCCGATGCGGCCGCATTGCGTGCAGCACTCAAGCGCGAAGCGGCCACGCAGTCACGCGAATCTGCCCAGGGTCTGGCCGCTGCCTACGGTGTTCGACTTGGCGGGATCTACAGCATCTCCGATGTCGCCCCCAGTTTTGCCTATGGCGTCGAAGCAGGTACCTGGTCTTCCCCCGCAGTGCCCAGGCCGGGCTCGGTGGTATCGCCGCCTTCGCCACCGGCACCGCCCCCTCCGCCGCCACCTGCTCCAGGCGCGGGTGCCCAAGGTCTTGGTGAAAGCCTGCTGACCGGCACCATCACCTATACCGAATACATCTATGCGGTCTTCCTGATCGCGCAATGAGTCCCTTGCCATGCTGCTGATGCTCGACAACTACGACAGCTTCACCTACAACCTTGTGCAGTACCTGCAGGCGCTGGGTGCCGAGGTCACGGTGGTGCGCAACGATGCGATGCGCGTCGATCAGATCGCCGCGCTCAAGCCCGAGCGCATCGTGATCTCGCCTGGCCCTTGTACGCCCAACGAGGCCGGTATCTCGCTGCAATTGATCGAGCAGCTCGGTCAGACCACGCCCATCCTCGGCGTGTGCCTGGGTCACCAGAGCATCGGCCAGGTGTATGGCGGCGATGTGATCCGCGCCGGCAACATCATGCACGGCAAGACCTCGCCGATCCGCCATGAGGGCAAGGGCGTGTTCGCCGGCCTGCCGGACAGTTACCAGGCCACGCGCTATCACTCGCTGGTGGTGGACAAGACCACCCTGCCGGATGCGCTGGAAGTCACCGCGTGGACCGAGAACCCGGATGGCTCGGTGGAAGAGATCATGGGCCTGCGCCACCGTCAGTTTCCGGTGGAAGGCGTGCAATTCCATCCCGAGTCGATCCTGACCCAGCACGGTCATGCCCTGCTGAAAAACTTTCTGGAGCGGTGATCGCGATGGGCGCTACGCGTGTTGCCGCTGGCGGTGCAGCTCGTCTGGACAGCGATGCATCCGCATGGCACTCCCGCGTCGGCACGCTTGCCTACGGCGCAATACAGAGTGGATCGCTGACCGCTTCGCTGCAGTACACAGACAGCGAAGCCGGCGCTGAGCAAGGCCTGCACGCTGCGCAACTCCCCAAGGCCGCTTCATGATGAACATGTCCAACGACAGCATGCATTTCTACGAACCGGCGCACGGCCACGGGCTGCCACACGACCCGTTCAATGCCATCGTGGGCCCGCGCCCGATCGGCTGGATTGGCTCGCGCAGCGCCGAGGGCATCGCCAATCTGGCGCCGTATAGCTTCTTCAACGCCTTCAACTACACCCCGCCGATCGTCGGTTTTGCCAGCATCGGCCGCAAGGACAGCTTGCGCAATATCGAAGCGACCGGTCAGTTCACCTGGAATCTGGCCACGCGTCCGCTCGCCGAAGCAATGAACGCGAGCGCGGCGATGGTGCCGTCGGAGGTCGACGAGTTCGCGCTTGCCGGCTTGCAGATGGCGCCGTCGCGTTTGATCGATGCGCCGCGTGTGGCGGCAAGCCCGGTCAGTTTCGAATGTCGGTTGAGTCAATTGGTGCAGCTGCACAGTGCAAGTGGTCAGGCTGTAGAAACCTGGCTGGTGCTTGGCGAAGTGGTGGGCGTGCATCTTGCGCATGCCGCGCTCGATGACGGCATCTACGACCCGGCCAAGGTGCAGACCATTCTGCGTGCCGGTGGCCCGGCCGATTATTTCGAAGTGCAGCCGCAGGCGCGCTTCCGCATGCGTCGGCCCGGCCAATGACCGGCTGACCGCGTCGATTCGGTCCTGCGCACCTGGCCGCCTCTGCCAGCTCTGCGCGGTGATCACGGCGCGACACACTGCAAGCCCCGCTTGCAGCCGTTTTTCTTCTGTTTATGGCCGTTCCCATGCCCATCACGCCCCAAGAAGCCCTGCAACGCACCATCGAACACCGCGAAATCTTCCACGATGAAATGGTGGATCTGATGCGGCAGATCATGCGCGACGAAGTCTCCGACACGATGGTCGCTGCCATCCTCACCGGGCTGCGGGTCAAGAAGGAAACCATCGGCGAGATTGCCGGTGCCGCTACCGTGATGCGCGAGTTCTCGCGCCGCGTGGAGGTGAGCGATCGCCAGCACATGGTCGATATCGTCGGTACCGGCGGCGATGGGTCGCATACGTTCAACATCTCCACCTGCGCGATGTTCGTGGCCGCCGCCGGCGGTGCCAGGGTGGCCAAGCACGGCAACCGCAGCGTCTCATCCAAATCCGGCAGCGCCGACGCGCTGGAAGCCCTCGGCGCGGTGATCGAACTGCAGCCCGAGCAGGTCGCCGCATCGCTGGCGCAGACCGGCATCGGCTTCATGTACGCGCCGGTGCATCACCCGGCCATGAAGGTGGTGGCACCGGTGCGCCGCGAAATGGGCGTGCGCACCATCTTCAACATCCTGGGCCCGCTCACCAATCCGGCCGGTTCGCCCAACATCCTGATGGGCGTGTTCCATCCGGATCTGGTCGGCATCCAGGCGCGCGTGTTGCAAGAGTTGGGCGCCGAACGCGCCTTGGTGGTGTGGGGGCGCGACGGCATGGACGAACTCTCGCTCGGTGCCGGCACCCTGGTGGGCGAATTGCGCGACGGCCAGGTGCGCGAATACGAAGTGCATCCGGAAGATTTCGGCATTGCCATGTCGGCCAGCCGCAACCTCAAGGTCGCCGATGCCGCCGAGTCGCGCGCGATGCTGCTGCAGGTGCTGGATAACCTGCCTGGCCCGGCACTGGATATCGTTGCGCTCAACGCCGGCGCTGCACTGTACGTCGCCGGCGTTGCCGACAGCATCGCCGAGGGCGTGGTGCGCGCCCGCGCCGTGCTGGCCGACGGCTCGGCGCGCGCCCGACTGGACGCATATGTCGCCTTTACGCGCCAGGTCGGCGCATCGCACTGACCAGGCATCCCGCCACGTTGCGGCAATCACGCGGCGGCATCCTCACCCTTCCACTGACATGCTGCGTACGTTTGCGTGCAGCTGCGGCCCGTTGTGGCCATCTTGACCGATAATGCCCGCCCGCCAGGACCCGATACGATGAGCGATATCCTCAACACCATCCTCGCCCGCAAGGCCGACGAAGTCGCCGAGCGCAGTGCGCGCGTGCCGCTGGCCGAGCTGATCGCACGCAGTGCGGACCTGCCGCTCACGCGCGGTTTCGCCGCGGCCATGCAGGCCAGCATCGCGGCCGGCGACCCGGCCGTGATCGCCGAAGTGAAGAAGGCCAGCCCGTCCAAGGGCGTGATCCGCCCCGATTTCCACCCTGCCGACATCGCGGTCAGCTACGAATTCGGCGGTGCCAGTTGCCTGTCGGTGCTGACCGACGTGGATTTCTTCCAGGGCGCCGATGCCTACCTGCGCCAGGCGCGGGATGCCTGCACGCTGCCGGTCTTGCGCAAGGATTTCACCGTCGACCCCTACCAGGTCTACGAAGCGCGCGTGCTGGGTGCCGACTGCATTCTGTTGATCGTCTCGGCGCTGGAAGACGCGCAGCTGGCCGATCTGTCCGGATTGGCGATGCAGCTGGGGCTGGACGTGCTGGTGGAAGTGCACGACATCGACGAGCTCGAGCGCGCGTTGCAGGTGCCGGTGCCGCTGATCGGCATCAACAACCGCAATCTGCGCACCTTCGAGGTGTCGCTGCAGACCACGCTGGACATGCGCGCCGCGGTGCCACGCGACCGCATCCTGGTCACCGAAAGCGGCATCGTCACCCATGCCGATGTCCAGTTGATGCGCAGCCATGGTGTGAACGCGTTTCTGGTCGGCGAGACCTTCATGCGCGCACCCGAACCCGGCGAGTCGCTGCGTCAGCTATTCTTCGCGCATGACTGAGTCGTTTCCCGCACCGCGCGACGATGCGCCGCTGGTGGTCTTCGATTTCGACCACACCTTGTACGACGGCGATTCCGGCAGCCATCTGTTTGCCTGGTTGATCAAGCGCAATCCGCTGCGGCTGCTGGTCGCGGTATTGGCCTCGCCGATTCTCGGACCCATGGTGGCGATGTTGCCCACCCGCCGCCGCGGCGTGTCCGGCTACGTCTGGATCGCCACCTTCGGCCTGCATCGTGCGCGCGAGTTCAATCGCTTCATCGACGCTTACGTGCTCAAGCACGAAGCGCAGATCCGGCAGCGTCTGCTTCCGCATGCATTGAAAGTCTTCACCGACCATCGTGCTGCCGGCGATCGCGTGGTGGTCGCCACCGGCGCGCCGCCCGAGCTTGCGCGCGCGATTCTCGGATTCGTCGCCCATCAGGACGTGCCGGTGATCGGCAGCCTGGTGGGGCCGCGGCTGGGCGCAGTCACTGCGCGGCGTCACTGCCACAACGAAGAAAAGATGCGCATGTTGCGCGAACGCGGCTATGCCGATATCGCCATCGCGTATTCGGACAGCACCGCAGACTTGCCGTTGTTGAAGGCCGCACGCGCACCGGTGGTGGTCAATCCCAAGGCCAATCGCGAAGACCTGTTCCGTCAGGTGCTGCCCGCCGGCACGCCGATCCTCAACTGGGGTTGCCGCGACCGTGGTGGCAAGGCGCTCTGAGACAGGCGCAAGCCTCTATGTGGCGGACTGTGTGCAAACGGCAAAGACATCGCGCCCAGTCCGGCTACCGGCTACCGGCTACCAGACTCGTAAGTGATTAGTCGGCACGCACATGAGCTCGCTGCAATCAACGGATCGTCAGGACTGTGATGCAGTCGCGGTGCAGACCGTGCGGCCTGATCGGTTGAAAACAGTCTTATAATTGGTATCGCGCAAAACTGCACCGCTGCGACATACCAAGCGAGCGCAAAAGCACATCAGGCACTGCCCTGATTTTGCCGTCTCGGCATGCAGCCAGTGCACCAGGCACTGGCTGCACCGTGTGCTTAGCGCGTGCCGTACAACACGACAGTCTTGCCGCGTGCATGCAGCAAGCCATCGGCCTGCAGCTTCTTGAGCACACGTCCGGCCATCTCGCGCGAGCAACCGACCAGGCGCGCCAACTCCTGCCGCGACACACGCAGCTGCGTGCCCTGCGGGTGACTCATCGCCTCCGGCTCCTTGGACAGATCGTGCAAGGTGCGCACGATGCGGTCGGTCACATCCAGGAACGCCAGGCGGCTGGCTTTCCTTGTGGTGTCGAGCAGTCGTTTCGAAAGCTGAACCCCCAGCGCGTACAGGATGCGGGGGGCATCCGGCGACAAGCTGGTCTGAAACAGCTGCTGCAGGCGCTCGTAGCTGATCTCTGCCAACTCGCACTGGGTGCGGGTGCGCAGGATCACTTCGCGCGTATCGGACTCGATGAACAACCCCATCTCGCCGACGAACTCGCCGCTACCGAAGTAGCCCAGCACCAACTCACGATCGTCATCTTCCTCGGCAATGATGCTTACCGAGCCGCTGATGACGTAGTAGAGGGTGCCGGCCGGGTCTCCTGGCCTGAACACATCGGTCCGGGTCGGATAGCGCCTGCGGTGGCTGTGCGCCAAAAAACGCTCAATGGTGCCCGCGTCCAGCGCCAGTAAGGGGGTAGCGTTACGTACCGTCGTGGTGACAACCGTCGTGTTTCCTGGGCTCATGGTAGTTCCGCGTGTAATTCCTGAAGCTTAACGGCATGAGTCATGCAAGGTAAACCATTCTTAACATCGGCATTTCGTTGCTGGGATCTTTGGCTCATAATTGACTCCTTTCCCGCTTTCCATAAGGACAGACCGACGTGGTCAAGCCGTTGCCTCGCCTGAGGCTACAGGGGTTCAACAACCTCACCAAGGCGTTGAGCTTCAACATCTACGACGTCTGTTATGCGCGTACCGAAGAGGAGCGTCAGCGCTACATCGAGTATATCGATGAGCAGTACGACGCCGATCGTCTGACGCAGATCCTGACCGATGTGGCCGAGATCATTGGCGCCAACATCCTCAATATCGCACGTCAGGACTACGATCCACAGGGCGCATCGGTGACGATCCTGATCTCGGAAGAGCCGGTGATCGACAAGAAGCAGGCCGGCAAGGAGCTCATCTCCGACGCTGTGGTTGCCCATATGGACAAGAGCCATATCACTGTCCATACATATCCGGAGACGCATCCGCAGGAAGGTATCGCCACCTTCCGCGCCGACATCGACGTCGCCACCTGTGGCGTCATCTCGCCGCTGAAGGCGCTGAACTACCTGATCGAGAGTCTGGAATCGGACATCGTGATCATGGATTACCGCGTGCGCGGCTTCACGCGCGATGTGAAGGGTAAAAAGCACTACATCGATCACAAGATCAACTCGATCCAGCATTTCCTCGCCAAGAACGTGAAGTCGCGCTACGAGATGTTCGACGTCAACGTCTATCAGGAAAATATCTTCCACACGAAGATGCACCTGAAGGATTTCGACCTGGACCAGTACCTGTTCGAAGAGCGTGCCAAGAACCTCTCGTTCAAGGAGCGCATGAAGATCGAAACGCTGCTCAAGCGCGAGATCGAAGAGCTTTTCCACGGGCGTAACCTGAGCGAGTAATCGTCAAGAACGACCGGTTGCGCGCCCGTTCGCAGGTGCGACAACGACTCAAGGCGGGACGGCCCGCCACGCGATGACCTCGCGTTCCACAGCCGACGGCGGCCCAGTGTGCAGACACTGGGTCGCTTTTTTTTGTCCGTTTTTCTGTTGAGGAGTACTGCAATGCCCTGGATCTATCTCGTACTGGCCGGCCTGTTCGAAATCGGCTTCGCCATGGGTCTGAAATACAGCGACGGCTTCACGCGGCTGTGGCCAACCGTGCTGACGATCGGCTTGGCCGGCACCAGCCTGTGGTTCTTGACCCAGGCGCTGAAGACCATTCCGGTCGGCACCGGCTACGCGATCTGGACCGGTATCGGTGCACTGGGTGTGACCATTGCCGGCATCGCATTGTTCGGCGACAGCGCATCGTGGTCGCGTCTGGCTTGCATCGGGCTGATCGTCGCCGGTGTGGTCGGATTGAAGTTGTTCGGTTAGTCAGCCCCGCTACGCGGGCCTGCTCCCCAAGGTTTGCTTCGCAAATCTTGGGCCCCGACTTCGCTGCTACCTATCCCCGCGCCCTCGGCCGTGGCCATGCCCGCTTCGCGGGCCTGACCCCCAAGGTTGCTTCGCAAATCTTTAGGCCCCGACTCCGTGGCTGCCTATCCCCGCGCTTATCAGCGCGCCCCTTAACAAAGGGGGCTTTGCCCCAGTTGGGTGCTGCGGGGCGTGATGCGATGTTTTAGCAGGCGACGAGTCTCGTGTTGCTCTTTATGGCCCGCTTTCGCTGCGATTGCTGCTAGGGATTTCGACTCCGTCGCTGCTTCTTGCTGCTGGTTGGGCGCAGCCATGTTGTGCTGGGTGGTTGCTGTTTTCGAAGAGGTTGCTTGGACGGCAGGCTTCATTTCGCGATGACTTTCGGCTCGCGTTGCAGCGGTGTTTCTCACTCTACGGTGCGCGCGTCACTGCAGGCCGGAACCTGCTCGCCAGCCGCCAGCCGCCAGCCGCGAATGCCAAATCTCCTAAAACCGATAAGCAACCGTCTTCATCAGCTTGGAGGCCAAAGCCATGGCGGTGGGGATGGGGGGCGGGAGGATGCGGGCGCCGGCTTGTTCGGCCTGGTCGGCGTGGCGGGCTTCGTCGATCTTCATTACGCGCAGGATCGCGCGGCTGCGTTGGTCGATCTCCGGCAGGGTCTCCAGGTGTTCGTCCAGATGGGCTTCCACCTGGCGCTCGGTCTCGACCACGAAGCCCAGGCTCCAGTCGTCGCCGCGCAGCCCGGCCAGGGCGCCTAACGCGTAGCTGCCGGTATACCAGACCGGGTTGAGCAGGCTGGGGCGGCTGTCCAGCTCATGCAGGCGATCCGCGCACCAGGCCAGATGGTCGGTTTCTTCCTGCGCGGCTTCCAGCAGGTGATGCTGGGTGTGCGCGTCGCGGGCGACTGCCGCCTGGCCGAAGTACAGGCCTTGCGCACAGACCTCGCCGACATGGTTGATGCGCATCAGCCCGGCGGCATGGCGTCGCTGCTCTGGTTGCAATACGACATCGGGGGTGTCGGCAGCGGGGTTGGGGCGCTCGGCGGGCGGGTTGCCGAAGACGGTCTCCAGCGCGCGCTGGGCTTCGACCAAGAGTCGATCGAGCGGGCTGTGCAGTCGGGTAGGGGAGGTCTTGGTCATGGCGCGATTCTGGCGCCCGGCCGATCCGCTGCCAACCGCCTTGACCCCGACAGGCGCGCGACTTGCGCCGCTGCGGGCTGACGCGTACAATCCCGCCTCTTATGTTCCGCCTTCACAACGCGTGGCAAAGTTCCAGCGGTCATCGCCGCTGCAATCCGCCCGACTACTCAAGAGCTTCCTCATGACTACGTTCACCGCCAAGTCCGAGACCGTCCAGCGCGACTGGTATCTCGTTGACGCCGCCGGCAAGACGCTTGGCCGTCTCTGCACCGAACTGGCTAGCCGCCTGCGCGGTAAGCACAAGCCGATCTATACCCCTCACGTCGATACTGGCGATTACCTCGTGGTGATCAATGCCGAAAAGATCGTGGTCACGGGCAATAAGCTGAAAGACAAGAAGTATCACCGCTTCACCGGCTACATCGGTAATTTGAAGACCGAGAGCCTGGAGCAGGCGCTGCAGCGCCACCCGGAGCGCGTGATCGAAATCGCCGTCAAGGGCATGTTGCCGAAGGGCCCCCTGGGCCGCACCATGTACCGCAAGCTCAAGGTGTATTCGGGTGCCGAGCATCCGCACGCCGCCCAGCAGCCGCAAGTTCTGGATATCTAATCATGGCTATCACGCAAAACTACGGCACTGGCCGCCGCAAGTCCTCCACCGCTCGCGTGTTCCTGCGCAAGGGTACCGGCAAGATCACCGTCAACGACCGTCCGCTGGATGAGTTCTTCGGCCGTGAGACGGCGCGCATGATCGTGCGTCAGCCGCTTGAGCTCACCAAGAACACCGAAAGCTTCGACATTCTGGTCACCGCCTCCGGCGGCGGCACCACCGGTCAGGCCGGTGCGATTCGTCTTGGCATTTCCCGTGCGCTGGTCGAGTACGACGAAACCCTGAAGTCCGAGCTGCGCAAGGCTGGATTCATGACTCGCGACGCCCGTGAAGTCGAGCGTAAGAAGGTCGGTCTGCACAAGGCCCGTCGCGCGACCCAGTTCTCCAAGCGCTAATTCATTGCGTTTGCTGCGTCCCGGCTTGCTGGGGCGCCTGCTTCAAAAGCCCGGCAATGCCGGGCTTTTGTCGTTTCGGCGTGTGTCGGTTGGACTGTTTGAAGGCAGCGAGGCGACTGCTCTAATGTTGGTCCCGGTCCGCCGGGGTCATTGGATGGCACGGGTCTCGGTGGTTCGGTGGTTCGGTGCGCCGGGGTCGTGGGCGGTGCCTGGCAGGTGATGTGCATTCACGCGCGTGCGCGCCGATGACGAAGATTCCATCCCGGCCCGTTACGTCTATCGTAGGCTCCGATGCGCGACCGTGCCCGATGTCACTCAGGTGACAAGGGCTTTAGGAGTTGTGCATTCCCCCGGTAGGCAATGGCCGAATACAGCGCGCGGCATCTGCGTGTGAGCCAAATGCTGTGTCGAGATTCGGATCATCTGCATATGGCGCAGGCAACAAAAAAGGCCCGATCTTTCGATCGGACCTTTCGTGTTTGGCTGCCCCGGATGGATTCGAACCACCGAATGCCTGAGTCAGAGTCAGGTGCCTTACCGCTTGGCGACGGGGCAATAAAAACGTGTTGTCCCAGAGTATAGCACGCCTGTGCAGGCCTGAATACCGTGGTGGCTATGGGTGGACTCGAACCACCGACCCCAGCATTATGAGTGCTGTGCTCTAACCGGCTGAGCTACATAGCCTAGGGAGCCGGCAATTCTCGCGATGCGCCTGGGTGTTGTCAAGTATTTCGTTTTCAGCTTGTGAGCCGGGCGTCGCCGTGGCAGAGTCGGTGACAGTAGATTTTCAGGAGTCCGCATCGTGATCGATCCGGACGGCTTCCGGCCAAACGTTGGCATTGTGCTGATGCGGAAGGACGGTCAGGTGTTCTGGGCACGACGTGTGCGCAGGGACGGCTGGCAGTTCCCGCAAGGTGGCATGAACACTGATGAGACGCCCGTCGAAGCCATGTACCGCGAGTTGCGCGAAGAAACCGGGTTGTTGCCCGAGCATGTGGAATTGCTCGGCGCCACACCTGGATGGCTACGCTATCGCCTGCCGAGCCGGGCGGTCCGCCGCAATGAGCGGCAGGTGTGTATCGGCCAGAAGCAGGTGTGGTTCCTGCTGCAGTTCACTGGCGACGAGTCCCATCTCAAGCTCGACCACACCGATACCCCCGAGTTCGACCATTGGCGCTGGGTGGATTTCTGGTACCCGGTCGAGCACGTGGTGATCTTCAAGCGTGGTGTCTATGCGCGGGCGCTGCGGCATCTGGCGCCGCTTGCGCAGAATCTGGCAGGCCCTGCGGCGGTCGGTGCGATGCCCGAGCGTGCGCTGGAAGCGTGGCTGCCGGGTAGCAGTGCGGCCGGCCACGACAGTCCGCGCAAGCGTCCACGCAAGCGCGGCGGGCCTTCGCACGCACGGATTAATAATGATTAACGTTTGGAATTGACACCTATTCTCGTTTGCGGTGCAATCAGCACCGGTCCTCTCCGGATCGCCAGCACCCGACCGATACCGTGTACGTCTGCATCTGTAATGGGGTCACCGACCACCAGATCCGCGAAGCGGCCGAAAACGGCTGCGCCAGTTTGGCCGAGCTGACCATGCGCACGGGCTGTGGCTCCAACTGCGGCTCATGCCTTGAGATGGCCGGCGACCTGCTGAGCAAGGCGCACGCAACCCGTGCGTTGCCGCTGCCGTTGCTGGGTCTGGCAAGCGCCGCTTGATTGGTGGGGGTGCGCCTTGCGCGCCTCCAACAGGTAATGCGTCTCTGAGTGCGCTGGTGGCTTGAGCCACTGTTGGGACGCAAGTGTTGCGTCGAGCAGTGCCCTGGCTCGTCCCGCACCTCTCAGTCACCCGCGATACGGCATGTGCGGCTTTGCCGCATGCCCCGGCGGCAGCACGCAACTGATCACGATTCGCGTTCCTTCATGCGCCGCGCCAACGCGTTAGAGTGCGGCCGGCTCACTGTCTCGGAGACATCGCATGAAGGGCGATACCAAAGTCATCGAGTACCTCAACAAGGTGCTCTACAACGAACTCACTGCGATCAACCAGTATTTTCTGCACGCCAAGATGCTGAAGAACTGGGGCCTGAAAGAACTGGCCGAGCATGAGTACAAAGAATCCATCGACGAGATGAAGCATGCGGACAAGTTGTCCGACCGCATTCTTTTTCTCGAAGGGCTGCCCAATTTTCAGGCGCTGGGCAAGCTGCGTATCGGTGAAAACCCGACCGAGATGTTCCGCTGCGACCTGACGCTGGAGCGCGAAGCGGTCGCGGTGTTGCGCGAAGCGGTGGCGTATGCGGAAACCGTCAACGACTACGTCAGCCGCCAGTTGCTGGTGGACATCCTGGAGTCGGAAGAAGAGCACATCGACTGGTTGGAAACCCAGCTGGATCTGGTGGCGCGCATCGGCGAGCCCAATTACCTGCTGACCAAGCTGGACGACTGATCGCGCTCGGCGCGGTGCTGGTCGGCGTTGTGTCGGGAACAGCGCAGATGGTGGGTTCGCTAGCGCATGCAATGCTGGTGAGCATGCAAGCGCGGCGGGCGATGGGTGCGTGTTGTGCTGCAGCTGCTTGGCTGCATATGGCTTCGCGCGTACCCGCACCCCAACCCCTCTCCAGGCCCGAGAGGGGCCAGATTTTTCTTCCGGTGCGGGATTTCTTTGACTGCATTGCCTAGTCGGTTCTTGTCGCCGGGGCTTGGCTTGCTCGGCTCAGCCGGCTGCGCGGGTTGCCGCTTGCAGGCGGGCGACCTGGCCTAGCAGGGCCAGGCGCGCGCGGGCGTATTCGGCGATGACCAGGGCCACCATCACCGAGGGGCGTTCGATGGTGCCGGTGCGGGCGGCCAGTTCGATGCGCCGCGCAGCGTTGGACACGGCCTGGGCGCCGACGTTGGCGCTGGACGATTTGAGCGTGTGGGCCAGGTCGCGCAGCTGCATGCTGTCGCGGTTGGCGGCCGCTGTTTCGAGTCGCTCGATGATGCCAGGGGCATCGTCCAGGAACAGCTGCAGGATGGTGATGGTGTCGGCGCCGGCCACTTCGTACAGCTCGTCGATCACGCTGCTGTCCAGGATCGGCAGGGCGCGTGCCTGGGCGACTGCGCTGGCGCTTTCGGGATCGACCGGGGCTGCGCCGCTGGTCGGGCCGGGCAATAGCGGCTGACGCGGCAGCCAGCGCTGCAGGCAGGCATCGAGTTGTTCGCGGGCGACTGGCTTGGAGAGGTAGTCGTCCATGCCGGCGGCCAGGCAGCGTTCGCGGTCGCCGGCCATGGCGTTGGCGGTCATCGCCACGATCGGGATCGGGCGGCCGCCGCCTTCGGTTTCCATCGCGCGCCAGCGGCGGGTGGCGGCATAACCGTCCAGCACCGGCATCTGGCAATCCATGAAGACCATGTCGTAGCGGGTGGATTCCATGCTGCTCAGCGCGGCCTCGCCGTCGGTGGCGGTGTCGGCCTCGAAGCCCAGCACCGCCAGCAGCTTCTGCGCGACCAGCAGGTTCACCGGGTTGTCCTCGACCAGCAGGATGCGTACCTCGCGCGCATTGGCCATCGGGGCCGGCAGCGGTTCGGGGATCATCGCTGCGGCCAGCGCATGCACGGGCTTGGAATCGGGCGGCAGCACCAGCGTCCGCAGTACCTCGTCCGGGCTCTGACGCGGCACCAGGGTGGCGTTGTCCTGCAGTTCGGACGGCACCGGTTCGTCGCCGTAGAGCCAGATCAGCTTGGAGCCGCTGGCATCCTCCGGGTGGGCCAGCGCGCGATGCACGGCGCGCGCGCTGTAGCGCAGCGTGTCGTGGTCGGCGATGACGCAGCGGAAGCCTTCCCCATCGCTGTGGCGGCGCACGCGTTCCAGCGCTTCCTGGGTGGTTTCCATCAGCACGTGCGATACGCCCCAGCTGTCGAGCAGGCGCTTGAGCCGCTGCGACAGTCGTGCGTCGGAGCTGATCACCATCACCCGTGCCGCATCGGCGCCGGTGCTCTGCTGCAGGTCGCCGATGACCTTGAGCAGCGGGATCTCGAACCAGAACGTGGCACCGCGCCCGGGTTCGGATTCCACGCCGATGCGCCCGCCCATCAGATCGATGATGCGCTTGCAGATCGCCAGGCCCAGCCCGGTGCCGCCGTACAGGCGAGTGGTGGAGGCGTCGGCCTGTGCGAAGGAGCGGAATAGACGGGCCTGCTGATCCGGTGCGATGCCGATGCCGGTGTCGCGCACCTGGAACCGCAGCAGGTGCTGGGCGCGGGTTTCGCCCAGGCGGCGCAGCTGGATATCGATGCTGCCACGCTCGGTGAACTTGATCGCATTACCGATCAGGTTGCCCAGCACCTGGCGCAGGCGGATCGGGTCGCCGCGCACCAGCAGGCGCACCGACGGTTCGATGTCCAGGCCCAGGCGCAGTTGGCGGCTTTCGGCGGTGCGTTGCAGCAGCTGCACCACACCGTCGAGCAACTCGCGCAGGTTGAAGGTGGTGATCTCCAGTTCGAGCTTGTTCGCTTCGAGCTTGGAGTAGTCGAGGATGTCGTCGACGATGCGCAGCAGCTGCAGCGAACTGCCGGTGGCGGTCTGCAGCATGTCGCGCTGGTCCAGGCTGAGCTGGCCGCTGGAGATGAGCTCCAGCATCGGAATGATGCCGTTGAGCGGGGTGCGGATCTCGTGGCTCATGGTGGCCAGAAATTCGCCCTTGGCCAACGTCGCGGCTTCGGCTGCCTGTTTGGCGCGCAGCAGCTCCTGTTCGAGTTCGCCGTGGCGTTGCAGTTCCTGTTGCAGGCGTTCGCGGGCAACTTCCGCCTCGTCCAGGCGCTGCGCCAGGCCTTGCTGGGCGCGGGCGCTGCGTTGGGCGGCGACTGCCGCGCACAGGGCAGACACCACGGCCAGTGCCGCAGCGATGGCGGTGAGCGCGCGCCACGGCCCCTGGATGTCGCTCCACTGCAGGCCTGCGCCCACCGCTGCGGTGAGTGCGGTCACCGTGGCCAAAGCGCTCCAGGCGCGAAGGCCTCCTGCCTGCGCCGTCATTTAGAGCACCGCGTTCGTGAAGTCGAAATCCAGTTCCTTGCCGACGGTCTGCACCAGGTTGCCCTGGATGAAATCCACGCCGCTCATCCACATCGCAGCGGCCGCCTGCGGGTCTTCGATGCGCTGGCCGATGATCAACAGGCCACGCTGATGGGCGATATCGATGACGCTGCGCAGTTCGTCGCGCACTGCGGCATTGCCATGCGCATCGGCAAAGCGGTTGGCCATGCGCACGAAACTCAGCGGCAACTGGCTAAGCAGCGCGTTGGCTTCGTCGCCGGGTTCGAACTGGCTCAGGCAAAACTGCACGCCGGCCGGCATCAGCTTGGCGCAGAACTGCTGCACGGTGACCGCATGGATCAGGGCGTCGTCCAGCCGCAGGTCCACGATCAGCGATTGCCCGGCCACGCCGCGTTCGACCAATGCCTCGATCAACCAGTCGGCAAACGCATCGCGCGCCAGCGTGCGCGGCGATTGCGAAACGAACAGGCGCAGCGGCGGGCTGGCGTGCTGATACAGATGCAGCAAGCCAAGCGCGTGATCCATGACCTGCTGGTCCAGATCGGCGATGCGTCCGGCCGCCTCGGCGGCAGGGATCACCTGGCCAGCCGACAGCAGCGTGCCGTCGGCCTGGCGCAGCCGCAGCAGCACCTGGTATTGCGCGGTGTCGCCGCCGGCCACTGCCACGATGGGCTGATAAGCCAATTCGAGCTGGCCTTCGACCAGGCGCAGTTGCTCCTGTTGCTCGGCCTGGCTGGACGCCAGGTAGGTCTGCACGCCGTCGCTGCGCAGGCGTGCCTGCAGCGCGGTGCGCTCGACCGCTTCCAGCGCGCTGCCGGTGTCGTCGAAGCCCAGCCCCAGCGGCGCGGCGCCGATGGCGCAGCGCACATGCACCGATTCTTCTTCGCGCACCGGGAAGGCGTTGGCCGAAAGCCGCTCGCGGATGTCCAGCGCGCGTTGTTCCAGACTGGCCTCGTCCATCTCCACGGCCAGCAGCAGGAAGCTGTTGTCGTTCAAGCGCGCCAGCGGATACGGCTGGGCGGCACTGGCCAGACGATGCCCGGCTTGGGTCATCAGGCGTTCGTAGGCGGCGTAGCCGTAGCGTTCGCGCAGGCCGAGTGCGCTGGCGATCTCGATGAAGAACAGGCCGCCGGATTGTTTGCGCTCCAGCGCATCGGCGAGCAGTTCCATCACATGGCCGCGCGTGGGCAAACCGGTTTCCGGGTTGCTGCGCACGCTGACCTGCTCGCCGGCCAGCTGCAGCGCCTGTTGGCGCGCGCGGCGGATGCGGTTGGACACCGCGGCGATCAGGTGGCGCGGGCGGATCGGTTTGGTGAGGAAATCGTCGGCGCCGCTGTCGAGCACTTCGAACTGACGCTCCGGGTCGGGGTCGCCGGTGAGGAACACGATCGGCAGCAGCTGCTGACCCGGCTGCTGGCGGATCAAGGTGGTCAGGCGGATGCCGTCCAGCTCGGGCATGTGCAGGTCCATCAGGATCAGATCCGGGTGATAGTCCTGGATCGCCTGCGGCACGCTGGCGGCGGTCATTTCGACCTGCGCGTGCATGCCGGCGCCATGCAGCACGCTCTGTGCGAACAAGGCCTGGGAGCGGTCGTCTTCGACGATCAAGACCCGATACGGCGCATCGGCCGCGACAGTGTCGCCGCCATCGGTGTTGACTGCGGGCGCCGCGGAGGACGGCGCCGTCGCAACACGCGTGGCGCCGGCATTGGCCGTAGCACGCGCCGGTGCAATGGATGCCGCATGGCTGGGAAGATTGGCCGCGGCGGGCGCGGGAATGATGGCCGCACTCACCGGCGCGCTGTCATCGGGTGCGCTGGCGGCCTCGTCGGCCCAGCGACGCCAATAGTCGGCTGGCGGCGTCTCGGCGCGCAGCGGGCGATTACGCGTGGCGGTGTCGTCACGGGTGGTGAAAGGAACCGGATCTCGGGCGGCCATCGATACTCCCTGCAGTCGCGATGATTATGCGATGAACTTCACGATAGCGGGGAGCGGCGTGCAGCCGGCGTGCTCGAAGCGCGCATTGGCGCGACCAGCCGGCGCATACCACGCCACAACAATCGCCACACCCACCACACCACCAGCGCGACCAACACGCTGGACCCCACTGCCAGACTCAATGCCAACCACGGATGCGCCAAGGCCAGGGCCAACGCAGTGGTGGCGATGGTGTCTTCGGCCAGTGACGCGACCCAGTTGCTGGCCGGCTCCGGCGAAGTGTTGAGCAGTGCGCGGGTGCCGGCCTTGAGCGTGTGGCTGGTCAACGCCACGCCAGCGCCGGCTGCCAGCGCGCCCGCGCCCAGGTCGCCATCCGGCGACAGCGTGGCGGCGGCCAGAAACGCGCCGGCCGGCACCCGCGCCAAGGTTTGCAGCAGATCCCAGCCCGAATCCACGCCGGGAATCTTGTCGGCAAAGAATTCGGCCACCGCCAACGCGCCGGAGGTGCCCAGCACCCACCACGATTGCGCCGGATGCAAGGCCGGCGGCAGCTCGATCCAGCCGAGCAGGCCGGCCAGGCCGACGCCGAACACGGTGAGGTAGACGCGGATGCCGGCCAGCCAGGCCAGCAGGATGCCGATCACGAACAGATGGGCTTCGCTCATGGCGTTGCTTCCTGCGAACAATGCGGAACTATCGGATAACGGGCGGCTCAGCGCCAGCGCGACGGCCGGCGAGGCTCTGGCACACTACGCCGCCGCCACAGCGCCGGCCTGTCCGGACCCGATGCCCATGAGACCAGCCGCACGCGTTCACATCGTCCAACGGGAGTCGGGCGCTGGCCCTTCCAGCGGCCGCTGGCTGTGGATCGTGGTCGTCCTGCTCTGGCTGGCCTCGCTGGGCGCGGTGTGGTGGATGGCCAGTCGCACCGCGGCGCCACGCCTGGTCGAGGCCGAGACGGCCTTGCAGCAGGCCCAGCGCAGCCAGGCCCAGCAGCGCCGGCTGATCGAACAATTGCAGCAGCGCCAGGTCAATCTGGCGATGTCCGACAAGATCAGCCGCGCCGCCAATACCGAAGTGCAGGCCTCGCTGGCCGAGCGCGACGAGCAGATCGCCGCGCTGCGCGCCGATGTGGCCTTCTACGAGCGGCTGGTGGGCTCCACCGCGCAGCGCAAGGGGCTCAATGCGCACTCGGTGCAGTTCACCGCCGAAGCCGGCGGGACCTGGAATTACAGCGTGGTGCTGACCCAGAACCTCAACCGTGGCACGATCAGCCAGGGCCAGCTGCGCTTTGCGGTGGAAGGCGTGCGCGCCGGCAAGCTGGTGACGGTGAGCTGGAACGAGCTGCACCAGAAGCCCGATGCCGCCGCGCAGCCGTATTCGTTCCGCTATTTCCAGCAGTTGGACGGCAGCGTGATCCTGCCGAAGGATTTCACTCCGCAACGTGTCAAAATCTCCCTGAGCGGCGACGGGGCGCCGGTCAATCAGACATTCGATTGGAAAGTCGCCGGCAATGGCGCGGGGGAGCAGCTCATGTTCGGAAACAAGTCCAACCGTGGTGCGCAGACCGTGGTCGATACCTTGATCGGGCCGCAGGTGGTGATCCGCGGCGACCTGACCTTCAGCGGTGGCCTGTATGTGGAAGGCCGCATCCTGGGCAAGGTGATTGCCGAAGACGGCGCCAGCGCGATCCTGACCGTGGCCGAGCAGGGCAGCATCGAGGGCGAAGTGCGTGCGCCGGTGGTGATCATCAATGGTCAGCTGACCGGCGACGTGCATGCGGCCGAGCGGGTCGAGCTGGCCGCCAATGCGCGGGTACAGGGCAACGTGCACTATCAAGTGGTGGAAATGAGCGCCGGTGCGCAGCTCACCGGGCGGTTGATCCATGCCGCCACGGCGGGTGCGACCGCCGCACTGCCGGCCCCGGAAGGCAGCCGTACCGAGCCGGTCAAGGCCCTGCGGGCCGAAACCGCCGAGGCCTGAGCGGGCACGCGGCTGAAGCGCGGGCGCCTTGCGGGCACGATCAACTTGAAGTGGGGCCGCTTGGCCCCCATGCTGACGCCATGAGTACGCTCGTTTCGCTTCCCACTGCCGCCCCGGCCCCGGACTACCAGTCCATCGACCGGCCGCTGAACTTTTCTGGAGCTGCCGCCGCCAAGGTGCGCGAGCTGATCCAGGAAGAGGGCAACGCCGAGCTGGCGTTGCGCGTGTATATCCAGGGAGGCGGGTGTTCCGGCTTCCAGTACGGTTTCGAGTTCGACGAGAACCGCGCCGAAGACGATCTGGCCGTGGCCACCGATGGGGTGACGCTGTTGGTCGACCCGCTGAGCTTGCAATACCTGATGGGCGCCGAGGTGGATTACACCGAGAGCCTGACCGGCGCGCAGTTCGTGATCCGTAACCCCAATGCCAAGACCACCTGCGGGTGCGGTAGCAGCTTCAGCGTCTGAGGTTGTTCGGTGGGCTTCGGTTGCGTTGTCGTGATCGTTTGATGGGGGCATTGGCTGCGCTGACGGGTGTCGTGCAGTACGGGCCAGCCGACGTGGCCTGATCGAGCGCAGCGCGCGATCATCGCTGAGATGATCGATACCGATGGCGCAAACGCGCTGCGATAGCCCTCCGCTGCAGGTGCATCGCACCAGCATCGTCGACTGGTTGTCATCATCAGCGACCCTGCCATGAGTGCCAGCCCACTACGCGCGCCTGCGCCGTGTCGATCGTCATGCACTGCTGGTTGCGGGTGTCGCCAATTATCGGCAGGCTTGCGCCGATGTCAGAATCTACTTTTCCGTTATCCGGTTTTGCCTTCACCCACGCGCCGCTCGATCGTGGCGATGCGTTGCGTGACGATCCCGCTGCGTTGGCGCACCTGTGGCCGCAAGGCAACGTGCTGCTGATCGATGCCAAGGGCACCGCGCTGGCCGATGGGCAGGGGCAACCGTTGCTGCTGCAGGGCTCCACGCTTGCCGATGGGCCGGAGGCGGCAATCTTTCTGGGCGTGCGCGATGGCCAAGGCTGGTTCTGCCTGTCGGCCGACCCGCTGGACATCAAGGCGCCACAGCGTGTGGACCTGCGCCAGGCCGCGGCCGAGTGGCCGGCGGAGATCGCCACCGCGGTGTCGTATGCGCGGGCCATGCTGCACTGGCAATCGCGCACGCGCTTCTGCGGCGTCTGCGGCGGGGCGATCGTGTTGCGCCGCGCCGGCTTCATCGCGCATTGCACGCAGTGCCAGACCGAGCACTATCCGCGCGTGGACCCGGCGATCATTGTCGCGGTCAGCGACGGGCAACGTTTGCTGTTGGGCCGCCAGGCCAGCTGGGCGCCGCGGCGTTATTCGGTGATCGCCGGATTCGTGGAGCCGGGCGAGTCGCTGGAACAGACGGTGGCGCGTGAGGTGCACGAAGAGACCCGGGTGCGGATCGAGTACTGCAGCTATGCCGGCGCGCAGCCGTGGCCATTCCCGGGTGCGCTGATGCTGGGCTTTACTGCGCATGCGGCGGCGAGCGAAGTGCCGCAGGTGACCGGTGAGCTGGAAGACGCGCGCTGGGTGAGTCATGCCGAGGTCGGCGCCGCGCTGGCCGGGCAAGGCGGCGAGGACGGGATTGGGCTGCCGCCTGCCATTTCGATTGCGCGCGCGCTGATCGAGCAGTGGTATCGCACGCATGGCTGAGGGCGCTGACTGCAAGTGCTCGCAGCTGGCAAGTGCGCTTGCACGCCTTTCCAGTAAGCACTGTATCGGCACGCGAAACGCGTTACAGGGCGGTTGTGTCCGCTCGGCTAGACTCGGCTGAAGAGGGATACCCATGTTCACCACCCTGGTTGCCGTCGTCGTCGCACTCACGCTGGGCCATCTGGTGCCGGCGCAGGTGGCCAGGCTGCGGCGTTTTGAATGGTTTGGTCATTGGCTGCGCAGGCTAGACAGTGATGCCGCCGGACGTGGCGCCTGGCAGGGCCGCTATGGGGTGCTGCTGGCGCTATTTCCGGCCCTGTTTGTAGTGCTCGTGCTGCAGTGGCTGCTGGACGATGTCTGGCACGGGTTCCTGTCGCTGCTGTTCGGCGTGGCGGTGCTGGCCTGGACCTGGGGGCCGCGCGATCTGGATCGCGATGTCGAGGCGGTGATCGATGCCGACGAACCGAGCGCGCGGCGCGATGCGATCTCGCAGTTGCAGGCCGCCGGCGGCAGCGTGCACGAGGATGCGCCGTCGCTGGTCGAGGCGGTGGTGGTCAATGGCCTGCGGCGCTGGTTTGCGGTGCTGTGGTGGTTTCTGTTGCTGGGGCCATTCGGCGCGGTGTTGTATCGCCTGACCGCGCTGGCGGTGGAAAGCCCGCTGGCGGTGCTGCTGCCGCCGCGCAATCTTGCCGGCGCGCGCTGGCTGCTGGCGGTGCTGGAATGGCCGGTAGCGCAGCTGATCACGGTGTCGATGGCATTGGTCGGCAACTTCGACACGGTGTTCCGCGCGTGGCGGCAAGCGCATGGCAACCGCTGGTCGCTGGAGCCGCATTTTCTCGGTGCCGTCGCGCGTGCCAGTGTCAGTGCCGAGCTGCGCGAAGAAGCGCACGACTACACCGATTCGGGCCTGGTACCGATCTGGCGCCGGCTGCCGGAAGTGCGCGATGCAATGAGCCTGGTGTGGCGCGTGCTGCTGCTGTGGATGGTGGTGCTGGCGTTGCTGGTGATTGCGGGGTGGGTGCGGTAAACGGTGCGTTTAAACTGCACTGCCTCCTTAGGCAATTCTTATGCCTAGCATTTGAACGAAGGGTTAGGACTATGAGACATGCCAGACGATCAACTAACTATTGAAAGCCTTCGCCGTTGGAGTCAAATATTCCTTTGGGTGTCTGTGATCCTTCCTGTGCTCGGCGGCCTAGCTGCTGGTGCTCGCTACTATGTGGAGCGCAGAGAGAAGCAGATTTCATCTCGCATCAGCACAGCATCCATCCAAAGCGCTCAGATCGAGGCCTTCGCCGCTCGCAAAGAGCTTGGCGAATTCAAACAGCAAGCTGCTCCTCGCAGACTCTCAGATCAACAGCGAGCCAAGATTATCAATACGATTCAGCTCAAAGGCCTACCTATCGTTGTGGCATGTCGAATGATGGATGGTGAGAGCTGTGATTTTGCGAGTGATTTAGTTGCAGCGTTTACTCAAGCTGGCAGCGTTGTCCCTGACTTGGTTAAAACTTCTCTCAATGACCTCCCAGGCTATGTAGCGGTTAGCTATACAGGAGAAGGAAATTCAGCCCAAATTGAATCGGTTGTTGACGTTCTGATTGCCAGTGGAATTGACGCGAGGTTGGAGGCAGTCAAACAGAACTCCATTGGAGGGTGGCGCTCCGGGGCTTTCTACGTAATTGTCGGTCGCAAGCTGCCTTGATCCATGCAGGCTGAAGCTACACAGATCATTCAAATCAAAAACTTCTTTGCTGCCCGGTTTAATTCAGGTGTTGCGAGATGCGAGGGTAATAGTCATCGTCATTTTGCCTTTTTTGTGTTTGTGAGGTTTGAGGGAAGGCGTATTGCCTGGGGTTTGCTTGTTATCCCGCTGCCTCCTATCCGGTTTGCCCGTGGAGTCTGCGATGCGCTTCGGACCAGGCTGATAGCCATCTATTTTCTCCTGAGATTTAGGTGATGTGTAAGGCTAGACGGATGTTCGTGACGCCTAGCCCGGCGCCAGCAGCGTAAACGGGTACCACGGCAGATTTCGCGCAATCCAGTATGTGGGGAGTGCCCATAACCAGAATTTCGGTTCGGACATCACGCTCACCACCGGTGCGAACCAGCGCGCGCGCCAGCCGGCTTTCCAGGCGATCAGGCCGGGCAGGGTGAACAGGCCGAGCACGGCGGCCGGATTCATGGCGAAGGCGCCAGGAAGATCGAAATGCACCAGCGCATACAACGCGCGGGTCATGCCGCAACCGGGGCAGTAGCAGCCGGTGACGGCGCGAAAAATGCAGGGCGGGAACGGGCTGTTGCTCGCGTTCGGATCGAAGCGATAGAGCAGCGATACGCCAAAGGCGGCCACGCTGGTGGCCGCCCCCAGTCCAAGCCAGTGGCGTGGACGCAGTTCCATTACTGCATGTGCTGCAGCTGCTGCATGTAATCCGAGTACCCCTGCATGCCGCCGGTGGCGACCATGCCGATGTTGACCAGCAGGCCGATCGCGGCCAGCACGCTGGTCACGATGCACCAGGTCTTGGCGGTGTTGGAGGCGCGACGGGCGCCGTCGATATCGCCCTGGTTGAGCAGGCCGTTGACCTTGCTGGAGAACACGATCGCCACGATGCCGCTGATCAGGGACGGGCAGCACAGGCAGAAGCCGAGCACGGTGGAGACGATCGCCCAGATCAGGTGATTGGGCACCGGGCCGGGGGCCGCGCTAGACGAGGGATGGATCGGCGGTGGGATGGCACTCATGGTGAAGCTCCTTGGGTGGTAAACGACAACAAACGGATCGGGCGCGTGGGGAGGGTAATGACGGTCGCAGCGCGATGGATAAAAGCGTGCGACGTGCTTGCAGGGCGGTGCAGGGCTGCAACCGCGCGCCGCCGACAGGCGCGCCGGCTGCCGGTTGCGGCAGATGCCTCAGACACCAGATAGAGCACGACGACATCCCCCGGTACGACCTGCCGCGTCCGCTTGGCGAACGCGGCGACAAAGCGTGCAGTGGCGCACAGGCTACTCGCGGTGCGCGACGGACGCAAAGCCCGCACCAAGGCTGCTCACGGTTGGTGCTGGCGCAGTGCCCGGACCTGCTGTTCGAGCAACGCGGCGCTGGCCTGGTCGCCGGCAACGGCGGGGCCGGCGACCACTTCGATCTGCGCACGCATCCGGCGCGGCACGCGCATGCGACCCAGGCGGGTATCGCGGCGGCTCCACATGCTTGACCACATACCACGCAGCGCCATCGGAATCACCGGCACGGTGCGACGCTCCAGAATCTTTTCGACACCGGACTTGAACGCGGCAATCTCACCGTCCTTGGTCAACGCACCCTCCGGAAAGATGCACACCAGCTCTCCATCGGCCAGCGCGGCGTCGATGCGGTCGAACGCCTGCTGCATCAGCGCAGGGTCTTCGCGCGCGCCGGCGATCGGAATGGCCTTGGCGGTGCGGAAGATCCAGCGCATCACCGGGATGCGGAAGATCTTGTAGTACATGACAAAACGCACCGGGCGCGGAATTACCGCCGACAGGATCAGCGCGTCCATGTAGCTGACGTGGTTGCACACCAGCAAGGCGGCGCCATCGTCGGGCACGTGGGTGTCGATGTCGCGTGCGCGCAGCCGGTACAACACGCTCACCAGCACCCAGCTGAGAAAGCGCATCAGGAACTCGGGCACCAGGGTGAAGATCCACAGCGCCACCAGCGTGTTGGCGATGGCCAGCGCCAGAAACACCTGCGGAATGCTTAGCCCCGGCATCGGAATGCGCATGCCGAACAGCACCACCTGCGGCAGCTGCAGCGCGATGCCGATGATGGCGGCGGCCACGATGAAGAGCGAATTCTGGATGTTGAGCCCGGCGATGACGCGCGACAGTTCGGCCTTGGGCGTGCGGCTCTGGATCAGCGCGAACAACGGCACCACGAACAGACCGGTGAACAGGCCGATGCCGACCAGGTCGATGATCAGCCGCACGCTGCCGGCCTGCCGCACGAACTGGCCGATCGACAGATCGCTCACCGGCGCGGCGCCGGGGCGGGCGAAATACAGGTCCAGCAGGAACGCGCTGATGCCGAACGCACCCAGCGGCACCAGGCCGATTTCCACGGTGCGCCCGGACAGCCGTTCGCACAGCAGCGAGCCGACCCCGGTGCCGATCGAAAACAGCGCCAGCGCAAACACGTACAGGTCTTGCTGGCCGCCGAGATTGAGCTGCGCGTAGGTGGGCAGCTGCGCGGTGAGCACGGTGCCGACGAACCAGAACCACGACACGCCCAGCACCGAGTTGCGCACGGCCGGCGTGCGCCGGGTCAGGCGCATGATGGCGCGCGATTCGGGGATGGGGTTCCAGTTGATCTTCAGCGCCGGCGCGCCTGCATCGACCTTGGGCACCAGCCGTGCCACCAGGTTGCCGGTGACGGCGATGGCGATCACCGCGGTGGCTGCGGCGACCGGGCCATGGCTGCCGGCGATCTGGAAGATCAGCCCGCCGAAGATCATGCCGCACAGGATCGAGATCGAGGTGCCCATCTCGACCAGGCCATTGCCGCCGGTGAGTTCCTCGGGTTTGAGCACCGAGGGCAGGATCGAATATTTCACCGGCCCGAACAGCGTGGATTGCAGGCCGGTGCAGAACAGCGCGACCAGCAGGATCACCATGTTCTCGGTGATGAAGCCCACCGCGGCCAGCGACATGATGGCGATCTCCATCGTGGTGGTAATCACGATGAGCTTCTGCTTCTCCAGTTTTTCGGCGATCTGGCCGGCCAGCGCGGAGAACAGGAAGTACGGCAGGATGAACAGCGCCGGCGCCAGATTGGTGTAGAGCGTGCGCTGCGCCGCATCGATGCCGAGATAGAACAACAGACCGATGATGGCCTGCCGATAGACGTTGTCGTTGAACGCGCCCAGCGCCTGGACAGCGAAGAACGGCAAGAAGCGGCGCTGCCTTAGCAGGGCGAACTGACTGTGACCGGACATGCAGTTTCCTTTGCGAACGCGCGCAGCCTAGCAGGCTTCCACGGTGCTGGTGGAGGGCCGGTGCGCTTAGCGCGACCGGCCAGTCGATGGTGCACGCTGCGCCGCCTGGTCACGCAGCAGCGCCACGAACGCGCGTGCGGCCGGGGTGGGGTCCGGCCGCCACACCGCGTAGGTCAAAAAGCGGAAGCGCTCCTTGAGCGCGACCGTCACCACCTCGCGCATGGCGCTGGCCATGGTGTGCGGCACGATGCCCACGCCCAGGTCGGCGGCGACCAGTTCGCGCATCAGGTCGGCGTGGGTGACTTCGTATTGCTGGCGCTGCCGTAGCCCGGCCTGCTCGAAGGCCGCATCGATGATGCCGCGTACCCCGGCACCGGGGATCAGCCCGGCCATCGGTTCGTCCTCCAGCTCGGCCAGGGCCACCCGCTTGCGCGCGGCAAAGCGATGGCCGGGGGCGACGATCAAGGCGAGCGATTCTTCGTGCAGGAGCAGGCGCTGCTCCGGTACCGCGACCTGCGGGCCGACGCCGACCAGGGCCACATCCAGCCGGCCTTCGCCCAGATCGTGCAGCAAGGCCTCGCTCATGGCGGTGCGCAGGTGCACGTCTACCCGCGCATGTGCGGTGCGGAACTGGCGCAGCAGCTGCGGCACCTGCACCGTGCTCAGCGAGGAGATCTGCCCCAGCGTGAGCCGGCCGCGCACGGTGCCCAGTGCCTGGGCCATTTCTTCGTGCAGGCGTTCGGCCGCGCGCAGGGTTTCGCGGGCGTTGTGCAGAAAGACTTCGCCGGCCGCGGTGGGGCGTACCCGGCGGGTGCCGCGCTCGAACAGCCGCGCGCCAAGCGTCTCTTCGATCTTGGCCACCTGATGGCTGAGCGCCGATTGCACCGTGTTGCAGCGGCGTGCGGCCGCGGTGAAGCCGCCTTCGTCGGCTACGGCCACGGCAAATTCCAGCTGGCGCAGGGTGAGCATGCGATCTCGAAACAAGATGGATACGGTGAAAACAATACATTGGAAAGATGCATTGCCGCCGCCCACACTGCCTCCATTCCTTCCACAGGCCTCTGCCATGACCGTCGACCCCGCCGCCCATCCGCCCTTGCCGCGCCGCCTGGTGCTGTTGATGGCCGCCGCTACCGGGTTGGCGGTGGCAAGCAACTACTACGCCCAGCCGCTGCTGGAAACGCTGGCGCAGACCTTCGGCATCCAGGTGCGCAGCGCCGGGGCGATGGTGACCGCGGCGCAGCTGGCGTACGCGGCCGGCTTGCTGTTGCTGGTGCCATTGGGCGATCGGCTGGAGCGGCGCAGCCTGATCGTGGGCCTGTTCGTGCTCAGCGCACTGGGCCTGCTGATCAGTGCCAGCTCGCACAGCTTTGCGATGTTGCTGGTCGGCACCATTGTCACTGGCGCCAGTTCGGTGGCGGCGCAGATCCTGGTGCCATTCGCGGCCACGCTGGCGGCACCGCACGAGCGGGGCCGGGTGATCGGCACAGTGATGAGCGGCTTGCTGCTGGGCATCCTGCTGGCGCGCACCGCCGCCGGGCTGCTGGCCGGCGTGGGCGGCTGGCACACGGTGTACTGGATTGCTGCCGGCTTGCTGCTGATCACCGCCGCATTGCTATGGCGCGGGCTGCCGCGGCACCCGGGTAATGCGCAGTTGTCGTATCCGCAGTTGGTGGGGTCGGTGGTGACGCTGCTGCGCGACGATGCGGTGCTGCGCGCGCGCTCGGTGCTGGGTGGGTTGATCTTTGCCGGCTTCAGCATGTTCTGGACCACGCTGGCGTTTCTGTTGTCCGGTCCGAATTATGGTTATGGCACCGCGGTGATCGGGCTGTTTGGCTTGATCGGTGCGGCCGGTGCGTTGGCGGCCAATCGTTCCGGGCATTGGTCCGACCACGGCCACGGCGACCGCGTGAGTTGGGGTGGGCTGCTGATGTTGCTGGTGTCGTGGGGGCTGCTGGCGTTTGCGCCGCACTCGATGGCGTTGCTGATCGTGGGCGTGCTGCTGCTGGATATCGCAGTGCAGGGCGTGCACATCGCCAATCAGAGCGTGATCTATCAGCGCAATCCGCAGGCGCGCAACCGCATCACCTCGGCCTACATCACCTGCTACTTCATCGGCGGCGCGCTGGGGTCGACCTTGAGCACGGCAGCCTACGCGCAGGCCGGCTGGAGCGGTGTGGTGATCGGCGGTGCGCTGCTGGCGGTGGCGGCATTGGGCTGGGTGGGCTGGAGCGTGTCGCGCAACACCTGGAAGTAGCAGCGGCTAACACAACGACTGCGCCCACCGTCAGGCGGGCGTCGCCGGGGCTCGGTGCGGTAGGTACCACCCGTAGATTCCGGTTCTGCGTGCGTCGTCCGCACGCAGCTGACGGCGGCTCGCGACGGTGTGTTAGCCGCTCCACGCGCTGCCGATGCGTAGTGACGCGTCCTCGCACGCTGCACGGATGCGCGCATCTGAAGCGCTTGGCTTTTGCGACGTTGCGCGCAGGTGTTGCGCCAATGCCGCCGGGCTGCGCGGCGTGGTCGATGACCGGCCGCAGCCCGCACTGTCCTCAAACGCCGCTAGTGTTTGCTCACCGCCAGACGCGCCGCACTCTCGGCCGGCGCATCGGTCACCGCCACCGCAGCGGCGCGCAGCTTGGGCAGCAGGCGCAAGGTGAGTGCGAGTTGGTCGCGCACCAGACGCTGCTTGGGCGGCAACTGCACGGCGTGCTGTTCCAGCGCATCGGCCATGGCCAACTCTTCGGTTTCGTCATGCGCCGGCAGTGGGTGGCGTTGGCTCAATGCGGTAGCGATGTCGCCAAGCGCACGCTGCAGATAGTCGCCGGCCCGGGCGATGATGGTGGCGTCGTGTTCGCCATCGAGCGCGGCGCGGTGCGCGCCCAGCGCGGACAGGTAGCCCAGCAAGGTATTGGACAGTGCGAGGAAGCGGAAACCCGCATCCAGATTGCGTCGAAAGCGGCCCGGCTCGCGCAGCATGTTGGACAGCGCCACCGACAACGCCGCATCGGCGTTGTGCATGTCGCGGCGTGCGATACGGTAGGGCAGATCGTCGCGCATGCCGCTCGCATATTGCTCCAGCACCTGGGCCAGATAGCGCGCGCAGCTGGCCAGCACCGTGGCCATCACCTGGTTGAGGCGACGGCCCTGCCAGTCGGGCAGGATCAGGAACGAGGCCGCCGCGGCGATGGCGCAGCCGATCACGGTGTCGATCAGGCGCGGCCAGATCAACACGAAACCATCGCCGAGCAGGTTGAAGCAGAACAGCGCCATGACCGTGATGCCGGCGGTGGCCAGCATGTAGCGATCGGTGCGGGTAATGAAGAACACCAGCGCGGCGACCAAGGCCAGCAGCAGCTGCACCTCGGTGCCGGGGAATAGCTGCATCAGTGCCCAGGTGGCGACCAGGCCGATCAAGGTGCCGGCGATACGCTGCACCAGCCGCAGGCGGGTTGCACCGTAGTTGGGCCGGCACACGAACGCGGTGGTGAGCAGGATCCAGTAGCCGTTGTCGGCATGGATGGATTGCATCACCGCATAGCCGGCCACCAGCGCGATGGCCATGCGCAGGCCATGCCGGAACAGCACCGAGCCGGGCGTGAGTTGCTGGCCGAGCCGCGCGGCCATTTCGCGCAAGGTGTGCGGCGAGGAATCGCGCAGGCGGGTGTCGAGGTTGTCGCTGGTGGAATCGGATTGCGCCGCTTCGGAGAGCTTGCGTTCGATGGTCTGCAGATTGGTGACCAGCAGTTCCAGCGCGCCGAGCAGGCGGGCCAGTGCGGGGTCGGCGCGCGCATGCAGATAATCCAGCGACTGGCGCAGGTCTTCGGTGGCCAGACGGCTGTTGTCGCCATAGTCGAACGGCTGCCGCAGCCGGATCGCCTCGCCCAACGCGGTGCAGGCCTTGCCCTGCAGTGCAAGCAGGCGCTGGCAGCGGTACAGCACATCGCTGTGGAAGAACGCATCGGTCAGCGCTTCGTAGGGATAGTGCGACGAACTGGCGCGTTCGTGGAATTCCTGCGCCATGTAATACAGCCGGAAATACAGGCCCGATTGCACGCCCGGCCGCCCCGAGCGCCCGAAGCGGCTGATGATCGCGGTCTTGGCGGCATTGAGTGCGCCGACGACCTTGGCGTTCTGTTCGGCCAGCGCCAGCCGGCGCGCATGCAGGTCGCTTTGCCGCACCGGTTCGAACAGGTCGGCCTTGCGCTTGAGATAGAGGCCCAGCTCGAAGAACAACCGCGACAGCCGCTCGCGCACCGGGCGATTGGCGAACAGGATGGTCCACAGGATCGACAGCACGCCGTACCAGGTGGCGCCGATCAACAGCAACGCCGCGCCATGCCAGGCCACCAGCGGATCGTGGCTGCCGTGCTGGTCCATGCCGATCATGGCGTAGATCGACAACGCCACCGTGGCCTGCGCGATGGAGGCGTAGCGCTCGCCCAGTGCGCCCAGCAGGGTCAGCGAGAAAGTGGCCACCGCCATGCCGATCACGAACGGCAGCGGGTACGGGAACAGCAGCGTCACTGCCGCCGCCGCTGCGGCAAAGCACAGCAACGACAGCAGCACCGATTTGATGCGGCCCAACCAGTTGTCGTCGGTTTCGGCGATGGCGCTGGCGATGGTGCCCAGAAACAGCGCCGGGACTGCGGTGAGTTGCTGCCAGTGCCAGCACACGCCCATGGCCACCGCCAACGCGATGAACACACGCAGCCCGTAGCTGGCCTTTTCATGGGCCCACAGGCGGCTGAGGCGGGATTCGAAGGAAGTGGTGGCCACGGTCTCTGATGGGCAAGCGTGCCCGGGCATTATTGCCGCAGGCACGCGCCACCGGTGTGGAGAGCGGCTAGTTCTTTGTCAGTAGGGCGCTCTGCTAACGCGCTCCTCACATGCTCGGACTTGTGCGGAGCACTCGCGGGCCAGCCGACGTCGCTGCGATGGAATGCGCAGGCCCAGTGGACCGGTTACAGGTTGAAGGCGCGGTACCTCCCAAATGACTGCTATCTTCAGGCCGAAATAGCCAGTAGTTCTGCTTCCATTCGTTTGACGCCGGTTACAAGGTTGCGAAAGCTCGCAGAGCGAGCATTGTCCAATTGAAGGTACTTCCCGATCTCCCGCGAGCCAGCTACCTTTTGATACCGGTTATTTGTTATGAACTTAAGCTCTTTACTTGGATTGCCAAGAGCGTCTGGCGATCTGAACTTGCGATTGTTCTGATGAGAGGCAAGCCTGCTCATCTGCAGAGCCATGCCGACCGCCTGGAGGTCGGCGAGGTAGAAAGTCTCAAGCTCTGTGCACGCAATTCTCACTAGGCAGAATTGAATCTTTCCAGAAAGCCTGCAAATTTCCAGTAGATTCTGTTTGACCGCTCGACAGTCGGGGTGACTGTCCAGATCTCTCAGTATGACGAATCGGGCTAGTGAATTCTGATATCCACGGATGCGACGTTCCAATTGTTTTTCCAAATCTTGCTTGCCTTCGAAAGCGATAAGCCGATACTTGATGTCATCTGACAAGATCCTAGGCAGTAAGCTTTCCAGCATGGCTCGAGCGGAAGGCTCTTCTAGAAGAAATACAAGTTCCCTCATTGCGGATCGACTCCGTCGAAGAATCCCTGTTTCCAAAGATAACCAAGTTGGTCGCCCTCCTTGACATAGTTGGAGATCTGTTGGTTGTCGCGCGCGCGATGAACTTCGGTGCACCCATTTCTCTTTACCAGCCAGCATGCCTCGTCGAGTTCGGCAGAATTCAGGAAATCAGGCGAATGAGTAGATACTAGAACCTGACCCCCACGTTCGGCATACATGCGGAATTCTTCCGCCAGTTCGGTCATGAGTTGCGGATAAAGTTGGTTTTCCGGTTCCTCGACGCAAAGTAGTGGATGAGGAGATGGGTCGTAAAGAAGTACTAAGTAGGCGAACATCTTGATCGTGCCGTCAGAAACATATCGGTCAAGGAAAGGTGTTTTGAACGAACCGTCTTGGAACCTTAGGGTCAGATAGCCATCGTCCATCAGTTTAGGTTCGACAGAGGCCACTCCAGGAACGCGTCGCGCCATGATGTCGAGGATGCGCCGAAATACTTGCGGATGACGTTCATTCATGTATTGCGCAACTAGCGGTAAGTTGTCGCCACTTTCCGACAAGTGTTCAGAATCGCCGGTGGCTTCCTTGCGCCCTCTCGCTGCATTGATGTGAAAGTCAGAGACGTGCCAGTTCTCGATCAGTTGTCGGAATGCATTGGCAGCCTTGAAACGCTCGAATTGTCCCAGGCCTTTGATCGCCAGTGTATCAGGAGAGACCTTCTGACTTTCTCTGTCCAATTCTTCATCGGGTTTTTTGAAGTCCTCTTCGTTGGTGATTGCATAACCTTCACCTTTGGAGAAGTTCAAGAAGTGATAGGGGCTACCGTAGCGTCCGCGTTTATAGCGTAATAGCTCCCTTTGCACGATGGGAGTGCCATTCTCTTCGCCAATCTCGATTGAGTAGGTTACCAGTCGCTCTACACCGGTTATTTCCATTCGGTACTGCAGTTCGATCAGAATGGAATCGATTGTGGGATCACATCCGCGGCTGAGAACCTCCCGGAAACGTCCCCGCTTGTCCAGTGCTTGCCGAACGTTTCCCTTTAGGCAGTCATGGAGAAAGCCAAACACATCGAACAGCGTGCTCTTGCCCGATCCATTGGCACCAACGACCACGAGAAACGAAGGCATGTCCTTCAAGTGCACGTCGCGGAATGCCTTGAAGTTCCTTAGCCGGATTGACTCAATCTTCATGCTGTGGGCTCCGCGCGTAATTAATCATTATGAAAGCAGATGCATAGTGGTGTACTCGACGCATCCGGACCACTTGTAATCTCCTGCCAGCCGGTATCAGGTTAGGGTCAATCAACCAGGTTAAGTGTGTTTCAGTGAAGAGGTTTACCACTTACTGGTCGCGCTCCCGGGCGATCGCACGCCAGCCGATATCGCTGCGCTGGAAGGCGTTGGGCCAGTGGATCGGCTGCAGGCCGGCGTAGGCGGTGCGCTGTGCGTCCTGCACGCTGTCGCCCAATGCGGCAACGCACAGCACGCGGCCACCGGCGCTGATCACCTCGCCTGCGGCATTCAATGCGGTGCCGGCATGGAAGACCTTGGCACTGGCCGGTACCTGGTCCAGGCCGGTGATGACCTCGCCGGTGACCGGGGTTTCCGGATAGGGCTTGGCGGCGATCACCACGCCCAGCGAGGGGCGCGGGTCCCACTGCGCCTGCGCGGTGGCGAGTTCGCCATCGATGGCCGCTTCGAGCAGCTCCACCAGATCCGACTGCAGCCGCAGCATCACCGGTTGGGTTTCCGGGTCGCCGAAGCGCACGTTGAATTCGATCACCTTAGGCGCGCCGTGCGCGTCGATCATCAGCCCGGCATACAAGAATCCGGTAAACGGTACGCCGTCGGCGATCATGCCCTGCACGGTCGGCTCGACCACTTCGCGCATCACCCGCGCATGTACCTCGGGCGTCACCACGGGGGCTGGAGAGTACGCGCCCATGCCGCCGGTGTTGGGGCCGGTGTCGCCATCGCCGACGCGCTTGTGGTCCTGGCTGGTAGCCATCGGCAAGGCGTGGGTGCCATCGACCATGGAGATGAAGCTGGCCTCTTCGCCATCGAGGAATTCTTCGATCACCACGCGCGCGCCGGCATCGCCGAACGCATTGCCCGAGAGCATGTCGCGCACCGCGTCTTCGGCCTCGCTCAGCGTCATCGCCACGATCACGCCCTTGCCGGCGGCCAGGCCATCGGCCTTGACCACGATGGGCGCGCCTTTCTCGCGCACGTAGGCGAGTGCGGCGTCCACCTCGGTATGCACGGCGTAATACGCGGTGGGAATGCCATGACGGGCCAGGAAATCCTTGGCGAAGGCCTTGCTGCCTTCCAGCTGCGCGGCCTTGGCGGTGGGCCCGAAGATGCGCAGGCCTGCGGCATGGAAGCGGTCGACCACGCCCAGCACCAACGGCACTTCCGGGCCGACCACGGTGAGCGCGACGGCTTCGCGCTGTGCCAGTGCGAGCAGGCCATCGAGGTCGTCGACCTTGATCGCGACATTGCGGCACTTGGCCTCGGTGGCGGTGCCGGCATTGCCTGGCGCCACGAGTACCTCGCTCACGCGCGCGGATTGCGCGATCTTCCAGGCCAGGGCGTGTTCGCGGCCGCCGGAGCCGATGACAAGGATTTTCAAGAGAGCTGCTCGCTAGGACGGAGGAAAGGGCGCGCTACTTGCAGCCTTCGCGCTGCAGAGCGTTGGGGAAGGGGTAGGTCCAGGTCTTGGGGTCGAGTGCGAACACATGCGTGGTGTCCAGCGTCTGCCCGCAATCGCTGCCGTGTTCGTGGATGCGTAGCGGCCAGATGCGTGCCTGTGCGTTGCTGCTGTCCACGTCCAGGGTGAAGTCCACATCGAACGCTTCGGCCATGCATTGCGCCTGGGTTTGATCCGGCTCGCGGGCCTGGTCGTTGCAGTCCAGCCCGCCGCTGTTGTCGATATGCGCGCGCAGCGAACCGGCGCCGACCAGCCCCTTGGGGCCGGGCACGACCAGATCCTGCGATTCCAGCATCAGGCCCTGGCCCATCCAGAAGCTGTGCACGATGAAACCGTAAAAATCGCTGCCCAGCCGCAGCACGTCCACGCTGCCGGGATTGCCATCGCTGCCAAAGGTGTCGGACAGTTTTTCGGCCACCACCTTGAACGTGTCGCCGTCGCTGCGCAGCACGAAAAAGTCGATCAGCCCGGGATTGCCGTGGCCGCCATCGCTGAGGCTGTGACACACCGCGAGCAGCTGCTGCACCTGCTCGCCGACTACCACCGGCTGCTCGGCGCAGACCTGGCTGTCGGCCTTGAAGCCATCGGCCTCGCCGCTCCATTGCGCGGCCAGACCGGCCTTGGCGCCATAGCGCGTGCGCAAAAAACCGTCCAGGCGCTCGGTGCGGCTCAGTTGCGTGGTGGCGGCCGCAGCAGGGGTGGGCGCTGCGGCGGCGGGCGCCGCTGCAGGCGCGGGATCCTGCTTGCATCCACCGAGCAAGCCGCCAGCAGCCAGCACGGCGGCGAGGGAGCGCAATCGGTACATGGACCTGTCCTTGTCGTTCGGCTCAGTGACGGAAATGGCGTACGCCGGTGAACACCATCGCGATGCCGTGTTCGTCGGCGGCGGCGATCACTTCGCCATCGCGCATCGAACCGCCCGGCTGGATCACTGCCTTGATGCCGGCAGCAGCAGCGGCGTCGATGCCGTCGCGGAACGGGAAGAACGCATCCGATGCCATCACCGAGCCGGCCACTTCCAGCTTGGCTTCTTCGGCCTTGAGCGCGGCGATCTTGGCGCTGACCACGCGGCTCATCTGCCCGGCGCCCACACCAATGGTGCGGCTGTCCTTGGCGTAGACAATCGCGTTGGATTTGACGTACTTGGCCACGCGCCAGGCGAACAGCAGATCGCCCAGTTCCGCATCGCTGGGCGCGCGCTGGGTGACCACGCTCAATTCGCCAAGCGACATGCCGCGGTTGTCGGCCGACTGCATCAGCAGGCCAGAGCCAATCCGCTTGGTGTCGTAGTTGTTGAGGCCGGCGCCGTGCGGAATCTTGAGCACGCGCACATTGGCCTTTTTGGTAGCGTATTCGAGCGCGCCGGCCTCGTAGTCGGGGGCGATCAGCACCTCGACGAACTGGCGATCCAAAATGGCCTTGGCGGTCGCCGCATCCAGGGTCTTGTTGAAGGCCAGGATGCCGCCGAACGCGCTGGTCGGGTCGGTGGCGTAGGCCAGCTCATAGGCATCGCCGCAGGCCACGCCCACGGCTACGCCGCAGGGGTTGGCGTGCTTGACGATCACGCAGGCCGGCGCATCGAACTGACGCACGCATTCCCACGCCGCATCGGCATCGGCCAGGTTGTTGTAGCTCAGCTCCTTGCCCTGCAACTGCTGGAAGGTGGCCAAGGTGCCCGGCACCGGATACAGGTCGCGGTAGAACGCGCCGGATTGGTGCGGGTTCTCACCGTAGCGCAGGTCCATGACCTTGATGAAGTTGGAATTGATCTGCGCCGGGAACGGGCTGCGCGTGGGGATGTTTTCCGCACTGTCGGCCACTGCCGAGAGATAGTTGCTGATCGCCGCGTCGTATTGCGCCACGCGGTTGAACGCAGCCACCGACAGCGCAAAGCGCTTGGCGGCCGACAGCTGGCCATCGTTGGCTTCCAGCTCGGCAAGCAGGTCGGCGTATTGCGCCGGGTCGGTGGCCACCGCCACGCGGGCGAAGTTCTTGGCTGCGCTGCGCAGCATCGCTGGCCCGCCGATGTCGATGTTTTCCACCGCGTCGGCCAGCGTGCAATCGGCCTTGGCGGTGACCGACTCGAACGGATACAGGTTGAGCACCAGCAGATCGATCGGCGCGATGCCGTGTTCGGCCATCACCGCTTCGTCGATGCCGGCGCGGCCGAGCAGGCCGCCGTGCACCAGCGGGTGCAGGGTCTTGACGCGGCCGTCCATCATTTCCGGGAAACCGGTCAGGTCGGCAACGTCCTTGACGGGCAGGCCGGCGTCGCGGATCGCCTTGGCGGTGCCGCCGGTGGACAGCAGCTCGACCTTGCGCGCCACCAGCGCGCGGGCCAGGTCGATCAGGCCGGTCTTGTCGGAAACGGAGAGCAGGGCCCGGCGCACGGGCAGGAAATCGGAGGCCATGAGTGAGGGAACAGTCGTTGCGGGGCAGCCGATATTGTAGGCTGCGCCAGCGCTCGAATGGACTCAACCACTGGTATGGCCTCGATCTATGCTCTGAAAGGACGCTTCCAGGACCTGCTGCGGCCCATGGTCGGCGCGCTGTACCGCGGCGGCATCAGCGCCAACCAGGTGACGCTCATCGCCGCAGCGGTGTCGGTGATGGTGGCCGCGGTGGTCTACCGCGCCGGCGCCAGCTGGCCGCTGCTGTATCTGTTGCTGCCGCTGTGGATGCTGCTGCGCATGGCGCTCAATGCAGTGGATGGCATGTTGGCGCGCGAGTTCGGCCAGCAGTCGCGCCTGGGCGCCTACCTCAACGAGCTGTGCGATGTGGTGGCCGATGCGGCGCTGTACTTGAGTCTGCTCGGCGTGCCCGGCGTGGGCGCGCACTGGCTATGGATCTTTGCGCTGCTGGCGGCGCTGACCGAATACACCGGCGTGCTCGGGCTGATGGTCGGTGCCAGTCGCCGTTACGACGGGCCGATGGGCAAGAGCGACCGCGCCTTCGTGATCGGCGTGGTGGGGGTCGGCCTGGCCTGCGGGCTGCTGGGCGCGCGCGGCGTCTCCTGGGTCGCCATTGCCTTGAGTCTTGCCTGCAGTGCCACGGTGTGGCGGCGGGTGCGCGCCGGGCTGGCCGAGGCAGCGGCGCGCTAACCGACATCGCGACGCGCCGTGCGCTGCCGCGTCTCATTGGCGCTGCACGGCTTTCACTCTTTCTCACTGATTTCAGGATGATCCGATGCGTGATGTCGTAGAGCGCGAATTCGCCAGTTTCGATGGTGCGCAGCTGTTTTATCGGCACTGGCCGGCGCAGCTGGCAGGCGCTGCACCCAAGGCGGTGGTGCTGCTGCATCGCGGGCATGAGCACTCCGGCCGGGTGATGCATCTGGCCGAAGAATTGAATCTGCCCGATGCGCAGTTCTTTGCCTGGGACGCGCGCGGCAATGGCCGCTCGCCGGGCGTGCGCGGCGATGCACCGGGCTTCGATGCACTGGTGCGCGATCTGGACAGCTTCATCGCGCATCTGGGCACCACGCACGGCATCGCGGTGCAGGACATCGCGGTGATCGCGCAGAGCGTGGGCGCGGTGGTCGCGGCCACTTGGGTGCACGATTACGCCCCGCCGCTGCGCGCGTTGGTGCTGGCCTCGCCGGCGTTCAAGGTCAAGTTGTACGTGCCGTTCGCACGGGCCGGGCTGGCGCTGATGCATGCGTTGCGCGGCAATTTCTTCGTCAACAGCTACGTCAAGCCGCAGTGGCTCACCCACGATGCGCAACGCGTGGAAAGCTACCGCACCGACCCGCTGATCACCCGTCCGATCTCGGTGCGCGTGCTGCTGGGTCTGTATGCAGCGGCCGACCGTGTGGTGGCCGATGCGCAGGCGATCACCGTGCCGACGCAACTGCTGGTGTCCGGCTCGGACTTTGTGGTGCATCGCGGCCCGCAGGATCGGTTTTACGAGAACCTGCGCTCGCCGATCAAGCAGCGGCATTGGCTGCCCGGTTTCTTCCACGACACCCTGGGCGAGCGCGACCGCGCGCTGGCCATCGCGCCCATTCGCAGCTTTATCGAAGCGCGTTTCGCACAGCCGCCAGTGCGTGCGGACTTGCGCGATGCGCATCGCGCCGGACCCAGCTTCGAAGAAGCCGAACGGCTGGCCTGGCCGCCGCAACGCAACAGCCTGCAGGACCTGCGCTGGCGCGGCGTGCGTGCCGGGTTGCGTCTGGGCGGCACGTTGTCCGAGGGCATTGCCTTGGGCCTGCAGACCGGCTTCGATTCCGGTAGCACGCTGGATTACATCTACCGTAACCAGGCGCGTGGACGTGGCCCGCTGGGGCGCATGATCGACCGCAATTATCTCGATGCGATCGGCTGGCGTGGCATCCGCATCCGTGGCGCGCATCTGGGCGAACTGCTGCGCGATGCGGCAGGCCGCTTGCGCCAGGCCGGCCAGCCGGTGCGCGTGCTCGATGTTGCTGCGGGGCACGGCCGTTACGTGCTGGAAGCACTGGGAAGCGGTACGCAACGTGCCGATGCCATCGTGCTGCGCGATTTCAGCCCGCTCAACGTCACCCAGGGCGGTGCGCTGATTGGCACGCTCGGCGCCGGCGACATTGCCCGCTTCGAACAAGGCGATGCGTTCGACCCGGCCGCCTTGGCCGCAGTGCAGCCGGCGCCCACCCTGGCGGTGGTGTCGGGGTTGTACGAACTGTTTGCCGACAACGACCAGGTGGCGCGCTCGCTGGCCGGCCTGGCCGCCGCGGTGCAGCCAGGCGGCTATCTGCTCTACACCGGCCAGCCGTGGCATCCGCAGCTGGAATTCATCGCGCGCGCGCTCACCAGTCACCGCGATGGCGTGGCCTGGGTGATGCGCCGCCGCAGCCAGCAGGAGATGGATGCGCTGGTGGAGGCGGCAGGCTTTTGCAAGGTGGCGCAGCGGATCGATGCATTCGGCATCTTCACCGTGTCGATGGCGCAGCGGATCGACGCATGACGCACGGCGCACGCCCGAGCGGTCGTGCCGCGCTGTGGTTGGCGCTCCTGGGGCCGTTTTTCTTCCTCAGTTATGGCCTGACCAATACGCTGGCCGGGCGTGCGGTACAGGTGCCGTCGGTGGTGTTCGGCTGGGAACACGGCATGCCGTTCTGGCCGTGGACCATCGTGCCGTACTGGACGATCGATCTGTTCTACGCCGCCTCGTTCTTCGTCTGCCGGACCCGCCGCGAACTGGATACGCATGCGCTGCGTTTGCTCAGCGCGCAAGTGCTGTGCGTGGCCTGTTTTGTGCTGTGGCCGTTGCGGTACAGCTTCGTGCGCCCGGACACGGACGGTGTGTTCGGCTGGTTGTTCGCCGTGCTGCTGGGCTTCGACAAGCCGTTCAACCAGGCGCCGTCGCTGCACATCGTGTTGCTGGTGGTGCTGTGGGTGCGCTATGCGCAGCATCTGTCCGGTGTGTGGCGCTGGCTGTTGCACGGTTGGTTCGGCTTGATCGGCGTGTCGGTGCTGACCACGTATCAACACCATTTTCTGGATATCCCCACCGGCCTTGCCGCGGGCTGGCTGTGCGTGTGGCTGTGGCCGGAGCGGATCGCCGCACCGTTCGCGCAGGCGCACCTGGCGCGCGATCCGCGGCGTTGGCGTTTGGCCGCGTTGTATCTGGTCGGTGCAGTCGCCAGCGCCGTGGCGGCGTTGTACATCGGCGGCGTCGGGTTGTGGATGCTGTGGGTGAGCCTGTCGCTGGGCCTGGTCGCGCTGAACTATGCAGTGCTTGGCGCGCTCGGCTTCCAGAAACGCGCCGATGGTGGTTTGAGCCTGGCCGCGCGCTGGTTGTATGCACCGTATCTGCTGGCGGCCTGGTGCAACTCGCGGGGATGGACCCGCCGCGACCCGCTGCCGCGTGTGGTCTGCGATGGCGTGTGGCTGGGCCGCATTCCGCTGCCCGGCCAGCGCGCTGCGTTCGCCGCAGTGGTGGACGTCAGTGCGGAGGTATCCTTGTACGCAGCGCGTGCGCACGATCGCACGCTGCCGATGCTGGATCTGGTGGCGCCCACGCCCGCACAGCTACGCGCCGCCGCCGACGTAATCGAATCCGCGCGCGTGCATGGCCCGCTGCTGGTGTGCTGCGCACTGGGCTACTCGCGCAGCGCCGCCAGCGTTGCGACCTGGTTGGTGCGCAGTGGCCGCAGTAACGATGTGGACGCGGCCATCGCGCAACTGCGTACCGCCCGCGCGTCGATCGTGCTGGGCGCACCGCATCGCGCTGCCATCGTGGCGGCGTGCACGGGTCAGCTAGAGCACGACGGCGTGGCCGTGCGGAGCCTCCAATGAATACCTCTCTGATGACCTTTGCAGCCATGCGCGCGGTGTTGCGCCAGGGCGCGGCACTGGACCGGTTCTCGTTGCTGCTGCTGGCCGCCGCCATCGCCTTGCTGGGTGTTGCCGAAGCGCCGCCATCGATACAACTGAGCTTTGCGCTCAGTGCAGCGGCCGGGCTGATGCAACGCTATTGGGCATTGCGCGTCGGCCTGGATGTCGACCTGCTGGAAGGTGTGATCGCGCAGATCGCGCGCGGCAGCGACGAGACACAGGCTGCGCAACAACTCGACACGGCCCTGCATGCCATCGGCCTGCGCGCGACGCTGCCACCCACCCGCGATTGGTCGGCGCGCTGGAGCGGCATGCGCCGCTTGCTGCGCTGGCAACTGGCGAGCGTGGCAGCGCAGTTGCTGTGGATGGTCGCGGCACTGGCACTGCGGGTGTTCGGATGAGCGACACGCGTGTCTCCGGTCAGCCCGAACCGATGCAGGCCACCGCGGCGCAGCTGGCGCTGTGGCAGCGTTTGCAGGCGTACCGCTTCGGCAGCGATGCCGATGCGTTGCCGGCGTTCGTGCGGCGTGTCGCCAAGCAGGCCCACTGCAGCGTGGCGCAGGCGCAGCTGGCGGTGGACGAATACCGACGGTTCTGTTTTCTGGCCTGCAGCGACACCCACGATGTCACGCCCAGCCCCTTGGTCGATCAGGTCTGGCACACCCATCTCACCGATACCCGCGAGTACTGGCAGCAGTTTTGCCCGCAGGTGTTGCAGACCACGCTGCACCATCAGCCCGGACGTGGCGACAGCGACGACGCTGCGCGTTTCCAGACGCAGTATCGGCAGACCCTGGAACGGTACCGCACGCACTTCGGCGGGCCGCCGGCGCAGGTCTGGCCTGCGCCACCGCCGCACTCGGCGCCGAGTGAAGCCACGCCAGCGCAGCACCACGATGCCGAAGCCAGCTTGCGCGCCCTGCGCGGCGAGCCGATGCGCGCGCGGCGCGGTGCCGGCCTCGGCACGCTGCTGGTCTGGGCGGTGGCGACACTGGTGATTGGCGTGGTTGCCGGCAACGGGGAGGCCGCCTCGCCGCTGCACTGGCGCGGCAGCAGTTTTCTGGCGGTGTTTGCGGTGGGCATCGGCCTGGCCTGGTCGGCTTCGGCGTGGTTGCGTCGCCAGTTGCGCAGCATCGGACGCGCCTCGCCGGTGCACGCGGTCGATACGATGGAACTGGCCTGCCTGAGCGGTGGTGCCGGGCGTGTGGCCGATCTGCTGTTTGCCCGCTTGCTGGCCTACGATGCGGTGCATCTGCAGCGCGATGAAGATGCGCAGGCGCGCAAGTGGCTGCATTGCGACCCCACCGTTGCAGTGCCGGCGGCGCTGCAACCGGCACTGCAGTGCGTGCGCGATGGAGAGGATCCGGTGCTGGCATGGCAGACGCTACGCACGCTGGCCGCACCGGTGCAGCAGCGGCTGATCGACAAGGGCTTGCTGCTGGATCGGCGTATGGCGCTGCTGGTGCGCGGGATAAGCGCCGTGCCGGTGGCCGCACTGTGGACCCTGGGCGCGTGCAAGCTGGTGATCGGGCTGCAAGGGGGGTATCCGGTGGGCTATCTGCTGGCGTTGATGGTGCTGGTCAGCATGGTGCTGCTGGGGTTTTTACTGGTGCCGGTGCGCCGCAGCGGGGCCGGCGACGCTCGCCTGCGCGAGCGCAGGTCGAAAGTCCGGCCCGATGCGGCGCGCACTGGCAACGACCCCGGCGAAGCGGTGGCGTTGTACGGCACCGTCGCCTTGGTGGGCACGCCCTGGGTGAGCTACCACACGCTGCGCGCGCCAACGACCAGCACCACCGACAGCAGCGGCAGCAGTTGCGGCGGTGGCGGCGATAGTGGGGGAGACGGTGGCGGTGGATGTGGTGGTTGCGGTGGAGGAGGCGACTGATGCAACGCAAACAGACCCTGTTGCAACGACGCCAGCGCTGGGCACGCGCCTTGCGCGGACGCGGCGCCACGCCCAATGGCGTGTCGTGGGCCGGCATCGCCTTCGCCGCGCTGGCCGCGGTGATGTTCTACATCGCCTTGAGCGCACCGGCGCGCGAAGGCGCCGCCCCCCTGCTGCTGGCCTTGCTCGGCCTGCAGGGGCGGCTGTGGTGCAACCGCCTGGATGGCGTGCTGGCGCGACAGGCGCGGCTGGTGTCGCGCGCCGGCGAGGTCTACAACGATGCGCCGGACCGGCTGTCGGATGTGCTGGTCTGCGTCGGGCTGGGCTACGGCTTGCAGGCCAGCGTGCCGTGGGCCGCGCACCTGGGCTGGGCGGCGGCAGTGTGCTGTGTGGCCACCGCCTACGTGCGCATGCTCGGCCTGGCCTGTGGCACCGCCGAGCCACGGCAGGGGCCGATGGCGCGCGTGCAGCGCATGCACTGGTTGTCGCTGATGACCGTGCTGGCGATGCCGCTGCAGTGGATGGGCCAGCCGCGCAGCGCGGCCTGGGTGTTGATCGGCGCGCTGGCGGTGTTGATCGCCGGTGCGGTGCTGACGGTGGTGCTGCGGTTGCGCATGATCGTGCGCACATTGGAGTGGACATGATTGCCCGTTTGATCGCGCGCGCCTGCAGCGGCGCCATCCGTACCTTGACCGGCGCGCGCGCCTTGTGGCGCGGCTGTGCACCGTCCAACGAGCGCCGCGTGTACTACGGCAACCACGCCAGTCATGGCGATTTCGTGCTGATCTGGTCCTCGTTGCCGGCCAGCCTGCGTCACGAGGTGCGCCCGGTGGCCGCGGCCGATTACTGGCAACGCACCGCGTTGCGGCGCTATCTGATCCATGCGGTGTTCAATGGCGTGCTGGTCGAACGCAACCCGGCGCAACGCACCCGCGACCCGATCCAATGCCTGTGCGACGCGGTGGATGCGGGCGATTCGCTGATCCTGTTTCCCGAAGGCACGCGCAACCCGGACGAAGGCGTGCTGCCGTTCAAGAGCGGGCTGTATCACCTGGCGCGGCAACGCCCGGAACTGGAGTTCGTGCCGGTGTGGATCGACAACCTCAAACGCGTGATGCCCAAGGGCAAGTGGTTGCCGCTGCCGTTGTTGTGCACCACCACGTTTGGCGCACCGTTGCGGCTGGATGCCGATGAAGACAAGGACGCGTTCCTGGCGCGCGCACGCGCGGCGCTGCTGGCGTTGTCGCCGGACCAACTGGAGGCGCGCGCATGAATCCGTATGCCTTCAGTGGGCAGTTGCAGCAGTCCTCGATGCATCAGCAGACGCTGTGGTTATTCAGCGGTATCGCACTGGTGCTGATCATCGCCACGCTGATTTCCGAAACGCTGCGTTGGCGTGCGCGCGAACGCCCGAGCGCGGTGCTGGACAACCTGGTGGCGCGGATCCGTGCGTGGTGGGTCATGGCGGGGGTGGTCGGCATCGCGTTCGTGTTCGGGCGCGCCGGTGTCATCGGCTTGTTCGCACTGGTGTCGTTGTTCGCGCTGCGCGAGTTCATCACTCTGACACCGACGCGGCGCGGCGATTACTACGCGTTGTTGGCCGCGTTCTACATCGTGCTGCCGTGGCAATACGGGCTGGTGTGGACCGGCTGGTACGGCATGTACACGCTGCTGATTCCGGTCTACGCATTCTTGGTGTTGCCGATCCTGGCCACCATCGGCGGCGATACCACGCGCTATCTGGAACGTACTGCCAAGGTGCAGTGGGGCTTGATGATCAGCGTGTTCTGTATCTCGCACGTGCCCGCATTGCTGAATCTGGAAATCCCAGGTTACACCGGGCGCAATCTGTTGTTGATCGCGTTCCTGGTGATCGTGGTGCAGTCGTCGGACGTGTTGCAGTACGTCTGGGGCAAGTTGGCCGGCCGCCATCTGATCGCGCCGAAATTGTCGCCGTCCAAAACGGTGGAAGGCTTCATTGGCGGCGTGCTGTCGGCCAGCCTGCTCGGCATGGCGCTGTGGTGGATCACCCCGTTCGCGCCGTGGCACGCGTTCGTGCTGGCGCTGGTGGCCAATCTGATGGGGTTCTTTGGCGGCCTGGTGATGTCGGCGATCAAACGCGATCGCGGCATCAAGGACTGGGGCCACATGATCGAAGGCCACGGCGGCGTGCTGGATCGGCTGGACTCGGTGTGCTTTGCCGCACCGGTGTTCTTCCATCTGATCCGCTACGGCTGGGCATAACGCTGCCCAAAGACATGGCTCATGTCGCAGGTCAGCGACGCTGCACCGCTCTTGCGATTCCCCAATCCCGATTGCCGATTTACGTCAGCCCGTACTCTTTCAACTTCTTGCGCAAGGTGGCGCGGTGGATGCCCAGCATTGCCGCGGCGCGGCTCTGGTTGCCTTCGCAGTGATTGAGCACTTCGACGAACAACGGGATCTCCATTTCGCGCAGCACGATTTCGTACACATCGTCCGCGTCGCTGCCGTCCAGATCGCGTAGGTAACGGCGAACGGACTGGGCCACGTGTTCGCGCAGCGGCGACTTCGGGGCGCCACGACTGGTGTCAGGACGAGAGGGGGCTGCGTTCAAAGAAAGTTCCCAGTGTCACGAGGCCGGGGCGCGGGCCGGCGAGGGGGAGTGAGTCTAGCGCGTGACCTCATCGCTCGCCACGCCCATGTGGCTATCGGACGAGGTTGTGTCCGCTTAGCGGAAGTCGAAACTGAAGGCAGCGGTACTGGCAGCCGGTTCGCGCACGCGAAATGCCACCTGCACGGCCTGACCCGGCGCCAGCGTGTCGTGCTCGGCTGGCGCCTGGCCCAGGTACTCCTGCGGCGACAGCACCCGGGTGCCGATCACCCGCCCATCGGCATCGGACAGCGACAGCTGCAACCAGGGCCAGGCCTGCGCCCAGGGCGCATCGTTGCGGAAGCTGGCCTGGATCTCCAGCACGCCGGACACGCCCGGCAGCGGGCGCACATCGCGATTGAGCAGGGTCAGCGCGGCCGGTTCGCGCCACGCCGGCAGCGTGCAGCGCACCACCGCACAGGCGCTGGCCACCAGCGGCCGCCAGCGTGCGTCGCCGGCCAGATGCGCACGGTCGGCGATGACGATCTGCAGACCCAGCAACCCGGCCAGCCCGAACAACAGCGCCCACTGCCGCCCGCTGGCGCGCAGCCGCGGGCGGCTGAGCCCGCGGCGCGCGAAGGCAGGCGCTGCCACCGCGGGCACGGGCAAGGGATGCAATTGCGCGGCGTGGGCGCGCGCCTCGCTGGCGGTGTGGCGCTGCGCGTGGGCTGCGATGTCGGTAGCGGACGTGGCGTTGCCGCCGGTATCGAGCGCCTCACTGTCCTGCCGGTCTGCGGCGTCGCGTTCGATGTCTGATGCGGTGTTGGCAGCGGACGCGTATGACGCCTCGTCTGCCGCCTGCCGCTCCACCGGCAGCTGCGGCGCCTCGCGTTCATCGGGCGCGGTTTCCTGCAGCTCTGCGTCGTCTGCAGCAGCGCTGCCATGTTCGCTGGTCAGTGGCGTCGTCTGCGGCAGCGCGGCGTGCGGTGCGACCACGACCGGCGCGCTCGGTGCAGCGACCTCGGGCGCAGACGGCGCCGGCACCGGGTGCAGCACGGGCGCAGCTGGCGTTTCAGCCGCGGGCATCGGCACTACCGGCTCTGCAGGCGCGGTGGCCGGCAGCACCGGCGCTTGAATCAACGTCGGTGCAGGCGGCGTGGCCCGCAGAAAGGTGGCAAGGGGGCGGCGCGGTGGCGGAGTCTCTGACATCGGCAGGCGTGCAGCGGGAAGACCGCTATTCAACCACGTGCGCAGCGATGGGCGAATGTCCGGACGGGGAAGTGCGACGCGTACTCACTGGCGCAGCGCCTTGGCAACGATGCCGCGACGTTACCGAGGAAGACAGATTCACGCAAAACCGCTCTCTGCGGCGCAGCGCCTTGGCAGCGATGCGGCGACGTTACCGAGGACTAGATCCACGGAAGTGGCCGTACGCCCAAGCGAAGCGCCAACACCACCGCAGCTCACGTCACAGCGCAGCAAACCCGCTGTTGCGATTCCCGATTCCCCACTCCCGATTCCCAGCCTCACCGCCTGCGCCGCGTCTTGCCCTCGGCCAGCAACAGATCCAGCAACCCGCTGCGCTGACGCGGTGCCAGGGTGTCGAAGCGGGCCAGCAGTACGCGTTGCTGGTCGTCCAGGCGGCGGTACTGGGCCGGTTCCTCGGCAATGGCCGACACCGGCGGGCCGAACACGCGCTCGCCACGGCCGGTGGCCAGGTATTCGAACGCCATGCCGCTGCGCTTGGCCAGGCCGATCAGGTTCTCCACCGACGGGGCGGTGCCTTCGGCCATTTCCCACTGCGCCACCGCGCTGCGGGTAACGCCCAACTCGCCGGCCAGAGCTTCCTGGGTCAGCTTGGTGAAGCTGCGGGCTTCGCGTACTCGTTCGTACAGCTTGCTCACACGGCACCGGATGGGAGGCAGGCAGGGCCGGGAGATATAGCCCTAGCAGCGCTTGGGGATAGTTCGTATGTCTTTCATATCGGCATATGTTTGCGATACTGTCGCAACGACGTCGAGGATGTGATCGCAGCGAACTCAAGGAGGATGTTCATGGTCGAGCCTGTCACTCCAAAACCTGGCCATCGTGGCCACACACCGCCGCCGCGCGCGCCGTGGCCCGCCCATTCGCCGCTGGATCCGGCGGTCGCGCGGTTTCGCGGAGCGCCCTGCTATCAGGTCTGGCGACGCGAGCAGGACTGGGTCGCCATCGTCGAAGGCGTGCACTGGTCGGCCGCGCTGGCGCCGCGGGTCTGGGCGTTGCGTTATCGGCACTGGCCGTTGCTGGGGGTGGGGGCGACGCTCGCTGGTGTTGCCGCAGGCGTGGCGTTGGCCGGCGCGCACACGTGGTCGGCGGGCGCCTGGATGGCGCTGTTGCTGGCCGAGTTGGGGTTGCGCGTGGGTGCGGCCCGGCAGGCCGGGCGCTGGCGTAATGCGGCGTTACAGCGTGCCGGCTGGCAGGCGGTGACCCGCCTGCGTGCGATCAGCGTGGCCGATGCGGTGACCACTGCGCAGATCCGCGCCGGTCGCCCGCAGCGGTGAGCAAACCACGATCAGCTGCGGCGAACGCCCTCGATGCGCATCCAGTCTTCGTCGCGTTCGCAACGCAGTTGATCGAACCAGGGCGCGTAGCGCTTCAGCAGGTCGTCTTCCTGGCCGTGCAGGATGCCCGACAGGGCAATGCGGCCGCCCGGCGCCACGCGCGCGGCCAGGGTGTCGGCCAGCGCATCCAGCGCCGAGGCAAGGATGTTGGCGACCACCACCGGGTAGGTCTGCACCGGTTCGTCCTGCGGTAGATACACCGCCAGCTGCGTGGCCACGGCATTGCGCTCGGCATTGTCGGCCGTTGCCAACAGCGCCTGCGGGTCGTGGTCCACCCCGACGGCGCTGGCCGCGCCCAGTTTCAGCGCGGCGACCGCCAAAATGCCCGAACCGCAGCCGAAGTCGAGCACGCTGCGGCCTTGCAGCTCGCCGCTGCCGGCCAGGCTGTCCAGCCAGCGCAGGCACAGCGCGGTGGTCTGGTGCGTGCCCGACCCGAACGCCAGGCCCGGATCCAGCCGCACCACGGCGGCCTCCGGCATGTTGGCCTCCTCGGGCAGGTCGTGATTCCACGGCACGATGAAGGTGCGCGCACCGAACTGTATCGGCTTGAACAGATCCATCCAGGCACGTTCCCAGTCGCTGTCCTCGACCATGCGCAGCGCCACCTGGCTCCAGTCCAGCTCCGGGTCGAACGCGTCCAGCGCCGCAAGCACCTCCAGCGCGTCGCTCTCGCCATCGAACAGCGCGGTGAGCACCAGCGCATTCCAGAGCGGCATCTCGCCCACACCGGGCTCCAGGATGGCGCGCTCGTTGCTGGTATCGGCATCGGCATCGAGCAGGGTCACCGCCAGCGCGCCGACCTCCTCCAGCGCGGTCTGGAAGCGGGGCTGGGTGGTATCGGAGCAGGGCAGGGTCAGTTCAAGGAACGGCATCGTGGCAGTCGGCAATCGTCAAGGCTTGCATCGTAGACGATTCGTGCCGGCGGGCTGACACGGTGCCCCAGGCGGGGCGCACGGTTTGGTGGAAGGTGGCGGTCCATGTATCAGGTAGAAACCCGCGAGCGCGCCGGTATCGTGATGTATCCACAGGCGAGACGCGTGCTGGATGCGGCATCCGGATCGTGATGCGACCAGATGCACTCAGCGCGAGCAGCAGACACATCGCACTGAGCGCGCTCGCGCACCGGCTGCCACGCATTCGGTTTGTCAGGTAGAAACCCGCGAGTGCGGCGCCATCGCGACGTGTCCACATGCAATACGTACGCTGCACATCCACCACGACCACGACCAGGACCAGGACCAGGACCAGGACCAGGACCAGGACCAGAATCGCGATGCGGCCAGACATCCGCAGCGCGCACGCAACAGGCGAATCGTACGAAGAGCGCCAAGAAGCGCAGCGAGCGGCTGACAGGCCGATCTGGGCGCCGCGCAGAAACCGGCGTGTACGCGTGGTGCCTGCCGCACCAGCACTGGCCGCGCCCGTTTGGTGGTCCCGTAGTCGTTTTTATCGGTCGCGCTCGCCATCACTGCTGGTATTGCCTGTCGGTACCGCACGCACCGGCCGCGCTCGCTCGCCAGCCGCTGCCTGCACAGCCGGGTGCTAGACTCCGCGCCGTCGCTGCGGGCGTCTTCCGCAGCTGGGTTGCCGCTGTCATGCCGCTTGTCCGTGCCCGCCATCTCTGGCTGTTGCTCGCTCCCGTCGCACTCGCGGCGGCAGCCTGGTGGCAGCTGCGCGCGCAACCGACGGCGCTCGCCATTGCAGCGCCCGCCGCCAGCGCCACTTCCGTGCGCGCCGCTGTTGCAACCCCAGCGCGCCACGCCTCTTCCGAACGCGGCAACGCGCTGCAGCTGCCGTATCGCGATGCGGTGGATGCGCAGCAGGATCTGTATCGCTACGCACAGCAGTTGCAGCAACAGGTGCGTGCCGGCGATGCGCAGGCCGGCTGGCGGTTGAGCCGCGTCTACGATTACTGCGCGCCGTATGCGTCCAGCCCGGCCGGCTACGCCGCAGATAGCGAGTGGATCGCCGCGCACCAGACCCCGGGCGTGGCGGCGATGCATGCCGCGCGCGACCGGGTGGCGCAGCGCTGCGTCGGCTTTGCCCCCGGCGATGGGCTGGGTCCGCGCCTGGTCGCGCAGCAGCGGCTGAGCGCGGCGCGCGGCGGTAGCCTGGCCGCCGAAGCCGCGTTGCTGGCCCTGGGCGAACCGCTGCAGGCAACGCCCACCTACAAGCGCGCGCTGGTGCGCCGTGTGCTGGCCTCGCGCGACCCGGAGGCCTATCTGGCCCTGGCGCCGGCGATGGGTGCGCGTGCCATCGGCGATGACAGTCTGCAAGGGTATGTGGCCGGCGATCAGTTCGCCGAACTCGCCTGGCAGGTGGCCGCATGCCGCCTGGGCCTGGACTGCAGTGCCGACAGCACGTTGGTCACCAGTTATTGCGCCAATGCGGGCATCTGCTCGCGCGAGGGCGCGCAGGATTTTGTGTCGTTCGTATTCGACGCCGCGGTATCGCGGCAGGGAGCAGACAGCGTGGATGAGATGGTCGATCGATTGGTGTCCGATCCGGGAGCACAGTCATGAATTACCGTCGGTTGGCGCATGGCGCCAAGTTCTGGTTCTGGGTGGCATTGTTCGTGGCGTATTCGGCCGCGGCGGTGGGCATCGTGATGATCGATACCGCCGATCACCGCTACCAGCCGCTGTCGATCAAATCGACCACGGTCGGTGCCGACGAGCAGCAGCGACGGCATGGCGCCAGCCAGGTGGCCGCGGTATATCGCGCCAGCAGCGCGATGCCGTTCTCCACCTTGTCGGCGGGCTCGACGTTTCAAGTGGTCTGGCCGGATGGCTCTACCGAAACCATGATGGTGGTGGATCCGTCATCGTCCAGCGGCATCGTGCCGGTGCCGGGCAGCCAGCAGGCGCCTGCGCGGCGTTGAATGGTGTTGCCGACAGCACGGTGGTTCGATCGCTGCGTTATCGTGGCGGCACCGCGCGCATCGCTGGGGATGATCGGTTTTCCACAACGCTGACTCTGCCGATGCCCGTGCGTTTGCGTGGCATGCCAACGCCAAACAGCTCCGCTTGCAGGCAGCGCATGGCCACACACGCTTCCAATCACGTCTTGGTCTACGCAGCACTGTCGCAACACCGCTAATGCAGCGATCGTGCAGACATAACAAAAAAGCCCGGTTTCCCGGGCTTTTTTATTGCCATCGATGACGCTCGCGATCAGGTCAGCGCAATCGACTTGTTCTTGCGCTCGGCCAGGCGTTTTTCCAGGTAGTGGATGTTCTGCCCACCGGCCTGGAAGCCCTTGTCGCGCATGATGCGCTGCTGCAACGGGATGTTGGTCTTGATGCCGTCCACCACCATCTCGCTCAGCGCCACGCGCATGCGCGCGATCGCGGTTTCGCGGTCGGGCCCGTGCACGATCAACTTGCCGATCATCGAGTCGTAGTTCGGCGGCACCTTGTAGCCGGCATAGATGTGCGTATCCACGCGCACACCCGGGCCACCTGGCGGATGGAAGGCGGTGATCAGGCCCGGGTTGGGCATGAAGGTTTCCGGGTCTTCGGCATTGATGCGGCACTCGATCGCATGCCCGCGCAGCACGATGTCGCTCTGCTTGATGCTGAGCTTGTGGCCGGCGGCGATGCGCAGCTGCTCGCACACCAGATCGATACCGGTGATGCGCTCGGTGACCGGGTGCTCCACCTGGATACGGGTGTTCATTTCGATGAAGTAGAAACGCCCGCCTTCGAACAGGAATTCGAAGGTGCCCGCGCCGCGATAACCGATACGGATGCAGGCATCCACGCAAACCTTGCCGATTTCAGCGCGCAGTTCTTCGGTGATGCCCGGTGCCGGCGCTTCTTCCACCACTTTTTGATGGCGGCGCTGCATCGAGCAATCGCGTTCGCCCAGATGGATCGCACCGCCCTGGCCATCGGCGAGCACCTGGATTTCCACGTGACGCGGATTTTCCAGGAACTTCTCCATGTAGACCTGATCGTTGCTGAAAGCGGCCTTGGCTTCGGACTTGGTGGTTTCGATCGCCGCCTTCAACGCCGCTTCCGAATGCACCACGCGCATGCCGCGCCCACCGCCGCCACCGGCAGCTTTGATGATCACCGGGTAGCCGATCTCGCGCGCCACCTTGGTGTTGGCCACGATGTCATCGCCCAACGGGCCGCCCGAGCCGGGCACGCACGGCACGCCGGCGGCCTTCATCGCACGGATCGCTTCCACCTTGTCGCCCATCAGGCGAATGGTGTCGGCCCTGGGGCCGATGAAGATGAAACCGGATTCTTCTACGCGCTCGGCAAAATCGGCGTTTTCCGACAGGAAGCCGTAGCCGGGATGGATGGCCTGCGCATCGGTGACCTCGGCCGCAGCGATCAACGCCGGGATATTGAGGTAACTGTCGCTGGACGCGGCCGGGCCGATGCACACCGACTCATCGGCCATGGCCACGTGCTTGAGGTTGCGGTCGACCGTGGAATGCACCGCGACCGTGCGGATGCCGAGCGTATGGCACGCGCGCAGGATGCGCAGCGCGATTTCGCCTCGGTTGGCAATGACGACTTTATCTAGCATGGGAATAGGGAGTCGGGAATGGGGAATGGGTAGATGCGGGCATCATGGTGCGGCTCCACGTCTGCGTAAGGCATTCATCAATGCGGTGAGCTTGGCGAAGACCTGGTCGACCTGCTGGCTGACGATGTCTTCGTCTTCGGTGTTGCTATAGCCCAGTCGTCCGGCGATCTGGACCTGTGTATCCAGTTCGGAGAGCGAGCCGCGCGCAATCGAGAGAAATCGCGCGTAATCGGGGGTGGAGCGTCTCGCCGCACCTTCGGCGATGTTTGACGGAACGCTGACGGCTGCGCGGCGCAATTGCGCTATCAGGCCGTAGCGCTCCTGCTCGGGAAAGAACTCGGTGAACCGATAGATCATTTCGACAAGCTCCATGGAATCGCGCCACGCCTCAAGACGTTCGTGAGGCCGCTTTGCCGATTCCCGATTCTCCACTCCCGATTCCCGGCCGCTCAGCCAATCACAAACAGCGGCTGATCGAATTCCACCGGCTGACCTGTTTCGCCGAGGATGGCGACGATGGTGCCGGAGACGTCGGCTTCGATCGGGTTGAACATCTTCATCGCCTCGATGATCGCCAGGGTGTCGCCGGCCTTGACCGCCTGGCCCACGGTGACGAAGGCCGGTTTGTCGGGGGAGGGCGAGGTGTAGAACGTGCCGACCATCGGCGCGCGCAGCACATGGCCTTCCGGCAACGCGGCAACCTGCTTTGCGCCGCCGGTGGAGGCTTCGGTGGGCGATTGCATCGGCATGGAGGCCGCTTGCGGCGGCGCGGCGGGGGCCGGTGCGTACTGCTGCATCGGCGCGCTCACCACCTGGGTGCCCTTGGGCACACGCGCCAGACGCACGCTTTCTTCGCCTTCCTTGATCTCGATTTCGGCGAGATTGGATTCTTCGAGCAGGTCGATCAGTTTCTTGATTTTGCGGAGATCCATAAGGGCCTCTTGAGGTGAATCGGTGGAGAGTGTCGGCGGGGTGCCGGCGGAATGGAGTCAGACCGTCGGCGTGGGCGCCGTGGTCGTTGCTGCAGGTGTCATACGTCGCGCTCCAGGCGCGCGATCGCCGCTTCCAGCGCCAGCCGGTAGCTGTCTGCGCCGAAGCCGCAGATCACGCCGTCGGCCTTGTCGCTGAGATAGCTGTGGTGGCGAAACGGCTCGCGCGCATGCGGATTGGACAGATGGATCTCCACGAACGGCAGGCCCACGCCCAGCAGCGCGTCGCGCAGCGCCACCGAGGTGTGGGTGAAGGCGGCCGGGTTGATCAGGATGTAGGCGGTGCCGTCCTCGCGGGCGGCGTGAATCCGCTCCACCAGCACATGCTCGGCGTTGGACTGCAGGCAGGCCAACGTGTGTCCGGCCGCCTGCGCGCGGTCCACCAGGGCCGCATCGATCTGCGCCAGCGTGGTGCGCCCGTAGACCTCCGGCTCGCGGGTGCCGAGCAGATTGAGGTTGGGGCCGTGCAGCAGCAGCAGGTGGGCCATGAGATCCAGCAGAGCGGAAAGGCCAGAAGTCTGCGCGATGTGGGCGATGCTGTCCAGATAGCAGAAGTTATGCGTGTTTTAAACGATTGATTGAAAGTGCCCGGTGGTTGCGGCCAGTGCGAGTGCTGGCGGGCATCCGGGCCGAACAGGTCCGGTTGCGAAGATCTGCCGCCTGCCCTGTGTGCAGTCGCTGCGCATCGTCAGGTATTCAGGCGCGACGCGCTGGTGTGCGGCAATTGGACGATGTGGCCAAGACTGCAGCTCTGCCGGTCTGCATGCCTGCATCCTCCATGGCCGCGCGTCAGGGTTCTGTGCCGGCGGCAGCAATTCGTGGTTCGGGTCTGCGCGCGCTGCCTCCCGCGATGGTCGATCGTCCGGGCGGCATGCTGCGGCAGTGGGCTGGGTGGGGTGTCGAAAGTCCCACCGCCAGCAAGGCCGCTGGTCGCTGCTGGCATGTCTGCGGGACCACCAACGGCAAGCGGATGCTCGCCGTTGGTCGCCGGATCTGCTGGCGCTCCGTAATGGCGGCTCCGCCTATGTCAGTGCAGCGCTCTGCGCAGCCTGGGAGTCGTTGCCGGGATTGGTGTGCCGCCCTGGATGCTTTCGTAGACCACCACATCCTTGCCCGCTTCTCGAAACGCGACTCACCGCGCCGCGCGCAACAACGCATCCTCGGTAATCGCGTTGGTCAGCACCGTGGGCAGGATCGCCGGCGGGGCGCCGGGGCCGTAGACCACATAGAGCGGCACACCGACCGCCTGGTGCTGGTCGAGGAAGGTGCTGATGGCAGGGTCGACATTGGTCCAGTCGCCCTTCATGTAGACCGCATCGACGCGGCGCAGCGCGTCGCGGAATTCGGCGCCGCCCAGCACGTTCTTTTCGTTGGCCTTGCAGGTCACGCACCAGTCGGCGGTCATGTTGACGAACACCACGCGGTTGTCGGCGCGCAGGCGATCCAGCAGTTGCGGCGAAAATGCGACCGCCCCTTCGCTGGCGGCGGTGGCGGCCGGCAGGCGCAGGCGGGTGACGCCCACCACCGGCACGATGGCCAGCACCAGCATCACTGCGGCCAGGCGCATGCCCGTGCGGTTGCTGTTCCAGCGGCTGCGCTCGAAACACCACAGGCCCAACGCCAGCAGGGTGGCGCCGACCAACATCAGCGCCAACGCATCCACACCGCGTTGCTTGCCCAACACCCACAGCAGCCAGATCGCGGTGAGATACATCGGGAACGCCAGCACCTGCTTGAGCGTTTCCATCCACGCGCCGGGCGTGGGCAGGCGCCGCGCCAGCGACGGGATGAAGCCGATCAGCAGGAACGGCAGCGCCAGGCCCAGGCCCAGCGCCAGAAACACCAGCATCGCCAGCGGCGCAGGCGCAGTGAAGGCATAGGCCAGCGCGGTGCCCATGAACGGGGCGATACAGGGGCTGGCGACCACGCAGGCCAGCACGCCGGTGAAAAAGTCGCCCAACGGGCCATTACGCGCGGCCAGCGACTGGCCGATGCCGCCCAGATTGCTGCCCAGCGTGAACACGCCCGACAGGCTCAGGCCCACCGCAAACATCAGATACGCCAGCGCCGCCACAAACCACGGCTGCTGCAGCTGGAAGCCCCAACCGGCCGCCTGGCCGGCCGCACGCAGGGCGATCACCAGCCCGCCGATGGCGGCGAAGGACACCAGCACGCCCAGCGAATACCAGATGGCATGGCTGCGCGCGTGGCTGCGGCTCTCGCCGCTATGCGCCAGGCCCAGCACCTTCAGCGACAGGATCGGCAGCACGCACGGCATCAGGTTCAGCACCAGCCCGCCGAGCAGCGCCAGCGCCAGCATCGCCAGCAGGCCCTTGTCGGTGTGCGGCGGCTGGGTGCGCTGCGAGTTGTCGGCTGCCGCCGTCGGGGCGGGCTGCGTTGTGCTGTCCGGTGCCGTTGCAGGTGCCTCGGGCGGCGCCTGCCCGGCGGCCAGCGGCGAGATCATCAGCGGGGCGGCTTGCGCCTGGTTCTGCGGCGATACCGTGCCGGCCGGCAGGTCCAGCGTCACGCGGCGGGTCATCGGCGGGTAGCAGATGCCATCGGTCTGGCAGCCCTGGAAGGTGGCCACCAGGGTCACGCGCGCCGGGTCGGGATGCTCGCGCAGCAACGGCAAGGTGACTTCGGCCTGGTCGAAATACACCACCACATCGCCGAAATGTTCATCGCGATGGGTCTTGCCCTGCGGCCAGCGCGGCAGCCCGGTGCGCACGCCGCCGCTGCCTTCCACCGCCAGCGAGGTGCGGTCGCGGTAGAGGTAATAGCCGGGTGCCGGAGTGAAGCGCAGCAGCAGGCTGTTGCCGTCGCCGACGATGGCTTCGAAGGTAAAGGCCTGCTCGGCCGGCAGCGGCAGCGCATCCACGCCGGCGGTCTGGCCGGGCGCCCCGAACAGGCGCGGGCCGGGCGCGGTGCGTGGCACCAGTGCGCCCAGATTCTCGCGTTGCGGCGTGGGCGTGGGCGTGGCTGCACCAGCCGCTTGCGCGCCGGGCAGGGCCACGCGGATCTCGCGCCGCTGTGGCGGGTAGCACACCCCGGCGTCGGCGCAGCCCTGGTATTGCACCTGCAATACCGCGGTTTGCAGCGCCGGATCGGTCTTGCCGGCCAGGGTGGCCTGCAGTTGCTTGCGGTAGGTCTGCACCTGGCCGAAGAACTCGTCGTGCTTGCTCTCGCCCTCCGGCAGCGCCAGGTCGCCGGCAGAAAAGCCCTGCCCGGATTTGACGCTGATGCGGTGCCGGTACAGGTAATAGCCCGGCGCGATCTTCCAGGTCAGGCCGATGCTGTCGCGGCCCTCGGCCTGGGCACTGAGCACGAAGGCCTGGTCCACCGGCAGCAGGTCGGCCTCGCTGACCGCCTGCGCGGCCGGCGACACCAGTGCGAGCGAGGCGGCGATGACCGGGGCGGACAACAGTGCGCAGCGGGCGATCCAGCGGGACAAAAACTTCATGGACGTCAGGATTCCTTGCGGGTGTCGGCCCGGACCCAATCGAGATATGCCGGCAACCCGGCACTGGCTTGGACAGCGACCGCCTCCGGCAGTTCATACGGATGCAGCGCCCGCAGCCGCGCGATGGCGTCGGGCAGGCGGTCTTCCCAGGTCTTGATCAGCAACTGCACCTCGGTGCTGCGCGCGATCTCCCCGTTCCAGCGATACAGCGATTGCGCGCCGGGCAGCTGGGTGACGCAAGCGGCCAGCCGTTCGTCGAGCAAGGCATGCGCGATGCGGTCGGCGCTGTCGGCATCCGGGCAGGTGCTGAACAACAAATGGAGGGAAGAGGCGTTCATTCGACCCGGCAGTGTAATCCCCTGACCTGCGGGGGATCGACTGCGCATTCCGGAACAGGGCGTCAACTTCGCTGGATTGGCGCTGCCGGCGGGACCCGTTTCCCCGGCCCGGCATGGCGATGGGTCGGGTTTGCGGGTGCATGACCGCCTGGCGCCGACGCCGGTATTCCCGCCGCACGCACCATCTGCCACCCCGCACTGCAGTGCGGCACCCAACAATGCGATTGGCGACATGCCGCCGGTCGGCTGTCGCCGCCATTGGCGTCGCGCACCCACCGCACGCCGGCCATCTCGGCACGCGCGGAACAACGCTCTAACCACACCGGCCCGACGCAGCACGCGCCGGGCCGGTGGGTCTCAGTTGGCCAGCTGGCAGCTGGCCGGCTTGGCCGAGTTGAACAGGCCGGCGGTGGCCCATTCGGGATGGTCGACGAACGGATTGCGGTTGCCCTGGAAGCTGAAGATCACCTGGTTGCGCGCACGCTCGGCATCGTCGGGCGGGTCGGCCTGGTGCCAGGCCAGCAGCGTCGACAACAGGCCCATGTACGCGGGCGAGGACGAGGTCTGCACGATCCGGCTGCGATCGTCGGTGAGCTCCAGATCCGGTTCGGACTGGCCGGTGGCCGCATCAAGGCCGCCTTCGTAGCGGATCGCCATGTACATCACCGCGCGTGCCATGTCGCCCTTGCGCCGGCCCCACACCTCGAAGGTGCCGCCGTTGCCGTCCGGCGTGCGTACCCAGTTGGAATTGCCCGGATAGCGCCCGCTGCCGCCGCCACTGCCGTCGTTGACCTCGGTCACCCGCTCGCCGCAGCTGCTGGTGCAGGTGGCATAGGGCTTGTTGCCACGGTCGGCGTTGAAGGTGGTGTCGGTCAGATACAGCATGTGGGTATCGGTGTAGGGCGCGTACGGCAGGCCGCGGTCGCCGGTGGCGCTGCCGAAACCCAGCGAGTTGGGCCAGGTGTGCTCGCGGTTGTAGGTCAGGCCGCTGCCGGTGCCGGCCCGGTCGCTGACCTTGGCGTAGCTGCGGTTGCGGTAGGCGTCCAGGATGCGGCCGCTGTTGTTGGGGTCCTCGTCGGCCATCTCCAGGATGGTCCAGGTGCTGGTGCCGGTCCCACTGTAGGGGTAGACCGTGTGGCCGCGAATGGTGGCATTGAGCGAGCAGCGCAGCTGGCTGGGGCTGGTGGTGTTGACCCGCGAGTAGTAGCCGGTGCCGCCGCCGCCGGCCGTCGCCACCGTGAAGGCGATCGACTGATTGGCCGCCGGGCTCAGCCCGCTGGCATCGCGGATGGCGCTGGCGGTGATCGCCAGGGTGCAACGCTCGCCGCCGACCAGTGCGGTGTTGGTGGACAGGGTGAAGCGGGTGCCAGTCGTTGCGTAGCTCAAGGCCACCGTGCCGGAACTGGCGCAACTGAGCGCAAAGGCGCCGCTGCTAAGCGTCACCGCCTCGCTGAAGCCCACCGCCAGATCGCCGGCCGCCGGGAAGCCGCTCGCGCCCTGGGTCGGCGTGGTGCTGGTGATCGTCGGTGCGCCGGTGGTGCCGCCACCGCCGCCGCTGCCGTTGAAGGTCTGGCCGCGGTTGCAGGCGCCGAAGGTCTGCGCCGCCGAACCCGCCCAGCTGAAGTTGGCCGCGGCACTGCCGGTGCCGGTGAGTTGCAGCGAACTGCCGACTGCGCTGCTGTTGCTCTCGCTGACCGGCAGGTTCTGGCTGGTAACGCCGGCTGCCGGGCCGCCGCTACCGGTGATGGCGCCTTCGTAGCTGAGGAACTGCACCAGCTGGCCGCTGGGGTCCACCAATGCCACGCCGTCGTTGGGCCCGTTCTGCACGCCGTTGCTGGCGTAGCTGACGGTGGCAATGCGCACCTGGCTGCCGCAGCTGACCAGGCTGCCGGCCGGTACCGCCGTGTTGGCGTAGCTCACCGCTGCGCTGGGCGCACTGCCGTTGTACAGATAGATCCGGTAGCCGCTCAGCGATTCGCCGGCGGTGGCCACCACTTCCACGCCTTCGCCGGTGTCGCCGGAGGCGCCCGCGTCGTCGTAATGCAGTTCGTTGATGAACACCGCGGCGTGGGCGGTGGGGACGGCCAGGACAATGGCGCAGGCCAGTGGAAGACGACGGAACGGCAACCTCATCGACAGCTCCTTGTGATCGGGGAATGCTGTACGGACTGTAGAGCCTGCGCATGACAAACGATGGAACCTGGTTCCATTTTTAGAGCGGCTGGCACACGGCCCGCATGGCCGGGCGGGCGGCTACTTTCGAACTTCGAAGCGGTAAGTGGGCGGTTGCCTGAAGCGAGCGACGGCAACCGCGCGCGGCGTCCGGCTTTCTGCGCACCACCCACTCCACCCGATGACGGTTCGCTGCGTTTTGTTGTCGCTGCCCGGCCTCCGAACGAGACCGGCCGACGAAAAAATTTTGCGCCCGGCCCTTGAAACCCGCTCGCCCAGCACAATCTCTGGCCCGCACCCGCTCTGTCGGGTTTTTTCCGCGCGCTGTGCTGGCAGTCGTCACATACGAGTGCTAACATCGCCGATAATTTCCAGACCAATCAATCACTTAAGAGGGTCTTATCTATGAGCATCAAGCCGCTTCACGACCGCGTTGTAGTCAAGCCGATCGAAGCCGACGAAGTTTCTGCCGGCGGCATCGTGATCCCGGACTCCGCCAAGGAAAAGTCCACCAAGGGTGAAGTCGTCGCCATCGGCGCCGGCAAGCCCCTGGACAACGGCAGCCTGCGCGCGCCGGTGGTCAAGGTCGGCGACAAGGTCATCTACGGCCAGTACGCCGGCAGCAGCTACAAGTCCGAAGGCGTCGAGTACAAGGTGCTGCGCGAAGACGACATCCTGGCGGTCATCGGCTGATCAGGCGCTATGCGCCGGGAATCGGGAGTTGGGAATCGGGAATTGGCAAAGCGGCTAACGCCCTTCGCCATCCCACCCCGCCCCGATTCACTCTGTTGATCTACCGATTCCCCATTCCCTATTTCCCTATTTCCGGAGTTACATACAAATGGCTGCTAAAGACATTCGTTTCGGTGAAGATGCACGCAACCGCATGGTGCGTGGCGTCAACGTTCTTGCCAATGCCGTCAAGGCGACCCTGGGCCCGAAGGGCCGCAACGTCGTGCTCGAGAAGAGCTTCGGCGCCCCGACCATCACCAAGGACGGCGTCTCCGTCGCCAAGGAAATCGAACTGGCCGACAAGTTCGAGAACATGGGCGCGCAGATGGTGAAGGAAGTCGCGTCGCGCACCAACGACAACGCGGGCGACGGCACCACCACCGCCACCGTGTTGGCTCAGGCCCTGATCCGCGAAGGCGTCAAGGCCGTGGCTGCCGGCATGAACCCGATGGATCTCAAGCGCGGTATCGACCAGGCCGTCAAGGCTGCGGTCGTCGAGCTGAAGAACCTGTCCAAGCCCACCACCGACGACAAGGCAATTGCCCAGGTCGGCACCATCTCGGCCAACTCGGACGAATCGATCGGCAACATCATTGCCGAAGCGATGAAGAAGGTCGGCAAGGAAGGCGTGATCACGGTTGAAGAAGGTTCGGGCCTGGAAAACGAGCTGGACGTGGTCGAGGGCATGCAGTTCGATCGCGGCTACCTCTCCCCGTACTTCATCAACAACCAGCAGAGCCAGTCGGCCGATCTGGACGACCCGTTCATCCTGCTGCACGACAAGAAGATCTCCAACGTGCGCGACCTGCTGCCCGTGCTGGAAGGCGTGGCCAAGGCCGGCAAGCCGTTGCTGATCGTCGCTGAAGAAGTCGAAGGCGAAGCGCTGGCGACCCTGGTGGTCAACACCATCCGCGGCATCGTCAAGGTCGTGGCCGTCAAGGCACCGGGCTTCGGCGACCGTCGCAAGGCGATGCTGGAAGACATGGCCGTGCTGACCGGCGGCACCGTGATCTCCGAGGAAGTGGGTCTGGCGCTGGAGAAGGCCACGATCAAGGACCTGGGCCGTGCGAAGAAGGTGCAGGTCTCCAAGGAGAACACCATCATCATCGACGGCGCTGGCGATTCGGCCGCGATCGAGTCGCGCGTCGGCCAGATCAAGACCCAGATCGAAGACATCTCGTCCGATTACGACCGTGAGAAGCTGCAGGAACGCGTGGCCAAGCTGGCCGGTGGCGTTGCAGTGATCAAGGTCGGCGCATCGACCGAAATCGAAATGAAGGAAAAGAAGGCGCGCGTCGAAGACGCCCTGCACGCTACCCGTGCAGCCGTCGAAGAAGGCGTGGTCCCGGGCGGCGGTGTGGCCCTGGTGCGTGCGCTGGTGGCCGTCGGTAACCTGACCGGTGCCAACGAAGACCAGACCCACGGTATCCAGATCGCCCTGCGCGCCATGGAAGCACCGCTGCGCGAGATCGTGGCCAATGCCGGCGAAGAGCCGTCCGTGATCCTGAACAAGGTCAAGGAAGGTACCGGCAACTACGGCTACAACGCCGCCAACGGCGAGTTCGGCGACATGGTCGAATTCGGCATCCTGGACCCGACCAAGGTCACTCGTTCGGCGCTGCAGAACGCAGCCTCGATCGCCGGCCTGATGATCACCACCGAAGCCATGGTGGCCGATACGCCGAAGAAGGACGAGCCGGCAATGCCCGGCGGCGGTGGCATGGGCGGCATGGGCGGCATGGATTTCTGATCCAGCCGGCTCACGCCGACACGCAACACCGCAGTCAGAAGGAGCCCCGCAGCGATGCGGGGCTCTTTTTTTGCGTGCACCGCGACGGTCATTGCGCTTGCATCACGATGCGCTATCAGCGGCGCACCTACCGCCAGGCGCAGGAGCCGTGGTCAGCCGCTCACTGACTGTTTCCGCCCGGTGGATCAGCGCTCCATGCGTCGCTCAGTAGGTCGATAAACCGACGGATCTTGGGCGACAGGTGACGCTTGCTCGGATAGACGACACGGATGGGCTCCGGAGCGGGCTCGAATGTTTCCAAGATCCTCACCAATGTTCCCAATGCGAGGTCATCGCGGATGAGATAGTCGGGAAGTTGGGCAATGCCTACCCCGGCGCAGGCTGCATGTTGCAAGGCTTCCCCACTGTCCATGACAAGTCTGCTTGCAGTCGAAAAGGATGCATCGCCTTTTTCAGTTCGAAACGTCCATGGTCTTGGGCGTCCTTCGTCTAGAAAGAAACAGCAATGATGCTGAGCCAGGTCGGATGGAGTTTGTGGCGCGTTGTGCTTCGCTAGGTAACTGGGCGATGCACACGCCACCATGCGTTGGTGCGTGACGGTTCGACTGAAGATGCGAGAGTCCTCGCGTGCAGGTCCGGTGCGCACTGCAATGTCGATACCATCTTCAATCAGATCCACAAAGCGATCGGAATACTGCACAACTGCGCCGACGTTTGGCCAGGTGTCGATGAACTGCTCCACTAGCGGAAGCACATACCTCACTCCCAGTGTCACAGGAACACTGATGGCGAGGCGGCCATAGGGAGCTTCCGAACGCAGCGCCATCGCGGTCTCTGTTTCCTTCAGATCCTCAAGGATCAGAGCGCTTCTCGCATACAGAACGTGCCCATCATCCGTTAGGCTCAAGCTCCTGGTCGTCCGGTTCAACAGACGCATCCCCAGTCTTTCCTCCAGACGAACGACGCGCTTGCCAACGGCCGAGCGCGTCAACCCCAGACGTTTGGCGGCCAGCGTGTAATTGCCGCTGTCAACGACCGTAACGAACGCGACAATGTCGTTGATGTTCGTGAGTTCCATCGAGGCCTCTAGGGATTGATCACCGGATCAGTGGGGAACCACATTCCCCAATCGTGCGCCTAATCTTGGCATACCGGTTTTCAAGAACCAATGATCCACTGAGGGAACTTCTGTGAACAAGAACGTCAAGGCAAGCGTCAAAGCGTGGGCTCAGAGCCTGGCAGAGCTTGCCCCGGTAGTGACAGGGGAAAATAAAACACTCACGATGAAAGACATTCGCGACAGCTACGTCGCCATGCTGGCCAAGCAGCTGCCGCCAGCGGACGTGAGTTTCGAGAAGATCGATCTGAACGGCGTGCCCGCCACGCGGGTGACTCCGGCAACGCAGAACACCGATGCCGTCCTGTTTTATATTCACGGCGGGGCCTATATCGTCGGTGCGCCCGATGGATATCACGGAATAGGCGGCAATTACGCGCAGATGCTGGGTGCACGGGTCTACATGCCCGATTACAGGCTTGCTCCCGAGTATCCTTTTCCTACGCCGATTGACGACACGCTAGCGGCCTACAAGGGACTTCTTGCGTTAGGCATCCCAGCGCAAAAAATCGTGTTCGCCGGCGAATCGGCTGGTGGCGCGATGGTGGTTTCCGTCATGGTGGCAGCGCGCAACGCAGGCTTGCCTCTTCCTGCAGCCGGCACTGCGATTTCGCCTTGGGCAAATCTGGAGCACACCGGGGCATCGGTCGCCAATCGCGAAGGACTCGATCCGCTGAATACCGGAGCGGGATTGCGCTTCTTGGCTCGCACTTTCTTGGGCGATGCATTGCCGAATCATCCGATGGCATCTCCTGTGTTTGCCGATGTCACTGGCCTGCCACCGATCCAGATTCAGATCGGCGAGAACGAGTTGATGTTGAGCGACGCGATGCGCCTGGCGACGCATCTGGGCGACAACCGTGTCCGCGTCGATCTTGAAGTCTGGCCGGGCATGTTCCATGCGTGGCACTTTTTTGCAAACGCACTTCCCGAGGCTCGCCAAGCACTTGCAAGCTCAGTGCGATTCTTGAATGCGCAGCTCGAAAAGACCTCGAGCTGACGCTGTCGGGATGACCTTACAGAAGCGGCAGGCTTGCAACCGACTGATGCTGCTGTTTGAACACACTACTATCGGCGAAAAAGCCGGTCGCACAGCGGCGTTGGATAGGAGGTTGCTGGCAAGCCGGCGTGACGCTGAGTGGCCAATCATCTTCACCATCCGCTGTTATGCGATGTCTGAGTCATCGATTTTTCATCGAATACCAAGCACGAAAGTTTCGCCTCGGTGACAAGCGATCCGCTGCTCGCGCGACGTACCCATTCGAGCGCAGCGCTTCATCGCCTCCACACTTTCAAACATTTATCTTTCCAGAAACTTTTCAGGAGTTCTGTCTTGCACAGCCCATCTCGCAGCGATACGCCGAAAGACACGGACAACGCTCGCATTGTCGGTGAGGGCCATGCTCGATCGGCTGCTGCGGACGCGCAGCAATTCCCTTGGTCTGATGCAAGCCTGCCAGCAGAGGTGCGCGCGTGGCTGGTGGTTCAGGCGATGACCGAGGACGAGAAATTTGCATGGTTGTCCGGGCCAATGGCAATTCCGATTGCAGGCAGTGACAAGCCGGAAGGTGCGCTCGGATCAGCGGCCTACTACCCGGCAGTGCCGCGTTTGGGCATTCCTGCGCAACAGCAAACCGATGCAAGCCTGGGTGTAGGCAATCTGGCCAATGTGCGTCCTGGCGACAACGCCACAGCGCTGCCGTCGTCGTTGTTGCTGGGGGCGACCTTTAATCCAATCATGGCGCGCGAAACGGGCGCGATGGTTGGGCAGGAAGCCAGGGCCAAAGGGTTCAATGTGCAGTTGGCGGGCGGGGCGAATCTGGTACGTGAGCCACGTGGTGGACGCAACTTCGAATATGTCTCCGAAGACCCGCTGCTCACTGGTGTGATCGCTGGCAACTCCGTTGCTGGTATTCAGTCGCAAGGCGTGGTTTCGACTGTCAAACACTTTGCGCTCAACCCGCAAGAAACCGGGCGCGTGGTGGTGAACTCGCACATCGCCGATCAGGCGCTCCACGAGTCGGATCTGCTCGCATTCAAAATCGCGATTGAGATTGGCGAACCGGGCGCGGTGATGCCCGGCTACAACCTGGTCAACGGAGAGTGGGCCAGCGAAAATACCTACCTCATCAACACCGTATTGAAGGGGGAATGGGGCTATCCGGGTTGGGTGATGTCCGACTGGGGGGCGACACACTCGGTGGAGAAGGCCGCACTTGCCGGGCTGGACGTTCAATCCGGAGCGAACCTGGACCCTGAGCCTTATTTCGCCGAACCGCTGCGAACCGCCGTCAGCAAGGGCTTGGTCCCCCAATCGCGTATCGACGACATGGTGCATCGTCAGCTGCGTAGCCTTTTTGCCGTCGGCGTTATCGATAATCCGCCCAAGCCAGGCGCCGCGATCGACTACGCCGCGCATCGCCTGTTGGCGCAGCGGTCTGCCGAGCAAGGCATCGTATTGCTCAAGAACCAGGCCGATGTCCTGCCGCTTTCGAGGGGCGCTAACCGCATCGTCGTCATCGGCACGCAGGCGGACATCGGCGTCGTGGCAGGGGGCGGCTCGTCTGCCGTCACTCCGATCGGCAGCGTGACCAAGCCGGGCTTCGAGTTCATGGGCACGATGATGGAGAAGGTCTACCATCCCAGCTCGGTCTTGAACGCCATCAGGGCCGAAGCCTGCGCGGCGCAGGTCGCTTATGTGAGCGCGAACGACGCGGCCGCAGCCGTCGCAGCGGCGCATGGTGCCGATGCGGTCATCGTCGTTGCCGAAGAATGGCGTTCGGAAGGTCAAGATGCCCAAGGTCTCTCCTTGCCCGATGGTCAGGATGCGTTGATCACTGCCGTGGCCAAGGCCAACGCAAACACCGTGGTCGTGCTGATCTCAGGTGGCCCGGTCACGATGCCCTGGTTGGACGACGTCGTTGGCGTGGTCGCAGCGTTCTATCCTGGCCTGGGCGGCGCAGACGCCATCGCTGGCATCTTGTTTGGCCGCGTCAACCCGTCCGGGCGCCTGCCCATCACGTTCCCACAGAGCGTCGAACAGTTGCCGCATCCTGAGCAGCGAGATCCGTCGACCACGACGTCCAATCCGGGGGAGCCGATCAAGGGCGAGATCTTCTGCATGGATTACAACGTCGAGGGCGCGGACGTAGGGTATCGCTGGTTCGACGCGCGCTCGCTAACACCGCTATTCCCGTTCGGATACGGGTTGTCGTATACGCGCTTTGAAACCCACGACCTTCGCGTGAGTGACGAAGGTGGCAGGTTTGTCGCGCGCTTTGTTGTCAGCAATTGCGGCGACCGTGCCGGAGCGTATGTGGCGGGCGAGGGCGCGATTAAATTTCCAAAACGGCTGGGTGCCTTCGCGCGCGTCGCGCTTGCGCCGGGCGAGAGCAAAACGTTGGAGCTTGCGATCGATCCAAGATTCTTCGCCAGGTTCGACAGCGCAGCGCGTCGGTGGGCGATTTCGGAAGGCACCTACAGCGTTCGCTTGGCGGACAACGCAGCCGATCCGGGGACGTCTATGTCGTTGAACGTGGGCGCTCGCACCGTCAGGCCTTCTGGTGGTGGCGCGTGAGAGCTGTGGGGTGACTCCGTCCATCGAAGATGGCACGGCGCGTGGTTAAGGCCGAAGAAGGACGAGTTGGCAATGCCGGCCGGCGCTGGCACGGGTAGCATCGGCTGCATGGATTTCTGATCCAGTCCCATCGGTTGCCCGTTTGAACAAGAACCCCGCCGCGAGGCGGGGTTCTTGCGTTATCGCAGCAGCGGTGTGGCATGGGTGGCGCGTGCCGATCTTGCCTGGTCAGTGCACAGGAGACGAACTGCTGGCACTGGCGTGAGGGTCGGTCCCAGCCTCCGGCGCCACCGTGTGCTCGGTTGACGTGGGGGTGGCGGAACCACCGGCGTGGTCGTCGATCTCGCTCTCGGTGGCGCCGTCCACCCCGCCTTTGACCTCGGCAGTGGCCGTCTGGATTGTCGACGGCCCGGCAGTGCCGTCGGCCGCTGTCGGCGCAACCGGCGGTTCGGCACCCTCGCTGCCCTCCTCGATCTCGGTGATGACGACGCTGCTTGGCCGGGTCGGCGCTGTTGCGCCGGCGTCCTGAACTGCCTGCAGCGCGGCCTCTGCGACCAGTTGCCCATAGGCCTGCTGATCCTCCTGCTTCAGACTCAGGAAATACGCCAAGGTACTGCGCGTCCTTTCCTGCAGCTCCTGTTGCGTGCCGGGAAGACCGGTGGCCAGTGGCGTGCCGTCTGGCCCCTTGAACATCCGCATGATCTGCTGGCGTCCCCGCGTGATCTGGCGTCCACCCCAGTTCATCGCCAATTCCGAGCCGCGTGCCATCGGGCCTGGCATGGTCACCGCCATCAACGACATGATGGCGCCGGCGTAATACGGCGATGCGGACGATGCTTCGATCAAGCTCTTGTCGGCGAAGGTCTTGGATAGCTTCTCCGCGCCAAGCGCCAGTGCCATGACCATGCTGCTGGAACACATGGCCTTGAAACGCTCCATCGCATCCTGGCGATTGGCGTTCGCATTGAACGTCGACTGCAACATCGCCGTCGTCACCACGATCGAGTCGGCGATGAGGTCGACCGTGCCGATCCGGTCCGGTTGGATCAGATAGACGGTCAGCCCGGTCACGCCCCCGCCCAGCAGTGCCAAGGTCAGTTTGGACGAGAAATCGTGATTGTCGATCTGGCGGGGAATCGCTGCCGGTTGGTCCTGATCGGCATGCAGTGCCGCACTCAATCGCTTGCTGCATCGATCCAGCGTTTCCAGCAGGTGCGTGCACTGCGCATTGAGCGTGCGGGTGAGTTCGCCGCCGTCTTCCTCGCCACTGAAATCGCGGCGCGCCTGTTGGAATGCGTCTCTGCCGGACAGTATCGCCTGGCCGATCTCGTCGAGCTGCGTACGCAGCTGCGTGGTGATCTGGCCGGGGGTCAGGGCGGTACGCATCCGCTCGGCGTGTGTTGGCAAGCCTGCGCGTTGCGCCAGGTTCGCCCCCATGTGCGAGGCCCGTTGATACAGCCGATTGCCGAGCGCATTGATGCTGTGCCAGAAGAACGGCGTGAGCACCAGCGCGGCACAGGCGGCCGATGCGGCTGCGGCAAATCCCAGGTTATTTTCCACCGCTTCGGCCTGATGCCGGGTGGACGGATTGCCGAACTTCTTGGGCAGTTCCGTGCCGAGAAACATGCCATTGAGCAGGATGGAGTACAGGTGCATCTCGTTGGCGTCGCGCCCTAACTGGCCTCCCATCAGTGGAAACGGCAAGCCATCGGCGGTTGGCCGCAGTGCCGATGCCGACAGCGTCATTACACCGCGGGTCGCTGCGGCAATGGAGTAGGCAAAGGTCTTGGCCTGATTGCCGAGCAGCGGGCTCGGTACGGCCAATGGCCACAGATTGACCAGGTTGGCCAGCGACTTCAGCGTGCGCCCGAGCGCAGGTGTGCCGTGTTCCAGCGGGTGCAACGCGTCTTCCACGGCCTTGATATCGCCGAGTAACTGCTGTCGGAGACGATTCTCCAGTCCATTTTCGCGGTCGGCCACGACGTCGCGCAATTCCGAGACGGACTGGCGGCACATCTCCAGGCTGGCGGGCCCGCCGCTCTCCGAACCCAGGCTGCGTACCACGCGCAAGAAGGCCGGATCGTCGGCATGTATCTGCAGCATGCTGCGTAGGTCTACCAGCGACCAGAGATTGGACGCAGCGCTGGATGCCGTTGCCGACACTTGCTGCGCGCCTCTGGTCAGCGCCGACTGCGCGCGCGCGCGCAGCGATGGTGCGTCGGTGGGCGCCGCTGACTGCCTGGTGCGGGACGGCGTGTTGGTGCGTTGTAGCGGAGCCAGCGCAGTCAGCGCTGGATCGATGGGGGTGGTTGCCGGTGATGCGGACGGGCGCGCTGCCGGGTCGTTTGCGTCGTTGGGGGGATGGTCGGAGGCTGGGGCGGAGGAAGACGGTGTGGTGACGGGGGTGTTTCTGATCTCCATAGCGTGGTGTCCTCGATGTAGGGGCGAGCAGACAGCGCGTGGTGCGCGAACCATGATCCGGATGCACGCCGTCGGCCCATGCTGCGGATGTGAAATGTTGCGTTGCAACGCTGTCTTGCGTGCCTGCGGTACGGATCGACTGCAACCTGGATGCACTTAATTAATCGGAGCGCGCTCGGCCAGCGTCGCTGACCGACCGAGGACTGCTAATGCGTCGCTGCGGCAGGAGTTTCGTCTATCTCGGTGATGGTCACACCTCTTCGAGGCACCTGCGGATGTGCTTGGGTGGCGGCTGCGTCAATCGCCTGCGCAACGGTCTCGCCGACTATGTCTGCGTATCTTTCGAGATCCTCTGGGTCGAGGCCTTCCACATATTCGGCGGTGGCCTGAATCTGCTCCTGCATTTCCTCAAAAGAGGAAGGCATCCGTGTCGCAAGCTCGGTTCCGTCGGGGCCGGTGAATAGACGCATCAGGCTGCTTCCAGCCACATTCATCGCCAACTCCGCGCCACGTGCGATCGGGCCCGGCATCGTCACCGCCATCAGCGACATGATGGCACCGGCATAGAACTGTGCGTTGGGCGAGGACTCGATCAGGCTCTTGTCAGTGAGCGTCTTGGACAATTTCTCTGCGCCCAGTGCAAGAGCGATGACCATACTGCCGCCGCACATGGCCTTGAAGCGGTCCATCGCGTCCTGCCTGGTGGCCTGCTTGTTCAACGTCGATTGCGCCATCACCGCTGTCACGATGCATGTGTCGCTGAGCAGATTGATCGTGCCTAACCGATCCGGTTGGACCAGGTAGATGGTCGAGCCCGTCACCGCAGTAGCCAATATCGTCAATGCTACCTTGGAGGCGACATCTTGGTTGCGCATTTCGCGTGGCACACTCTGCTGGTGGCCATCGAGCTGCAGCACGCTGGCGAGCCGTTTGCTGCACGTGTCCAGCGTTTCTAGCAGATGCGTGCATTGTGCATTCACCGTTCTGGTGAGTTCCCGCCCTCCGTCCTGACCGACGAAGATGCAGCGCGCCTGCTGAAAGGAATCGCAGGAGGCGTCCAGTTGGCCCCGGATGTCCTCCAGCTGAGAGCGCAGCGCGTCATTGATGCTGGCAGGCGTCAGGCGAGCACGCAGTTGTTGCGCCTGGTTGTTCAGGCCCGCCGCCTCGGCTGCGGCCGCACCCAGGCGTGCCGTTTTGTCCAGCATCTTGTTGCCGAGTTTGTTAAGACTGCTCCACAGGAACGGTGTGAGCATTATCGCCGTGAAGCTCACCGAAAGGCCTGCGGCGTAGCCTATGTTTTGGCTGACCGCTTCTGCTTCCTTGCGCAACGTTGGATTGCCGAATTTCTTCGGAAGTTCGGTGGTGAGGAATAGCGTATTTATCAGTACATTGTAGAGATGCATTTCGTTCGCGTCGCGGCCTAGTTGACCGCCGGCGAACGGAAACGGCAGGCCGTCGGCGCTGGGACGCAACGCCGAGGCCGACATCGCCAGCACACCCTTGGTGGCAGTGGACATCGTGAAGGCGAAGGTTTTTGCTTGTTTGCCCATTAGGGGGCTAGGGACCACGATCGGCCAAAAATTGATCAGGTTGGCGATCGATTTGAACACCCTCGAGGAGACCGGCATGGCGTGATCAAGCGGCTGCAATGCGTTCTGCACCGACTTGATATCGCTCAGCAACTGCTTGCGCTGATGTGGACTCAGCCCTTGTGCAGTGTTGATGAGTTCGCCGAGGTCCTGGATTTGCTGGCGACAGGACGACAAGGTATGCGGCGTCAGTTGTTCCGGATCCTCCCCTTTCAGAACTGCCAGAAATGCCGGATCGCCCGCATGCATCTGCAGCATCGTACGCAGGTCGGAGAGCGACCAGAGATTAGACGCGGCCCTAGATACCGCAGCAGAGGCGTGCCGAACGCCGCTTGCCAAAGCAGCGTTTGCGCGTCCGGCCAGTGTTGCAGCAGTGGATGTGCCGGAGGTGCGTTCCGATGAATGCGGCTGCATTTCAGGGGCGTGCGATCCAGTCGGCGAAGAGCTGCGCATGGAGCTGGAGGTGGACGCGCTCGAACGGCTGCGCGGAGTGAGCGCCGACAAGTTGGGGTTCACCGGCGCCTGCACCGGCGATGCGGGGGAGGCACCGTCTGCGACGGGTGTGGAGTCCGTATGGAGGTCTTGCGATGGAGCGAGAGAAAAGGGTCCTGCAACTGGCGGCTTCTTGATCTCCATGGTGGTTTCCTTGATGGGGAAATGGTCAGCTCGCCATCTATGGCGCGCATGAATCATCCGAAAAAAGAATGCCGGCCTGTACAGCGCGATGCGAAATGCTGCACTTAAGGAAGAACCGTTGGAACAAGGCCACGGCAACTTAGGATCGCGCGGCATGTTGCTACTAGGGAACCTCTGAACAACTCTTTCGCCAGCTTCCGATCAGTACCTGGGGCAGTCTCCGTCACTCGCAATCCATTGATTTCCAGCATGAGCGACCGCCGCGATCAGGCGAAATCCCGAGTTCGCTCGCAACGCCACGAGTTGTTCAGAGGTTCCCTAGCGCACGGTCGAGTGCGCTCGCGCCTTGTTAACTGCCGCGACGACGGCCCAAGTCGCCAAAATGACGATGCGCATCACATTATTTTGGCTGGTCTTGACACCGATGTCATCGCAGCTCTAGCGTCGCTGGGCAGGCGTTTGCGCCGCGTGGTCGGGGGGGCCATCGGACAAGGGGCGGCGGTGCATGCATCGCTGGCAGACGTCGTTGCAGCGCACTGCCACGCCGGCCGCGTCCGGCTTCTCCCGGGGATCTTATGAACTGCCGCAGTCATCGTCTTGCCTTGTCGATTTCCGTGTCCCTTGCACTGACGGCCGCCGCTGCGCCGCCGCTCATGGCCCAGCAAACCGAGCCGGACACACCGCGCGCCACGTCCACCCTGGATGCGGTCAGCGTCACCGGCTCGCGCATCAAGCGCGCGCAGGTCGAAGGCGCGCAGCCGGTGGTCACCATCTCCGCGCAGCAGATCCAGCAGGAAGGCTTCGCCACCGTCTACGACGTGCTCAACAGCATGAATCAGCAGGGCTCGGTAGAAGCCGATACGCAATGGGGCTCGCACACGCCCAACGCCTCTCCGATCAATTTGCGCGACCTGGGGCCGGGGCGCACCCTGCTGCTGGTCAACGGCCACCGCGTCGCCGATTACCCGCTGCCTTACGGCGGCGAAAGCAACTTTTCCAACTACAGCAATATCCCGTCCGCGGCGGTGGAGCGCATCGAGATCCTCACCGGCGGCGCCTCGGCGATCTATGGCTCGGATGCGGTGGCCGGCGTGGTCAACGTGATCCTCAAGCGCGACTACCAGGGCGACCAGGTGCGCCTGCGTGGCGGCACCGCCACCGAAGGCGGGCGCGACAGTTTCGATGTGTCGTGGGCGGGCGGGCGCACCGGCGAAAACTGGAGCGTGACCTACGCCCTGCAGGCCACGCGGCGCGACCCCTTGAGCGGCCGCGATCGCCCGGAAATGGACGATTCGGACGACATGTCCTATTCCAACTGGACCGGCCAGAACCGCCTGTACGGCTTCAATCCATTCACTGGCCTGAGCCTGGTCGATGCCAACACCAACCAGCGTCTCGCCCCGCCTGCGGGCACCTGCGCGCGCTTCGGCGGCGAGTTCGTCGATGCGCAGCGGCTGAGCTACGACCAGAACAGCGGCGCGCTCACCAATGCCGGCAACTATTGCGGCGTGGCGCGCGATTACGGCGACTGGGGCCTGGTCACCGGCAGCGAAGATTATTCGGCGTATCTCTACGGCACCTGGAAGTTCGGCGAGGCCACCGAGGCCTGGGCCACGCTGTCGGCCAACCGCAGCATCGGGCGCTGGACCTACGACCCGCCATACGCGTATCTGGGCCCATTCCAGGACGCGGCCACCGGGCGCTCGTTGAACCTGATCCGTCAGCTCACCCGGCGCGAAGCCGGCGGCTGGGACCGGCTGGCCAACTACAACAAGGAACAATCGTGGGATCTCAGCGCCGGCCTGCGCGGGGTCTGGGCCGACCGTTTCGATTGGGAGTTGAGCCTGGGCCGCTCGCGCTACACCGTGGACGAATACATCCGCACCGTGGATACCGCGCGTGCCACCGAATACTTCCTCGGCAGCCCCACCGGTACCGCGGCCGATGGCTCGCCCATCTATGCAATCAACGAAGCGCGCCTGTACGCACCGCTGTCGTCGGATCAGTACGACGACCTGGTCGCCAAATCGCACAACGCCGCGTATTCCTGGGTGAATCAGGCCAGTTTCAGCCTCAGCGGCGATCTGGTGCAGGGCTGGGCCGGGCCGATCCGCTTCGCCACCGTGGCCGAAGTGGCCAAGCAGGGCTATCAGCTGTCGCCGGACCCGTGCGCCAACGCGTGCTACCCGGTGGATGTGGTCGATAGCGGCGGCGGCGAACGCGTGCGCAGCTCGGCCGGCCTGGAATTCCAGATCCCGTTGCTGTCCACGTTGAGCGCGAATGTGGCCGGTCGCTACGACCGCTATGGCAGTTACCGGTCGTCGGCCGCCATCGCCACCGATGTCGGCACGCAAAGCGATACCACCTGGAGTGCGGGGTTGGAATGGCGCCCGGTCGAGAGCCTGTTGTTGCGTAGCACGCTGGCCACCAGCTTCCGCGCGCCGGACATGCACTACGTGCTCGGCGAACCCAGCTCCACCAACCAGACCGTGATCGATCAATACCGCTGCATTTCCTCAGGCGCCTACCTCACCGGCGGCTGCAACGACGAAAACAACGATATCTACTACACCGTGGATGTGAATCGGCGCGGCACCCCGGATCTACGCTCGGAAACCGGCCGCTCGTTCACCGGTGGCGTGGTGTGGGATATCGCGCAAGGGGTGTCGCTGAGCGTGGATTACTACCGCATCCAGCTGGAGGAAATGATCAAGGATCTGGACCGCGACGAGATCCTGTCGGCCGAAGCCGGCTGCCGCACCGGCACCACCGTCAGCGGCGGCGCCTGGAACAATCCCGGCGGTGCGGGCTATTGCGACACCATCACCTCGCGGGTGGTGCGCAATGCCGACGGCACCATCGCCAGCATCGAGCGCGGCCCGATCAACCTGGCGCAGATGGAAACCTCCGGCATCGATGCATCGCTGAAATATCGCCTTGCCACCGCGGGCTGGGGCAACTTCCAGCTGTCGCTGGATTATAACAACCTGATCGCCTATCGCGAACAGATCTACCGCACCGACAGCGACGAAAACCGCCGCGACGAACGGGTGCGCAGCCGGGTGCGCGGCAGCGTGCATTGGGACAACGGCGGCGCCTGGGACTGGACGGTGTACTTCCGCCGGCTCGGCTCGATGCGTGCGGTCAACTGGGGCACCTGCGCGCGCTTCGACGATGGCTACCAACCCAGTGCATCGGACCAATGCCTGGTCACCGACACCGCCAACGTGCATCTGGGCGAGAGCAGCAAGCGTTACTTCGGCCGCGTGGGCCCGGCGATCTACTGGAACCTCAGTACCGGCTACAAGATCACCGACCAAGCCAAGGTCAATTTCTACGTCAACAACGTGTTCAACGAAGTGGGCTACGAAAACAAGGAGCGCTTCTACGGCTACGGGTTCTACAACACCACCTTGTTCAACCCGATCGGCCGCGAAGTGGCAGCGGAGTATGTGTTTACGTTTTGAGTGAAGGCGGCCGCATCGCACGCCACGGCACAGCGCCGTGGCGTGCGATGCATCGTCGAGGCAAGCCGTACTCGATCCCGGCTTGCCAGCGCGCGCGTGGCGATGCCACGCATCGGTTCGCCCAGCTTGTCGTGCGATGTGGCGGCTGGCGCGGCACATGCGGCTTGCAGGCACCCTGCATGGGCACCGCTGCAACGTTCCGTTGCCGATGAAACTGTGGCAACGCGCAAATACGCGTGGTATCAATGCATCCCATGAACGCACCCCGCAGCCAGTTTTATTTTTGGTACTACGGTTTTCCGATGCCGCTGGCGGAGGAAGGAGTGCGTTCACCCTGAAGGAAACTTCAGCAGCATTCCCGAAAAGCCGCCAGCGCACACTGGCGGCTTTTTTGTTGCCGCCTCGCCTGGCTCCCCGATGCAACCGCCGACCCGAGACACTGTTATGCCGCCCGTAACCGATGACCTGCGTATCCGCAAGATCGAAGCCCTCGCACCGCCTTCGCAGCTGCTGTCGCTGCTGCCCTGCGATGAGCGCGCCTCCGAAACCGTCACCAACTCGCGCGCCGCGCTGCACGAGATCCTGCATGGGCGCGACGACCGCCTGGCGGTGGTGATCGGGCCCTGCTCGATCCACGACCCGGTCGCGGCGATGGAGTACGCGCACCGGCTGCGCCCACTGCGCGAGCAGTTCGGCGATGCGCTGGAGGTCGTGATGCGGGTGTACTTCGAAAAGCCGCGCACCACCATCGGCTGGAAGGGCCTGATCAACGATCCGGACCTGGATGGCAGCTTCCAGATCAACAAGGGGTTGCGCGTGGCGCGCGGCCTGCTGCGCGACATCAACAACCTTGGATTGCCGGCCGGTGTGGAGTTTCTCGACATCATTTCGCCGCAATACATCGCCGACCTGGTGGCCTGGGGCGCAATCGGCGCACGCACCACCGAAAGCCAGGTGCATCGCGAAATGGCCTCTGGCCTGTCGTGTCCGGTGGGGTTCAAGAACGGCACCGGTGGCGACGTCAAGATTGCGGTGGACGCGGTGGGCGCGGCCTCGCATCCGCATCATTTCCTGGCCGTGACCAAGGACGGCCAGACCGCGGTGGCAGCCACGGCGGGCAATCCGGATTGCCATGTGATCCTGCGCGGCGGCAAGGTGCCCAACTTCGATGCGGCCAGTGTCGAATCGGCCAGCCAGGTGCTCAACACCTCCGGTCTGCCGGCACGGCTGATGATCGACGCCAGCCACGCCAACAGCGGCAAGAATCCCGACAACCAGCCCAAGGTGATCGACGATATCGCGCGGCAGCTGGAAGGCGGCGAGACGCGCATCGTCGGCGTGATGGTCGAGAGCCATCTGGTCGGCGGCCGCCAGGAACTCGTCGCAGGTTGCGAGCTGACCTACGGCCAGAGCATCACCGATGGCTGCCTGGACTGGGACACGTCGTTGCAGGTACTGGATCGCCTGGCCACTGCAGTGCGCGCCCGGCGCGCGCGGCGGATTGCCGAGGCTGCGTAAGCGTGCGGCATCGCGTTCGTTGACTGATTTTGAGCTTGCGGATTGGTCGGTTTGCGGATGCGGCATCAGGTGTCGCCCGGACCCGCATCCGGCGCGATGCGCCACCTTCTCCCGATGGGAGAAGGCCGAGAGCGTCGTTTCTTCGGACAGGATGAAAGCAGCGCGCATCGACAGGATGAAAGCGTCTTTCGTCCGAGAAAACCAAAGCCGCCGTGCTGGCGGGAGAGGTTTGGGGCGATGGTGCGGCGGAAAAACCCATCCATCGCCTGAAGCACCACACGGGCGGCCAAAGAAAACCGCCGGACCGGCGCAGGGAGCCGGTCCGGCGGATTGAACAACACCACCCACTGGTGACCCGTCGCTGCGGTGGCTAGGGGGGAGAGACGTTCTGCACCGCCAGCGAGCGGGTAGAGACGTTATCGCCCGTGCGCTTGGCCTGCGCATGTCGCTGCGTGGCGCAGGCAGACATGAAGTTTCGAAAGAGTTAAGCAGTACCGCGGCGGTGCTTCACTTGCGTACATCGCTGCACGCATGACCACGCAACCCAATAACCTGTGCATGCACGCAACGTCCAGCCCAGCATGTCGCCAGGGTCGAGTCAGCGCTGGCGCCGCACCAATGACTCCAGTCAGCGTATGCGGAGTGTGCGCGCCATCGCTATCGTGATTGGCGCGTGCCACCTGGTGTTCCAGTGCATTGCGATAGCGCGGGGACACGCAATGGTCGAGCGACTGGCGCGCGTGCTGGTTGGGTCTGAACAGGCGCAGATTGGCCACTGCTTGCCCTGCAGGTTCGTCGCTTTGATGCGCTGCGCCAGCGCCATTGGCGCCGCCTTGGGATAGCCGGAGCCGATGAAGCCGCTCGTCGCCACGGTCTGGTCCGGTTGGGTCGGCGCGGCTGCCGCTCGGCAGACACCCTTCGGTCGCGCAGCAGCGCGTACATGACGCGTTACTCGGATATGGCGGGCACCGCGGCAACGGGGCAGCGCCATTATGGCCGCAGCTGGCATCTGGCTGCGTGCGACCTTGGTGCAATGGTCACTGGCGTCTGCTGCCAGTGAGGCCGCCATCTGCAATCGCTGCGCCCGGCGTCAGCCGAACGCGGCCGCACCGCGTCGACGCCTGGATGCGTGTCGCGCATGCAGAGGCGACAGCGCGCATTCCAGCATCCACCTGACAGCGCCTCCATCGTGTCGTGCGCGCTCAGCATTCACGCCTCGCCGTCGGCGCACCCGCGATAGTGGTGGCCGACTCGTCTTTGCCTGCGCCCATGCCCTCTCTTCGCGAACGCTTTCAGCGCTGGCCCCGGCCGTGGCGGCTCGCAGTGCTTGTGCTGTTGGCGCTGTACGCGCTGTATCTGTTGGCCGGCAATGTGTTTCTCAACACGCCGTTGTTCGATGCCACGACCAACCGGCAGCCGCACAAGTTCACCATGCAGACCGGCCCGGCACTGACGCTGTTCCCGGGCGAGGTGATGGCCTGGAATGTGCGCATGCGCGGGCAGGCCAACCGCACCGTGTATGTGTTGCATGCCGATCGTGCGCATGCACGCATCGCGCTGCTGCCGCTGTTCCGGCGTGAGGTCCGTCTGCCGTGGCTGCATGCCACCGGCCTGAGCGCGGAAGTGGAAACCTCCGACACGCCGATCCCGCCACCGCCGCGCGGCGACCAGGGCTGGACGCTGCGCTTCGATGCGATCAGCAGCAACAGCATCCGCAGCGCGCGGCTCGGCAAATTGCTGATCGCCGGCAACGGCCACGGCACGGTCGGCTTTCTGAAACAGCTCAAGGGTGGGCCATCGGAGCTGTTTCCGTCCGAGGCCGGCTTTACCGATGCGGTGGTCAGCTTCGATGGCGTGCAGGTGTTCAATGGCGCGCAATTGGATGCGCAGTTTCAGTTTCCGCGTCACTACCGCGATGAAGCGCCTGGTCTGCGCAAACTCGGCATCACCCATGCGCGCCTGCAGTTGAAGGCCAGTACGGTGGCCTTGAAGATCGATACCGGTGCCCCGCACGTGGACATCCGCAGCGGGCCATCGGCCGCGCGCGTGGAGGCTGACATCACGCTGGACCGCGGCGCGCTGCAGCCGGGCAGCCATGCGGTGTGGCGGCTGCCGTTGATGGCCGGTGTCGGTGCGACTGACCGCGGCATGTTGGCGTTACAGCTGGACGTGGCGCAGGACATGCGCGTGCAGGCGCGTTTGCCGCGCGATGCAGACACCGGCAGCGAACTGCACGCCGATCTGCGCATTGCTGGGCGTAGCATTCCCTTCCAGGAGCCGGCGCAGATCTTGCCGCGGCTATCGGGACAGGTGCAGGGGCGCTGGAAGTTCGAATCCTTGAACTGGATCGCCGAGCTATTTGTGCGTAAGCCGTGGTTTCAGCTGGAAGGCGGCGGCCTGGTGGAAGCCGATCTACGCCTGGCGCAAGGTCGGCTGACCAGCGGCAGCAGCCTGGAGATTCCACGTGTGGAGGCGGTGGCGCAGGTGTTCGACACGCGTTTGACCGGCATCGCCAGGGCGCGCGGCCGCATCGACGATGCCGCCACCCCGCAGGCGCATCTGGATGTGAGCATTCCAACGTTCCGCGCCGCGCCACGCGATGCGCCCAAGCAGGTCCTGCTGGATGGCCGCGACCTGCAGCTGGCCATGCATGGCGATGCGGAACTGGTGCGCCTGCGCGATACGCTCAAGGCGCAGCTGCGTTTTAGCGATGCGAAGGTGCCCGACCTGACGGTCTACAACCGCTATCTCTCCGGTAAGGCCGTGCGTCTGCTCGGCGGCAGCGGCAGCCTGACCGGCGATGTCGCGCTTAACGCAGCCGGCGATGTCGGCAGCGGGCATGCGCATCTGCGCGGGCAGGGCGCGCATCTGGCGCTGGCCGGCGTGCAAATGCGCGGCGATGCCGAACTGCAGGCGCAGCTGCAACGCGCCGACTTCAAGAACAAGTTCTTCGACCTCAGCGGGACGCGCGTGCGTCTGCGCAACATGCGCGTGGGCGAGGACGCTGCCGATGCTACTTGGTGGGGCGAGCTGCAGGTCGGGGCCGGCACCATCCAGGCCAGTGCGCCGTTCCAGCTGGACGCCGACGCGGCGCTGCGCATGCGCGATGCCGCGCCGCTGCTGTCGGTGTTCGCGCAGCGAGCCGACTATCCGCGCTGGGTGGTGGGCTTGCTGGATTCGGGCGAGCTTGATGCCACCGGCCGCGTGCGTTGGCGCAAACAGCAACTGACGGTCGACGACCTGCAGGCGGAAAACGCGCGGCTTTCGTTGCGCGCGCGCCTGGCGCTGGACGACGACACGCGGCGCGGCAATCTGTATCTGCGTTGGGGCGTGCTCGGCGCCGGCATCGAACTCGATGGCAAGCAGCGTCAATGGCATCTGGCCGGCGCGCGCGAGTGGTACGACAAACAGCCGGGCTTGCTGCCGCCGGTGTCCAAGCATAAGTAGCCGGTATCCAAGCAGAAGTCAGTGCTTGATGGTTCGTGATGGCGTGGCGTAGTGATGCGTTAGGCATGCATCGGTGCAATGCCGTGTCGGCGCGCGTTGCAGGCAGCGCGGCGGATGCATCAAACGGCTAAAAACGGCTAACACAACGACTGCCAAGCCGTCAGACGAGCGCGGCCAGTGCTCGGATTCGGCACGGCCCACTCGTTCACTGCATGTGCTGTGTGCCGTCCATATCCACCTGACGACTGCCTGCTAGGTGCCGGCAACGTGTTGCATCACCCGGTCGCCTGATGGAGCATTGCGCCGAGCGTTCGATGCGAAGCATCCACACCAAACGCCATGCCGCGCGGCAGTCATCGCTTCGCCTTCGCTACGCGCATGCGCAGCAATGTCGCCCGATACGCACCGCACTCACGGCCGGCTTGGCACACTGCGCGGCGCCGCCTGCGCGGTCTTGTAAGGAGCCTGCCGTCATGACGATGCCCGTTCGCGCCCGCTGGCGCGCAGTGCCTCGCGCGCTGCGTTGGCCGTTATCGGCAGTGATCGCGCTGTATGCCAGCTACCTGCTGCTAGGCAACCTGCTGCTCAACACGCCGCTCGGGCCGGCAGCGCTCAATCGCAAGCCGGACACCTTCGCCATGCAGTGGGGCCCTGGGCTGACCTGGTGGCCGGGACGGATGATGTTGTGGGATGTCGATCTGCACGGCAGCTCAGTACGCAACCGCTGGAGCGTCAGCGCGCAGCGCATGAGCGGACAGATCCGGATATTGCCCTTGCTGCATCGGCAACTGCTGGTGCCGGAACTGCATGTGCAGGGTGTGCGTGCCGGCCTGCAGTCGGTACCGTCCGTAGCGGATGCCGTGGGCGCAGCTCCCGTTGCCAACGCGGTGGGTGCGCCCACAGCAACCACGACGATGGACGCAACATCGAATGCATCCGCGACCGGTACACCCGAAGAAGCCGCAGCGAACGCCACGCGCGCGACAGCAGCGCTTTCGACAGCAACACCAACGCCACCCGCAGAACCTGCGAAGCCGACACCACCAGCAACATCTCCATCAGATCGGGCACACAATCCGCCAGCCGCTAATGTCCCCGCAAACCCCAAGCCAGCCACACCCGCCTGGACACTGCAGTTCGACCGCATCGATGCCGCGCAGGTACACGCGCTGTCGCTGCATCAATTGCGGATCGAAGGCGACGGCCAGCTGCAGCTCGGTCTGTTCAAGCAGTTGCGTGGTGGGCCGATGGAATTGTTTCCGTCGCGTGCCGTGTTCGACAACGCACGTGTGCACTGGGGCAAGAGCGAGGCGCTGCGCAACGGGCAGCTGCGCATGGAAGCGAGTATTGCGCGGCATGCGCCCGACCAGGCGCGCGGGCTTGCCTTGCTGCAGCTGACCGATGCGCTGGTGGCCGTGCACGGCGACACTGCGGCGCTGGATGTCACCCGCACCGCGCAGGGCCGCCACACGGTGGTCACGCGGCCGGGCAAGGGGCGTGCGGATGGCGAGTTGCGCTGGACGCGCGGTGCGTTGCAACCGGGCAGTCAGCTGCATTGGCGTGCGCCGCTGCACGACAGCACGCGCACGCCTGCCGCGTTGTTGGGCGAGCTGGCAGCGCAATTGCAGGTGGACGACAACATGCGCCTGACCGTGAGCATGCCCGAGCCTGCCGATGCCGGGCTGACGCTGGATGCCGACCTGCGCGTGCAGGGCCGGCAGTTGCCGCTGCACTCCCTGCGCGACCTGCTGCCGCGCACCTCCGGGCATGCACGGCTGCATTGGCAGCTGGCTTCGCTCAGCTGGATTCCTGCACTGTTTCCGGATGTCGACTGGCTCACCCTGGAAGGCGATGGCCTCGTCGATGCGGACCTGCGCATTGCGCGTGGCCAGCTCGGTGCGGGCAGCCGGCTGCAGGTGCCGCATGTGCGCGCGCATGTCGGCGTGATGGGGCACGCGATCGATGGCCAGGCCAGCGCCGATCTGCGCGTGGATGCCGATGCCAATGGCCAGCTGTTGCCCGCGCTCGCACTGCAGATGCAGCAGTTTTCGATCGCGCACAGCGACGCACTCGCGCGTCCGTTCGTGCAAGGCCGCGATCTGCGTCTGGAGCTGCAGACGCGCGCCGACGCACGCAACCTGACCAGCTTGCGCGATGCCACGCGTGCGCATCTGACCTTTGCCAATGCGCGTGTGCCGGATCTGCGTGCGTATAACCGCTATCTGCCGCAACAGCAGCTGCGCTTCGATGGCGGCAACGGTGTGCTCAGCGGCGATCTGCAGATCGAGCCCGGCGGGCGTATCGGCAAGGGCGGCTTGCGTGTCGGCGCACGCGCGGCGCGCCTGCAGTTTGCCGGGCTCGCCTTGCGTGGCGATGTGGATGCCGATCTGCGCCTGCAGCGTGGCGATTTGCGTGCAGAAAATTTTCGCCTCGATGCAAGCACGGTGCAGCTGCGCAATGTCGGGTTCACCGGTCCGGACGGACAGCGCCGCGATGGCTGGTGGGCGCGCATCGTGCTGGACGACACGCGCATGCAATGGCGGCAGCCGATCGGTGTGGATGGACGCGTGCGCATCCAGATGCGCGACCTGGCGTTCTTGATGGCGCTGTACGCGCGCGACCGCTCCATCCCCGGCTGGATGCTGCGCCTGGTGGATGCAGGGCAGGCGCAGGTGACCGGTCGTGTGCATTGGCAAGGCGATACCGTCATCGTCGATCGACTGCAGGCGCGCAACGATCGTTTCCAGGTCGATGCGCGCTTGCGTCTGCAAGGCAGCCAGCGCACCGGCAGCCTGCTCGCGCGCTGGGGTGTCGTGAGTGCGGCCGTCGGCCTGCGCAACGACACCCCCGAGTGGCACCTGCGCCGTGCGCCGGAGTGGTATCAGGCGCAGCCGGATCTCATCCGGTGACGCCCGGCCCGCCTGCGCTATGTGAAGAGAACTGGGTCAGTTCTGTACCGTCTGGTGTTGTTTTGCAGTGCAGCGTGCAAGTCGGATTCGGGGCGCGCACTATGATCCTGCATCCCGACGTGGGGGAGGGAGCAAAGCCCGCTGGCAGTTCGCTGCAAGCGGGCTTTTTTATTGCCTGACGTTTGGCCAGTCAAGCGTGTTCAGCACCGTAAGGCCCTGGATTTACGGCAATTCCAGCATCCACAGCGCGCTGCCGCCGGTGATGAACAGCCGCGTCTGCTCCTGGTCGAAGCTGCAGTTGGAGGCGGTGTGTGGGGTCGGGACCAGCCCCAGCAGGTGCCCCTCCGGATCGAAGATGCACACGCCGGCGCCGGAACTGCTCCATACCCAGCCCTGCCGGTCAACGCAAAAGCCGTCGGCCAGGCCTTGGGGCACCACTGCAAAGCGGCGTGGATCGTGCAGTGCACCATCGCGCCAGTCGAGTTTGGTGATCTCCGGCTCGCCCGGGCCGGTTTCCGGGGTTTGCGACACTTACAGCACGCGCTCGTCGGGCGAAAACGCCAGCCCATTGGGGTGATCCAGCCTGGCCATGCACTGCAACGCGCCGCCGTCGGGCGGTAGCCGGTAGACGCCGTGATAGTCCAGTTCCTGCGGGCCGGGGCAGCCCTGGCTGGGCTTGAGCAGGCCGAACGGTGGGTCGGTGAACCAGATCGCGCCGTCGCCGGCCACGATCAGATCGTTGGGCGAATTCAGCCGCTTGCCGGCGAAACGCCCGACCAGCAGATGCGCACGTCCAGCTGCATCGCTGCGGGTGATCGCGCGGCGGCCATGCTCGCAATGCACCAGCCGTTGTTGCGCATCCACCGCATTGCCGTTGGTGAAGGCGGTGGCGTCCAGCAATACGTCCACCGCGCCATCCTCGCGCCACCCGAGCACGCGGCGGCCCACCACATCGCTCCACACCAGCGTGCGCCGGGCCTCCCACCACACCGGGCCTTCGCTCCAGGTCGCCTGGTCGTACAGCGTGTGCAGGCGCGCGTTGCCCAGCCGTGCGGCCAGTGCGGGGTGCTGCGTGCTTGGCGGTGCGCACTCGGTTGGCGGTGGCGCCCCGGCCGGACGCACGCGGCAATGGCTGTCCATCAACGCGGCGCCTGGTGACCGAACGGATGCGCCACCGCCGCGCCGGGCGATTGCGCAAACTGCACCAGCATCTGAAAGCACGGCGCATCGCCGAGCTGGCCGGAACGGTGACCACGCGCATCGGTGGTGCCCTGGTCCTGGCCGAAATGGATATCGCCGGGGCCCATTTCCACCCGCGTGCCGTCGCCGGTTTCGATGAACCAGCGGCCGCGCAGCGGAATCACCCACTGCGGATGCGGGCTCTCGTGCCAATCGCCGACCCAGCCCACCGGCAACACCGCAAACTGGATGCCGAGCACCTCACCCGGGAACGGCCGCAGCCACTGCGGCGCGGCCCCACCGCCCACGCTCTTGCTGCCGAAACCCGGCAATTGCGAAAGGTTGAGCCGGCTGGCGCCATCCGGCCCGGTCCACAGATGCAAGAACGGCAGGCTGGGCGGTGAGGTCAGATCGGTGCCGTCGTTGTCCAGCGGAATCCGGGACGGCAGCAGCGCGTTGGGCAACAGCGTGGCGGACATGGCGGAGCCTCGTGCAAAAACCGCAGTGCAGCACGGCCGTCGTCAGGGCTCCGTCAGCAGAATGTTCACTGCTTGGAAATCGCGCGACTGCGTTACCCGCGACTGCTCCAATCGCTGGGCCGAGTGCGATATCTGTCTGTCTACCCGCGTTGTATGGAGTGAGCGTTCGTCGACGCGCTGCAGCCTGCAGCCCTCGCGCTGACCGTGTCGACGCTTGGTCTGGTGCTTGCCCGAGCGTGTCGAGTTCATCGCTGACATCGGTGTGCTGCGCTTCAAGGTCGAATCGACGCTGCGCCTGCGATGCGGCCTGTATGTTTCGGTGCCCAGGCACGGCGTAGCCCCGGTCGCGTGCTTGATCGACAGCGCGGTGTGCCGGCATCTCGCTGCGCTTGGCCTGCATCGCGCAGCGTGCAGGCGAGAGCGACAGCTGCATGCGGTTGCCGGGCAAGGGAGCGCGCGCCTACATGCCACTGTCGTGGCGGGATGCCAGAATCGGCGCATGTCGCTGCCCATCTCCTCCGCTTCTCCTGCGCTCACCGCTCTGATCGAGCGGGCCGTGGCGCGTGTCCGCCAGGCCGTCCCAGCCGAGCAACCCTGGCCCGGCGGCGATCTTGCGCCAGCGCTTGAACAGGTTGCGCTCGCCAGCGACTTCGCGCTGGAAACCCTGGCCCGCCAGCCGGCACTGCTGCTGCACCTGGCCCAGGCCGACCCACCACCGCTGCCGGTGCCAACGCTGGACCCGGCACAGCCGCAGGCCTGGGCGGCGCAGTTACGACGCTACCGCGCCGCTGAATCCACCCGCCTGGTGTGGCGCGACGTGCTGGGCCTGGACAGCGTGGACGCCACCCTTGCCGGTGCGACCCGGTTGGCGGAAACCTGCCTGCACTGCGCGCTGCAGGCGCTGGAGCAGCAGTTCGACAGCCGTCATGGGCAGGTGATGGCCGAAGACGGCAGCGTGCAGCGGCTGGTGGTGTTCGGGCTGGGCAAACTCGGCGGCGGCGAGCTGAATTTTTCTTCGGATGTGGATCTGGTCTACGCCTACCCGCAGGGCGGGCAGTCCACCGGCGCGCGCCCGTTGGCGGCCGAGGAATACTTCGCGCGATTGGGCCAGCAACTGGCCAAGTTGCTCGACGAAACCACCGCCGATGGGTTCAGTCACCGCGTGGATCTGCGCCTGCGCCCGTTCGGCACCGCCGGCCGCGTGGCGTTGTCGTTCACCGGCATGGATCAGTATTTCCAGCGCGAAGGCCGCGATTGGGAGCGCTATGCCTGGCTGAAGGCGCGTGCAGTGGCCGGCGACATCGCTGCCGGCGAGGCCTGGCTGGAAACGCTGCGGCCGTTCGTCTACCGGCGCTATCTGGATTTCACTGCACTGGACGGCCTGCGCGACATGAAGGCCGCCATCACTGCCGAAGTGGCGCGGCACGACCGGCTGGACGACATCAAGCGCGGGCCCGGCGGCATTCGCGAGATCGAATTTCTCGCGCAATCGCTGCAGCTGATCCGCGCCGGACGCGAGCCCGCGCTGCGCGAGCGGCGGCTGTTGCCTGCGTTGCAGGCGCTGGTTGCCGCAGGCCAGATCGAAGCGGACAACGGTGCCGCATTGACCGAGGCGTATCGCTTTTTGCGCCGTCTGGAAAACCGCCTGCAGATGTTGCGCGACGCGCAGACCCATGCGTTGCCGCAGTCGCCGCTGGACCGCGAGCGGATTGCGTTGGGCCTGGGCTACGCGGGCTGGACTGCGCTGCTGGACGCGCTGGCCCCGCATCGCAGTCGGGTGGCGGCGGAGTTTGCCGAGTTGCTGGCGCCGCGCGTGCGCGCCACCGCGCCGGATGCGCTGGCCGATTACTGGCGCGCATTGCCCGAGGGCGATGCGGCGCCGTTGCTGGGCATCGGCTTGCACGATCTCGCCAACGCGCATCAGGTGTTGAGCGATTTTGCGCAGTCGTCCGGCGTGCACGCACTGTCCGATACCGCGCGGGTGCGGCTCGATCGGGTCATGCCGGCGCTGCTGCACGCGGCCACGCGCGCCAGCCAGCCCGATGCGGCGGTGCGGCGCATGCTGGGCCTGTTGCAGGCCACCTTGCGCCGCACCAGCTATCTGGCGTTGCTGGACGAGCAACCCAGCGCGCTCGCACGCCTGGTCGATGTGCTCTCGCGCAGCGCGTTGCTGGCCGAACGCCTGGCCGCGTATCCGCTGCTGTTGGACGAGTTGCTCGACACCCGCATCAGCGGGCCATTGCCGGATCGCGCGGCCCTGCATGCGGCATGTGCCGATACGCTACAGATCGACGATACCGAAGCGGCCTTGCGCGAACTCAACGAGCGCCGATTGGCGCTGAGTTTTCGCATCGCGCTGGCCACGCTCGATGGCCGCCAACTCGCGGTGGACAGCACCCGCCAGCTGGCCTGGCTTGCCGAGGCGGTGGTGCAGACCGTATTGCAGCTGGCGCGGGTCGAACTGGTCGCCGCGCACGGGCAGGTACCCAGCGTCAGCTTTGCCATCATCGGCTACGGCAGCCTGGGTGGGCTGGAACTGGGCTTCGGCTCGGATCTGGACCTGGTGTTTCTCTACGATCATCCGCGTGCGGTGGAAAGCTCCGACGGCAAGCGGCCGCTGGAAGCCGGGCGCTGGTTCGCACGGTTTGCGCAGAAGGTGATGGCATTGCTGTCTGCCGAAACCGGCGCCGGCCGGCTCTACGACATCGACGTGCGGCTGCGTCCGGACGGCGGCAAGGGTGCGCTGGTGTCGTCGCTGGCCAGCTACCGCGAGTATCAGCGCGAACGCGCCTGGACCTGGGAGCATCAGGCGCTGGTGCGCGCACGTGCAGTCGCGGGCGACGCCGCGCTGTGCCAGGCGTTTGCGCAGGTACGCCGCGAGACGCTGGCGCGCGTGCGCGACACTGCGCTGCTGCACGGAGACGTGCGCAAGATGCGCGCACGCATGCGCGCCGAACTCGATCGCAGCGATGCCGGCCGGCTGGATCTCAAGCAGGGCGCCGGCGGTCTGGTCGATCTGGAATTCCTGCTGCAGGCCGGTGTGCTGGGCCAGGCGGCGCAGCATCCGCCGTTGCTGCAGGTCTGCGACACGCCCGCACTGATCGATGCACTGGTGCAGGCGCAGTGGTTGCCCGGCACTGCCGCGCAGGCGCTGCACGATGCACATGCCACGCTGGTGGATGCCGGGCTGGCCTGCACGCTGGACCGGCGCCCGCGCCTGATCACGCCAACTGCCGCCATCCAGCAGGCCACCGGCAGCATCTTTGCGATTGCGCAGGCGCAAGGCCTGGCGTTCCCGCGCGGCAGGGACGCACCGCGTGGGTGAGGAGGCATTACGCGGTGATGTGCAGGTGATTCACAGCGCCGCCTGCGTGCTGCCGCTGGCACAGGACGCCAGGCGCAGGAGTGGCTCAGCAGGAGATCGAGGCCCGCGTCGGCGAACGGGGCCGGCAAGGTCTGCAGCAACGGCAGCACGCCATGCGCAGCGGAGTTGATGCCTGTTGTGGTCGCCCGCCTCAGTGCGGCGGCGGTGCCGCAGCCGCGGGGGCCGCACGTGCGATGGTGGCGGTGAAGCTGGCCGAGCGTGTCAGCGCCTGTGGGTTGGACACGATCCGCCCCAGTCGCACCAGATCGCGCGATGGCGTGTAGCCGCGGTAGAACACCGCCAGGTTGCCCCAGGGCACGTAATACATCAGGTCGCCCACCTGCGCCGGGCCGGCAGGGCCGACTGCGCTCAGGTCGAGCTTGGTCGGCAGGTAGCTGATCTTTTCGCTCGCATGGAAGTCTTCGAACGACACAGTCATCGGCAGCCGCGAGAGCAGGTCGCGCGTGGCCGAGTGATCGACCAGCTCCGCTTCGACGACGTCATCGCCGATGGTCAGGGTGATGCGCATTGTGCGCTCCGGTGTATGTGGGGTGGTCACCGCCGGTGGCGTTGCAGCCGAGCAGGCGGTGACCAGGAAGGCGCACCCCAGTAATAGGGTGCGTAGGCAGGCGCTGGGGCGAAGGATCGGCATCGGCGCTGTCCTCGTGGGTTACTGCAGGTGCTTGCGAAAGAAGGCGGTGAGCGTGTCGAACGGAATCAGCTCCACGCGATCGTACAAGTCCACGTGTCCTGCGTCCGGCACGATCACCAATTGCTTGGGCTGGCCAGCCAGACGGTAGGCCTCTTCGCTGAACTCGCGTGAATGTGCCTTCTCGCCGGTAATGAACAGCATCGGCCGCGGCGAGATGGTCTCGATGTCGTTGAACGGGTAGAAGTTCATGAACTTGACGTTGCTGGTCAGCGTCGGCCGTGTGGTGTGCTCGGGCGACTGGCCCTTAGGCGTGTACTGCCCGCGCGGTGTCCGATAGAAATCGTAGAACTCGCGTTCGATCGGGTTGGACTCCGGCGTCAGCGCCAGGACCGTGCCGCCGGTGTATTCCACCGGCCCGCCGCTGAATTCGACTGAGCGCTGTTTTGCGGCCGCGGCGATGATCTGCTTGCGCTGCGCCAGGCTGAGCCCATGACGCAGGCCGTTGCGGTTGGCCGCGCCCATGTCGTACATGCTCACCGTGGCGATCGCGTGCATGCGTGGGTCGATCTTGGCCGCGCTGATCACGAAGCTGCCACTGCCGCAGATACCCAGCGCACCGATCTGCTCGCGATCGACAAACGTCTGCGTTTCCAAGAAATCCACTGCCGCACTGAAGTCTTCGGCATAGATGTCCGGCGACACCGCGTTGCGCGGTTGCCCTTCGCTTTCGCCCCAGAACGACAGGTCCAGGGACAGCGTCACAAAGCCCTGTTCGGCAAGTTTGGTGGCGTAGAGATTGGCGCTTTGTTCCTTGACCGCACCCATTGGATGCCCGACCACAATGGCCGGATGCCGCTTGCCGGTGTCCAGACCCTTGGGGACGAACAGGGTGCCGGCCACGGTCATCTGGTACTGATTCTTGAAGGTGACCTTTTTCATGGTCACCGCCTCGCTGGTGTAGAAATTATCGGCACCGTGGGACATGTCTGCTCCTAGCGTAGTGAATGAAACGAGCAAGAGCACCAGAAGGAGGATGCGCAGTTGCATGGTGTGGCTCTCATGAAGGGTGCACGCCGCCCGCAGCTGTGTGCCGCTGCGGTTGCGTTTGCCGGTGGATGACGAGATGACGTGTGCGGCCAACGGGCGACGCCGTGCGGGCAGTGGCATGGCCGCAGCACTGCTCTTTACGATGTCGCCGATGACTGCAGTGCATCACCGTGGGCGGTCGGCGCCGCAATGCATGCAGCGTCGCGCCATTGGTTGTTTATTGCGCGTTTGCTGGCCTACCTGCTGCAGCGGGTGGGCGTTGCTGCCGCCGTGGTGCATCTTGCGGTGGCCTAATGTAGGTCAAGCGATGCGCTAGAGCATTAGCGCCACGCGCATGCCTTCATGTGCGTGTTTCATGAGTGCTGTGATGTGCCGTGCGCATGGCAAGGTGGGGCGCCTTGGCGCCATGCAGGTGGTGGGTGCTGACGCATGCGCAGACTGCGTGTCTGTGGCATTGGCAAATCGTTTACAGCGCAGATGCCCATGCGCAGGCTGCGAGAGCGCAATCGTGAGTCAGCTGGTCGCCCGAGGTGCGCTGCGCCAGAGCAACGCGCGGAACGGCCCGAGCAAGAGCACGCCCATGCCCAGCTTCACCGCCAGATCGCCAGCGGCCCAGCTCACCCACGGCAGCGATGCACCGGCAAAGGCGATGCTCCAGAACAGTGCGGTATCCAGCGTGGCGCTGCAGGTGGTGGCCACGATCGGCGCGCGCCACCAGCTGCCGTAGCGCAGCCGGTCGAACACGGTGATATCCAGCAACTGCGCCGCGATAAAGGCCGTGCACGAGGCCGCCGCAATGCGCGGTGTCGCCAGCCAGATCGACAACAGCACCGCCAGTGCGAACCCGCACCAGGCCACCGTGCGTGCTGCGCGTGGGCCGAAGCGGCGATTGATCAGATTGCTGACCAGAAACGCCAATGGGTATGAAAACGCGCCCCAAGTCAGCCAGTCGTTGATCGGGTACTGCACCAGGATGTTGGACAGCAGCACCACCGCGCCCATGGCCAACACCGCCCACGCCAATGCGCGCGCAGTGAGTGGGGTGTACGGCGTCGGCGAGGTGCTGGACATGGCAGTGCGGCAATGACAGAAAAATACGGATTATCCGCGCGTTGACGCAGGCGGACCAGTGCGCAGAGCCGCACGTAGAATCCACGGCGGCTGCTGCAGATTGAAACGGCGTGGTGATGAGGGGATGGACCCAGCACGGTGGAGTGACGTCGTGTGAGTCGCTTGCGTTCGCGCGACCGCGATGCCTGATCGATTCACCGTGCCGCTGCGCTGTCATTTGACCGCATGCGGTGCGCCACCAGTGCCAGCACGCCCGCACGCAAACGCCACCAAGACATCGCCAATCGGCGTACACACTGTTGCTACCTGCAGCGTGATTGGCACGCTGGCAACTGCGCACATGCCAGGCATCGTGCGCTACGGGTCTGCAACTGCGCACGCCGTACGCATCGGTGACCATCAACACGTCTTCGCGCAGGTAGTTCGGCAGACGGTGGAAGATGTGTCTGCGTGCGCCGCGCTTAGCACCGTATCCGCAGACGGGAGGCGTCAGTAACGCCCCATCCTGGCCGACGACAGCATCTACAAGCAGCTTGCCGGCATCACCAGGTCTTGCTGCTGTTCTGCGCAGCGGATTCTGCGGTCGGCACGAACGCCAGCGCCTGGCCTTGTGGCGACTGCACCGTCCAGCCGGCGCCGGCCGGGCTTGGCTGGAAGGTCACCGTCTCGCCAACGCGAAAGCCCGCAGCCGGGTCGTCCTCGCGCGCCGGCCAGCGCAGCAGGGCGGTGTTGTCGGCTTTTTCTGGATCCTGCAACTGCACTTCGCAGCCGCCGTCGGTGGTTTTCTCCACCGACTTGACCCGCATCGGCGGCAACGGCCCTGCGGAGGCCTTGTTCGATGCGTGATCGAGTGCTTCCGAGCCTGCTATCGCACTATGGCCCAGCGCCAACGACACGAAGTACGGTGCGGAGATCACCAGAATCGCCGACATCGCAGAGGCATCGCCGCGGGTGATCGTGGTCAAGCCTGCGTTGGCCGGCATCGGCTGACCGAACGAGACGGCGAGCAACAGCCCGAGGAAGGTAAATCGAGAAGGGATGTTCATGGAGACGCTCCGTGCGTGGCGACGCGGTGTGGAATGGACTAGTCCTGCTGCAGCACCTGTTGTTGCTGCAGGAAATCGAACACGGACTCGACCGTGATCACCGAATAATTGCCGGAGAGACGTTCGCTTGCAGGATGGTCGGTTACCGCGGCATTGGCGACGAAAAAACGTGCGCCAATGCGCTTGCTCAGATCCAGATGCAAGCGGGTGGGCTGGTAACCGTTGTGCTTGAGCCAGGCTTGCGCGCTGCGTCGATCGCTCACCGGCGCAGGTGTCGCATCTGCTGCCGTGGTTGCCGCCATTGCCGCCGCCAGCACCTCGAGCACCCATTGGTTGGAGTTCTGATACTCGGTGGAGAACGGGTAGGCAATTATGCTGTAGCGCGCCTCATGCAGCGCATGCGCCAGCGTGGCCGGGTCCTGCAGCAAGGTGCGTAGCTGCCGCTGCAGCGCAGGTGCCAGCACGCCGACGCGCAGATCTGCAGTGAGGGCGGTTTCGCCGATGAAGTTGCTCAGACCTTCGTGATACAGCGCGGAGTTGTCCGACTTGCAGTGATTGAGCAGGTGCTTCACTCGCCATGCGCCGTCGTCCTCGCGTAGTGCGAAGGCCAGATGGCTGTGTTTCAACCCATAGCGGCTCAGATCCTGGCCGCCGCGTGCCAGCAGCACCACCTGCGCACCGTCCACGGCGTCCAGCGTCTGCTGGGTGGATCTGGCCATGTCGAACATCGCCGCCAGCGTGGCGGGGGTCGGATAGTGCGGGGTGCAGACCGGCGCGGCAAAAGCGGGCAGTGCGCCCGTCAAGGCGATGAGCAACGACGCCGTTGCAAGCCACCTGCGCTGCTTAAGTTCGAATTGCATGGGGGTCGATCGTCCGTGTGGTTGCCCCGTGGCAGCCACGGCGACACCATCATACGGTCAGGCGCTCGCGCACCAGCGCGGCGATGCGCTGGGTTTCGCGCAGCGGTTGAAGGTGTGACGGCGTTACGAAGACATCCGCTGCATCGCATAAACGGCCATGCGACAGCAGTGCCCGCACGTACGTGGCAATCCGGCCTTGCGCCTGTTCGGCAAACGCCGCCGTTACCGGTACCCTCGTGGCGCAGGCTTCGGAGAGCAGGTTGACCGAGTCGGCGCTGGCCACGATCGCATCGGCCCAGCCCAGCAGCCCGGCGTACGGGTTGGGGCCGTCGCGGTCGTCGCACCACAGCAGGTGCGGTAAGCCGCTGCAGATCGCACGCAACGGGGCGATTGCCTCCGCCGGCGTGCGGCGTGAGACGGTGACCAGCAGGCTGCCGCCGGCGGCGTGCAGTTGCTCGCGCAGTGGCGTGCACAGCGCGGTCAGTTCCTGCGTTGTCCATGGCACCTGCGCGGTGGGTCCGCCGACCAGTAGCGCCAGCCGCGGGTCGGGCAGGCGGCCCAGTGCCGGGAACGCGGCGCGCCCGGCCGCCAGCCAGGCATCGTCCACCGGGTGCAGGCTGCCGAGCAGGGTGAGCACGTTACTGCCGCGTAGCGCGTCGTGCTCGGGCACGATCAGCAGATCCCAGTGGCGGGCATCCAGGCGCGGGTCCAGGATCTGCACGCTACGGCTGCCGCGCGCGTGCAGCAGCCGGGTGGCCAGCGCTGCCTGGCGGCCACAGCCGATGGCCAGGGCGGGGGGCTGCTGCAGTTGCTGGGCAAACGCTGCGCCAAATGCGCGTTGTGCGCCGGGTAGCAGACGCGGCGCCGCCCAGCGCCAGGGCGGCTGCGTGTGCAGATGGATCGGCTGGAAGGCCTCAGGTTGCAGTGCCCGCGCCAGCGCTTCGGCCTGGCGCGCATTGCCGGCGCGGCCGTCGCTCAGCGCCCAGGTCACCGCCATCGTTTCAGATCCGACATAGATTTGTTTCAGATTGAACGCGTGTGGCGGCAATCGCGCCACTCTACACTGCGGGTCTTCACACTGGTGCCGACGCCGCAGCTTACCGTCGCGCCATCCCTTCTTCTGGAGTGCTCATGTCCGACTCGCTCAACGCCGCCGCACTGGATCAGCTGTTCCGTACCGCCCGCACGCAAAACGCGTTTGCCGACACGCCGGTCAGCCAGGACGTGCTGCGTGAGCTCTATGAGCTGGTGAAGTGGGGTCCCACCGCCGCCAATAGCTCGCCGGCGCGCTTTGTGTTCGTGACCAGCGCCGAGGGCAAGGCCAAGCTCAAGCCGGCGCTGTCCGAAGGCAATGCGGCCAAGACGCTGGCCGCGCCGGTCACGGTGATCGTGGCGCACGACGAAGACTTCCACGAAAAGCTGCCGTACCTGTTCCCGCATGCCGATGCCAAGAGCTGGTTCGACGGCCCGCGCGAAGGCCGCACCGAATCGGCGTTCCGCAACGGTTCGCTGCAGGGCGCTTATCTGATCCTGGCTGCGCGCGCGCTGGGTCTGGATGCCGGCCCGATGTCGGGCTTCGACAACGCCAAGGTGGATGCGGCGTTTTTCGCCGGCACGCCGATCAAGTCCAACTTCCTGATCAATCTTGGCTACGGCGACCCGGCCGGGCTGTTCCCGCGTTCGCCGCGCCTGAGCTTCGATGAAGCGGCGCGCTTTGAATAATCGTCCGCATTGAGCGGCACCGCGTGTGACGCATCCGGTGTGACATCAACGCTGCAGCGTGTCTGCCCGGCAATCGCTGTGCGTCGTCATTGGCGCCGCCCGGTGTGGGGCGCGCTATGGTTTGCTGCATCGCTGTGTTTCGTCGATCAAGCGGCCGTGCTCACGCGCAAGTGAGCGCGGCCGATGCCCGGAAGCGGTGGATGTCACCTGTCCACTGCGCGTTCTGAGCCTGCCGTCCTTCGCCGTCTGACCACTGCGGTGCAAGATAGGTTTGCCGTTTCCACTTTCCTGCAGTCCTCGTCCGTCTGCGTTTCGTCCCATCCGCGTTGATCCAACGCGTCTCTCATCACATGGAGTTCCAATGAAAACCACCCACAAGCTGCTGCTGCCGCTCGCCCTGACCCTGGCCATCGCCGCCTGCTCCAAGCCGGCCGACAACGCCGCCACGCCGGCCGCCGAAACCCCGGCCGCCACCGCACCGGCCGATGCCGCTGCCACCACTCCGGACCCGGCTGCGACGCCGGCTGCCGCGACCGCTCCGGCCGTGGAAGTGGCCTCGGGCACCTACACCCTGGACCCGAGCCACACCGACGTGCTGGCGCAGTGGAGCCACTTCGGCTTCTCCAACCCGAGCGCGCATTTCGGCAATGTCGACGGCACCCTGGTGTACGACGCGGCCGACGTGACCAAGTCCACCGTGCAGGTGACCCTGCCGCTGTCCGGCTTGAACAGCTTCACCGCCAAGTTCGACGAGCATCTGAAGATGCGGTGACTTCTTCGACGCGGCCAAGTTCCCGACCGCCACCTTCAAGAGCACCAAGGTCGAATCGGCCGGCGCCAACAAGCTGACCGTCACCGGCGACCTGACCATCAAGGATCAGACCAAGCCGGTCGTGCTGGACGTCACCCTCAACGGTGCCGGCGAGCACCCGATGAAGAAGGTGGCCGCAGCCGGTTTCGACGCCACCACCACGATCAAGCGTAGCGACTTCGGCGTGGGCCAGTACGCCCCGAACGTCAGCGACGAGGTCAAGATCCGCATCACCACCGAAGCGCTGCAGGCCAAGGCCGGCGACGCTGCTGCGAAGTAATTAAGCGGTTGCTCGCATTAGGGCCCGCCATTGGCGGGCCCTAATTTTTTCGGGCAAATTTCAAGTGTCTAAGCTTTGAGAGAGTCGCCTCTGATCAGATGGCTTGCTCGATTGGAAGCAGATAGATCTGAACGCTGTAATCGCCGAACGTCGCAGTCGTGTTTCCTGCAATATTCATTTCCGCGAGGGTTTTCCCTTTTGCGTCTGCCAGAACAAGTGCGTAGATGTCCCCAAATCGTGGGTCGGTACGGATAATTGATGCTTTTACGCGGTATTTTCTGTTGTCGGGTAGAACCAGGACGGGCGAAATTTCGCCAGGACTTAGCTCAAGGTCAACGTCTCTTCCGCTCAAATCACCTCGAACCTTCACCTCTAATATCTGCTTCTTCGGTATTGCCCGATGAAGGGCGGTGGTGTCTTCTTGCTGAGCCGAGTAAGCAGCGATAGGCGATGCTGCAAAAAGCACGATGCCGACGGCCACTCTTAAATAGCGGCGACGTTGATCTGCCTTCATATCTTTCATGGGAAGCCTCTCGATTGAGTAGCTCCATCCGGTGACAAGCACCTATCAGATAAATGTCTATGGGGTCCTGACGCTTGCGTTCTAGCAAGCGCACTTATGACTGTCAATGGCTGTTGTGTTTGCCTGCTTGACGTTGTGGTCGAATGTAACTCCGCACTTTTGATAATCGTGCTGGCCGGTATTCTTTGCATCTCATGCCGTCTTCCAAGCCGCGTTCGTACGTATCAAGCCCACACGTCATGCCCGAATACGTTTGAACAGCTTGAGCCGGTCGCGACTGAGCATCGATGCGTTACCAGTCTTGAAAGCCTCACCGTGGAGCGGTGCGCAACCGCGCGAGATGTCATCCGGAGGCCATGCTGCCAAACCAGGTGCGGAACCATCCCAGGTCATATCAAGGTGCATGCGCCGTACCACGCCTTTGAAGGCGGTGATACGTCAGAACCGCCGCGATCAAGGCGGTTCTCCCAAGTCAGTCCAGGACTTATGCCTTGAGGTCTCTGACTCTGAACGTCGACAGCTCGCCAGATGTGAATTAGTTTTTGGCTGCCCTCGATTGATCGCCAGAGGCGGGAACATTTGGCCTCACTCTCCGGCCGGATCCGCTTTCCAATACCCCTTCGCGCGGATCCACTCCTTGTCCACGCCGATGTGCTCTTCCACAAACTTGCGCATGGCCCGCGCGCGCATCGATTCGGCGCCGATCCAGTAAAACGTGTCGCCGTCGTGCGGCTCGTAATCGCGCAGGCTGTCTTCCAGCAAGGTGCTGCTGGCCGCATCGAAGCCGTTGCGCTCCAGCCAGTACACAGCGACATCGGCGGCGCTGATCAACTCCTGCCGCTCGTCTGCATCGGCCACTTCGATAAAGACCTCTGCCTGCATGTCGGCCGGTATCGACTCCAGCCAGCGACTGATCGCGGGCAGCGCGGTTTCATCGCCGATCAGCACGTAATGGTCGAAGTCGTCGGCCACCAGAAACGAGCCGCGTGGGCCGCCGATCTTCAGCGCATCGCCGGGCTGCGCCTGTGCGGCCCAACTGGATGCCACGCCATCGCCATGCAGCACGAAATCGATACTCAGCTCGCCGCTCTGCGGGTCGAACGCGCGCGGGGTGTAATCGCGGCCGTGGGAGGGCAATGCGCCTTCGGCGTAACGCGGTCCTTCTGGGGTCATGGTCGGCAGCACGAAGGCGCCATCGGCATTTGGGAAAAACAGTTTGACGTGGTCGTCCGGCGCTTCGCTTTGAAAACCGGCCAGTTCGCTACCGCCAAAGACAATGCGGCGCATCTGCGGAGTGATCGATTCGCAACGGACCACGTGCACGGAGCGCAGGCGCGAGTCGCGACGAAGTTGGGTATTGGTGTGTGCAGCCATGGGGGGCGATTCCTGATGGTGTCGCGCACAGAGGCGCGGCGTGGGGGGGGAGCAGGTACGGCGGTGACACGATGGATAGCTCAGAGCGGCTAACACGACGACTGCGCTCAGTGCCAGGCGGGGGCCGCAGGTGCTCGGTGCTGTATGTAGTCCTCGTAGGCTCTGGTTCTGGGTGCGCTGTCCATGTCTAGTTGACGATTTTTTGCTGCTTTTTACCGGTCTAAAACTTGCTGATTGCCAAGACACCGCTGTTTTTCTTCCCGCTTCGAGGTGTTTCTTCCTGCAGCTGGAGAAGGTGACGCGTAGTTGTAGGTGGAGGAAGTTGAGCGACATCTTGTGTGGTTGAAATGTTCATGAAGCTTCGCGCCGTACCCTCACCCCAACCCCTCTCCCGAGGGGAGAGGGGCTTTAGCAACGCTCGCAACATCGGGCGACGGAACGAACACCCAACGGAACTTCCGATCAACAGAGCAGCCAATCAACTCAACAGAACGACCGATCAACAGAACCGGCCAGCAGACTCGCTGTCGCAACATCGCAACATCGCAACAACGGCCAACGGCTGCCGTCGACGCTGCAACACCGCTCAGTGCTCGTCCTGCTCCATGCCGTCGGCGGCGGCGTTGAGCAGTGCGGCAATCCGTTCGATGTCTGCTTCGCTCCATTGGCCGTGGCGTGCAAACAGGCCGTGCTTGATGCGGTGGATTGCCTCGCGGATGGGTGCGGGCGTCTGCGCCTTGATCAGCTCGCGTGCGCGGCGATGGGTGCGCGCCAGTGCGGCATCCAGGGCGTCGCGCTGATCGCCGGCGTAGCTGCGGCCGGCGTCGGTGATCCGATACCGCTTGCGGCCCTGTTCCAGATCGGTCTTCACCCAGCCATCGGCTTCCAGCTGCGCCAGCGCCGGGTAGATCGCGCCGGCGCTGGGCGTGTACAGGCCTTTGAACAGCGCGGTGATCTGCCGCATCAACTCGTAACCGTGGCGTGGGTGCTGTTCGATCAAGGCCAGCAGCAGCAGGCGCAGATCGCCATGCCCCAGCGGCCGGATGCGCGCGCTGCCGCGCCCGGAGACGTTACCGTCGGCGGCATCCAGATCGGTCAAGACCGCATGGTGGCGAGGGTTGGGTTTCATTCGATATATCGAAGCATGCAAAAACGATATATCGAAGTGCGGGCGGCCGCAAGCACTTAGCTGTCGCATTGCTGACCGTCCGTCGCCACGTCATCCACCGATGCTGCAACGCGTCTAGACAGCACCTCTTTCCATAATTACGATGTAATTACTTCAACATTACGGGCTCGGCCCGGTGAGGCAATGCGATGAGTCGACAGTGGGACACCCAGGCCGAAGGCCGGCGCAGGCGCTTGCAGCGTGCCGCCGCGCTGGCGCCGCAGGGCCGCGTGGTGGCCGCCAACGATGTGGTGGCGCTGCTGGAGGCGGTGATCGAGCCCGGCGACCGCGTGTGCCTGGAGGGCAACAACCAGAAGCAGGCCGATTTCCTGGCGCGCTGCCTCACCGAGGTGGACCCCGCGCGCGTGCACGAGCTGCACATGGTGCAGTCGGTGCTGTCGCTGGCCTCGCACCTGGATGTGTTCGAGCGCGGCATCGCCAAACGTCTGGATTTTTCGTTCTCCGGCCCGCAGGCCGCGCGTCTGGCTGGCTTGGTGAGCGAAGGCCGCATCGAGATCGGCGCCATCCACACCTATCTGGAATTGTTCGGCCGCTATTTCATCGACCTCACTCCGCGCATCGCGTTGATCACCGCCCAGGCCGCTGACCGCCACGGCAATCTCTACACCGGCCCCAACACCGAAGATACGCCGGTGATTGTGGAGGCCACCGCGTTCAAGGGCGGCATCGTGATCGCGCAGGTCAACGAAATCCTCGACACCTTGCCGCGCGTGGATATTCCGGCCGATTGGGTGGACTTCGTGACCGAAGCACCCAAGCCCAACTACATCGAACCCTTATTTACCCGCGACCCGGCGTTGATCTCCGAGATCCAGGTGTTGATGGCGATGATGGCGATCAAGGGCATCTACGCCGAGTACGGTGTGGACCGGCTCAATCACGGCATCGGCTTCGACACGGCCGCCATCGAATTGTTGTTGCCCACCTACGCCGAATCGCTGGGGTTGAAAGGCAAGATCTGCCGGCATTGGGCGCTGAATCCGCATCCGGCGCTGATCCCGGCGATCGAATCGGGCTTTGTGCAGTCGGTGCATTCGTTCGGTTCCGAGCTGGGCATGGAGAACTACATCGCCGCGCGCCCGGATGTGTTCTTCACCGGTGCCGACGGCAGCATGCGGTCCAACCGCGCGCTGTCGCAGACCGCCGGTTTATATGCCTGCGACATGTTTATCGGCTCCACCCTGCAGATCGATTTGCAGGGCAATAGCTCCACTGCCACGCGCGACCGCATCGCCGGGTTTGGTGGCGCGCCCAACATGGGCTCGGATGCGCGCGGTCGTCGCCATGCCAGCGCTGCCTGGCTCAAGGCCGGGCGCGAGGCCGCACGACCGGGCGAGATGCCGCGCGGGCGCAAGCTGGTGGTGCAGATGGTGGAAACTTTCCGCGAGCACATGGCGCCGGCGTTCGTCGACAAGCTCGATGCCTGGGAACTGGCCGAGCGCGCCAACATGCCGCTGCCGCCGGTGATGATTTACGGCGATGACGTCAGCCATGTGCTGACCGAAGAAGGCATCGCCAATCTGTTGTTGTGCCGCACGCTGGAAGAGCGCGAGCAGGCGATTCGCGGCGTGTCCGGTTACACCGCCGTGGGTCTCGGACGTGACAAACGCATGGTGGAAAACCTGCGCGATCGCGGGGTGATCAAGCGGCCGGAAGATCTGGGCATCCGTCCGCGCAATGCCACGCGCGATCTGCTTGCCGCGCGCACGGTCAAGGACTTGGTGCGTTGGTCTGATGGGTTGTACGACCCGCCGAAACGTTTCCGCAATTGGTAAGGGCTCAGAATGGAAACCCTGCGATATCGCTTTGACGGCCAGCACGGTGCGCGCACCGGTCTGGAGCATGCGCTGGTCGGCGTGGTCGCCTCCGGCAACCTGGAAGTGCTGGTCGAGCGCGTGCCGCTCGGCGGCGCGATGGAAATCGAGATCCTCACGGCGGCCCGGGGCTTCGGCACGATCTGGCAGGCGGTGCTGGGCGACTTCGCCGCGCGCCACCCGCTGCGTGATGTGCGCATCAGCATCAACGATGTTGGCGCAACGCCGGCAGTGGTGAGTCTGCGTCTGGAACAGGCGATCGATGTTCTGCAAGGAGATGCCGCATGAGCCTCGTGCATCGCACAGACACAGATACCTGCGTAGGAGCGCACCCGGGCGCGACCGGCGTTCCCGGTAACGCCGCGGTCGCGCCCAGGTGCGCTCCTACAGCACAAATCCGGAGGCGCGTAGATGTTGGCGCAACGCCGGCAGTGGTGCGTTTGCGTCTGGAACAGGCGATCGATGTCCTGCAAGGAGATGCCGCATGAGCCTCGTGCATCGCACAGACACCTGCGTAGGAGCGCACCCGGGCGCGACGGGTGTTCCCGGTAACGCCGCGGTCGCGCCCAGGCGCGCTTCTACAGCACAAATCCGGAGTCGCGTATGACCACTACCATTCCCATGGCCGAGCGCAGCTATTACGAAGCCGATGCCCGCGAGCGTATCGACGGGCTGCTGGACGCCGGAAGCTTTCGCGAATTCGTCGGCCCGCGTCGCCGCCTGGTCAGCCCGCATTTGGCGCAGCTCGACGTGCCGGGCGCCTTCGACGACGGCATCGTTGTGGGCGAGGGTGCGTTGCGTGGCCGCAGCGTGTTGATCGCTGCCCAGCAGGGCGCCTTTATGGGTGGCGGCGTGGGTGAAGTGCACGGTGCCAAGCTCACCGGTTTGCTCGAGCGCGCGGCAGCCACGCATCCGGCAGCAGTGCTGTTATTGCTCGACACTGGCGGCGTGCGCTTGCACGAAGCCAATGCCGGCCTGATCGCCATTTCCGAAGTCATGCGTGCCACGCTGGATACGCGCGCGTCCGGCGTGCCGGTGTTGGCGTTGATCGGTAGCGGCAATGGCGCATTCGGCGGCATGGGCATCGTGGCGCGCTGCTGCAGCGCGGTGATCATGTCCGAAGAAGGCCGCTTGTCGTTGTCCGGTCCGGACGTGATCGAAACCGTACGCGGGGTGGAAGAGTTCGACGCCCGCGACCGCGCTCTGGTCTGGCGCGTGACCGGCGGAAAACACCGCTATCTGCTGGGCGACGCGCAGACTTTTGCGGCCGACCGCATCGCCGCGTTTGCCGATGCAGCGGCCGTCACGCTGGACACACTTGTCGAACCCGAAAGCGATGCCGCGCTGCAGGCCCTGGAGCAGGCGCATCAGCAACTGTCTGCGCGCATCGAGGCCTATGGCGATTGCCGCGACGGCCTGGACATCTGGGCGCGCCAAGGCATCGCCGATCCGCAGCGGCTGCCGCTGCTGGACACCGACGCCTTCCTCGCGGCCACTGCAGATCGGAGCACACCATGGAGCTGAGCCAACTGCTCGACCAGCTGTTTCCGCTCGGCCACGCCATCGCGCGCAATGAGGATGTGCTCACCGGCAGCGCGACCACGGCCACAGGCGAGGTCACGGTGATCGGCACCGCTAACAAGCTGGAAGTGGGCGTGGACCATGCGTTGGCCCTGGCCGCCACTGTGTTGGCCAGCACCCGCGCGCATCCGCAGCGGCCGATCGTGATGCTGGCCGACACCGCCGGGCAACGCCTGGCACGTCGCGATGAATTGCTCGGCATCAATGGCTATTTCGCGCATCTGGCGCGTGCGCTGGATCTGGCGCGCAGGCGCGGCGCGCGGCTGGTCACACTGGTGTATGGCGAAGCGGTGAGCGGCGGATTTCTGTCGTTCGGCTTGATGGCCGACCGCATCCATGCATTGCCGGATGCGCAGGTGCGCGTGATGGATCTGCGTGCCATGGCCCGTGTCACCAAGCAATCGGTGGACACCTTGCAGGCGCTCAGCAAAAGCTCGCCAGTGTTCGCGCCGGGCGTGGAGAACTATGTGCGCATGGGCGCGGTGGAATCGCTGTGGGATGGCGATCTGGCGCAGGCGCTGCTCGATGCATTGGTTGCGCCCGTCGATGGCGACCAGCGTCGCGCATTCGGCGCGCAACGCGGCGGCCGCACGCTGGCGCGCGAGGTTGCCGCCGCCGTGGCAGCGGGCGAGGCCTGAGAATGGCCAGCCGCCACGCCCTGGTGTGGTTACGCGACGATGCGCACTGGCAGGCGCACACGCCCGGTGCGCAGCCACGCTTGCAGCAGTGGTTTGCCGCCGGCTTGCCGGCAGTGGTGGCGCGTGGCGACGGCAGCGAGGCGCCGGGCAGCGTGCGCCTGGGCGTGCCGTTGCCGCCCGCCGAAGGTAAACAGCGTCTGGCCTTGCGTGCCAACGTTGTGGAAATCGCCCGCTGCAGTGAGCCCCTGTCGTTGGATGCGGTCATCGCGCACGCACCCGGCGAGTTGCAGCCCGCGCTGCAGGTATTGCGCGCGCAAGCGCAGGCTGATGCACTGCAGCCGCGCGTGTTCGGCAGCTTCGCGTGGCAAGCGTTGACGGGCTTGACCTATGTGCACGCGCAATCGGATCTGGATCTGCTGTGGTCCGTCGAGACGCCCGAGCAGGCGCAAGTAGTGGTTGCCTTGTTGCAGCGCTGGGAACAACGCCATGGCATGCGTGTCGATGGCGAGTTGCTGCTGCCCAACGACATCGCGGTGAATTGGCGCGAGTACGCCAGTGACGCGCAGCAGGTGCTGGTCAAATCCAGCAACGGCTGCTGCTTGTTGCCGCGCGCTGCGTTGTTTCAGTTAAGGAGCGCGGCATGAGCGCGCAGGTCCAACACCTGCAGCATGTGGACTCGCGCGCAGCGCCGCGCGACGTTGCGCACCGGCTCGGCCGGCTCGCCGTCGGCACGCTGCATGCGGAGTTGGCCTGCGCGCCCAAGCCCGGGCTGGTGACGCCGTTCGACAGCGGTAGCCACATCGACATGGATGCCTCCACGTTCTTGCGCAGTCTGTTCGCATTGCGCGGCTACTTTATTGCCATCGCACAGGCCGGCAGCGACAACGCACCCTTTGCACGGCTGCGCGACCTGGGCATCGCGGCCGAGGCGGCCATGCTGCGCGCCACCGGGGGCATCAATACCCACCGTGGCGCGATCTTCAGCCTTGGCCTGCTCACCGCACAGGCCGCACGTCTGCGCGCCGCGCACGGCCAGCGGCCATCTGCCGACGCGGTCTGCAACGGGGTGCAAGTGTGGAGCGCGGCGTTGCGCGCTGCGCCGCTGGACCCAAGCAGCAACGGCCAGCGCATGCGCGCGCAGTACAAGGTGGCTGGCGTTCGCGAGCAGGCCGCAGCCGGCTACCCGCTACTGCGCGAGATCGCGCTGCCGAGCCTGCGCGCCGCGTTGGGCACTGGCGCCACGCAGGACGCTGCACTCGCGCAGACCTTGATGCAACTGGTCGCGCATGTCGACGATCTCAATCTGCTGCATCGTGGCGGCGCAGACGGTCTGGCGTATGCCAAAGCGCAGGCGCGGCGCTTTCTCGATGACGGCGGTATTGCGCAACCGGGCTGGCGCGATCGGCTGTCGTCGATCGGCAAACAATTCGTGGCGCGTCGGCTCAGTCCCGGCGGCAGCGCGGACCTGCTGGCCTGCGCGTGGTTTTTGCATCGTCAGGAGACGCTGTGAGCAGGCGCGCGCCCAGTGTCACTGTGGCTGCAGAAGCAGGTTGCGCGCACACGCAACGCATCTATGCCTCACTTCGCACAGCAGCGGTATTGAACACCGTTGCCCTTAGCGCGCAGATGTGCAGTTCCTGCCGCAGTCGCGCCAGCGCATGCACGCGGCCAACGCCATGACCCTGGCCATCCTCTGCCCAGGCCAAGGCGGCCAGCACGCCGACATGTTCGCCCGCATCGCCGATGCGCCCGCCGCGGCAGCGGTGCTCGCGGCTGCCGGCCAGGTGCTTGGCTCCACTCCGCAAACCCTCGCCGCAGATTCTGGCCGCTACGCCAATGCCGTCGCACAGCCGCTGGTCTGCGCAGGCACCTTGGCGCAATGGCAGGTGCTGCGCGAACACCTGCCGACGCCGTTGCTGGTGCTGGGTTATAGCGTCGGCGAGCTGGCGGCGCATGCGGTGGCCGGCAGCATCGATATCCAGACCTGCCTGCACCTTGCGGCCACCCGTGCGCGCGCGATGGATACGGCCAGCCCCGAGGATGCCGGGCTGATGGCGGTGATCGGCCTGCCGCTGCCCACGCTGGAATCCCTCTGCAGCACGCATGGTGCAGCAGTGGCCATCATCAATGGTGACGACCAAGCCGTGCTCGGCGGACCACGCACGGCATTGCAGCGGCTCGGCGATGATGCGCAGGCGCGCGGCGCGCGCGTCACCGTGCTGCCGGTCAGCGTGCCTGCGCATACGCCGTGGCTGCGCGCGGCCGCCGATGCCTTCGCCGCCGCGTTGAACACGGTGGCCATTCGCGCCCCCACGCTGCGCGTGCTTGCCGGCATCGACGCACGTGCCGTCGCCACGCCGCCGCAGGTGATCGACAGCCTGGCTGCACAGATCGCGCAGACCGTGCGCTGGCACGACGTGCTGGTGCAGGCCGCCGAACGCGGTGCGCGTGTATTTCTCGAACTCGGCCCCGGTAGCGCATTGGCGCGCATGGCGCGCGAGATCGTACCGGGCTGCGAAGCGCGGTCGGTCGACGATTTCCACAGCACCCAAGGGGTGGTGGAGTGGGTCAACGCCGCGTGCGAACGCGCGGCATGACCATCAGGCAGGTGTCGTACACGGCGTGACCCTTGGATGGCGGGTGGCCATCCGTGCTGTACGCGTATCAGGTGTCTGGGAGGGCGCATGACCCCGCAAATTGCAACGATTCTTGGCTTGGTGATCATGTTCATCGTCGCTACCGCATTGCCCATCAACATGGGCGCGGTGGCTTTCGCGCTAGCGTTCATCGTCGGTGGCGTGTGGGTGGGGCTGGACGGCAAGGAGGTGCTGGCCGGCTTTCCCGGCGACCTGTTCCTGACCCTGGTCGGCATCACCTATCTGTTCGCCATCGCGCAGAAAAATGGCACCATCGATCTATTGGTGCATTGGGCAGTACGCGCGGTGCGCGGGCATATCGTGGCCATCCCGTGGGTGATGTTCGTCATCACCGGCCTGCTCACCGCCTTCGGTGCGCTGGGCCCGGCGGCGGTGGCCATCATCGGACCGGTGGCATTGCGTTTTGCCAAGCAATACCGCATCAACCCGCTGATGATGGGCTTGCTGGTCATCCATGGTGCGCAGGGCGGCGGGTTTTCGCCGATCAGCGTGTATGGGGGCATCACCAACAAGGTGGTGGAAAAGGCCGGGCTGGACGTCACCGAGATGGCGGTGTTTCTCACCAGCCTGGGATTCAACCTGATGATGGCGATCATCTGCTTCTGCGCCTTCGGCGGGCTCAAGCTGATGCGTCGGCAGGAGGTGTCGCTGGCCGATGCGCAGTACGTGCCGGTCAGTGGCGATCAAGCATCGCAGCGACGCTTCTCCATCGAAGGCCATGGCGCACTGGTGGCGGCCGGCGGCGGCACCTTGTCCACCGACCCGCTGGCGCTGGAGGCCGTGTCCATCACCCGCGATCGCGTGATCACGCTGGTCGGCCTGCTGGGGCTGGGCGTTGCGGCGCTGGTCTACAACCTCAACGTCGGCTTGGTCTCGATCACCGTCGCCGTGGCGCTGGCGTTGATCTCGCCCAATGCACAAAAGGGCGCGGTGGATGGCATCAGCTGGTCCACGGTGCTGCTGATCAGCGGTGTGGTCACGTATGTCGCGGTGCTGGAAAAGGCCGGCGCGGTGGACTACATCGGCACCGGCGTGTCGCATATCGGCATGCCGTTACTGGGCGCGTTGCTGGTGTGCTACGTGGGCGGCATCGTGTCTGCGTTCGCATCGTCTGCGGCCGTGCTGGGCGCCACCATTCCGCTGGCGGTGCCGTTCCTGATGCAGGGCCAGCTGGGTGCGGCCGGGGTGATCTGCGCGTTGGCGGTGTCGTCCACCATCGTGGATGTCAGCCCGTTTTCCACCAACGGCGCGCTGGTGGTGGCCTCGGCGGCCAAGGAAGAACGCGATGGGCTGTTCCGCCGTTTTCTGGTCTACAGCGGGCTGGTGGTGCTGTTGGGGCCGCTGGCGGCGTGGCTGCTGTTCGTGGTGCCGGGTTGGCTGTGACGATGGCGCTGGTGGGCAGGGTCGGCGGGCGCGCCCGTAGAATGGGCGCCCCCGATCCACTGCCGATGACCTGCCCACCATGACCCTCGCCCCTGATTCGCGCAGTGCCAAGAAGCGCGTGCCGCTGTACGAGGAAGTGGCCGAGCGCCTGCGGCAGAAAATCTACGACTACGCGTTGCCGCCGGGCGAGTGGATCGACGAGCCGGCGTTGGCCGAAGAACTCGGCATCAGCCGCACGCCGCTGCGCGAAAGTCTCAAGCTGCTTGCGGCCGAAGGCCTGGTGCAACTGGATGCAGGCCGCGGCAGCCGGGTCACGCGGCTGACGCTGGAAGATCTCAACCAGCTGTTCCCGGTGATGGCGATGCTGGAAGGCCGCTGCGCGCATGACGCGGTCAAGCGTCTGGATGCGGCCGGCGTGCAGCGGCTGGAAGAGCTGCATGCGGCGATGGAAGCGTCTGCCGCTTCCGGCGATCTGGCCGAGTATTACCGCAACAATTACCTGATCCACGAAACGGTGCAGCATTACGCAGGCAATCCGTGGTTGATCCGGGTGACCCACGATTTGCATCGCATCTTGAAAATGCACCGCGGCCGGCAGTTGTTGACGCCGGGACGGATGGCGCAGTCGCTGGCCGAGCATCGGCAGTTGATGGACTGCGTGCGGCGCGGCGATGCAGAAGGTGCGGAGCGGACCATGCACGGGCATCTGTTGAGCCAGGGCCAGGCGCTGGCGGCCTACGTGGCGGCGGGCGGGATGTTGAACGTGCCGGCGCCGTTGCCGAGCTCCGGTGGGGTGTAGGCGTTCGCGCGTGGTTTCCGGATGTCATGCGGCGCACGTTGCAGTGTTCAACCGTTTCCCTCCGTGCCACGCGCAGTACGGCTAAAAGCTCGCTGCATGCTCATCCTTCTCCCTCCGGGAGAAGGTGCCCGAAGGGCGGATGAGGGTACGGTTGCCGGTGATCTCCAACAGGTGCACCTGTAGACCATGCAGGAATTTGAAGCACAGCTTTCAAGCGTCTGCGCTCAAGCCACAGCGCTCAAGCCACAGCGAAGTCAAAGGCTTCCGCGCCCTCCGGGCGCGGGTGACTTTTGTCTTGGCAAAAGTCACCAAAACCGCTGTCGCCTGACGCAATCCGGCGCGATACGGCCGCGCCGGTCCCCTGCGCTCCTCGTCATGCGCGGCACGGCGCCCAAACTCGCTTCGCTCAAACAAGGGCGCCTCTTCGGCCACACATGACTCCGGTGCTCGGCTTGCTTTAAGGCGACTTGGGTGAAGCGACAGCAAGAACAACAGCAAGAACAACAGCAAGAACAACAGCAAGAACAACAGCAAGAACAACAGCGCCTGCTCACCACGGCAAACACCAACATCAGCGAGCGCCAGAGCTGGGCCGTGGAAGGAGATGTCAGTGTGCCGATTGCCGCTCAACGCAAGCAGGTGCTACGTCCCCATCTGTGTGAGAAGGCGCCCGAAGCGCTGCTGCGCTTTGCCGTCGCTAACGCATCCCCAACGCCAGCAAATCGTCCACCCGTTCGATCAGCGAGGTTCCGGCCAGCCCGGCAAACACGTCCGGGTGGGCGTAGCCCCAGGCGACGGCGGCAAACGGCAGGCCGAGGACCTGCGCCGCTTCCCAGTCGGCGACCTGGTCGCCCACATAGACTGCCTGCGCTGGGGTGTGTGAGGTCGCGCGCAAGACCCGGCGCAGTGCGCGTTGTTTGCCCAGCAGATGCGCGCCGCCTTCGATGATGGCGAATTTGGCGCTCAGTTCTTCGCCCAGGGCGCGTTGTACGTTGTCCACCGCGTTTGACGACACCACCGCCAGGCGCGTGCCACCTGCATGCAGCGCGCTCACAGTCTGTGCAATGCCGGGAAATAACGCAGCCGGTGGCGCGTTGCGCATCAGGCGGATGAAGTCGGCTGCGACCAGCGGCACCCGCCAGGCGGGCAGACCCGATTGTTTGAGCAGCTCGCGCGTGGTCAGCCGTCGCGCGGCGTCCACTTCATGCGCTTCTGCCGCACGGAAGCTATGCCGCGCGGCTAGTGCGCGCTGTGTGCTCAAGAAGAAGCCGAACGAATCGGCCAGGGTGCCATCGAAATCGAAAATGATCAGTGCAGGCATTGCGGCGCAGCGAATGGGGCGTCATAGCCTAAGCAAGCGCGCACGCACGCCGCACGCACACACGTCCCCACGTGTGCGCGCAGGCGATGCGGCTTACGCTTCGGCGAAATGCGACACGATGGGCGCATCGCCCTGCGCGCTTTGTTCGATGACCTTGCGCTGCATTGCGGCCAGGTAGGCGTCCAGTTCTTCGGTGGAGGCGAACACATCGCTCAGCGGCACCGCCTTGACCATGTCGAAGACCTTGCGGATCTGCGGTTGCGGGTTGGTCACCAGCACCTTGCCATGGTGCGTGGCCAGCGCCTTGCGCGCCTTGAAGATGCAGCGGATGCCGGCGCTGGAAATGTATTCCAGCGCGGACAGGTCCAGCACCAGCGTGGTGATGCGGGTGCCCAGCAACGGCGACAGCGCCGTGTCCAGGTCCTGGTAGGTGTGGGTGTCCAGCCGCCCGGTCAGGATGACGCGTTGGCGGGTGTCTTGCGGCGGGTCGATCTGGATGGCGAGCGTGGTCATGACAAAGCCTCGGGGACAGGGGCGTACGGGTGGAGCAGGGTGACGCGCACGATGTTGTATGCACCATCGCGGCGGTAGTCGATGTGATCGGCGAACTGATGCACCAGAAACAAGCCTAAACCGCCGATCTGGCGATCGTCGAGCTCGCTTGTCACATCGGGCATGGGCGCAGCGCACGGGTCGAATGCGCTGCCGGGGTCGTGCATTTCCAGCACCAGGGCCTGGGCGTCCAGTTGCAGCTGCAACCGCAGCGGCTGTTCGGCGCACTGTCCGTGGGTGAGCGCATTGCAGCCCAGCTCCTCCACGATCAGCCGGATCTGGCCGATGCGCTCGGCGTGCAGGCCCTCACGGGTGAGCGAGTCTTCCAGCGCGTCGTTGGCGCCGGCCAACTGGGCCAGCGACGGTGCAATGGCCAGATCGAACTTCATGGGCTGGTTGCCTCTCCGGGAACGCCCCGGCCGGTCTCTGCGACCCGCCCAGCATGCTCCTGGCGCAGCCGGATCGCCAGCAGGGTGATGTCGTCGTACGGATCGGCGTTGCCGGTAAAGCGCGCAATGTTGGCAATCACCGCCTTGCACTGCGCCGCCGCACTGCGGCGCGGATGCAGCGTGGCCAGCAGCCGCTCCAGCCCATAACTTGCGCCGTGCTCGTCCATCGCCTCGGTCACCCCGTCGGTGTACCCCAACAAGGTCTGCCCTGCGGTCATCCGGCCCTGCAGCACGGGGAACGAGGTCTGCGGTTCGATCCCCAGCGGCGGGCCGGTTTCCAGCGGCAGCGGATGCGTCGTGCCGTCGATGTCGATCAACAGCGGCGGCTCGTGCCCGGCGCTGGCCAGCCAGTAATCGCCGCTCACCACATTGATCAGGCCGCACAGCACGGTGGCGAACATGCAGGTGTCGTTGTTCTCGGCCAGCCGCGTGGAGGCGGCGATCAGAATGCCGTCCGGGCGCGTGTGCCGGCGCGCGGCGATCTCCAGCACGCTCACCGCACGCGCCATGAACAACGCCGCCGGCACGCCCTTGTCGGACACATCGCCGACCACAAACCATAGCAGCCCGGGTTCGGTTTCGACAAAGTGGTAGAAATCGCCGCCCACCGCCTTGGCCGGCTCCAGCCAGGCGCAGGTTTCCAGATGCGAACTTGCACGGTCGAAGGTGCGCCCGGACGGCAGCATCGCCTGCTGGATCTCGCGCGCAATCTGCAGCTCGCTCTGCATGCGTTCGCGCGCGGCGGTCATCTCGCCGATCTCGGCGATATGGTGACGGATCGCATCGCGTGCGCTGTCGAACGCGCGCGCCATCACCCCCACCTCGTCATCGCGCTCGATGTGCCGCAGCGGGTATTCGAATTCGCCACGGCGGAAATGCTCGGCGGTATCGGTCAACTCCTCGATCGGCCGCGTCAATTTGCGCGTGATCCGCCCCATCAACCACCACCACACGCATGCACCCACCAATGCGGCTGCGGCCACCCATGCCGCCAGCCAATTCAGACCAGACAACACATAGCCTTCCGAAGCAGACAGCACAAATGTCCAACCACTGTGCCCCACGGCCGCGCTATGGGTCAGAAAGCGCTCGCCATCCGGCGCAGTGTGCGAGAACGAAATCGGCTGGCCGGCCGCAACGGCCCGCTGCAATGGCCGCAGATCCGGCCGCGAGCGCGTCACATAAGCGTCCAGCGTGTGATGCAGGTTGAGCGCCGGGTCGGGGCTGAACACCAGCAGGCCTTCCGGCGACAACAGCATCGGCTGGATACCGATATCGCGCGGCAATTGGTCGATGATCTGGCGCAGATGCTGCAGCGGCAGATCCACGCTCACCATGCCCACGGGCGCCGCGTCGGGCGCATCGCCCGGCCGCCGCAGCGGCAGGTTGTAGCTGGTGTACAGCGCACTGCCGCCATTGCTGTTGAGGTAAGGCTCGGACCACCACGCACGGCCTTCGCGCTGCGTGCGCAGGTACCACGGCATCGCGCGATAGTCGTAGCCCAGCTCGTTCACCGACTTTTCAACGGTGCGCGTGCCGTCGCGATGCACGTACCAGACAAAGCCCGTATCGCCCGCTTTTTGCGTTCGCGGCTCGATGATCAACCGCGCCGCACCGATATCCGGGTCGCCACTGAGCGTAGCCAGCAACAACGCGCGCAGGTTGAACGGCTGCAATCCCACCGCGCCACTGCTCGCCGCCAGCGTGCGCCCGCTCACCTGCACCGAATCCAGCGTCGCCGCCAGGCTGCGCGCGGTCTGCTCGGTCAACCCGTCCACCTCGGTCCGCGCTGCGCCCACCAACTCCGCACGTGCGCCCAGGTAGAACACCGTCCCCAGGGCTGCCAGCAACACCACCAGCACCGCCGTTGCCGCCAGCATCACCCGCATCCGCAAGCTGTTGCGCCAGTGCACGCGCGGGGCGGCCGGTGCGGGAGGCGCGGGCGCTGGTGGGCGGGTAACGATGGCGCGCACTCCCTGGCGATGGCTGTGCGCGATCATGGCAGCTTTGCGCACATCCACAATCGCCGGCAGCGGCCTCATCCTCACGCCGCCGCGATTGACCCCCCGAACGCAAGCGGACTAGATTGGCTGCCCAACTGCCACGGAGGCCGGCCTTGCGCCAGATTCTGACCCCAAGCCTGCTGGCCCTATTGCTTACGGCCTGTAGCGCCCCGGAGACCAGCATGACCCAGACCCAATCCCCCGCCACCGAGGCCGCTGCAGAAGCCAACGTCGAGGCGGGCGGCCGCGGCCTTGCCAAGGTCAATCCCGGTCCGCGCAAGGCGTTCGAGGTCACGCTCACCCTGAACAACGCGCCTGGCACGTTCGGCCTGGTGCAGGCCGCGGCGCAGTACGACGTCAGCAACGAAGCCGAGTGCGGCAAGATCCAGCCGGAGACCGGCACCGCCGGCCGCATCACCAGCCAGGAAGACGTCGCGCTGAAGAAGGTGTCCGATACCGAATATCGCGGCACCGTCTATCTGGACCTGATGCAGGACGAAGACTATTACGGTCGCGGCGTCTGCCATTGGGAATTCAGTGGCGCCAGCGTGATGCTCAAGGCGACTGGCGCGGAAGAAGAGACGCGCTTCCTGTCGTTTATCGAAGCCAAAACGGTGACGGCGCAGCAGGCGTCAACGGAGTACTACTGGAGCGAGCGTTATCCGCGCTCTGAAATGAGCAACTTCCCGGACATGGGCAAGCACGCTGCCGAGGAATTCAAGCCAGAGATTCGCGACAAGCTCTTCACCATCACGCTGGCCGCCAAGGAAGTTGCGCCATGACCATCCCGTCTCCGCAATATGCCGGTCTCTCCGACGACGTCTACAAGGATCGTGCAGTAGGCCGTCGCGCCCCTGGACACGAAGAGATCGTCACGATCGAAGGGCAGCGCTACGCTGTTCTGGAACACGTCAATAACAAGTCGAATGGCTACCAGGGCACGATCTATCAACGCCAGGGCACTGGCGAGATCGTGGTTGCGCACCGAGGTACCGAGGGTGCAGCCAATGACATCCTCACCGATGCGACCATGGTCACCTCGCGGACCAATCCGCAGGCTGCCGATGCATTGGCATTGACCAAACATGCCTTGGATTACGCAAAGGAAATCGGCAAGGAAGAAGGGCGGACACCCCAAGTCACCGTCACCGGTCACTCGCTCGGCGGCGCACTCGCACAGATCTCCGCGCACCATTACGACCTCAAGGGCGAAACCTTCAACGCGTACGGTGCCGCCAGCCTGAGCTATCGCATCCCGGAAGGCGGCAACAGCGTGGTCAATCACGTCATGGCCTCCGACCCGGTCAGTGCGGCCTCACCGCATTTCGGTCAGGTGCGCATTTATGCCAAGCCCACTGAAATTCTCGCCTTGAGCGCGAGCGGTTATAGCAACAGCAAGGCCAACTTCCTGATTCCCGACGATCCGCTGATGGCAGCTACGGCCTCGTTGGGTGCGCACAAACTTGGCAATTTTTTAGGAGAGCATTCCGCGCTCACCGATCCCAACGCACGTCCGCTCGCCGAAAAGAACGCGCGGATGATTGAGGAATACCGCAGCGACGTGAACGGGTTGCGTACCGGTACCACCATCCTGACGCGTGGTGCACCAGGCCTTGGGCAGGATGTGGTCGACGCCGTTCGCGGCCCCCTCGCTCCAGGTGAGCCGGCCAAGCGCGATGCGCATGAGCATGGCAACGACCGCACCTCGTTGCGTATCGATCAACCTGGGCACGTGGGCAACCCCTTGTTCCAGGATGCGCAACGTGGCGTGCATGCGCAGGATGCACGCGCGGGGCGCAGCCCCGATCATCGGAGTGCGCAGTTGTCTGGCTCGCTCGCTTCGGAAATGCACGCGGCCGGCGGCCAGCGCATCGATGCGGTGATGATGAGCCCGGATGCCGCGCGCACGTTTGCGGTGCAGGGCCGTGTGGACGACCCGGCGCAGCTGCGCGTGAGTGTGGACACCATGACCGCCATGAACACGCCGCTCGAACAGAGCAGCCAACGCGTGGCCGACAACGCTGCGCGGCAGTCGGTGGCATTGGAACAGCAGCAGGCGCAGACCCAGCAGCAACAGCAGGGCGCGCGTGCAATGAGCTGAGCGCAGCTCACAGACCAACTGCGCTCACCGCCAGGCGGGCGCAGTCGGTGTTCGCTACCGCATGTGCAACGCATGTACGTCGATCGGTGTGCGATGTACACACCCCACTGAAAAACGCTCGCGACGTTCTATAACGCTCCAGCCATAAGCGCCGGCCTGCCCGGCGTTTGTTGTGTCTTGCGCAACCAGACACCACTTTTCTGCTGCAAGCGCACAACAAAACTCTCTCGCACATCGGGCGCACTCGCAAATTCAAGCACTTCGCGCCCGGAGATATTCCGACATCACAGCTGAGCTATAGCGACCTCGACCAATCGAAACGCGGGTGGTTGAATCGCCAGCGTTTCGCAGTGTCGCTGGTCGTGACTTGAATCGTCTGTCACGCCACACCACGCGGATCGCAATCAGGGGATCAGGCACGGCGCCATCTGGCGCGATATCCATCGATCAAGGGAGAGGGTTCATGAGTGTGTTGAGTACGCGTTACGGCCGCCTGTTGTTGGTGTTGCTGCTGTCGTTGGTCTGCATGAGCGCCGGCGCGCAGGGCATCGCCAAAGGCGCCGATGTCAGCTGGCTCAATCAGCAGGCAGCCAACAATCCGCCGCAGGTCTTCCGCGATGCCTCCAACAAGACCACCGACTTCATCAAGCTGTTCAAGGATGTCGGCGGCAACGCCATTCGCTTGCGCGTGTGGGTCAACCCGAAAGATGGCTGGAACGACGGCCGCGATACGCTCGACAAGGCCAAGCGCGCCACTGCGCAGGGCATGCGCATCATGATCGACTTCCATTACAGCGACAGCTGGGCCGACCCTGGCAAGCAGAACAAACCGGCGGCCTGGGCCGGCCATACCGTTGCCCAGCTCAATACCGACGTCTACAACCACACCCAGGGCATCCTCAAATATCTCAAGGACAACGGCATCACCGTCACCTGGGTGCAGGTGGGCAACGAGATCAACAGCGGCATGCTGTGGGACCAGGGCAAGACGCCCAACTTCGCCAACCTGGGGCAGTTCATCAACAGCGGTTACAACGCCACCAAGGCGGTGTATCCCAACGCCAAGGTCATCGTGCATCTGGCCAACGGCTACGACAACGCCAACTTCCGCTGGTTCTTCGACAACCTGCGCTCGGCGGGCGGCAAGTGGGACGTCATCGGCATGTCGCACTACCCGCCGGTCGGCAGCTGGCAGGATTACAACAACCGCCTGGACACCAACATGCGCGACATGATCAAGCGCTACGGCAGCGACGTGGTGGTGTCCGAGGTCGGCATGGACTGGCAGCAGGCAACCACCACCCATTCCATGCTCACCGACCTGCTCAGCCGCAGCAATGCCATCGGCTCACGCATGCTCGGCGTCTTCTACTGGGAACCCAACGCCTACCCGGGCTGGCAGGGTTACACCATGGGCGCGGTCAACAACAACGGCCAACTCACCGAAGCGCTGCAGGCGTTCTGACCGGCATCCCAGCGAACACGGCGGGGCCCTCCAGCCCCGCCAAACCCCACCCACCGTAGGAGCGCACCCGGGCGCGACGGGTCTTACCGGTAAAGCCCCATCGCGCCCAGGTGCGCTCCTACGGGATGGTCGGCCCTACACGCGTACCCAGCTGCGCAGCGCAAATGCTGCATCGACGGTAGCTACCCACCAATGCCGATGGCTTGACGTCCTACCGACGCCAGCCTGCCGCACCAGCAGACCGCGTCCATCCCGCACATCCGTAGGAGCGCACCGGGGCGCGACTGTGGCGTTACCGGTAAGGCCCATCACGCCCAGGTGCGCTCCTGCAAACACGTGCACGTGTGTGGGTGCATTCCGCCTGTGCCCGAGCGGCAACGGCCGCGTGCGCATCACCCGTCCATGCCCCTCATCCTTTGGTCGTACACCGGCCGCGCCCGTGTGCACAGCACCCGCCATCCCCCCACGCACGCACACACCATCCCATTCCATACGCACCCGTAGCGAGGAATGCCAACAGGTGCGTGCGGTACACTTGGGGGTTCACGAATTCACGATGTCGACACACCCGCGGGGTGTGTCCCCCCGGGAGCGCTAATGAACTGGTTGAACGAAGTGCTGCACAACGATCCGAACCCGCTAGAGACGCAGGAGTGGCTCGAATCGATCAAGGCCGTCATCGACGTCGAAGGCCCGGAGCGCGCCCATCAGCTGCTGGAAGGCATGGTCGAACAGACCCGCCGCGCCGGCGCTTACCTGCCGTTCTCGCCCACCACCGAGTACGTCAACACCATCTCTCCGGCCAACGAGGCCAAGAACCCCGGCGACTCCGCGCTGGAGTGGAAGATCCGCTCGATCATCCGCTGGAACGCCATGGCCACCGTCGTGCGGGCCAACCGCAAGCCGGGTGACCTGGGCGGCCACATCGCCTCGTTCGCGTCCAGCGCCACGCTGTACGACGTGGGCTTCAACCACTTCTGGCGTGCGCCCTCCGACAGCCACCCGGGCGACCTGCTGTTCGTCCAGGGCCATAGCGCGCCGGGCATCTACGCCCGCGCCTTCCTGGAAGGCCGCATCAGCCAGGCCCAGCTGGACAACTTCCGCATGGAAGTGGACGGCCAGGGCATCTCCTCCTACCCGCACCCGTGGCTGATGCCCGAGTTCTGGCAGACCCCCACCGTGTCGATGGGCCTGGGCCCGCTGGCCGCCATCTACCAGGCGCAGTTCATGCGCTATCTGGAAAACCGCGGCCTCATCGAGAAGTCCGACCGCAAGGTGTGGTGCTTCATCGGCGACGGCGAGTCGGATGAGCCGGAAACCCTCGGCGCCATCGCGCTGGCCGGCCGCGAAGGCCTGGACAACCTCATCTTCGTGGTCAACTGCAACCTGCAGCGCCTGGACGGCCCGGTGCGCGGCAACGGCAAGATCATCCAGGAACTGGAAGGCGTGTTCCGTGGCGGCGGCTGGAACGTCATCAAGCTGCTGTGGGGCGGTTACTGGGATGCCCTGCTGGCCAAGGACACCGACGGCGTCCTCAAGAAGCTGATGATGGAAACCGTCGACGGCGAATACCAGAACTGCAAGGCCTTCGGCGGCGCCTATACCCGCGAGAATTTCTTCGGCAAGTACCCGGAGACCGCGGCCATGGTGGCCGGCCTGTCCGACGACGACATCTGGCGCCTCAACCGTGGCGGCCACGACCCGCACAAGGTGTACGCCGCCTACCACCAGGCCGTGAACACCAAGGGCATGCCCACCGTGATCCTGGCCAAGACGGTCAAGGGCTACGGCATGGGCTCGGCCGGTGAGGCGCTCAACCCCACTCACCAGACCAAGAAGCTGGACGACGCGGCGGTCAAGCACTTCCGCGACCGTTTCAACATTCCGGTGACCGACGCCCAGTTGGAAGACGGCCAGGTGCCGTTCTACCACCCCGGCGACGATTCCCCGGAAGTGCAGTACCTGAAGGACCGCCGCAACGTGCTGGGCGGCTTCCTGCCCGCACGCCGTCCCAAGGCCAGCAAGTCCTTCGTCGCGCCCACGCTCGACAAGTTCGAGCGCCTGCTCAAGGACAGCGGCGAGCGCAGCTATTCCACCACCATGTCCTTCGTGCAGAGCCTCAACATCGCCCTGCGCGACAAGGAACTGGGCCCGCGCATCGTGCCGATCGTGGCCGATGAAGCGCGCACCTTCGGGATGGAAGGCATGTTCCGCCAGATCGGCATCTACGCCCCGTTCGGCCAGAAGTACAAGCCGGTCGACGCCGACCAGCTGATGTACTACCGCGAAGACCAGACCGGCCAGGTGCTGCAGCAGGGCATCAGCGAACCGGGTGCGATTGCCTCGTGGATGGCCGCCGGCACCAGCTACTCGGTGTCCGACGTGCCGATGCTGCCGTTCTACATCTACTACTCCATGTTCGGCTTCCAGCGCGTGGGCGACATTGCCTGGCAGGCAGCAGACATGCGCACGCGTGGCTTCCTGCTCGGCGGCACCGCCGGCCGCACCACGCTCAATGGCGAAGGCCTGCAGCACGAAGACGGCTTCAGCCAGGTCATCGCCGGCTCGATCCCGAACGTGCGTAGCTACGACCCGACCTTCGGCTTCGAAGTCACCGTCATCATGCAGCACGGCATGAAGTCGATGATGGAAGACCAGATCGACGAGTACTACTACATCACCCTGATGAACGAGAACTACGCCCACCCCGGCATGCCGGACGGCGCAGCCGAAGGCATCATCAAGGGCATGTACCTGCTCACCGACGCCGGCAAGCCCAAGAAGGGCGAGCTGCGCGTGCAGCTGCTGGGCAGCGGCACCATCCTGCGCGAAGCCATTGCTGCGGCCGAGCTGCTCAACAAGGACTTCGGCGTCACCGCCGACATCTGGTCCTGCCCCAGCCTCAACGAAGTCCGCCGCGACGGCTTCGACGTTGAACGCTGGAACCGCCTGCACCCGGAAGCCGAACAGCGCAAGCCGTACGTCACCCAGCTGCTGGAAGGCCGCCAGGGCCCGGCCATCGCCGCAACCGACTACGTACGCGCCTTCGCCGACCAGATCCGCGCCTTCGTCCCGATGACCTATACCGTCCTCGGCACGGATGGGTTCGGTCGCTCGGATACGCGTGCGAACCTGCGCCGCTTCTTCGAGGTCGACCGTTACTACATCGCACACGCGGCGATTGCCGCGCTGGCGAAGGATGGCAAGATGACCGGCAAGGACGTTGCTCGGGCGATCAAGCAGTACAAGATTGATCCTGAGAAGGCGAATCCTGTTGGGGTTTGATGGAAATAGGAGGGGCGTCGGCCCCTCTTCTTTTTGGTGTACTGATGAAACAAAAAGAGGAGATGAATAATCCGGCTCGAGCAGGTAGTCGCGTTGATTTTTCGTGTGCAGACGTAATTCTTGTTCGCCGGATTTTCTCGAGCAGAGTTCTTAAGGAGCTGGCCAATGGATGGCTGCCAATGGAGCTTTCGGCTGTTCTTAGGTCTTTGGAATCAAATGGGCACTTGAATGAAGGTGCGACACTTTCCAGCATCTATGAGCATGCGTTCAAGTACTGTTTCAAGAATCAACGCGTCGAATACTTCTACAAGAACGCAGTAATTCAGAAGTTGGTCCTAGGTAGGAGTTCACTGGCTGCGACGGCTGCGTTTCTTGAGGTCAGAATCGCCGGCGCAAAGTTAGATGTTCTTCTCGCGAAAGACTGTATAAATGCATTTGAAATAAAGACTGATTTTGATGAATTGGCGCGACTTCCCTCCCAGGTAAGTGCCTATCAGCATGCCTGCCGGGAGGTGTCTGTTGTCACCAGCGATCGCTATGCTTCTGCAGTTGAGAGGTCAACTGGAAGAGAGATTGGAGTCTATGTTCTTACAGATAGGTATCAATTGCATACGATACGCGCGCCGGAAAAGTTCGATTCCTGTCTCGTGCGATCCGATATGCTCGCGCTCCTGCGGCGTAGAGAGTTAGTCGAGTTGATCGATGCATATGGTCGAACATCTGCGTGTATACCTAATACAAGGCTATACCAGGAGGCTCTCGCTGCTTGCCAGGGAGTTGGGCTCATCGAGCTGAATTCGTTCGTGGCGAATCGACTGCGTCGGCGATCTGCCAAGAAGGGGAGCCTCGTGAGCGGGCTGCCCATGTCTCTCGCCGCCTCAGCGATGGCTCAGGACTTGACACACACTCAGATCGCAAGGTTAATTAGGCTGTTCGAAATGGACGTCACAGGGGGAATTCAGAATGAGCTATCACCCGTATTTCCGAGGTAAGCAGTACGAGCTAATCTGCGTCAAAGAGAATGCGGAGCTTCTAGCCAGAGCAGGGTTTTGCCCCGTCATTGAACCGGTAAAGAATGATGCCGGCTCAATGCTCCGTTGCCTCTCAGAAGTGAAAGATAAGGGGGGGCGGGCGTACATTGTTGCGAATCCCGGGTGCGGAATGCTGAAGGGTGGCCTCCCGGAAGATTTTATGGGTAGTATCTCTGCGCTTATTAGTAACTATGAAGGGCTGTCTTGGATCTACCGAGCTCAAGGGGTCGAAGATCAATCAGTAGAGCTATCAGCGGCTAAGCTACCGTTGCTCCATGATCGTTCGACCGATGCTTCAATTATGCGTGCGAGAGCGGAGGCGGCTGGGGCGAGCTTCGACCCCAACGTGTTCGTTGATACAAAAGACTCCGGCCCTCTGTACCGTAGGAATTTCAGAGGCGCGGATAGAATTCTGATTCGAGATGGATTTCGAAAAAAGAAGAATTCGGATTACCTAGATCCGAACATTGAGCATTTTTCTGATCTCCATATAACCTACCAGGATGACGGGATGCAGGGGTTCGGGGACTTTCTCACTGTAGGTGATGAGTATTCGGAGGGAGGTGGGCCTGCATATGCGGTAGCAATTCACCTGACTTTTGTGGATGAGGATAATGACTCGTCAATGTTTATTCGCCACTTCGTTTCTGATTCAAATTTGACGCCTGCGGATCCTGCCGGAAAATTCAGTGAGGCGTTGGGGAAGCTTGCAAAAGCAGTTAGAAAAGTCAATTCAAAGATCATGAAGACTAAAGCGGTTCTTGAGTTTTTGGACCTTCATGATCGGGGGCACTATCCTGGATTGGGTTATGTCAAGAAGCTCAGCATGCAACACCATATCGAGCTGATGATGGATGTTGTCCATGGCTAAGTGCTGCATGCTTTGCTTCCGGGATTCGGCTATTTCCCAGAAAGTTGCAAGGCAGAGTACTGAGCTGGGTTACTGCGACAGATGCACTACACAGCGTGCAATTCTTGTTGAGTGTTCAGAGCTGAGTAGTGATTTTTCTATCCTCCTCTCGCTATATCAGGAGTCCGCAGATGGGGAGCACCTCTTGGAGCTACTCGAGCGAGACTGGGACATATTCTCTTCCGCGGTTTCCGAGAAGCGCTCGCTTCTTGATGCGCTACTTCCGGAGACTGTTGGAACGAGATACATTGCCATCCAATCGGTTGCGGATACTGCTCAGATGTAATGACCCATCGGTTTCTGCACAGGTCAGGTGGTTAATGTAGCGGCATAGGCTTGGTCAGGCGTCATCATCTTCAGTGCCTGATGCG
>NZ_MDEE01000003.1 GCF_002939865.1 Xanthomonas dyei
GATCCAGGCTCTGACGGCAGCCCACGCCGGCTCTCGACACCTAAACTGCCAGATTCCGAACAGATAAGGCTCGGTGGCGGCATCCATGCCGCGTAAGGTCCCGCGACGGTAGGCGGGCAAGGACCAGTCGAGTTGGTCGGGGTGCATGGCTTGAAAAAAGCCACCGATTCACTCTCTGCTGTGGTGTCCTTGCCGATCGCGGGACCGGGTGGCGGCATGGATGCCGCCACCGAGCCTTACACGGACGTACTCGCAGCCTGTCCCGCGAGCGGTGACGGGGCCGCGCCCTCGACCGACTCGGCGTTTGACCTGGGCTTTTGACTGCATCCAACAAGATGCGGCCAACACACGATTCTTGTCGGCCGACCGTTCAAGACGTCAGCCGCATTGATTCAACGGCACCATTGCTGTTCGCAGGGCACGCCATCGTTGTCGTCGTCCATTACGGTATTTGGGCAGTGCTGCAGTACGTAAGTGGCGTCTTCGCAGGAGTTCATCTGCGAGCAATGCGTGCGTCCTCCACAGCTGTAGTGCGGTGTGTGGACGGGCGTGGCGGACGTTCTGCTTGCAGATGCGGGTGCCGTTACCACAGGCGAGCTCTGAGCCGAGGTACGGGCTGGCAGCGTCCTGCCTGCCGGTGTTCGTGCTCGTGCAGATGTCGGTGCCGTTGACGCTGACGAAGTCTTGGGGAGCTCAGGGTCTGGCATCCGCGTTTTCCCATTGAGATACGCATAGCCTCCAGCGCCTGCCACAAGCAAGAGCAACATGACTTTGCCAAGCCGGACGGGGCTATGAGCCGATGTTGATTGCGCCGCTACATGCTGCCGGCGCCGGCTGCGCTTGGCTGCCTGTGTGCCGGCACGCATGACGCGCACGGCACGTGGGCGGCCGTCCGGGCCCGGCTCGGTCTCGAAGGAAATCAACTCGCCGATGCGCGGTGCCATCGGGCTGCGTGGAAACGCAGAAATGTGGACGAACAAGTCGTCCCCGGGCTGTGTCGGGCTGATGAAGCCGAAGCCACGATCGGCAGTCCAGCGGGTCAACGTCCCCTGTGTGCGCATTGGCGGCGTCCCTGAGTGGACGCCAAGTCTAGCTGTCGTGCGGTGTCATCCGGCCGCCGAGCATAAAAAAAGCGGCGGACCCGACGAGGTAGTCCGCCGCTCAGTGGCCGCGTCCGGTTGCGGCCTGTGGCCTTACTTCGCCTTCAACACGACCTTGGTGCTGATCGCGGTTTCGTTGGGGATGGTCTTGGTGTCGGCCCAGTCGCCGCCGCCCACACCGAAGTCCAGCCGCTTGACCACCGCCTTGCCCGCCAGCACCGGCTGCGCGCCCGGTGTCCAGGTAAAGGTCAGCGTGACCGGCTTGCTGACGCCGCGCAGTTCCAGTGTGCCGTCGGCCGCGTACTGGCTGCCGCCGAGCGCACGGAACTTGTCGGCGCGATAGCGCGCGGTGGCGAACTTGGCGACGTTGAAAAAGTCCGGGCCTTGCAGGGTCGAATCGCGATCGTTGTTGCCGCTGATCGCGCTGGCCAGCGGAATGCGCACATCGAGCTTGGCTGCGGCCAGATTGGCCGGATCGAAACTCAGCGTGGTGTCGAAACCGGGGAATTTGCCGGTGAACACTTCGCCGTCGTACTTGCTGGCGAACACCAGCGAGGAGCCGGGCGCCTGGACGTAGTCGGCGGCCAGCACCGGCGCGGTGGCGAAAGTGGCGACCAGCGACGCGGCGACCAGCAGGGGAGAGGCGAACAACTTGGACGACATGGGAAATCCTTAGGGTTTGGAGGACAGCCAGCCGCGCGGCAACATCCGCGCCAGGGTGGCATCACGCTGGAAAATATGGTGGTACAGCGCAGCGCCGGCGTGCGCCAGCACCACAGCGATCAACAGCCAGAAGCCCCACTCGTGGACGACATGAGAGGCGGCGCGTAGCTGCTCGTCCGGGCCGCTGAGCTTGGGCACCGCGAACAGGCCGAACCAGCGGAACGGGCGCAAGCCACTGCTGGAGTCGTACAGCCAGCCCGACAGCGGCATGGCGAAAATCATGGCGTAGAGCAGCCAGTGGGTCAGCCCGGCGATCCGTTCCTGCCAGCGCGGGGTGCCCGCCACCGGCGGCGGCGCGCCTGCGTACAGACGCCAACCCAGGCGCGCGATCACCAGCGCCAGCACGGTCAGCCCCACCGATTTGTGCGCGGTATAGACCCAGAAGTATTTCGGTGTCTTGGGCAGTTCGCCCATGGTCAGGCCGACGATGCCCAGCACCAGAATCAGCAAGGCGATCAGCCAATGCAGGGTCTGGCTGACACCGCCCCAGCGCTCGCTGTTTTTCAGGCTCATGTTCCCGATTCCTGGGCGGCAGGCGCGTCAGTGGTGGCAGGTTCGGCTTGCGCCGGCGCTGCGTCGTCGTCGGCGCGGCCTTCGCGCACGGCTTCGGCTTCGATGCGCAACTCCACGGTGTCGCCGATCATCGACTTCCATGCATCGACCCCGAACTCCGCCCGGCTCAGCGTGGCGGTTGCCGAGAAGCCGGCAGTGCGGCGAAACGGCGGCAGCGGGTGGCGCTTGAGCGCGTTGAGGGTGACGTCCAGGGTCACCGGGCGGGTGACGCCGTGCAGGGTCAGGTTGCCGGTGACCTTGGCTTGGTTCTCGCCGCTGGCCTCCACGCGCGTGGAGACGAAATGCGCGTCGGGAAAGCGCTCGGCGTCGAGTAGGTTACGTGCCAGGGTGGCCTGGTTCCACTTGGCATCGCCCAGGTCGGCACGGTGCAGCGGCACGGTCACATCCAGCCGCGCGGCGGCCCAGTCGTCCGGGTCGAACACCAGCGTTCCGCTACTGCCCGACACGGTGCCCAATGCCTTGGAAAAGCCGGCATGGTCGACCGCGAACAGCACACGGGTGTGCACCGGGTCCAGCGCATAGCGCACCGGTGCGGCGGAGGCGGCCAGGCTGGTCAGTGCCAGGGCGGGAAGGAGCAGCAGGCGGGCGATGGGCGTCATGGGCGGATTCTAGACACATCCCGGCGCTGCGCGCGCGGCTTGCGCTTGCAACGATCCATTGCGAGCATGCCGGCTGGACGTGGAAAGGATTCCCGCATGCGCGGTCTGTTACTGGGGTTGCTCGTTGCGTTGATGGCGTTGCCGGCCCTGGCCGAGGTGCCTGCCATCCCGCGCTTTCGCATTGTGGGTGCCGCCGAAGGGCTGCCCTCGACCATGATTACCGCAATCGCACAGGATCGTGCGGGCTATCTGTGGATGACCACCACCGATGGCCTGGTTCGGTATGACGGCGCCGAGTTCAAGGTATGGCGTAACGATCCGACCGATCGCTACTCGCTGCGCAGCAATGCCCTGCAGGCGATGTATATCGACGACCAGGATCGCATCTGGCTGGCACTGGCGGGTGCCGGGCTGGCAATGCTGAGCGCCGATCGCAGCAAATTTACCGCCTATCTTCCCGACGACGTTGCTGCGCTGGCGTTGGGAGATATCTATGCCATTGCCGGCCGCGGCGATGAGATCTGGCTCGGCATGTCGACCGGGAATGTCTTGCGCCTGGATGCCAAGGGGCATTTCAGCTCACTCGATCTGTCCAAGATGGAAGATCCGCTAGACCCCAATCCGGTCTACGCCCTGGCCCTGGACGACCGTGAGCGCATGTGGATCGGGACGCTCGGCGGTTTGGCGTACTACGACGGGCTGGCCTTGCACCGCGTGCGACCGGATGGCGACGCCAGCGGCATCAATGCGCTGCAGTGGGTAGGCCAGCGGCTGTGGAGCTCCTCGGACACCGGGTTGCGCTATATGGATTCCTCCGGTGGGTGGCATACGCCCACCTGGGCCTCGATGTTTGCGGCAGGCAATCGGGTCTGGACGGTGGCCGATGCCGGAGATGGCGAATTCTGGCTCGGCACCGAGCAGGGGCTATGGCACACCCGTGCCGATCATCCACCGACGCCGGTCAACAACGGGGATGAACCGTTGGTTTCCAATCGTCATGTCACCACCATCTGGCGAAGTCCGCATGGGGGGATCTGGGTACCCCTGCATGGCCGCGGGCTTGCCTACCTGCGCGAGGACTGGCGTCGGACGGCAGCCTTCAAGCAGGTCAACGATCAGGGCAAAGGCATCTCTTGCAGCCTTGCACCGGCCAATCGCTCTGGCGGCCTGTGGCAGTTCGATAGCAGTGGCAGGTTGCTGCGCTACGACACATCGTCTGGCGCCTTGGTGCAGACCGTAATCCAGCATCCGGATCTGCGTGAGATGGAAGTCACCTCCGCGCTGGAAGACGGTCGCGGGCAGCTCTGGCTCGGTAACGCGCGGCATGCACTGTCGCGTCTGGACCTGACCACTGGAGAGCTGACCCATTTCACCGGGGATGGGCCCGCCGAGGCGGTGCTCTGGATCGGGGAGCCCGGCGATGGCACCGTGTGGACAGCGTTCGAGCAAGTGATCCAGCGACGCGACCTCGTCAGCGGGCGCATCCTGGAGACGATCTCCCCAAACGATCTGCATGGCCTGAAGGAGTTGCCGTACTACCAGATCAGCATGGGGCCGGATGGGCGCGTGTGGATCAGCGGTACTGGCGGAGTGTATGCCTGGCATGCCGACACGCATCGATTCATGCTGGTGCCGGGGCTGGATGTCGACTTTATCCAGCGCTTTGTCGTCAAGGATCGCAATCGCATATGGCTTTACATCGCCGGTAGCATCGAGCGCTGGGAGCAAGGCAATGGCGTCTGGAAACGGGTAAGCCGCATTCGCGCTGCCGAAGGATTTCCCGCCATGGATGCCTACGGTCTTGAGCTGGATGCGCTTGGGCGCGTGTGGATGTCCGGCCCGCGTGGCCTATGGCGTATCGACCCCCGCACAACGCCTGCCAAAATCCGCAGTTTCAGTGCGCGTGACGGGTTGACCAGCCAGGAGTTCAGTCGCCGCTGCCTGCTGATGTCCAACAACGGTGTGTTGGTGGGCGGGACCGCCGACGGATTCACGCTGCTGATCGATACCAACGCGCCGGACGTTCCCTCGTTTACCCCGCAGATGCGACTGGAAGCGGTGAGCGTCCAGCAGGGCGATCGACGTCGCGCATTGCCGATCGGTGGTGGTTTTTCGCTGGTGCCGAGCGATCGACAGTTGCGCATCAATATGCGGCTGCTATCTTTCATCGATCCGATGGCGAACCATTACCGCACGCGATTGAACGGTTTCGACACCGATTGGGTCGAGCATGGGGCTGCGGGCATGCGCGAGTTTTCATCGTTGCCGCCGGGCAATTATGTGCTTGAGATGCAGGGTGTGGATCCGCTTGGCAATGCATCGCAGGTGCAATCGCTGCAGTTCTCGGTGCTGCCGCCCTGGTGGCGCAGCGACGTCGGCATTGCGTTGATCTGCATGGTCGGCCTGCTGCTCAGTGCACTGCTTGCCGCGGCCTACCGGCATCGTGTGCGCATGCGGGCGCAGTGGCAGCTGGCCCAGCACAAGCGCGAGCTGGCCGAGCAGGCGTCGTTGGCCAAGACCCGCTTTCTGGCGACCTTGGGGCATGAGGTGCGCACGCCGATGACCGGTGTGCTGGGGATGAGCGAGCTGTTGTTGCAGACACCGCTGGATGCGCGCCAGCAGGGCTACGCCGGCGCGATCCAGTCGGCCGGCAAGCACTTGCTGCGACTGGTCAACGATGCCCTGGATCTGGCGCGGATCGAAGCCGGCAAGCTGCCGCTGGACAATCGCGATTTCGATCTACGTCTGCTGATCGGGCAAGTGGTCGAACTGGTTCGTCCCAGTGCCGAGCAGAAGCAGCTGGCGTTCGCGTGCGAACTGGATGACGCGCTGCCGCCGGCACTGCATGGCGATGCCAGCCGCGTGCAGCAGATTCTGCTCAATCTGCTGTTCAATGCGGTCAAGTTCACCGAGCGCGGCGGCGTGCAATTGCGCGTCTCGGCGTTGCCGCAGAGCCCGACACAAGGCATCCGGGTGGAGGTGCGCGACACCGGGCCCGGCATGAGCGTCGAGCAGCGTGGGCGCCTGTTCCAGCGCTTTGAACAGGCCGAAGGCGCACTGACCCTGGCCCGGCATGGCGGCAGTGGGCTGGGCCTGGCGATCTGCCGTGAGCTTGCTGCGGCGATGGGCGGCGTGGTGAGCGTGGACAGCGAATTGGGCCAGGGCGCGTGCTTCGTGGTGGAGCTGCCGCTGCGTTGGGTGGCGACGTTGCCTGCGGCGGCCCCGGCTCCAGCACGCGCGGTCGTTGCCAGGGATCAGGCACCGCTGCAGTTGCTGCTGGTGGAAGACGACCCGACCGTGGCGCAGGTGATCGTGGGGTTGCTGCAGACGCGCGGGCACCAGGTCACCCATGTCTTGCATGGGTTGGCCGCCTTGGCCGAGGTGAGTACGCGTAGCTTCGACGCCGGGTTATGCGATCTGGATCTGCCCGGCCTGGACGGTGCCGCGCTGGTGGCGCAACTGCGCGCGCGCGGGGTGCGCTTCCCGATCGTGGCGGTGACCGCGCGGGCCGACGCCGATGCCGAGCCGCAGGCGATGGCGGCTGGCTGCAATGGTTTCCTGCGCAAGCCGGTCACCGGTGAGCTGCTGGCGAACGCCCTGGCACGGGCGCTTGCCGAGGCTGCCGACTCGCCGGACGACAGCGCCGCCGACTAGGGGCAAGTGCGCCGGAGCGGGTACAGTGCAGTCCGGCCGGGGAGTGCGCGCGATCGCGCAGGTGGCTGGGACAAGGATGACGATGAAACAGGTAGTGCTGTCCGTGCTTGCTGTCGTGGCGCTGTTGATCGGCGTGGAGGCAGCGGCGGTGAACCAGATCGAGACGCCGCGGATGCGCCGGTTCGGCCCGAGCGAAGGCCTGCCTTCGCGCATGGTGCTGGCACTGGCGCAGGATCGGCAGGGCTATGTCTGGGCGGCCACCAGCGACGGCCTGGCGCGTCATGACGGTATCGGCCTGCAGGTATGGCAACACGACCCGCACAATGCCCGCTCGATTCCCGGCAACGAGGTGGAAACGCTCCTGGTCGACGATCGCGACCGGGTGTGGTTGGGCGTCAACGACTCGCCACTGAGCATGCTGGATGCGGACCGTGCGGCATTCACGACCTTTCCGGACGTTGCGCAAGCCTGTGGCGGGCAGGTCTGGGCGCTGGCGCAGGCGCAGGGTGCGCTGTGGATCGGAAGCAGCAGCGGTGGCTTGTGCCGCCGCGAGGAAAATGGCCGCATCACGGTCTTCCGTGCCACCCCCGACGCAGCGGACGGGCTGCCCAGCGACACCATCATGAGCATGCTCACCGATGCGCGCGGCCGGTTGTGGATCGGGACCGCTGGCGGGCTGGTGATGCGCGACGGCGAGCGCTTCGTGCGCGTCGCGCCGGACCGCCTGAGCGCGATGGTGTTAAAGCTCAGCAAGGATCCCGATGGCACGCTGTGGGTGGGAAGCGGCAAAGGCCTGTATCGGGTGACCCCGGCCGGCGTGCTTGAACCTGCGCCCTGGAAAGGAGCTTCCAGCGTGCGTGCCGGCAGCGTGGTGCACGACGTGCATGGCGGTTACTGGGTGGGTGCGGCCGATGGGTTTTTCCGCGTTGCGCCGGGCGAAACCAAACTACGCGTCATGGAGGGCGATCGGGGCAGCGGCTTTCTCACCGCGCACAGTGGCGTGCTCGATGTGATGCAGGACCGTCAGGGCGGTGTGTGGCTGGGGCTGATTTCGCAGGGCCTGGCCTATCTGCCGCCGGATTGGCGGCGCTTCTCCACGATCCTGCAGGCGCAAGGAAAGCCGCTGGAAAGCCTGTACCTGATGAACGCAGCCGCCGACGGCGACAGCTTCCTGGTGACGACCGGCGAAGGGGTGTATCGCGTCGGCGATCAAGGCGAGATCGTCCCCGTGCTGCACAGCGATGTGCTGGGAGGCGGCAGCGTGCAGTCGGTGCTACCGGCCGGCGATGGCAGCCTGTGGGTGGCGCTGCAGAAGGGGGTGACGCGCTATCAGCCCAAGACCGGAGAAAAACATGCGCTGGCGATGCAGATCGACACCTCCGATGCGCGTCGCGTGGAACTGATGACGCCGGGCATCGATGGCGAGTTCTGGTTGTCGATCGTCGAAGGCGGCGTGCAGCGGCGTGCGGCGGATGGCCGCCTGCTGGCCACCTTTCGCTTCGGTACCGACCTCAGCGAAGTGGGCGGCATGGTGCAGCAACTGCTCGTGCGCCCGGATGGCTCGGCATGGGTGGCCGCCGGCGACGGGCTGTGGGTCTGGCAGGGCGAGCGCTTTCGCAAGGTGATCGGCGGCGCCGACGCTGCGCCTGAAGTCTATGCGTTGGCGTTCGTGTCGCCGCGCGAGTTCTGGGCCGGGCGGCCTGGGGCGATCGAGCGCTACCGCTGGGATGGTACCAATGCGCAGTTGCTTGAGCGGGTGGGCCACGCGCAGGGTATGCCCTCCACCGAGATTCGCGGACTGGCGCTTGGCGGCACGGACACTGTCTGGGCGACCACCTCGCGCGGCCTGTACGCCTACCGGCGCGGGCAACCGCAGGTGCGCATGTTCGGGCAGCGCGACGGCCTGCCGGACAGCGAATTTTCGATGCGCCCACCGGTGGTCGGCCCCAGCGGGCAGGTGCTGGCACTGACCACCAGCGGCATCGTGTTGTTCGATCCCGCGCAGCCCTTTGCACCGGCACCGGTGGCGCGGTTGGTGATCGAATCGGTGCAGGTCCGCCGCAACGATGCCGAGCGTCTGCAGCTACTGCCGCACAAAGAGACGATCGTGCTGCAGGCACGCGATCGCGATCTACGCATCAGCGCGCGGTTGCTGTCGTTCGTCGATCCTGCCTCGGCACGCTATCGCTACCGTGTGGAGGGTTACGACGCGGGGTGGGTGGAGCAGGGCGCCACCGGCGAACGTGTGATGTCGCGGCTGCCGCCGGGCGACTACCGCATCGACGTGCAGGCGCGTGCCGGCGACGGCAACTGGATCGCCGCACCCTCGCTGCACCTGCAGGTGCGTCCGCCGTGGTGGCTGAGTACGCCGGCGCAGTTGGTTGCGGTGCTGTTGGGCGTGCTGCTGCTTTGCCTGGGCGTGTGGGGCTGGCGGCGACGCGTGCGTCGTCAGCAGGAGTGGGTGCTGGCGCAGCAGCGCCAGCAACTTGCCGAGCAGGCTTCGATCGCCAAGTCGCACTTTCTGGCCACCCTGGGGCATGAGGTGCGCACGCCGATGACCGGTGTGCTGGGCATGAGCGAGCTGCTGCTGGCTACGCCGCTGGATGCGAAACAGCGCAGCCACGTCGATGCGATCCGCAAGGCCGGTGCGCATCTGCTGCGGCTGGTCAACGATGCGCTGGATCTGGCACGGATCGAAGCGGGCAAGCTGGAATTGGTGCAGCAGCCGTTCGATCCATCGCAGCTGACCCAGGAACTGGCCGACTTCATGCACCCCATCGTCGAGGCGCGTGGGCTGCGGTTTCATTACCGCAATCAGTTGCCCGCCGATCTGTCGGTGATGGGCGACGCCACGCGGGTGCGGCAGATTCTGATCAACCTGCTTGGCAATGCGATCAAGTTCGCCGAACGCGGTGAAGTAGGGCTTTCCGTCAGCCTGCACGGCGACTGCCTGCGCTTCAAGGTGCGCGACTCCGGTCCCGGCATCGGGCCCGAGCAGCAGAAGCGTCTGTTTCAACGCTTCGAACAGGGCGAAGGCGCGCGTACCAGCGCGCGCTATGGCGGCAGCGGCTTGGGGCTGGCGATCTGCCAGGAACTGACGGTGGCGATGAAGGGCCAGATCCGTGTCCGCAGCCGACTCGGCGTTGGCACCCAGTTCACCGTGGATCTGCCGTTGCCGATCGATCGGTCGGCCCCGCGCAGTGCTGCGGGCGAACCACGCACGCTGGCCGGCGCGCCGCTGCGCATCTTGCTGGTGGAAGACGATCCGACCGTGGCCGACGTGATCAGCGGGCTGTTGATCGGGCGCGGCCATCGCGTGGTGCATGCCGCACACGGTCTGGCGGCATTGTCCGAAGCGGTCGATGGCGGCTTCGATGTCGCGTTGCTGGATCTGGATCTGCCGGGCCTGGACGGCTTCGCGCTGGCCTCGCAACTGCGCCGGCTCGGTCACGGCTTCCCGTTGCTGGCCGTCACCGCACGTGCCGATGGCGATGCCGAACGCCAGGCGCAGATCGCCGGTTTCGACGGATTCCTGCGCAAACCGGTGACGGCCGACATGTTGATCGATGCGATTGCGGCGGCATGCGCAACGGCGCGCGCGCGCGACCAGTCCATGCCTATGCCAGGCTGAGCTGGCGCACAGCGCACAGCGCACAGCGCACAGCGCACAGCGCTCACCGCGCACGGCCTGCTTCAGTGCCATGACGTAGATGGCAACGATGCACTGGAGGTGGCCCGCATCGGGATGGGCATGCGGGCAGTGGGCCGCACATCGACGCTGCCTGGCAGCGCGCGCCACGGGTATGCCAACCCGGCCACGCAAGCCTTGTGATCTGCCGGGCAACGGCAATTCGCCGAAGCTTGAGCCCATGGCCTTGCGGTGCGGGTGCCGCTGGCGATGCTGCATTCTGGCCAAATGACCATGGTGCCCATCCTGCGTGGGCTAGACACCCTGGTGCCGGTAGCCGGTAGCCACGGCGTTGCGATCGATTTGCTGGCGCTGCCGGAGCGATCGCTTGAGGTCGCTTGGGCTTGCCCGCGCAGCGCGCGGCCCGCACTATGCGGCGACTTGTCGTGAAACGTGTCCAGTGCGCCTTTTTTTATCTGTTCTCCATTGGTTGATGGTCTTGCTGTCGCTTGGCTTATGCACGACAGTGTCACCCGCACTGGCAGCACGTGCACCGGTCACTCCGGTGCCCACCCAGATCACGCTTGCGGATGGGCTACCGTCGGAGACCATCAGCGAACTCGCCGAAGACAAGCAGGGCTATCTCTGGCTTGCCAGCGATGATGGTCTGGCCCGATTCGACGGGCGCAACTTCCGCATCTGGCGCATGGAAGAAGGGCTGCCCAGCAATGCGGTCTGGACGGTCTGTGTCAGCGACGACAATCGGGTATGGATGGGCTTCGAGAACGGCGGTGCCGGTTTCCTGGAGAACAAGACGCGCATCTTCACGCCGTTGGAGAGCCCGCAGTTTCCGGAATTGCGCGAAATCACGGTGTGGGCGTTGGCGCAGACCCCGAACGGCGACATCTGGCTGGGTACCGCAACCCATGGTCTGTATCGGCGGCGCCCCGATGGCAGCGTGCAGCGATTCACCTCTGTGCCGGGCGACGACACGAGCCTGCCGGCTGACAGCGTCACGGGGTTCGAGGTGGCACCGGACGGGACGTTTTGGATGGGCACTCCCGGCGGGCTCGCACGCTGGAACGGCACGCGTCTAGAACGTGTGGCGCTTCCCGGCAGCTCCCAGGCCGTCAATCGGCTGTACCTGGAGCGTAGCGGCGACACACTGTGGGTGTCGGATCTTACCGGCGACTTTTTCGGGATGAAGGCCGATGGTCAGGCCCGTCCCCAGCCATGGCGCGACATCTCGCACAAGCAACGCATCCTGGGCGTGCTGCTGCACGATCGTGGTGGGCGGTACTGGCTGGACGCCAACGGTGGCATCGGCTTGGCGTTTTCAGGGAAAGACATTCGTAACGTGCCGATCTACAGCTTTTCGGCACACGGCCTGGTCAAGCGGAACTGGATCGCCGCATACGAAGACCGCGAAGGTGGATTGTGGTTTGCCGCGCTTGAAGGAGGCTTGTGGCACCTGCCTCCCCACTGGGACATGTTTGCCGTGCTGTCGCACCATAGCAACGCGCTGCAGTCGCCGGCCAATCCCTCCATCACGGCAACGACGCCGGCGGCTTCTGGCGGCATCTGGTTGACGGGCACAAAAGGCGTGCTGGAATACCTCGACCCGGCGACCGGGAACTTGCGGCAAGAGCGGCCCAAGATCGGCAAATACGTTGCCGCGGACTACATGCTCGAAAGCCGGGCCGGCTACGTCTGGATTGGGGTCCACGCCGAATTGGTGCGCTATGACCCGCGCTCGCGCCAGGTCAAACGCTGGCAGTTGGGCAGCAATGTCGATGCCGATGCATCCCTGGAGCGGGCAGGTCGCATGGCCGAGGATGCGCAGGGGCGACTGTGGGTCACCGTTGTGCAGCAGGGGCTGCAGATCAGAAGCGAGGAAGGGCAATTGCTTCGGACCATCGTCGAAGGCAGTCATGGGCTGGAAGCGTTGACCATTCTCGACATCCGCGCGGGTCCGGATGGACAGATCTGGCTTGCCAACAATGCCGGGTTGCGGCGCTGGGATCCGGCGGCCGACCGGTTTGTGCCGGTGCGCGGCGCGCCAACGCTGCCAACGCAGGTCTTTCGTCTTGCTGAAGGCAACATCGTCTGGATCGGCTTGACGGGGCAGATACGGCGCTACCTCTGGGATGGTCGGCAGCTCAAGCATCTGGACACGGTGGGGAAAGATCAGGAATTCCCGATGGTGGCGCCGAACGGGTTGGTGGTCGATGCCAAGGGCGTGGCCTGGGTGTCGAGCCAGCGCGGCTTGATCCGTATCGATCCCGGCAGCAAGCTGGTGCGGGTGTATGGGGTGCACGACGGGCTTCCCAGCCCGCAATTGCAGCCCAATACCCTGGTGCAGGCAACGGGCGGGCAGATCGTTGCAGGGTCGCCCGACGGCGTTGTGGTGTTCGATCCCACTGCCATGCGCCCCAACACCCGCAGGCCGCCCTTGCTGATCGAACGCGTCGGCTTGCGGCGAGGCGAACGTGGGCTGGATATCACCGGCCAAGAGCCGTTGAGGATGCAGGACGACGACCGCGACCTGCACATCGTGGCGCGCATGCCCACCTTTACCCACCCGGAGTCGTCCAGCTACCGCTTCCGGCTGAGCGGCTACGACCCGGACTGGATCGATGTCGGCCCCAGCGGTGAGCGTCTGTTCTCGCGGCTGCCGCCGGGGGACTACACGCTGGAAGTGCAGGGGCGTACCGCCGACGGCATCTGGTCGGCGAGCCAGACACTCAAATTTCAGGTCCTGCCGCCGTGGTGGCGTAGTCCGTGGGGGCTGGTGTTGCTGGTCACCTTGGCGGTGTGCGTGGTTGTGGCGGTGGTGTTGTTGTATCGCCGACGATTGCGCCGCTTGAATGCCTGGCAGTTGGCGGTGCACAAGCAGGAGTTGGCCGAGCAGGCGTCGCTGGCAAAGACCCGCTTTCTGGCCACGCTGGGGCATGAAGTCCGCACACCGATGACCGGCGTGATGGGCATGAGCGAGCTGCTGCTCAAGACCCAGCTCGATCACACGCAACGCAGCTATACCGAATCGATCCGGCGCGCGGGTGCGCATCTGCTGCGATTGGTCAACGATGCGCTGGATCTGGCGCGCATCGAATCCGGGCGCCTTGAGCTGGATCTGCAGCCGTTCTCGGTGCGTCAGTTGGTGGCCGAGGTGGAGGCGCTGATGGCGCCGCTGGCGCAGGAACGCGGCCTGCGTTTCAGCCTGGACGTCGGCCTGTTGGGCGATATCACCGCCAGCGGCGATCCCACCCGCATCCGCCAGATTCTGCTCAATCTGCTCAGCAACGCGATCAAGTTCACCGAGCGCGGTGTGGTCGGTTTGAAGCTGACCACGCTGGGGTCTTATCAGGGCCTGCGCTTTGAAGTCGCCGATACCGGCCCGGGCATCAATGCCGATCAGAAGGCACGGCTGTTCCAGCGGTTCGAGCAGGGCGATGGCGCCAAGACCACCTCGCGCTACGGCGGCAGCGGTCTGGGTCTTGCGATCTGCCAGGAACTGGCGCTGGCGATGGGCGGGCATATCGAAGTGATCAGCCGTCTCGGCGCCGGGACGCGATTTGTCGTGGACCTGCCGCTGCGCTGGGTGACCTCCAACGCTGCGCTGAGTGGTGAAGTGACGCGTGCCAGCGCGACCATTGCGCCGCAGCGCGTCCTGCTGGTGGAGGACGACCCGACCATCGCCGAGGTCATCGTCGGCCTGCTGCGCTCGCAGGGCCACTCGGTGGTGCATGCGCCGCACGGTCTGGCCGCATTGACCGAAGCTGCCGACAATACGTTCGACCTGGCACTGCTGGACCTGGATCTGCCCGGGCTGGACGGGTTCGCGCTGGCGCGGCAATTGCGCGTGTTCGGCTACGAGATGCCGCTGATTGCGGTGACCGCGCGCTCCGATGAAGCCGCCGAACCCACCGCCAAGGAGGCCGGCTTCGACAGCTTCCTGCGCAAGCCGCTGACCGGTGACATGTTGGCCGACACCATTGCCGATGCATTGCGACGGGGCCGCACGCGCCAGGACATCTAGAGCAGCTAAAAAACCTAGCTAGCAGTCGCCAGCTGGGTGCGACGGCGCGCAGGAACCGGAACGCACGCATGGTCCATGCCGCACCGAGCACCGGCCGCGCCCGCCTGGCGGGAAGCACAGTCGTCTTGGTGGCTGCCCTTGGCGCTGCCGACCACTGAGGGCGCCGGTGCCACGCACGGCTCGCACGCCAGGCGCGGCATAGCGCCTGATCGAAGCGTGCGACGCGTTACTCAGCCACCGCTTCCACGTCCCTGGGATGCGGACGTGTGTCGGCCAGCTGCCAGAAGATCAACGTCGACGTCAGCGTGATGCCACCCACGCACAGGAAGGTGGCATGCAGTGCCGCAGTGGCGCCGTGCGTATCGCCCAGATGGGTGTTGAAGGCGGCCAGCAGGCTGCCCGCCGCCGCCGCGCCAAAACCGGTCGCCAACATCATCACCATCGACAACAGACTATTGCCCGGGCTGGCCTGATCGCGATCCAGGTCGCGCAGGGTGACGGTATTCATGACGGTAAATTGCAGCGAATTGACGCCGCCGAAGCAGGCCAGCTGCAGCAGCCGCAGCCACAGCAGCTGACCCACATCGATCAGTGCGAAGCTTGCCATCGCCAGCCCCACCAGCACGGTATTGATCATCAAGGTGGTGCGGTAGCCGAAGCGCCCGACCAGCTTTACCGCCGCGCGTTTTGCGGCCATGCCGGCCAGCGCCACCGGCACCATCATCAGCCCGGCATTCATCGGGCTCATCTCCAGGCCCACCTGCAGCAACAACGGAATCAAGAACGGCATCGAGCCACTGCCGACGCGCGCGAACAGGTTGCCCAGGATGCCGATGCGATAACTGGCCACCTTGAACAGCGCCAACGGAAACAGCGCGTTGCCGGTATTGCCGGCATGCAACCAGTAACCGGCCAGCGCAGCCAGCCCGCCGATCGCCAGCAACATCACAAACGCATGCTGCAGGCCGAGTTCGGAAATGCCATCCAGCGCCAGCGACAACGCCACCATGCCGACCGCGAGCATCAGATAGCCGACCAGATCGAAGCGCCTGCGCGCATCGCCGTAGTGGTCCGGCATGATCTTCAACGCAGCGATGAAGCCGATGATGCCGATCGGCAGGTTGATCAAGAACACCCAGTGCCAGGACGCCACTTCCACCAGCCAACCGCCCAGCGTCGGGCCGATCAGCGGGCCGATCAGCGCGGGGATCGCGATAAAACTCATGGCGCGCAGGAAGTCCTCGCGCGCCACCGTCTTGAGCACCGCCAGCCGGCCCACTGGCAACAACATCGCACCACCGATGCCTTGCACGATGCGCGCGCCCACCAGCTGCGGCAGCTGTTGCGCTGCTGCGCACAGCAACGAGCCCAGCGTGAACACGACGATCGCGGCCAGAAAGGTACGCCGTGTCCCGACGCGATCTGCGATCCAGCCCGATGCCGGGATGAACATCGCCACCGCCAGCGCGTAGCTGAAAACCACCGACTGCATCTGTAGCGGACTCTCGTGCAGGCTGCGCGCCATCGACGGCAATGCCGTATTGACGATGGTCGCATCCAGCATCTGCATGAAGATCGCCAGCGACACCAGCCACAACAGCGGTTTGATGCTGGCGTAGGCGCGCGGGACGGGGACCGGAGGGGGCATTGGAATCGCCATCGGGATGTCCATCGGAAAGACAGCGAATTGTCTCAGCGTCGCTGTGCAGAAACGCGCAACGGCGTGCGCATGTGATCCGAATGTGGACGGCTGGTTGATCAAACGTGTTCGGCGCGCCGACCATCGAAAGATCGGCAGAAGCGTTACCGCGGTGCTGACACGGCCGCGCCAGACGCATGTCCCTGCACGGTGCCGGGGCGGACGCCTTGCGGTACGGCGCTGCATCGCTGCGTCTGAAAGAGTGCATGAGGTCACGCTCCGACGCCTGGGCCGGCATCGTCCGGTCGCCGGGGAGAGCCTGCTCGCTTGCAAGGATGTCTGCTTGAGCCCGTCGCCGCAGGCCATCCGTGGTCGCTGCAGCGGTAATGAATGAGACCCACCTCACCCAATGGACGACGGAGTCGGCCACCAATCACCAATCGCCGGGACAGCCGTCAGGCGGCGTGTTAATGCCGCAGGTGGCTTGCAACAAACGTCTGATTCGCCGGCGACTGCTCGGTGCCTCCAACGGGTCTGGTAAGCGCAAGCGAGGTTCATCCCACTGTGCGATGGATCGATCGAGCGGGAAGCCAGGGACGTGTTGGATTTCCCCGAAGAGCGGAATCATTGCTTGGAGTATTGCCGACGGTCTGGTCAGGGATGGCGCGACTTGGGTATGGCCGCCTTCTGAGCGCGCCAGTCATCAGGTCGGACTATCAATGCAAAAGCAGGTCTTCGATGTAGTACAGAACGCCTATCTTCCGGGCGATTCCATCGCAACGATGCTCGAAAAGATTGCCGCGGAACTGGCCCAGAGCGGGCTCTTGAACGGTGCGGCATGCGCGTTTGTCGGCGCGCAGGACAGCGATGCGCATTCGCCAGATCTGGCAAGCGAGCAGATGGCGATCGCGCGCTGCTTTCCGGTCCAGTATGCCCATCGCGTTCTCGGCACCCTGAAAGTGACGCCGGCCCAAGGCGGGATGAGCACGCAGGCGGTGACGCTGTGTCAACGGATCGCAAAGTGCTGTGCCTATCTGATGCAGCGCGATGCCGCGCGTGCCTGGGCGGAAAATCGACTCGATCGACCATCGCTTGTAGTGGGCGTGTGCGAGCAGGTGTGGATGGTCGACGCGTTCGTCGAGCGTGCTGCAGACAGTCGCTTGCCGGCGATCGTGAGGGGGGACTTCGGCACCGAGAATGATGAGGTGGCCATCTTGCTGCATGCAAACGGGCCTTGGCAGAACGGGCCGTTCGTTGTGGTGGATTGCGACGATCCTGATGGCGACCCGTTGGCATGGTTCGAGCGCGCGGCCGGCGGAACGCTGTTCCTGCAAGGGGTGGACGCGCTCGATGCAGCGCTGCAGCGTCAGTTGGCTCGGTGTCTTCGGGACCGGCACGGCCACTGGCGCGCCTCGGGTGCCGATGTCTTCACCCGGGTGATCGCCTCCACCACTGCCGATCTGTCAGAGTGCGTGCGCGCGGGGCGTTTCTCGCGTGCGCTGTTGTCGCAACTCGATGTGCTGTCGATCGAGCTTGCCGCGTTGTGCGAGCGGTTGCCGGACATCGCGTTTCATCTCGAACGCATGCTGGCACGGCACGGCCTCGATTCCCGGCGCTGGGTGACTGACACGCTGATGGATGCCCTGACGAATTATTCGTGGCCCGAAAACCTGCAGGAGCTGGAGCGGGTGGTGCTGCGCCTGGCGGTCATGACCGCAGGCAGGCCGGTCCAGATCGTCGATCTTCAGCGGCATGCGCCTGTCCTTGCCGCAAGCCTGCTGCAAGCACAGCAGCGTGTCGCGAGCTCAGTGCCATCGCAGCCGGACGATCGCCCGGATGCGTCCACGCTACCGGCATCCCCTGTCGATTGGATTGACGGCCTTCCGCATCGCCCAGGCCAACGCCTTGCCACCTTGCACGACGCGCTGCGGCGCGCCCTGGTGCATCTTGGCGAACACTATGCAGAGCCGCTGACCCTGGGCGATCTGGCCCGGCAGGCGCACGTCAGTCAGTCGCATCTGGGCTTTCTGTTCCGCGAGGAGCTGGGCACCACGTTCAAGCCGCTGCTGCAGCAGCTCCGTATCGAGAAGGCCAAGGATCTGCTGCAGCGCGAGCAAAAACTGCGTGTGACCGAAGTGGCGCTGAAGGTCGGCTTCGGGGACTTGAGTCATTTCGAAAAGAGCTTTCGACGGTTGGTGGGGGTGAGTCCGCGCGCGTTTCGCAACGCGCGCGGACAAGGAGATGTGTCTCCGGTTTAAGCCTGAGGCAACAGGGTTTTGATGGCATCGTGCTGTTTGGACAGCCGTTCACGCAGCACGAACTCTTCGACCAGCGCCGCAGCCGCCTTGCGCTGGCCGTCGATATCCAGCAGCGCTGCGTAAGCGCTGCCTTGACCGGCCGGGCCGGAGTGGAACGGCGCCTGCGCGTCCGTGGCAGTGGTGAGGGTCAAAAACGCCAGGGCGGTTTTTTCGAACGGTGGCTGTTTGGCATTGACGAACACCACCAGTGTGCATTCGTAGCTGATGCCTCCCACGCGCGGCGTGTTGTGCGGTTGGGCCAGAACCTGGACGTCCTCGCCAAGCCAACCTCCCACAGAGTGCGCGAATGCGGCAATGTCCAGTGCCTGCAGCTGTTTGTAGCTGACCCGTGCAACCGCTGCCATGTCCACGCCGGAAAAGTGCAGCTGATCGACGGCCAGAGACGGGCTTTGTGCGAGGGTGTTCATCAACAGCAGGTCGTCGCTGAAGGCGGCCGAGAGCAGCACCGGCGCGGTGAACGCACCGGACAGCAACGTGAGCAGGGTGCCGGTGCCGTGGCGTGCGGCAAGAATGCGCGCGCGCGTGGCGTCGGTCGGCTGTCCATTGGCATAGTCCGGCGCCGCCTGCGTGGTGCGTGTGCGCACCGACGCCATCAACGCGTTGACCAGCGTGGCGGCATCGTCGCCCAACGCGCCTACGTGTCTGCCGGCCATCCCGGCGAGCACGCTCTGAAAATGCGCCAGCTGAGCGGTGGATGCGTACCAGGCGTAAATTGCAGCGACGCGCTCGCGGCGCTTTGCTTCCTTGTGCGCACCGAGTGCCAACGGATCGCTGGCGATCTCGCACAACATCATCAGATTCTCGCGCAGATGGTAGTCCAGATCCGGCAGCGGCAATTGCCAGCGTTCCTGCTGGCCGGCGGCGGTGGCGATGGTCAGGTGCCCGTTGCCTATTTCCGACCAGATCGCGATTGCCTCGATCGTATCGCGGCGTGGCACGCTGACATCGATCAGTTCCATCAGGATGCCGCGTGGACTGGCCGGCTGCGAAACGATGTGGTCGGGGTAGCCTTCGATCAGGGTGGCGTGCCAGGTGTAGCCCAGTCGATAGAGAATAAAGGGCTTGATCCCATCGTTCAGCACGATACCCGGTGGGGAGGGCATACCGCGCTCGCCGGGTTTGGCGATTTCCACACCGCTGTAGGCAGACAAGCCGGTGCGGTCGCGGTCGAAGACACGGCGAAAGGTTTGCGGTTCGTCGCACTTGAGCAAACACCCCACGTCGGTGGTGTGCGGGGGCCATTGGGCACGTGGAATGGGGTAGACCTGCTGTGCCAACGGCGACGCGTTAGGCGCAAGCAGGCTGAGCTCGAACGCGATGAGCACGCCGGCCTTTCTCATTTCATCGACGACGATGTCTTCGATCTCTGCATGCAGCGCATCCTGCACGGCGCCGGGAAGCCAGGGGTCGATCGCCACCTGCGTGTCCCAGTCCGAGCTTCCCGAGTCGAACAGATGCTGGTCGTGTCCCTGCAGCAGATCCATGCAGGCGGTGAACGCATTGCCACCCTTGATGTAGAAACGGGCCAGCGGTTGGTCGGCGCGCAGCATGAAACGTTCGCGTAACTCGATGCACAGAAGCGCGATCCGATCCTGGATGCTGCCCAACGCCTGGATCACTGCCGAGCGCACGTTGGGATAGCGCGCAGCGTCGTTGATCCGCTTGGTCAGCTCGCCGCTGATTGCACGGCGCAGGTCTTCTTGTTCGGGAGATTCCTTCATGGCTTGGCCTTGTCTGCAAACCTGTGGAAAAAATCTGTGCTCACGGCGCGCTCGGATCCGCGACGGCCGCATGATTCAGGTCGACTTCCAGACCATCGCAGGGCGTTCCGGGCAGCGACAGCACTGCGTCCTGCTCGAACTGCCAGAGTGCCGCGTGCGCATCGCCGCAGCCGGCCGGATCTGATGCCGTCAGCGTGCGAATGTCGCCGGTATAGGGGTGCCTGCCGACGGTCGCGACACGCCAGGCCCAGATCTGCGGACTCGGCCCAGGCATCAGATCGGCCACCAGATCCGCTGCCAGCGCATGCGAGCAATACAGCCCTGGGGAATAACCGGCGTCAGCCAGTGCGGCGATCCAGGCGCGGATGTAGGCGATCGCAGCGGCGCCGGGGCGGCTGCCGTCCTCCCAGTCCAGGTAGACGGTGGCGCCAGTTGGAAATCCTTCGCTGCCGGCCAACGCGGCGGCCTGCGCGCCGTCGATGCCGCCCTGCTCGGCGGTGACGACGTGCGCGCCTGGGCCCGTGGTCTGCTGGCCCAGATAGACCGGTGCCAATCCCCAGCCATTGGCGACCAGCGTCGGTCGCCACCCCATCCAGCCGGTGTCGGCATGGCTGGGCGCGGGTGCGAGGTAATAGCCGCACCAGGCAAGGCTGGTATTTGTCTTCAGCCAGGCCAGTGCGGGCAGGCCCGGAAAGCGGTCGGTGTCGAAGCCGGTGTGGAAGGTCATGGTGAAACTCCGCGTCGAGGGGGAGGAAGCATCGAGATCGGAATCAGGGAGATGTCTGCAGATGCGTGGCCATTTGTGCGTACCAACCAATTGCCTGGCTTTCTCTTCGCGGCCAAGTGTCGTCACGAGTGGTTGGATAAGGCGGGCCTGGCTTGGGTGGATAAGCGAGTTTTGCGCTGACGTAGGCGCCTTCCTCGATGGTCTGCGGTGCCAACGGCTGGTGGACGCCGAGGTAGTGGGTCAGTTGCGATCGATCGATGCGCTGCACCGACGCGATCTCCCAATCGCACACCGCACTTGCGTTCGGTCGATTGGCGCCGACTCGCGACCTGATCGCCCGATTGATGACATCCACGATGCCGTCGAGCGCCGCCGTGCTCTTGAAACGCACCAGTTGGAACGCGTTCCCGCCGGGATCTTTCAGTTCGATGTCGAGATCCCGCGAAAAGTCGGCGGGATTTTCAAGAGCGAAGCCGGTTTCCTCGCTAAATTCGCGCCGTGCCGCCTGCTCGGCAGATTCCCCGGGATTGATACGGCCGCCAGGCAGTGACCACTGGCCAGCCTGGTTCACGATTGCCAACGGTTTTTGCCGGGCCCATTCCCGCATGTCGCGTGCCAGCGTGTCGGCATCCACACATGCAGCGTTCCATTGCAGAGGATCGCTGCCGGCGCCTTTGATTTTCGATTCCAGCGATTCGCCTACCCTTGCACGAGATGAGCTCGGCCCGAATTTCACCCTGAGCAGGTGGCCGGCGCCCTCCATGGCCTTGTCGGTGACCACATCGCAACTTGGACTGTCGGTGCAGGCATTCTGGTATGCGAGACCGAGTGCCTGCGCTGCGCCGATGTAGGCTGGATCTTTCTCCCGTAGGCCGTTGGCGGCTAGCCACGCCCCTCGCAGGCAGTTTCGAGCACTGTCCCAGTCGGCCTCTGCAAAGGGTGGGCTGGCACCGGCTGCATTCGCAGTGATCTTGCACAACAGGGCAACCACTTCCGCCGCCAACACCGGTGCGGAGTGATCCCCCCACCAGTTGTTGAAACAGCGTTTGCGTGCGATCAGATAGGTGCCCGCTTCATCCCATAACGCGGCATAGACCTGCATGGCCTCAGCCTCCGTTCGATGGCGATCCTGCGGCCGTCTGCGTTGCCGCCACTGTCGCCGCCATCGCCTGCTCGGCCTGTTGCTGCGCGGCGGCAACGGCAGCGGTTGCGGCTTCATCGGCCTGCTGCAATGCCTGACGGGATGCATAAGCCGCCTGCTCGTTGTCGGCGACGGCGGCGTTTGCGGCCTGCATCGCGGCCTGTACGGCCTTGTCGCTGGCGGCTATTGCCTGTTCGACCTGAGCTTGCGCTGCCTGCAGCGCGGCCTCGATTGCCGACGGCGCGGACGGTTGCGCAGTGCTTGTGGTCGGCGCTGCAGCGGTCGTGGCTGATGGGGTCGGAAGGGTGTCGTCGGACATGTCGGTGTCTCCTGAAGTGGAAGCGCAGTGGAGCGGGGCAACGTCATTGATTCGCTGCTGCCGTATCGGTGCCGGCAGCGATGCGGTATCGGGCGGGCGCTGCGCTGCAAGCGCGCGCAGCATCTCGCCCAGTGCGTGTTCGGCCTGCGTCCTGCCCTGGCGTGCGGCCGCCAGGGCCGCTGCGCGACCTGCGTGTACCGCATCGCGGGCCGCGTCGGCGGCGCTGGTCGTCGGCGCGGCCTCGTCAGTTGCATCGAGGCGCGGGGCCGTTGTGCTCACTGATTAGCCTCCGCATCCGCCTCGTACGACCCATTGCTGGACGCGGGTGCGGTACCGAAATCGCGGAGCGAAATAACGCCGTTGTTGACCTGCAGCAACGCAGCCAGGCTGTCGTTGTGGATGGCGAACACGCAGCTGTTGCCATCCTGGCCCAGCACGCCATGGCTGGGCCGGTTGGCCGCCAGGAATGCCTGTGCAGACTGCAGGTAGAGGCGGATTGCATCGCTCGCTGCCTGGTTGTCGCCGTCGCCCTGGTAGCGGGTGTGTTGGACGATCTGTTGGGCGGCCAGCGATAACCGCGCGAAACCGATCTGGCGACCGCGCGCCAGCCATTCGGCAACGCTCATTGCGACCTCGTTGGGCGAGGGCAGCCCCTGCACTTGTGGGCAATCCAGGGCAGTGAACAGCAGCGGCAGCAGTGTCTGCAGTGCCGAGGACGCGGCAAGCGCGCGCTCGTCCTCAGTGGCGAGCGTGGCGGTGCAGGCCAGATAGAAGCGGTAGTAATCGCAAAATTCCAGCGGTGTGCGCGCCTGCTCGATGGCGAATGCGGCGGCTTCCTGCTGCAGCGCAGGCGTCACGTTGGCTGGCGGCGCTTCGGCGGCCAGTTGGCGCAGCGCCAGGCTTTCCTCCAGGTCCAGCGACTGGAACACCCCGGCGCCATCGACCTTCAACTGCGTCAGAAGACTACGGCCTGCGGCCAGGTCGCTTGCAGTAAACAAGGCGTTGTCGTGAAAAATGCGCTGCAGCTGCGCTTTGGCCACCGACCCGGTATCGCCGGATTCTGCCTGCGCGAGCGTGCCCAGGTCGGCCGGGCTCAAGGTCATCAGCTTGACCGGGCTGACCTTCAGCGCCAGCTGCGGGAGCAAGGTCAGGCGCGAGCCATGCAGACCTTGCTGCACCTCGTCGAGCAAGCTGGTCTCGTCGGGGAAGTCATAGCGCGCGCCGGGCGACTGGATCGCCCAGTCCAGCCATTGCGTGCCTCCATCAATAAACGCCATGGCCTGCCTGCCCAGTGACGACAACATCCTTGGCATCGAGATCAGGCGGCCTGCGATCGAAACGGACATTGCATGACTCCTTGTGGATTCAACCAGCGGGGAAATTCTTCAGCACCAGCCCTGCCGCCGAACCGATCCTGGCGAAGTCGTCGGTGGCGCCCTGCATCAGTGCCTGCGCCTGGACGAGCGCGACAACATATTTTTCGTCGCCGGTGGCCAGGTATTGCGCCATCGCCACGCCGACCGCGGTGGTCGCGATGGTCGAGACATTGCGCAGTGCGTCGGTGGCGTCCTGTACTGCGATGGCAGTCGATTGCGCCACCGATTGATAGGCCTTACCGGCCCCGCTGGTCAGTACGACCTGCGGGCTCATGGTCGCAAGCTGCACCTGGTTGATGACGTCGATGACCTGCGCATTGACCTTTGTCGGTTCCATCTTGGTTCCCATGGAAGGATCTGCGGCCTTTCAATCAGGCCTGGTGATAGAGGAGAAGCACGCCATCTGCGCAGACGGTCTATGACTGCACAGATGGCGTAGATGTAGATGGAGATGCAGCGCTAGATGGAGATGCATCAGAAGCAGCAGGTGCAGATGCAGGAGCACCAGAGGCTGCGCCAGTGGCTGGAGTTGCTGGTGCAGCTGTGGGTGCAGAAGCAGAAGCATCAGAAGTGGCAGCATGATCTGGGCCGGCGCCGGGGGCGGGAGGACTGATGGGCAGAGGGGGCGGCACGCTCAGCGCATGCACTTGCATCAGGTCGGCGGTTGCGGTCGCCGCGTTTGCCGACGCGCCCTGCGCCTGCGTTTTCAGCACATCGACGGCCACCTTGGCTTCCGCAGCGGCGGCCGCGATCAGCGCTGCCGGCGCAGGCGGTGAGGGAGGCGGGCCTGGCAATGGCGCAACCGTCGGCGCAGGACCAGGTGGTGCCGGTGGCAGCGGCGCCGGAACCGGGAACGGTGCGGAAATCATCTTGGCGCAAGCCGCGGTGATCGCTGCGGCATTGATCATGCCGGCGCCCTGCTGCCGGTTGACCGCGTTGTGCATCGCCATGCCCAGCGTCTCCAGCATCACGGCATCGAGCATGCCGAGCGCCTGCGCAGGTGCCTGACCGGTGGTCAGCGTCACGATGCTGCTGACGGCGTCGACGATCTGGCTGTTCACGGTACTGTCGTCGATCATGACGAAGTCGCTCCCTTCTGGATGATTAAGGCAAGAATCTGGGTGAGGGCGGCATCGGCAAGCACCTGTCCGCGTTGCTGGTTGGCGACGGCGTTTTCCATCGCCAGTGCGATCGAATCCGCTAGCGCCAGATACGTCGCGCCCATTGCAAAAGCCGGGGCCTGCCCGATGGTCAGCGCCGCGCCCGTGGCGGCAGTGCCGACCAGGCTGGCCACGCTTGCGGCACCTGCACTGGGCTGCATGACCGTGCGCTGGCGTTTGCGTGCTAGGCCAACAACGGCCTGCGCTGGGCAACGCTGACCGATGCCGCGAACAGGACGCTGGTCTGTGGCTCGTGTTTGCACGCGTACTGCAAGGCCACGCCGTTGTGTACGCGTTCGAGGAGTGCGACATTGCCGTACGGCACGTCGATCACGCTGTCCGACTGCTGGCGGTAGACCAAGGGCTCAACGCCGGGAATCACCGGCAGGATGCCGTCGAACTCGATGTTCATCACCGCTTTCTGGTGCGGCGCGAACGTCGCCACGATGGTGCGGCCTCTGATCAGTCTCACAACCACATCCAGTGTGTTGGACGTGGGGACATGATGTAGTTGCAACATGATGCGTCCTTTCTCGATGCGTCCAAGGGTTAGGTCAGAGCGGCAATGGCAGTGCAGACCGGGCGCCGCTCTTGTGGCGGCAGCGGCGCCCGGTTGCCGCTTACCGAAGCCCGGCGCTCAGGATTTCCCGGGTGGCGACGCCATCGGACGCGGTGTCGATCGCATACAAGGTGGACACACCCTGGGTCGTCGACGCCTGCATCGTCACGTAGGACTGCTGCTGGTTGTTGGTGGCGTTGTGGGCGGCGTTGGACAGCGCCTGGCTTGTGGCAACGAACAGGTTGCCCATTGCGATCGCCGGCGCATCGCCGAGGACCTTGGTGTTGACCTGGGAAACCGAATCGGTGATCTGGCTGTTGACGGCAGTCGGAAAGGCCATGGTGATAGCTCCTTGAGGTAGTGAAAGAAGGAAGACGCTGCGGCGTTAGCGGTTAGCCGAGCATCTTCTTGGTGGCGGCGCCCGTGGCGCCGGTATCGAGCGAATACAGCAGCGAAACACCCATCGTGGTCGCCGCTTGTGCGGTGATGTACATCTGCTGTTGCGCGAGCGTTGCGTTGTGGGCTGCGTTTGCCAACGCCTGCGCGGTGGCCTGGTACAGATTGCCCATGGCTGCGGCAGGGGAGCTTCCCAGTACCTGCAGGTTGGCCTGGGTGACCGAGTCGGTAATCTGGTCGTTGACGGCGGTGGGAAATGCCATGCGCGAATGTCCTTGGCGTCAGCCTGGCGATTAAACGCTCAGGATCTGCTTGGTGGTCACACCGGTGGTGGCGGTGTCGATGGAGTACAGCATCGCCACGCCCATGGTGGTGGCCGACTGCGCGGTGACATAGCTCTGCTGCTGCGCGTTGGTCGCGTTGTGGGCAGCGTTTGCGAGCGCTTGCGCGGTTGCCTGATACAAATTGCCCATGGCGATCGCGGGCGCGTCGCCCAGCACCTTGGTATTGACCTGGGTAACGGAATCGGTGATTTGGCTATTGACTGCGGTCGGGAATGCCATTTCTTGCTCCTTATGGTTCAGGGGTCGATGCGATTAACTCAGCCCAGGCCTTTGACGCCGGTGCTCAGGATCTCCTTGGTCGCCACTCCGGTAGTGGCGGTATCGATGGAGTAGAGCGTGGCGACCCCCATCGTGGTGGCTGACTGTGCGGTGACGTAACTTTGCTGCTGCGCATTGGTCGCGTTGTGCGCGGCATTCGCCAACGCTTGTGCGGTGGCCTGGTACAGATTGCCCATGGCAATGGCCGGTGCATCGCCCAATACCTTGGTATTGGCTTGTGTGACGGAGTCGGTGATCTGGTCGTTGACGGCGGTGGGAAATGCCATGTTTTTCTCCTTGGAATTGAATGACGGTTGGAGTGCTTGAAAAACGCGACGGTGTCGAGGTTTGGCAGATCGTTGGCCTGTCGAGAGAATGCTGCGGTGCCACCGCATCACCGTGTCGCCACAATAGAGCGCCATCGGTTTGGGGAATTGGGGTTAACGATGGCAATCACGGGGTTAACGACGTGAATGCCGCGCTGCTTTAGCGCTGCACCCGACTTAATACCGGTTTTATCGAATCTTGCCGCGCGTTCAGCGGTAAATCGCGATGCGGTTTGCATTAAATCCATGCAGAAACGATGAGGGCGCGGTAGTTGGCAGTCGCGATGATCTTCGAACGTTTTTCGCTTGATGGCTCTGGCTGCGCCAAGCGCTGCATGTTGTGCGCGCGATCGCGTTTCCGATGTGTGCCGGACGATCAGATGCGTGTCGATGGCTGGCTGCGGCTGAGTCTGCTAATACGCGCGTGTTGGCTTGCCATCGACGCAGGATTCGGCTTTATGCGTGAGACGCATCCATGGTTGGTGGTGTGCTGCCAGTGACGTGCAGGGTTTGAACCCGTGGCTTTGCCAGTGCGAGCGCTGCGAGCCTGTGATTGACCAATACCTCATTGGGTGCGAGTGCAGATGCCGGGTCGTGTCTGCGCGCTCTGGCCCGGTATGCGCAGTCATGCGCGATGCGCTGGGTTTACGTCAATCCACACGGTATGTGTGGGCACAGAGTGGTGCCTCAAATCGACGATGGAAGAGATGGATGACAGTGGGGTGTGCACGCAGCAGCTGCGACGTTCCACCCGCTTGTCTCACCGCTGGCTCAGCGCGCGGATACCACGCTTGCGCCAGCATCTTGCTGGGTGCCAAACCTGTGTTTTTCGCTTCCCCGACCAGCTATTTGCTCGCGCGGGCAAGACACATCAAGCGCTACGCGAACCAACCGCGTGCGCGCACCGTCAAGCGGTGATCGACAGCAGATGACGGCGCTGTCGATCACCCCTAGCATCAGCGCTTGCTCAGGCTCTGCACCGCTTCCACCAGCACGCCGACATGGTCCGGATTCATATCCGGCGACATGCCGTGGCCGAGGTTGAACACGTGGCCCTCGCGCGAGCCGCCGTTGCCCTGCGCGTAGCTGTCCAGGGTCTTGCCGACTTCGCTGCGGATCGCTTCGGGCGAGCCGTACAGGGTGGCCGGGTCCAGGTTGCCCTGCAGGGCAACGCGGCCGCCGGCGCGCTGGGCGGCGTCGGCCAGCGAGATGGTCCAGTCCACACCCACCGCTTCGGCACCGCTGGCGGCCAGGTCGGCCACGTAGGCGCCGTTGCCCTTGCCGAACAACACCAGCGGAGTGCGCTCGGCACCGTCGCCGCGTTCGAGTTCGCGCGCGATGCGGGTGAGGTAGGGCAGCGAAAATTCGCGGTACATCGCCGGCGACAACACGCCGCCCCAGGTGTCGAACACCTGCAGCGCCTGCGCACCGGCCGCACGTTGTGCGGACAGGTAGGCAATCACCGCATCGGTCACCGTGCTGAGCAGGTGGTGCAGCACGTCCGGAGCATTGAAGGCCATCGCCTTGATGCGCGCGTATTCCTTACTGCCGCCGCCTTCGATCATGTAGCAGGCCAGCGTCCATGGGCTGCCGGAGAAGCCGATCAGCGGCACCGCGCCGTCCAGCTCACGGCGGATCAGGCGCACCGCGTCCATCACGTAGCGCAGCTCGGTTTCCATGTCCGGCACGCCCAGGCGATGGATGGCGGCGGCATCGCGCACCGGGTGACGGAACTTGGGCCCTTCGCCTTCGACGAAGTAAAGCTCCAGGCCCATCGCATCGGGGATGGTGAGGATGTCGGAGAACAGGATCGCCGCGTCCAGCGGAAACCGCGCCAGCGGCTGCAAGGTCACTTCGCAGGCGATATCCGGGTTCTTGGCCATGCCCAGGAAGCTGCCGGCGCGCGCGCGGGTGGCGCGGTATTCCGGTAAGTAGCGGCCCGCCTGGCGCATCAACCACACGGGCGTGCGGTCCACGGGCTGACGGTTGAGGGCGCGCAGCAGACGATCGTTCTTGAGCATGGGAGATGTGTCCTCAGCGCGGCGCGTCGGCGCCGCCGGTGATGAGTTGGAAGCCGCGTTTGAGTTGGGTGTCGCGGGCCTTTTCGAACGCCCTGTCGGCCTCGTCCTGCAGCAGGTACTGGTCGCGTCGCAGTTGCGTGCGCCCACCGATCTGGCCGCTTTCGCGCAGCAGTTCCCAGCCACCGAACAGGTCCGGTTGCAGGGTCAGCTGGACGTAGCGGAGCGGCTCGTTGCCGCCGGAATCGTGTTGCAGGAGGATGCGCATGCGCCCGATTGTAGCCGGGCAGTGCTGAAGGCTGGGGGCAGTGGGCGCGCCGCGCTGCTCCGGTTACGAAGCTTCATCAGGTCCAGTGTGGCTGTCGGGAAAGCCCGCGCGCGCTGATCCGCTCCTACGCAACCGACGCTTCGCGTTGCACGCGCCGCAGTGTGCACACGCTCCGTAGGAGCGCACCCGGGCGCGAACGGGGTTGACCGGTGAGGCCCGTCGCGCCCAGGTGCGCTCCTACGGACGCAGGGTGCTTTCAGATCAGTAGGCGGTGTGGCCGCTGGCGATTTGCGCTGTCGAGAAAGGCGGCAGGCCGGGTGGCGCGCGGTCGATCAACGCGCAGGCGTCATGTAGGAGCGCACCTGGGCGCGATGGGGCTTTGCTGATGAAGCCCGTCGCGCCCAGGTGCGCTCCCATGGGCGCAGGGGGCTGTCAGACCAGTGAGTGCCGGGGTCCTGGGCGGCGATCGACGGTGGTGTTGCGTAGCTGTCTCGCAATCCGTGCCCGCCCTGTCTGGCTGACCTCACTCTCAGCCGGCCAGGTTCAATCTCAATCGGCCAAGGTCATCGAAGCCCGGCAGGTCGCAACCCACCGTCGACCGGCGAAGGTCAACCTCGACCGGCTAAGGTCCGTCTCAACCGATAAGCGCTCACCTCAACCCACCATCACGGCCTCACCCCGCCAGGATCTGCAGCACCACCGCCTCGTCCACATCGGGCACCACTTCGGCCTTGCCGATGCCGCGCCACAGCACCAGGCGCAGGCGGCCGGCGACGTTCTTCTTGTCCAGGCGCATGCGCCCCAGCAGGGACTCGGGCGACAGGCCGGGCGGGATCTCGGTGGGCAGGTCGAACTCCTGCAGCAGGGTGCGCAGTGCGTCGGTGTCCTGTGCCTCGCTCATACCCAGCGCGGCCGACAGGCGCGCGGCCAGCACCATGCCTACCGCCACCGCTTCGCCATGGTTGAGGTTGTCGTTGCCGGGCGCGCCATAGCCTTGCTCGGTTTCGATGGCGTGGCCGAAGGTGTGGCCCAGGTTGAGCAGGGCGCGCTCGCCCTTTTCCAGCGGGTCGCGCGCCACGATCTCGGCCTTGTGTTCGCAGCTGCGGGCGATGGCCTGTGCCAGCGCCGCCGCATCGCTGTCGAGCAAGGCGCGGCGTTCGGCGTGCAGCCACTGGAAGAACAGCGGGTCGCGGATGGCGCCGTACTTGATCACTTCGGCCAGGCCGGCGCGCAGTTCGCGGGCGGGCAGGGTGAGCAGGGTGTCGGTATCGGCGATCACCGCGCGTGGTGGATGGAAGGCGCCGACCAGGTTCTTGCCCTGCGGGATATCCACCGCGGTCTTGCCGCCGACCGACGAATCCACCATCGCCAGCAGGCTGGTGGGCAGCTGCACGCAGTCCACGCCACGCATCCAGCAGGCGGCGGCGAAGCCGGCCAGGTCGCCGACTACGCCGCCGCCGAGCGCGAACACGCAGGCATCGCGGGTGGCGCCCAGTTCGGCCAGCGCAGTGATGGCGGCGCCGAAGTTGTCCAGCGTCTTTGAGGCTTCGCCGGCGGCGATCACCAGCTCGCCCAGTTGCAGGTCCGGGCGCGCCTGCAGCAGCGCGCTGCGCACGCCGGCCGCATAGTGCGGCGCCACCTGCGTGTCGCTGAGCAGCAGCACGTGACGGCCGCGCACATGGCTGGCCAGGCGCGCGCCATCGGCCAGCAGGCCGGGAGCAATGGTGATGGTGTACGGCTGCGCACCGTCGACATCGACGCTGCGCGAGGAACGGGGAAGTGTCATGCGGGGGTACTCGACATGCGCCATTGCGCAGCCAGGCGCAGCACCAGCTGCGCGGTGGCCTCGGCGGGGGAGAAATGATCGGTTTCCAGGGTGAGGTCGGCGACCTCCTGATACAGCGGGGTGCGATGCGCGGCCATCGCGTGCAGCACCTGCTCGCGGTCGGCGCGCTGCAGCAGCGGGCGATTGCGGTCGCGCGCCAGCCGGGTGAGTTGCGCCGGCACGCTCACGTGCAGATAGACCACAAACCCGCGCTCACGAATCCGCGCGCGGTTGAGCGGATCCAGCACTGCGCCGCCACCGGTGGAAATGAGTTTGTTGTCCTGTTGCAGCAGCGTCTGCAAGGTCTGGGCTTCCTGCTGCCGAAAGTGCGCTTCGCCATGTTGTTCGAAGATCGCCGGGATGCTGCTGCCCACGTGTTCGACAATGGCCTGATCCACATCCACGAACTCCAGCCCGAAGCGCTCGGCCAGGCGGCGGCCGATGCAGCTTTTTCCGGCGCCCATCGGGCCGATCATCACGAGATTGGGTGCGGGGTTCATGCGCAGGGATCGTAGCATTCGCCTTCGCACTCGCGTACCGGGCGGCTCGACGCGGCTCATCGGTGCGGCCCACGCAGAGCCGGTGATTGCCACAACACGTAGGCGCCGATGGCAATGCCAATTGCACAGGCGGCGACAGCCGTGCCATGCGACAAGCGCGTGCCATGCGACAAGCGCGTGCAATGCGCCCACAATGGGCGCTTCTCCTGCTGCCACCTACCGTCATGCCCGATCTGTACGCAGAAGCGCTTGCCACCTTTACCGCGTTGTATGCCGAGGCGCAGAACAGCGCCGAACTGGAAGCCAGCGCAATGACCGTGGCCACCGCCAACGTGGACGGGCGGCCGAGCGCGCGCACCGTGTTGCTCAAGGCCTTCGACACGCGCGGATTCGTGTTTTACACGCATCTGGACAGCGCAAAGGGCCGCGATCTGCAGACCCATCCGCAGGCGGCGCTGCTGTTCTTGTGGCGCAGCCTGCGCGAAGCCGGCATCCAGGTGCGTATCGAAGGCGGTGTACAGCTGGTCAGCGCGGACGAATCGGACGCGTATTTCGCCTCGCGCCCGCGCATGAGCCAGATCGGCGCGTGGGCGTCGCTGCAATCGCAGACGCTGGGCTCGCGCGAGGAGTTCGATGCGGCGATCGCCAAGGTCGAAGCGACTTTCGAAGGCCGCGAGGTGCCGCGTCCGGACGGCTGGGGCGGCTTCCGGGTGGTGCCGCAGGCGTTCGAGTTCTGGTACGGCGCCAAGTTCCGGCTACACGAGCGCTGGCGCTACGAGGCCGATGCGGCCAGCCGGTGGACCAAACGCATGCTGTATCCGTGAGTGCGCAGGCCGGGTGGCGGGTGCGCGCGGCGGTCGGTGCCGATGCGCGGGCCTTGCGCCTGGCCTTGTGGCCGGATGCCGACGATGACGCGGACCAACTGCAGGCGGCGCTCGTGCGCTCGGACGCCAGTCATCTGCTGGCAGTAGACGACGCGGATGCGGCACCGGGGTTTGCCGAGCTATCGGTGCGCCACGACTACGTCAATGGCACCGAAAGCACCCCGGTTGGCTTTCTGGAACGGGGGGTAGGTGGTTCCGGCCTGGCGCGGCCGCGGGCTCGGTCGTGCGCTGGTGGCAGCGGCGGCCCAGTGGACCCGGGAGCGGGGCTGCGCGGAGCTGGCCTCCGATGCGCGGCTGGAAGACAGCGACGCGCAGGCGGCGCATGCGGCGTGCGGTTTCGAGCCAACTGAACGGGGGGCTGCTTCCGCCTGCAGCTTGCCTGACCAGCGGACTTGCGGCCCTTTCTGCCGGTCGCAGACAGTCTGTAGTATGTCCGCCCATTGCACGCTCTTGCTGCATCACATCGCCCCATGACCGAAGGACAGGACATCCTATGACGCAGTACACCACTGTCGAATTGCACGGCCTGCTGGCCGAGCGCTACCGCGGCGAGCCGATCGAGGTCGAACTGATCGACGGGCTGGAGCCGGCCATCAACCTCACCCTGGCCGACCACGGCGACATGCAGATCCAGGTTGCCGCCTCCGGCTCGCAGGTGTTCGTTTCCACGCTGCTGGCCAACGCCGACCAGGTCAACGACCGCGCAGCGTTCAACGATGCCTGCCTGCGGCTCAATCCGCTCAACCCGTTGTCCAACCTGGGCCTGGTCCAGGTCGATGGCAAGGATAGCTATGTGGTCTTCGGCGAGCTGTCGGCGTCGTCCACGCTCGACCAGATCGACGAGGAAATCCAGACCCTGGCGGCCAATACGCTGGATGCCGCCGAATCTCTCAAGCCGTTCTTTTCCTAAAGGCGTGTTGTCATGAGTATTTTTTCCAAACTGATCACGCTGCTGCGTGGTACTGCACACGAAACCGGCCAGAAAGCGGTCGACGCCAATGCGTTGCGCATCCTGGACCAGGAAATGCGCGATGCCGGCGCCCAGCTGACGCGCTCGCGCGAAGAGCTGACCAAACTGATGGCGCAGAGCAAGCTGGCCCAGCAGAAGATCGACGCGCGTGCCGGCAAGATGGCCGAATACACCCGCTACATCGAAGGCGCATTGGCGAAGAACGACGAGGCACTGGCGCACGACGTGGCGGTCAAACTGGCTGCGCTGGAAAGCGAAGACGCCGGCGACAAGGCCTCCAAGACAGCGCTGGACCAATCGGTGGTGACGCTCAAGGCCACCATCCAGAAGACCGAAAACCAGCTGCGCGGCATGCGCCAGCAGATCGATACCGTCAAGGCGACCGATGCGGTGCAGAAGGCGCAGGCCGCCATTGCCGCTCGGCATTCCGGTGCCAGCAGCAAGATGGGCTCGGCACTGGAATCGCTGGAGCGCATCAAGGCGCGCCAGGCCGAAACCTCCGCCCGCATCGAATCGGCCGAAGAGCTCGAATCGTCCACGGGCGATGGCGATCTGAATCGACGTCTGGCCGCAGCCGGCCTGATGGAAGGCGAATCCAATGCGGCCGCGGTGCTGGCACGCTTCAAGAAGCCGGCCGCCCAACTCGGCCACGACACCGCCAGCGGGACCGCGCCGTTGATCGGCCAGGTGCGCGACGTGCAGCAGGTTCCGCGCAGCGACAGCTGACCCGTAACGCCACGGCACAGGACGCGCCATGATCATTGTTGGAAAGCTGTTCCGGGTCTTGCGGCGCCACGTGCGCCGCGTCAGTTGGGGCATGGTGGCGCTGGCGCTGCTGGCCCACATGGGCCTGAGCTGGGCGTTGCTGTGGCTGGCCGGCGAGCACAAGCTCGTCGGTCTGGACGCGTTTCCGTATTACTACATGACTACCGCCACCACCATCGGCTATGGCGACCTGTCGCCGGGCTCGGTGCCCGGGCGCTATATCGCCGCGTTCGTGTTGATGCCGGGCGCAGTGGCCTTGTTCGCCACGGTGCTGGCCAAGACCAGCGGCGTCCTCATCACGTTTTGGAGGCGCCATTCCATGGGCAAGATGGCCTACGCCGATTTGACCGGGCACACCATTCTGATCGGCTGGCAGGGCACTGCCTCCACGCGCTTGCTGGAGCTGCTGCTATCGGACACCGCCACCGACGACGAAGGCGTGGTGCTGATCGCCGAAGGCGTCGCTGAAAACCCGATGCCCGACCAAATGCGCTTTGTCGCCGCCGAGTCGTACACGCATACCGAGGTGTATCTGCGCGCCGGCATCGCGGGCGCGGCGCGGGTGATCGTCAACCCACCGTCCGACGACCAGACCCTGGCGGCGGTGTTCGCATTGATGGCGCATGCGCCGCGCGCGCATGTGGTGGCGCACTTCGACTCGGCCAGCGCCGCGCGCCTGGTCAATCACCATTACCCGGCCATCGAGTGCACGCGCCCGATGACCGCCGAAATCCTGGCCCGCGCCGCGCAGGACCCGGGCAGTGCCGCCATCACCGCCGAGTTGTTGTCGGTGGACGATGGCCCCACCCAGTTCAGTCTTGCCGTGCCTGCGGAGGTGGATGCGCTGGATTACAGCCGGCTCGCCGCCGATTTCAGCCAGCGCGGTGCCTTGCTGCTGGGCCTGCGTGCGCCCGATGGCGCGTTGCGCTTGAATCCGTCAGCACGCACCGCTGTCGCCGGCGGTGCCATGCTGTATTACCTGGCCGAACAGCGGGTGCCTGCGCACGCGATTGCGTGGCAGGCATTGCGTGCTTCGGCCGCCCCCATTCCTGCATCGCCGCAAGGTGTCTGACGATGAGTTTTTTCAGCAAGTTGTTCGGCCAACCGCAACCGCCACCGTTGCCCAGCTCTGGCACCGGCGCCATCGGGCACGCACTGCCGTTGGGCTTGCGCGTGGGGGGGCAGGTGGCCATCGATACCACGCTGTACCGCATGGCGCCGGATGCCATGACCGCCGAGTTGCCGGGCGGCAATCAGGGCATCCCGTGCTATGGCCACGTCAATCTGGGCGATGGCTATTCGCTGCACCGGTTCTATCTGGACGACGATGCGTTTTTGCAGGTCACCACCGTGGGCGGCGATCTGGAGGCGATGAAGGCGTTCGTGTATTGCGAGACGGTGAACCCGCCGAGCAAGCAGGCGTTTCAGGAGTTCGTGATGCAGCACCCGCACCTGGGCGCGGCGCAGATCGAGTACGCCGGCAAACGCTGGGAGCGCGCCACCCAATCCACCGATGATGCCGCGCGCATTCCGCCGATCGCCTACGACGAGGTGCTGTACCGCTATCAGCCGCCGCGCCGCGATGGCGACCTGACCCATTACGCCATGCTCTACAGCCGCGACGTGCCGGAGCTGCAGCGCGAAGAATTCTTGCTGGTGACCGGCGAGGATTCCGGCCCCAACGAATTCTGCGTGACCTACGCAGTCGGTATCGACGTCACCGTCGCCGATCTGGACATCACCTGAGCGCGCGCTCGCCCTTCACTCAACCGGCCCTGTCATGAATCCGATCAATCTGCAGAGTTTTCTCGCGTTTCTTTCCTACTTCGGTACCGGCCTGGGCGTGTTGATCGTCGCGGTGGTGCTGGTGACCCTGGTCACCCCGCACAAGGATTTCACCTTGCTGCGGCAAGGCAATGTGGCCGCCGCCACCGCACTGGCCGGCAACCTCATCGGGGTGGCGCTGCCGCTGCATTCGGCCATCACCCATTCGGTGAGTCTGATCGATGCGCTGATCTGGGGCGTGGTCGCCTGCGGCATCCAGGTGCTTGCGTATCTGCTGGCCAACCTGGTGGCCGGGCGCATCTCGCGGCAGATCACCGACAACGTCGCCGCCGCCGGTATTTTTTCTGCCGGCGTGTCGATCGCCGTTGGCCTGATCAACGCCGCGGCGATCACGCCGTAACGGAGCCTGCGCCATGAAGCGATCACGCAATCTCAAGCTCACCCTGATGGCGGCATTGCCGGCCGCGCTGGTCACCGGCTGCGGCTCGGAGCCAGAAACCGGCGTGGTGCTGCAGTCGGCTTCCGACTGCTACCAGGTCAAGCAGGAACAGAACGACATCCAGCAATGCCTCAAGGCCTACGACGAGGCGGTGGCCAAGCACCAGCAGGCCGCGCCGCGTTTCAACACCCGCTACGAGTGCGACGAACAGTTCGGTAGCTGCACTGCGGTGCAGAACCAGGGCCAGCAGAGCTGGATTCCGCCGATGGGCGGTTTTTTGCTGGGTTACGCGCTGGGCAACATGACCGGCGGTGGCGGCTATCGCTATGGCGGTTCGATTCCGTTGTATCGCGATTACCGCAGCGGCGGTTATTACAAGCCCAATGGCGATCTGGCCAGCAATCGCATCGGCACCGTACGCGGGCGTAGCGGCGCGATCGATATGCCGACGCGCGCGATCACCGTGTCGCGCTCGGGCTTTGGCTCCAGCGCGGCGGCACGCAGCTCGTTCGGCAGCGGCGGGCGCAGTTCCGGGTTCGGCGGCTGACATGCAACGTATCGCAGTTGCCGAACGCCCGGATTGGCGCGCGCAGGCCGAGTCGCTCGGCTTCCATTTCCACACCATCGACGGCGAGCCGTATTGGGACGAGCGCGCCTATTACGCGTTTTCGTTGCGGCAGATCGAAGACGACATCGAAGCACCCACCCAAGACCTGCACGACATGGCGATGCAGCTGGTGGACGAAGTGGTCGGCTCCGAGGCGCTGCTGACCAAGCTGGCCATCCCGCCGTTTTACTGGGACTGGATCGCCAGCTCCTGGAAGAACCGCGACCCGCATCTGTATGGCCGCATGGACCTGGCGTACTCCGGCAACGGCCCGGCCAAGTTGTACGAGCTCAATTACGACACGCCCACCTCGCTGTATGAGGCTGCGTATTTCCAGTGGTTGTGGCTGGAGCAGCAGATCGCCGCCGGCGTGCTGCCCGCCGGCACCGATCAATACAACCTGATCCAGGATCTGTTGTGCGAAACGCTGGGCGCGCTGGCGGTGGATGGCGCGTTGGGTGCGCAGATGCATTTTTCGGCGGTGCGCGACTCGCTGGAAGACCGCGCCACCGTGCGTTATCTGCGCGATTGCGCGCATCAGGTCGGCATTGCGACCGAAGAAGTCGCCATCGAAGACATCGGCCTGAGCGCCGAAGGCTGGTTCACCGATGACCAGGACCGCGTGATCCAGACCTTGTTCAAGCTGTATCCGCTGGAATTCATGATGGAAGAGCGCTTCGGCCCGGCGTTGATCGCCAACCGCGTGCGCCTGATCGAACCGGCATGGAAATCGGTATTGAGCAACAAGGGCATCCTGCCGCTGCTGTGGGAACGCCATGAAGGGCATCCCAATCTGCTGGCAGCGCGCTTTGCGCAGGCCGGCGAGGCACCCGCCGCCGGTTGGGTACGCAAACCGCTGCTCTCGCGCGAAGGCGCCAACATCGCGCTGGTCACCGCGCAAGGCGAGGCCGCACACACCGATGGTCCGTATGTGGACGGCCCGGCGATCCTGCAGGCGCACCACCCGCTGCCGGTCTTCGATGGCCGCCATGCGCTGGTGGGCAGTTGGGTGGTGGCCGATCGCCCTGCCGGGTTGGGCATGCGCGACGACGATGGCCCGATCACCCGCGACACCTCGCGCTTCGTGCCGCATGTGATCGTGGACTGATTTCAACGCGTCGGCGCGTTGCAGATAGGCGATGTGGTCGTACCGACGATGCGCATCACGCGTGTCCAGGCAACTGCGGCGTTTGCGTTGCATACGCCGCAGTTGCGCGCAAGCCCTGCGCGCTGTGCGACGCAGCGCAGGTTTTCCACACCCCCTGTGGATGGAACTTGCACAAGGCTGTGGACAACTGCGTGCAGGCCCCGGCCCGCAACGCTGTCAAGATGGGTGGCGAAAAAATGACCACTCGCTCGCGGTGGGCGATCAGGAGCGTTTTGCGCAGCGATCTCGGCAGGGTCGGCAAAGTCCTTGATCGGCTCTGCGTCGCGATGTCACTGCGGATGCAGTCGACCAATCAGGCATGATCGTTTGCGCAAGGCCTGCCCGATGCACGACGTATCCGCGTCGATCCGATGCGCATGCGGCATCGGCCTATCTCGGCACCACGACTCACCGCGCCAACCACGCAGCCCTCGTCATACCCGGCGCGCCACAAAAAAGCCCGCCATCGCCAGCAACCAGGCCAGCGCGAACACGCTCAAGTAGGCCGCCCATGGTGCCGACGCTAACAGCGCGGCGAAGAGCGCGCCTGCCAGTGCCAGCATGCCGGCAACGGCAATCGCTTCGCTCAGCTGCATCGCAGAGCTGTTGGCGCCTTGTTGCGCCGGTGGCGACAAGGCCAGCGTCAGCACCGACAGGCTGGGATACACCAGGCCCATGCCCAGGCCGGTCAGCGCCCAGCCGGCGACTGCCAGCGGCACCGGAATCGCCGGCCACACCGCGCCTGCGCCGATCACGATGCCCAGCGTCATCAGCAGCGCGCCGGTCTTGAGCAGGCGCGGCCGCGACCAACCTGCGCGGCTGTGGCCCTGGTACCACGAACCGCTGAACCAGCCGAGCGCGCCCACGCTCAGTGCCACGCCCGCCAGCAGTGGCGTGAGCCCGCGTTCGCGCGACAGCAGCAACGGCAAGAACGCCTCGAACCCGAAGAACGCCGCCGCGGCAATGCCGCGCAGCGCGATCACGCTGGGCAACCCGCGCGCCAGCCGCAGCGTGCCGGCCGGCAACAGCTGCCACGCGCAATACACCGTCAGCAACAGCGGCGGCAGCATTGCGCCCAGCGCAGTCATGCCGTGCAACTGACCGCCCAGATACACGCCCAGTACGCCCAATGCCGCGCCGATGGCCCAGCCCAGCGACGCAGTCGGCGCGGCCGGATCCGCATTGGTCCAGCTCCGCCCGCGCAATGCCGGCCACAGCATCAGTCCGGCCGGGATCGCCAGCAGCGGCACCGACAGAAACACCCAACGCCAGCCCACGTGCTGCACGATCAACCCGCTGATGCTCGGCCCGATCAACGACGGCACCACCCAGCCGGCGGAGAATGCCGCAAACACGCGTGGCCGCAACGCTTCCGGATACAGCCGCCCGACAATCACGTACAACGCCACCGAATACGCGCCGGCGCCCAGGCCCTGCAACAGGCGCCCGGCGATCAGCCACGGCATGCTCGGCGCCAGTCCGGCGATCAATAGCCCGATCACAAAACACAGCAGCCCGACGCCCAGCGCGCCGCTGGGGCCGCGACGGTCGCTCCAGCGCCCGGCGGCGGTCATGCCCACCACGCTGGTGGCCAGGGTGCCGCCGAAGGCCAGCGCATACAGCGGCAAGCCGTTCAACTCGCGCGCCACGGTGGGCATGGCGGCGGCCACCGCCAGCGACTCGAAGGCATTGAGCGATACCAGCGCGACCATGCCGAGCGTGGCGGCGCGATACGGCGCTGCCAGGATCGAGGTGGGGTGCGCGGCGTGGGGCGGTGTGGCGGGCAGGGCGGTATCGGTGGGCATCGAACATCCAGAGCGAGTGAGCAGGGGCGTGACCGTGGCGCTTGCGTCGGTCATGGCCGCGCAGCATCCTTCCTCAACCAAGGTTGAGGTCAAGGCAATGCAGCGTGAGTTGTCGGTGGGCGAAGTGGCCAAGCGCAGTGGCGTGGCGGTGTCGGCATTGCATTTCTATGAGCGTAAAGGCCTGATCCGCAGCCTGCGTACTGCAGGCAACCAACGGCGTTACGCGCGCGATGTGTTGCGGCGCATCGCGGTGATTCGTGTCGCGCAACGGCTCGGGGTGCCCTTGCAGCAGGTGCTGGATGCGTTCTCGGTATTGCCGGATCAGCGCACGCCCACGCGCGCGGAATGGGCGCGCATGTCCGCGCGCTGGCGCGGGCAGCTGGATGCGCGCATCAGCGAACTGCAGGCCTTGCGCGACCAGCTCACCGATTGCATCGGCTGCGGCTGCCTGTCGTTGCAGCGCTGCCGCTTGAGCAATCCGGACGACGCGCTGGGTCACGACGGTGAGGGGGCTTTGCGACTGGGTAGCTTGATTCCGGAATAAGAGCGGCTACCAAAACGTAGCGAGCGGGCGCCTGGCGGTGAGTCTGGTGTTGTCGGCCGTGTCTTGGTGGATGCGGTCAGAAGTCCAGGTCAAACGCTGAGTGGATCGAATGCGCGGTGCCCTCGTCGCTCGCGGGACACGCCGTGAACCCGTCCATGCCGCCACACGGCCCCGCAAGCGGCGAGGACACCGCACCAGAGAGTTTGCTGGCTGCTTTACTCAACGCCATGCATCCCGACCATCCCGACTGGTCCTTGCCCGCCCACCCTTGCGGGACCTTACGCGGCATGGATGCCGCGTAAGCGCTTAAACGGACGTACTTGCAGCGTGTCCCGCGATGGTAGGTGGGCAAAGGCTCTGCAACCAAGAGCAGCTAACAAAACGACTGTGCTCACCGCCAGGCGGGCGCGGCCGGTGCTCGGAATCGGCATGTACCCCTCGTACACTCCGGTTCTGAGCGCGCCGTCCACACCCACCTGACGACTGCTCGCTACGTTTTGTTAGCCACTCTAAGCCGCAGATCAGCCGCTCTGCGATAGGCAGGCGTGGGTTGGTTTTGGTAGCCGTTCTCAGCATCACCGGCATGGCCGTCGCACAGATCGTCGAGCGGAGCGCTGCTGCTGCGGAATCGTGCAGCGCCATCCGGGACCAATGGCATTCCCGCGCGCGGCGCGGCGCGCCTTAGGATGGAAGCCCCCCACGCCGCAGGATTTCGCATGACCCCCACCGTGCGCCGATCGCTTACCGTTGCATTGTCACTGGCATGCGTTGCCGCGCCCGCACTTGCCGCTCCCGCACCAGCCAGTTCCGCAACCGCAGTACCCGCACCGGCCAGCCCTTTCGATCCACTGGCCTTGTTCGCACCGTTGCACTTGCCCGATGCACCCAATGCCTACCGCAGTGGCAGTGGCGTGCCCGGCCCGTTGTTCTGGCAGAACCGTGCCGATTACCAGCTCGACGCGCGCATCGATCCGGCCAGCCACACGCTCAGCGGCACCGCCGCCATCCATTACACCAACCACAGCCCGGACACGCTGGACGTGCTGTGGCTGCAGCTGGACCAGAACATGTACCGCGCCGACGCGCGCGCGGCGGCCAGCCGTCCATCGCGGCGCACCCAGTTCACCGAGGGCATGCAGATCGCCAGCGTGGAGATTGAGCGCGATGGCCGCCGCCAGCCTGTGCACTTCGTGGTGGACGACACCCGCATGCGGGTGGATCTGCCGCAGCCGCTGGCCGGGCAGGGCAAGGCGCTGACGCTGCAGATCCGTTACCGCTACCGCATTCCCGGCACCTGGGGCGGGCGCACCGCCTACAGCGCCAGCAAGCAGGGCGAGATCTACGAAATTGCGCAGTGGTACCCGCGCATGGCCGTGTACGACGATCTGCGCGGCTGGGACACGCAACCGTATCTGGGCTCGGAGTTCTATCTGGAGTACGGCGACTTCGATTACGCGGTGACCGTGCCGGATGGATTTCTGGTGGCCGGCTCCGGTGCGTTGACCAACCCGGCCGAGGTGCTCAGCCGCGCCGAGCAGCAACGTCTGCAACAGGCGCGCGACAGCGACCGCACGGTGCTGATCCGCACGCCTGCAGAGGTCGCCGCACGCGCAGCGGCGCCGGCAGGCAATGGCACGCGCACCTGGCGCTTCCATATGGAGCACACGCGCGATGTCGCGTTTGCCGCATCGCCTGCGTTCGTCTGGGATGCCGCACGCATCAACCTGCCGGGCGGCCAGCAGTCGCTGGCGATGTCGGTCTACCCGTTGGAAGGTGTGGGCGCGGATAAATGGAACCGCTCCACCGAATACGTCAAAGGTGCGATCGAACATTTTTCCCAGTGGTATGCGTACCCGTGGCCGGCTGCGATCAACCTGGGCGGCTATGGCGCGGGTATGGAGTATCCGGGCATCGTCTTCGATGGCTTCGAAGACGGCGGCAAGGACCTGTTCTGGATCACTGCCCACGAGATCGGCCACACCTGGTTCCCGATGATCGTCGGCTCCAACGAACGCCGCCATGCCTTCATGGACGAAGGCTTCAATACCTTCATCGATGTGTACGCATCGGATGCCTTCAACAAGGGCGAATACGCGCCCAAGCGCGACTCGGAATATGCGCCCAAGGGCGGAAACCCGGTCGATGAAATCCTGCCGTTGCTGGCGGACCGCACGGCGCCCACCTTGATGGATATCGCCGATGCCACCAGCGAAACCTACCGTCATCCGCTGACCTATTTCAAAGGCGCGTTGGGGTTGGTGTTGCTGCGCGAGCAGATTCTGGGGCCGGAGCGCTTCGATCCAGCGTTTCGCAAATACATCGCCACCTGGGCTTACGAACATCCCACGCCTTCGGATTTTTTCCGGTTGATGGAAAGCGAAAGCGGTGAAGACCTGAGCTGGTGGTGGCGCGGCTGGTATTTCAATAACTGGCAGCTGGACATGGGCATCGCCCGCGCGCAGTACGTCGATCACGACCCGGCCAAGGGGCTGCAGCTCACTCTGCGTAGCCGGCAGAAGCTGGTGATGCCGGTCACCGTGCGCGTGGATCTGGCCGACGGCAGCCACCTGGACCGTCGCGTGCCGGTGGAGACCTGGCTGCAGAACACCGCCCCGACGTTGACGCTGCCCACCACGCAGAAAGTGCTGCACGTGACTCTGGACCCGGATCATGCGCTGCCGGATGCCGACCGCAGCGACGATCGCGTGGATGTGATCGGCTGACCGTCGCCAGCGCGCGCGGGCTGACGACCCCGCTGACCGATGCGCGCACTTGACGCGCGCGGCAACCGCGCTACACGGCGCAATCGATTGCGAAGATTGCGCCGTTTTTTCTTTATGCATCCGTCAACGCTGCACTGATGTCCAGCGCCACACCATCGGTCGCCATCACTGCATGGCCATCGTGTGCATCGCGCATTTGACGCAATCACGTTGTCGTCGATGCGCCGTTTGCGCAGTCGCCTTGCGCGACGCTGTTGCGGCAGTTTGATTGTGCAAGTTTCGCTGCGCCTGCTGCCGGTTTTTGCGCAATCCGATGATAACGCTTACAGCCGCACTGCCATTGAAGACTGCATGCGGGCTCAAGCGGCTGCCGTATCGGCTGTAACAGTGCGTGCCCATCACTATGCTGCAACGCACGGTGACAAGCGCTTTATCGCCTGACTAGGCTGCGTGGCGTGTTAGCGCTATCACTGGCCGGCACGCCGTGCATGGCATGCGTTGCGCAGCTGTCACCGACACCACCTGTGTCGGCGCTGTCAGCTGCAGGCATGCAACGCACAACGCAGGCCGAGGATCGAAGGGGCGATCGGTGGCATGCGCGCTAGGGGACCTTATTCACAGCAGTGCTGTTCCATCGCCTACCGGGCGGTGGTCATGACTTCGCCGTGTCGCATGCCGCGACATCGGCCGTAGGCGGTTGGACTCCACTCCCGAGGACACATCGATGCGTCGTACGTTGAACAGCTTCAAGTCGAAGGCCATGTTCACCTTCGTTGGCGGCCTGTTGGTCATCAATCCCGCGTTTGCGCAGGACGTCGCGCCGCCGACACCCGCGCCGCGGTCCAGCAGCGACGCCGCCACCACGCTCGATACCGTCAACGTCACCGGTATCCGCAGCAGCCTGGACCAATCGATGGGCATCAAGCGCGATGCCGCCGGTGTGGTGGATGCGATCAGCGCCGAAGATATCGGCAAGTTTCCGGACACCAACCTGGCCGAGTCGCTGCAACGCATCACCGGCATCTCGATCGAACGCCGCGATGGCGAAGGTGCGCAGGTCACCGCACGCGGCTTCGGTCCGCAATTCAATACGGTCACGCTCAATGGCCGCCTGATTCCCGGTGCCGACGCCTTCGGTGCGCCCGGGCAGACGCCGATCGGTGGCGTGGATGTGGGCACGCGTGCGTTCAACTTCGCCCAGCTCGCCTCCGAAGCCATCACCGGCATCGAGGTGTTCAAGACCAGCCGCGCCACCGCGCCCAGCGGCGGTATCGGCGCCACGATCAACATCCAGACCGACAAGCCGTTCAATCACGAGGGCGTGGTGGCCAATGCCGGCGCCAAGATGGTGTCCGACCGCTCGCAGCCGTTCGGCGATTCGCTGACCCCGGAAGTGTCGGGCATCTTCAGCTACACCAACCCGGACAAGACCTTGGGTATCGGCCTGAGCGCCAGCTACCAGAAGCGTCATGGCGGTTCGGTGCAGGCCACCGAAAACACCTGGAATATCCAGCCCTGGACAGGCACGGATCCGGCCTTGCGTCCGGGCGCGGTCGTGACCAACGCACCGCAGATCGGCCAGCTCTACGGCATGCCGAACGACCTGCGTTATGCCTTCGCCGACTTCCAGCGCGAGCGCATGAACGGCCAGGCGGTGGTGCAATTCGCCCCGAGCGACAGCCTCACCCTGACCCTGGATTACACCTACTCGTCCAATGAAATCCGCGAAGAACGCGGCGAACAGGGCATCTGGCTGCAACGCGCCAACAGCTTCACCGATCTGACCTTCGATACTGGCCAGGCGGTGGCAACGCCGGTGTATCTGCGCGATGTGCCCAACGGTGCCAAGGACTTCGGCATGGAGCAGCAGCGTAACGAGCAGAAGTACACGCTCGGCTCGCTCGGCTTCAATGCCGATTGGCAGGTGAGCGACCGTTTCCAATTGTCCTTCGATGCGCATAACTCGAAAACCAAGAGCATGCCCAACGACCCGACCACCGGCGGCAGTGCCACGTACTTCAGCTTCGCCGGCACCAATAACTGCGTCAACGGCCCGTCCTGTGGCGGTCAATGGGGGCAGGAGCTTTCGTTCAACAATTCGTTGCCGATCGGCGCACGCACCTGGTATCCCACCGCTGCCGATTCCCTGGCCGGCACCAACGGTGTGGTCAATCCGGACTTCACCCCCGCCGAACTCGGCTCGCAGGTGCTGCGCATCTACTACCAATCGCAGGTGACCGAGATCAAAGAGGGGCGCATGGATGGCACTTTCGACTTCGACGACGGGCGCTTCCAGTTCGGTGTGAGTACGGCCAACACCACCATGAACCGGCTGACCAGCGACACCTATTCGACACTCGGCGATTGGGGCGTGGCCAATGCCGGCAACGAGCCCGGCATGCAGGCGTTGTTGCGCCCGGTGAGCATCACCGGCATGTTCAAGGACTTCAACGCCAACGGTGCGGCGCCCAATGCCTGGCGTGGCGATGCCGACCAGCTGGCCCTGTGGGGCGGTAGCCAGTATGGCGCCACCACCCGCTACAACCCGCAGTACAGCGCCGACAACCAGGTGGAAGAGAAGACCCGCGCCGCCTATGTGCAGTTGGAACTGAAGGGAGACATCTCCGGCATGACCACCAATACGCGACTGGGCTTGCGCTACGAGCGGACCGATGTGGAATCCACCTCGCAGGTGGCCACGCCCACTGCGTTGCTCTGGCAGGCCAACAACGACTTCCAGCTGCTGCGCTCCACCGAGCAGCAGCCCTTCAGCGAAAAGACCAGCTACAACTACATCCTGCCCAATCTCGATTTCAGCATCGACATCACCGATCAGCTGAAAGGCCGCGCGTCGTTCGGCCAGACGATCGCGCGTGCGCCTTATAACAACCTGATCGCCGGGCCGACGCCGAATACACCGAGCGGCTCGATCCTGATCAACCCTTCCACCCGTGCCTCCGGCAGCTCGCAGAACCCGACGCTGGATCCGCTGGAATCGGACAATCTCGATCTGGCGCTAGAGTGGTACTTCGCCGATGCCAGCTATGTCTCGGCCACGTTCTGGAACAAGCGCGTCAGCAATTTCATCGGCAACACGGTGTCGCGCGAATCGCTGTACGGGCTGCGAGATCCCACCTCGGGACCGGACGCGCAGTCCGCGCTGGCGTTCCTGCAAAGCGGTGCCTGCGCAGCGCAGGTTGGCGCGGCCGGCAATGACGCAGCGGCCGCCTGCTCGGCCAACGATACCTCGCTGTTCGCAGCGATGGCGCTGTTGCGCAACGCTGCGGCGACCGGTGGATTGGCCGCCTATAACGGCAGCTCTGCGCAGAGTCTTGCTCTGGAGAATGCGTACGACATCGTCGGCAATGCTTCCGACCCGCTGTATCAATTCGATGTGTCGCGGCCGGTCAATCAGGACAAGGCCAACATCCATGGCTGGGAACTGGGCGGGCAGTATTTCTTCGACAGCACTGGCTTCGGTATCTATGCCAACTACACCATCGTCGAGGGCGATGTGGGCTTCGACAACACGGTGATCGACCGCGACCAGTTCGCACTGCTCGGTTTGAGCGATACCGCCAACGTGATGCTGATGTACGAAAAGTACGGTTGGAGCGCGCGTCTGGCCTGGAACTGGCGTGACGAGTATCTGATCGCCGCCAACCAGGACGGCGCCAACCGCAATCCGTACTACGTGGAGGCCTACCAGCAATGGGACCTGAGCTTGAGCTACAGCTTCAGCAAGCAGCTGTCGGTGGGCTTTGAGGCGATCAACCTGACCGGCGAAGACGTGCGGTGGCATGGACGCTCGGACAAGCAGATGATCCGCCTGATCGACCAGCAGCCGCGCTACACGCTGGGCGTGCGTTACGCGTTCTGAGTGAAGCGCACGGGTTGACGTTCTGACGTCAGGACGTTGCAGACGCGCAGCCGGTGTGTGCCTTGGTGCACGCCGGCTGCCGCGCAGATTGCCTTTGCGCGGTCGGCGCTTGCGACTGTGTCAGTGGGATGTGCGTGCGAGACGCTGCGGCGCCAGCCACACAGGCTGCATGCGTCATCCGGCAGCGATATCCCAGGCGAGCGCAACAGGCGGCACAGGTGCGCTGCGTCATCGAAGTGAAACCGGCGGACGGATGACGTGTCCGCCAATCGACACATCTTCGTCTGCCTTCCGCCAGCGCATGCTGCTCTGCCGCTTGCCGGCTTCGCACTTTTTGGCAATGCTCGCGGGCAGCAGGCGCGGCATGCCGTCGCGTGATCGATTCCCCGACCAGTGCAGTGCCCATCGCCGGCCACTGCTGGAGCCTTAGATGTCGCGATATGCAGTGCTCAACAATGTGGCGCACCACGATCTGCGCGTGATTCTGCGCTTTGGTGCCGAATTTGGCGATGCGGTGGGCTTTGTGCCGGCGTTCGTCACCGAGTACGCCGAGCTGCAACGCGAATACCCGCTGTTCTTTCGCAAGGATGCGGCCACCGGCGCCTATCAGTCGGTGGCATTGCTGGGCTTTGCGCCCGACGAAAACCTGTTTCTGCAAGACGGCCGCTGGAATGCCGGTTACCTGCCGGGCATCGTCGCCAAGGGGCCATTTTTGATCGGGTTTCAGGAGCAGCGTATCGATGGCGCGCTGGTGCAGGAGCCGGTGATTCATGTCGACCTGGAGCACCCGCGCATCAGTCGCGCCGACGGCGAACCGGTGTTTCTGCCGCAGGGCGGGCACAGCGCGTATCTGGAGCACATCATCAGCGTGTTGCGCGGCATCCGTGACGGCATGGATGCGGTGCAGGCGATGTGCGCGGCATTCGATGCGCTGGGCCTGATTCAACCTGTGAAGCTGGATATGGTGCTCGACGATAGCCATGGCGTGCACCTGGAAGGGTTGCACAGCATCGACCGCGAGCGATTGGCTGCGCTGGATGGTGCCGCCCTGCAGCAGTTGCATCACGCCGGGTATCTGGAGGGTGCCTTCCTGATGCTGGCCTCGCAGTACAACCTGCGCCGGCTGATGGGCGAAAAACAGCGCCGGCTCCAGCACGCGCAGACCGCTGCGGCAGCCGCAGCACACGCCTGATCGCATGCGCGCACTGTCATCGATCGCCCCGCTGCCCGAGCGCAGCGACTGCCAGCCGGATGCGGCATTGCTGGCACAGTTGTGCGCGGCTGCGCAGCCGCTGGTGCTGCGCGGGGTGGCGCGCGACTGGGCGCTGGTGCAGGCAGCGCAGCGTGGTACGTCGCAGGCCATGGCGCAGTTGCGCGGCATGGATACCGGCCTGGCACTGCAGTATTCGTATGGCGCTCCGGACATCGGCGGTAGGCCGTTCTATCGCGACGATTGCAGCGATCTCAACTTCGAGGTGCAGCGCGGCAGCTTGAGCGCGCTGCTGGATGCAATCGACGCGCATCTGGACGATCCGCAGCCGCCCACGTATTACCTGGCCTCGTTGCCGATCGATGCGCACCTGTCGGGTTTTGCGGCAGGCAATGCGCTGGATGTCAGCGCAGACGGCAACGCCGTGCCGCCCAGCATCTGGATCGGCAACCGGGTCATCGCCTCCTGCCATTTCGATGCGCCCAATAACGTTGCGGTGTGCGCGGTAGGCCAGCGGCGCTTCACGCTGTTTGCGCCCGAGCAGGTGGCCAATCTGTATCCGGGCCCGCTGGAGCCCACGCCGGGCGGGCAGGTGGTGAGCATGGTGGATGTGGCCAATCCGGATCTTGCGCGCTATCCGCGCATGGCCGATGCGTTGTCGCAGGCACGCACGGCGGTGCTGGAGCCGGGCGATGCGATTTTCATCCCCAGCATGTGGTGGCACCACGTGCAGTCGCTGCAACCGTTCAATGTCCTGGTCAATTATTGGTGGAGCACGGCGCCTGCGCAGCTGCCTGCACCGATGCAGGCGCTGTATCACGCGCTGTGGGCCATCCGCGACCGCCCGGCGTCGGAAAAGGCCGCCTGGCGTGCGTTGTTCGATTACTACGTGTTCGGCCCTGCCGAGCGTGCCGGCGAACATCTGCCCGAGCACGCGCGCCAGGTGCTGGGCCCGATCGACCCCACACTCGCGCGCCAGCTGCGCGCCATGCTGATCGGCAAGCTCAATCGCTGATCGCCTCCATCGTGTTGTGCTCCCACTGACAGGAAAACGCCGTGCACCAGGCCAGGATTCGCAAGGTTGTCATCGCCGGGGGCGGCACCGCCGGCTGGATCGCGGCCTGTGCGTTGTCGCATCAATTTCGCGACTTGCTGGACATCACCCTGGTCGAGTCCGATCAGATCGCCACCGTGGGGGTGGGCGAATCCACGGTGCCGCCCATCCGCACCTTCCATCGGTTTTTGCAGATCGAGGAACAGGAGTTTCTGCGTGCGGTCGCCGGCACCTTCAAGCTGTCGATCTCGTTCGAGCATTGGCGCCGGCAGGGCGAGCGCTATATCCACCCCTTCGGCATTACCGGCCAGAGCACGCTGGTGTGCGCCTTCCATCATCTATGGCTGGAAAGTCAGCGCCGCGGCATGCCTGGTGCGTTCGGTGATTACTGCCTGGAAACCGTGGCCTCGCGGGTGAACCGCTTCGCGTTGCCACGCGAGCCGGCCGTCAACTATGCCTACCACCTGGACGCGGCGTTGTACGCGCGGTTTCTGCGCACGCGCAGCGAAGCGCACGGGGTCACGCGTGTCGAGGGCAAGATCCAGCAGGTGACGTTGCAGCCGGATAGCGGCGATGTGGCCGCGCTGGTGCTGGAGGACGGGCAGGTGATCGAAGGCGACCTGTTCATCGATTGCACGGGCTTCCGCGGCCTGTTGATCGAGCAGACGCTGCACACCGGCTACGAAGACTGGAGCCACTGGCTGCCGTGCGACCGCGCGGTGGCGGTGCAGACCGAAGCAGTAGGGCCACCGGTGCCGTATACGCGCGCCATCGCACATGAGGCGGGCTGGCGCTGGCATATTCCGTTGCAGCATCGCGTTGGCAACGGGCTGGTGTTTTCCAGCCAGCACATGTCCGATGACGAGGCGCAGGCCAAGCTGCTGCGCGACACGGCCGCAACCCCGGTCAAGGAGCCGTGGCTGGTGCCGTTCCGCACCGGGCGACGGCTCAAGGCCTGGAACAAGAATGTGGTCTCGCTCGGCCTGGCCAGCGGCTTTATCGAGCCGTTGGAATCCACCAGCATCCATCTCACCATTGCCGCGGTGGTGCGGTTGATTACGCTGTTTCCGGCCGATGGCATCGCGCCGTCGCAGGTCGATGTGTTCAACGACATCAGCCGCGCCGAGATGAAGCACGTGCGCGATTTCGTCACCTTGCACTACCACGCTACCCAGCGCGACGAGCCGCTGTGGCAGCAGTGTCGCGACATGGAACTGCCCGACTCGCTGCGCCTGCGTCTGCGTGCCTGGCGCGAGCGCGCGCATGCCTGGCAAGGCACCGACGAACTGTTTCGCGTGGACTCCTGGACGCATGTACTGCTGGGACAGGGCATCGTGCCGCTGCAGCATCATCCGCTGGCAGCGGCGTTGTCCGACAACGATCTGCGCCGCCTGCTGGATGGCATTGCGCAGCCGATCCAACGCGTGGTGGAAAAGATGCCGTCGCAGCAGGAGTTTATCGAGCGCTATTGCAAGGCTGACGAGCAGCTGTGGGGTGGGCGCAGGCGGGTGGCTATGTAAGGATATTTAGTTGCTTGTTCCCCACACCTTGAGATGCCTGCGTGCTCCAGCCAAAGATCACGACATGAAGGCGATTAGGTGCACTGCGTTTCAGGAGTAACGGGAAACGTGCTGATTGATCTGGAAGCCACAATGCCTGCAAGGTGCTGGCTGCTCCGCCGAGCGTAGCAGTGCTGCTGGACCATGATAGGAACGCTTGCATTCTGGGCAGGGGCTGCGCAGAAATGGTAGCGCCGTTAGTACGATAATGATGCCGCTCACCGTCGACAGAAGTACGCCAATCAGCAGTAACGCGTTGTCTTTGAATAAGAGCCGCTAACAAAACTACTGTGCAGCCGCCAGGCGGGCGCGGCCGGTGCTCGGAATCGGCATGTACCACCCGTACACTCCGGTTCCTCCGCGCCGTCCACACCCACCTGACGACTGCTCGCTACGTTTTGTTAGCCGCTCTAAATGTCGGACTTGAAAAAACGCTATGCCGGCGAACATTGCGATCAGTACACCGCTGCGAGCAAGCCGCTGGTTAGAGCGCATGCGCTCCATCGACGCGCGCAGACGGCGATTTTCCTGCATTGGATCAACGGGTGGTTCCATATCTTGCGACATTATTTTGGCCTGCGAAATGCCCTGCAACGCGTAGCTAAAATGATGAAATTTGACTTGTTCGATCTTTCAAATTTTGGATTTATTCTAAAGTCTGCGCAACATTGTTTTGACGCATAGTGTAGTTCCGCCGGCTACAGCCGCATCAGATCGGCGCCGACCACGATCGGCCCGGCGTAGTGCTTGCGCGCGCCTTCGCTCCACATCGCATCGGTGATGCTGGGGTCGCCGCCAGGCACGAAGTGATTGAGCACCAGCATCTTGGCATTGGCCGCGGCGGCGATCCGTCCGACCTCTTCGCTGGTGGAATGGCTCTTGAGCAGATGGTCCAACAAGGTGGGGGCGTTGTCGTTGGTCTTGAGCATCTTTTCCAGCGCAGGCAGATACATCACCTCATGCACCAGGATGTCGGTGTCTCGAGCGAATGCAGCCAGCGCCGGTAGGTAGCGCGTGTCTCCGGAGAACACCACTGTGCGGTCGCGTGCCTGGAAGCGATAGGCGAACGCCGGTTTGAGCGTGTAGTGGTCCACCAGCGTGGCCGTCACCGTGACCTGATCGTTCTGCAACACGGTGCCGGCATGGTCGAACTCGTGCACGTGGATGAGCTGCTTGAACGGCGGGCGACCTTCCTCGCGGATACGCGCCTCGATGTCGATGGCATGCATTTCGACGAACGCATCCACCATCTTGCCGATGCCCGGTGGCCCATACAGATGCACTGGCGTCTGCAAGCCACTGGCCCAGGCCAGCCACACCACAGTGAGCAGGTCGGCGTTGTGATCGGAATGATGGTGGGTCAGGAAGATATCGCGCAGCGCGGGGAGGCGGATGCCGGCCTTGGCCAGCTGTTGGGCGACACCGTTGCCGCAATCGATCAGGTACGGCTGCCCGTCGATCACCAGTGCATTGGCTGCCGCCGTACGCAGCGGCGAGGGCGTTGGCCCGCCCTTGGTGCCGAGCAGCACCAGCACGCTGCCCTTGGCCGGAAAGGGTGCAGGTGCCGCACCGTCGGTCGCATGCGCCTTGCGGGCACCGGCGGCGAGTTGGCCTGTTACCAGCAATGCGCCGGCACCGAGTGCGATCTTGAGCGCACCGCGGCGGCTGCGGAGATTGGTGAAACTGGTCATCGCGGTTCCGGGATCATCGGGGGGCAGGATGTCGGCAGCGATCGAAACACGTCGCTCCGGTAAGACTCAGCGTTGTTTCGCTACAAAGTCGCGTAGCGCGGGTGAGTGATAGAACGCCATGCATTGCGCAAAGATGGTGGTGAACGGACCGCGCCGTGCTTCGTCCTTCATCGGCACCTCGCCACGGTGATAGTTCGCCGTCTGTTGCGCGACAAAGGCCTGCAATCGCCCGGTGGCGCCAGGGCTGGCATTGTCCAGCGCGTAGGTGGTGAGCAGATACGAGCGGTCGCGCAGTTGGTCGGGTTCCAGCCGGCCGCTGCGTTGGTAGTTCTGCTCCAGGCACAGCTGCAGTGCGTAGGCCTTGACGTCTTCCGCGGCGGCCGGCGTCGCCGCCATCGCGGCAGTGGAGACAGTGGACACTGCGACAAGCAGCGCAGCGGTGACAGCATGGCGACAGCGATGGGGAAACGGCATGCCAGTCCTGGCGATCGAAGTGTTGGCAGTCTGCAGGATTGCCATGCGCTTTGCTCGCTTGACGTACGCTGCGCTTGGCGTGGCACCAGTGTGCGCCGCATCGCCGCAGAGATGGCTGCGCAGGCACCGCAGCATACGATCACATGGACTGCCGGGGATTGTGCGTGGTGGCATCTCCGCGAGGCCAGTCGGTCTCCGAAGCAGGTGGGTCCAACGTCCTGTTATGCAGCGCAATCCAGCCTGGCACCCGCACTGCCTTGGCAGCGCCGCACACGCTTGCCGCCATGCAGGCGAGTCCGCATAGTGCGGCATCATCGGAACAAGAGCGTCGCCGCCATGGATGTGCGCAACAACACGAGACGGCGCGAGCGCGGTCGCTACGCATGCCGTCTCGCAGTGCTGACGTTGCTGTTGTCGGCGCAGGCGCAGGCCTGGCATCCGCAGTATCCGCCCTGGTCGCGGCCGCCCGTTGGCTCCGAGTGCAAAGTGGACTCACTACCCGCCGTAGAAGGCAAAGTGCAGTGGGAGGGCGTGACCCATTTTCGCGATGCAAACACCGTGCTCGCCGTGGACAACCGCGGCACAGCGCCGATGTTGCAGGTGCAGGACGCAGCCGGACGCCTGCTGCTGCCACCGGTCGAATTGGGTGGCGGGCTGCTTGGTTTTCATGGCGTGGAGCGCGTGGATCTCAATGGCGACCGTCGTCCGGATTACGTGGTGACCCTGGGCAGTGGCGGCGTTGGTCTGGCCGGCGGCAATGCGTGGCGCACCGTGGTGGTGTCGCAGGGCGATCGCTACCGCGCCTTGCGTGTGCCCACGCACGAACCCACACCCGATGATTACCGGCGCGTGCCACGCCGTCGCGGTTGTGCGTTGCTGCAGCTGTCGGTAATCACCGCCAACCCGGCTGCGACCCGCGACCGTCGCTGGCATACGTTCTGGGTGTATCGGTTGATGCGTTTTCAGGGCGCTCGCGCGATCGAAGCGAGCCGCGCGTTCCCGGGTCTGCCGAACTGGATTCTGTACACCCATCGCACCGGCAACAGCAGCGCGACCACGCTGTTGAACGATCTCAGCAAGCAACAGTTGTGGAACGACCCATCGCGTGAGCGCATCACCGCGTTGCCGTAACTGCGCCAGACAAAACGCCTCATACATCGATCATGCAGGCGGCTGTGCGGAGCACTGCTTCGCGTCCAGCAGCGGCTCACAAAGCGTGGCGATCAGTCGTCCGGCGCGTGTGGACGGCGCTCAGGAAACGGAGTCTACAAGTGGTCCATGAGAATGTTGGGAACCGGCCATGCCCGCCCGACGGGTGCGCAGTAGACCAATCGGTCGCTCAAGGTCGAAACGCGCCAACCCGTGTCCTGCAAACGCGTGGCAGGCGATCTAACGCCTGCCACGCCTTGCTCGATAACGCCTGGACGCTTACTGCCCGAAGAACGTCGAGATCGACGAATACACGTCGGAGAAGCGCGAGTAGTAATCCGGATCGGTCTGCGCCGTGCAATACGAATAGCCGCCATACAGGCCGCCGCGCAGTTGATACGCACCGCCACTGGCGATGGTGAACAACCCCGAGCCGGACGAACCGCCTTCGGTGACGCCATCGTTCCAGACCACGCGGTACAGCGGCGTCTTGCCGTCGATGGAGGTGTTAAGGCCATTGACCGTGCCCAGCGAGTATTTCTTGACGTCACCTGCGGGGTGATGGATGCCAACGATCGAAGTGCTGGTGGCACCGATCGCCGCGCTGTTCCAGGCGGCATAGAACGCGCCGCTCGGCGGTGCGGTCTTCAGTTCCAGCAGCGCGGTGTCGCGCGTGGTATTGGCATGGCGCAGGAATGCGCCGCCGCTGAGCGTGGTCGCCTGCGCGCTGGCCGTGTTGCCATTGCAGCTAGCCGCGTCGTAGAACCAGTACGTCTGCAAGGTATTGGCCACCGTCTGCGTGCTGATGCAGTGCGCCGCAGTCCAGAACAGATTGCGCTTGGGCGTGTTGGTGTTGTTGAGCAGGGTGCCCGTGCACAGGAACGAGCCCTGGCTGGTGGTGAACACCATGCGTGCCACCGCCTTCGCGGCGCTGGTGAAGCCGGCGGTGGGATTGGCGCGGCAGACGATGTCGTTCTGGCAGGAATCGCTCTCGCCGATGGCAATGGTCATCATGTCGCGCGGGCTGGCGGTGGGGCTGATATCCAGATGCGACAGCTGCGGAACGCTGAGGCTGAAGTTCTCCGGGTACAGGCCTGCCGGCAGCGACAGCTCGACCAGCAGGTTTTCGCCGCTCACTGTCGGTGACCAGCCGATGGCATCGCCGGTGCCGACGAAGCTGGCGCCGGATTGTTCGAACACGCGGCCGTCGTCGCCGGCAAAACGCAGCGTCACCCTGGACGGGTCGCCCGGTTTTGCGCCGGCGCCACGCAGCACCAACGCCGCACGCAACGATGCCGCCTGCGCGGAGCCCAGCTTCAAGGTCGCAACACGTGAGCCGTCGCCGGCCATCTGCCAATCGAGCTTGGCCAGGTTGACCAACGGCTGCGCCACCGCGCGCGAAAAGCCGATCTGCAGCGGCTGCCCATGCTTGACCTGCGCAATGCGGCGCTCACGCACGGCGCTGAGTTCCTTGCTGCTCGGTGCAGCCAGTTGCGCCACGCGCGTGGGCATGATGCCGCCGCGCAGGCTAGCCGACTGCAAGGTCGCCGCGCCGAGCTTGGCCGCCTGCGGCGCGCTGCTCACCGGTGCGGCATCCATCTCGGTGGGTGGCGCAGCCAGCGCAACGCCGGACACAGCAGAGAGCAGCGCGAGGTACAACGCATTCTTGCGATTCATGGGTAGTCCTTCTCGTCAGGGAACGGCAGGCTGTGGCGGGGGCCACACCCTGCGGCGCCATCGTTGGCGCGGAACGAGACTAGCGAATGTTTACAACTGAATATGTGCTGAAAATCTCGTTCAGAGATGGGCGATCAATAAAAATACAATAGCTTTTGCGCACATCGATGCGTTGCGTCGCATGTGCGATGAACATGGCAGCGTCGGCGCGCATGTACTTACGCGCACGTGCACGCGTGCGTGCACAGCGCTGTTGGGGCAGCACGTTAGGGAGACTGGCTACGGGACTCCGCAGGTCGACGCAAGATACGCGCCCGACGAATGCAGCACGGCCTGTGGCGTTCGAGCGGGCGGTGATGGCTGCAGCAGACGCGCGCACTGTAGCGCGCACGCAGTGCACGGTGGCAATCGCACAGTGCATGCGCTCAACGCCATGCGCGAAGCGCTATTTCAGTGCGTCGCTGGCGCGGAACTCGGTGGAGCGGCCACTGAGTTTCAGGAACGCCAACACGCCCAGCCCCACCACCATCCATGCGCTGCCGCCCAGCTGCGCATGCCGGTCGGCGTTGATCAACACATAGGCCAGGATCACGATGCCGATCAGCGGCACTACGCCATGCAACACGATCCGGCCCTGGTTGCGGAAGCGCCAGAGCACGGCGAGATGCAGCAGTACGAATGCAGTCAGCGCGCCGACGTTGCACAGCGAGGACAGCAGCGCAATTTGGCCGACGAATACCTCGCCCAGCACCATGCTCAACGCCGCCACCAGCAGGATGGCGCGCTGCGGCACGCCGGTGCGTGGATGGATGTAGCGCAGAAACGCCGGCAACTGGCGGTCGCGCGCCATGGCGAACAACAGCCGCGAGGTTGCCGCTTGCGCCACCAATGAATTGGCGATTGCCGCACTGATGGCTACCGTCAGTGCAATGACGATCTGCAACCACGGCCCGGCAATCAGCCGGCCGATCTCGAAGAACGCATCGTTGGATGCCTGCGCGCTTGGGTAACGCTGCAGCGTCGGTTGCAGCAACGCGGCCAGCCAGGTCTGCAGCACAAACAGGCCCGCCACCAGCACCAAGGCCAGCAAGGTGGCGCGGCCTACCACGCGGTTACCGCCACGCGCTTCTTCCGACAGCGTGGAGATCGCATCGAAGCCCAGAAACGACACCACCGCCACCGACAGTGCGCTGAAGATCAGCTGCGGCGAAAACGCCTGCGGGTTGTAGAACGGGCGCAGGTTCCAGTGCGCACCGTTGACGCCGCGCTGGATCGCCAGCGTTGCCAGCACCACGAACACCGCCAGCACCACCAGCTGCGCAAACAAGAAGAACCGATTCGCCCGCGCCGTCGTTTCGATGCCGCGCAGATTGACCACGGTATTGAGCACCACGAAGAACGCGATCCATGCCGGCTGCGGCACCGCCGGCAACACGTTGTGCATGGCATTGGCGCCAACCACGTAGAGCAAAGTGGGTACCAGCAGGTAATCGAGCAGGATCGCCCAACCGGCCAGAAAACCCATACCGCTGCTTAATCCACGGCCGACGTACGCATAGACCGAGCCGGCCACCGGAAACGCCTGCGACATCTGCTGATAGCTCAAGGCGGTGAACAGCATCGCCACGAAGCCGACCAGATACACCAGCGGCACCATCCCCGCGCTGATGTCGAACACCCCGCCGAAGATCGAGAACGGCGCGGTCGGCACCATGAACACCAGGCCGTAGATCAGCAGATCCTTCAGCGTGAGCTGGCGCTTGAGTTCCTGCGCGTAGCCAAAGCGTTGCAGCTCTGCCGCATCGTCGCGGCGTGGTGTCTCGGTCATGCAAGTGTCCGTTGTAAGGAAGGCAGGTTCAGCGCAGGCGCGCGGTCCGGAAAGCCGATGCTGCCCTGCAGCTATGTGACCGGCATTGTGACGATAATGTGGCCGGCAAGCCCATCCATTGGTAAAAGTGCTAGGTTTTCCGTGCTGGATGTCATCCAGCAGAGGCGTCAACCGCTCCGAAGGACCCCCATGTTCGACACTCTGGCCAGCCTGGGCCGCGATCTGCAGGCACTGCGTACGCTCAACGCCTGTCTGGATCGGGTGTTCGGCGACGTGTGCGTGTTGGGCTTCCAGTCGCTGGTATACGACTACGCGCCGGTGCCGCTGAGCATGGAAGGCGCGCTGATTACCCCGAGCGTGTTCATGCAGCGCAATGCGCCCGGCGATATGCAACATGTTTGGTGCGAGCACGGTTACTACCAACATGACCCCGTTCAGCAGCGTGCCACGCAACGCACCACGCCCTTCGTGTGGTCGTACCGCACCGATGGCAACCGGCCCGGGGTGGAATACGTCGGTGCGCAGCACCGCCAGGTGACGCGCTATCTGTGCGATAGCGGCATGGGTACCGGTGTCACCGTGCCGCTGCATCTGCCAGGCGGGGCGTTTGCCACGTTCAGTGGCGCGGTCGATGCGAGTGCCGCCGAAGCGCCGCGCCTGGCCGAAGCACAGCTTGCTCCGTTCTTGCTGCTTGCGCATGTGTTCCAGGCGCGCGCACAGGAACTGCTGGACCCGCAGGAGCGACGCTGCCACCACATCGCCCTGACCCGGCGCGAGCGCGAATGCCTGCAGTATTCGGCCAAGGGGCTGACCGCCAAGAGCATCGCCGCCGCGCTCAATCGGTCCACCGCCACGGTCAACCTGCATCTGAATTCGGCCGCGCGCAAACTGGGCGCGCGCAATCGTGTCGAGGCGGTGGTGCGCGGGATGCACTACCGATTGCTGGAGCCTTAAGTACGTTGCGGTGGCTGCTTGTGGCATTGAGTGCACACCGCACATCGATGCTTGGCGATCGACGCTTCCAATGGCCAGCGCTGTGTTGCGCAGGCTGAGGTACGACGACCGACTGCTAGCAGGGCACGCGCCTGCGGCGCAGTGCGTGATGCTGAAGACCTGGTCACGCTGCGCATCGCAGCAGTTGCAGCGATGTGGTCGATAGTCGTCGACCTTGAACATCGAATTTGCGATTGGTCTGCGCAATCGTCGGTACTTCATAGGCGTTTATCCGCAGCGTGTCCAACGCGCAAGCCACCCACGCGATGGCTCCGAAACCGCTGCAAACCTGTGAGATTTGCCAGTTAACGCAGACACGGCTGCCCGCTAGGCTCGGCGTTCATCATTGCCGAGACAGGCGCAGGTCATGCAGTCCACCGAGGGGTACGTCCAATTCCGCGGCTATCGCACCTGGTACCGCATCAGCGGCGACCTGCGCAGCGATGCCTGCCCGCTGGTGGTGGTGCACGGTGGGCCCGGTTGCACTCACGACTATGTCGACAGCTTCAAGGACCTGGCCGGCAATGGCCGTGCAGTGATTCATTACGACCAGCTCGGCAATGGCCGCTCCACCCATCTTCCCAACGCGGATCCCGGGTTCTGGACGGTCGGGCTGTTTCTGGACGAGTTGCAGACGCTGATCGAGCACTTGGGCCTGTCGCAATACGCGTTGCTGGGCCAGTCGTGGGGCGGGATGCTGGCCGCCGAGCACGCGGTGCGCCGGCCCAGCGGGTTGCGTGCGTTGGTGATCGCCAATTCGCCGGCGTCGATGGGCTTGTGGCGCGCGGCAGCACTGCGTCTGCGCGCTGGCCTGCCCGAGCAGATACAGGGCGCGCTGGACCAACACGAAGCGGCCGGCACGCTGGATCACCCGGAATATCGGGCGGCCAGCCAGGTGTTTTACGCACAGCATGTGTGCCGCCTGGTGCCGTGGCCGGATGAGGTGGCGCGCACCTTCGCCGCCATCGATGCCGACCCCACCGTGTATCACGCCATGAATGGCCCAACCGAATTCCACGTGGTGGGCAGTCTGCGCAACTGGAGCATCATCGAGCGGCTGCACCGCATCATGGCGCCCACGCTGGTGCTGTCGGGCAAGTACGACGAAGCCACGCCGGAAACCGTCGAGCCGTACGCGCGCTTGATTCCGGATGCGCGATGGCACGTGTTCGCCAATTCCAGCCATATGCCGCACGTGGAAGAACGCGCTGCCTGCATGCGTCTGGTCGGCGATTTTCTCGAGGACCACACGCCGTGGCCGGGCGGCGAGCTTGCGCATCTGTCGGGATCGATCACTCGCGCTGTGTAAAGGCGTGGCGCTACTGGTGGGTAGCTTGCCTGCTGCGTCGCGTTGTCGCTGTCGCGCGTCGACCGGTGTGCAAGCCGCGCATTCTCGCGCGAGCGTGGTGCAGTGCATCGCGCTCGCGTCCTGCCGCGTGAAAACACCGCGCCAGCGCTCGACCACACATCGGCTGCGTGAGTCGGCGATGTGCGTCACCCTGATCGTTCAAGACGTTGCCTGTGGCGCAATTGGGCATCAAGCAGGGTTTCCGCACCCACTGCGGCGTCATAGCGGTCGCAATCCACGCGCTGTCGGTCGTGCGTACTGCATGCAACACGTGGCTGCGTAAGGCCGTTATCGCCATGAGCATCGTCTGATCTGACACTGCGCAGCTTGCGCAGGCATGTCATCAGCACTTGCAGCAGCGAGGCGTATCTGCGGCAAGTGCGCGTCACTTCAGCGCTACAAGACAGGTGCGATGCATCGATGCTGCGGGGACGTCTCTCTCTGCCGCACTGCACAGCATCGAGGTGCGGTGCGCGGCATCGCACTGCAACGACAGATTGAATCAACGCGTTGCAGCAGCGCAACCGTGCAGCAGTCAACGCTGACGCAGCGACTCTCGCACGCAACCGGACCTCGTCAATCACGTATCAATTTGCACGCACGGCAGTGTCCTGTCCTGCGTGTCTCCTGCTGTCTCTTTTGCATGTCCCGCAAAGAGAACACCGTGGTGCGTCAAAGTTTCAAAGATGGATAATTGTTTTATGTTTTAAATCGCGCGAAGAATGCGGCCCCCACGCACTGCTTTGCCGACGTCCTTGCCATCACGCAGACGTCGCGCATCGCCTATCGACTTCTTTGGGAGAGGCTGCATGACCAGCAAGATGCTCCAGGGCGCACTCGCGCTCGCACTGTCCACCTGCGCTGCAAGCGCCATCGCCGGCCCGGTTGGCTACGGCGCTGCCACCACCGGCGGCGGCAACAAGACACCTATCAACGTGGCCACCTTCGAAGCGATGCAGGCTGCGATCGACAGTTATTCCGGCACTGGCGGGCTGGTGCTCAACTACACCGGCAAGTTCGACTTCGGCACCATCAAGGACGTCTGCGCGCAGTGGAAGCTGCCGGCCAAGACCGTGCAGATCAAGAACAAGAGCGATGTCACCATCAAGGGTGCCAACGGCTCGGCGGCCAACTTCGGTGTGCGCGTGGTGGGCGACGCGCATAACGTGATCATCCAGAACATGACCATCGGCCTGCTGCAAGGCGGCGAAGATGCCGATTCGATTTCGCTGGAAGGCAATTCCACTGGCGAACCGTCCAGGATCTGGGTCGACCACAACACCGTGTTCGCCTCGTTGACCAAATGCTCCGGCGCCGGCGATGCCTCGTTCGATGGCGGCATCGACATGAAGAAGGGCGTGAATCACGTCACCGTGTCCTACAACTATGTCTACAACTATCAAAAGGTCGCGCTCAACGGCTATAGCGACAGCGACACCAAGAACTCGGCCGCCCGCACCACCTACCACCACAACCGCTTCGAGAACGTGGACTCGCGCGTGCCGTTGCAGCGTCGCGGGCTGAGCCACGTCTATAACAACTACTTCAACAACGTCAGCACCTCCGGCATCAACGTGCGCATGGGCGGTGTGGCCAAGATCGAGTCCAACTACTTCGAGAACATCAAGAACCCGGTGACCTCGCGCGACAGCAGCGAGATCGGCTACTGGGACCTGATCAACAACTACGTCGGCAGCGGCATCACCTGGGGCACGCCGGATGGCAGCAAGCCCTACGCCAATGCCACCAACTGGGTCAGCTCCAAGGTGTTCCCGGAGCCGCTGGGCTATATCTACACCGTCACGCCGGCCGCGCAGGTCAAGGCCAAAGTGATCGCCACCGCGGGTGCAGGCAAGAATCTGGCCGAGTAAGCGTCGGCGTAGCGTTGCATCCACCGATCCCCGGCTATGCCGGGGATTTTTTATGTGCAGCGCTGTTGCAGGCAACGCTTTCTGCACGTGTCTGACGTAGCCGCGCGCCGCAGCGACATGCCGTCGGGAGGAGGGAAGGGCGATGACGACCGCGTATCGCCACACGATTGGTGGGATGGCGCCGCAGACGAGTTATCGCGGTACGAGATCACAGTGTGCACAGGCCGCCTTCGATGAGCGCGCACGCTCGGCAAGGTCGCCGCGTTGCAGCCCTGTCGTACGACCGATCAGCGCGTCGCGTCGCCTTGGCAATGCCAGTACCGCCGTCGGCCTTGCTCCTGCGGCCAGTGTGCACTGCAGCACGACGCGCGCGCGTCGCGCACCGGCATGGCCTTGGGCAATCGCTTCGGTTGGGAGTGCCGGCTGTCGACAGCGCGGCCGCAGCTTCAGCCTGGCCTGGACGTCTTCGTCAAGAGGCGCGGTCGGCGTCACGACGCGGTATCGTGTCGCGTTACCACCTTCCCGATCCCGTCCATGTCGCTTCCGACCGATCCTGTTGCTGAGACCGCTGCGCCTGCATTGCGCCATGCCTTGAAACCGCGGCAATTGATGATGATGGGCCTGGGTACGGCGATCGGCGCCGGGTTGTTCCTGGGCTCGGGGGTGGGCATCCATGCGGCCGGCCCGGCCGTGTTGGTGTCCTACCTGATTGCCGGTGCGCTGGTGATCATCGTGATGAATGCGCTCGGCGAGATGGCTGCGGCCAAGCCGGCCAGTGGTGCTTTTTCGGTGTACGCGGCCGATGCGATGGGTCCGACCGCCGGCGCCACCGTGGGCTGGCTGTGGTGGCTGCAGATCGTGGTGGTGATCGCCGCCGAGGCGGTGGGCGCGGCCAGCCTGTTGGCCACCGTCTGGCCGGCATTGCCGGTACCGATGCTGGCGTCGATCTTCATGGCCAGCTTCACCGTGATCAACCTGCTGGGCGTGCGTAATTTTGGCGAATTCGAATTCTGGTTCGCCATCCTCAAGGTGATCGCCATCGTGATCTTCCTGTTGATCGGCTGCGCGTTGCTGGCCGGCCTGCTGCCGGGCGTGGCGTCGCCGGGGCTGTCCAATTTCACCCAGCACGGCGGGTTCGCGCCCAAGGGCCTGGCCGGGGTGGGCACCGCATTACTGGTAGTGGTGTTCGCCTTCGGCGGCACCGAGATCGTGGCGGTGGCGGCAGCCGAAACCGCCGACCCCGGGCGCAGCCTGGCGCGCACCATCCGCACCGTGGCCTGGCGCATCCTGGTGTTCTATATCGGCTCGATCAGCGTCATCGTGGCGGTGGTGCCGTGGACCAGCGCCGCGCTGAGTTCGCCGTTCGCCGCCGTGCTGGAAGTGGCGCGGATTCCCGGCGCGGCCACCGGCATCACGCTGGTGGCGGTGGTGGCGCTGTTGTCGGCGCTCAACGCCAATCTCTACGGCGCCTCGCGCATGATCTTCTCGCTGGCCCAGCGCGGTGAGGCGCCGCGTTGGCTGGGTAACACCAGCCGCCAGCAAGTGCCGCTGGTCGCGGTGATCGCCAGCGTGCTGTTCGGTTTTGCCGCGGCGGTGCTGGAATTGCTGTATCCGGGCAAGGTGCTGCCGATGCTGCTCAATATTGTGGGCGCCACCTGCCTGCTGGTGTGGACCATCTCGCTGCTGTCGCAGTTGATCCTGCGTGCGCGCGCGGACCGCGCCGGTATCGCCTTGCCGTTCCGCATGCGTGGGTATCCGGTGCTGACGCTGCTGGCGTTGGCGATCCTGGCAGTGATCTTCGTGCTGCTGGCGTCCTCGGCCGACACCCGCGCGCAATTCCTGTCGATGGTGGGGCTCACTGCCGGCATCGCGTTGATCAGCGAACTGGCACGCCGGGTACGCGCCGAGGCGTAATCGTGCCGGGTGCATAGAACCGACGCATCGGTTTGTATCGGCAAACTGTCGGCGCCTGCAGTTCAGCGACCTGCAGGCGGGTATCGGCGGCAACGTCAGGCCGCCGGCTCGATCCCGTCGCTGCACGCACTTGCGGTTGCCGACGGCAATGCCATGACACGCGCGCATCCTGCGGTCAGATGACGCCACGCAGAGGGTCGGCTGCCCATCGACGCCAATGAGCACGACGTCGCCTTGTGGATGCGCTCTCAAAAAAGCGCTGCGGCCATGGACTTGCCGGAACCGTTCCATTAGGTTTTATGCAGTCGAATCCAGCGCTTTCAGCGCGTTTTCCGGATGCCATCTTTTATGCTCCAACGATCATAGGGCGCGGTGAGTCGTGCGTGTTTCAGGGTCATTGCCGGAGCGTCCATGAGTGCGGTGTCATCCCAGGAGTCTGCAGACCTGACTGTTGCGCGGACGCTGGAGGCCGTGCATGCGCTGGCCTATCCGATCGACACGCATCTGGATTCGCTGTATCTGTCGCGGTTGGGTGGTTACGATTTTTGGAAAGGCGACTGGAAGGCGCATCGACGCTCGTTGATCCTCTGGCTGATGAACAAGACCTCGCCGAGAGGTCGCAATCAACCGCTGATGCACCATGTGAGTGGCCCCGATTTTCTTGCAGGCGGTTACGGCGGTGCCTGTTTCAGTGCCCATGCGCTCTGGGAAAACCTCATTGCCGTGCCGTTCTTCGATCCCTGGAAAAACTGGGTGGATCATCGGCGCTATGTCGAGGCTATGGTAGAAGCGAGCCGGGGACGCATGCGGTTGGCACGTAGCGCCGCCGAGCTGCGTGCGATTCGGGCCGAAGGTCTGTGTTGCGCGATCCTGTCGTTGGAGGGGGCGCATATGCTCGGTCCACGCGGCAGTCGCAGCCAGGCGTTGCGACTGGAGCGTCTGGGCACCGCCGCCGAGGAAGGGGCCGCCTACCTGACACTCAACCATTTCAGCCATACCGACATCTCGCAGGCCGGTTATGCCACGCTCAATCCGTGGCGCACGATCGAAGGGGCGGGGCTGACGCAATTCGGTCGGCAGGTCGTGGAGCGTTGCATCGCGGTCGGACTGCTGGTGGATCTGTCGCATACCTCGAGCCAGGGGGTGATCGACGCGTGCGAGATCTGCGTGCAGCGCAACGTGCCGGCCATGGCCTCGCATGCGGCATCGCGCAGCATTACCCGTGGCACCGAAACGCGGCCATCGCGTCATCTCGAGCGCGGCTTCGACGATGCGGCGATCCGCGCCATCGTGCAAACCGGTGGCTGCATCAGCGTCATTCTGGCGCCGTACTTTCTGCAACATGCGTATCTGGCCGACGGCACCCCGAATATGGATGCCGATCTGGCCTTCGTCATCGGCTACTACGAAGCCTTTGCCCGGCTGATCGCCGGCATGGGGATCGTCGAAGATCCGTGGAAGCATCTGAGTTTCGGAAGCGATTTCGATGGCGGCATCTCCAGCCTGCCGACTGGCATGCGCAGCGGCGCGGATCTGCCCCGGCTCACCCAGGCGATGCTCGATGCAGGCTGGCCTGTCCAGCGTATCGTCGATGTCTATAGCGGCAATTTCCTGCGCGTCTGGGAGCAGGTGCGGCCATAGCGGCCTGGGTGATGCGGCGACGGCATGGGAGGGCAATGCGCTGTAATCGGCTCAACGGTGCCGGTGTCGGCAGGGAGGCGGACGACTAAGAGCACTAACAAACCGACTGTGATCACCGTCAGGCAGCCGCGGCCGGCGCTCGGTGCGGCCTTTACCCTTCGTACACACCGGTTCCTCCGCGCCGCCCGCGCCCACCTGGCGACTGCTCGCTACGTTTTGTTCGCCGATCTAAGGGCACGGCGAGCGGTGCGGCGTGCGCGCATCGTCTGAACGGGCCGCACTGATCAGTGCCTTGCCGCATGCGCACCGGTGCGCCGTTTTTGCCTGGCAGCTGCGACACACTGCCGCAGATGCGACGCCATGTCGCATCGGGAACCGGTGCATCCGTCCATACCATGTTGGTGTCGCGTAGACGTCGCGATCGACCACCGCAATGTGTCTCGGCGATCGATTTGCAGCGTGTGCGCCGACGCTTCCCACCCTTTCCTGGAGCACTCTCCGTGGACGCCCTGCTGCTATCGCGTATCCAGTTCGGATTCGTCATCGCCTTCCACGTCTTGTTTCCCGCCTTCACCATCGGCCTGTCCAGCCTGCTGGCCTTCCTGGAATGGCGTTGGTTGCGGACGCGCCTGCCGGTGTGGCGCGAGCTGTATTTCTTCTGGCAGAAGATCTTTGCCGTGTCGTTCGGCATGGGTGTGGTCAGCGGCATCGTGATGGCCTTCCAGTTCGGCGCCAATTGGCCGGAACTGAGCCGCATTGCGGGCGGGGTGATCGGGCCGTTGCTGAGCTACGAAGTGCTCACCGCGTTCTTCCTCGAAGCCAGCTTCCTGGGCGTGATGATGTTCGGCTGGGGGCGCATTTCCGAGCGCCTGCATTTCTTTGCCACCTGCATGGTGGCGCTGGGCACGCTGTTTTCCACGTTCTGGATTCTCTCGTCCAATAGCTGGCTGCAGACGCCGGCCGGCTATGAGGTGATCGACGGCATCGTGCACCCGGTGGACTGGTTGAAGATCATCTTCAATCCCTCGTTCCCGTATCGGCTTGCGCACATGGCGCTGGGCTCGTTCATCACCACCTGTTTCGTGGTGGGCGCGGTGGGCGCGTGGTATCTGCATCGCGGCGTGCACCGCGAGGCCGGCCTGCGCATGCTCAAGCTGGCGGTGGTGTTTGCGGCCATCACCGTGCCGCTGCAGATCTTTGTCGGCGACATGCATGGTTTGAACACGCTCAAGCATCAGCCGATGAAGATCGCGGCGATGGAAGCGCACTGGCATGCCGAAGAACCAGGCAAGGGATTCCCGCTGGTGGTGTTTGCCGTGCCCAATGCGCAGGCCGAGCGCAACGATTACGAGCTGGCGATTCCGCGCCTGGGCAGCCTGATCCTGACCCACCGCCTGGACGGCAACATCGCGCCGCTGACCTCGGTGCCGGCACGCGACCGCCCGCCGGTGACGCCGGTGTTCTTCGCCTTCCGCATCATGGTGGGGATCGGTTCGTTGATGTTGCTGGTGGCCTGGGTGTCGGCATTCGCGTTGTGGCGCGGCACGCTGGTGCAGTGGCGCTGGTTGCTGGCGACCTGGCGCTGGATGCTGCCAAGCGGCTTCATTGCGCTGATTTCCGGCTGGTTCGTCACTGAAATCGGCCGGCAGCCGTACGTGGTCTATGGGCTGCTGCGCACAGCCGACGCAGTGGGCCCGCAGTCGACGCTGATGACCGCCATCTCGTTGTCGGTGTATGTGGCCGGCTATGCGTTCGTGTTCGGCTGGGGCATCTGGTACCTGGTCAAGATCGGCAAGATCGGGCCGACCCCGCACGATGCGCCGCAGTTGGACCATGGCGAACACACCCCCGCACGGCCGCTCTCGGCCGCGGACGAACCGATCGATGGAGCCGCATGATGGACATGACAACAGTGTTGCCGGTGGCATGGTTCGCGGTGATCGGCTTCGGGGTGTTGATGTACGTGGTGCTGGACGGCTTCGTGCTCGGCATCGGCATCCTGGCGCCGTTTCGCAAGGACGAGGCGCAGCTGGACCTGATGATGAACACCGCCGCGCCGATTTGGGACGGCAACGAAACCTGGCTGGTGCTGGGCGGGGCAGGGCTGCTGGCGGCGTTTCCCAAGGCCTACGCGGTGATTCTGTCGGCGCTGTATCTGCCGGTGTTGCTGATGGTGATGGCGCTGGTGTTCCGCGGCGTGGCGTTCGAGTTTCGCTTCAAGGCGCAGCGTTCGCGGCGGTTGTGGAGCAATGCGTTTGCTGCCGGCTCGATCCTGGCCACCTTCGCGCAGGGCGTGATCCTGGGCGCGCTGGTGCAGGGCCTGCCGATCGAGAACGACCGCTATGTGGGCGGGATCTGGGGCTGGTTCAGCCCGTTCGCGATGCTGACCGGCGCGGCCTTGGTGTTCGGTTATGCGCTGCTCGGCAGCACCTGGCTGATTCTCAAGACCGAAGGTCACGTGCACGCGCTGGCGCGTCAGTTGAGCCGGCCATTGAGCCTGAGCGTGCTGGTTTTCATCGGCCTGGTCAGCGCGTGGCTGCCGTCGTTGCAATCGCATGTGATGGACCGCTGGTTCAACGAGGCGCATTACCTGTGGCTGATGCCGGTACCGGTGCTGGTTGCCGTGGTGGGCTATGCGCTGTGGCGCGCCACCGAACCGGGGCGGCCGGATACGCCGCCGTTCCTGCTGGCGATGGGCTTGTTCGTCCTCGGCTTCCTGGGCCTGGTGCTGGGCATGTGGCCGTATCTGGTGCCGCCGGTCTATACCATCTGGCAGGCTGCCGCGCCGCCATCCTCGCAGCTGTTTGCGATGGTGGGGCTGGTGATGTTGCTGCCGCTGGTGCTGGGCTACACGGTGTGGTCGTACCGGGTGTTCCGCGGCAAGATCACCGCGGAAACCGGCTACCACCACTGATGGCGGCAGTCAGGTCTTCGACTGCTGCGCGGGTTGAAATCGACTGGCAGGCGCGACGCGCGCTAGCGCCAGGTAGGCGCCGGCACGATCACGGTCGGCCTTCGCCTTCACTGCAGCAATCTCCGCGCGCCTGAGCGCGCGTCCACTGCGGCCAACTGCAACACGCTCAGCGCAGACGTTGCTTGAACATCCACTCCCACATCGCCGGGTCCGCGTAGGTCACGTCCCAGACGTTGTGGTTGCCTTCGGGATATTCGCTGTAGCGCAGGTTGGCGCCCACGCCTTTTGCCGCGCGGTACAACGCGCGGTCGTCGTGCGGTGGCACGGAGGTGTCCTTGGCGCCGTGGAATGTCCAGATCGGCACGTGCTTGAGCTGGGTGACCGCTGCCGTGTAGGGGTCGGCCTCCTTGGCCACCAGGCTGACGTACAGCGTGCGGCGCTCGTCGCGTGGCGCCTTGAGCGCGCCGCAGACCGGTACGATCGCGGCGAATCGCTGCGGCTGCATCAGCCCGATTTCCCACGCGCCATAGCCGCCCATCGAGATGCCGGTGAGGTAGGTGCGTTGCGGGTCGGCAGCGAACTCGGCGCTGGCCGCATCCAGCGCGGCGATCGCCATGCGCGCATTGATGCCCAGCCATTCCTCGTCGTCGGGTACCTGCGGCAACACCACCAGTGCCGGGAAGTCGGCGGTGTGTTCGCTCAGGTAAGGCCCGACGCCGACTTCGGCCTGGTCGCGTCCGTTGTCGCCGCGCTCGCCGGAGCCGTGCAGAAACAACACGATCGGCCGTGGCTGCGGCGCCTTGGCGGCCGGCACGAACACCTGATAGCGGTATAGCCGGCCTTCCAGCTGCAGGGTGCGGGCGACGAAGTGGCCGCGCCGCCCATCATGTTTGCGCTCAGCCATGCTGGAGCAACCGGCGAGCACCAGCGCAAGAATTCCAAGTAAGACGCAACGAGCAATCACGCAGCACTCCCCATCGATCACCAAGCTGCAGTATCGCCGCATGCAGGGGCGCTGGCACGTCGCGTTGCGGCGAGCAACGTGGATGCGTCATGTGCTCCACCATTTTCGGTTGCGCGTGCACGCGGTCAGGCGCACGCGCTCACGGCATCAGGATCAACGTGGCCAGGCCCAGGAAGCTCAAGAAGCCCATCACGTCGGTCAGCGTGGTCAGGATCACGCCGCCGGCCAGCGCCGGATCGAAGCCCAGCCGTTTGAGCGTCACCGGCACCAGCACGCCGCCGAAGGCCGCGGTCAGCATGTTCAAGGTCAGCGCCGTGCCGATCACCAGCGACAGCATCGGCTGGCCGAACCAGGCCAGCACGATCAGCCCAAGCCCCACGCCCAGACAGAGGCCGTTGATCAGCGCGACCGTGAGTTCCTTCTTGAGCAGGGTCATCACGTTGGACGAGCCGATCTGCCCCAGCGCCAGGCCGCGCACCATCAGCGCGAGTACCTGGGTGCCGGCGTTGCCGCCCATGCCGGCCACGATCGGCATCAATGCCGCAAGCGCCACCAGTTTTTCGATGGTGCCTTCGAAGCGGCTGACCACGCTGGAGGCCAGAAAAGCGGTGCACAGATTGATGCCCAGCCAGATCAGCCGGCGACGGAATGCACGCCGCGCCGGGCTGAACATGTCCTCGTCTTCGTCCAGACCGGCCGCGCTCATGGCCTGGTGCTCGGCCTGCTCGCGGATGATGTCCACCACGTCATCGATGGTGATGCGGCCGAGCAGGATGTTGTTGTCGTCCACCACCGGCGCGGAGATCCAGTCGTGATCGGAGAAGCGCCGCGCCACCTCGTCCGAGCCATCGCCCACATCGATCGCCGGTTGCTCGTCGTCGATCAAGCGATTGACCGGCGTGCTGTCCTCATGCGTGACCAGCGCGGCCAGCGACACGCGACCCAGGTACTGATGACGTCGGCTCACCACATACAGGTGATCGGTGTGATCGGGCAGCTCGCCGCGCAGGCGCAGGTAGCGCAGCACCACATCGACATTGACGTCGGCGCGCACCGTCACCACGTCCGGGTTCATCAGGCGGCCGGCGGTGTCTTCCGGATACGACAGCACCTGCTCCAGCCGCTCGCGGTTCTCGCGGTCCATCGACTTGAGCACTTCGTCGATGACGGTGTCGGGCAGGTCTTCGACCAGATTGGCCAGATCGTCGATGTCCAGGTCTTCGACCGCAGCGACGATTTCGTCGGTGTCCATGTCCGCCAGCAGGCTTTCGCGCACTTCGTCGCCGACATGCAGCAGCACTTCGCCATCGTCTTCGGGGTCGACCAGCCCCCACACCACTTCGCGCTTGCCCGGCGGCAGCGATTCCAGCAGGTTGCCGATCTCCGCCGGCGCCAGCGTGTTGACCAGCCGGCGTACCGGCCCCAAGCGTCCGCTATCCAGCGCGTCGGACAGCAATCGTAGCTGGCGCGCAGTCTTGTCGTGGCGGACGGCTTCGGCCATGCGCGGCTCCCCGGAAAAGTGGACGCGCCGTCAGTGGAAGACGCGGTGCTGGATCAGCGCGGCATTATCGCTTGCGCATGGTGACGAAACATACAGCGGTGTGGCGATCCGCATGCGGATTGCCGAAGCGATGCAGGATGCGCCCTGAAAGGGTGAGCGCATTGCGCCGGCGCTTGCCGCATCGGGCCAACGACGTGCGGCGTGCGCAAGTGGCTATGAAATGGCCGACTCTGCGTGTCGCGGTGCGCGCAGGGCAGAGGCGATCAGATCGGCTAACAACACGTAGCGAGCAGTCGTCAGCTGGGTGCGGGCTGCGCGGAGGAACCGGATGTCCGTGTGGTACATGCCGCACCGAGCACCGGCTGCGCACGCATGGCGGTGAACACAGTCGTTTTGTTGGCTGCTCTCAGTCGCCTGTGGCGCTAACGCAACACGGCCTGCGCATTGCAGGCCAGCCACTTCTCGATGCCCTTGCGGTCGCGTGCGCGCAACAACTTGTCGCCATGCACGCGCAGCTCGCCCAGGTGGATGTCGCGTACCGCGCGGCGCACTTCCAGCAAGGTGGCCGGGTGCAGGCTGAATTCGGTGAGCCCCAACGCCAGCAACATCGGTACGAACCGCGGGTCGCCGGCAATCTCGCCGCACACCGCCACCGGCTTGCCGTATGCCCGCCCGGTGGCGATCACCTGCGCAATCAGCCGCAACACCGCCGGATGCAATGGCGAATACAACTCGCCCAGCGCCTCGTTGTTGCGATCCACCGCCAGCAGGTACTGCACCAGGTCGTTGGTGCCGATCGACAGGAAGTCGATGTCGTCGATAAAGCAATCCAGCGCCAGCGCCGCAGCAGGCACCTCGATCATCGCGCCCAGCGGAATGTGCTCGGCAATCTCGTGGCCTTCGTCGCGCAACTGCGCGGTGAGCTTTTTCAGCTGTTTGCGCACCAACTGGATTTCTTCGCGGCCGCTGACCATCGGCACCAGAATGCGCACCGGGCCGTAGCCGGACGCGCGCAGGATCGCGCGCAACTGCGCCTGCGCCACCGCGGGGCGGGCCAGCGACAGGCGCACGCCACGCAGGCCCAGGGCCGGGTTGTCTTCGTCGCTCAAGGTCAGGCCGGTGCGGTCGGCCTTGTCGGCGCCCAGATCCAGCGTGCGAATGGTCACCGGGCGGCCGCTCATGCCCAGCACGGTGTCGCGGTAGGTGTGGAACTGCTCGTCTTCGTCGGGCAGCTCGTTACGCTGCAGGAACAGGAATTCGGTGCGGTACAGGCCCAGGCCGCTGGCGCCCAGCGCATGCGCGCGCGCGACGTCTTCCAGCGACTCGGCGTTGGCCAGCAGGGTGATATCGACGTTGTCGCGGGTGCGCGTGGGCTTGGAGCGCAGCCGGCCGAGTTCGCGCTGCTCCTTGGCCAGCGTGCGTAAACGCTCGCGGTAGTCGCGCAGATGGTCGGGCGTGGGGTCGACGATGACCTGGCCGGAGCCGGCATCGACGATCAGCACGTCGCCATCGTCGATCCGCTGCACCGCATCGCTGACTCCCACCACCAGTGGCAGATGCAGGCTGCGCGCCAGGATCGCGCTATGCGACAGCGTACTGCCGGCGGTGGTGACGATGCCGACCACGCCTTGCGCCTGCAGCTGCGCCAGTTCGGACGGCGCCACGTTGTCGCAGACCAGGATCTCGCCGGCCACGCCCTTGAGGTCGGGCGCACGCTTGTGCAAGAACGCATGGATGCGGCCGATCACGTGATCCAGATCGTCCATGCGGCTTCTGAGATAGGCGTCTTCCATACCATCGAACACGGCCGCCAGCCGGTCGCGCTGCACGCGCAGCGCGTAGTCGGCGCTGTAGCGGTGGGTGCGGATCAGCTCATCGAGTCCTTGCAGCAATTCCGGGTCGTCCAGCAGCAGCGCATGCAGTTCCAGAAATTCGCCGACTTCGCGCGCCAGCGCGCCATGCAGGCGGTCGCGCAGTTCCTGCATTTCGACACGTGCTGCCTCGATGGCGGTGTGCAGGCGCTGCAACTGCGTTTCCACCTGGTTGGCGGGCACGCGTTGCTCGGCCACTTCCAGCGTGTGGCTCTGGCGTACGCGCGCGCGCCCGAGCGCATTGCCGCGCGAGGCGCCATGTCCGCGCAGGCGCAGACTCATGCGTGTGCCTGGCGCAGTGGCGCCGTGTCGGTCGCAACGGCACCGACGCGACGCATGCTCAGCTGTCCTCGTCGAAACGACGCTCGAACAACTCCACCAGCGCCTGCAAGGCCTGCGCTTCGTCTTCGCCATCCAGGCGCACCATCACGCTGGTGCCTTGGCCTGCGGCCAGCAACATCACGCCCATGATGCTCTTGGCGTTCACCTCGCGGCCCTTGGCCGCCAGCGTGGCGTTGCTGCGATAGGACGACAACGTCTGCACCAGCTTGGCGGTTGCCCGCGCATGCAGTCCGAGTCGGTTGGACACAATGAGTTCGCGTTCAAGCATCGTCGATGATCGCTCCGTTGCGGGTACCGGCCGCCGCGGTGGCGGGCAGCTCCTGCAAACCTTGTTCGGGGTAATTCATCACCCGCAGCAGCATCGGCAGGCTGAGCGCGGACACCCGGCGAACCGGCGTGCCCAGCGTGGCCAACCGGCTGGCGAGATTGCTGGGGCTTGCGCCATACAGGTCGGTCATGACCAGCACGCCGTCGCCGCTGTCGACCCGACGCATCGCCGCCGAGGCCTGGGGCAACAACGCGCCCAGGTCTGCATCGAACGGCACATCGAATGCTTCGGTCTTCAGCGGCAAATGCCGCAACAGCCCCGTCGCCACGTTCAACAACGCTGCGCCGATGCCGGGATGAGTAATGAGGAGAATGCCACAGGCCATGCCGAAACGTTAACAGGTCAGCGTGACCGCGCGATAGCGTTTACCCGCACCGATGCGTTGCGAACTGAATAGCCGTTTAAAACCACAGCAACAGAGCGCGTACGCGGCGCGCAACCAGCGCGTTGCAGCGGGTATGACCAATGATCCGTGACACGCATCAGATCGCTGCCGAACACAGTTCAAGCGAACGCTGCAGTTCGCATTCTGCGGAGCAGTGCACGTCCAGATGCAGGAGAGGTCTGCTGGTTCTTCAACACGCACGCGCATGTCGAAGCACCTGCAATCCGCGCCGCTGCATCAAGACTAGGGAAGCTGCAACGACGCGCGCCAGACACATCCAGTCCTGCGGTCAACGCCAACCAGACGCAGCTGCCCCGCACCTCGACGAACGCACCACCCACTTCAGCGAAGCGATACACGTCACAGCACGCAGGGCTGCGCGTTGACGAATCCCGAATTGCCAATCCCCACTCCCAGCTCCAATCAGTCCTGCTCGCGATGAAACGTCGCCACCTCCGGCCAGCCCTGTTCGCGCGCATGCCGCGCCATGCGTTCGGCCATGTACACCGAGCGATGCTTGCCGCCGGTGCAGCCGAAGGCGATGGTCACGTAGCTGCGGGTGTCGTTGCGCAGCCGCGGCAGCCAGGTGTCGAGCAGGTCCACGATCTGCGCGCTGTAGCGCTGCACGTCCGCCTCGTTGTCCAGATAGTTGCGTACGCCGGCATCGCGGCCGGTGAGCGGGCGCAGCTCCGGGTCCCAGTGCGGGTTGGGCAGCACGCGCGCATCGAACACGAAGTCGGCTTCGGCCGGCACGCCGCGCTTGTAGGCGAACGATTCGAACAGCAGCGACAGGCGGTCGTTGGAGCCGAGCGCAAACTCGGTGACCACGCGGCGACGCAACTGATGCACGTTGAGCGTGCTGGTATCGATGATGGCGTCGGCCTGTGCGCGTAGCGGTTCGGTCAACTGCCGCTCGCGGGTGATCGCCTCCGGCAACGCCAGGCCGAGATGGCTCAGCGGATGACGGCGGCGGGTGTCGGCATAGCGTTTGATCAGCGCTTCATCGCTGGCTTCGAAAAACAGCAGGCGTGCCTCGATGCCGTATTCCTGCGCGGCCTGGCGCCATTGCGCCAGCTGGGTCAGGTCGCTGCGGCTGCGCACGTCGATGCCGACCGCCAGCCGCTGGTCGCCGATCGGGTTGCCGCGCAGGCGGCTCTTGACGAAGTCCGGCAGCAGCTCCACCGGCAGATTGTCCGAGCAGTAGTAGTCCAGGTCTTCGAAGGTCTTCAATGCGACCGATTTGCCCGAGCCGGACAGCCCGCTCACGATCATCAACGTGGAGGGCGCGGTACTCATGGCGTGCGTCGCTCCAGCAGGTTGCTGTGGCGGGCGATGAACATCGCCGCCGGGTCGATGCCCTTGGTGCGCAGGATATGCAGCCGGGTGGCGGCCTCTGTCAGCACGGCCAGGTTGCGGCCCGGCATCACCGGCAGGGTAATCAGCGGCACATCCAGATCCAGCACGTGGCGGCTGCCGGAATCGCCGGTCAGGCGCTCGTAGCCGGACGGCGTGGGCTCGGTCATCGGCCGGGTCAGGTGCACGATCAGGCGCAGATACTTGTTTTTCTTCACCGCGGTGTCGCCGAACATGTCGCGCACGTTCAACACGCCCAAGCCGCGCACTTCCAGCAGGTCCTGCAGCAGTTCGGGGCAGGTGCCGTCCAGCACGTCGGGGGCGATCTGGGTGAATTCCGGCGCGTCATCGGCCACCAGGCGGTGACCACGGCTGAGCAGTTCCAGCGCCAGCTCGCTCTTGCCCGAGCCGGCTTCGCCGGTGATCAGCACGCCGATCGAATAGATCTCCATGAACACGCCATGCAGCGTGACCCGCGGCGCCAGCGTGCGCGCCAGGTGGTAGGAAAGGTGGTTGAGCAGCTCATGGCCACGCTTGGGCGAAATCCACAGCGGGGTATTGGATTCGTCGGCCGCCGCACGCAGATCTTCCGGGCACGACTGGTTCTTGCTGATCGCCAGTGCCAGCGGCTGCACCTGGATGATCTTTTCGATGGTCTCCCAGCGCTGCCGCGCGTCCAGCGAATCCAGCCAGGCCAGCTCTTCGGTGCCCAGGATCTGCACCTTGTTGGGATAGATCACATTGAGATAGCCAGCCAGCGACGGGCGGCGGGCGTTGTTGCTGCCTGCCTGGATCTCGCGGTGCTCGCCTTTCTGCCCGGCGACCCAGCGCAGCGCCAGCTTGTCGCGTTGCTGGTCGAATAATTCGCGTGCGGTGATGCTGGTATTCATGCCGCGCTGGCCTGTGGTGGAGGCGCATCGGTGAGCAGGGCCATCAGCGCGTCGGCATCGGGCGCGGCGCGCAGCTGCTGACGGAACTGCGCGTCGGAGAAGCGCTCGGCCAGTTCCGACAACAGCATCAGGTGTTGGTGGGTGTAGTGCGCAGGTACCGCCATGGCGAACACCAGGTCCACCGGCTCATCGCTGCCGAACGCAACCGGCGCATCCAGCCGCAGCAGCGCGCCGCGCGGTTCGGTCAGATTGGGGCAGCGTCCATGCGGAATGGCGATGCCATGGCCGATGGCGGTACTGCCCAGTGCCTCGCGCTCGCACAGGTTGGCGTAGAGCTCGTCGGCACCGGCCTGTCGGCAGGACAGCAACTCGGCGGCGGTGTGCAGGACGGTGTCGCGATCGGCGGCCGGCGACACCACGGTGCGCACGGCCGCCATCAGATCGGTTAAAGGCATGAGGGCATCAAGCGGGAAGCGTCATGCGGGATTGTCGCGCACCTCGCGTGCGTGGTGGTTACATTTCTTTTCTTTGTGCTTGAGCACCAGGCGGTCGAGCTTGTCGACCAGCAGGTCGATGGCTGCATACATGGTGGAACCGCTGGCATCTGCGTGCAGGGTGCGACCGGGAAGGTTGACGGTGGCGACCACGTGGTGGTCCGGCTTGCGAACGGCCAGCTGCGTTCGGACTTCGCAGTGCTGGTCGAAATGGCGCTGCAGTCGCTGCAGCTTGCTTGCCACGTAGTCCCGCAGGGCGGGGGTTACTTCAAGCTGGTGGCCATACGTCTCGATGCGCATCGGATACCTCCATTGGTCGGTGGGCCAATGAACCTTTCCGGTGATCCGACTCACCCGGCGCAGGCCGGCGTTGCGGTGGTTGCAACGTCAGGCGATGCGTACGCGTTCGTGGGAGGCGGAAATGTTCATGGCCTCACGATACTTCGCAACGGTGCGCCGCGCCACTGGTACGCCGGAAGTCTTCAACAGATCTGCCAACTTGGCGTCCGACAAGGGTTTGCGCGGGTTTTCTGCGTCGATCAGGCGCCGGATCATGGCCTGGATGGCGGTGCTGGACGCTTCGCCGCCGCTGTCGGTGTCGATGCCGGAGGCAAAGAACGAGCGCAGCGCGATGGTGCCGCGCGGGGTGCGCACGTATTTGCGGGCAATGGCGCGGGAAATGGTGGATTCGTGCAGGCCGAGCTCGCCTGCGATCTCGCGCAGGGTCAGCGGGCGCAGCGCCTGCGCGCCGAATTCCAGAAACCCGGCCTGGTGCTGCAACAGGCAGCGCACCACCCGCAGCAGGGTTTCGCCGCGGGCTTCCAGGCTCTTGAGCAGCCAGCGCGCCTCCTGCAATTGCCCACGCAGGTAGCCGGCGTCGGATTCGCCGCAGCTGCGGATCAGGTTCTCGTAGCCGCGATGGATGGTGACCTTGGGCTGCGAGCGGCCGGCCAGCGACGCGCGCCAGACGCCGCGCTGGCGCCAGATCACGCAGTCGGGCACCACGTAGGTGTCTTGTGACAGGTCGCCGATCTGCTTGCCCGGGCGCGGGTCCAACGAACGCACTAGCTGCACGGCCTGTTCGACATCGGCGGCCGAGCGCTTGAGTTCGTGCGCCAGGCCGGGCACACCGGCACGCGGCAGCCGTTCCAGCGGGCCGGCGACGATCTGCAGCGCCAGCTCGCGCCCGGGGATGGCCGGGTCGAGCACCGCCAGCTGCAAGGTCAGGCACTCGCCCAGCGTACGCGCACCCACGCCGACCGGGTCGAAACGCTGGATCTGATGCAGCACGGTCAGTACTTCCGCCTCGTCCACCGCAGCGCCCAGCGCCAGTGTTTCGAGAATGGCCGACAGCGGCTCGCGCAGATAACCGTCTTCGTCCAGCGCATCGATCAGCAGCGCGCCGATCTGGCGGTCGCGTGGCGACAACGGCGACAAGTGCAGTTGCCACAGCAGATGGTCGGCCAGGGTTTCCGATTCGGCCACGCGCTCGGCGGCATCGCCGGACTCGTCATCGTCGAAACTGCCACCGCTGCCCGAGCCGGTCCACTGCAATTCGTCCTGCGACCAATCGTCGTCGCGTTCGGCAGGCGCCGGTTCTTCGCGCTGGGGTTCCTCGCTGGACGAGGACGACGCGGACTCCACCGCTGTGTCGCCGGCCGCATGCGCGGCTTCGTCGGCCCATTCCAGCAGCGGGTTGGTTTCCACCGCTTCGGCGATTTCCAGTTCCAGCTCGGTGGTGGACATCTGCAATAGCTTGATCGCCTGACGCAATTGCGGCGTCATGACCAGCTGCTGTCCTAGCGATGTCTGAAGCCGGGCTTTCATGCAGGCACTGACTGGAAGAATCGATGGCGCGGCGACGCGCTCAAAGGCGGAAAGTTTCCCCCAGATACACGCGACGGACGTCGGGATTGGCTAGCAGCGCGTCCGGTGCCCCCTGCGCCAGCACGCCCCCCTCGGCGAGGATATACGCGCGGTCGCAGATTCCCAAGGTCTCGCGCACGTTGTGATCGGTGATCAACACGCCGATGCCGCGTTCCTTGAGGTGAATGATGATGCGCTGGATCTCGCCGACCGAAATCGGGTCCACGCCGGCAAACGGTTCGTCCAGTAGCATCATGCGCGGCTTTGCGGCCAGCGCGCGGGCGATCTCGCAGCGGCGGCGCTCGCCGCCGGAGAGGCTGGCGCCGAGCTGATCGGCCACATGGGTGATCTGCAATTCTTCCAGCAGCGAGGCCAGTTCCTTCTCGCGGCCGGCGGTGTCCAGTTCCTCGCGCAGCTCCAGCACCAGCCGGATGTTGTCGGCCACGGTGAGCTTGCGGAAGATCGACGGTTCCTGCGGCAGGTACCCCACGCCGAGCTTGGCGCGCGCGTACATCGGCTCGGCGGTGAGGTCGCGTCCGTCCAGCTCGATGCGCCCGGCGTCGGCTTCGACCAGGCCCACGATCATGTAGAAGCAGGTGGTCTTGCCGGCGCCGTTGGGGCCGAGCAGGCCGACCACTTCGCCGGCCTCGAGCGTGAGGCCGAATTCCTTGACCACTTCGCGTTGCTTGTACTTCTTGCGCAGACCGGTGGCGACCAGCATTACTTCTTCCCCTGCGGCTTGGCAGCAGGCTTGGCGGCCGGTGCCGGCGTTGCCGCGGTGGGGGCTGCATTCTTGGGCTGGATGATGGTGCGCACGCGGCTGCCGTCGCCGCCGCTCTGCATATTGCCGGTCTTGGTGTTGTAGACCATGCGCTGGCCGGCGTTGGTGCCCTTGGGCGAGTCGACCTTGTAGTTGCCGGTCAGGATGATGATCTCGTCGGCGACCTTGTATTCGATGTTGTCGGCCTGGCCGTTCATCATCGCGCCGTCGTCCATCTGCTGCTTGAGCGTGGCCTGCTTGCCGTTGAGCACCACACGGTCGGTCTGGCCGTTCTTCTGGAAGATGTCGGCGGTATCGGCGTGGATTTCCAGCGTGCCCTGGGTGATCACCACATTGCCGCTGAAACGGCACTTGCCGCTGTCGTCGAGCATGTTGCAATCGTTGGCATTGGAGTCGATCGCCATCGGCTGATTGCGGTCGCTGGTCTTGGCCATCGCCATGGCAGGCAACAGCAGCGCGGCAAACGCCAGTTTAGCGGGCAGCATTCGGTTCATAGCGGGTCTTGACCTGAGAAAGGAGCTTGTACTGGCGTGATTTGAGATCGGCTTCGAAGCCGACCCCGCTTTGCATGATACCCGGCCGGCGCATGGTCACCGGAGCAGCGGTCTTGGCGAGGTTCTGCTGCGGAAACACGTCCAGACTTTCGGTGCGGAAGGTGGTGGGCGGCGTCGCGCCGGCGGTCGGGCTGTCGCCTTGGACATCGCCGCGCAAGCGCAGCTCGTCGCCCTTGGGGCTGACCCAGCCGGTCTTGGCGCGCAGCGTCCACGGCTGGTTGGCGTTGTCGGGCAGCAGGAACACCGGCGTGGTGATGTCGGAGGTCTGGTCGGCGCGGTTGCGGTGCATTTCCGGCGCGCGCAGCGTCATCGATTCCTTGCCGCTCTGCTTGTCCAGGGCGATCAGTTCGAAGTCGCGCAGCACATAGTCGACTTTCGACTCATCCACCGCTGCCGCGACCGGGCGGGCGCGTTGCTGCCATGCCGACCAGCCGGAGATGACTGCGGCGGCAAACAGCACCACGCCCAGGGTGGTGCGCCAGTTCACGCTCATGCGGAAAACCTTTCGATGATGCCCTGGACCTGGCCTTGCGCGGCGAGCACCACATCGCAGACCTCGCGAGCGGCGCCTTCGCCGCCACGTGCCTGGGTGTGCCACTGCACGCGCTCGGCGATCCAGGGGTGCGCGTTGGCTGGCGCCACCGGCAGGCCGACCGCCAGCAACGCCGGCAGATCGGGCAGGTCGTCGCCCATGAACAACACCTGGTCCAGCGACAGGCCGTGTTCCTGACACAGCGCCAGCACCGCCAGGCGCTTGTTCTTGACTCCGATCTGCACGTGCAGTCCCAGATCCTGGCCGCGCTTTTCCGCCGACAGGCTGGCGCGCGCAGTGATCAGCGCGACATGGATGCCGGCGTATTCGAGCTGTTTGAGGCCCTGGCCGTCGAGCACGTTGAACGCCTTGCTCTCGTTGCCGGCATGGTCGTAGTACAGGCGCCCGTCGGTCAGGGTGCCGTCGACGTCGAAACAGGCCAGGCGGATACGCGCGGCGCGTTCGATCAGCTCGGCGGGGAGGTGCTGCAAGGGAGAGTAGGGCATCGGCACGAATCGGTGAGAACGGGGTTCCGCAGTTGAAAACTGAACCTGTTAAACCACCTTGGCGCGCAACAGGTCGTGAATGTTCAATGCGCCGACCGCACGCTGCTGGGCGTCCACTACGATCAGGCCATTGATCTTGTAGTCCTCCATCAGCCGCGCGGCCTCGGCTGCCAGCTGGTCGGCGCCGATGGTGCGCGGGTTGCGCGTCATCACCTCGGCAATGCCGGCGCTGCGCACGTCGATGTCGCTGTCCAGTGCGCGGCGCAGGTCGCCGTCGGTGAACAGGCCGATCAGGCGACCGTCGTCGTCGACCACCGCGGTCATGCCCAGGCGCTTGCGGCTCATTTCCATCAGCGCCTGGCTCAGGCTGGCATCTTCGCGCACGCTGGGCAGGTCATCGCCGCCGTGCATGACGTCGGTGATGTGCAGCAGCAGGCGCCGGCCCAGGCTGCCGGCCGGGTGCGAGCGCGCAAAGTCGTCCGCGGTGAAACCGCGCGCATCCAGCAGCGCCACCGCCAGCGCATCGCCCATCGCCAGCGAGGCGGTGGTGCTGGAGGTCGGTGCCAGGTGCAGCGGGCAGGCCTCGGCGGAGACGCTGACATCCAGGTGCACGTCGGCGGCCAGGGCCAGACTGGAGCCGGGGCGGCCGGTCATGGCGATGATCGGGTTGCCCTGGCGCTTGAGCACCGGCAGCAACATGCGCACTTCGTCCGATTCGCCCGAATACGACAGCGCCAGCACGATATCGGCCTCGGTGATCATGCCCAGGTCGCCATGGCCGGCTTCGCCGGGATGCACGAAGAACGCCGGGGTGCCGGTGGACGCCAGGGTGGCGGCGATCTTGCGCGCGATATGGCCGGATTTGCCCATGCCGGTGGCCACCACCCGCCCGCGCGACGCCAGCACCAGCCGGCATGCCGCGGCAAACGCGTCGCCGATGCGCGCGCCCACGCTGGCCAGCGCCTCACGCTCGATCTCCAGCACGCGCTGCCCGCTGGCGACCAGGCTGGCGTCGCTGACGGTGGCGGTGGGCAGGTGCGAGACGGCCATGCGGGACTCGGGTGAAGAGTAGAATGTGCACTCATTTTATGAGGAAACGCCCTGTGGACGCCGAAACCATCCGTAAACTCATCGAATCCGGCTTGCCCGAAGCCCGCGTCGACGTGCACGGCGACGACGGTGTGCACTTCGAGGCGACCGTGGTCAGCCCGGCATTTGCCGGCAAGGCCCCGTTGGCGCGTCACCGCATGGTCTACGCGACCCTGGGCGAGTTGATGGGTGGCGCGATCCACGCGCTGCAGCTCAAGACGCTGACCCCCGACGAAGGCTGAGCGGCGCCGTCGGGCAGACCGGCCCCGGCCGTAGTGCCGCCCGGGGCGCGTCGTCCGGCACGCCGTTGTCTCAGCTCTTAATCCCGCGATCTCTCATTCCCCCGACATCTCTTTCGGATCTCCCAAGCTCCCATGGCAAAAATCGTAGTGACCGGCGGCCAAGCGCTGCATGGCGAAGTCAATATTTCCGGCGCCAAGAACGCAGTGCTGCCGATCCTGTGCGCCACCCTGCTGGCCGATGCGCCGGTGGAAATCAGTAACGTGCCGCACCTGCACGATGTGATCACCACGGTGAAGCTGCTCAGCGAGCTGGGCGCCGAGGTCACCATCGACAAAGGCACCCTGGCCAAGGGCCGCTCGATCCTGGTCGACCCGCGCTCGGTGACCCATCAGGTTGCCCCGTACGATCTGGTCAAGACCATGCGCGCCTCGATCCTGGTGCTGGGCCCGCTGCTGGCGCGCTACGGCACCGCAGAAGTGTCCCTGCCCGGTGGTTGCGCGATCGGCTCGCGCCCGGTGGACCAGCACATCAAGGGCCTGCAGGCGCTGGGTGCGGAGATCAGCGTAGAGAACGGCTACATCAAGGCCACCAGCAATGGGCGTCTGAAGGGCGGCCGGTACGTGTTCGACATGGTCAGCGTCACCGGCACCGAAAACGTGCTGATGGCCGCCGTGCTGGCCGAAGGCACTACGGTGCTGGAAAACGCGGCGATGGAACCGGAAGTCACGGATCTGACCGATTGCCTGATCGCGCTCGGCGCGCAGATCGAAGGCGCCGGCACGCCGCGCATCGTGGTGCACGGCGTGGAGCGTCTGGGGGGCGGGCACCATGCGGTGCTGCCGGATCGCATCGAAACCGGCACCTTCCTGGTCGCTGCGGCGATGACCGGTGGCAGCGTCACCGTGCGTCGCGCGCGCCCGGACACTCTGGATGCGGTGCTGGACAAGCTCACCGAAGCCGGCGCCACCATCACCACCACCGCCGACAGCGTCACCCTGGACATGCACGGCAAGCGCCCGCGCGCGGTCAACCTGACCACCGCGCCGTACCCGGCGTTTCCCACCGACATGCAGGCGCAATTCATGGCGCTCAACTGCGTGGCCGAGGGCGTGGGCGTGATCAACGAAACGATCTTCGAAAATCGCTTCATGCACGTCAACGAACTGCTGCGCCTGGGCGCGGACATCCAGGTCGAAGGCCATACCGCGATCGTGCGCGGCGCCGAGCGCCTCAGCGGCGCACCGGTGATGGCCACCGATCTGCGCGCGTCGGCTTCGCTGATCCTGGCCGGGCTGGTGGCCGACGGCGACACCACCATCGATCGCATCTACCACCTGGACCGTGGTTACGAAAACATCGAGGAGAAGCTGGGGGCGCTGGGCGCGACCATCCAGCGCACCGCATGATCCTGCGCGGGCGATTCACCACCCGACGCAAGATCCTGTTGGGCGTGATCGTGCTGATCCTGGCGTGGCTGGCCTACGCCTGGAGCGTGGGCATGGCCATCACCCAGGGCGTCGAGTTCAAGGATATGGATTGGAACGGCGACGGCACTGCCAGCCGCAACGAGATCGCGCAATCGTTCTACGCGGTGGCGGTGAAAAAGACCGTCGAAGGCAAGCGCCATTGCGATCTGTTCTATTGGCGCAGGAACGACGAACAGATCCGCGTGGATTGCCGCACGGTGTTCAGTACCGGCGATGACAAGGCTGCTGCCAAGCCCTGAGAAGTGATAGGTGCGTGCGGATGGATCACCATTGGAGCAAGTGATAGGTCAGCGAGGACAGATTACTTGTGGAGCGGCTGATCTGCGGCTTCGGTGCAGGGCCCTTGCCCGCCCACCATCACGGGACACGCCGCAAGTACGTCCGTGTAAGCTCTTACGCGGCATCCATGCCGCATAAGGTCCTGCGACGGTGGGCGGGCAAGAACCAGTCATGATGGTCGGTGTGCATGGTGCAAGTAGTGCATGACGTGCTTCTGATGCGCTGGATCTCATGTAGTTGCAGCCGTGCTCGCAAGCCAATGCAACCCGCGAGATGGCAACCTTTTACTTGGCTACCGACCAACTTCCTGGTGCGGTGTCCTCGCCGCTTGCGGGACCGTGTGGCGGCATGGATGCCGCCAACGAGCCTGCAAGGAAGGATTCACGGCGTGTCCCGCGAGCGGTGAGGGCATCGCGCCCTCGACGCCGCGAGTTTGCTGCAGAGCCCTTAGCCGCTCACCACCGCAGGACACGCTGCAAGTACGTCCTTGCAAGCTCTTACTGCGGCATTGCATTGATGCTGCGTAAGGTGCCTCGGCGGTGAGCGGACAATGACCCGTCGAGACGATCGGTGTGCATGTTTTCAACAAAACAACCGACTAACTCTCTGGCGCGGTGTCCTCACCGATTGCGGGACCGTGTGGCGGCATGGATGCCGCCACCGAGCCTCCAAGGAAGGATTTACGGCGTGTCCCGCGAGCGGTGAGGGCACCGTGCCCTCGACTCAGTAAGCGTTTGACTGCACTAAATGACTTTACGACCGGGACTATGGTGGCAATCAGTCCTTTGGTCGACGGTTTGACGCGCTTAACGCAGCGACTTGATGGTCAGGTCCAGCACGTCCTGGCCCTTTTCCTTCTGCAACAGACGCGCCGGCACCGGCAGGTCCTTGACCACCCAGGCGATCAATTCCTTGTCGCCATCCACGCGCGAAACCTTGGTGGCCTGTTCCTGCTTGCCGTTGACGGTGATGGTTTCCTTGCCGATCACCTTGTAGCTCATCGGCTTGATGCGGCCTTCGTCCACCATGCGGTAGTTGAGCGGCTTGCCGGCGGCCACATCGCGGGTGATCGCCAGGTTGATCAGCAACGCGTCCATGTCGCCAGGCTGCAGTTTGACCGGACCGCGGCGGTCCGGCTTGATATCGCCGCCCCAGGTCGCCTGGCTGGTTTTCCAGTCGTAATTGGCGGTGACGTTGCGACGCTTGATCATCATCGACGAGGTGTCGTTGCTGCTGACCGGGCGCAGCTGGCCACTGGTTTCTTCGAACACCGTGCTCTGGGTCAGATTGGCCAGCTGGTTCTGGATGGTCAGCGTGTAGCGCCACTGGTTGGCGCCGGCCGCGGCCAGCGTCATCGTGCCGTTGGCCTGCATGCCCATGTAATTGGCGGAGTAATCGGCCTGGAATGGCTTCATCGCGAATGCCGGCAGGCTGGCCACGGCCAGTGCGGCGGCAGCGATCAAGGTGCTGGTGCGAGAGAAGGTTTTCATGGTCACACTCCTTGGTATTCGACGAGGCGGAGATCGACCTGATCCTCACCTTTGTCACGTTGCAGGATGCGCACCGGAGTCGGAACCCCGTTGGCGATCCAGAGGATGGTTTCGTTGTCGCCGCTGTTGACGCGGTACACGCGCAACGCGTCGTAGCTCAGGTCGCCGACCTGCACCACTTCGGTGGTGTCGGCGGCGCGGTAATCGTATTTGCGCACCCGGCCCACATCGACATAGCGGTAGCTCAGGCTGCGGCCGGGCTGCGCATCGCGCATCAGCGAAAGATTCAACGACAGTGCGCTTTGATCGCCGTGCTGCAGTGGAATGGGTTGCTGACGCTCTTTCTTCAGGTCGCCGTCCCATTGCGCGGTGCCGGCTTGCCAGTTGTAGACGCCGGTGACTTTTTTGCCGAAGAACATCGCCTTGCGCACGGTGCTCTGGCTCAACGGCACATAGGTATCTCCATCGACGCGAAACACCGTGCTCTGTTCCAGGTTCAGGCCCAGGATGCTGGCGAAGCCCTTGCGGCCGCGGACCGACATGTCGATGCGCCACTGGCTGCCTTCGCCGTGGCTGACCTGCATGGTGGCATCGCCGGCCTCCTTGCTGCGGTAGAACGCCTGGTAGGTCGCCACGAAAGGCTCCAACGGCGGCGGCGTCCAGGTGCTTGCCGGCAGCGCGGCTGCAGCCGCGGGGGCAACCGGCGGAACAGGCGTGGCAGGTGTTTGCGCGGCAGCTGCCGACGGGGCCGCTGCCTGTTGCGCACGGCCTGCGCCGGCCTGGCAAAGCAGGGCCGTGGTCAACAGCGCGGCGGCGATCGGGATGGCTTTCATGCGCGGGAGCGGAGGCACGGGGCCACAAGGATGTCCGAGACGGGATGAGGGGGGCGTATCCGCATTCAGGCGAGCGCGGCGTCAGCGGACTCTAGTCGTAGTGGCGTAAACAGGCACTGACCGTCGACATGCACCGCATCCCCGTCCACCTGCAGGCGTCCGCTGGCCAGCAGGTCGAGTGTGGCGAGCAGCAGCGGGTGCTCGCGGGCCAGAACGCGCGCGGCCAATTGCTCGGCGCTGTCGCCGGGAAGCACCGGCACGCGCGCTTGTGCGATCACGCTGCCGGCATCCAGTTCCGGCACCACCAGATGCACGCTGGCGCCGTGTTCGGTATCGCCGGCCTCCAGCGCGCGCGCATGGGTGTGCAAGCCACGGTACTTGGGCAGCAGGGACGGGTGGATATTGAGCATGCGCCCGGCAAAGCGCCGCACCAATGGCTCGCCCAGAATGCGCATGTAGCCGGCGCAGATGACCCAGTCCGGCTGTACGACGGCGATGGCATCGCCCAGCGCGGCGTCGAAGGCGTTGCGGTCGGCGAAGTCGCGCGGGCTGGCGCTCCAGCGACATGTCGCGTCCATTTTTTGAAGCGCCGGCGCCTGCGGACGGTCGGAAAACACCCCGACCACTTCTGCGTGCAAGCGCCCGCTGGCGATCGCGTCAAGGATGGCCTGCAGATTGCTGCCGCGGCCGGAGGCCAGCACGGCCAGGCGCAGGCGGGGATCAGTTGCGAGCATTGAACAGTGTCCTCACCACGGGGTAGGCCGCCAGGCTGCCGAAGGTTGCCAGCAGCATGTCGGTATGTGCGTCCCAGGGGTCGCCCTGCTGGCCGTTGTAGGCTTCGGCGGACTGTGGCGACAGCAGCAGCGCAATGCCCCACTCGAACCACTCGTAGACCAGGCTGACGCACATGATGCTCATCACCGTCAGCGCGAAGGCCTGCCGCAGCGTTAGGCGGGGCCACAGCCGCAACGCCAGTTGCGCAATGGCCGGCGTGAAGCACAGCCCGAACAACAGGTGGATCAAACGGTCGAAATGATTGCGCGTCCAGCCGAACGTGGTGCTGGGCGACCAGTGCACTAACTGCATGCTCCATTGCTCGTAGGGCACGTTGGAATACAGCCAGCGCGCGCCGATGCAGTGCAATCCGATAAACACGCAGATCGCCACGAAGGCGGCGTTCTCCAGCGGCCAGCGACGGTCGGCCCACACCAGTGCGATCAAGCCGATCACGGTCAACGAACTATGCAAGGCCTGTTCGACCGGCCATAGCGGTGCGATCCAGCTCGCCAGGAACACCGCGATGGTGACGGTCAACGCAGCCGGTTTGGCGCGGCGCAGGGTCCTGATGATCACGTGGCTCTCAGGCGGCGGTTGCGGCAGGGCCGAACAGTGCCTTGACCTGGGGGCGCAACAAGGTGATCAGCGTAAAGACGCCAAGCACGGTGCCGAACGGCATGAAGGAGCACGAAATGCCGGCCACGACCAGGCACAGCAGATGCCGCCGGCGCTGGGCGATACAACGGCCGGCATAGGCCATGAAGCCGGCCAGGGTCAGGCCGCAGGTGATGATTGCGGCCGCAAACACCACGAAGATCCAGCCGAACAAGCGCATCTCGTCCGGTGCCGCTTCGCCATTGCTGCCCTGCATCGGCAAGTGCCCGGTGACGATGGCCAGCCCCATGAACAGGTGGATCAGCGGAAACAGCGAAAACAGCCCGGTGATGCCGGCCAGCACGTAATGAAAGATCGACAGCAGCTTGAGGTGCTGCAGGTCATCGGCGCTGGCCGGCGTCGGCAGGGCAGGAGGGGAAGCGTCCATGCAGGTCTCCTTGGCTCAGCCAATCCGCACGCGTTCGTCGCCATGCGCGGCGACCACGTGGCCGATGCGCCAATGCGCAAGCGATTGCGCGTCCAGTGCCTGTTCCAGCTTGGCGGCCTGCTCGGGCGAGGCGATCAGCACAAAGCCGATGCCGCAGTTGAAGGTGCGCCACATTTCGGCATCGGCCACCGCGCCTTCGCGCTGCAGCCAGGCGAACACCGGCGGCAAGGTCCAGGCGGTGGCATCGATGTCCAGGCCCAGGCCGTCGGGAATCACGCGGATGATGTTTTCGGTGAGCCCGCCGCCGGTGATGTGCGCCATGGCATGGATCGTTTCGCCGTGCGACCTGAGCAACGCCAGCACCGGCTTGACGTACAGCGCGGTCGGTGCCATCAGTGCGTCGATCAGCTTGGTGCCGTCGTCCAGTACATGCTCTGCCGGCGCGCCGACACGTTCGTAGATCTTGCGGATCAGCGAATACCCGTTGGAATGCGGGCCGGAGGACGCAAGGCCGATCAGCACATCGCCCTCGCGCACCTGCGCGCCGTCCAGCAGCTGCGATTTTTCCACCGCACCCACGGTGAAGCCGGCCAGGTCGTATTCGCCGGGCGGGTACATGTCGGGCATTTCGGCGGTTTCGCCACCGATCAAGGCGCAACCGGACAGCTCGCAGCCGCGCGCGATGCCGCCGACCACCGCTGCGGCGGTGTCCACGTCGAGCTTGCCGGTGGCGAAGTAGTCCAGGAAGAACAGCGGTTCGGCGCCCTGCACCAGCACGTCGTTGACACACATGCCGACCAGGTCGATGCCGATGGTGTCGTGGCGGCCGAGCTGCTGCGCCAGCTTGAGTTTGGTGCCCACGCCGTCGGTGCCGGAGACCAGCACCGGCTCCTTGTACTTGCCGGACAGGTCGAACAGCGCGCCAAAACCGCCCAGGCCACCCATCACCTCCGGCCGGAAGCTGCGCTTGACCAGCGGCTTGATGCGTTCGACCAGGGCATTGCCGGCATCGATGTCGACACCCGCGTCGCGGTAGGTCATGGGCGAGGGAGTGGAAGGCGTTGGGCTGGTCACGGGCGTGGGTGGCTCGGCAGTAAAGGCGGCGATTTTAACAGCCACGTTGGCGCTAGCGCCCCATTCGGGCAACAATTCACCCGGATACGCTTACACCATGGAACCGTCGATGCGCCGCAGTCTCGCTTTCTTTCTTGCCCTCGTGGTCGCCATGCCTGTGGTTCCGGCCTTTGCGCAGGCCGATCTGCGCACCGAAGGCGACGTCGCCAAGGCGCAAAGTGCCTACGACGCCGAAGTGCCGGTCAACAGCCAGGGCGAATCCGATCGCCCCGGTGCCCTGGCGCGCGCGCTGGGCGCCGTGCTCGGCAAAGTCTCCGGCGATCGCTCGGTGATGAGCCGCCCCGGCGTGCCGCAGGCGCTGCGCAATGCGCCCAACTACGTCGAACACTACGACTACCGCCAGGATCAGGGCACCTCGCGCGCCGGTGCGCCGACCTTCCGCACCACCCTGGTCGCGCGTTTTCGCAAGTCCGATGTGGATGGCTTGATCGCCGCGCTCGGCCTGCCGGTGTGGCCGCTGCCGCGCCCCAAGCCGGTGTTGTGGCTGGCCATCGATGACGGCAGCGGCCCGCGCCTGGTGGGCGTTGCCCAGGCCAACGCCGCACGCAGCGTGCTCGACCGCGCGATCGAGCGCGGCTACCGGCTCGGCCTGCCGGGCGGAGCGGCCGCCGAGCAGGCGCTGGCCGGTGCGATCTGGCGCAAGGACACCGCCGCGGTGTCGCGCGCGTCGGCCAAGTACAGCCCGCCGGTGCAGCTGATCGGCAAGCTCTACCGCAATGATGCCGGCTGGACCGCCGACTGGGTGTTCGTGGACAACGGCAATGTGCTGTCGAGCTGGACCAGCAGCGACGGCGATGCGCGCCGCGCGATGGCCGCCGGTGCCGATGGCGCCGCCGATGCCTTGGTCAAGCGCTATGCCAAGCGGGTGGATTCGGGCGTGCCCGGGGTGTACCGCGCCGTGATCACCGGCATCCACAGCGCCGACGATTACCTGCGGGTCGCCGCCGCGTTGCAGGGCGTGTCGGTGGTGCGCAGCATTCGCCCGGTCAGCGCCAACGGCGACCGCATGGAAGTGGATCTGGAACTGCTCACGGGCATTTCGGGGCTTAACCGTATGCTCGGCGACAACAGCCCGCTGGTCTCGGTCTCTGTACCGACCGAGGGCCCGATCATTCTCGACAACGAGCACGCCGAGTACCGCCTGAAATGACGTTGACGCCCGAAGCCGAAATCGCTTTATTCCTGCGCCGCCTCAAATGGGTGGCGGTCATTGTCGGCGTGCTGTGGGTGGTCTCGCTGCTGTCCCCGATCCTGACGCCGTTCGTGCTTGCGCTGTTGCTGGCCTGGCTGGGCGACCCGCTGGTGGACCGCATCGAACGCGCCGGCCGCTCGCGCAACATGGCAGTGTCGCTGGTGTTCGTGCTGGCGCTGCTGTTGGTCGTGCTGGCGCTGATGATTCTGGTGCCGATGATCGAACGCCAGATCATGACCTTGATCGATGCCTTGCCGCAGATGCGCACCTGGGCGATCAGCACGGCCATTCCGTGGCTGGAAGCCAAGACCGGCGTGGAGCTGATGGGCTGGCTGGACCCGGAGCGCTTGATCGACTGGATCCGCAGCCACTGGGAGCAGGCCGGCGGCGCCGCCAAGACCTTCTTCGGTTACGTGCAGCGCTCGGGCTTTGCGATGGTGACCTGGGTGATCAACCTGGCGTTGCTGCCGATCCTGGCGTTCTATTTCCTGCGCGACTGGGACCGCCTGGTCGAGCGTGTGGCGGCGGTCATCCCGCGTGCCTACATCGGCACCGTGAGCCGGCTGGCGCTGGAGTCCAACGACGTGCTGGGTGGCTTCATCCGCGGCCAGTTCCTGGTGATGCTGGCGCTGGGCGCGATCTACGCCACCGGCCTGTCCATCATCGGGCTCAATCTGGGGTTGTTGATCGGCATCATTGCAGGTTTCATCAGTTTCATTCCGTATCTCGGGGCAACCACCGGCATCGTGCTGGCGCTGCTGGCGGCCATCGTGCAGGCGCAGGGGCTGGATCTGAAACTGCTGATCGGCGTGGGCGTGGTGTTCACGGTCGGCCAGTTGCTGGAAAGTTATTTGCTCACTCCGCGCATCGTCGGCGACAAGATCGGCCTGCATCCGGTGGCGGTGATCTTTGCGGTGATGGCCGGCGGCCAGTTGTTCGGCTTCCTCGGCATGCTGCTGGCGTTGCCGGTGGCAGCGGTGGCCAACGTGCTGCTGCGGTATGCGCATGAGCAGTACACCCGCAGCGACCTGTATGCCGGCGAGCGTGCGGGCATCGTGCTGCAGTCCACCACGGCCGAGCGCAGCGTCATCATCGACCCGAGCAAGGACGCAGATCGGTCGTGAGCGTGCCGCAGTTGCCATTGGCGTTGCGCGCGCCATCCGATCAGCGTTTCGATAGTTACATTGCCGCGCCCGAGGGCCTGCTTGCGCAATTGCAGGCGCTGGCTGCCGGTCAGCTGAGCGATTGGCTCTATCTTGCCGGACCCGCCGGTACCGGCAAGACGCATCTGGTGCTGGCGGTGTGCGCAGCGGCCGAGCAGGCCGGGCGGGCAACCGCGTATCTGCCGCTGCACGCAGCAGCCGGCCGCCTGCGCGATGCGCTCGAAGCGCTGGAGGGCCGCAGCCTGGTGGCACTGGACGGCGTGGACAGCATTGCCGGGCAGCGCGACGACGAAGTGGCGCTGTTCGATTTCCATAATCGCGCACGCGCCGCCGGCATCAGCCTGCTCTACACCGCACGGCAGATGCCCGACGGCCTGGCGCTGGTCCTGCCGGATCTGCGTTCGCGGCTGTCGCAATGCATCCGGATCGGATTGCCGGTGCTCGACGATGCGGCGCGCGCGGCAGTGCTGCGCGATCGTGCGCAGCGGCGCGGGCTGGCGCTGGACGATGCGGCGATCGACTGGCTGCTGACGCACAGCGAACGCGAACTTGCCACCTTGGTAGCCTTGCTGGATCGGCTGGATCGCGAATCGTTGGCGGCCAAACGCCGCATCACGGTGCCGTTCCTGCGCCGTGTGCTTGAGGATCGCGGGGCGTAAGGCATTGGATTTGCGGCTGTCTTGCAGCGCGCTTGCCTGCCCACCATCGCGGGACACGCTGCAAGTACGTGCAGGCAAGCTCTTACGCGGTACCCATGCCGCGTAAGTTCTCGCGAGGGTGGGCGGATAAGGATCAGTCGCGATGGTAGGTCAGCATCGCTTTCAATAAAGCAGCCAGCAAACTTTCTTGTGCGGTGTCCTAGCCGCTTGCGGGACCGTTGGCGGCATGGATGCGGCCATCGAGCCCCCATGGAGGGGTTTACGGCGTGTCCTGCAAGTGGCGAGGGCACCGCGCGCTCGATGCTGCGAGTTTGCTGTTGAAGTCTTGCCCGCCCACCATCGCGGGACACGCTACAAGTACCTCCATGCAGGCTATTGTGTGGCATCCATGCCACGTAAGGTCCGTCAACGGTTGGCGTGCAAGGACCCGTCGAGATGGTCGCTGCGTGGTTGCGAGCGGTACACGCGATGCTGCCTGCCGCTAACGTGCGGTGTGATCAGCTCCTTTCGTCCCAGCGATGTCATTGCCAGTCCGGACATCCCCTCACCCATCGGCGAAGGCGCATGTGGCAGACACCGTTGCAACCAGTGAGCCAGCGCTCGAAGGTTTTTAGTCGATGCGCTTGATGACGAGCCTTGCAGCAACGAGTTGCGATCAGCCGCCGTTGCGCAGTAACTGTGCATCCAATTCTGCCAGGCGCTGCGGCGTGCCGACATCGGTCCAGCGCCCGGCATGGTGGATGCCATCGATCAGGCCTGCCGCCATCTGCGCGCGCAGGATCGGCGCCAAGGCAAACCGCGGCGCCGCGCCGGCCTGCTCTGGCAACGGACCAATCACCGATTGCCAATCGTGCAGCAGCGTCGGTCGATACATGCCGATGCCGGAGTAGGTAAGCGTTGCAGGCAGATCTGCGCGCACCTTGCCGTCCGCATCCAGCGCAAAGTCAGCGCGCTCTGCATACGCGGGGCGATCCACCAGCACCAGCTGCACCAGTCCTTCCGGTGCATGCGACAGCCGGGCAAAGTCCAAATCGGTCCAGATATCGCCATTGACCAACAGAAACGGTGCATCGCCCAACAGCGGCAGTGCATGCAACATGCCGCCGCCGGTTTCCAGCGGCGTTGCGCCTTCATAGGAATACGTCAGACGCAGCCCGAACGCGCTGCCGTCTCCCAGCGTTTGCGGAAACTGCTCGGCCAGCCACGAGGTATTGATCACTACCTCGTCCACGCCCAACGCCGCCAGTTTGCGCAAATGCCAGACGATCAACGGCGTGCCCCCGACAGACAGCAAGGGTTTGGGCGTGTGCTCGGTCAACGGCCGCATCCGCTCGCCAAAGCCTGCTGCAAAAATCAACGCCTTCATGCGTCCGCCTGCACTGCGCGTGATGCCAATGCGGGTTTGACAACCTCGTCCAGCAGCGCGATCAGCGGCGCCAGCTCGGCATAGCGCGGCAGTACTTCGTCCAGATAAGCGATGAAGCGCGGCACGTTGTCCAGATACCAATGCTTGCCATCGCGATGGCTCAGACGCGAAAAAATGCCCAGGTTTTTCAGATGCCGCTGCACGCCCATCCAGTCCGCATCGCGCAGAAACTGCTGCAGTGGCGGCACCGGCAATCCGGCGGCCTGCGCACGTGCGTGATAACGCGCCAGCCAGCCGTCGACGCGTGCGATCGGCCAACTTACCGAGGTGTCCTTGAACAGACTGATCGGGTCGTAGGCGATCGGCCCGATCACGCAATCCTGAAAGTCCAATACTGCCGGGCCATCGGGCACCGGCATCAGATTGCGCGGCATGAAGTCGCGATGGGTGAACACGCGTGGCTGCGCTAGCGCGTTGTCCATCAAGCGCCGCTGCACCAGCTGCAACTGCTCGGCCTGGCCGCAGTCCAGCTGCACGCCAAGATGGCGACCTAGAAACCATTCCTCGAACAAACCGGCATCGCGTTGCAGCAGCGCCTCACCGAACACCCCGCTGTCGGCAGGTGGCGGGATCTGTTGCAGCAACAGTAATTGCGCGATGGCGCCATCCAGCAGGGCGTCGGCATTGGCGTCGGTCAGGACCTGCGCCAGCGTCGGTACGCCCAGATCCTCCAGCAGCAGGAAGCCGATCTCCAGGTCCTGTGCCAGCACCTGCGGCACGCGGACTCCATGCGCGCCCAACACGGCGTGCATGCGCAACCACGGCGCCACATTTTCGAGCTGCGGTGGCGCATCCATCAGGATGCGATCGGTGCCGCGTCCCTGCGTGCGCCAGTAACTGCGAAACCCCGCGTCGACCGACGCGCGTTGCAACACCGTAGAGGGGTCATCCAGTGCGTGTCGCGCCCATTGCAGGCGCAGCGCGTCGCGCGCAGGGTCAGAAGGCGATACCGTCATGTGTCGTGGTTGCGTAGTGAAGTGAGGACGAAGCGTGCAATGCAGTGGTCAGCGTTTGCTGCCGCTGAACAAGCGCAGCAGTGCAAGGATGGCGATGGCACCCAGCAACGCGCCGAGGAAACCGGCAGGCTCGCCTGCGTGGTACCAGCCCATGTAGCGGCCAAACCAGCTTGCCACCACCGCCCCGGCGATGCCCAGCACGATGGTCAGCAGGCAACCCAGGCGCTGCGTGCCGGGCGTGATGAAACGCGCCAGCAGCCCGACCACAAATCCCACCAGCAAAATGTAGAGCCAGCTGTCGCTACCAAACAAAGTGTTCATTGCAGCACCGAAGGCAAACGGGATCGGCAGACTAGCATTTCGGATGTCGGCGACTCGCGCTGCACGCACAGTGCGAATGGCGCTGATGGGGTGCCTTCAGCAAATCGTTGCGTTGGGTATTGCCACAGAAACCCTGTCATGGAGTGACTGCCCAGACAGCCGCCGCCTTCAATCGCATGATCGAACACCCAGCGCATGATCGAACACCCAGCCTCTGTCCCTGCGGGAGAGGAGCTGGGTGAGAAGACGCTGACCAAGTTGCCGATGCCGTGTCCTTTGCGCCAAATGCAACGCAATGCTTCACGTCAGGGCACGCCCTCAACCCGCAGTCGTCTCTCGTCGACTCAACAGCAACCGTGTCCACCATGACGGGTGCCGCTATCGGCAGCCACCGGCGAGCCGCTGGTTTCGCCGCGCAGGCAGGCCGCGTGATGCTCGGCGATCACCTTCGACACGCAGGCGGTGACGCGCTTACCCATCGGGATGTGCAAAAACTCGTTCGGGCCATGCGCATTGGAATGCGGCCCCAGCACGCCGGTGATCATGAACTGCGCGCCGGGGAACTTTTCGCCCAGCATGCCCATGAACGGGATCGAGCCGCCTTCGCCCATGTACATCGCCGGCTTGTCGAAGAAGGCCTGGCTGGCATCGTCGATGGCCTTCTCCAGCCACGGCGCCATGGCCGGGGCATTCCAACCGGACGATGCCTTTTCCAGCTCCAGCGTGACCTGCGCGCCATTGGGCGGATCGCGCAGCAACGCCTGCTTGAGCAGTTCGCCACAGGCCTTGCTGTCGGCGGTTGGCGGCAGACGCAGCGACAGCTTCACCGCGGTCTGCGGACGCAACACATTGCCGGCCGAGGCCAGCGGCGGCATGCCATCCACGCCGGTGATCGACAGCGCCGGGCGCCAGGTCCGGTTCAAGACCAGCTCGGTGAGGTCGTCATGCATCGGCACCAGGCCATCGACCATCGGGAATTTATCGAAGATGGCGGTATCCAGCGTCGCCGCTGCAGCCTTGGCCTGGGTCAGGCGCTCGGCCGGCACCTCCACATGCAACCCCTCCAGCAGGATGCGGCCCGTGGCCTCGTCTTCGATGCGCGACAGCAACTGCCGCAGCAGCCGGAAGCTGGACGGCACCACGCCGGACGCATCGCCGGAATGCACGCCTTCTTCCAGCACCTTCACGCTGAGGTTGCCGCCGGTCAGGCCGCGCAGCGAAGTGGTGCACCACAACTGCTCGTAATTGCCGCAACCCGAATCCAGGCATACCACCAGCGACGGCTTGCCGATACGCTCGGCCAGATGGTCCACGTAAGCGGGCAGATCGTAGCTGCCCGACTCTTCGCAGGCTTCGATCAGCACCACGCACCGCGCATGCGACAGACCCTGGGTGCGCAGCGCCAGAATCGCCGCCAGCGAGCCGAAGATTGCGTAACCGTCGTCGGCGCCGCCCCGGCCATACAACTTGTCGTCGCGCAGCACCGGCTCCCAGGGGCCCAGGTCGGCATCCCAACCGGTCATCTCCGGCTGCTTGTCCAGATGGCCGTACAACAACACGGTGTCGTCGCCGGACTCCGGGCCGGTGGCCGGGATCTCGATGAAGATCAGCGGCGTGCGGCCGTCCAGGCGCACCACCTCCACTTGCATGCCATCGATGGCCTGTGCGCGCGCCCAGGTTTCCATCAGCGTGACGGCCTGCTCCATATAGCCATGGGCCACCCAATCGGCGTCGAACATCGGCGACTTGTTGGGGATGCGGATGTAATCGACCAGCTGCGGGACGATTTCGCGGTCCCAGGTTTCGCTGATGAATTGGTCGATCTTGGCGCTGTCCATGAAGGCTCCGAATGCGTGACGTAACGACACATTCTACGCCCGGGGGCAGGGGTAGGTATTTCCCTACAAGGCGGCGCGCAGTTCACCTGCTGTGTGAAAAGTTCGTTGGCGATAGGATTGCTGCATGTGGCGCGGGACACTGGCTCCGCCGGCAGGAATGCTGGCTAGGACCATCACCCAAGCCACAAGGAGCGTTGCAATGAAGTCATTTACCGTAGTCCTGAAGTCCCTGCTACTGGCGTTGTTGTTGTCCTCGAATGCGTACGCGCTTGAGAAGGTCGATATCAACACCGCGTCTGCTGAGGAATTGGACAAGGTGCTGACGAATGTCGGGCGATCAAAAGCCGAGGCAATCGTTGAGCACCGTCAGGCAAACGGTCCCTTCAAAAGTGCCGAGGAACTGGCACTGGTCAAGGGCATCGGACTCAAGACGGTCGAACGGAATCGTGACCTGATCGAAGTAGGAGCCACGATGGCTCCCGCCAAGAAGGCTGCCAAGGGGGCGGCGGTGAAACCGGTGGGACGGCGTTAAGGGGAAGGGATCCGAGATACGGTTCGACGCGAGGATGCGTGGCCGCAACCTAACTGGACAGGATGTCCGGGGGATGGCTGGAAGCCGACAAGGACGTGGAATCGCCCGGTGTTGCACTTGGATGTGCAGCCGGGCGTTTTTCGTTTCAGGGTGTGCCGCTCTGCCACGCAGCGGCGGAGGGCTTCGGTAGCGGGCTTCGGGCACAATGCGCCGATGCAGCTGACAGACCTGAGCAGCCGGGTGATTCCGGCCACCGAGTACCGCCGCGAGCGGTGGCGCAATCAATTTGGTTGGACACGCGAGATCCTGCGGCTCGGAGAGCCTGAGGCCTGGGCATTGCGGCTGTCGATTGCCGAGATCGAACGCGACGCCGCGTTTTCCGCATTCCCGGGGATCGACCGCGAATTGGTGCTGCTGCATGGCAATGGGATGCGGCTGCAGTTTGGCGACGGTGAGCTTGATCCCGGCAATGCTTCTGCGCGTGCTGATGGCCTGATCACAGGTACACCTACTGATGACGGTGATGCTGGCGCACGCGTCGCTGGCGCCGCGCGTGTCGTCGAATTGCTGCCGCCCTATCAGCGCGTCCGATTCGCTGGTGAGGAGACGGTCGACGCGAGCTTGCTCGATGGGCCGACGCAGGACTTCAATCTGATGTGGCGCCGCGATCTGCTGCGTACCGAGCTGCTGCATCGCCCCTTGGTCGGCACCATGCTGTTCTTTGCGGACCCGGGCAGCGCCTGGGTCATCCACCTGTTGGCGGGCCAGGCCAGCTTTGGGCGCGACAGTGGGCTGCCGCCCCTGGCTGCGGGCGACACCGCATGGCTGAGTGCATCGACGCGGACCCGCTACGTGCTCGATGGCGGCGGCGAGCTGCTGGCGATCTGGGTGAGTCCGCTTGCTGGCGCCTCTGATTAGCCGGTTCGGGCAGTTGAGAGTGTTCTTGCTTGCATTGAACGGCCGAGATGCAAGTGTAAGTGCAAGTAAAGGTCAAAGCGCAGCCAGTGAACCGGGTAGTTAGCAATTGGGATTGATACGTGTCACGTGCACTGTCTGCGTCGAGGAATTAAAGAGGCTGACAACAAGTAGCGAGCACTCGTCTGGTGGGTGTGAACGGCGCGCAGGGACTAGAGTGTGAGTGGCACACACCGATGCCGAGCAACGGCCGCGGCCGTCTGGCAGCTGCACAGTCGTTTTGTAAGCTGCTTTTAGCGAACTCGCAGAACTGCAGCAACTTGCCGAAGCGTGCCGATGCAGAGCACGGTTGCCGACAAACGAGCGTTGCTGCATGCAGGATTCGGATGCCATGTCTGCCTGCCCACGATCGCCACGTGATGGCAGCGCTCCACGCTGCCAAGCTGCGATCGTCAGCCTGCACGCTTGCTGTTCAATACACGTCGCGACGGTAGCGGCCGCTGTGTAGCAGTTCTTGCCTGACCTCGGTGCCCAGCAGGGTGTCGAGGGTGCGGTCCACGTCGGGTGCCATGCCGCGCAGGCTGCCGCAGAGATAGATGCAGGCGCCGCGGTCGATCCATTGCCGCAGGCGATCGCTGGCGGCAGCCAATGCATGTTGTACATAACGTACCGACGGGTTGTGGTCGCGCGAGTACACCAGGTCCAGACGCGCGATCCAGCCATCGTGTTGCCACTGCTGCAGTTCGTCGGCATACAGCGCATCGTGCGCGGCATTGCGTTCGCCAAAGATCAGCCAGTTGTCGCGCGCACCGGCTGCAATGCGTGCGCGTAGGTGGGCGCGCAAGCCGGCGATGCCGGTGCCATTGCCGATCAGCAGCATGGGCTGCGCGGGTGCGGGTGGGTGGAACCCCGGATTGCTGCGCAGGCGCAAGGCAATCGGCGTGCCGACGGGAGCATGCACGCACAGCCAGCCGCTGCCGATGCCCAGATGTCCGTCGGCCTGCCGGTGTTCGCGGATCAGCAGTTCGGCGTGGCCTTCTTCGCTGATCGAGGCCAGCGAGTATTCGCGATGCGGCAGGGTGATCAGGCTACGCACCAACGCGGTTGCATCCGCTGACGCCGTCGCCGCCGTCTGTGCATCCGTCTTTGCATCGGTCGGCAGGTGCGAGCGGCCAAGCCAGTCGCGCAGCGTACGGCCGTCGATGATGTCCGAGCCATCGCGTCGATGACGCTGCAACCAGGCGTCGACACTCTCCGGTGCGTTCTGCGGCGCGACCTCGGCGATGTCGCCAGCACGCCATGCCGGCAGTGCGCCATCGATGGGCGTGAGACGGAGCCGATGGATCGGTGCGCCGGCACTGCCTGGATTGAGGTGGACGCGCTCGCGCAGCTGCCAGGCCGTGTAGGTCGGCACGCTCCAATCCGACTGCGTCGCAAGCGCAGGCGCCAACGTCGATAGACGTTGTTGCCATTGCTGCAATGCGTGTGGGTCGGCATTGTCGACCTCGATGCGCTCGAACAGGCGGGTGCCGCCGCGCGCGTGCAGGCGGTCATCGAGATGGCGGCCGAACGCGCAGAATTGCGTATAACGACGATCGCCGAGTGCCAGCACCGCGTACTGCACGGCGGCCAGATCCTGTCCGCTGTCGGCGAGCCAGTGACGCCCCGCAGCCTGTGCGTGATCCGGTGCATCGCCTTCGCCCGTAGTGCTCACGATGCATAGCAAACGCGGCACGCGCGCGAGCTGCTCGGGAACTAACGCCTCCAGCGGGAGTGCGTAGGCACCGATACCTGCCGCTTGCAAGGCATCAGCGCTACGCTCGGCCAGTTCGCGTGCGAATCCGGTCTGGCTTGCCCATACGATCAACACGCCGCTGCTGTCGCCGTGCGACGTGTTGGCGCGTGCCCGGCGGCGCAACAAGACCGCCGTGCACAGCACGGCATACGCCGTCATCCCGACGCCTGCCCATTGCAAGCGATGCGGTGTCGGTGCGCTCCACCAGGCACCGTCATGCAGGTGGGCAAGCCATCCGACAAGCGTCGCCAGGGCGAGCAGCAGCGCCCCGTTACCTATCCAGACGCGTAGGCTTGTGGCGCTCATGACGCCGCCAGATGTTGCTCGAACGCCGGGCTCATCACTTCATGCAAGCTGCCATCGTGGCGCGTCAGAAAGCGCACTGCCAGGTCGGTCTTGGCGGCATAGGCAAGCCCGGCATCGGTTCCGAGCACGGTCATCGCGGTGGCCCAGGCATCGGCCTGCATGGCTTCGCGCGCGAGCACGGTGACGGCGGCAGGCGCATGCGGAATCGGTGCTCCGCTGCGTGGATCGAAGGTGTGCGCGTAGCGCATGCCGTCGGCATCGAAGCGGTGCCAGCGATCGCCTGATGTGGCGACTGCCAAGCCATCCAGCGTGAGCACACGTGCCGGCAATATGGCACCGGCGTCTTCGTCGGGCGCGGATTCGACCAGCACACGCCATGCGCTGCCATCGGGTTTGCGCCCATAGCCGAACAATTCGCCACCCACATCGATCAACGCACTGACGATGTCGGCCTGTCGCAATGCGTGTTGCACGCAGTCCACACCGAAGCCTTTTGCGATGCCGGACAGATCCAGCGCGACGGCGCCGGGTTGCAGCACCCGCTGGCCATCCAGAGCCAGGCGTTGCCAGCCACAGCGCAGGCTGGCCAGTGCGATCTGCTCGGGCGAGGGCACACGGCGTCGGCTGCCGGAGGCGCCAAAGCCCCACAGTTCGACCATCGGCCCGACCGTGGGGTCGAACGCGCCGTCGCTGGCCTGCGCGATCTGCAGCGCGGTGCGCAGCACGGTGAAAAAGTCATCGGGCAATGTCTGCCACTGACCGGCCGCGGCACGGTTGTAGCGGCTGATATCCGAGTCCGCTTCCCAGGTGCTCATTTGCGCGACCACGCGATCGAGCGCTGCCTGGATACGCGCATGCAGGGGATGCAGGTCGCGCGCACGCGGCGCCACCAGCTTGACGCTCCAGGTGGTGCCCATGCTGCGCCCGCCCAGGGAGGCAACGGCGTCATCTGCGGAAGAAACTGGATGCATGCGTGGACCGGTCGAGCAGGCGCTGCCTGAGGCAGCCATGGTGACGCGCGAGCGTGTCGTTTGCATCACGCGGTGTGATGTTTGAAACAACCGAGGATGCGCGTGTTGATGCCGCGTGCACTGCGCGCTCGGCAGACCGCACACGCCGATAGCATCTGCCGCCTCAGCAGCGCCATTGCACTAGCGCCACTGCATTGGCTATCCGGTCAACGCAGTGGTGGGCATGCGGCGATTACTGCGGCAATACTTCCAGCGTTACCACGTAGCCCAGGCGACGTTGTTTGGCCTGCGGCAGCGAGGTCTTGCTGTCTTCGCTGGTGGTTTCCAGCCAGTACATGCCCGCTTCCGGCCAGGTCACGCTGAAGCCGCCCTTGGCGTCGGTCTTGAGCTTGATCTCGTTCTGCGCATCGCGATAGCGCGTGCCGCCACGCACGATCTCGATCTCCAGCCCGGCGGCCGGCTTGCCGTCCAGCTGCAGGGTGAACTGCGCCGCTTCACCGGCGACCAGGTCGTTGGGGTGGGTCACCGGAATCAGCTCGATGCCCTTGCCGCTGGGCTTGAACGCGGCGGTGGTCGGTGCGCCGCGAGTCACGAAGGTTTCCACGCGATTGAGCGATTGGCTGACCTGCAACTCCTGCGCGTTCTTCGGCACTTCGGTGGCAAAGCTTGCCTCGTTGCCGCGCCAGCGCTTGGGCTTGCCGTCTTCCTTCCAGCTGGCGAACAGGCCGGCATTGACGATGCTGAGTTTGTAGGTGCCGGGCTGGGTGAGTTGCAGGTCGAATACGCTGCGGTACTTGCCGGTGGCCGGGTTTTCTGGCTTGAGCGCGCTGCCATCGGGCGCGGTGATGCTCAGATTATCCAGGCGCAGCGGCACGTGGTTGAAGTAGAACAGGTCGTTGGACACCGCCGCATCGACGGTGATCCACGGCGCTTCGCCGGCCAGGACGGTTTGCGATGGTAGCAGCCAGGCCTTGTGGGCGAAGGCGCTGACGGGAAGTGCGGCCAGCAGGGCGATCAGGACATGCGAACGTTTCATGACAACTCCTTGAAGAGCGATAAGGCGGGTGGGTCACGTGTCTGATCAGCGCACTGCGGCGCTGCGTGGATGCGTGGGTAACGAAAGTCGATACGCGTCTGCGCCACGTAGCGCGCGCGTCATGGGCACGGATGCATGCACGGCGGCACCGCATCCGCGCCCATCTGCATCAGGGCTTGGCGGTCAGGCTCACCGCGCCGAGTTCGGTGCTGCCGCTGGCCTTGGCAGACTGCGCCGAGGTGGCCGGCCAGGTGAAAGGCACCTTGACCAACTCGCGGCCACCGACTTCGCGCGCAGCTTCCACCACCAGGGTGTACTGGCCGGCCGGCAGCGACTTCAGCGCGCCCTTGGTGTCGGTGAACGACAGCGCATGCGCGCCGGCAGGCCGGGTGGGGCCGGTCACGCCATCGACCGGCACCTCCAGCGTGCGGCCGCTCTTGCGCCACCACTGACGCAGATCCGGCAGCCATTTGGTGCCGTGGCCTTCGGCGGTGTCCTTGGATTGGTACCAGACCGCCAGATTGGCGGCGACCTTCTGGTCTGCGCCTTCCAGCCAGATTGCCACGTATGGGCGGTGGTATTCGGCGACATTGAGCTTGGGGATTTCGACGTTGATGTCGAGCGTGGCCGCATACGCCGGCATGGCGAGCAGGCCGCTCAGAGCGATGGTCAGGGTGGCGCGCATGATCGTCTCCGGTGAGTCAGGTCAGTGGATCAACAGCAAGGCAAGCAGCAGCGGAATCAGCAGGCCCAGGCCGACCAGCGGCCAGGTCATGCTGCGCTGACGCGCATGCAGGTGCAGCAGGAACAGGCCGGTGATGCAGAACACCAGGCAGGCGATGGCGAACACGTCGATGAACCAGCCCCAGGCCGGCCCGGCGTTGCGGCCTTTGTGCAGATCGTTGAGATAGGCGATCCAGCCACGCGTGGTGCGTTCGTATTCGATCGCGCCGGTGCTGCGGTCCAGGCTTAGCCAGGCATCGCCACCGGGGCGGGGCAGGGCGACATACAGCTCGTCGGGCGACCACTCTGCGTTGCGGTTACCGACGCTGATCTCCAGTTCGCGACCCAGCCACTGCGCCACGGGCGGAGGCAGCGGTGCATCGCCGTCCTGGCGCGTGCCCAGGGTCTTCAACAGCGCTGGCGGCAGGGTGAGCGTGCGTTGCTCGGTGGACGGGCTGGCTTCGATGCGCGCGGCATGATTGAGGGTGAGCCCGGTAGCCGTAAACAGCAGCATGCCGATCAGACACAGCGCCGAACTGATCCAATGCCATTGATGCAGCATGCGCAGCCAGAAGCCGCGGCGTTGCTGTGCAGTGGCGATGGTGTCGTTGGAAGCGGGCATGCCGGTTTATGCCACGTCTGCGGGAACGGGCGGCTGCAGTTGCGATTGCCGCGCGGCCACATCGCTGAGCAAGGCGCGCAGGCGTGGCTGCGGTGCGTTGGCCAGCACGGGCGTGAGCTGACGCAGGAACCCGGCGTGCCCGCCGCCGATGGCGCGTCGCATCCAGTGTTCGGCCTGATCGAGCGCGCCTTCATCGGCAAGCAGCGTTGCATAGCTGGCCTGGCCGCGAAAATCGCCCGCTTCTGCGGCGCGGCGATACCACTGGCGCGCGGCAAGCGGATCCGCCGCGCAGGCTAGCCCCTGGTCGAGATAGCGCGCCACGAAATTCATCGACTTGGCGTGACCACGTTCGGCCGCGGTGCGATACAGCGTCAAGGCATGTGCCTGGTCCTGCGCCACGCCGCGCCCGGAGGCGTACAGATGCGCCAGGTTGTACATGCCCCATTCCAGGCCGTGCTCGGCGGCGCGGCGATACCACAGCGCAGCCAGCACCTCGTTGATGGCGGTTCCAAAGCCCAGTTCGTGGCAGCGGCCCAGTTGGTTCATCGCTTCCGGATGCCCGGCATTGGCGGCCACTTCGTACCACAGCATCGCCATGGCCGGATCGGCGGCAATGCCGCGGCCTTCGGCATACAGCTGTGCGAGCAGCAGTTGTGCAGTCACATCCTGACCGGCGGCGGCCTTGCGCAGCAACGCGACTGCCTGGGCAGGCTGGGTCTGAAGCAGTGCAATCAGCAGGGCTGGGTCAATCGCAGGCTCAGACATCGGCCCACTGCCGCAGCAGGTTGTGATACACGCCGGTGAGCTGGATCAACGACGGATGCCCGGGCGTGTCCTGGGTCAAACGACGGATCGATACATCCAGTTCGAACAACAGGCGGCGCTGCGCATCGTCGCGCAACATGCTTTGGATCCAGAAGAACGAGGCGACACGCGTGCCGCGCGTTACCGGCATCACTTTATGCAGGCTGGTGCCGGGATAGATCACCAGGTGCCCGGCCGGCAGCTTCACCGACTGCGTGCCGAAGGTATCTTCAATCACCAGCTCGCCGCCGTCGTAACTGTCCGGGTCGCTGAGGAACAGCGTGCCCGACACATCGGTGCGGACCGCCTCGGCACCACCGCGGCTGCGGTCGTAACGCACCGCGTTGTCGACGTGATACCCGAACGACTGCCCGCCGCTGTAGCGATTGAACAACGGCGGATAGATCCGACGCGGCAGCACCGCCGAAAAGAACGTGCTGCTGCGCGACAGCGCCTCCAGCACCAGTGCGCTGGCCTCGCGCGCTGCGGCGCTGTCCTCGGGCAACTGCACGTTGTCCTTGGCCTGCGCCGATTGATGGCCAGCGGTAATGCGGCCGTCTGCCCAGTCGGCCGCGTCCAGCCGCGCGCGCAACTCGCTGAGCTGCACGGGCGTCAAGACATCGGGAATGGGCAGCAGCATGCGGCGCTCTCCATGCCGTCCGCAGGATGCGGGCGGCGTGCCGGAAGGTTAGAAACTGAAGGTAGCGTTCAACACCGCCGAGCGGCCATCGCCCGGCAACGCCCAGCCACTGCCGGCGGTGACGGTGCCCGCGGCGTTGACGGTGAGGTTGTTGCGGATGCTGGTGTAGTACTCCTTGTCGAACAGGTTGTTGACGTTCAACTGCAGGCTGAGCCAGTCGTTGACGCGCAGGCCCACCATCGCACGGTGCACCCAGTACGCGTCGGTCTTGCGGTAGACCGCGGTCGAGGTGTTGTTCGGGTAGAAGCTGCCCTGGTAATTGACGCCATAGCCGAAGGTCCACTGGTTGAGCGCGTAGGTGGTCCAGAGATTGCCGGCATTGCGCGGGGTCTGCACCAGTTCGCGTCCGGCAATCGGGTCGCCGGTGAGGCTGGCGGTGCGGTTGGACACGCTCTGCAGCACTTCGCTGTCCAGGAAGGTGTAGTTGGCGAAGACCGACCAGCGCTCGGTCAGATAGCCGGCCGCGCCCAGCGCGATGCCGTCCACGCGCGCCTTGCCGTCGAGCACCTGCTCGGGAATCAGCGGGTCGCCGCTGTTGACCTTGTAGTTTTCGCGCTCGTTGCGGAATACCGCAGCGGTCAGCGCCAGGCGCTCGTTCAACACGTCCCACTTGCCGCCGAGTTCGATATTGACTGCACTTTCCGGCTCCACATTGCAGTTGGCACCGGCGGTGGCGGTGGCGATCGGCGTGCACGAGCCATTGACCGACGCCTTGGACGGGGTCTTGCTGTTGGCGTAGGACAGATACAGGCTGGCGTTGTCGACCGGCTTGAATACCAGACCGGCGCGGTAGGAGAACAAATCGTCCTTGCTGCCCGCCGGGAAGCCCGGGGACACGCCGGTCACGCCGCCGGTGGCATCGACGGTGTAGGTGGTGGTGTCGCCTTCGTTGTGCTCGTAACGGCCGCCCAGGTTGAGCATCCATTGCTCGTTGAACTGCAGCGTATCGAACAGGTACACCGCCTGATTGGTCAGGCTGCCCTTGCTGCGGCCGGTGCGGAAATAGTTCTGCGGGCCGGTCCAGATGTTGTACGGGTTGTCGAAGGTCTGCAGCGGGTAGGTGATGCCGGTGGTGGAGCCGTCGGCATTGCGGAAGATGTTGCCGCTGTCGAGTTCGAAGTCTTCCTTGCTGAAGGCCACGCCGGCGACCACGCGGTGCTCGATGGCGCCGGTGTGCAGGGTGGCGGTCAGGTCGGTCTGGCTGTGGGCGATGAAGTTTTCGGTGTCGCGCACCAGCCCGCGTGGGCCGCTGTTGGGACTCCAGGTGGACGGCGGCTGGCCGACGCAGGCGCGGCCGGTGTAGGCGTTGGTGTTGTTGGGCAGGCACCAGGTGCCTTCCGGTGCGGTGGCCGAGGTGGTCTGATCCACGCGCTGCAGACGCGCCAGGCTGCGCAGCTTGACGTTGTCGTCGAAGTCCATTTCCAGCACGCCGGTCAGCATGTCCACGTCGATCTCCTGACGCGAGACATTGCGATAGCCGTAATAGGTTTCGCGGTCCACGCCCGGCAGCGGGCCATCGTTGAACGGGCTGAGCGCGAACGGCACGCCGTACTGCGGCAGGTTGTTGTCGTGCTGGTGCAGGTAGCTCAGCGTGAAGCGCGTATCCGAGCCCAGGCCGAATGCGATCGACGGCGCAAAGCCCCAGCGATGGCGGAATTCTTCATCGCGGCCCGGCACGTCCTGGGTGTGACCCATGGCGTTCAGGCGCACGGCGGTGCCGTTTTCGAAGTCGTAATTGCTGTCGACGGTGAGGCGGCCATAACGGTCGCTGCCGCCGCCGATCAGCACGTTGGTGAAGTCGCCTTGCCCGGCGGTCTTGGTCACCAGGTTGATGTTGCCGCCGACCGAACCGGCACCGGACATCGCCGAGTTGGCGCCGTTGATCAGCTCCACGGACTCGAGATTGAAGGTGTCGCTGCGGCTGTACTGCGCGCTGTCGCGCACGCCATCGGTGGTGATGTCGCTGCTGGCGGTGAAACCGCGCAGGTTGATGCTGTCGCCATACCCACCGCCGCCTTCGCCCGCGCCGAAGGTGATGCCGGGCAGCGTGCTCAGCACATCGCGCAGCGACAGCAGGTTCTGCTGGTCCATGGTCTGCTTGGTGACAACCGTGATGGTCTGCGGGGTGTCGCGCAGCGCTTCGGTGTACTTGGGCGAGGACGGCTTTTGCGCACGTTCCTGCTGCACCCGGATGGCATCCAGATCCACCGCACCCGGAGGCGCCGGCGCATCGCCAGGCTGGGCGAACGCGGGAGCGGACAGGGTCAACAGCACGGCCGAGGTGAGCGGGGAAATCCTGGGAGTCATGAGACGTCTCGAAAAGGAAAGCGGTGCTCCGGCCTGGCGATGGCTCGGCGGATGCGGAAGGGTGTGCGTGCGTCGCTAGCCCGTGGCGCCAGGCTGGCGTCCACCGCACGCGCCGTCGCACCGCGCTGGAAAGCGCAGGCGAGCAAAACGCAGATCGGAGGTGTCGGACAGTGCAGGGCGCATGGGATCGCAGGGCAGGTCAGATGTTAAGAAGACCTGAAGGGCTGCGATCTTAAATGCAAATCATTCTTCTTTGCAATCTTTGCCGACCGGAGGCGCACGTCGTCAAACACGCGGCGGCTTCTAGCGTGGAAAATATGCGTTGGTAGCTGCCGCTGCCGTGCTAGCGGTCGTCGCGGGTCCAGATGCCGTCGAGCTCGCGCTTGACCGGGAATTTGGGCACGGCGGTGTAGGCGGGCGCGCACAACGGGCGGCCATCGCGGATATCGAAGCGGGCGCTGTGCAACAGGCATTCGATGGTGCCGGCGACCGGGTCGAAGCTGCCGGGCGACAGCTCGTAATCTTCGTGGCTGCAGCGGTCTTCCAACGCGTACAACTCGCCGTCGAGGTTGAACACCACGATTGGCGCGTCGGTGACGGCATCCCACGCTGTCTGCAGTTCGCCGGGTAGCAGCGCTTCGCTTGCGCAGACGAAGGTCCAGGTCTCACTCATGGCGCGGCGCCGTCCAGCGATTTTTCCAGCACTTCGAAGCGTAGATCCTGTCGCAGCGGCACGCCGAAGCGTTCGTCGCCATACGGGAACGGCTTGAGGAGGCCTGTGCGGCGATAGCCGCGCCGTTCGTAGAAGGCGATGAGTTCGTTGCGCACATCGATCACGGTCATGCGCATCACCGGCAGCTTCCACGCGGCGTCCACGATGCGTTCGGCTTCGGCCAGCAGCGTCTTGCCGATGCCGCTGCCTTGCAGCGACGGGTCCACCGCGAACATGCCGAAGTATCCCGCGCCGCCGTCGTCGGCGATATGCGCGCACGCCAGCAGGCGCCCATCCTGTTCGACCAGCAATACCAGGCTGCGCTCGCGCAGGATGTCCTGACGCAGCACGGCCGGGTCGATGCGGGCACCGTCGAGAATGTCGGCCTCGGTAGTCCACCCCACGCGACTGCTGTCACCGCGATAGGCCGAGGTCACCAACTGGACAAGGGCGTCGATGTCATCGACGGTGGCAGTGCGGAACGTGGTGGTCTGCATGAGGGCGGGGATTTGGGAGTGGGGATTGGGTATTCGTAACAGCGTAGCGAAGTTTGGCGCTTTTGAATTCCTACGTGAATAGTCGGTAACAGGAGAGCGATGGAAGTCCGCCGTCACTCGATGACATGCTTTTGCGATTCCCTATTCCCTATTCCCGATTCCAATCAGCCCAGTAGGCGACGCACCTTCACCAACGCGGCAACAAAACGCTCGATCTCGTCATGCGTGTTGTAGAACGCCAGCGATGCGCGACAGGTTGCCGCAACGCCGTAGAACTGCAGCAGCGGGTGCGCGCAGTGCTGGCCAGAGCGCACTGCCACGCCTTCCAGATCGAGCAGGGTGGCAAGGTCGTGCGAATGCGCGCCTTCGATCAGGAACGACACCACGGCGGCTTTGTCGGGCGTGGTGCCGAAGATGCGCAGGCCATCGATCCGCTGCAGCTCTTCGGTGAAGTGCGCCAGCAGCTCGGCTTCGCGCGCTTCCACGTGCTCCAGGCCGATCGACTCCAGATAATCCACCGCCGCGCCCAGGCCGATGAAGCCGGCGATGTTGGGCGTGCCGGCTTCGAACTTGTGCGGGGCATCGTTGTACACGGTGCCTTCGAAGCTGACTTCCTTGATCATTTCGCCACCGCCCAGAAACGGCGGCATGGACTGCAGATGTTCGCGGCGCGCCCACAGCGCGCCGGTGCCGGTGGGGCCGCACATCTTGTGGCCGGTGATGGCGTAGAAATCGCAGCCGATTGCGGCCACGTCGATGCGCCGATGCGGTGCGGCCTGCGAGCCGTCCACCATGGTGACGATGCCGCGCTTGCGCGCGTCGCGGCAGATCTCGCGCACCGGGTTGACCGTGCCCAGTACGTTGGACACATGGGTGATCGCCAGCAGTTTGACGTCCGGCGTCATCGCCTTGCGTAAGGCATCCAGATCCAGCGCGCCCTCGGGGGTGATCTCGGCTACGCGGATGCTGGCACCGGTGCGCTGGGCCACCAGCTGCCACGGCACGATGTTGGCGTGATGCTCCATGCGCGTGATCAGGATGACATCGCCTGGTCCCAGACGCGGCAATGCCCACGAATACGCCACCAGATTGATCGCAAAGGTGGTGCCGCTGCACAGCACCAGCTCGTCGGCGCGCACATTGAGAAAGCGCGCGAGTTTGCTGCGTGCGCCTTCGAAGGCATCCGTGGCTTCGCTCCCCAGCGCATGTACTGCGCGGCTGACGTTGGCGTTCTGGCGCCGATAGAACTCGTCGGTCGCGGCAATCACCTGCAGCGGCTTCTGCCCGGTGTTGGCGTTGTCGAAATAGATCAGCGGCTTGCCATGCACCTGCCGCATCAGCAGCGGGAAATCCGAACGGACGCGTTCCCAATCCGGAGCGCTGCCCTGAGTGACGGCAGGTGCATTCATGCCACGCCCGCCGAATTCAGGGCGCGGTCCAGCTGCAAGGCCAGCACGGCGCTCAACGCAGCCGGCAGGACCCGCAACGGCTCGTGGCAGAACGCCGCGCTCAACAGACGCTGCGCCTGCGCTTGCGGCAGGCCGCGCGAGCGCAGATAGAACAAGGCGTTGTCGTCGAGCTGACCGACAGTGGCGCCATGCGCTGCCTGCACTTCGTCGGCATCGATCACCAGCACCGGCTGGGTATCGATTTCGGCATTGGAAGAGAGCAGCAGATTCTTGTTGGACAACCGCGCGTCGGTGCCGTCGGCGCCCTGGCGGATATGGATGCCGCCATGGAACACCACACGGCTGCGGTCCGCACCGACGCCGCGCCAGACCAGCTCGCAGGCGGTGTCGCGGGCGATGTGTTCGATGCCCAGGCGGGTATCGACATGGCGGCGGCCATTGCCCAGCAGCACGCCATTGGCGGTGAGCTGGGCGTTGCTGCCCTCCAGGCGCACGTTGAGTTCGTGCCGCGACAGGCCGGCGCCCAGTTCCAGATCCACGCGCTGGTAGCGCGCATTGCGTGCCAGCACGGCATCGGTGCGCAGCAGTGCGGTGGCGTGCGCGCTATCGGCCTGCACCCGCGCATGCGACAACACCGCGTCCTGTGCCAGATGGACATGCATCACGCTGTTGTCCAGATGCGCCGCATCGCCGACATGCAGATGATGCTCGACCACATTGAGCGCTGCGCCGGCACGGACTTCGATCAAATGCCGGTAATGCCAGGACAGATCGTGCTCGCTGGCCGCGCTGACGAAGACGATGTGCAGTGGCAGTTCGATCTGCGCGCCGTCTTGCACGCGCACCAGCACGCCTTCGTCGGCCAGCGCGGCATTGAGGCGGGCAAAGATCTCGTCGCTGCCTTCGAAACGGCGGCCGAGCAAGTGCTTTGCGTCATCGCCTGCGGCCAGTGCGGCCGACAAGGTGTCCAGCTGCACGCCGTCCGGCAAGGTCGAGACATCGCTCAGCGCTGCGGAAGGGCGTCCGTTGACGAACACCAGCCGCGGCGCGGGGATCTCGTCCAATACGGCGGCATCGAGCAGCGTCGGCACCAGCGGTGCCGGCTGAAAACTGCGCCGTTCCAGCCGACGCAGCGAGGTGTATTTCCACGCTTCGGCGCGCGGGCCGGGCAGGCCGGTCTGCAGCGCGGCGTCGAGCTCGGCGCGGCGTGCATCGTCGCCACTGAAGCCGCGGGCCAGGGAGTCGAGCAGGGCGCTCATCAGGCAGCAACCTCGGGCACCACACGATCCTTCAGGAAGTGGTAACCGTGTTTTTCCAGTTCCAGCGCCAGTTCCGGGCCGCCGCTCTGCACGATGCGTCCTTCGGACAGCACATGCACCACATCCGGCTTGATGTAGTCGAGCAGGCGCTGGTAGTGGGTGATCACCAGGAACGAACGCTCCGGCGAACGCAGCGCGTTGACGCCGTCGGCCACGCTCTTGAGCGCATCGATATCCAGGCCGGAGTCGGTTTCATCCAGGATGGCGAGCTTGGGTTCGAGCACGGCCAGCTGGAAGATTTCGTTGCGCTTCTTCTCGCCGCCGGAAAACCCCTCGTTGACGCCGCGATGCAGCAGCTCGTCCTTCAGATGCAGCACCGCCAGCTTCTGCCGCACCAGCTTGAGGAACTGCATCGAATCCAGCTCTTCTTCGCCACGCGCCTTGCGCTGCGCATTGAGCGCGGCGCGCAGGAAATAGGTGTTGTTGACGCCGGGGATTTCCACCGGGTACTGGAACGCCAGGAACAGGCCGGCGGCGGCGCGTTCTTCCGGCGGCAGGTCGAGCAGGTTCTTGCCTTCGAACTGCACGCTGCCTTCGTTGACTTCGTAGCCATCGCGACCGGCCAGCACATTGCCCAGCGTGGACTTGCCCGCGCCATTGGGCCCCATCAGGGCGTGCACCTGACCGGGCTGGATGTCCAGCGACAGGCCTTTGAGAATGTCTTTGCCGGCGATGCTGGCGTGGAGGTTTTTAATGTTGAGCATGCTGATGGTCCGTCAGAATTCTTATGTAGCCCCTCTCCCGCCGGGAGAGGGGTTGGGGTGAGGGTTGGCGCCGCAAACAACTTCAAAGGCATCAGCGATTGATGAACGCGTCGCCACGCGCCATTGAAGTGAACATCCAGGAGCTCTTCGATTATTCACTTGAGTGGCGCGTTGCGACGCGTTCGTCATAGCTAATCTTTTCGAGATTCTCCTGGCGCCCCTCATCCGGCGCGGCGCGCCACCTTCTCCCGAAGGGAGAAGGGAAAGGGCGTCAGCCGACGCTGCCTTCCAGCGAGACTTCCAGCAGCTTCTTGGCTTCCACGGCGAACTCCATCGGCAGCTCGCGGAACACCTGCTTGCAGAAACCGTCGACGATCAGCGACACCGCATCTTCCTGGCTGATGCCACGCGCGCGGCAATAGAACAGCTGGTCGTCGCTGATCTTGGAGGTGGTGGCCTCGTGCTCGACGGTGGCGCCAGGATTCTTCACCTCGATATAGGGGAAGGTGTGCGCGCCGCATTGCTTGCCGATCAACAGCGAATCGCACTGGGTGTAATTGCGCGCGCCATCGGCGTTGCGGTCCACCTTGACCAGGCCGCGATAGGTGTTCTGCCCACGCCCGGCGCTGATGCCCTTGCTGACGATCTTGCTCTTGGTGCGTTTGCCGATGTGGATCATCTTGGTGCCGGTGTCGGCCTGCTGACGATGGTGGGTGAGTGCCACCGAGTGGAACTCGCCCACCGAATCGTCGCCGAGCAGCACGCACGACGGATACTTCCAGGTGATCGCCGAGCCGGTTTCGACCTGGGTCCAGGTCACCTTGCTGCGGTCGCCACGGCATTCGGCACGCTTGGTGACGAAGTTGTAGATGCCGCCAACGCCGTTTTCATCGCCCGGGTACCAGTTCTGCACCGTCGAGTACTTGATCTCTGCGTCTTCCAGGGTCACCAGTTCCACCACCGCGGCGTGCAGCTGGTTTTCATCGCGCATCGGCGCGGTGCAGCCTTCCAGATACGACACGTAGGACTTGTCTTCGCACACGATCAAGGTGCGCTCGAACTGGCCGGTATGACCGGCATTGATGCGGAAATAGGTGCTCAGTTCCATCGGGCAACGCACGCCCTTGGGGATGAACACGAAGCTGCCGTCGGAGAACACCGCCGAGTTGAGCGCGGCGAAGTAGTTGTCGCCCACCGGCACCACGCTGCCCAGGTATTGCTTGACGATCTCCGGATGCTCTTTGATCGCCTCGGACATCGAGCAGAAGATCACGCCCTTTTCGGCCAGTTCCTTGCGGAAGGTGGTACCGACCGAGACCGAATCGAACACCGCATCCACCGCAACGCCGGCCAGCCGGGCGCGCTCGTGCAACGGCACGCCGAGCTTGTCGTAGGTGTCGAGCAGTTCCTTGGGCACATCGTCCAGCGTGGCGTACTTGGGGCCTTTGGGCGCGGAGTAGTAGCTCAATGCCTGGAAATCGATCGGCGCGATCTTGAGCTTGGCCCATTCGGGCATCGGCATTTTCAGCCAATGGCGGTAGGCCTCAAGACGCCAGTCGGTCATCCATTGCGGCTCGTCTTTCTTGGCCGACAACGCACGGATGGTGTCTTCGTCCAGACCGGGTGGGAGCGAATCGGATTCGATCTCGGTGATGAAGCCGGCGTCGTAGCGTCGGCCCAGCCGTTCGAGGATCTGCGCATTCTGCGGGGGAGCAAGTTCGGTGGCCATCGGGCTGCCTACAGGTCAGGTGGTCGCGACGCGTGCGGCGATGGAACGCCGACGGCTGTCGCCAGGGAGAGAGAGGGGCTGCAACATCTGCGCAAGCGTGACCCGACGCAATGCATCGCCGACCACGTCGTTGATCAGGCGCCAGTTGGAGCGCACGCCGCATGTCTGCGCGATGCCGCACTGGCTGTGGTCCTGGCTGCATTCGGTGATCGCCAACGGGCCTTCCATTGCCTCGACGATCTCCACCAGGGTGATCTGGCCGGCATCGCGCGCGAGCCGGTAACCGCCGTGCACACCGCGCAGGCCTTCCACCAGCCCGGCTTGCGACAACGGCTTGAGGATCTTGCTCACGGTCGGCGCTTCCAGGCCCGCCTGTTCGGCCAGTTCGCTGGCGCTGAGCACTTCACCGCTGCGCGCGGCAAGCACGGTCAGCACGACGGTGGCGTAATCGGTGAGTTTGGTGACGCGCAACATGAGCGAGCAGGAAACCTTAAAGCGGACCGAAATTGTACTCTTTCCGGACGGACAGGGCCAACCGCCCGGTTCAGCCGCCGGCAAGCGCAGGCCGTTGCGAGTGGCGCAGCGCTTGTGCTTGGCGCATGGGCGCGCTGCGGTCACAATGAGCGGCCCCATCACTGGACCCTTACATGTCGCGCAAAGTTGCCGCCCGCAAGTCACGTATCCACGGCAATGGCATGTTCGCCCTCGCCCCGCTCCGCAAGGGCGAGCGCATCATCCAGTACAAGGGGCGCCTGCGCACGCACGCCGAAGTGGATGCCGACGACACCGGTGACGTGGAAAGCGGCCATACCTTCCTGTTTACGCTCAGCGACGATTACGTGCTGGATGCCAACTACGAAGGCAATGTCGCGCGCTGGATCAACCACAGCTGCAATCCCAATTGCGAAGCGGTGATCGAGGAAGCCGAAGGCGACGACCGCAGCAAGGACAAGATCTTCATCGAGGCCAAACGCGCCATCAAGGCCGGCGAAGAGCTGACCTATAACTACGGCATCACCCTGAGCGAGCGCCACACGCCGCGTCTGAAGAAGATCTGGGAATGCCGTTGCGGCTCCAAGAACTGCACCGGTACGATGCTGCAGCCCAAACGCTAAGCATGTGCAAGCGCGTTGTGCGCTGACGCGACGCACACATCGGTTCACGGCTGCGCAACAGCGCGCTGCCTAGGGTGCGGGCTTCTTTCATCGAGGAGCCCTCACATGCCGTATTCGCTTTCCGGCAAGACCATCGCGGTTCTGGCCACCGATGGCTTCGAGCAATCCGAACTGACAGAACCCAAGCGCCTGCTGGAATCGTGGGGTGCCAAGGTCGATGTGATCGCGCCTGGCGATAGCGCAAAAATCCGCGCCTGGAATCACACCGATTGGGGCGATTCGGTTGCGGTCGACCAGCATCTTGAGCAGGCAACGCCTGAGGGCTACGACGCACTGGTGTTGCCCGGTGGCGTGCTCAATCCCGATACGCTGCGCACGGACAAACAGGCGATCGCCTTCATCCGCGCGTTCGCCACAGCGCAGAAGCCGGTGGCTGCCATCTGCCACGGGCCATGGTTGTTGCTGGAAAGCGACTTGGTGCGCGACCGTAACGTCACCTCGTGGCCGTCGGTCAAAACCGATCTGACCAATGCCGGCGCGCGCTGGCGAGATGCCGAAGTGGTGGTCGATGGTCAGTTGATCACCAGCCGCAAGCCGGATGATATTCCAGCGTTCAGTGCGGCGGTGGCCAAGGCGTTGGCTGCATAAGCGCACCGGTTCCACCCAGCACCAATCAAAAAGGCCCGGCGCTATTGCGTCGGGCCTTTTTATTCTGGCGTTGTGCGTGGTGTGCAGAGGATGAGGACTGCAGTTGCGCAGGCTGCCGACAAGCGTGCAGGACCTACTTCCCCGACAGCGCCGCCGCCGGCACCATCTGCTCGATGTTTTGATTGAAGTTGACCGCCACGCGACCGTTCTGGATGCCGACCGACTCCACCTGCACGGCGCCCATCACTGCGGCAATCGACGGGTCGATGCGATAGATGGGTTCCTTGCGCGCGTAGTCGGCCAGCCAGGTATTGAGCAGCTGCCGGGTGCTGTGGTCGAGCTTTGCGCCGGAATTGGCCGGGCGGAAATCGTCGATGCTGGGCTGGTCGAGATAGAAGCCTTGCTTGGCGACGTCGTAACGCAGCGCGCTGGTCAGCGTCACATTGCCCACCGGAGCGGGCGCACCACCGGCAGTTGCCACCGCCAGATCGAAGGCCATCTTGATCCGGTCGCCGGGCGGCAGCGACAACGCCGGGTTGCTGACCGTCATTGCGATCAAGCCACCGAGCGTGTTGTGCGTTTGCGGGAAGCGGCCTCCCAAAAACTGCTGCAGGTCGCTGGCTTGCACGCTGATCTGATGGCCCTGGATCTGCGGCGCCGCCCAGGCGCTGGTCATGGGGAGCGCCAAGGCGAGGGCAAGCACGGATCCGGCAAGCGAACGCAGTTTCATCGGGTGACTCCGGCAACAGGTGACACAACCTTAGTCAGTGCCGGTGAACCACGGGTTAGCGCAGCACTGGTTGCAGGGTGGCCGAGTAGATTTCCCAGCGGCTGCTGCCGGCGCGCGGTTGCAGACGATAGGCGCCGACCAGTTGCTGCGTGCCCGAGCCCGTTCGCACGGTGATACGTACCGGTACCTCGATGCGCCGCGGCGGATGTTCCTGATCCAGCGACACCGGCGGGTCGTTGTTGATGCGCATCGAGCGGATATCGCCGATGCCTCGCAGTACCGCATCGTCCGGCACCGGCGATGGCCGACCGCCGGTCCACATCGCATCGGCATCGGCGCGTGCGCCGCCGGGCAGTGCACCCAGATACCGCTGCACGGTTGCGCTTGCTTCGGCAAAGCTGGCGCGCGCTTGCGCATCGCTGGGGTCGTCGGCGACAGGCAGCGTGGATGCTTGGTTGGCAGTTGCTGCAGCGGATGCTGCCGGCGCCGGTGCTGTGGGCAAGCGGGTTGTCGCAGCCGTGTCTTGATCTGCACTGCGATGACAGCTGCAGCCTGCGAGTGCGGCTAGCGATATGGCAATTGCGATCCAGCGCATGGCGCGTCTCCGTCCCCCGAGGCGCGCAGTGTAGCCGGCGGGTGCGCCGCGAGGTGGCTCAGGCGGCAGGGTGTACGCGTTGCAGGCGGTCGAGCAGCAACTGCAGCTTTGGCCGTAATGCATCCAGCGCATCGCTGGGTTGCGCGCGTGGACGGGCGGCCAGGTCTTCCAGCAATTGCGAGCCGACGGTGAGTGCGGCGCATTCGTCGCTGCTCAGATCGCGGCGCAGATGCAACTCTTCGAGCAGGCGCATCCAGTCGGCGCGGGAGCGCTGTTCGAACTCGATGGTGCAGCGGTTGTCGCATGGGCGCCCGTCGTTCTCGATGGGGGTGACCGTAATGCGATAGCGTTTTCGGGACATGGTGGTCGCGTCACTCCTGGACTGCATCCACCATAGGCGCAGGCTGCCGCGCGCTCGATAGCGCAGGCCATGACGCAGTGTTCCAACGTGCTCAGTCGGGTTGCTTTGGCGTGGTTTTACGCAGGAGCGGCAGCGGATCGTACGCACCGTTGCGCCCATAGACACCGTAATGCAGGTGCGGCGGCGTGCCGCGCGCGTTGCCGGTGGTCCCCACCATGCCCAGCGCGGTGCCTGGTTCGACAACATCGCCAACGGCCAGCCCGGGTGCCCAGTCGTCCAGGTGCGCATAGTAATGCCGCTCCATCGCTGGTCCGAGCACCCAGACCTGTTTCCCACCCAGCCCGGCATCGCGAATGGCGCTGACCACGCCGCGGGTGGTGGCGATCACAGGGGTGCCGCGCGGCGCGAAAATATCCACGCCGGCATGGCTGCGGTCGCGTCCGCGTGGCGCACCGAAGGTGTCGGCGATCTGGCGGGCGCGGACGTTTTTCACCGGAATCTGCAGGGTCTGCGGCGGCGGCATCCGCGACAGCTCCCAGGTTGTGCGCAGGCGTTCGGCCATCGGCGACTGCCAGGCCCAGCGCGCGGCCACGCCCAACGCGCACAGCAGGGCAATCGAAACCAGCAGGCGACGCACACGTCGGGCGGGGCTGCGGGTTGATGGCGCGGTCATGGGCACACTCAGTTGCGAACTCACCACCAGGGTAGGCTGGCGGCGATGAGTACGACGTGGTGTGTCGACACGCATCGCCCACAAGACGCGGGAAAAGCGTAAAAAAAGACGGCCCGCAGGCCGTCTCGATAACACAGGATGCAGGCGAGATTACAGCGCTGCGTCTTTCAGCCGCTTCATCGCGCGCACCTTGATCTTGCAGGTTGCCGGCTTGGCGGCAAACATCTGCTCTTCCTTGGTGAAGGGATTGATGCCCTTACGCTTCGGCTTGGCCGGAACGTTGACCGAGGTGATCTTCAGCATGCCCGGCAGGGTGAAGGTGCCGGCGCCCTTCTTGCTCAGCGAGGCGTGTGCGGTGGCTTCCAGCGACGCCAGCACGGCGCGGACGTCCTTCGGAGCCAGCTGGGTGGATTCGGCGATGTGCGCGACCAGGCCGGTCTTGCTCAGGGCTTCCTTGATCGGCTTCGGTGCGGCGGTCTTGGTGGCGGCCTTGGCCGGCTTCGCGGTCTTGGTAGCGGCGACTTTTTTCACTGCCTTCTTGGGGGCAGCCTTCTTAGCGGCGGTTTTTGCCATGAGGTATTCGTTCCGTATTCGTTGGTGGTGTTGGGTCTGCCGACCCAGTCGGCAACGCGAAATGTAGGGCAACTGCTGCGCGCCGCCAATAGGCAAACGATGAAACAACACAAAAAAGCGTCTTTCGACGGGGATTCGTTCACCAGCAGCGCAAAACGCGCGTAAAAACCAGTGCGGAACGCGTGCAGCGCGCAGACATGTGCCGTATCTGACGCAGAGCAGCAGGTCGTTGCGCAAGGCTGCGGTCGGAATGCGCATGCCAAAAGACTCTGCATTACGCAATCCGCTCTGCTGCCAACGGCGCATGCATCGCCGCGCGATGTCGAAGAAGTCGCGCGCGATCGTCCGATTGGCGCGTATTGGCATCGATTGCAACGCGCGCGACGTTGCGCGGAAGGTCGCTTGACGTCTGAAACTGGATGCCGTGCGGCGAGCGGCAACTGCTTGCGAGGCGGGTCATCGATCATCGCTACACGTCGCTGATTGCCCCACGCAGCCAGCAACGCGTTTGGGCGAGCCGCGGCGCGCTAATCGTTGGCCGCCGACAAACTGCGGCCGCGCTCGGTCGCCGCAGCGATTGCTTGCGCTGTCAGCGCTTCGAATCCGCCCGCCTGGAATGTTTCGATGGCCGCTTGCGTTGTGCCATTGGGCGAGGTTACGCGACCGCGCAGGACCTGCGGTGCTTCGCCCGATTCGGTGAGCATGCGGGATGCGCCCAGCAGGGTTTGCAGGACCAGCGTGCGCGCGGTATCGGCCGGCAGTCCCTGGGCCTGTGCCGCCGCTTCCATCGCTTCGGCCAGTAAAAACAGGTACGCCGGCCCGCTACCGGAAACGGCAGTCACCGCGTCCATCTGCGCTTCGTCGTCGATCCACACCGTCACCCCGGCGCTTTCCAGCAATTGGGTTGCCTGAATGCGCTGTGCATCGGAGACGCGTGCAGTGGCATACAGCCCGGTGACGCCGGCGCCGAGCAGCGCGGGGGTGTTGGGCATTGCGCGGACCACCGCCATGTCGCCACCGCACCAACGCTGTAACTGTGTGGCAGTGATGCCGGCTGCAATCGACAGCACTAGCGGCTGCTGCACGTGTGCGAGCCCGGTCAGTTGCGCGCACACGCTTGGCATGACCTGCGGTTTGACCGCCAGCACCCAGGTGGCCGCGCCATCGGCCGCGTCACGTGCGCCTTCGACCACATGCACGCCAAAGTCGCGCGACAATCCGCTGCGCAACTCGGCCACCGGCTCGGCGACGCGCAGGCTGGCAGCCGGCACGCCTTGCCGGATCAGCCCGGCGATCAGGCTGCGCGCCATGTTGCCCCCACCAATAAAGGCGATCAGCCCGGTATGGGCGGACGATGGCGCAGGCGGCGTGGGCAGGGTCATTGCGGCACCTCTAGTAACTAAGTAGGAGTGGTTCGGAGCGATGCGCCAGGCAGATCAGGCGGAAGCGGCAGGCGAGGGCGCACGCGCACCGAACAGCGCCGTGCCCACGCGCACCATGGTGGCACCGGCCGCGATCGCTTCGGCAAAGTCCGCGCTCATGCCCATCGACAAGGTGTCCACCTGCCGATGGCGCTGCTGCAGCTGCGCGAACAGGTCCTGCATGCGCGCGAACGCCGCAGCCCGACGCGCCTGGTCCGGGAACGGCGCCGGGATCGCCATCAGCCCGCGCAATTGCAGCCGCGGTTGCAGTGCGATGGCGTCGGCCAGGCGGTCGATGGCGTCGGGCGCGCAACCGTACTTGCTGTCCTCATCATCGATATTGACCTGGATCAGCACATTCAACGGCGCGCGGTCGTCCGGGCGGTGGCGCGCCAGCAGCGGAATCAACTTGGCGCGGTCCACCGTCTGCACCCAGTCGAAGCATTGGCTGGCGATATCGGCCTTGTTGGACTGCAGGTGGCCGATCAGGTGCCATTCCAGCCCCAGCTCGTGCAGCGCGGCAATCTTGGCCTGCGCCTCTTGTACGTAGTTTTCGCCGAAGGCACGCTGGCCCTGCGCCGCCAATGCGGCGACGGCATCGGCCGGTTTGGTCTTGGACACCGCCAGTAACCGGACGTCGGTACGCGCATGCTCGGCTGCTGCGGCATGGATGGCATCGAGAATCTGCTGCAGCGACGAAGCCGGCACGTGGCGATCCAGAAAGAGACAGGAGCGCTAGTGTGCCGCCGCCGCTGGCTTCCTTCCAGCGCGCCGTGACCGCGCTGACGGCGGTAGCGCTTGAAGGCAGTAGCGCTGCGGTGAGGTGGAAGGGGCAGCTGCTGCATGCGCAAGCCAGCCTGGCTGTAGCCGAGACAGGCAAGCGCCGTGCCCGGCCACGCCCGAAAACAACGCCTTCAGCCCCGCGCGGCGCTGCCGACCTGAACCGGCGCAACGCCGCTTCCCGCCAGCAGCCAGAACGCTATACTGCCGGTCGGGGAGTACCTTCCAATCGCAGCCTAGGGGAAAAGCAGCGCATGGATATCGCTGAACTATTGGCGTTTTCTGTCAAGAACAAGGCATCGGACCTGCACCTGTCTGCAGGGCTGCCGCCGATGATCCGTGTCGATGGCGATGTCCGTCGCATCAATATTCCGGCGTTGGACCATAAGCAGGTGCACGCGCTGGTGTACGACATCATGTCGGACAAGCAGCGGCGCGATTACGAAGAATTCCTCGAGGTCGACTTCTCGTTCGAGATTCCCTCGCTGGCGCGCTTCCGCGTCAACGCATTCAACCAGAACCGTGGCGCCGGTGCGGTGTTCCGCACCATTCCCTCCGAAGTGCTGACGCTGGAAGACCTGGGCTGCCCGCCGATCTTCCGCCAGCTGATCGACCAGCCGCAGGGTCTGATCCTGGTCACCGGCCCGACCGGTTCGGGCAAGTCGACCACGCTGGCCGGCATGATCGACTACATCAACAAGAACGAATACGGCCACATTCTCACCGTCGAGGATCCGATCGAATTCGTGCACACCTCGCAGAAGTGCCTGATCAATCAGCGCGAAGTGCACCGCGATACGCACGGTTTCAACGAAGCGCTGCGCTCGGCCTTGCGCGAAGACCCGGACATCATCCTGGTCGGCGAGTTGCGCGACCTGGAAACCATCCGCCTGGCGCTCACCGCCGCAGAAACCGGCCACCTGGTGTTCGGCACCCTGCACACCAGCTCGGCGGCCAAGACCATCGACCGCATCATCGACGTGTTCCCGGCTGGCGAAAAGCCCATGGTGCGCTCGATGCTGTCCGAATCCCTGCGCGCGGTGATTTCGCAGGCATTGCTCAAGAAAGTGGGCGGCGGGCGCACCGCGGCCTGGGAAATCATGGTCGGCACCCCGGCGATCCGTAACCTGATCCGCGAAGACAAGGTGGCGCAGATGTATTCGTCGATCCAGACCGGCCAGCAGTACGGCATGCAGACGCTGGATCAGCATCTGCAGGACCTGGTCAAGCGCAGCCTGATCACGCGCAATCAGGCCCGCGATTACGCCAAGGACAAGCGGGTATTTGAGTGATTCGGGAATCGGGAATCGGGAATGGGGAATCGCAAGAGCGCGCCCCTGACTGGTTCCGGCTCCTGGCTTGCAGATTTTCCAATTCCCGATTCTCGATTCCCAATTCCCGGCTCCAAGGGAGCACGCCATGAGCACCATCGACTTCACCTCCTTCCTCAAGCTGATGGCGCATCAGAAGGCGTCGGATCTGTTCATCACCTCCGGCATGCCGCCGGCGATCAAGGTAAACGGCAAGATCAGCCCGATCACGCAGACGCCGTTGACCGCGCAGCAGAGCCGCGATCTGGTGTTGAACGTGATGACGCCGTCGCAGCGCGAAGAGTTCGAAAAGACCCACGAGTGCAACTTCGCCATCGGCGTGTCCGGGGTCGGGCGTTTCCGTGTGAGCTGCTTCTATCAGCGCAATCAGGTGGGCATGGTGCTGCGTCGGATCGAGACGCGCATTCCCACCGTGGAAGAGCTGAGCCTGCCGCCGGTGATCAAGACGCTGGCGATGACCAAGCGCGGCATCATCATTTTCGTGGGCGCCACCGGTACCGGTAAGTCGACCTCGCTGGCGGCGATGATCGGTTACCGCAACCAGAATTCCACCGGGCACATCATCACCATCGAAGACCCGATCGAATTCGTGCACAAGCACGAAGGCTGCATCATCACCCAGCGCGAAGTCGGCATCGATACCGATAGCTGGGAAAACGCGCTGAAAAACACCCTGCGCCAGGCGCCGGACGTGATCATGATTGGCGAGGTGCGCACCCGCGAGGGCATGGACCACGCGATCGCCTTCGCCGAAACCGGCCACCTGGTGCTGTGCACGCTGCACGCCAACAATGCCAACCAGGCGATGGACCGCATCATCAACTTCTTCCCGGAAGACCGCCGCAATCAGCTGCTGATGGATCTGTCGCTGAACCTCAAGGGTGTGGTGGCGCAGCAACTGATTCCGACCCCGGATGGGCGCAGCCGCCGCGTGGCGATGGAGATCATGCTCGGCACACCGCTGGTGCAGGACTACATCCGCGACGGCGAGATCCACAAGCTCAAGGAGATCATGAAGGAGTCCACCAACCTGGGCATGCGCACCTTCGACCAGAGCCTGTTCGAGCTGTATCAGGCCGGCGAAATCAGCTACGAAGACGCGCTGCGCTATGCCGACTCGCAGAACGAAGTGCGCCTGCGCATCAAGCTCTCGCAGGGCGGCGATGCCAAGACCCTGTCGCAGGGGATGGATGGCGTGGAGATTGCCGAAGTTCGGTAATGCGTCGTCTGTTGCCGCAGCGCTTGCACCGGCTGCGGCCAGCGCCTGGCGCGGTGGTCTGCAGTGCTTGATCAAAACGGCGCCCCGCATCGGGCGCTTTTTTTGTAGACGCGATTCCCCTGTGGTAACGCACGCGTCCCGCACTGGAGAGGCGGTATCGCTGCTGTTTCAGATGTAACCAGGGTGGCCGATAGTGTCTAATATCGCACCTCATTGCACCCCCAAACCCGTGAGCCTTCCCGATTCCGATCTCCGTCCGGAGCAAGAACCGTTGCCCGACGACGGCACCGTGGTCACCTCCGGGCCGTTGACGCCACCGCCGGATTCGGCGGGAACCACGGCCGACGACCACGCGCATCATCATTCGGTGGCCGAGGACGTGCAGGGCATGGTGCTCGCCACGCTGGTGGCCTCGCTCGGCCTGGCGATCTTCGCCAAGGGCGGGCTGATGATCGGCGGCATGGCCGGTGTCGCCTTCCTGCTGCACTACGCGTTGCATTGGAATTTTGGCCTGGTGTTCGTGCTGGTCAACCTGCCGTTCTACTGGTTGAGCGTGCGCCGCATGGGCTGGGAATTCACCCTGAAGACCTTCGCCGCGGTCGGTGCCTGCGGCGCCTTGACCGACCTGCTGCCGCGCTGGGCCGAATACGCGCACATGCGCACCGCGTTTGCGGCCATTGTCGGCGGCGCGCTGGCCGGGCTGGGTATCCTGTTCTTCATTCGCCACCGCGGCAGCCTGGGCGGAATCGGCATCCTGGCGGTGTATTTGCAGCGCGAACGCGGCTGGAGCGCAGGCAAGGTGCAGATGAGCTTCGATGCCATGCTGATGCTGGTCGCCTTCTTCGTGCTGACACCGGACAAGGTGCTGTATTCGGCGCTAGGCGCGCTGATGCTGAGCCTGGTGCTGATGTTCAACCACCGCCCGCACCGTTACATGGGCGTGTGATCTGCCAGGCGACGTCGTCGTTCCCCATGTAGGAGCGCACCTGGGCGCGATGCAGCTTTACCGATAACCCGTGGTGCCCGGGTTCCACCGGCAATCGGTGTGCAAGTTCAAGCGTTGCATCAGCCTGCGTGCGCCGAAGAGCGCATGCACGTCATGCCGTTGTCGACGTAGCACTGCGCACTGCGTGTTTGGGTGCGCATGCGCCCATGCGGGCCAGATCGTCCGGTTCCTCGCCACGTGCCAGGCCTCGATGCAGGTTGCCTCGCGACCCAGCGCGGCGTCGCTATCACTGCTGGCGTAGCGTTGCGCATCGCCATGCAGGCCTGGAGAGACGAAGTCAGCGCTGACATTGGACGCATCGCCATCGCGTGGCAGCTGGCCTGGACAGCATCAAGCAGCGCTCGCAGTCTCCACGGCCACGTTCGGTGGCTACTCTGGCTGCGTAGTCGCGGTTACCACCGCCACGCTGGCTCGCTCGCGTCTTGAACCCAGCGGCAGGGTCGCGACTTGAGTGCCGGGAGCGTCGTACAACCACAGCGCACAACACCCTTCGGGGGAGGTCAGATAGCTGCTGCGAAAGGCCACAATGCTGGCGCTGTAGCACGCCTGGCCGCGCCGCACACGAAAGTCGGCGACATAGTCGAAGGTGTAGTGGCCCGCATCGTGCCAGGGCCATTGATCGGCTTCGTCGGGATCGCCGCTGGTCTGCGCCGGGCAGCGTGCAGCAGGGTCCGGTGCACGCTGCGTGCCGTCCGGTGCGAACGCAAGCTGCTGCAGCTGCGCGTTGACGGCTGCCTGTAGTTGCGGGTGTTGCGCCAGCCAGTGCGATGCCTGTTGTTCTTCGGCGGTGGCACTGGCTGCTTGGCGCGATGGTGTCGCCAGCGTGTGCCGGTAGCGATAGCGCACCTGCAGTACTTGCGTCTCCACGCGTTCGCCGGGCAAGGACAACGGGCGCGATACCGTCACCGTATCCTGAAAATAATCGCCATCGCGGTAGGCCGCGTAGCTTTTGCCATCGATGCGCAGCCAGTACAAGGCCTGATCGCTGCCGCGGCCGTTGATGCTGAAGCTGCCGGGCGTGCCATCTGCGTCAACTGCAGTGGCGACTGCCGGGCGGAAGCCCTGCGCGCGGTCGTAGCGCAGCACGGAGATGTCGTTGAAGAGTCCGGTGCCGCCGACATATGCATCGTCTATCAGATCGCGCTGACCGTCTTCGTCCAGGTCGGCCAATGTGTAGTGGTGATTGCCATTTTCAGCGATGTCGTTCTCTGCACTGGCACTGGTGCTGCGGTAAGCCTGCACTGCCAGCCACTCCGCATCTGTCACACCCACTGGCTGCACGGCTGGGGGTGCTTCGGCATCGTCGCTGTCGTCCGGCCTGCCGAGATCGAAGCTGAGCCCGGTGGTGTCGGCATGGCGCTGCAGCACGGTATCGATCGGGATGGGGTTGCCGATTGGCTCGGCGACGATTTCGCGCCGCAATTGTTCCAGTACCTGCGAGACCGTCGCGGTGGTTGGCGGGGCCGCATGTGCCTGGAAAACCAGCCCGGCATGGGCGACGAGCACGAGCAGGCAGCCGTTGCGTGTCCTTGCCGACACAGGCGATGGCAGCATGCCGAAAGCGTGTCTGCCTCCGTGCTTGAACATCCGCGCGCTCATGCTGCCTGCATCCAGGCCGGTTTGAGTTTGGCGATGCGTTTGAACGCCGGGCATTGCGCGTGATGTGCGCCGGGCAGGTAGCCCAGACTCATCAGGAATTCGCCGGTGATTTCGCCGCCGGTGAAGCGGAACGTCTTCTTGAACAGTTTCACCCAGGCCGGCTTGTCGAGCGGATGCTGCGCATCCAGCCATTGCGCAAAACTGCCATGCGAACGGCGCAAGGTCTGGATGACCTGCGCGTTGTGGATGGCCGCCAGGATTTTCAGACGGTTGCGGATGATGCCGGCGTCGCTCATCAAGCGCGCAATCTCGGTGTCGCCATAGGCCGCGACGGTATCCACATCGAACCGGTTGTACGCCTGCTGAAAATTGCCGCGTTTGCGCAGGATGGTTTCCCAACTCAGGCCGGCCTGATTGATTTCCAGCACCAGGCGTTCGAACAGTTCGCGTTCTTCGCGCTGCGGAAATCCATATTCGTGGTCGTGGTAATGCCCGTGCACCGGGTGGCCGGGCGCGATGCTGCAGTAGCCGCTCATGGGTGAGGTTCCGGCCGGATGCCTACTTCGTTGGGTGTGATGTGGATGCGTCGGCCTCCAGGCAGCGCCAGGTCCGGCCAGCGATTGGGCCGCGTCTGTAGCTGACCATTGCGCAGCGCTTGGCTCACTTCGCTCATGGCCGCGCCGTCCAGGGAGTAGAGCTTTGCCGTACCGGCTTGATACCAACCACCGCCGTTGCGGGTCTGCAGCTCGCAAGCAACCACATAGTCGGCGCCGAGATTGCACAACAGCACATCGAGCTCGCCGTCGCCATCGAGGTCGCTGCTGCTGACAACGCAGTTGCTGTTGCCCTGCGTGCAGGCGCCCCAGAGCATCTTGGACCGCACCAGGTAGTGCCACCAGTCCGCTGGCGGCTCTGCCTGGCCGGCGGCTACGGTGACGTGCTTGCGGATTTGGGTCAGGTCGGTCAGCTGTTTGTCCTTCTGGTCTTCTACTGTCTCACTGCCTGCCCAGCGGCTGGTGCGTGCCAGTAACTGCTCCAGCTTTTGCTTGCGCTCCGGGCTGCCAGCAAAGGGGGGCGTCGCGCGCAGCGACTGCACGGCCAGATAGCCGCGGCGGCCATTGTCGAAACGCAGAAATTCCAGATTCTGTTGCAGGGTCTCGGGCGTGTCGTTGGCAAGGCGCTGCATCTGGCTCTGCACGGTGATGCGATACGGGTCGAGCAGCGGTGTATTGACCAGCACTGCCAGCCCGATCACCACCCACGATAGCGCCATGTTGCCGCCGGCCAGCTGCGGTAGCCAACGATCGGCGCGCGGCCGCAGCACCGCGAACGCATAGGCCATGGCATATGCCAGCGCCAGCGCGGCCAGCAACGCCGCGCAGATGCGTTCGCTGGTCCAGCCGTGCTGCGCAATGCGCAGACCCACCGCGTAGGCGGCCAGCGCCGCATGCAGCGGCAGGCTGAGCAAGCCGGCCTCGATCATCCGACGCAACCAGCGCGGATACGGCGGCAGCCCGCTGCCATCCTGGTACACGGCGTTGGTGAACAACACTAGCCCGAACACCAGGCTCAGCAGGATCGACGCCGCCGAACGGGTCTGCCAGAGCGCCTGCAGCCCGGTAAACGGCAGCACCAGCAGGAACAGCAGCGCGATGCCGGCCAGCAGCGGGAGCAGCCCGGTGCAGAGGGCGAACAGGATCTGCCGCATCACCTGCACCGCGCGGTGCTGGGTCCGCCCGATCAGGATGCCCAGCCCGGTGATGGCGCCGGTCGCCAGGTAGGCGAACGCCTGTTCGCGGAACAGTTCGGCAAAGAACCTGATCTTGACCAGCGCGAACAGGCTGGCCCATAGCCCCAGCACCATCCAGCACACGCCCACGAACAACAGCGCCAGTGCCAGGGTCAGGCCGTTCTGCCAGGCGTATTCGAACAGGTCGTGGTAGCCCGCCCGCCAATGGCCGTGCAGCTGCCGATGTTGCATCCAGGGCAGCGCGACGAACCAGCCGACCGTGATGGTGAAGCCGAACGGACCAAGCACCCGCGCGACCTGCAGGGCCGGCGCGCCAGTACTGCTCCACGCCGCCCAGCTGCCCAGGGCAGCCAACACCAGCGTACTTGCTGCCACGTGCTGCCACAGGCGCCAGTCGCGAAGATCCTGCACGCTCAGCAGTACCAGGCTGGGTACGATCGCCACCACGGTGTACCAGCAGATTCGGGCGCCCAGTTCGGTGAAGGGCCACACGCCCTGTTGTTGTCCCGCTGCGGCCAGATACAGCAGGCCGCCCTGCAAGAGCGCCACCAGTACGATCAAGACGCGGGTCTGGCGGGGCAGTGGCGTGTCGGAGCGCGCGGGTACGGTTCCAGGTGTAGGCAGCATCGTCGGTCCTTGGCATGCAATAGGCGGCAAGTATGGCAGCGGCCCTGCGCGCGGCGGAACGAACGGCTAGAATGCGGCCATGTCTGTTTTGCCCACGCCTCTGGCCAACCAACTGCTGATCGCGCTCCCGGCGCTGTCCGATCCCACCTTTTCGCGCAGCGTCGCGCTGATTTGTCAGCACGACGAAAACGGCGCGATGGGCGTGCTGGTCAACCGGCCGTCCGAGTACACATTGGGCGAAGTGCTGTCGCAAATGGGCATCGACACCGACGATGCGCAGCTGCGCGAGCAGATCGTGCTCAGCGGCGGGCCGGTGCACCCGGAGCGCGGTTTTGTGATCCACGACGATGCGCGCGAATGGGATTCCAGCCTGGAAGTGGGGCAGGGTGTGTTCCTGACCACGTCGCGCGACATTCTCGAAGCCATGGCCGCCGGCGAAGGCCCGCGCAATGCGCTGGTGGCGCTGGGCTGCGCGGGCTGGGGCGCGGGCCAACTGGAGTTCGAACTTGGCGAGAACAGCTGGCTGACCGCGCCATCGGATGCCAACGTGCTGTTTGCCACCGCGCTGGAAGATCGCTGGCAGACCGCTGCCGGGCGCATCGGCGTGGACCTGTTCCGGCTCACGGATTATTCCGGGCATGCCTGAGGCGGGCGCACTCCGCCCCGATGGCACGGTGCTGGGCTTCGACGTGGGGTCGCGCCGGATCGGTGTGGCGGTCGGTACCCCGCTCGGCGCCGGTGCGCGTGCGGTCGCGGTCATCAATGTGCATGACAACGGCCCGGACTGGGTCGCGCTGGATCGCGTGCACAAGGAATGGCAGCCGAACGGCCTGGTGGTCGGCGACCCGCTCACCCTGGACGACAAGGACCAACCTGCACGCAAACGCGCGCATGCCTTCGCCCGGCAATTGCGCGCGCGCTATGCGCTGCCGGTCGTGCTGATCGACGAGCGCTCCAGTTCGGTCGAAGCCGCGCAGCGGTTTGCGCGCGAACGCGCCGATGGGCGCAAGCGCCGCCGCGACGCCGACGCGCTGGACGCCATGGCGGCGGCCGTGATCGTCGAACGCTGGTTGGCCGCGCCCGACCAAGCCACTCTTCTCCCTTGATTCCCGACCTGCGATGACCACCATGCAACTCGATTCGGACGGACGCCTGCGTCACCTGCTCACCCTGGAAGGACTGCCGCGCACCACGCTGCTGCAACTGCTCGACCGTGCCGGCCAGATCCGCGATGCCGCGGTCGGCCGGGTCGGCAAGCGCAGCGTGCTGGCCGGCACTGCGGTGTGCACGCTGTTTTTTGAACCGTCCACGCGCACGCGCAGTTCATTCCATCTCGCCGCGCAGCGCTTGGGCGCGGACGTGCTCAATTTCGATGCGTCCACCTCCTCCACTCGCAAGGGCGAGACCGCGCGCGACACCTTGAAGAATCTCGAAGCGATGGGCGTGCGTGGCTTTGTCGTGCGCCACCCGGATGACGGTGCGGTGGAAGCGCTGGCCGCTGCCGCAGGCGAGGGCACCGCGTTGATCAACGCCGGCGACGGCCGCAGTTCGCATCCCACCCAGGGCTTGCTCGACATGCTGACCCTGCGCCAGGCCAAGGGCACCGATTTTTCCAAGCTCAAGGTCGTGATCGTCGGCGACGTGAAGCACTCGCGTGTGGCGCGCTCGGACCTGCATGCACTGCGCACGCTGGGCGCTGGCGAGATCCGCGTGTGCGGCCCGGCCAGCCTGCTGCCCGATGACGACATGCTGGACGGCTGCGTGGTCGGCCAGGATTTCGACGCCATGCTGGAAGGCGCCGACGCCCTGATGATGCTGCGCCTGCAACGCGAGCGCATGGAAGAAGGCCTGGTGCCGTCGCTGGAGCACTACCACAGCGACTACGGGCTGACCCGCGAGCGTCTGGCGCGCGCCGGCCGCGATGCCGCGGTGCTGCATCCGGGTCCGATCAACCGCGGGGTGGAAATCACCGACGAGGTCGCCGACGGCGCGCAATCGTGCGTGCTGCGCCAGGTGGCCAACGGCGTCGCCGTGCGCATGGCGGTGCTGGAAACCCTGCTGGGCTGATTGCCCGCACTGCGCTCGCAGGCACCGCGCGCGCAGTGCCTGCGAAAGATCCACCGAACACCGAACACCGAACACCGAACACCGGGCGCAGCGACAGCCGTCGCAGCGCCCGCTCTTTTTCTGCACGCAGGCACGTATCCCGGCGCTGTCATGTCTTCGAGCATAGGAGCCCGCCAGCATCGCTGCGCAGCCACCAGCCGCACGTGGCCTATCGTCCAAATCGAGCTCCGCCGTACCGATGCAGCGCCTCCTTCGCGATGCATCCCGTTGCCGCTGCTCGTCGCTTGTCTTCAGTCGCCGCCAACCTGACGTTAGCCGCGCGACCAAATTCGTGTGGCAGTGCACGCTCTTGCGATTCCCGATTCCCCGCAACAAGCACCAAGCCCTAACACCCGCTGGCCTAAGGTGGCGGTCCCTTTCAATCGCAGGAGATCGCAATGGGTATTTCGCGTCACGCCACCGCTCACTGGGAAGGCGACCTCAAGACCGGCAAGGGTCAGCTCAGCACGCCGCAGAGCGGTTTGATGGACAACACCCGCTACGCCTTCAGCAGCCGTTTCGGCGACGAGAAGGGCACCAATCCGGAAGAACTCATCGCGGCCGCGCACGCGGGCTGCTTCACCATGGCGCTGTCGGCGCAGCTGACCGAAGCCGGCTTTCCGCCGACCTCGCTGGACACCCGCGCAGACGTCGACCTGTCGATGGAAGGCGGCCCGCAGCTGTCGCAGATCCGTCTGAAGCTCAAGGCGGTGGTGCCGGGGATCGACGAAGCCAAGTTCCGCGAGCTGGCCGATACCGCCAAGAAGAATTGCCCGGTGTCCAAGGCGCTGAGCGCGGTGCCGATCAGCCTGGAAAGCGAATTTTCCAACTGATGCGTGTCAAGGCTGCGGAGCGTCGGCGGGCATGCCGGCGCGCGCAGCTGGCGGCAACCTGAATAGGCCTTTGTACGGCCTGTTCGGTTCAGGGCGGTTTCACCGCAACAGGCCGAGCATCGGCTGCGTGTCCTCCCTGTGAAGCTGCCGCAATGAAAACTCTTGTGCTTGGTGCTCTGGTAATGGGTCTGGCCGTGGCGGGCAATGCAACGGCGCAGCGCTACGACAGCGGCTACCGCGACAACGCGCGTGGCAGCTACGAGGACGGTCGTTACGAATACGCACGCGTCGTACGCGTGGACCCGATCATCGTGTCCGACTCCTACAATGAACGTAGCAGCGAGCGCTGCTACAACCGCCCGTCCGACGGCTACTACACCAGCAATGATGGCTACTACCGCGATGGCGGCAGTTATGGATCGCCCAATGCGTCCAACCGCGGCGTTGCCAGCGTCATCGGCGGTATCGCCGGTGCGGTGCTCGGCAGCCAGGTCGGTGGCGGTAACGGACGTCTGGTCGGCACCGCCGTCGGCACCATGGCCGGCGTGGCGGCGGGCCGCTCGATCTACGAGGCCAACCACCGCACCTATCAAGGCAACGTCAGCGTCTGCGAGCCGGTGGCGTACCGCACCACGCGCGAGCGTGTGGATGGCTACGATGTGACGTACGAATACGCGGGCCGTACTTACCACACGCGCAGCGATTACAACCCGGGTGACCGGATCCGTGTGCGCGTGGATGTCCGCCCCGACTGATTGATTGCGTCTGGGCTGGTTTTAAAAGAAACGCTGCGGGAGACCGCAGCGTTTTTTGTGTTGTGCGCCATGCAGTAGGCGAATATTTTGCGGATCGTGCTTGATGGCACCTCGCATTCGACAGACTGCAAATACGTCTGGGTTGTGCCGCCAAACGCAGGTGCGCCGTGCGTTGGGTGGTGATCGGGGCGAGTTCGCAGCGCTAAAGAAGTTTCCCGGTTTTACCTTGGAATACCTGCATCAGGCTCCGCGTGGACCGTGATGCCCGCAACGCTTAGCCCCAGTCCAAGGTCCCGCGAATCACCGTCTGTACCTGGCCGCCCGACCACACGTCGCCGTTGCTGTCGATGCGCAGTTCCAGCAAGGCATCGAAGCCGATCTCGCGGCCCTGGCTGACCACGTAGCGCCGCTCCTTGCCGGGCAGCGCGTGGCGGCTGTCCAGCCAGGCCGCGAGCACGGCATTGGCCGCACCGGACGCGGCGTCTTCAAAACGTCGGCCATTGCCCACAAAGGCGCGCACCGCCAGATCGTAGCTGCCGGCGTTGGCAGCACGCGCGTAGGCGAATACGCCCATGCTGCCGGTGGATTCGGCCAGTGCTGCGATCGCGTCCCAGCTCGGCTGCAGGCTGCGCAATGCCGCTTCGCTGACCAGCTCCACGACCCACCAGGTGCGGCCGCCATCCATCAGCGCGGGCGGCAGGGTGCCGAGCGACCAGCCATGCAGTGCATCGCGCAGGCGCGAGTCGTCGGCGTCCACCTGTTCGGCAACGCGCGCGCACGGCGTGCGGATGGCGATGCTGCGGTGGCCATCGATCTGCTCCACGCGCAGCGGCAACTGGCCGGCAATGCCATCCTGCACCAGCAGGCCATCGTCTGGCGCGGCCAGCCCGGCGTCGAGCACCGCATGCGCTGTGCCCACGCTGGGGTGGCCGGCGAAGGGAACCTCTTTTTGCGGCGAAAACATCCGTAGCCGGTAGCTGCTGTGCGCATCGGCTGCGGGAAACACAAAAGTGGTTTCCGGCAACTTGGTCCAGCGGGCGATCGCCTGCATCGCCGCGTCGTCCAGACCCTGCGCATCCAGCACCACCGCCAGCGGATTGCCGCTGCCGGGGCGGGCGGAGAACACATCCAGTTGCAGGAAACGGCGGGTGGTCATGGTGGCGGATCCGCGAACAGGGCGCGGCAGCTTACCAATCGATGCGGCCGTCGATCACCTGCAGCGTCGTTCCGCCAATCCAGACCTCGCCTGTGTCGTCCACTTCCATCTGGATGCGGCCATCGCGGCCGACCTCGCGGCCCTGGCTGGCAATGTAACGCGAGGCCTCGCCGGGCAGGCGGTTCTCGCCATGCAGGCGCGCGGCGATGCAGGCATTGGCGCTACCGGTGACCGGATCTTCGGGGATGCCGTCGCCAGGGCAGAACGCGCGCACCACCAGATCTGCGTCGCCGTCCTGCACAGGGGCATAAATCGCCAGCCCGGTGGCGGCGCTGGCCTGGGTCAGGCGGGTAATCGCGGCAAGATCCGGCGCGGCCTGGCGCACCGCCGCCGCGTCGGCCAGCTCCAGTAGCCACCAGTTCGGGCCGTTGTTCCAGAGTTCTGGGGGATGCTGCGCTATCTGCAATCCGGCGCTAGCTGCCTGCACTGCCGCCGCGTGGGTGTCGCCGGTTGCGACGATGTGCGCGCGTGGCGCGCGCAGCCGCACCTGCAAGGCGCCGTGGCGGTCGAACACGTCCACCGGCAGCACGCCGGCCGCGCATTGCTGGTGCAGCCGGCCATCGGCCTTGTATGCGGTCAGCCCGTGCGTTGCGGCGGCCCACGCCGCGCCGACGCTGGGATGGCCGGCAAACGGCAGTTCCGCGCGCGGGGTGAAAATGCGGATGTGATAGTCGGCATCCGGCACGCTGACCGGCACGAAAAAGACCGTCTCCGACAGGTTCAGCCATGCGGCGATCTGCTGCATCTGCTCAGTTGACAGCGCGCCCGCGTCGAACACCACGCCCAGCGGGTTGCCGGAGCCGGTGCGGCTGGCGAAGACATCCAGTTGCAGGTAGCGGTGCTTGCTCATGCGCGGTGCGATCTCGGTGGTAGGAACATTGCGGATGGTTGCAGCGCAAACCGGTGCCGCGATGCAGAGCGGCGCTGCGGAGTGCGACCGCACGCGGGGCCAGAGGCGCGCCATTGGCAGTAGAATCGGAGGTTCCGCCCGGCATCCCGGCTTCTTTCCCCCATCATAAACGCCTACTCCATGTCAGCTCCCCACTCTACCGATCGTTGGATCGTCCTCAAGTTCGGCGGCACCTCGGTGTCGCGTCGTCATCGCTGGGACACGATTGGAAAACTGGCGAGCAAACGGGCGAACGAAACCGGCGGCCGCGTGCTGGTGGTGGTGTCCGCGCTCTCGGGCGTGACCAACGAACTCACCGCCATTGCCGATGGCGCCGCCGATAGCGCACAGCGCGTGGCAGCGCTGGAACACCGCCATCGCGAGTTTCTTGCCGAGCTTGAGCTCGATGCGGATGCGGTCCTCGGCGAGCGGCTGGCCGCCTTGCATGCCTTGGTTGCCGATGCGCGCGCTGCCACGCGCACGCTCGATTGGCAGGCCGAGGTGCTGGGGCAGGGCGAATTGCTGTCTTCCACCATCGGTGCGGCGTATCTGCATGCCAACGGCCTGGATATGGGCTGGCTGGACGCGCGGCAGTGGTTGTCGGCATTGCCGCCGCAGCCCAATCAGAGCGAATGGTCCAAGCGCTTGTCGGTGTCGTGCCAGTGGCAGTCCGATGCGGACTGGCGCACGCGCTTCGATGCGCAGCCCACGCGCTTGCTGATCACCCAAGGGTTCATTTCGCGGCACGCCGATGGCGGTACTGCGATTCTCGGTCGTGGCGGCTCGGATACGTCGGCGGCGTATTTCGGTGCGCTGCTCGGTGCCAGCCGCGTGGAAATCTGGACCGATGTGCCTGGCATGTTCAGCGCCAACCCGAAGGAAGTACCGGACGCGCGCTTGCTGACTCGCCTGGACTATTACGAAGCGCAGGAAATCGCCACCACCGGCGCCAAGGTGCTGCATCCGCGCTCGATCAAACCGTGCCGCGATTCCGGGGTGCCGATGGCGATCCTGGATACCGAGCGCCCGGAGTTGCCCGGCACCAGCATCGACGGCAATGCCGAACCGGTGCTCGGCGTCAAGGCGATCAGCCGCCGCAACGGCATCGTGCTGGTGTCGATGGAAGGCATCGGCATGTGGCAGCAGGTGGGCTTTCTGGCCGACGTGTTTACCTTGTTCAAGAAGCATGGGTTGTCGGTGGATTTGATCGGCTCGGCCGAAACCAACGTCACCGTGTCGCTGGACCCGTCCGAGAATCTGGTCAACACCGATGTGCTGGCGGCGTTGTCGGCGGACTTGTCGCAGATCTGCAAGGTCAAGATTATTGTTCCTTGCGCGGCGATCACCCTGGTCGGCCGCGGCATGCGCTCGTTGCTGCACAAACTGTCGGACGTGTGGGCCACGTTCGGGCAGGAACGCGTGCACATGATTTCGCAGTCGTCCAACGACTTGAACCTGACCTTCGTCATCGACGAAGCCGACGCCGATGGCCTGTTGCCGATTTTGCATGCCGAGTTGATCGACAGCGGCGCGATGCCGGTCAGCGAAGGCGAGGTGTTCGGCCCGCGCTGGCGCGAGATCATCGGCTCGGTGCGTCCGCGTCCGACGCCGTGGTGGCATGCCGAGCGTGCGCATCTGCTGTCGCTGGCCAAGGCCGGCACGCCGCGCTATGCGTATCACCTGCCCACCGTGCGTGCGCGCGCGCATGCGCTGGCGCAGATTTCGGCGGTGGATCAACGCTATTACGCAATCAAGGCCAATGCGCATCCGGCGATTCTGATCGCGCTGGAACAGGCCGGTTTCGGGCTGGAATGCGTGTCTCACGGCGAATTGCGCCGTGTGTTCCAGACCTTGCCGGAGCTGTCGCCGCGCCGCGTGCTGTTCACCCCGAGCTTTGCGCCCAAGGCCGAATACGAGGCAGCGTTTGCATTGGGCGTGACCGTCACCGTGGACAACGTCGAAGCGTTGCGCAATTGGCCGGAGGTATTCCGCGGCCGCAATGTCTGGCTGCGTATCGACCTGGGGCATGGCGATGGCCATCACGAGAAGGTCAACACCGGCGGCAAGGCGTCCAAGTTCGGCCTGTCGTCCACGCGTGTGGACGAGTTCGTCGAGGTCGCGCGCACGCTGGAAGTCACCATCACCGGTGTGCATGCGCATCTGGGCAGTGGCGTGGAGACCGGCGAGCACTGGCGCATGATGTACGACGAACTGGCCGGTTTCGCGCGCCGCATCGGCACGGTGGACACCATCGATATCGGCGGCGGTCTGCCGATTCCGTACAGCGCCGAAGACGAGCCGTTCGATCTGGACGTATGGGCCAAGGGGCTGGCCGAGGTCAAGGCGGTGCATCCGGGCTACCGCCTGGCGATCGAGCCGGGCCGGTATCTGGTGGCCGAAGCCGGCGTGTTGCTGGCCAGCGTCACCCAGGTGATCGAAAAGGATGGCGTGCAGCGCGTAGGGCTGGATGCGGGCATGAACACCTTGATCCGCCCGGCGCTGTACGACGCCTGGCACGACATCGAAAACCTCAGCCGGCTCGATGCCGTGGCCGATGGCGGTTTCGATATCGTCGGCCCGATCTGCGAGTCGTCGGACGTGTTCGGCAAGCGCCGCCGTCTGCCGGCTGCCACTGCTCCGGGCGATGTGGTGCTGGTGGCCGATGCCGGTGCGTACGGCTATTCGATGGCCAGCACCTACAACCAGCGCGAACTGCCGCGCGAAGAGGTGATCGATGCGCCCGCTGGCTGAGTTCGTCTTGCTCAGCACGCTGGCCGGTGGCGTGTCGATGGTGTTTTCCACTGTCATCGACATGGCCGGCCAGCGGGTGCAGTGGGCCGACAGCCTGAAGTGGGTGCTGCCGGCGCTGGTAGCGGCCGGCGTTGGCGCATGGAGCGCGGCGTTCTGGCAGCGTCGGCGCGATAGGCGAGCTTCCGCGCCCGCGCAGCATGCCGGCGGCATGGCAGTGCGTACGGTGGTGTTGAGCGCGCTCAGCTATCTGCCGGCGTTGCTGCTGTATCTGCTGGTGGCGTTGGCGGTCACTGGCGATGCGCGGGTGATCGGCTCGCAAGTGATGCTGCTGTTGTTCGTCATCGGCTGCCTGCCGCTGCTGTGGGCTGCGGTGCCGTTTTCCATGATTGAATATGCCCTGTGCCGACGCTATCTGCGTCGGCAACGGGTTCTTGCAGGTAGTCCATGAGCGCTTTCGACAAACACCAGATTTCCACCTTCCGTTTCGTGCGCTGCGCACTCGACGCGCAGACCGGCGTGGCGACGCTGGTGTATGCCTTCGACCAGGGTCCGGAACTGGTGGAAACCGTTGCCGTTCCCGGTGCGCCGTTCGTGCTGGATGGCGCGCGTGCCGCTGCCGTGCAACAGGCTTTGCAGCTGCTACATCTCATTGCGGGCGTGAGTTACTACAAGGCCGCGGTGCCGCCGACCATCGCCATCGACAGCTACAGCATCGATGCCGACACCGCCGCGCTGGTGGAAAGCGTGTATCTGCACGGCTTGGGCGAATTCGCCTACCGCAATGGCTTGAATCTGCACGGCAAGATCACCTTTCCGGTGACTGCGCAGGCTGCTGCGCAGGCGCCTGTGTTGGACCTGCGCGAGCATGCATTGGTGGCCATCGGTGGCGGCAAGGATTCGCTGGTCAGCATCGAAGCATTACGGCATGCCGGCATCGCGCAGACCGTCAGCTGGATCGGCGGCTCGCAACTGATCCGCTCCTGTGCCGAGCGCACCGGCCTGCCGGTGCTCAACATCGGCCGCGTGCTGGCGCCGGAGTTGTTCGAGCTCAACCGCCAGGGTGCGTGGAACGGGCATATCCCGGTGACGGCAGTGAACTCGGCCATTCTGGTGCTGTCGGCGTTGCTGACCGGCGTGGATCAGGTGGTGTTCTCCAACGAACGCTCGGCCAGCTACGGCAGCCAGATTCCCGGCACCGGGGAGGTCAATCACCAGTGGTCCAAGGGCTGGGCATTCGAGCAGGCCTTCGGTGCGTATGTGCAGCGGCATGTGGCGGCCGATCTGCGTTATTACTCGTTGCTGCGGCCGCTGTCGGAGCTGGCGGTGGCGCGGCAGTTCGCCAAGACCGATCACTACGACGCGCATTTCTCCAGCTGTAATCGCAACTTCCACATCATGGGCGAGCGCCCGGTGCACCGCTGGTGCGGCGTGTGCCCCAAATGCCATTTCGTGTTCCTGGCGCTGGCGCCGTTCATGCCCAAGACGCGTCTGGTCAGAATCTTCGGGCGCAATCTGCTCGACGATGCCAGCCAGGCCGGCGGCTACGATGCGCTGCTGGAATTTCAGGACCACAAGCCATTCGAATGCGTGGGCGAAGGCCGCGAATCGCGTGCGGCGATGGCGCTGCTGGCAACGCGCGCGGAGTGGAAAGAAGACGCGTTGGTGACGCGTTTCATCCGTGAGATCCAGCCGCAGCTGGATGCGCAGGACCTGCAACTTGATCCGCTGATGGCCATCGATGGCGAGCACCGCATTCCTTCGGCGCTGTGGGAGCGCGTGCGTGCGAATTTCGCAGCTTGAGGGCAGGGCGGTTGCGTTGTGGGGGTGGGGGCGTGAGGGACGCGCTGCCTATCGCGCGCTGCGCAGTGCCTTGCCCACGCAACCGCTGACGGTCTTTTGCAACGCCGAAGAAGCGCGTGAGCTGGATGCATTGGCCGATGCGGCGTTGCAGGTGGAAACCGATGCCAGCGCGCAGGCGCTGGGCCGCTTCGAGGTCGTGGTGAAGTCGCCGGGCATCAGTCCGTATCGCGCCGAAGCACTCACGGCCGCTGCTGCGCACGGCACGCAGTTCATCGGCGGCACCGCGTTGTGGTTTGCCGAACACGCGCAGGCCGACGGCGATGTGACCGGCACCATCTGCGTGACCGGCACCAAGGGCAAGAGCACCACCACCGCATTGCTGGCGCACCTGTTGCGCAGCGCCGGGCATCGCACCGCCCTGGTCGGCAATATCGGCCAACCGTTGCTGGAAGTGCTGGCACCGCAACCGCCGCCGGCGTACTGGGCGATCGAGTTGTCCAGCTACCAGACCGGCGAGGTCGGGCGCAGCGGCGCGCGACCACAACTGGCCGTGGTCTTGAACCTGTTTCCCGAACATCTGGACTGGCATGGCGATGAGGCGCGCTATGTGCGCGACAAGCTGTCGCTGGTGACCGAAGGGCGGCCGCGGATCGCCTTGCTCAACGCCGCTGATCCGCTGTTGCGCGGGTTGCAGCTGCCGGACAGCGAAGTGCGCTGGTTCAATCATGCCGATGGCTGGCATCTGCGCGGCGAGGTGGTGTATCGCGGCGAGCAGGCCATCTTCGATACCGCCAACGTGCCGCTGCCTGGCGAACACAATCGCCGCAATCTGTGCGCGGTGCTGGCTGCAATCGAAGCGTTGGGCCTGGATGCCGCAGCGCTGGCACCGGCAGCGCTAAGCTTTCGTCCGTTGCCCAATCGCCTGCAGCTACTCGGCAGCGTGGACGGCATCAGCTACGTCAACGATTCGATCAGCACGACACCGCATGCCTCGTTGGCCGCGCTTGCCTGTTTTGCGCAGCGGCGCGTCGCCTTGCTGGTCGGCGGGCATGACCGCGGGCTGGATTGGCAGGAGTTTGCCGCGCAGATGGCGCAGCAGGCGCCGCTGGAAATCGTCACCATGGGCGCCAACGGCCCGCGTATCCATGCACTGCTGGATCCACTGGCCGTCACCGGCCGTTTCGGGCTGCACGCCGCCACTGATCTGGAACACGCCATGCAACTGGCACGTGATGCGCTGGGTGCACAGGGCGGTGTGGTGCTGCTGTCGCCGGGCGCGCCCAGCTTCGGTGCCTACCGCGATTACGTTGCACGCGGCCGGCATTTCGCGCAATTGGCCGGATTCGACCCGGTGGCGATCAGTGCCATCCCCGGGCTGGGCGTGCAGTAAGACCTCTGGCTGTCACGCCATCGCGTGCGCGCCTCGACGCACGAGCAAGGCCACGAGAGCGTACGGACACGCGATCGCCTCGACGGCGGACACAAGCGACATCGGTGGGCGGTCCATCCGCTGGTGCGGATCTTCCGTGCGCCGCGACCACTCCTGCACGCCGGCTAGGCCTACACTCGCGCAAATCCCGGGAGCAAGCGCATGCACAAGCAATGGTCGTGGAGCGGTGTGGGTCTGGTCGGCGTGTTGGCGTCGTTGGCATTTCCGGCGATGGCCGCGATGCAGGCCAAGCCGCTGGAATGGAAGGTCGGCAAGGACACCTATAGCGGCGTGCTGGTCTACGACGATGCCGGCGATGCCAAGCGCCCCGGCCTGGTGATGGTGCCGAACTGGCGCGGCGTCAACGACTCGGCGGTGGCCAAGGCCAAGCAATTGGCCGGCGACGATTACGTGGTGCTGGTGGCCGATGTGTACGGCAAGGGCAAGCGTCCGGCCAACGACAGCGAGGCCGGGCAGTTCGCCGGCGCGTTGAAGAAAGACCCGCCGACCCTGCGCGCACGCGCGCTGAAAGCGGTCGACGTGCTCAAGGCGCAAGCCGGCAAGGCGCCGCTGGATGCCACGCGCATCGGTGCGGTGGGTTTCTGCTTCGGCGGGACGACGGTGCTGGAACTGGTGCGTGCCGGTGCGCAGCTGGCCGGCGTGGTCAGCCTGCACGGCGGCATCTCCACGCCTAGCCCGGCCGCTGCCGGCTCGGCCAAAACTCCGCTGCTGGTGCTCAATGGCGCCGACGACAAGAGCGTGACCAAGGCGGACATCGCCGCGTTCGAAACCGAGATGAATGCTGCAGGCGCCGACTGGCAGTTCGTCAACTTCAGTGGCGCGGTGCATTGCTTTGCCGAAGCCGATGCCAACAGCCCGCCCGGTTGCCTGTACAACCCGCGCGCGGCCAAGCGTGCGTACCGCATGCTGGGCGACTTCTTCGATGAGCGGTTTGGGCGATAGCCGGGATGGGGAATTGGGGATTCGGGATTTGCAAAGCGCGGTCCCGTTCTTCAACGAATCAATCTACTGAGTTTGTGCTCAGGGATGTACGCCGACCAGTCGTTCGGCGATCGCATGCCGGGATGGGTAAAAGCGCGAGCAACGCTGCTTTTGCGCATCCCCAACCCCAACTGCCCAATCCCGTCCGGAGCGCCCAGCGCTTCGGATCAGTGCGTGCGTTCGACCGCGTAACGCGCCAGGCCGCGCAATGCGGCCACCGCCGGGCTGGCGGGCAGGGTGTCCAGCGCCTGTTCGGCAGCGGTGGCGTATTCGGCGGCGCGCTGACGGCTGTAGTCCAGCCCGCCGGTGGCGTGGATGGCGGCCAACACTTCCGGCATCGCTGCGGCATCGCCTTGTTCGACGATCTGCCGCAGGCGCTGCTGCGTGGCCGCGTCCGAGTGCGCCATCGCATGGATCAGCGGCAGCGTGGCCTTGCCTTCGGCCAGGTCGTCGCCCAGGTTCTTGCCCAGGTCGGTGGCGTCTGCGGCGTAATCGAGCACGTCGTCGGCAATCTGGAACGCAAAACCCAGCTGCATGCCGTAGTCGTACAGGTGCTGCTGCACATCGGCATCTGCGCCCGAGGCCAGCGCGCCCAGACGGGTGCCGGCGGCGAACAGCACCGCGGTCTTGCGCTCGATCACGCGCAGGTAGGCGGCCTCGTCGGTGTCGGGGTTATGCACGTGCAACAGCTGCAGCACTTCGCCCTCAGCGATGCGGTTGGTGGTGTCGGCCAGGATCTGCATGACTTCCATGCGGTCCAGCTCGACCATCAACTGGAAGCTGCGCGAATACAGAAAGTCGCCCACCAGCACGCTGGGTGCATTGCCCCACAACGCGTTGGCGGTGCTGCGACCGCGGCGCAGATCCGACTCGTCCACCACGTCGTCGTGCAGCAAGGTGGAGGTGTGGATGAATTCGATGATCGCCGCCAGCTGGTGGTGCTCCGGGCCGGAGCCGCCGGCGGCGTGGCCGGCCAGCATCACCAGCATCGGGCGCAGGCGTTTGCCGCCGGCGGAGATGATGTGATCGGCAATCTGATTGATCAGCACGACGTCCGAGGCCAGGCGGCGGCGGATCAGCGCATCCACCGCGGCCATGTCGGGCGCGGCGAGGGACTGGATCTGGGGCAGGCCCAGGACGGTGGGGAGGTCTTCGGCGATGGTCATGCGCAGGCGTTCGTGATGTACGCCGATTATAGGTGCCTGGGCCGGATCCGTCCCGCCGGGCGCAATCGGTGCCTTCACATTCGCCGCCGCATGCGGCCGGTAAGGGCCGCAAAGGCGCGCGCGGGCTGGATTTCCGACCCCGGGCAGGGCGCTTGCCCGGCAGCCGGGCGCGGTAACCCGCCGGACCGCTGACGGGCAGGTGCGGTAACATTGCCGCACAGACATTCATCGCTGCGCGCCTCCGGCGCCAGCGCATCATCTCGGAAGCACCTATGGCCCGCGGCATCAACAAAGTCATCCTCGTCGGCAACCTCGGCAACGATCCCGACACCAAGTACACCCAGGCCGGCATGGCGATCACCCGCGTGAGCCTGGCAACCACCAGCATGCGCAAGGATCGCGAAGGCAATAACCAGGAGCGCACCGAGTGGCATCGCGTGGTGTTCTTCGGAAAGCTGGGCGAAATTGCCGGTGAGTACCTGCGCAAGGGTTCGCAGGTGTATGTCGAAGGCGAACTGCGCTACGACAAGTACACCGGTCAGGACGGCGTGGAAAAGTACAGCACCGACATCGTCGCCAACGAGATGCAGATGCTTGGCGGTCGTGGTGAAGGCGGCGGCGGTGGCATGGGCGGCGATCGCCCGCAGCGCGCACAGGCCTCGCGCCAGCAGCAGGGCGGTGGTGGTGGCGGACAGGGCGGCGGCCAGGACTACGCCCCGCGTCGCCAGCAGCCGGCCCAGCAGCAATCGGCGCCGCCGATGGACGATTTTGCGGACGACGATATTCCGTTCTGATCGACGTCCCAGCGCTCGTGTCATCCAGGAAGGCCCGCAGATGCGGGCCTTCTGCGTTTTGCGTTGCTGGACCTTACGCAGGGCTGGTGACGGCGTGCGTTGGCTCCCGATCAGTCAATGTGGAGTGAGGCCGGCCAACGCGGCGGAGCCGGAATCTGGATCACGCCGACGTGCGATCCCGCCCGCTCTGCTTGGCGCGATACAGCGCCGAATCGGCGTCGTGCACGATGGCGTCGGCTGTCAGCGGGGCTTCGCCCGGCTCGAAGGTGGCGGCCCCGACGCTGACGGTGACGTGTGCGCTGGTCGGGCTGGGCAGATGCATCAGGCCGAGCTCAGCCACGGCGCTGCGCACGGTGTCGGCCAGGCGCAGCGCTCCGGCGGCATCGGTGTGCGGCAGGATCATGCCGAACTCTTCGCCGCCGTAGCGCGCCGCCACGTCGCTGCTGCGCCGCGAGCAGCCGGCGATGGCGCCGGCAATCAGCCGCAGGCAGGCATCGCCATTCACATGCCCATAGGTGTCGTTGTAGAGCTTGAAGTGATCGACATCGATCATCAGTACCGATAACGGCGATTGCAGACGGACCGCGTCCTGCAAGGCTTGCGATAAGCGGTAGTCGAACGCGCGCCGGTTGGCGATGCCGGTCAATGCATCCACCCAGGCCTCGGAACTGAGCTTGGCTTCGTTGCGCTGCATGCGGCGCAGCTGCAGGTCCAGCCAGGTACCCACGCCCAGCAGCAGGGTGCAGCCAAGCGTGGCGATCACGATGCGCTGTCCCGCTGCCTGCCGCCAATTGGCCAGCGGGTCGTCCACCGACACGCCGGTGAGCACGGTCAGCGGATACGACCGTGCCGGGGCGAAGCTGGAGATACGCTCCATGCCATCGATCGGCGAGCGATAGGTCGCCGTGCCATGTCGGCGTGCACGCATGTTGATGTAGATCGAGGTGCCGGCAATCGAGCTGCCGATCACGCCCTGCGTGTCGGGCCTGCGTACCAGCACGATGCCGTCGTCGTTGATCATGCCGATGGTGCCGTGCGGGCCGACGTCGAAGGTGCTGTAGTAATGCTGGAAATACTTCAGCTGCAGCGTCACCAGCACCACGCCGGCAAAATCGCCGTCCGGACCGTTGAGCCGGCGGCTCAGCGTCACCACCCAGCTGCCATCGGAGCGGCTTTTGACCGGTGGGCCGACCAGCGACAACGCATCGCGATGGTCGCGGTGATATTTGAAGTAGGCGCGGTCGGCGTTGTTATGCGTTCTGGGCGCGCTGTCCAGCGACGAGCTGACCCAACTGCCATCTGCCGCGTAAATGAAGATGCCATGCAGCCGGTCCGAGCGCCTTGCCTCACGCACCAGAAATTCGTGCATTGCCGCCCGCGCGCTGGTGTTGCCCTGGTCGTGCTCGACGCGCGCAACCAGGCCGGACAGCACCGCATCGGCGATCGACATGGTGTCGCTGGCATGCTGCGCCAACGAGTTGGCAAGGTTCAACGACTGCGCTTCGGCGCTGCGCAGCGCCGAAGCACGTTCTTCGTGGATGGACCAATATTCCGAACCGAGCAGTAGCATGCAGGCCACAGCCAGCACGAAGTGCAGTGCAATACGTTGTGCACGTTGCCGCCGCCGCTTGGTGGGTGATGTCACTGTGGCTACCTGTCCAGACACCAGGGCGATGCAACCGATGTGCCAAGCCTATGCATCGCTGCGGTCGCAGTCGCGTGCAAACGCGGTGTCGCACGACGGTTCTGTGATTGCCAGCTCACTGCAGCGCGGCGAGCCGATGCACTACAACGCAGCGCAGCATCCCGATAACGCTGCTGGTCGCGTCAGTGCGCTGCCGACAGCGTGCCACCCGGCACCTGCCTCACGCCGCGTTTTCAAGCCAGCTCGGCTGCATTTGCCTAACGTCGCGCATGCTATCCCTGAGCCCAAATCATCACCTGAGGAACTCACTCCATGCGCGCTATTCGTCTCTCGCATCCTGCCGGTCTGAACGCACTGACGTCGGTCGAATTGCCCGATCCGGGCCAGCCTGCACGCGGTCAGATCCGTGTGCGTCTGCATGCGAGCTCGCTCAATTTCCATGATCTGGGCGTTGTGCTCGGGCAGATGCCGACGGCCGATGGACGCATCCCGATGTCCGATGGTGCCGGTGTGGTCGAAGCGATCGGTGCGGAGGTCAGCGAGTTCGCCGTCGGCGACCACGTGGTGTCTACTTTCTTCCCGCAGTGGCTGGACGGCGAACCGCTGCATGCCGGCTTTGCGACCACCCCAGGCGATGGCATCGATGGGTATGCACGTACTGCGGTTGTGGCCGCTGCGCAGGCATTTACGCACGCGCCGGCCGGTTACAGCCACGCAGAGGCTGCCACCTTGACCACTGCCGGCGTCACTGCCTGGCGCGCGCTGGTTGCCAATGGCGGCTTGAAGGCGGGCGATACCGTGCTGGTGCTGGGCACCGGCGGTGTGTCGATCTTTGCGCTGCAGTTCGCCAAGGCGATGGGCGCGAGCGTGATCGCCACGTCCTCGTCCGACGAGAAGTTGGAAAAGGCGCGCGCGCTCGGTGCCGATCACCTCATCAATTATCGGCAGCACGCCGAGTGGTCGCGGCAGGTACTGGAGATCACCAACGGGCGCGGTGTTGACCATGTGGTCGAGGTCGGTGGACCCGGCACGTTGGTGCAATCGATCCGTTCTGCGCGGGTAGGCGGGCACATTGCCTTGATCGGCGTGTTGACCGGTGCGGCCGGCCCGGTGCCGACCGCCGAGATGATGGGGCGCCAGCAGCGTCTGCAAGGCCTGGTGGTCGGCAGTCGTCGGCATCAACAGGAACTGGTGCGCGCCTTGGACGGGCTGTCGCTGCGCCCGGTCATCGACCGCAGCTATGCGCTGGAACAGATCGGCGAGGCGTTCGCATTGCAGAAGGCCGGTGGGCATCTGGGCAAGATCGTGCTGGAGTTCTGATACCCGTGTGGCTGAGCGCGCTGGCCTCGCGTCGGTGGCCGGCGCGCTTCGCTGCGCAGGTTTGCACAGGTAATTGCCGCTGCACTCGCAACATGCGGCTGATCTGCGATGTTGCGTTGCAGCGGCGTGGTGATTTGCGCGTCGCAGTCGGCATGTGAGCGCGCCCGCAGTCGGCGCTGCATAGTCCGCCGTATCGCAATGGCGCTCTCCAATGACGCCGCACAGTAATGAGCATGTTTCATAGACGCATGCCACCTCCAACGCCAATGCATCTGCAGGCGACAACTAGAATCGGGTGACCACCGATTGCCTCGTGCTCACCGCCGCACTCACGCGCTTGTGACTGCCGGCCCTGCACATTGATAAAAAACTGTATTAGCCAGCATTGTTGGAGATGCCAGCCATGAGAGACATCAAGATGACCCGTCGCGAAGTACTGATCGCTGGCACGGCGTCGGCAGCGAGCGTTGCCGCAACCCAATCGATGGCGGCCACTGCCGTGATGCAACGGCAGGCGGTGGAGCCGGCCAATGCGTCCAGCCAGGTCGCGTTCGAGGTCAACGGCAAGCCGGTGACGCTGACACTGGATAATCGCACCACCTTGCTCGACGCGTTGCGCGAGCACTTGCAGTTGACCGGCACCAAAAAGGGCTGCGATCACGGCCAATGCGGCGCGTGTACGGTCATCGTCGACGGGCAGCGCATGAATTCCTGCCTGTCGCTGGCAGTGATGCATCAGGGCGCAAAGGTCACCACCATCGAAGGCCTGGGTACACCGGACAAACTGCATCCGATGCAGGCGGCCTTCGTCAAACACGATGGCTATCAGTGCGGCTATTGCACGCCGGGGCAGATTTGTTCGGCAGTGGCCGTGCTGGATGAAGTCAAACGCGGCATTCCCAGCCATGTGACCGAGGATCTGACGGCAAAGACCCGGCTCACCACGCCGGAACTGCAGGAGCGCATGAGCGGCAACATCTGCCGCTGCGGTGCGTATTCCAACATCGTCGAAGCGATCAACGAAGTTGCCGGAGAACGCGCATGAAGGCTTTCAGCTACGAGCGCGCCACCTCGCCAGCGGATGCCGCGGCCAAAGCCGCGCGTCAGCCGGGTGTCAAGTTCATTGCCGGCGGCACCAATCTGCTGGATCTGATGAAGTTGCAGATCGAAACGCCGTCGCATCTGATCGACGTCAACGGATTGAGTCTGGACACCATCGACGCAACGCCGGACGGCGGCTTGCGAATCGGCGCGCTGGTGCGCAATACCGATCTTGCGGCCGATGCGCGTGTTCGTCGCGAGTACGCGGTGCTGTCGCGCGCACTGCTGGCGGGTGCGTCCGGTCAGCTGCGCAATCGCGCGACTACGGCGGGCAATCTGCTGCAGCGCACGCGTTGCCCGTATTTTTACGACACCAATCAGCCGTGCAACAAGCGCTTGCCTGGCAGTGGCTGTGCGGCGATTGGCGGCTTCAACCGTCAGCTAGCCGTCATCGGCACCAGCGAAGCCTGCATCGCCACCCATCCCAGCGACATGGCCATCGCCATGCGCGTGCTGGACGCCACGGTGGAAACCGTGCGGCCGGATGGACAGACGCGCGCTGTGCCACTGGCCGACTTTTATCGTGCGCCCGGGACCACGCCGCATCTGGAAACCGTGCTGGAGCGTGGCGAGCTGATCACCGCCGTCACCTTGCCCAAGCCGCTTGGCGGAACGCATGTCTATCGCAAGGTGCGCGACCGTGCGTCTTACGCGTTTGCGTTGGTCTCGGTTGCGGCTGTCGTGCAGCGTGACGGCACCGCGCGCATCGGCGTCGGTGGCGTGGCGCACAAGCCGTGGCGCAGCGAAGCTGCCGAAGCGCAATCGCGCCAGGGCGCACGCGCCATCGCTTCTGTGCTGCTGGACGGCGCACAGCCCACCGAACACAACGCATTCAAAGTGCCGCTGGTGGAACGCACCTTGACTGCGATCCTGGCCGACGCGAGGGCCTGATATGAAATTCGACACTCCTGCCGGTACCAATCCCATCGATCAAGGCAAGGTCGTCGGCAAGCCCGTCGATCGCATCGACGGGCCGCTCAAGACCACCGGCAAAGCGCCGTATGCCTACGAACATCACGATCTGCCAGGCCGCGCTGCCTACGGCCACGTCGTGGGGGCGGGGATCGCCAAGGGCACGATTCGCAGCATCGACCTGAGCGCCGCACGCAATGCGCCCGGCGTGCTCGGGATCGTTTCTGCGCAGAACGCCGGCAAGCTGCACAAGGGCAAGCTCAATACCGCCAAGTTGCTGGGCGGCCCGGAGATCCAGCACTACCATCAGGCGATTGCGGTGGTGGTTGCCGAGACCTTCGAGCAGGCACGCGCGGCGGGTCAGTTGATCAAGGTCGATTACGGCCGCCAGGTCGGCGCATACGATCTGAAGAAAGCGCGCGATGGCGCCAAGGTCACCAAGGAGGGCGGTGCCCCCAACAGTGCCGTCGGCGACTTCAATGGTGCCTTCGCCGCAGCGCCGGTGCAGCTGGACGCCGAATACACCACGCCCGATCACTCGCACGCCATGATGGAACCGCACGCATCGACCGCGATGTGGGACGGCGACAAGCTCAGCGTGTGGACGTCCAACCAGATGATCAACTGGGGCGCGCGCGACCTTGCGGTGACGTTGGGCATCCCGCGCGAAAACGTGCGGATCATGTCGCCCTACGTCGGTGGCGGTTTTGGCAGCAAGCTGTTTTTGCGTGCCGATGCGGTGCTGGCCGCGCTGGCTGCGCGCGAAGTCAAACGGCCCGTCAAGGTGATGCTGCCGCGCCCGCTGATCGCCAACAACACCACCCATCGCCCGGCCACCGTGCAACGCATCCGCATCGGTGCGCAGCGCGATGGCAAGATCACCGCGATCGCACATGAGAGCTGGTCGGGCGATCTCGCTGGCGGCGCGCCGGAGATTGCTGCCTCGCAAACGCAATTGTTGTATGCCGGGGCCAATCGCCTGATCGCAACGCGTCTGGCGGTGATGGATCTGCCCGAGGGTAACGCCATGCGTGCGCCTGGCGAAGCACCTGGATTGATGGCGCTGGAAGTGGCGATGGACGAAATGGCCGAGAAGCTGGAGATGGACCCGGTCAAATTCCGCATCGTCAACGACACCCAGGTGGACCCGGAAAATCCGCAGCGGCCGTTTTCGCAGCGGCAGCTGGTCAAGTGTCTGGAAGATGGGGCAAAGCAGTTTGGTTGGTCCAAGCGCAAGCCCACGCCTGCCAGTACCCGCGATGGACGTTGGCTGGTCGGCATGGGCGTGGCCGCTGCATTCCGCAATGCCATCGCCATGACCTCCGGTGCGCGCATGCGCCTGGAGCAGGGTGGCCGCGTGGTGGTGGAAACCGACATGACCGACATCGGGACCGGCTCCTACACCATCATTGCGCAGACCGCGGCCGAGATGCTCGGCGTGCCGCTGAACTGGGTCGACGTGCGGTTGGGCGATTCGAGCTTCCCCGCATCTGCCGGTTCCGGTGGACAGTGGGGCGCCAATAGTTCCACCGCCGGCGTATACGCGGCCGCACTCAAACTGCGCGAAGCGATCGCCAGCCGGCTGGGGCTGGACCCGGCGCAGGCCGAGTTTGCCGACGGCCATGTACGTGCCGGCGGCAAGCGCATCCCGCTCGGCGATGCCGCAGCGAACGGTGCCTTGGTGGTGGAGGACAAGATCGAATTCGGTGACCTGTCCAAGACCCATCAGCTGTCGACCTTCGGCGCGCACTTTGTCGAAGTCGGCGTGGATACCACCACGGGCGAGGTGCGCGTCCGCCGCATGCTCGCGGTGTGCGCGGCCGGACGCATTCTCAACCCCAAATCGGCACGCAGTCAGGTGATCGGCGGCATGACCATGGGCGCGGGCGCAGCGTTGATGGAAGAACTGGCGGTGGACAAGCGCTTCGGGTTCTTCGTCAATCACGACCTGGCCGGCTACGAAGTGCCGGTGCATGCGGACATCCCGCACCAGGAAGTGCTGTTTCTGGAAGAAAGCGACCCGATGTCCTCGCCGATGAAAGCCAAGGGCGTGGGCGAGTTGGGCATTTGCGGCGTTGCTGCGGCGATTGCCAACGCGGTCTACAACGCCACCGGCGTGCGCGTGCGCGACTACCCGGTGACATTGGAAAAACTGCTGCCGCATCTGCCCGAGCAGCTGCGCGCGTGAGTGCAGTCGTCGCTCCGGCCACGCATGCAGCGCCGGCCGAGCCGGCATGGCCGGCATGGCCAGGCTATGCATTGCATGAGGATCTGCTGCCGGTGCTGACCGCCTGGCACCGCGCCGGCCAACGGGTTGCGATTGCGACATTGATCGACGTGCAGGGCTCCTCGCCGCGCCCTGTGGGCAGCGAAATGGCGATCGGGGCCGACGGCCGTGTTGCCGGTTACGTATCCGGCGGCTGCGTCGAGGCGGCGGTGGCGCATGAGGCCATGGCCGCGTTGCGCGATGGGCAGCCGCGGTGGCTGGACTATGGCGAAGGCAGCGAGGTGCTGGTCTGGCCGGTGCCGGACCTGGCCGAATATCTGGCGCGCTGGCGCAATGCGCGTCAGCACCGCCGCGCGTTTCATGTGGCGCTGGATCGCAGTACCGGAAGCGTGCGCTACCCATCTACCGTCCACGACGCACGTCCAGGCGAATTTGTGCGCGTCCATCGTCCGCCATTGCGACTGGTCCTGGTCGGCGCAGACCCGGCATTGCTAGTGCTGGTTGCGTTAGCCAATCAAATGGGCATCGAAACGCGCGTGCTCCGCCCACACGGCCCCAGCGAGCCACCGCCCGGTCTTGCGCCGGAACACTACGATCGTCGCGGTTTGCACGATGCGTTGCGCGATCTGCAGCTGGACGCTGGCACAGCCCTGTATAGCCTGGCGCACGACAGCGAGATCGATCTGCAGGTCGCCTGTCGCGGCCTGGCATCCGATGCGGCATGCATCGGCATCCTGGGCAGCCGGAACAAGCGCGACACCCGTCTGCAGGCATTGCGCGCGCTGGGGCACGACGATGTCGCGCTTGCGCGTCTGCGCTTGCCTGCAGGTTGGCGGATGGGTCGCTCATCGCCGCACACCATCGCGCTGGGCATCATCGCCGAAGCCACGCAGGCTGTGGCGGATCTGCAGATCGGTGCGGCTACGGCTTAGAGCAGCTAACAAAACTACTGTGCAGCCACTAGCGGGCGCCGCCGGTGCTCGGAATCGGTATGTAGCACTTGTACGCTCCGGTTTCTTCGCGCCGTCCACACTCACCTGCCGACGGCTCGCTATGTTTTTTTAGCCGCTCTTAGGCCGTTGTGTGTCTGCTGTCTGGTTTGTTGCGTCGCGCTGTGTGCGTCTTTGGTTTTCGCCAGCAGTTGTGCTTCGTGCAAGCGATGCTTCTGGAAAGAGCCATGCGCGGGCGCGCGATTCATACGAATTTGCACTACGCATAGCGCGTCGGTCATCTCGACAAGGTCGATGCGATCTCGCTGATGCATCTATCGCGCGTTACTACCTGCTCTGCATGAAGGCATGGCGCGAGCGCTGTACGCAGTCGATGCGTCGCGTAGTCACTCCGCACGCACAGCGCGGCCTCTACGCTGAGGCGGTCTCCATTACGCACGACGTCGCCATGTCTCCTGATCTCTTCTTTGATGACGCCGCGTTTTGCGACATGCCCCTTGTCGAATCGCCACGGATTGCTCGCTGTCTGCGCGCAGTGATTAGCGATATACGCAGGTTGCATCCGGCCTGTAGTCACGGCGGTACCTGCGGCAGGTGTCACGCGCTGACCAGGCCCTGCGGATGAGCAGCGACCATGCCGCATTGGTGTTGGCAGCAGGCGCGGGGAGCCGGCTCGGCCGTTCTAAGCAATTGTTGACGCGCGACGGCGAGCCATTGCTGCGGCGTGCCGCACGCATCGCATTGCAGACCGCACCACGTCGCTGCGTCGTCGTACTCGGCGCCGATGCCGACAGGCTGGCCGATGTGCTGCACGGGCTGGACGTGGAAGTGCTGCGGCACGCCGACTGGTTTGCCGGGATGGGCTCCAGCCTGTCCGCGCTGCGCCGGCATGTGCAGGACGATGCGACGTTGCGACGTAGCCTGATTCTGGGGTGCGACCAACCGGCACTGGAGGCGCCGCACTTGCGTGCCTTGCTGGACGAAGCCGACCGTGCCACCTCGCGGTGTGCCACCAGTGGCTACGCTGGCGTGCGCGGCATTCCCGCGGTGGTGACGCACACCGCCTGGGCGGACGTCGCGCTGCAGGGCGATAGCGGTCTGCGCGCGCTGTTCGCCAGTCTTGATGTGCAGACGCTGGGCTGCGTCAGCGCACCGGCGCTGGCGCTGGACGTGGACACGCCCGCCGATCTGGCGGCAGCGCAGCAACGCGGGTGGGTGGACCAGGATTGAGACGCGATGACGGGTATCGGCCAGCGATCCCCTACAGCCTGTCAGGCAAATCGCCGACGCCGATCAGGACCAGAGCACCAAGGCTTCCCTGACCACCAGAACGTAGCCCACCACCATCGCGGTCTTGACCGGAAACTGGAACTTTCTGAGCAGATACATGCCAACCCTCCCCAAGGTCTCGTGCGAGCGCGCCCTGATCCCCTGCGAGCCGTCTGCGCTCTGGTGGCGGCTGCTTGTGAAGATTTCTTCACCCCTGGTACCGGAATGTAGCGCTCGGCGTGAACTGTGTCACGTGAGAATTTTCCTACTCGGATGCCAGTGTCCGCCCGACAGCATCGCCATGCGTAAAACGCATGCTCGCTATGCCAAACGCGGGGCCATCGGCCACTCTCCCGCGGCTCCTTGAGTAAGGGCATGTTGGCTCCCCGACGCGGCATGGCTTGCTTCAATTCTTCGCGTGATGCGCCTGTTCGGCGCGCTCGCACCTGTGTTTGACCGCTGTACTCACCGGCCGGAGGCCACATGGACCAATCCCGCTATGTCGTACGCATTCATCCCGAGCAAGGCGGCTGGTGGGTGACCCGTCCGGAATGGTCGCCGCTGCGCTACCTGCGCGAGCAGGGCGCGCTGGAAAATGCCGAACTCATGGCCAAACTGCACTGCCTGATCACTGGCCAGCCCAGCGGTGTGGTGCTGGATACCGCCGACGGCGAACGCGTGGTGCGGCGCTACGGCTGAGGGTTGGGTTCATGCCCGGCGTCGATCGCGATGCCAGGGCAGCCTGATCGGTGTGGATGAAGCGAAGCGATTGCAACGTTGTGTTGGCTTTTAATTGTTGATTTTTCGCGGAGTGAATCCGCTGGCTGTAACAGCCGCGCGCTCGATTGAACGCGCAATGTAACCAGATCCGTCACGCCTGGCGATGCAGCGCGCTAGCGCTCAGGCCTGCCGCGGAGGCCATGGCTGCCACACTCGCAACTGTCAGCAGGGTTTGCGCCACCGACGCGGTCGGCTAGATTCGTTGTTATCGGCCGCTCTTGGTTCGATCCGCGTTGGCGGCCCTCTGTCCGGATGACCGCCTGCGGTGAATGCGCCTGCGTCTGCATTGATTCAAAACGATATCGTCGTCTTCGGCCTGATCGCCGCCACGCTTGGTGCGGTGTTCTGGACCTCATCGCGCGAGCAAGGCCCGTGGCGGCGTTTCTATGCCGTGGTGCCGGCCCTGTTGCTGTGCTACCTGCTGCCCGGCATCTACAACACCGTCGGGTTGATCGACGGTGCCAACACGCGCTTGTACAACCCTATCGCCCGCGACGTGCTGTTGCCGGCCGCATTGATCCTGCTCACCCTGAGCATCGATCTGCGCGCGATCCTTGGGCTGGGGCCCAAACTGGTCGCCATGTATCTGGGCGCATCGGCGAGCATCATGCTGGGCGCGGTGGTCGCCTTCTGGGTCATGCGATGGCTGCACCCGGCCACCGTTGCGGGCGACACCTGGGCGGGCATGGCGGCATTGGCCGGCAGCTGGATCGGCGGCGGCGCCAACATGCTGGCAATGCGCGAAGTGTTCAATGTCGATGCGACCACGTTCGGGCAGTTTGCCGTGGTCGATGTCGGCGTCGGCTACGTGTGGATGGCGGCGCTGATCTTCCTGGCCGGACGCGCGCGCAAGATCGATGCGCGCAGCGGTGCAGACACCCGTGCGCTGGACGCCTTGCAGGAGCGCATGGCGCGCTTCCAGGCCGAACATGCGCGCATCCCCAGCCTGGCCGATCTGATGGTGATCGTGGCAGTGGCATTCGGCGGCGTCGGCCTGGCCCACGCGCTGGCTAACCCATTGGCGGCCTGGTGCAAGGCGCACCTGAGTTGGGCCGGCCAGTTCAGTCTGGATGCGCCGTTCGTGTGGGTGGTGGTGCTGGCGACCAGCCTGGGATTGCTGTTGAGCTTTAGCCGTGCACGGACCCTGGAAGGCGCAGGCGCGTCCAAGATCGGCTCGTTGCTGCTGTATTTCCTGATCGCCTGCATCGGCATGCAGATGGACCTGCTGGCGCTGCTGGACCGGCCGTGGCTATTCCTGCTCGGGCTGATCTGGATCGCCGTGCACATCGCCTTGCTGTGGGCGCTGGGGCGCTGGTTGCGGGTGCCGTTCTTCTATTTCGCGATCGGCTCGCAGTCCAACATCGGCGGCCCGGCGTCCGCGCCGGTCGTCGCTGCGGCGTTCCACCCGGCGTTGGCCCCGGTGGGCGTGTTGCTGGGCACGATGGGCTACGCCACCGGCACCTATCTGGCGTATCTGGTCGGCATCACCTTGCGGGCGATGGCCGGGGCTGGCTAGTGCCGCGTTGTACCGTGGTGGCCGACGTCATGGAGCTGCTGTTTGGAACAGCTCCACGGCCTCTCCGGTCGGTTTACTGCAACAACGAGATTGTCACTTGCGCGACCCTCCCGCACCGCACGCGTCCACCTGACGAAGACGGCGTGTGGGCACGGGTTGCCGCGTGCGTTATTGCTGGATCACGCGGCGCTGCTCTTCCTGCTGCTGGGCAGGCTGATGCGCGTGCTGCTGGTTCTGCTGCTGCAGCTGACTGACATTGCCTTGCGCCGGCTCATTGGCAGCGGACGCGGTCTGCACATGGCTGCGCAGATGCGCCGGGTCGTCCATGCGGCCTTGCACCGCAATCAGGCTGTCGCCATCGCGGTTAGGGACCAAGTGATCGATCCGCTGCAGGCCGTCGTTGCCTGCACGCGCGGCCACGCTGGCGGCGGTGTTGATAAACGCCGTGTCATCGTGCAACCCCAGCCGCTCGCGTTGGCCGTCCAGCTGCATTACCGCGTCGTTGAACAACCGGCTGCCCGGCTGTAGCGCCGCGCCGCGTGCCTGATCGGGCGATTGCATGTCCTGTGCCTTGATCACCGAGTCCATCCCGTGCAGGTCCAGACGATGCTTCAGCATCATGCCGGGCACCAGGCGTTGCCCGAACGACAGCGGGTCCGGCTCTGGCAATTCGATCTGATGGCCGGCCGCGTTGGGCATCGTCCACTTCAGCGGAATGCTGTCTTCCTGCAGGTGGGTGAGGATTTCGTTCTTGACGTGGTAGCCGCGAATCAGCTCCTCGCTGGCGTACTGCTTGGCTGCCGACGCGTCCAGGCCCTGGCGTTCGAGTGTGCGGTCGTTGACGCCGGCGGCGTTGTACGTCACTGCGGGAATGTCGTTGATCATCGCCGACGCCGACGCCAGACCACCGCCCAACGAGTGACCGGAGATCACCACCTGGTCGCCGAACGCCTGCTTGGCCTGGCTGCCGAGCTGGATGGCCGATGCATATTGCGCATCGTCGAAGCCCAGGCCCTGGCCGATATTGTGCTTCCAGTCCTTGCCTTCGTCGGTGCCGCAAAAACCGAGCACCACCTGGCCTTGATCGTTGCGATAAAACGCGGCATCGAAGCCGCTTTTGGCGTCGTGCAGCAGTGCCGGATCGATACCGGCCTGCTGCAGCGCGCTGTCGTCCATGCGCGACCAGCCGTTGGACAGCGGCGCAAAGGTTTCGGCGCCGCCTTCGCGGCGTTGATTGGCAGTGGCGTAGAGATCTTGCAGCAGCTCCGGAAACTGCCGGTCCTGTGGTTGCGGTTGTTGTCCGCGCATCGACTCTGCGAACGGAGTGGATGCAGCAGTGGATGAAGTGGATTCTGACGGGGGCATGCGCGGCTCCTTGCGTGCGTCGTATGGAAAGCGCGCTTAGCGGCTGCTTTCCACGGGAATGGTGTGGGCGCTCAACCACGCGCGCACATCCGATCTGACCTGCTGTCCGGTGGCGTTGAGCAGCCGATCCGGCGTGGTGAAGAAATACGCCTGGAAGGTTTTCTGCTGCGCATTGCGCACCGTGGGGTCCACGCCGGCCTCGAGCAATTGCAGCACTGCAGGACTGGCGGCGCCGCTCTGCGCGGCCAGATGCAGCAGGCTGTTGCCGGTCTGGTCGACCCGCTGAACGTCGGCGCCTGCATCGAGCAACAGGCCGATCTGCGCATCGCGCTTGCTCTGTACGGCGCGAAACAGCGGCGTCCAGCCGGCACGCGTGCTGATCACATCGATCGGCGCCTTGTGCTGCAGCAGAATCTTCAGGTACTCCGGGTCCTGCGCCATGGCGGCCATGTGCACGACCGTTTCCTGGTCCATGCCCGGCAACGATGGGTCCGCGCCTGCGTCGAGCAGGGCGTCCAATGCGCGTGGTTGTTCGTTCCAGATTGCCCATTCCAGCAAGGTCACGTTCTGATCGCCATGTGCGGCCAGATCGACGGTGGGGGCGAGTGTTTTGATCCGTGCAACGTCGCCGTGCGCGATGGCGTTGGCGATGTCGGTCAGACCGGGGTCGCGGAAAGCGACGGTGTGGTCCTGCAGCGTAGCTGACATGGTGGTTTGCTCCTTGGCACCGGGCGATGCGGTGCATGAGACCGCGAAAAACGAGGTCGCAAGAACGAGCAGGGTGGGGAATCGCGTCTGCATCGAAATCTCCTTCTCCTGATCGCATTCCTGGTGGCGCTGCGGCAAGTCCGGCCGCAGCGGGGCCGATCCTACCAGCTGTAAAAATCGCAAGCGGTAAGATTTCGTGACATGGCGCGGACCATGGTTAGGCGGTCGGGCCTGCTTGATGACGGCCGGTTTGGTGTAAACGTACGGGCGTATTCGTCACCTGCAGGCGCAGTGCGCCACAGCCGACGGTCACGACACGGCCGGCATAATGGCGCTTTGCGAGCAGATGGGTGCAATGGCGTACGAGCTACTGATCAGTGACTGCGATGGGGTTCTTGTCGACAGCGAAATACTGGCCGACCGGGTGATGCGCGAGGCGCTGGCGGCGTTTGTGCCGGCCGAACCGTTGGAACATCTACTGGAAACCACCTTTGGGCAGACCACGCGCGAGGTGTTGCGGCGGGTGGAAGAGCACTTTGCGCTGCAGTTGCCCGAGGCCTTGCTGGCGCAGATCCAGGCACGCAGCGAGGCCTTGATCAGCGCCGAGGTGCAGCCGATTCCCGGCGTGCGCGAGGCGCTGGAGCAGATTCCGCTGCCGCTGGCAGTGGCCTCCAACAGCCGCCGCCACAACGTGATCGCATCGGTGGAGCGGGCCGGACTCACGGCGCGTGCGGCAGGGCGAGTCTTCAGTGCCGACATGGTGGAGCGGCCCAAGCCGGCGCCGGATGTGTATTTGCTGGCCGCCCGCACGGCCGGTGTGGCGCCGGAGCGGTGCCTGGTGATCGAAGACAGCCCCACCGGTGCGACCGCTGCGCTGGCGGCAGGCATGCAGGTGCTGGGTTTTACCGGTGCCAGCCATATTCCGCAGGGGCACGGCGACACCTTGCGTCGGATCGGCGTGCGCGAGGTGTTCGACGATATGCGCGATTTGCCCGCGTTGTTCGAGCGGCTCGCGCAAACGCGCGCTGGTTGAGGATGTCGGGTCGCAGCATCGTTTGGCTGCGGTCACATGCTTGGATCGAAAGCCTAGTTGGTCGAGCTTGCGATGCCCTCACCGCTTGCGAGACACGCCGTGAACCCGTCCCTGGGGGCTCGGTGGCGGCATCCATGCCGCCACACGGTCCCGCAATCGGTGAGGACACCGCACCAGAGAGTTGGTCGGTCGCTAGGTGAAAAGCGGGCCATCTGGCTAGTTGCATTGGCTTGCTGCTGCGGGGTCGTAACGACATGAGCGTTAGCGAATTAGAAGTACCGCATGCATTGATTGCATCTTGCACACCGACAATCTCGACCGGTCCTTGCCCGCTCACCGTCGCGGGACCTTACGCGGCATGGATGCCGCGTAAGAGCTTACAAGGACGTACTTGCAGCGTGTCCCGCGATGGTGAGCGGGCAAGGGGCCTTGCAGCCAAGCCGCATATCAGCCGCTTTACCTTGCTGCCTGTCCCGCGACGGTGGGCGGGCAGGGACCCTGCAGCCAAGCCGTAGATGCGCCGATCGAAAACTCAAGCCATCAACGCAACAGGGCGCGATTCGCATCGCGCCCTGTTGCATTTGCATCGGTCGATCCACCGGTCAGCAGCAGCGAAACCCGCTCTTGCCGCCGTAGCGTGCGTCCTGCCGCTCGCGGAAGAACGCGGGGTAATCCATCACCGGTTTGTCGGGGTGTTTTTCCAGCATGTGCCGCACGTAGTTGTCGTAGTCGGGAATGCCGCAGCACAGGCGCGCGGTTTGGATGAGCCGCCGCCAAATGCGGCGATGCACCTGATATTGGCTGGCAAGAACGAGTTGGGTGCCCATTACAGATCCGCCATCTGATGTGGCTGCAAGGACACGTAAGGGGTTTCGCGGTCGCTGCGCTGCGGGTTGCGGCGCGCAATCACGATCGTCTTGACCGCATAGATCAGGACCGAGCCGACCACGAACAGAAACAGCACGGTCAGCCCGGTGTTGACGTAGGCATTGGTGACGATCTGCTGCATCTGCGGCACGGTCTTGGCCGGTGCGGTGATGGTGTTGCTGGCGATGGCGGCCTGGTACTTGTGCGCCTGCGCCAGGAAGCCCTGCGCCGGGTTGCTGTCGAAGATCTTGATCAGCCCGGCGTAGGTCGTGCACAGCAACAGCCACAGCGCCGGCACGATGGTGACCCACGCATAGCGGTCGCGCTTCATCTTGAACAGCACCACGGTGCCGAGCATCAACGCGATACCCGCCAGCATCTGGTTGGAGATTCCGAACAACGGCCACAGCGTCTGGATGCCGCCGAACGGATCGATCACGCCGGTGTAGAGCAGATAGCCCCACAGCGCCACGCAGCCAGCGGTGGCGATGATGTTGGCGGTCCACGATTCGGTTTTCTTCAGCGCCGGGATGAAGTTGCCCAGCAGGTCCTGCAGCATGAAGCGGCCCGCACGCGTGCCGGCATCCACCGCGGTCAGGATGAACAGGGCTTCGAACAGGATGGCGAAGTGGTACCAGAACGCCATGGTGTCCTCGCCCGGCAATAGCTGGTGCAGGATCTGCGCGATGCCCACCGCCAACGTGGGTGCGCCGCCGGCGCGGGCCAGGATGCTGTGCTCGCCGATGTCCCTGGCGGTGGCTTCCAGCACGTCCGGGGTGATCGCAAAGCCCCATTCGGAGACCTTGGCCGCAACCGCAATGGTGTCGGTACCGACCAGCGAAGCGGGGCTGTTCATGGCGAAGTAGATACCGGGCTCGATGATCGAGGCCGCCACCAGCGCCATCACTGCCACGAACGATTCCATCAGCATGCCGCCGTAGCCGATGTAGCGCATGTGGCCTTCGTTGGCGAGCAGCTTGGGCGTGGTGCCGGAGGCGATCAGCGCGTGGAAGCCGGAGACCGCACCGCAGGCGATGGTGATGAACAGGAACGGGAAGATGCCGCCTTTCCATACCGGGCCGTCGCCGGTGGAGGCGAACTGGGTCAGGGCCGGCATCTTGAGATCGGGCATGACCACCAGGATGCCGATGGCCAGCGCCAGAATCGTGCCGATCTTGAGGAAGGTGGACAGGTAATCGCGCGGTGCCAGCAGCAGCCATACCGGCAGCACCGAGGCGACGAAACCGTAGCCGATCAGCATCCAGGTGATCTGCTTGGCGGTAAAGGTGAAGGCCGGCCCCCAGGTCGGGTCGGCGGCGACCTTGCCGCCCAGCCAGATTGCGCCCAGCAACAGGATCAGCCCGACCACCGAAATCTCGCCGATCTTGCCGACGCGGATGTAGCGCATGTACACGCCCATCATGATCGCGATGGGCATGGTGGCGATCACCGTGAACATTCCCCACGGGCTCTCGGCCAACGCCTTGACCACCACCATCGCCAGCACCGCCAGGATGATGATCATGATCAGGAAGGCGCCGAACAGCGCGATGGTGCCGGGCACCTGGCCCATCTCTTCGCGCACCAGATCGCCCAGCGAGCGGCCGTTGCGGCGCGAGGACAGGAACAGCACCACAAAGTCCTGCACCGCGCCGGCAAACACCACGCCGACTACCAGCCACAGCAGGCCGGGCAGGTAGCCCATCTGCGCGGCGAGCACCGGGCCGACCAACGGCCCGGCGCCGGCAATGGCGGCAAAGTGGTGGCCGAACAGCACGTGCTTGTTGGTGGGCACGTAGTCCAGACCGTCGTTGTTGGACACCGCCGGCGTGGCGCGGGTGGGGTCGAGCTGCATCACCTTGTCGGCGATGAACAGGCTGTAGAACCGGTAGGCGATCAGATAGATCGACACCGCCGCCACCACGATCCATAGCGCATTGATGTGCTCGCCACGCCGCAGCGCCACGGTACCCAGACAGAACGCAGCCAGCAGCGCGAGTGCGCCCCAGGCCAGCTTCGAGAACCCTTTCATGCATGCCCCTCAGGAACGATTCGCTCAAGGGTCCCCCCGTGCCCGGCTGCGGTCAATGGCAGCGTTTCGCGGCAGGGTAAAACTTTGGTCGTAGAGTGTTCGGGCAGATGGTGCGCTAGCGCCCGCCGCACGGGGCCGACGTTTGGAACGATCGGTTGCAACGGCCGTGGTTGGGCGCTGCAGCATGCGCACCCATCATTGGCGCACCGACACACTGCACAGGGACAACGCAATGAGCACCACCACCACGACCGCGGCGCATGTGCTGCGCACCATCCGCGGCATGCCGACCTCCGACGGCGCCGGCGTCAAGCTGACCCGCGTCATCGGCACCCAGCAGCTGCCGGATCTGGACCCGTTTCTGATGCTCGACGAGTTCGGCACCGAAAAGGCCGAGGACTACATCGGCGGTTTTCCGAGCCACCCGCATCGCGGCTTCGAGACGGTGACCTACATGCTCGACGGGCGCATGCGCCACAAGGACAACCACGGCAACGAAGGCCTGCTGACACCGGGCAGCGTGCAGTGGATGACCGCCGGCCGCGGCCTGATCCATTCGGAAATGCCGGAGCAGGAATCCGGGCGCATGCGCGGCTTTCAGCTATGGGTGAACCTGCCTGCGCGCGACAAGATGACCGAGCCCAAGTACCAGGAATACGCGCCCGACCATATCCCGGTGGCGCAGCCTGCGCCCGGCGTGACGGTCAAGGTGATTGCCGGCGCCGTGGGCGAGGTGATCGGCCCGATCGTGCAACCTGCGACCAGCCCGGTGTATCTGGATATCGCCCTGGCACCGGATACGGCGTGGGATTACCTGCTGCCCGGCGGACACAACGCGTTTGCGTATGCGTTTGAAGGCGACGTTGCAGTGGGCGAAGGCGATGCTTCGCGCACGCTGCCTGCGCAGGAACTGGCAGTGCTGGGCGGTGGCGAGCGGTTGACGCTGCGCGCTGGTGGGCAGGGCGCGCAGCTGATTCTGGTGGCCGGCCGCCCGCTCAACGAACCGGTGATGCGGCATGGCCCGTTCGTGATGAACACCAAGCAGGAATTGATGCAGGCGTTCGTCGATTTCCAGGAAGGGCGGTTCTAACCGTGTCCACGTCATACAGCGCAGGAGAGTGTCATGAGTGACCGCCCCGTCCATGTCAGTACCGAAGCGGTGCCGTACACCGTCACCATTCACGACGGGCAGCACCGCTGGGTGGGCGATACCCAGCCGGCAAACGGCGGCACCGATGCCGGGCCGGATCCGGAGTCGCAAGTGCTCGGGGCGTTGGGCGCGTGCACCGCCATCACGGTGTCGATGGTGGCGGCACGCAAACAGTGGCCGTTGACGGCGGTGCACGTGCATCTGCATTACACCCAACGTGGTGCAGCAGGCACCGACATCAGCCGTGAGATCGTGCTCGAAGGCGCACTGGATGACGCGCAACGCGCGCGCTTGATGGAAGTGGCCGATAAATGCCCGATCCATCGGCTCTTGACTGGCGAGGTGCGTATTTCCAGTCGCTTGCAGGCGGCGGAAGCTGCCGGCAACCCCGCGGCCTGAGTGTGTCGAGCGTCACCGCATCTCGTCTGGATGCGGTGACTCGCGGCCATTAGTCAGGCCATCAGCACGGCAGGCGCTAAACTGCCGCGCAGCTACTGCGCGATGCACGCGCGGCATCACGCCACGCAGCGACCCGCGTTGCCTCAGCGCTGCAACGCAAGACTGGCCGGCTGCAGGTCCATCGCCTGCACCAGCGATTGCATCGAGGCGAGTTCTTCGCTGCTGGCGCCGTCGATCCACAGTTGTGCGTAGCGCTTCTTGCCCAGCTCCACCACGGTGACGCGGCGCGATTCCATGCCCGGCATCTCACGGCCGCCCAGATCGAGCTTGTACCAGTAGAAGTCTTCCTGCTGGAGCTGGCCTTTTTCGGCACGGCGGTCGCGGGCCAGGGTCATGGCCGGGTCGCGGGTGGTGAGCATCACGCCCACCACCTGGCGGCCGTCGGCGGTGACCGCCTTGCAGACCAGATAGTCGGCACCGGCCAGCTCGTTCCATTGCAGTCCCGATGCGGGCGGCAAGGGCGGGCAGACCGGCGAGGTCTGGGCGTGGGCGGTTGCGGCGGCCAGCAGCAATGACAGGCCGAACAGGCAGGATGCGGACTTCATTCAAGTGTTCCCCGGCGATGGATGACAATGCGGGGCGACGTCGTCTTTCGTGCCGCTGCACCGTCCCAAGCTCCCCGCTCGAGCGTGCCGTCCACGCGACGTGCTCCGACTACGCGGTATCACTACCACAGATGTGTGGGCGTGCTCAAGATGGGTCGCATCGATGCCTGGCATCGCTTGTGTGACGCGGCACTCCCGTTGCGAGACCTGGTGCGGTTGTGTTCGCCATGCCGAATTCGCGCATGGTTTCAGGGGTAATTGACCGGATGGGGTGCCGGCGTTTCCGGCAGCGGGATGAATTCCTTGTCGTCGCCGGGAATGCTGCCGAAGCGCCCGGCCTGCCAGTCTTCCTTGGCCTGTTCGATACGCTCCTTGGAGCTGGACACGAAGTTCCACCACAGATGACGCGGGCCATCCAGCGGCTCGCCGCCGAGCAGCATGGCCTTGAGGGGGGTCTTGGCGCGCAGGCGCCCGCGCGCGCCGGGCGAGGGCACGATCAGGTGGCGCGCCGGCACGTCGGCGCCATCCAGCTGCGCCTCGCCTTCCAGGATGTACAACGCGCGTTCGGCGTGGCCGGTGTCCAGATCGATTTCGGCATCCGGGGCCAGATCCAGCGCCACATTGAGGGTGCCGCTGAACACCTGCACCGGCGATTCTTCGCCATAGGCGCGGCCGGCGATCACCCGCAGCCACACGCCATCGCGGCGCTGCTGCGGCAGGCTGGCGGCGGCATGGTGGTGGAAGGCCGGCGCGGTTTCTTCGGCCGAGCGCGGCAGCGCGATCCAGGTCTGCATGCCATGCAGTGCATGTTCGCGTGCGCGCTCGGGGCCGGGCGTGCGTTCGGAATGGGCAATGCCGCGGCCGGCAGTCATCCAGTTGACGTCGCCGGGGCGGATTACCTGATCGGAGCCGAGCGTGTCGCGGTGGCCGATCTCGCCCGCCCACAGGAAGGTCACGGTGGCCAGGCCGATATGCGGATGCGGGCGCACGTCGATGCCATGGTCCGGCTCCAGCACCGCCGGGCCCATATGATCGACGAACACGAACGGGCCCACGCTGCGCGCCTGCAAGGTGGGCACCGCGCGACGCACTTGCAGCCCGCCGATGTCGTGGACGCGTGGAGCGATCAGAGTGGTCATGGCGGTGGCTCGTGACGAATGGGAGCCAAAGCTTCGCATGCACGCCACGCCGTCGCAGCGCCGTCGATCAAGATGGAATGTTCTGCGTGCGCCGCGGCGATAGTGCGGCGGTGCCGAGGTCGACCGCATGGCGCTGGCGCGCTGGATCGGTGTTACAGCAGGCTCGCCTGTACAGGCAGATCGATCTCGCCACGCCGCGACGCCAGCCGATCGGCCAGACGCGTGGGTTCGGGCAGGCGATAGCCACGCAGCGTGCGCAGGGTCCAGTCGAGCGCGCCTTGCATCGAGACGCGATGCCCGGGCGAGACGATCAGCGGATTGCAGCGCGGCTTGCTGCGCAATGCCCAGCCGATCTGCATGCCGCCTAGCAGGATGCGGCTATGCGCGCCGCGCTCCGGGCCGGGGTCGACAAAGCTGCCGGCCAGCCGTTGCTTGGCCACGCCGATGCTCGGCAAGCCCGTGACCACGCCGAAGTGCGCAGCAATGCCCAACTTGCGCGGATGCGCGATGCCCTGACCATCGACGAACACCAGATCCGGCGTGCGCGACAGCAGTGCCAGCGCCTGCAGTAATGCCGGCAATTCGCGGAAGCTGAGCAGGCCCGGCACATACGGCATCGAGGTGGGCGCGCGCGCCACATGCGTTTCCAACGGAAGCAGGGTCTGCGCATCCAGCAGCACGGCGGCGGCACGCGTGGTCTGCCCGTCGTCTTCGAAGCCGACATCGAAGCCGGCCAGCAACTGCGGCGTTGCGACGACTTCGTCCTGCAACACCACGCGCTGTGCCAGTTGCTGCTGCAACTGTCGCGCCTGTGCGGCGCTGCCGTCCCAATCGGCGAATACGGGAGCGATGTTCGACATGGCCGCAGCATCGCGCGCCGCACGTGGGCGGCTCGTGCACGCCAGCGATGCGCTGGCTGCCGCTACAATCCCAGGCTGATCGGCCCCCAATCGGAGAACCGTAGTGACCCGCAAACTCGTACTGCTGCGCCATGGCCAGAGCCAATGGAACCTGGACAACCGTTTCACCGGCTGGGTGGATGTGGACCTCACCGAGCAGGGCCGCCAGGAAGCTACCGCGGCCGGCAAGCTGATGAAGGACGAAGGGCTGCAGTTCGATGTCGCCCACACCTCGGTGCTCAAGCGCGCCATCCACACGTTGCAGGGCGCGTTGAAGGAGCTCGATCAGGACTGGCTGCCGATGTCCAAGAGTTGGCGCCTCAACGAGCGCCATTATGGCGGCCTGCAGGGGCTGGACAAGGCCGAAACCGCGGCCAAGCACGGCGAAGAGCAGGTCAAGATCTGGCGCCGTTCGTATGACATCCCGCCGCCGGCAATGGACGTCAACGATCCGGGGCACCCGTGCCACGACCGTCGCTACGCCACGCTGGATCGCAATGCATTGCCGGGCACCGAGTCGCTGGCGACCACGCTGGTGCGCGTGTTGCCGTACTGGCACGACGCGATCGCGCCGCAGTTGAAGGCCGGGCAGACCGTACTGGTGACCGCGCACGGCAACTCGCTGCGCGCGCTGTACAAATACCTCAACGCTGTCTCCAACGAGCAGATCCTGGAGCTCAACATCCCCACCGGCATTCCGTTGCTGTTCGAGCTGGACGACGAGCTGCAGGTGCAGAGTTTCCGTTACCTGGGCGACCCTGAAGCGGCCAAGCGCGCTGCCGAAGCAGTGGCCAATCAGGGCAAGGCGAAGTAGGCCTGTTCCTAATGTCGCGCATTCATGCGCGGCGTGGAGTGTCCACAGCGCGGCGAGCGCGCTGCGGCGATTCGACTCGGTACGCCGGGTGCTGCGTGGTTCAGCGCCCGGCGTGCCATGCATGCAGGGACGACAGGATGTCCGCCAGACGACGACACCAAAAAATGAGCTCCACCTACTGCCGCGCCTATCTGGTCACGGTGGGGATAGTGCTGGCAGGCGCCAGCGCTGCATTCGGGACGTTGGCCGCTGGCAGCGTCTCCAGCGAGGCCTTGCTGGTGGCGCTGCTGATCTGTGTGATTGGTGTGGCGGTGCTGGCGTTCGGGTTGTTCGGGCCATCGTCGCAGATGGAGGCATGGGCCAATGCCGCATCCGGGCACGAGGTTGCGCTGGTGCTCATGCTGCTGGCGTATCCGGTGTACCTGTTGATGGCGCCGTTCTACGCGCGGCGTTGACGGCATGCGATGGCGCTCGATGCTTGAAGCAGCGTGTTGCGGCGTTGGTGACGGACGCGCACGCAGTGTGTGGTTGCAATGACTTTCGATCAGGCGCGGCAGCGGACGTTAAGGCGTTGCGGTGCCGCTGCAGTGAGCTGGTGCGGCCGGTTACGGAGTGACTGACGATGATGCGAGCGCCGTTTGATGCGCCGCGCTTCGCCAGCGATTCCTGGCGGGCTGTCGACTTTTTTCGACCGCGCATGCGCGGTCATGCCTTGGAGAATTGAATGAAGTTGAGCAAGTTCGCACCGCTGTCGCTTGCGGTGGCCATTGCGGTCACGCTGTCGGCCTGTGGTGCCTCCGAGGACACCGCCAAGGCAGCGCCGGAGACCAACCGGGCCGCGCCGGCGCGTGTGGATGTCTCCAAACTGGACGCGCCGATCGTGGCGTTCGGCAGCAACGATCTGGATTCGTCCATCAATGCGTGCCAGGACCTCAACGGCTTCGTCAACGCCAAGTGGCTCAAGGCGAACCCGGTGCCGTCCGATCGCAGCAGCTGGGGCAGCTTCGAAGTGCTTGCCGAGCGCTCGTTGACCATCCAGCACGCGCTGGTGGAGCAGTTGGCGCGCGGCAATCTGTCGGCCGGCTCGGTGGATGCCAAGATCGCCGACCTGTGGCGGACCGGATCGGACGAGGCGGCCATCGATAAGGCCGGCATTACGCCGTTGCAGCCGCAATTGAAGGCCATCGATGCGCTGACCGATGCGCCTGCCGTCGCAGCGTGGCTACGCGACAGCTACGCGCAGGGCCAGGGCTTCATGTTCTCGTTCGGTGCCAACGCCGACTACAAGAATTCCGAACAGATGATCGCCTATGCAGGGCAGGGCGGTCTGGGCCTGCCGGAGAAGGGCTATTACACCGATCCGGCGCAGGCCAAGATCCGCGAGCAGTACGTGGCCTACATCGCGCGCGTGCTGGAGCTGTCCGGCATTCCCGCCGCGCAGGCGGCCACGCAGGCCAAGGCGGTGATGGCATTCGAGACCCGGCTGGCTGCCGCCTCGCTGTCGCGTATCGAGTTGCGCGACCCGGCCAAGCGCTACAACCCGGTCGATGTCGCCGGTGCCAACGCAGTGACGCCGCACTTCGACTGGCAGGCGTTCTTCAAAGCGCTCAAGGTGCCGGCCGGCACCTTCTCGCTGAGCCAGCCGGGCTACTTCGCCGAGCTCGATGCGATGCTTGCCGACACGCCGGTGGAGACCTGGAAGGCGTACCTGCGTTTCCACAGCATCGACGAGGCGGCGCCGTATCTGGCCAAGCCGTTCGAGCAGGCCAACTTCGATTTCTATGCGAAGACGCTGCGTGGCCAGCAGGACATGCTGCCGCGCTGGAAGCGCACCTTGAATGCGGTCAACGACGCGATGGGCGAGGCGCTGGGCCAGCTGTATGTGCAGTCCGCATTCCCCGCCGAATCGAAGGAGCAGATGCAGCAGCTGGTGCAGAACCTGTCGGCCGCCTTGAAGGCACGGCTGGAAAAGCTCGACTGGATGAGCGCGGACACCAAACAACGCGCGCTGGAAAAATGGGCCAGCTTTACGCCCAAGATCGGCTATCCGGATCAATGGCGCGACTGGTCGGGCCTGGAGACGCGTGGCGATGGATTCCTGGCAAATATGCAGGCCGCGCAGGCATTCAACTATCGCTACATGCTGGACAAGATCGGCAAGCCGGTCGACAAGCGCGAGTGGCATATGACCCCGCAGACGGTCAACGCGTACTACAACGCCACCCGCAACGAGATCGTGTTCCCCGCAGCGATCCTGCAGCCGCCGTTCTTCGATCCCAAGGCCGACCCGGCGCTCAATTACGGCGGTATCGGCGCGGTGATCGGCCACGAGATGATGCATGGCTACGACGACTCCGGCAGCCAGTTCGATGCCAAGGGCAACTTGGACACATGGTGGACCGACGCGGACCGCAAGCTGTTTACCCAGCGCACCGATCAGTTGGTGGCGCAGTTCGATGGCTATGAAGCGATTCCCGGTGAGCACGTCAAAGGCAAGCTGACGCTTGGCGAAAACATCGGCGACCTGGGCGGCCTGACCGTCGCCTACGATGCCTTGCAGATGGCGCTGAAGGCGCAGCCGGAAGCCAACAAGGACGTCGATGGCCATACCCAGGATCAGCGCTTTTTCATGAACTGGGCAACGGTGTGGCGTCGCAACTTCACCGATGGCGAACTGCGTGTGCGCTTGAACACCGATCCGCATGCGCCGGCGAATTTCCGCGCCAATGGCGCGCCGTCCAACATGCCGGCGTTTGCGCAGGCGTTTCAGTGCAGGCCAGGCGATGCGATGGTGCGCGCGGAGAAGGATCGCGTGGCGATCTGGTAAACGCAGGTGTTTGAACGCTTGCGGCAGTGGTCAAGCGGCCGCTTGTTTGCCGTGCCGACATCAACCGTCAAGGTGGGCGACCGAATACGTCGGCGGAATCGGTGCTTGCTCGTCGGCGCAGAGGTGGCCTGGCAGCAGTCGCAGCGATGGCCGCCAACGCAAAACCGCTTGTTTTGCAGGGTTGTTGAGCTCGCTTGCGTGGCAGCCTCTGCACACGCAGCTCGCTGTGCAGCATCTACACTGCCGCGCTGGCAATTCCGGGCCCGGCAGTGACCAAGCGTAACGTCTTTAAATGGACCGGCATCGGCATGCTGGTGTTTGTGCTGGGCAGCGCGCTGTCGTTGTATGGCTACGGCCGTTTTGCCGATCGCCAACGCGGCCCGGTGAGTCACGCGTTACCGGCGACTGCCGTGGCGACACCGATCGACCGGGTGGTTGCGCCATTGCAGCACGCGCATGCCGACCAGACGGGCATGGTGATCCTGTCCGACAATATCGATGCCTTTGCGGTGCGTGCGCTCACCGCGCGTGCGGCCGGTCGCAGCCTGGACCTGCAGTACTACATCTGGCATGCCGATTTCACCGGCAACCTGTTGCACAACGAGCTGCTGCGCGCGGCCGACCGCGGTGTGCGGGTGCGGTTGCTGCTGGACGACATGAATATCCACGGCAGCGATTCGGTATTGGCGGCGCTCGACAGCCACCCGATGATCGAGATCCGACTGTTCAATCCCACCCGCGCGCGCGAAGGCACGCTGATGCGCGGCGTAGAGATGGTGCTGCGTATGTTCAGCATCAACCGGCGCATGCACAACAAGGCCTGGATTGCCGATGGACGCATTGCGGTGGTGGGTGGGCGCAATGTGGGCGACGAATATTTCGATGCCGCGCGCGATACCAATTTCATGGACATGGACGCGGCCGTGATGGGGCCGACGGTGCAGCAGGCCGAACGCAACTTCGATGCGTACTGGAATAGCCCGAATGCCTTGCCGCTGGCCGCGCTGGTGGCCGCAACGCCTCAGGCGCTGGAAGCGCTGCGCGGCAGCCTGGATGCCGGCATGGCCTCGGCACGCGCGCATCCGTATGTGGAGCGCTTGCGCCGTTCGCCCAGCGTACAAGCCTTGATGCAGGGCGACCGCCCGGTGCATTGGCTCGCCCATGCGCGCATCGTGTCCGACCCGCCGCAAAAGGCCGACGGCGCCGAGCCGCAAGCGGACTGGATGACGCCGGTGTTGATCGGCGAGATGGCGCATGCGCAGCGCGAGTTGAAGGTGATCTCGCCGTACTTCGTGCCGGGCGATGAGGGCATGCGCTGGATCGGCGATCTGCGTGGGCACAAGGTGCGCGTGAACATCCTGACCAATTCGCTGGCGGCCAACGATGTGGTGGCCGTGCACAGCGGCTATGCCGATTACCGCGTACCGCTGCTGCAGCAGGGCGTGCGCCTGCATGAGCTCAAGCCGATGGGCAAGCCGGGCGGGAGTCTGTTCGGGTCCAGCGGTGCCAGCCTGCACACCAAGGCGTTTGTGGTGGACGACACGCGCGGTTTCATCGGCTCGTTCAATCTCGACCCGCGCTCGATGAATCTCAATACCGAGATGGGCTTGCTGTTCGAAGACCGCACCGTCACCGCCGAGTTCGAGCGCTTGTACAACCACAAGGTCAGTGCGCCGGTGAGTTACCGGGTCACCCTGGAACAGGGCGCGTTGCGCTGGCACGACGATGCCGCGCAGCCGCCGCGGATCTGGACGCACGAGCCGGAAGCCAGTGTCTGGCGCCGGAGTGCGGCGAAGGTGCTTGGGTGGCTGCCGTTGGATTCGCAGCTGTAAGACTTGCCGGCGCATGCGCAAGTAGCGCATGTCGAACGCTTACGGTGACGTGTTGCGGCTGACAACAACGACGGCGCTCACCGCCAGGCAGGCGCGTCCGCTGCTCGCTGCGGCATGTACCACGCGTACATGCCGGTTGTGAGCGCACGTTGCAAACCCGGCTGACGATGGCTTGCTACGTGGTGTTTCCGCTCTTAGTGCAGGCGGTAATAGAGAGCGTTGTATTCCACGCTCGTCTGCGCATTGCTTGCAGCGCGGTGAGGAACCGATGGCGCGAGCAAGGCTGCACGCGCCTGTGCCCAGTCGGGGCGAAGCTCTGCTTGTGGGCACTGCATGGCAGGCAGCTGTTGCAGCTGTGACCGGTCGCAGTGTGCGTCCTCGATGCCATCGGCAGCGGGTGCTACCAATCCAGCACAGCGGATATTGGCGCCTGCCTCGATCACGGGGTCGACAATGACCGAGTCCACACTGACCGGATCGATAAACAGACCGTCGTTGAGATCGCGCGTCGTCATGGTGCACCTCCGGTCCCGGGACGGCGATACCGCCGCCTCGGGTGACCCGCGCAATGCTGGGTCTTCAATCAAGTTAGCGGCAGCGACGGCGAATCTTTAGGTTGCCCTGCACGCCAATACAGCGGCGGTGTGGCCTGTGGTTGGAAGACATGGCCTGCGTGGCGGACACCGGGATACCGCGTTTGCCGCAGTCTCCGTGCGCTATGAGGTGGTGCCTGCGCACGTTCGTCTGCCACATCGATGGCGGTGCCGGTGCGCTTGCGGGGCGGCGCCTACTGCAGCTGCGTCACGATCTCCCGCGCCATTGCGCCCAGCGGCAGGATACGATCCGCACCGCCGCGCTTGATGGCTTCCTTGGGCATGCCGAACACGATGCTGGTGTGTTCGTCCTGCGCCACCGTGCGCGCGCCGGCCTGGCGCATTTCCAGCAGGCCGGCGGCGCCGTCGTCGCCCATGCCGGTCATGATGATGCCGAGCGCATTGCTGCCGGCCGCACGCGCGGCAGAGCGGAACAGCACATCCACCGACGGGCGGTGCCGGTTGACCGGCGGGCCTTCCACCACCTCGACGAAATATTGCGCGCCACTGCGGCGCAGCAGCAGGTGTTTGCCGCCCGGTGCGATCAACGCGCGCCCCGGCATCACGCGGTCGTTGTTGGCGGCCTCTTTCACTGCGATCTGGCACAGACTGTTGAGGCGTGCGGCGAAGGCGGCGGTGAATTTCTCCGGCATGTGCTGCACGATCACGATGCCCGGGCACACGCGCGGCAGGGCGGTGAGCACTTCTTCCAGCGCCTGGGTGCCGCCGGTGGAGGTGCCGATGGCGACGATGCGCTCGGTGGTCTGCGCCAACGCACGCCCGGTCTGCGCCGGCAGGATGACGTCGGCGGTGTGTTTGACCTCCGCTTCCAGCGGCACGGCAGTGACGCGTGCGGCCAGCCGCTTGACGTTGGCGCGTGCGGCGCTGCGTACGGTGGCGACCAGCTCGTCGGCCGAATCGGTGAGGAACTGCTTCAAGCCCAGGTGCGGTTTTGTCACCACTGCCACCGCGCCGGCGGCCAGCGCATCCATGGTCACGCGCGCGCCTTTTTCGGTGAGCGTGGAGCAGATCACCACCGGGGTGGGGCGCTCGCTCATGATCTTGCGCAGGAAGGTGATGCCGTCCATGCGTGGCATTTCCACGTCCAGCACGATGACATCCGGCCACTGCTGGCGCATCTTTTCGATGGCCAGCAACGGATCTGCGGCAGTGGCGATCACCTCGATGCCGGGCGCCTCGTTGAGCACCCCCACCAGGACCTGGCGTACCACCGCCGAATCGTCGACCACCATGGCCTTGATGGTGTTGGGGTTGGTGACGGGGCGATTGAACGCTGTGGACACAGGAGATCCCTGACTCAGGCTTTGCGGAAGATCGACGGTGCCACCTGGGTGAGATCGATATCGAGCTCGCTCAAGCTTTCCGAATGGCCGATGCAGAAGTGTCCGCCCGGTTTTAGGTTGGCCAGCACCCGCAAGATCACTTCGCGCTTGGTCTGGCCATTGAAATAGATCATCACGTTGCGCAGGAAGATCACATCGAAGCTGCCCAGCATCGGGAGGGCAGCGTTGAGATTGGCATGCACGAACTTGACCCGCTCGCGCAGGCGGCGCTCCACCAGCAGGGTGCCGGCGTATTCACCCTGGCCGCGCAGGCAGTAACGCTTGAGATAGGCCTGCGGAATGCCGTCGATGCGCTGCAGGGCGTAATGCCCGCTGCGGGCCTTGGCTACCACACGGCTGCTGATGTCGGTGCCGACCACCTCGAATGCACGGCCTTGCAGGGTGTCGTCCAGCACCATCGCCATGCTGTAAGCCTCTTCGCCGCTGGAACTGGCCGCGCTCCAGCAACGGAACGGCAAGCCGCCGCGGTGCTCGCCGGCCAGTTTGCGTAGCAGGTCGAAGTGCTTGGGCTCGCGAAAGAAATAGGTTTCGTTGGTGGTGAGCAGATCGATCGCGGTCTGGATCTCCTCGCGGTCCTGGCGGCTTTCCAGCAACTGCAGATACTGCGTGTAGCTACTGAACTGATGTTCGCGCAGACGCTTGCCCAGGCGGCCGCACAACATGGCTTTTTTGCCCGACGAAATGCTGATGCCGGCAGCTTCGAAGATGAAACGCTGGAAGCGCCCGAACTCCTGTTCGGTGATGGCGGTAGCGGTATCCATCGGCTCAGGCCACATCCGCATTGCTGGGGAGCATGTTGTCGCTCAATCGGGCGATGCGCACGGCATGTTCGCGCCACCACTCCGACAGCATCGGCCCGGGCATCGGTGATCCCATCAGATAGCCTTGCGCCAGATCGCAGCCCAGCTCACGCAGCAGGCGCCAATCGTCCTGGGTTTCCACGCCTTCGGCCACGGCGGTCAGGTTCAGGCGATGGGCCAGCTCCAGCGTGGATTCGAGCACGGTGCGCTGGCTGCGGCTGCGATGCGCGGCCTGCACGAAGCTGCGGTCCAGCTTGAGTTCGGTGAACGGGATGCTGGCCAGCCGCTGCAACGAGGAAAAGCCGGTGCCGTAATCGTCGATGGACAATCCGAAGCCACGCAGGCGCAGGCGCGCGAGCATGCTCAATGCATTGGCCGGCTCCACGATGGCGCTTTCGGTGAGCTCAAGCACCAGATCGCCCGGCGTTAGTCCGTTGTCGGCCAGCTTGCCGCACAGGTGCTCCAGGAAATCCTCTTCGCCCAGTAGATTGGGCGACAGGTTCAAGGCCAGCGTGAGTTGCAGGCCTTCTGCGCGCCAATCCACCAACTGCGCAACCGCCTTGTCGATCACCTGTTGGGTGAGTGCATGAATCAGACCTTCGCGCTCGGCCAGCGGAATGAAACGGTCCGGTCCGATCATGTCGCCTTGCGGGCGACGCCACCGTGCCAACGCTTCCACGCCGCGCAGGCGGCCATCGCGCAGATCCAGCTTGGGCTGATAAGCCACGCGAATTTCGCCGCGCCGCATCGCACGATCCAGCCGCGAGGCCGCGGCGCTGCCGCTGGACAACAGAGGCGAGGTCGGTACCGCGAGCGTGGCGGGCGTTTCGGTAGGCGATGCCGGGACGCAGTCCAGCGTTGTGGCCAGGTCCTGCAGCCGCAACGGTTTTTCCAGTCCTGCCAACACCCGGACACCGGCGCTGCGGCTGAGCTGCATCACTGCATCGATCAATGCGCCGCCGCGTTGGGAGACCACCACCACCGGGACGCTGTGCTGGCCACGTGCCAGTGCGTCGAGCAGTTGCACGCCGTCCATGCCCGGCATTTCCAGGTCGATCAACAGCAAAGAGGGCGCCGCGGCACGACTCAACCAGGCGAGCGCGGCATGGCCATCGCTGGCGCCTTCCACCAGGCTGGCGCCCAGTTGACGGCAGAGTGCCATCGCGTGTTCGCGCTGGACCATGCTGTCGTCAACCACCAACACCGGACCGGCCAGCGCGCAGTTGCAGGAGAGAAGCGGAGAATGCATGGGAATCCTGGCGTGCACGGGAAAAGTCAGGCCGCCAGGGCGGCGGTGGGTAGCTGCGCCAACGTGTCGTTGGCCAGCACGGCGTCGGCATCCAGCAGGATCACGAAGCGCTCTTCACGCTTGGCCATGCCCTGGATGAAATCGCGATGGATGCCAGCGCCGAAGCTGGGCGGGTCGGCGATATCGGCTGGCGCAATCTCCACCACTTCGCTGACCGCATCCACCAGCAGGCCCAGCACCTGGTGCTCACCGCCACGTGCGATCTCCACGATCACGATGCAGCTGCGTTTGGTGATGGCGCTTGCGCTACGACCGAAGCGCTCCTGCACGTCCATCACCGGCACGACTGCGCCGCGCAGGTTGATCACCCCGCGCAAGGCAGGCGGCATCATCGGTACCTCGGTCGGGATGCGGTATTCGATGATTTCCTTGATGCCCAGGATGCCAAGTCCGAACATGTCCCCGCCTAGCGAAAAGGTGAGGTATTGCTGAGGGACGGACGGTGGTGGCGTCCCATCGGTGTCTGCATTGCGCTGTTGCATCGTCGATTCCTCAAAAGGTGACGAACTGCGACTCATCCACCACATCGGCGGCGACCGCTGCATTGATCGGACGCACGTTGGCGCGACGTAGTTGGAAGCTGGCGGCCGGCGTAACGCGACGCGGGGACTGCTTGGCAACCGCCGCGGTGCCGCGACTGCTGGCTCCCAGCCGGAAGAAGCCCATCAACTGCTGCAGCTGCTCGGCCTGCGCACTCATTTCCTCGGACGTGGCGGCCAGTTCTTCGGCATTGGCCGCGGCCGACTGCGTGGTCTGGTTCAACTGGCCCACCGCGGTGTTGATCTGGCTGACGCCTGCAGTCTGTTCTTCGGAGGCTGCAGCGATTTCCTGCACCAGGTCGGAAGTGCGGCGGATCGAGGGCACCATTTCACCCAAGACGCGGCCGGCGCTTTCCGCCAACTCGACGCTGGACTCGGCCACTTCGCCGATCTCGTGCGCGGCGATCTGGCTACGCTCGGCCAGCTTGCGCACTTCCGCAGCCACTACCGCAAAGCCCTTGCCGTGCTCGCCGGCGCGCGCCGCTTCGATGGCCGCATTGAGCGCGAGCAGATTGGTTTGATAGGCAATGTCGTCGATGATGCTGATCTTCTTGGCGATGTCCTTCATCGCCACCACGGTGGCGCGCACGGTGTCGCCACCGTCGGCCGCTTCGCTGGCGGCCTTGGCGGCCATGCTGTCGGTGACGCGGGCGTTCTCGGTGTTCTGCGCGATGGAAGCGGTCATCTGCTCCAGCGAGGCGCTGGTCTGCTCCACGCCGGCAGCCTGCTCGCTGGCGGCCTGGGCCAGGGCCTGCGCGGTGGCGCTGACTTCTTCCGATGCGCTGGCGAGGTTTTCGGCGTTGCGATTGACCTCGTCGACGATCTCGGTGAGGCGGGTCATGGTGGTGTTGACGTAGCGCTGCATGTCGGCGAATGCGCCGTCGTAACGGCCTTCCACGGTGTGAGTGAGGTCGCCCTCGGCCATCGCGCCCATCACCTGGATCACCTCGGAGATGCTGCGCAGGTTGCCGCGTGCACACTCGATGGTGTCATTGATAAAGGCCTTTTTACCGGGCAGCCGCGCCAGCGGCGCATCGAAGTTGCCGCGGCCGAACTCGGCCACCACCCCCATCGCCAACTTCTTGACCGCGATATGTGCGCCAACCATCTCGTTGATGCCGGTGGCCATGCTGCGGAAGTCGCCATCGAAGCGGGTGGCGTCGATCACCACGTCGATGTCGCCGGCTTCATGCTCGGCGGACATGTGATTGATCTCGGCGATCAGCCCGGTGAGGTTGCCGCGCACCTGATCGATGGTCTCGTTGATGAAGCGCTTCTTGCCCGGCAGCAACGGCAGCTGTGCGGTGAAGTTGCCGCGGCCGAACTCGCCGACGCAGGCGATGGCCTGCTTCTTGACCGCGATATGGCCGGCCACCATCGCATTGATGCCTTCGGCCATGCGACGGAAGTCGCCGGTGAAGCGCTGCGTGTCGATCACCACGTCGATATCGCCTGCATCGTGCTCGGTGGACATGCGGTTGACCTCGGCGACGAGGCCGGTCAGATTGCCGCGGATCTGGTCCACCACCTCGTTGATGAAGGCTTTCTTGCCCGGCAGGCGTTCCAGCTCGGCGACAAAGTTGCCGCGGCCGAACTCGGCCACGCAGGCCATGGCCTGCTTGTTCACCGTCAGGTGGCTGGCAACCATGCGGTTGATGCCATCGCCCATGGTGCGGAAGTCGCCGTCGAAGCGCGCCACATCGATGCGTGCGTCGATTTCGCCGGCATCGTGTTCGCGCGAGACCCGATTGATCTCGTCGTTGACGTGGCGGATGCCGCTTTGCACCTTGCGCAAGCCGCGCAGCACGTCGCCGGCATGCTCGTCGCGTGTCTGCGGCAGGGCGACATCGAAATTGCCGCGCGAAAAAGCGTCCAGCGTGGTGGTGGCCAGGTCCAGCGCGCCGCCGGCAATGCGGATCGCCCACGCCAGCAGGACGCCACTGATGAGGGCTGCAACGATGCTGCCGCCGAGCAGGGCTGCATGCGGCAGCGTCAGCGCAAAGCCGGCGACGATCACGAGGACGGGCAGGGCCACCGCAAGCGCGGCGGTGAACCATAATTGGGTAGTGATCGGAAGGCGGTGTGACATGGCGATGGTTCCTGGGCTCAGGTAACGACGAACGACGCGGGTTGTAGGCTGCGAGACTGCAAATGCTCAGGCCGCCAACGCGTCCTGATTGGGGTGCAACTGTTGAAGCAAGCTGGGCACATCCAGGATCAGCGCGACATCGCCGCTGCCCAGGATGCTGGAACCACTGATGCCTTTGACCTGTGCGAACACCTTGGACAACGGCTTGATCACCGTCTGCCATTCGCCCAGCAACGTGTCCACGACCAGGCCGAAGCGCTGTGCGCCTTGCCGGATCACCACGATGCTTTCGCGTGCTGGCGTCCTGCCGCCGAGGGCGAACAGTTCACGCAGGCGCACATACGGCAGCACGGTGCCGCGCAGGTCGATGTAATCGCTGGCGTAGTCGGGGGTGAACTCCACGCATTCCTCCACCACATCCAGCGGCACCACGAACACGGATTTGCCCACACCCACCTGGAAGCCGTTGATGATGGCCAGCGTCAGCGGCAGGCGCACCGAAATGGTGGTGCCCAGCCCGGCGGCGCTGTCGATCTCGACCGTGCCGCGCAGGGCGGTGATGTTGCGTTTGACCACGTCCATGCCGACGCCGCGGCCGGACAGGTTGGTGACTTTCTCTGCGGTGGAAAAACCCGGCTCGAAGATCATCGCGAACACTTCGCGGTCGCTGAGTTGGCGGCCGGGTTCGATCAAGCCGCGTTCCAGCGCCTTGGCCAGGATGCGGTCGCGGTTCAAGCCACCGCCGTCATCGGTGATCTGGATAACGATGCTGCCGGAGTCGTGATAGGCGTTGAGGCCCACGGTGCCGCGTGCGGGTTTGCCGCGCGCCACGCGCACGTCTGCCGGTTCGATGCCGTGATCCATCGCGTTGCGCACCAGATGGGTCAGCGGGTCGCCGATCTTTTCCACCACCGACTTGTCCAGTTCGGTGTCTTCGCCTGCGACCACGAGCGCGATGTCCTTGCCCAGCTCGCGTGCCACATCGTGCACCACGCGCTGGAAGCGGCTGAAGGTGCCGCCGATCTTGACCATGCGCAGCTGCAGCGCGCTTTCGCGTACGTCTTCCACCAGGCCGGCCAGAATCGAGACCGATTCCAGCAGTTGCGCATCGCCGGTGCGCTGCGCATTGGCATTGGTGCTGCTGACCGCAATGATGAGTTCGCCGACCAGATCGATCATGCGATCGAGCTTGTCGGCATCCACGCGGATCGAGCGCGCATCGCTGTTGCGGCCGCCGGCGTCGGGTGCGTTGCGGGCCGGCGCCGATACGGCGTTTGCGCCATTTGGCACGGCGGCAAGTCCGCTGACCGACGCAGGGGCCACCACCGGCTCGTTGACCAGCAGCATGGCGGTATCGGTGGGTGCCGGGACTGCGGCGATATCCAGATCGCAATCGTCGCGGACGAATTCGAACACTTCTTCGATCGCGGCGCGGTCGGCATCGCTGCGCAGCAGGATCTGGAAACCGAGGTAATTGGCTTCCGGGTCGAGGTCTTCGAACTTTGGCAATTGGCTGTAGTCGGTGCCGATCGATTCCACCGAACCCAGGCTGCGCAGGTTGCGGATCAGCTTGAGCGGCGAGTTGCCGAAGCGCAGCGCGTCGGCGAAAAGTTTGAGCGAGATGCGCCAGTAACCGCTCTGTTTTTCAGGCGTGCTGTACTGGATGGCGGCGGCGGTGACGCCGCAGGCGCTGGTTTGCAGGTAGGTCTGCAATTGCGCCAGCAGCGGCTCGGCTTCGGCCGCCAGCGCAGCTGCATCGGCATGGCTGGGGTCGGCGGCGGTCTCCACCAATGCATGGATATGATCGCAGCACACCAGCAGCAGTCCGATCAGGTCCGAGCTCAACGTCAGCGCTTCTTCGCGCACCAGATCGAGCACGCTTTCCACCACATGGGTGAAGCCGACCAGCTGCGGCAGATCGAATAATCCGCCCGAGCCCTTGATGGTGTGCGCGGCACGGAAGATCGCATTGACCGCATCCGGCGACGACGTGCCACGCTCGGCTTCGAGCAGATGCCGTTCCATGTCTTCGAGCAGATCCCGGCTCTCGGCCAGGAAGGTCTGCATCAGCTGGTTCATGTCCATGCGCGCGTCACCCGTCCGTTAGTGAATGTGTTCGCCGAGGCCGGCAACCGCATGCGGGTACAGCGCTTCGAGCAGGCCGAGCAGTTCGATCACATCGACCACCGCACGGCTGGAATCGGTCAGCGAAAACGGCCGTCCATCGGCCTGGATCGCCTGCTTGGTGGCCAGCAACAATTGCAGGCCGGTGGTGTCGATTTCGCTCACCGCCGCCAGATCCAGATGCACTCCACCCGGATGCGCCAACGCCGGCTGCAACAGCGGCTTGAGTTCTGCGGCGCGACGAATGGTCATCTCGCCCTCAAGGGTAAGCGTCAACGGGGCGGGCAGATCGGGAGATGCAGCGTTCATGGGTGCCTCAAGCGATGGCGCACATTGGGTGCGATGACGCGGGGAGAAGGTCGCGGTGGCATGGATCTGTGTGGCAGTGCGTTGCACACGGAGTCATGCCGGTCTATGCAGGTATCGGCGCCTAGCTGAAATATTTAGGCCAAATTCAGTCGAATGACGTAAATGTGAAATCTTCTAGCAGTTCTGAAATTAACTGCTCAGGTTTGTCGCAAGCAGGCTCATGGGGCGTTTGTCCTGGACAGTCCCGGGACAATGCGCGCGTGTTTCAAACACGGCGCAGCGGTGCGGATCGAGCAAGGGCAAGGGCTGCGAGCCCATTGCGTGTGACGCACATCGGCGCGAGATCGGAGACCTCTCGCGCACGCAGCATGCACGCAGGTGATGCTCACCTGCGTGCATGACGTGTAGTGCTGTCGAGTCTGCTGCGACGCCATCAAACGCGGCGTTGCGCTTCAGCCCGGTGTCAGCGCGGCCAGCAAACCGCGTGCGGCGTTGAAGCGGTCTGCGCCGTCGGGCATCGGCAATTTGATGCGCAGTTTGTCCGGGCCATCCATGGTGTAGATCTTCGGCTGCTTCTGGATCATCTGGATGACGGTCATCGGGTCGATCGACGGCTTGGCTTCGAACACCAAACGCCCGCCGTTTTCGCCCAGATCCAGCTTGCGGATCCCCAACGCGTTGGCCTGCAGCTTGAGCTCGGCAATCGCGAACAGGTGCTTGACCGGATCCGGCAGCAAGCCGAAGCGGTCGATCATCTCCACCTGTAGTTCGCGCAACGCATCGGTGTCGCGTGCACTGGAAATGCGCTTGTACAACGTCAGGCGCGTATGCACATCGGGCAGGTAATCCTCGGGAATCAGCGAGGCCACGTGCAGCTCCACTTCGGCGCCACGCGCTTCTTCGCCGGCATCCAGATCGGGCAGTTTGCCTTGGCGAATACTGCGCACCGCGCGCTCCAGCAGCTCGGTGTACAGGCTGAAACCGACCTCGGCCATCTGGCCGCTCTGGTCTTCGCCGAGCAATTCGCCGGCGCCGCGGATTTCAAGATCGTGCGTGGCCAGGGTAAAGCCTGCGCCCAGCTCGTCCATCGAGGCGATGGCTTCCAGGCGCTTTTCTGCATCGGAGGTCATCGAGCGCCGGTCCGGCACCACCAGATACGCATAGGCGCGGTGATGCGAACGGCCCACGCGGCCGCGCAGCTGATGCAACTGCGCAAGACCGAAGCGATCGGCGCGGTTGATGATGATGGTGTTGGCGTTGGGAATGTCGATGCCCGATTCGATGATCGTGGTCGACAGCAGCACGTTGAAGCGCTGCTTCTGGAAATCCAGCATCACCCGTTCCAGCTCACGCTCGGGCATCTGCCCGTGCGCGATGCCGATACGCGCTTCCGGCACCAGTTCGGACAGGTCGCGTTGCATGCGCACGATGCTTTCCACATCGTTGTGCAGGAAGTACAGCTGGCCGCCACGGCTGAGCTCGCGCTGGAATGCTTCGCGCAGTAGCGTGTTGTCCCAGGCGGTGATGAAGGTCTGCACCGCCAGCCGGTTGGGCGGCGGGGTGGCGATGATGGACAGATCGCGCAAGCCGGCCATGGCCATATTGAGCGTGCGCGGGATCGGCGTGGCGGTCAGCGTGAGCAGATGCACATTGGCGCGCATCGCCTTGAGCGCTTCTTTTTGCCGCACACCGAACCGTTGTTCCTCGTCGACCACGACCAGGCCCAGGTCCTTGAACTTCACATCGGGCTGCAACAAGCGGTGCGTGCCGATGATGACGTCGATATCGCCACTGGCGACCTTCTCCAGCTCGGCCTTGATTTCCTTGGTGCTCTTGAAGCGCGACAGCACTTCCACCTTCATCGGGTAATCGGCAAAGCGGTCGCGGAAATTGCGGTAATGCTGTTCGGCCAACAGGGTGGTCGGCACCAGCACGGCGACCTGCTTGCCGGCGCTGGCCGCAGCAAATGCCGCGCGCACCGCGACCTCGGTCTTGCCGAAACCGACATCGCCGCAGACCACGCGGTCCATCGGCTGGCTGCTGCCCAGATCGCGCAGCGTGGCGTCGATGGCGGCAAGCTGGTCGGTGGTTTCTTCGAACGGGAACCCGGCCGCAAACGGCTCGTACATCGCACGGTCCACCTGCAGCGCCAGGCCGGCGCGCGCGCGGCGCCGGGCCTGGATTTCCAGCAGCTCGGCAGCCACGTCGCGTACCTTCTCGGCGGCTCTGCGCTTGGCCTTGGTCCATTGCTCGCCGCCCAGCGAATGCAGCGGCGCGGTCTCGGCCGATGCACCGGAATAACGGCTGATCAGATGCAACTGCGCCACCGGCACATACAGCCGGTCGCCCTTGGCGTATTCGATTTCCAGAAACTCACCGGGCATGCCGCCGGCATCGAGCACGATCAGCCCGCGGTAGCGGCCCACACCGTGATCCTCGTGCACGATCGGCGCGCCTTCGGACAGCTCGCCCAGGTCGCGAATGATCGCTTCCGGCTCACGCCCGACCCGGCGCGTGCGGCGCGGTTGGTTGGCCCGCTCGGGAAACAGCTGGCGCTCGGTCAGCACCGCAATCTGCGGGTCGTCCAGCGCAAAGCCGTCTTCCAGCGCCGCCACGGTGATGCCGAAGCGCAGCGTGGTCGCCGCCAGGAAGGCCGGCACATCGGCCACGACATCCGGCTTGAGCTGGGCGGCGGCCAGCACTTCCATCAAGGCTTCGCGGCGGCCGGCCGAATCGGCAGCGACCAGCACACGGCCCGGGTAGTGGCTCAGGAACGAGGCCAGTGCCTGGCCGGCCGGCGCGTCTTTTGCGGCAACCGGCAGCGGCGGCAACGGTTGGTCGCCGAGCGCGGCGGCCTCGTCGATGCGCGCATGATCGCTGGCCCACACCTCGATGCGCGCCAGCTTGTTGAGCCGCTCGCGCAGCGCATCCGGCGATTGATACAACTCGTCCGGCGACAACAGCGGGCGTTCCACATCGTGGCGGCGCTGCTCGTAGCGGTTTTGCGCCTGCGCCCAGAACGCATCGGCCGCATTGGAGACACCGGAGGCGATCAAAGGCAGCGCGCGCTTGTCCAGATAATCGAACAGCGTGGCGGTCTTGGCGAAGAACATCGGCAGGTAATACTCGACGCCGGACGGTGCGATGCCGGACTTGAGATCCTGATACAGCGCGCTGCGCCGGGTATCCACGTCGAAGCGTTCGCGCAGGCAGGCCAGCACGCGTTCGACGCTGGCATCGTCCATCGGCACTTCGCGGCCGGGCAACATCTTGACCGCGTCCACCTTGTCCAGCGAACGCTGCGATTCCGGGTCGAACACGCGGATCGAATCGATGTCTTCGTCCAGCAACTCCACGCGCAGCGGCGTGGTTTCGCCCATCGGAAACACATCGAGCAAGCCGCCGCGCACCGCAAAATCGCCTGGGTCCATCACCTGCGGCACATTGCGGTAACCAGCGCTTTCCAGGCGGCGTTTTTCCGCATCCAGATCCAGCCGCTGGCCGACCTTGAGATCGAAACTGCCGCCGACGATGTAGCTCAGCGGTGCCAGCTGCTGCATCAGGGTCTGCACCGGCACGATCACCACGCCCTTGCTCAGGCCGGGCAGGCGATGCAGCGCAGCCAGGCGCTGGCTGATGATTTCCGGGTGCGGGCTGAACTGGTCGTAGGGTAGGGTTTCCCAATCGGGAAACGGCACCACCGGCAGCGTCGCGTGCTCACCGAGCAAGGCGTGCAGATCGGCCTCGATCTGGTGCGCGCTTTGGTTGTCGCGGGCGATCACCAGCAACGGGCCGGCATGCGCTTCGGCAGCGCGGGCAATCGACCAGGCCAGTGCAGTCGGGGAAGACGGAGAGCGCCAGTAGGCGCGGAGCTGGCCAGACTTGGGCAGCGGCGGCGAGGGATAGGTAGGCTGCGGCATCAGCCCGCGATTTTATCAGAGCGCCCGCAGTGCCCGGTCCATCTGGCGTGAAAGCTGGTGTTGGCTTGTGCGCGGAGAGCTTCGCCAAGTTCTGCTGGGCTTGCCGCTGCCGTCCTGGTGACCCGCCTACTTCAGGAGCAATAGCTGAGCGGGTCGAAGGCGCGGTGCCCTCACCGTTTGCGGGACACGCCGTGAACCCGTCCCTGGGGGCTCGGTGGCGGCATCCATGCCGCCACACGGTCCCGCAAGCGGTGAGGACACCGCGCCAGCACGTTGGTCTGTTGTCAGAGGAGGGTCATCAGACCGCAGGCGGTTTCTTGGGCCCTGTATTGGTTCGGTATGCCGTCAATAGGACCGCTCACCGCGCCTGGCTTGAACCATGCACACCGACCTTCTTGACTGGTCCTTGCCCGCCTACCGGCGCGAGACCTTACGCGGCATGGATGCCGCGTAAGAGCCTTATCTGTTCGGAATCTGGCAGTTTAGGTGTCGAGAGCCGGCGTGGGCTGCCGTCAGAG
>NZ_MDEE01000004.1 GCF_002939865.1 Xanthomonas dyei
AGCCCACGCCGGCTCTCGACACCTAAACTGCCAGATTCCGAACAGATAAGGCTCTTATGCGGCATCCATGCCGCATAAGGTCCCGCGCCGGTAGGCGGACAAGGTCCAGTCGAGATGGTCGGTGTGCACGGTTGCAAGCAAGGCACCAGCCCCGCCGTTTAGTTACTGACTTTTTATCGCCAAGTGAAGTGCAGTACTGCCAGCTGTTTACCTGCTCACCGACCAATGTCTTGGCTATGCGGCATCCATGCCGCATAAGGGCCCGTGCCGGCAGGCGGACAAGGGCCGGTAGAGATGGTCGGTGTGCACGCTTGCAAGCAAGGCACGCGCACCGCCGTTTAGTTACTGACCTTTCATCGCCAAGTGGAAGTGCAGTAAGGCCAGCTGTTTACCTGCTCACCGACCAACGTTCTGGCGCGGTGCCCTCGCCGCTTGCGGGACCCTGTGGCGGCATGGATGCCGCCACGGAGCGTCCATGGATGGATTCACAGCGTGTCCCGCAAGCGGTGAGGGCACCGCGCGCTCGAAGACGCGACCTGACCACCCGCTGACGGCAACAGGCGCCAAAAGACTGCACTGCCGCCAGTTGCACCCACCTGCACATTCGATGCCTGCGCAGCCCCACACCCACCTGACGATCACGACGCGTTGTCAGCCGCTCTTGGTCTCTTCCGCAGTCTCTTCATCGGCCTGCGTCAACGCATAGCGGTTGAGCGACCGGCTCTCCCGGCGCGGCGGCGTAAAAGGCGTGGGCTTGGGCACCGTCGGCGTGATGTTGCCGAACATCAACCCTGCACCGGCACGCACATTCCCGGCAGCGATTTCCAGCTCCAGCCGCTCCGCATCGCGGCGGCGGATCTCGCGGCCGATCATGCCGGCCTCATCCTCGTCCACGCCCAGCTCGACCAGCGCCATCTGGCCGAAGGTCACCGCCGACTCGAAGGTTTCGCGGATCTGATAATCCACACCGGCCGCGATCAGCTGCAGCGAATGCTCACGATCGAACGAGCGCACCAGCAGGCGCGCATGCGGGAACTCGCGCGTTGCCAGCTCGACGATGCGATTGGCCGCTTCGCGATTGTCGATGCATACCGCAATCGCCTGTGCAGTGTGCGCACCGGCAGCATGCAACACGTCCAGCCGGATCCCGTCGCCGTAATAGATCTTGAAACCGAACTCTTCCGCGCTCTGGATCATCTCGATGTCGTTATCGATGATGGTCACATCCACGTCGCGCGCCAGCAGCGACTGGCTGGCCACCTGACCGAAGCGTCCGAAGCCGATCACCAGCACGCTGCCGGTTTGACCGTTGGCCGATTCCACACCGTCCAGCGATACCTCCGGCGCGGGCATCAAACGCCGCTGCACCAGCACGAACAACGGCGTCAGCGCCATCGACAGCACCACGATGGTGGTGAGGGTGGCATTGACCTGCGCATCGATCACGCCCGATGCCGCGGCCGCCGCAAACAGCACGAAGGCGAACTCGCCGCCCTGCGCCATCAGCACGCCGCGGTCCAGTGCCTGGCGACGATCGCTGCGCATCACCCGCGCCACCGCATAGATGCACACCGCCTTGCCCAGCATCAGCGCCAACACACCGACGAGGATCAGCCGCCAATCGGCCGCAACCACGCGCAGGTCCAGGCTCATGCCCATGCCCAGGAAGAACAAGCTCAGCAACATGCCGATCCCGGTCAGCACCAGTGCGCACACGCAGATCTGCACGGTGCCCAGGCCGAAGATTTCCTTGCGCAGGCTCCACAGATGCAAAGGCCGTATCTCCAGACCGATCACGAACAGGAACATCAACACGCCCAATTCGGCGACATGCAGGATCGCCTGCGGGTCGTCGAACAGGCCCGGTCCGAATGGCCCGATCGCCAGCCCTGCTGCCAGGTACCCGAGCACCGAGCCCAGGCCCAGCCGTCGGAACAGAGGGATCGCCACCATCGCAGCACCCAGTAGAGCCACCACGTTGATCAATTCACTGGAATGAGCAGGCTGGCTCACGCCCGGATTCTAACGACACGTACGCGCCCACGCCCTGCATCTGCTTGCTTGTTGCACCGACCCGTCTAGACGCCATCGTTTCCGCCAAGGCCTCGCGCTTTGATCGGGAGGCCCAAACGACGAACGACGCCGGGTGGCGTCGTTCGCGATGGAACAGTGGCGAAGCGATCAGCCGCGCGCGTCGGCCTGGGCCAATGCGTTGCGCAAGATTTCCTTCGCCGGCCCACCATGCTTTTCATGCTGAAGCGCGAAGTGCACGGTGGCCTCGATCAAGCCGATGTGCGCGCCGCAATCGAAACGACGGCCTTCGAAGCGGAATGCGTCCACCTGCTCTTTCTTCAACAGCTCGGCAATCGCATCGGTCAGCTGGATCTCGCCACCGGCGCCTGCTCCGGTCGCTTCGAGCAACTCGAAAATCTTGGGGCTGAGCACATAACGACCGACCACGGCCAGGTTGCTCGGCGCCACTTCCGGCTTGGGCTTTTCGACGATCGCATTGATGCGGCCCTTGCGGCCGTCGAATGCGTCGGTGGACACGATGCCGTAGCTGGCGGTCTTGTCGTGCGGCACGTCTTCCACGGCAATGACGCTGCCGCCAGATGCTTCGGCCACATCGGCCATCTGGGTCAGCGCGGCGGCGCCACGATTCCACATCAGATCGTCCGGCAGCAGCACAGCGAACGGCTCATCGCCGACCACGGCCTTGGCACACAACACCGCATGGCCCAGGCCGAGTGCCTCGGCCTGCGTCACAAAAATGGCGCGAACGCCTTCCGGCAATGCATGACGCACCAGTTCAAGCTGCTCCAGCTTGCCTGCACGCTCAAGCTTCTGCTCCAGCTCGTAAGCCTTGTCGAAGTAGTCGGCGATCGAATGCTTGTACCGATTGGTCACGAAGATCAACGTATCGCAGCCGGCCTGGATGGCCTCGTCGACGGCGTACTGGATCAATGGTTTGTCGATGATTGGCAGCATTTCCTTCGGCACCGTCTTGGTCGCCGGAAGAAAGCGGGTCCCAAGACCTGCGACGGGGAATACGGCCTTGCGAATACGCTGGCTCATTACAGTCTTCTGACCTCACGTGCGGGGAATGGAACGACCGTATCAGATCGCGCGTCGACTTTCCGTCGAGCAGCCGCAAAATCCGGCATCAGGCCGCCCAACACAGTCTCCATTGCGTTGATGTCATAGCGATTAACCGCCTCACGCAGACGCGTCACCAGCTGCAGTACCTGCTCGTGCGAGAACTCGCGCACACCGGCTTCCAGAATCTTGGGATGCGCAGTCGGGCGGTAGTCTTCGTCGGAATAGAACAACGTCTCGTGCAGCTTCTCGCCCGGACGTAGACCGGTGTAGAGAATCGCCACATCCTTGCCCGGCTGCTTGCCGGCAAGCCGAATCATCTGCTCGGCAAGCAAGCGGATCGGCACCGGCTCGCCCATGTCCAACGTATAGATCGCGCCATGCGACGCCGACGCAGCTGCCTGGATCACCAACTGACAGGCCTCGGGGATGGTCATGAAGTAGCGCGTCACATCCGGATGCGTCACCGTGACCGGCCCGCCCTGGCGGATCTGCTCGCGGAACAACGGCACCACGCTGCCAGCCGAATCCAGCACATTGCCGAAGCGCACGGTGATGAAGCGCGTTGGCGCATCGCGCGCGTCAAGACTCTGGCAGATCATCTCTGCGTAGCGCTTGCTTGCGCCCAGCACATTGACCGGCTCGACCGCCTTGTCGGTGGAAATGAACACGAAGGTTTCGATGCGTGCACGCTGACACGCACGCGCCACGTTCTCGGTCGCCAGCACATTGTTGCGTACGGCCTCGCGCAGCTGCTCTTCCAGCAACGGCACCTGCTTGTACGCAGCGGCATGGAACACCGCATCCGGAGCAGCGGTGTTCAATGCATGCGCCACCACGGCCGGGTCGCCGCAATCGCCAAGCACCCGCACCACTTCGATATCCGGGAACAGACGACGCAGATCCGAATCGATGGTCAGCAATGCCAGCTCGTCGATTTCCAGCAGCACGATACGACGCGCCCCATGGCGCGCGCACTGACGGCAGACTTCCGAGCCGATCGAGCCGCCAGCGCCAGTCACCATCACGGTCTTGTTGGTCAGCCAATCGCGGATCAGTCGCCAGTCCGGCGTCACCGGCTTGCGATTGAGCAGGTCCTCGATGGCGACCTCTTTCAATTCGCCCGGCAGCGAGCGCCCTTCCAGCACATTGATCAGCTTGGGTACCATCCGGAACGGCAGACCGGTGCTCTCGCAGATCGCCACCACGCGCTGCATGCCGGAGGCATCGAGCGAGGGAATCGCGATCACCAGCAGTTTGGCGGCGGTCTCTTTCGCAATCGATGCGGCCTGATCCAGATTGCCCAGCACGTTGAGGCCCTGGATCTTGGCGCCGTGCAGGTTGTTGGCATCGTCCAGAAAGCCGACCGGCACGAAGGTACCGGTGCGGCGAAGGTCGCGCACCAGACCTTCGGCAGCACGCCCGGCGCCCAGGATCAGCACGCGCTGCGCCGCATCGCCGGAGTGCGCAATCTGATAATCCTTCCAGGCGCGATACAGCAGCCGCGGTGTCCCGAGCAGCGCCGACAGCGCGAACGGATAGACCACCAGTACCGAGAGCGGCACGCCGTCCAGGCGGTCGTACGACAACGCCAGCACGATGGCCACCAAGCCGAGGAAACTCGACTTGAAGATATTCCACAGGTCAGGCACCGACGCAAAGCGCCACAGCCCCCGGTACAGCCCCATCTTCCAGAACACCAGGCCCTGTGCCACCAGGACCACGGCGGTGCGCCAGTCCCACAGCGGAAGAGCGGGCGGCTCGCGCAACATCGAGTAGCGGCCGGCATGCAGCAGCTGCCAGCACACCCAGACCATCAGAAGGTCGTGTACCACAACTGCCACTTGCGGCAGCGCATTGGTCAAACGGTCACGCCAGGAAATCATAAGAATCCGTTACTCAGGAATTGCGCAGTCCATCGCGCAGAAAATACCAGCTGGCACTCGCGCCCAGGCCCCACACCACCGCTGCCCAGACTTGCTGACCAAACACATCATGACGAAGTAGCACATACAAGCAGACGGCAGCGACGCTGAAAGCGAAATAAACAGCGGTTACCGTGACGTGCGTCTCAAGCCGTCGTGCCAAACGTTGATAGACGTGTTGGGCGTGAGGCTCCCACCAGCGCTGCCCCGCGAGCATGCGAGACAGCAGCGTGAAGCCGGCGTCCACAAGAAACGCGGTCAGCGGAAGCCAGCCGATCCACCAGCTCACCTGCCCGGCCCCAACACTCAGTGCAAGCAGCGCCGCCAGCACATACCCCAACGCACCGCTACCGCCGTCGCCGAGGAAGATGCGCGCGCGCGGAAAATTGAATGGAAGAAAGCCCAGACATGCTGCCGCCACCGCCAGACCGGCCAACGACCAGCCGGCCGGAACCACCAAAGCGAATGCCAACGCGGCCAACGCGGCCTGGCTCGCGGCCAGGCCGTTGATGCCATCCATGAAATTCCAGACATTGATCAGCACGACCGACGCGACCGCGCTGAGAATGCCGTCCACGACGTTACCTGTGGAATAGATGACCAGCGATCCAAGCGATGCCGACGCGGCCAGATGGATCGCAAACCGCAACCTGGCCGACAACGGCCGATGGTCGTCCCACCAGCCCACGCCCGCTACCAGGATCAAGCCGACGGCGAACCAGCCGACCACCAGGCGTACAGCCGGCCACAGCAGGCTGGTCGCGATGCAACCGAGCAGGATCGCCGCCACGATCGCCATACCACCACCACGCGGGGTTGCGACCACGTGGCTGCGTCGCTCGCCGGGCTCGTCGAGCAGACGACGATGCAAGGCATAGCGCCGCAGCAGCCCAGTTCCAAGCGCCGCAACGGTCACGTGCAAAGCGCACCAGAGCCAGATCTGAGGCATCAGCGCGGATCACCGTTCTGGAAAACATCGGCACAGGTTCGGCGCATGTTCGACGCGGGCAAAGCAAAAAGGCGCGGCGGCAAGCCGGCCCGGCCGAGAACGAAGCCATTGGGCAGATCACGGCGTGGCAATCCTGGCTGCATCTGCGCCGCTGCGAAGCTGCAGCTTACGCCACAGTCTGATCGACGCCGACGCAAGCTGCGACGGCGCACCACCCCAGAGTCGGTCGGACTCACTGCAAATTGCCAAAAAGACAAAGACACGCCTTACACCACCGCGTAGTTCAACAGCGGCTTGACGGTGCCCCACTCCTTGCAGCTCGGGCATTGCCAATGGTGGGTCTTTGCGCCGAAACCGCAACGGGTGCAGCGGTAGCTGGGGTTACGCACCAATAGCTGGTCGGTGATGTGCTTGAGATCGTTCAAGGTACCGACCGGGTCGCTGCCCTCGGCAAGCGTCAGGTCGATCAGCGCCGACTCGCCGCGCACCGATGGCCGGTCCTTGAGCTGACGGCCGAGATAGGCCAGCGCGGGCGCAACTCCGTCCTGCGCTTCCATCAATTGAGTCAGCGCCAGCACCGGTGCGATACCGCGATAGTGCTCGGTCATCTCCGACAAGAAATTGCGTGCACCGGCGATATCGCCGACCCGTCGATAGGCGGCCATCAAGGCAGGAATGATTTCCGGCAGGTATTCCGGATCGTGGCGTGCAGCACGCTCGAAGGCCCGCACGGCGGCCTCGTCATGGCCGCGCTCGGCTTCGATGCGCCCTTCCAGAATACCGGCGCGGACCGACGTACCGTCGGCCTGGTACGCACGCGCAATCGCCTGCAAGGCTTCATCGGCCTTGCCCAGGCCGCGGTACCGATCGGCCAACTCGCATTCGAATTGCGAAATCAGCTTGCCCATCGGCTCGCCGGTGACTTCTTCGTAACGGGTGGCGTTGTCGATCGCCTTTTCCCAGTCGCGCTCGGCCTGATAAATGCCGATCAGATGGCGCAGCGCCTGCGGCGCGCGTTGATCCAGCTGCGCAAGCTCGGTGAATACCGTTTCGGCGCGATCCAGCAGACCGGACTTCATGTAGTCCTCGCCCAGCGCAAGCAGGGCCTGGACCCGCTGCTGGTCGGTCAGGTCGGCACGCTGCACCAGGCCCTGATGCAGACGGATGGCGCGATCGACCTCCCCGCGGCGGCGAAACAGGTGACCCAGCGCGACCTGCGTCTCGAAAGTTTCCTTATCCAGCTCGGCGATGTGCAGAAACAGCTCGATCGCCTTGTCCGGCTGCTCGTTGAGCAGGTAATTCAGACCACGGAAATAGGTGCTGGACAATCGGCTGACCTGGGTATCGCCATGACGCTGGCCACCACGGCGGCCGACGATCCAGCCGCTGAGCGCTGCCAGCGGTAAAAACAGGAAAAACCAGAACCACTCGGTCAGGAAGTCCATACGTGCTTAGAGTCCATCGAGAGGGCGCGGCTCGACTGCGGCAGGCGTGATCGGCCTGGCATCGGCGCGGCTGACCGCAACAGCCTTGTTGGCCTGACGCAGCTTGGAATAGAGAGGAATGACCACACTGACCAGCACCATGCCCGCACCGATCAACACACCGACCAGCAGCGCGACAATGATCGCTACCCCGGAACTCGTGTGCACACTGGAAAACAGAAAATCAAGAGTGATGTCCTGGGAATTGACCGCACCGATAATCAGGCCGACCAATAGGAAAGCCAGCATCACCAGCAAGCGAAACACCTTCATCGCGCGACTCCGTCGGGAAGGCGCCTAGCTTAACCGAGCCGACATAAACGCAGCGGTAGAGCCGTCGTCACTCGGCGGCATCGGCCAGATCGACCGGGACCACGGAGCTGACACGCTCACGCAATTCCTTGCCCGGCTTGAAATGCGGAACATGCTTGCCCGGCAGTGCAACCGATTCGCCGGTCTTGGGATTGCGGCCCAGACGTGGCGGACGGTAATGCAGAGAAAAACTGCCAAACCCGCGGATTTCGATCCGATCACCATCGGAGAGCGCCTGCCCCATCATTTCCAGCAGTGACTTCACCGCCAGATCCACGTCGTCCGACTTCAGATGCGCTTGGCGTCGCGCCAGGATTTCAATCAATTCGGACTTGGTCATGGGAACTTGCTTTTTTCGACTGACACATCGGAATCGGCCCGGGCAAGCCCGGGCCGATCCATCACGCTCGCGAGAGCGCTACGCGCTTACTCGGACTTGTTGCTGTTCAACTGCGCACGCAGCAGCGCGCCCAGCTGGGTCATGCCGCCCGACGCAGCGGAGGACTGATATTCCTCCAGCGTCTCGCGCATTTCGGCATCGTCCTTGGCCTTGATCGACAGCTGCAGGGTGCGGCCCTTACGGTCCATGCCCACGAACTTGGCTTCGATCTTGTCGCCGACCTTCAGGTGCTGAGTCGCATCGTCGACGCGCTCGTTGGCGATATCGCGTGCAGCGACGTAGCCTTCGATGCCTTCGGCCAGGTCGATCGTGGCGCCCTTGGCATCCACTTCACGCACAACGCCTTCGACCTTCGAACCCTTCGGGTTGGACGCCATGTACTGACCGAACGGATCCTGCTCCAGCTGCTTGACGCCCAGGCTGATGCGCTCGCGTTCCGGGTCCACTGCCAGCACGACGGCTTCCAGCGTGTCGCCCTTCTTGTAGTTGCGCACGACATCTTCGCCGGTGGTGTTCCAGCTGATGTCGGACAGGTGCACCAGACCGTCGATGCCGCCGTCCAGACCGATGAAGATGCCGAAGTCGGTGATCGACTTGATCTGACCGGACACCTTGTCGTTCTTCTTGTGGGTCGCAGCGAAGGTTTCCCACGGATTGGCGGCGACCTGCTTCATGCCCAACGAGATGCGGCGACGCTCCTCGTCCACATCCAGCACCATCACTTCGACTTCGTCACCAACCTGCACAACCTTGGACGGGTTGACGTTCTTGTTGGTCCAATCCATCTCGGAGACGTGCACCAGACCTTCGACGCCCGGCTCGATTTCGACGAATGCGCCGTAATCGGTGACGTTGGAGACCTTGCCGAACACGCGGCTGTTGGCCGGGTAACGACGCGCGATGTTGTCCCACGGATCTTCGCCCAGCTGCTTCAGGCCGAGGCTGACGCGGTTACGCTCGCGATCGAACTTCAGCACGCGCACGTCCAGCTCGTCGCCGACGTTCACGACTTCGGACGGATGGCGCACGCGCTTCCAGGCCATGTCGGTGATGTGCAGCAGGCCGTCGATACCGCCCAGGTCCACGAATGCGCCGTAATCGGTCAGGTTCTTGACGACACCCTTCAGGATTGCGCCTTCCTGCAGCTTGTCCATCAGCTGCTCGCGCTCTTCCGAATGCTCGCTCTCGACCACTGCACGACGCGACACCACAACGTTGTTGCGCTTGCGATCCAGCTTGATCAGCTTGAACTCAAGCTCCTTGCCTTCCAGGTAGGCCGGGTCGCGCACCGGGCGCACATCCACCAGCGAACCAGGCAGGAACGCGCGAACATCCTTGATGTCCACGGTGAAACCACCCTTGACCTTGCCGCTGATGCGGCCGGTGATGGTTTCGTTCTTTTCCAACGCTTCTTCCAGCTCGTCCCACACCATCGCGCGCTTGGCTTTCTCACGCGACAACACGGTCTCGCCGAAGCCGTTTTCGATGGAGTCCAGCGCAACCTTGACCTGGTCGCCCACGCCCACATCGATCTCGCCAGCGTCGTTACGGAACTGCTCGATCGGCACGATGCCTTCGGACTTCAGGCCAGCGTTGATCACCACCACGTCGCCGCGCACTTCCACGACGGTACCGGTGACGATCGAGCCCGGCTTCAGCTTGGCCAGATTGGCTTGACTGGCTTCGAACAGTTCAGCAAAAGATTCTGTCATTTGGATTTTACTCAGTTGAACACACGGGCGCCGGTCGTCGGGTTGCGACAGAGACGGACCGCCCAGCCTGTTGGTCGACCCCAACAACGAGTCGGTTTATGAAGTAGTAGAACCGCCACGCAGGATGCGCAACGGAGCTTTGGAACGCCTTACGGTCGGCGGGACCTGCCCGCTTGCGGAACGCTTACGACGACGTGCGGTCGGACAACACCCCGACCACACGCTGGACGACATCCTCGATCCCTATTCCGCTGGTATCGATCAGCACGGCGTCTTCGGCCGGCCGTAATGGCGCCACCACCCGCTGGGCATCCCTGGCATCTCGGGCCATGATCTCGCGCAGCAGGTCGTCAAAGATAACCGAAACACCCTTTTCCATCAACTGTTTATGACGACGGCCCGCACGTTCTTCGGCACTGGCGGTCAGGAAAACCTTAAATGCGGCATCCGGAAAGATCACCGTGCCCATATCGCGCCCGTCGGCCACCAGGCCAGGGGCACGTCTGAATGCGCGCTGGCGCTCCTTGAGGGCACTGCGCACCTCGGGAATGGCCGCAATCGCCGAGGCCAGGGCGCCAGTGGTTTCCAGGCGCAGTTCGCCGGTTGCGTCCTCGCCGTTGACCAAAACTCGCAGGCCCGCTTCGCCAGCGTCATCGAACTCGACCTTGGTGTCGAAGGTGCAGCGCACCAGCGCAGCCGGGTCGGACACATCCAGATCGGCCCAGCTCGCCGCCACACCCACCGCGCGATACAGTGCGCCCGAATCGAGGTAGTGCCAGCCCAGCCGGGCAGCCACGATGCGGCTGACTGTGCCCTTGCCGGCGCCGGAGGGACCATCGATGGTGAGAACGGGCGAAAGGTCGGTCATTCAGGTTTCCGGAAGGTCATCAGGCGCTAGTGTAGCGCCGCTCGCAGCGATTCGGATGCAACCACTTGAAAGCACGACGAAAAGCCGGTTAGAATTGCCGGCTTAATTGCGGGTGCAGCCTCGATTGCGCGCACTCTCCCATCGAATCCAACCGTTTACGCCGAGGTGTGCCATGAAAGTCCTGTCCTCCCTGAAGTCTGCGAAGACCCGTCACCGCGACTGCAAGGTGGTCCGCCGCCGCGGCAAGGTCTTCGTGATCTGCAAGTCGAACCCGCGTTTCAAGGCGCGTCAGCGCTAAGTAGTTGCTGCGCGTGCAAGACCCGAGAAAGCCGCCTTCGGGCGGTTTTTTCTTGGCCGATGCTTGATGCGCTGCCGTGCGTGGCGCTTTAGGAAGCGATCTGCAGCCACATGCTGGTGCGACCGCCCGAATGGTGCGCATCGCGCCGACGTTTGTCCTGGTTTTTTGCTGTAATCACCATCCGAATCTTGTCCACTGGGGAGTAGATGACATGCGCAACCGTTTGTTTGTGATGCCGCCGATCGTGCTGACAATCGCGCTGATGGGGATCAGTGCCGCCGCTTCTGCCGAAACGCTGCTGGTCGATCGTGTACAGCAAAAGCCCGCCGCCGCCCTGCCCTTGCGCGGCGACAGCATGAGCCAGGTCGAAGGCCGCTACGGTGCGCCGCAGCAGAAGCTCGACCCGCGCGGTGGCCAGAAGCGCCAGTGGCCGACGATCCACCGCTGGGTGTATCCGGCATTCACCGTGTACTTCGAAAAGAGCAAGGTGATCGACGTGGTGGCCAATCAGGCCGATGCCAACGAGATCGGGCCGAAACCGCCGATCCAGTAAGACGCGACATCACCCCGGCCAGCGCGTGCAGACATCGTTCGCTGCACGTCTGGCCAACGCTCGCAGCACCATGTGTGTGGTCCGTCAGCACTCGGACATGCGTTGCTGCGAATCTGCATCAAGCCTGGCGCGGCAACGTGCGCCAGGATCGCAAGAGCCTGCACTCGAGTGCGGGGTATCGATGAACGTTTGGGCCGCTGTCCGGACACCAAGATGAGTATTGCCTCGCATGACCGACCGTCTTCGCTTTCCCGCCGAATGGGAACCTCAATCCGCCGTGTTGATGGCGTGGCCGCATGCCGGCACCGATTGGGCCGAGCGCCTGGCCGATGTGGAAGAGACCTACATCGCGCTGATTACCGCGATCTCCCGCTTCGAGCCGGTGGTCATCTGCGCGGCCGATGACGATCTGCAGATCTATGCCGAGGCGCGGCTGCGTTCGGCGCGCGTGGACATGACGCGGGTGCGCTTTGTGATCGCCGCCTACAACGACACCTGGTTGCGCGATTCCGGCCCGATCACGCTGCGCCAGAATGACGGTTTCCGCCTGATGGATTTCCGCTTCACCGGGTGGGGCGGCAAGTTCGAGGCCAGCCTGGACGACCAATTGGTGAGTTCGCTGGATGCGGCGCAGGTCTTCGTGCCCGCCCCGGTGCAGACGGTGGATTTTGCGCTGGAAGGCGGTGCGATCGAAACCGATGGTGCCGGCACGCTGCTGACGACCTGGACCTGCCTGCACGAACGGCATCCGCAGCGCACGCGCGAATCGCTCAGCAGCGATCTTGCGGCATGGCTATCGCAGGATCGGGTGCTGTGGCTGGACCACGGCTATCTCGAAGGCGACGACACCGACGCGCATATCGATACGCTGGCGCGCTTTGCCGGCCCGGACACGATCGTCTACCAGGGCTGCGATGTGCCCGGCGATTCGCATTACGCCGAACTGCAGGCGATGGGCAACGAGCTGGCCGCGCTGCGCACCGCCGACGGGCAGCCTTACCGTTTGTTCGTGCTGCCGTGGGCCGAGCCGATCCTGGATCAGGGCCGTCGCCTGGCTGCGTCGTATGCCAACTTCCTGATCGTTAACGGCGCGGTACTGATGCCGGCGTATGGCGATCCGGCCGATGCGACCGCGCAGGCGGTGCTGGCCGAAGCGTTTCCGCACCACGAAATCGTTCCGGTTCCCTGCCGTGCGCTGATCTGGCAGAACGGCAGCCTGCATTGCCTGACCATGCAGTTGCCGGCCGGCCTGCTCGCCGCCTGACCAGTGCGTTCGACGCGGCTACGTCAGTGGCGCGTCGTTTCTTGTTCCGGCCGGCAGGCCGGTGTTATGCCATGGCGCGCTACCTTAGTGCGCACCTTTGCAGGATGAGATGCCATGTCCCGTCACCTTCTTTCCGTCGCGCTGATTCAAGAGCGCAACCACGGCGACGCCGAGGCCAATCTGGCCATCATCGAATCGCGCGTGGCCGAGGCTGCCGCACAGGGCGCCAAGTTGGTGCTGCTGCAGGAGCTGCATAACGGCGCGTATTTCTGTCAGCACGAGTCGGTGGACGAATTCGATCTGGCCGAGCCGATACCCGGCCCGAGCACCGAGCGCCTGAGTGCGCTTGCCAAGCAACATGGTGTGGTGCTGGTCGCCTCGTTGTTCGAGCGCCGCGCCGCCGGCCTGTATCACAACACTGCGGTGGTGTTCGAAAAGGACGGCCGTCTGCTCGGCAAGTACCGCAAGATGCACATCCCCGACGACCCGGGCTTCTACGAGAAGTTCTATTTCACGCCGGGCGATCTGGGGTTTACGCCGATCGATACCTCGGTGGGCCGCCTGGGCGTGCTGGTGTGCTGGGATCAGTGGTACCCGGAAGCGGCACGCTTGATGGCCTTGGCCGGTGCGGAACTGCTGCTCTATCCTACCGCGATCGGCTGGGACCCGGACGATCAGCAGCCCGAGCAGGAGCGTCAGCGCGATGCGTGGATCCTGAGCCATCGTGGGCATGCGGTCGCCAATGGCGTGCCGGTGCTGTCGTGCAACCGCGTCGGGCATGAACCCTCGCCGCTGGGCGCGTCCGGCATCCAGTTCTGGGGCAACAGCCATGTGTTGGGGTCGCAGGGCGAGTTCATCGCCGAAGCCGGCCAGGAGCCGACCGTGCTGATCTGCGATGTCGACCTGCAGCGCAGCGAACATGTGCGGCGCATCTGGCCGTTTCTGCGCGACCGTCGCATCGATGCGTACGGCGACCTGCTCAAGCGTTACATCGACTGATCGCATGGCCGTCGAGCTGCGTGCAGTCCGCGATACGGACATCCCGGCGATCACCGCGATTTATGCGGAGCAGATCGCCGGGTTCAATACCTACGAATACAGCGCGCCGTCGAGCGCGGACATGCACGCCCGCATGCGCGTGATCGTGGATGCCGGCTACCCGTATCTGGTTGCAGAACATGCCGGCGCTGTCGCCGGCTATGCCTATGCCAGTGCCTATCGCGCACGTGCGGGCTACCGCTGGACGGTGGAGAATTCGATCTATCTTGCCGCCGACATGCAGGGCCGCGGGATCGGCAAGGCCCTGTTGGGCGAACTGATCGCGCGCTGCGAGCAGCGCGGCGATCGGCAAATGATTGCGGTGATCGGCGATGCGAGCAACCAGGCATCGCTGCGGCTGCATGAACGTTTTGGATTTCGCACGGTCGGAGTGTTCACCGGTATCGGCCGCAAGCAAGGTCGCTGGTTGGACGGCGTGCAGATGCAGCGCCAACTCGGCTCCGGTAACACCGCCCCTCCTTCTGATGAATGACCCCATGACTGAGCAGACCACCCACGTTCTGGACGATGCGCTGTCCGGCCAGCCGCACCGCATCGTCGAACGCGATGGCGTGCGCTACACCTTGCTGGGAACTGCCCATGTCTCGCTGGCCAGCGTCGCCGCGGTGCAGCGGGCGATCGGCAGCGGCCGTTACGACGCGGTGGCGGTGGAGCTGGACGCGCAACGCCTGCAGGCGCTCAGCGACCCGGATGCCCTCGCCCGCCTGGATCTGGTGCAGGTGATCCGCAAGGGGCGCGTGGCCCTGTTTGCGGCCAATCTGGCATTGGCGGCCTACCAGCGCCGCCTGGCCAAGCAGTTGGGCATCGAGCCGGGCGCGGAGTTGAAGGAGGCGGTGAATCTGGCCCGTGCGCAGGGACTGCCGGTCTATCTGATCGACCGCGAAGTCGGGCTGACCTTCAAGCGTGCGTCCGGGCGGTTGGGATTCTTCGGCAAGATGAAACTTGCCGGCGGTCTGCTCAGCGGCCTGTTCGCCGCCGACGAAGTGGGCGAAGAGGAAATCGAAAAGCTCAAGCAAGGCGACATGCTCGAAGCGAGCTTCGGCGATTTCGCCAGCGAGAGCCCGGAGCTGTACGAGACGGTGATTGCCGAGCGTGATCGCTACATGGCCACGCGCCTGCGCGAAGAAGCCGGTGCCGGGCAGTATGAAGTGCTGGCGGTGGTCGGCGCCGGACATCTGGCCGGGCTTGCGCGGCACCTGGAACAGGACACCGATGCGCTCGGCCCGCTACGCGAGTCGCTGGAATACGTGCAGCAGCGCAAGCGCGTGCCCTGGATCACGTTGGGCATTTTGGCGGTGATCATTACCGGGATCGGCATCGGCTTCTGGCGCGGCGGCCTGAGCATGGGCGCCGACCTGTTGCTGCAGTGGGCGATGTACACCGGCGGTCTGGCCGCACTGGGCTGCCTGCTGGCCGGCAGCCACCCGTTGAGCATCCTGACCGCGGCGGTGGTGGCGCCGTTCAAGCCGTTCCGTCTGAGCGTACCGACCGGTGCCTTCGCGGCCTTGGTCGAAGTGCATATGCGCAAGCCAGCCTACGGGGATTTCCTGTCGCTGCGCGACGATGCGCAGACCCTGCGCGGCTGGTATCGCAATCGCGTATCGCGCGTGGTGCTGACGTTTCTGTTGACTAACTTCGGCAGCATGGCAGGAGTGTGGCTGGCAGGCGTGCAGATCTTCAATCGCCTGCATGGGTGATTGAGAAGGCAGTCGGCAAGCTGCGGTATCCCGACGCCTTGCAGGAGCGCACCTGGGCGCGATTGGACGTTCTCGGTAAAGCCCGTCGCGCCCGGGTGCGCTCCTACGTGGTTGGCGTTACGGAGCGGCGGACTGATCCGGTGCAAGCTGCAAACGCACCCACACGCCATAGTGATCCGATGCCCAGCGCCCTTCGGCATATGGGGTGTCGAACAGAATGCGGGCTTCGCGGGCAAGCAGACGGTTCTGCTGGAAGAACACGTGGTCGATGCGCGCCGGCGTGTCGAAGACATGAAGATTCAAGGTACTGACCGTGGCATCGCTGTTGCGGTGCACGCTGCCATAGCTGTCGCCATAACCCTTGCGTAGCGCCTCCAGATCCAGCGCGTCGGCGGCGGTATTGAAATCGCCTGCGATCACTACCGGCGCCTGCGCGCTGGTGGAGGCAATGAACTCCAGCAGGTCGCCGACCTGGCGCGTGCGCGTTGCGGTGCCGCGCGCATCGGCGCGTTCGTTGAGATGGGTGACGTAGACATTGACCGGCTGGCCATCGATATCCACCTGCAGATGCGCCGCAACGCGGTAGTCGTCCAACGGGTGCAGCAGTCGCTCGTGGCGCGCCAGCACCTTGCGCCGGCTCAGCAACGCATTGCCATAGCGCTTGGCGGCACCAGGGGGATCGGCCGAGGCGAAGATCACCGCGTAGCCCAGCTTGCGCGCCAGCCAGGTGGATTGGTTTTCCACGCTACCGCGGCGCTCGATGACCTCCTGCAACGCAATGACATCGGGTGCCAGTTGCTTGAGCTCCTTGGCGATGTAGGCGCGGCGGGCCGGCCAGTCTTCGCGGTCGTGATGCAGGTTGAGCGTGACCAGGGTCAGGCCGCGGGCAGACGGAGCTGGGGTGACCTGCCCTGCCGGGTCACTGACCGCTGCAGCGCCGTTCTGCTTGGACTGCACTGCAGCACGTAACGGCCCAGCCTGACCAGGCTGGCCTGCCTGCGCGTGCGCGCAGCACAGCGCCAGTGCGACAACGGCTGCACACCGGCCAGCGCGACGCCAGTGTTGCCCTGCCCGTACCGGCCAAGGCACGGCCGTCATTGCGTGGCGCGCTCGGCCCGCCGCACCGCGCTGGGCACATCGATCTGCACGGTGGCCGGCATCTGCTGGATACGCAGCTCACCGTTCTGCCACTCCACCGTTTCGCCGTTGACGCTCGTCTTGCCGGGTTCGCCCTGATACGGCCAGACAAACACCACGCCGCCCGGCGGCAGCAACAGGCCGGGTTGCAGTTGCAGCGATAGCTGTTTTTCGGTGCGCTGCAGCGTGTAGTTGAGGCGGCCGTACGGCGTGCGCAATTCGGCAATGCCGATGCCCTTGCCTTTGCCTTCGAACCAGCGGGTCGGCGTGCCAGCGGCGATGACGATGCTTTGGTCGGATTCACGCGTGTAGGCGAACATGTCCAGCACCGAACGCACGAAGTCCGATGCGACCCAGGCGTGCGGCAGATCGCCGACGAAGAACGGTGTACGCGGCGTGCGCGAGACCACCTCGGCCCACTGATTCCAGGGCTGCGGCGCGCGATCCTTGAAGAAGAATGCGGTGGCATCCCAAGCACGCTGGCGCCAGCCCAGCCGCACGAACGCGGCGACGTTGCGCCATTCGTACGGGGTGTAGTCCTTCCACTCGCGCTTGCCGTCGCGGCGATCGGAGAACTCTTTCCAATAGCGTTCGAAGGTATTGGTCAGCAGCTCCTGCGGCAGGCGCTGCTGCTCGCCGCCCGGTGTCAGCGCGATGGTGGTGGAGGTCGCGTCGAAATCGCCGAGTTCGGCCGAACCGGGCAGGAAATCGAGCGTGTGCTCGCGCACCGCCGCACCCAGCGAAGCGATCAGGTCGCCGCTGAATTCGTCACGTGCAGCGCTGAAACGGGTGACGTCCTCCGGCTTGTCGAGCACGCCGGCCAGCATCGTGGCGTCCTTGTAACCGCGCAGCGCCCAGAAGTTGTCCCAGTACGAATGCACCGGTTTGGCCGAATAGCCTTCGTGGCTGATCGACACCGGCATCATTCCGTAGAACGCCGGGTTACGCATGAAGTTGTCTTCGGTGCGCTCGCTGGCGCGCAGTTTTTCCATGTAGTCGAAGGCGCCGGTCACATGCGGCCACATCTTCTCCAGGAACGGCCTGTCGCCGGTGTAGCGGTAGTACTCGGCGATGTTGTAGATCAGTTCGCCGTGACTGTCGTTTTCAGGCACCGGGTCGCTGCCGCGGTCGTCCACGCAGCACGGCACCATGCCGTCGGCAAATTGATACGGCGCAAACCAATCCACGTAGTCGCGCACCACGTCTTCGCGGCCGAGCCGCAGCAGGCCTTCGGAAATCATCGCGCCATCTCGGATCCAGCTGCGCGAATACGAGCGCGTTCCCGGCTGCAGGCGTGGGCCGATGCGCGAAATCAGCATGTGCGCCAGCGCCGTGCGCAACGTATCGACCACCGGCTTGCCTTCGGCCGGCACACTGATGCGCACGCGATCGAGCTTGCCGCGCCACTGCTGGGCCACCTGCTGCTGCGCGGCGTCGGCATCGAAGCCGGCGGGCAATTGCGCCGCGCCGGTCTGCGGGATCACCAGCGCCACTTCGCGCTTCTGGCCGGGTTCCAGCTTCCAGCGATACAGCAGCACGCCCGACGCCAGGCCGGTTTCGTCCTTGACCTGGGTGACCGTCGGCGCCGTGGCGGCGGTGAGATGGCTGACATCCATGCCGCTGTCGAAGGCGCTGGCGAAGCCGGCATCGGGACGTTGCGCGGCGAAGACGCGCGGCTTGCCGTTGACGCTGACCTGGCTGCCATCCACCGCCAGTTGCTCGATCCGGCTGACGCCGCCCAGGGTGTTGAGGAACTGCGACGGGGGGTTGACCTGGAACGGACGCACCGCCAGGGCCAGGGTGAACTCACGTGCCTCCTTGCCGGTGTTGTGCAGCTGATAGCGCGCGACCAGTTGCGCCTGATCCGGTGTGCCCTGCACGAACGCGGTGACGCGCAGATTCATCAGGTCGTGATGCCAGTCGACGCTGGGAATCGGCAGGTAATCGTCCTGCAGGCTCTGCTCGCTGCTGACGTCGGACCAGTGCAGCACCTTGCCACCGGTGACCACGAACGGCTCGATGCTGAAACCGCCCTTGCCCACTTCCACCGCACCGTCTTCGCCGATCAGGCCCTGCTCGGTGCCGCCGTCAAGACCGAGGATGGTCCAGTACGGCTGCTCGCCGGAAAACCCGCGCGGATAACTGCCACGCGGCAACTGACCGGCCAGCGATTTGATGAAGTCGTTGGGCGTTGCCGCAAACGCCAGCGGCTGCAACTGCACCTCTTTGATGCCGTAGCGCCAGTTCGGGCCGTCCTTCAGATCGAAACGCAGATAGCGTGCTTCGGTATCGGGCAAGGCCAGCCAGTCGGTGCCGCCGGCACCGGCGGTGACCGTGCGCAGATCGCGCCAGCTGCGGCCATCGGCCGATGCACGCACCGCGTACTGCGAAGCCTGCAGGCCGGGCACCCACTGCACCACCGCGCCACCGAATTCGCGCACCTTGCCCAGATCCAGCGTGACGGTCTGTTGCTTGACCGCGCCGCTGAGCCAGAAGGTGTCGGGCTTGCCATCGGCCAGACGTTGCTCCAACGCCGGCGCCGTGTCGGTGATGGCCTCGGCCTTGAGCGGCGAGGTGTCTTCCGGCGGCAATGGGGTGAGCGTCAGGCGGTCGAAGCACACCGAACCCTTGCCACCGACCTTGTTGTAGATGGTGAACTCGACATCCGCGCTGCTGCGCAGCTGCTTGTCCGCACCCGGACCCCAGGCCTTTTCGATGTTGCGCTTGCGGTAGTTGAACGTGGTCCAGTTCTTCGGGAAATTGAAGCCCGGCCGGTTGACCCACCACACGTTATCGCCACTGGCATCGATCAGCTTGAGTTGCAGATCGTTGGACGGCGATTCGCCGCGCAGCGAAAACCCGATGCGGTAGTTCTCGGGGTATTCGAGCGGCAGCGCGCGGCGGATGCCGACATAGCCGGAGACGCCGTTGAAGTTGTAATCCAGGCACAGCGCATGCCCACCGGAGGGCGTCGCCACCGGGCGCAACGAGCCGCTGACCTGGTTGGACACCACCAGGCGCCAGGCGCCGATGTCGTTGAAGCCGTCGAGCACGCGCTCCTGCGCCTGCACCGCGCCCGCAGACGTGACGAAAGCGGCCATGGCACATAGTCGCAGGAACACTGGTTTCACCCCTTCACACTCCCCAGCAGAAGACCTTGAATGTAGTAACGCTGCAGCGCCAGGAACAATAGCAGCACCGGAATCACCGTCACCACCGCGCCGGCCATCATCAGTTCCACGTCCATGATGTGCTCGCGCGACAGCGCCGCCAGCGCCACCGGCAAGGTGTATTGCTCCTGGTCGGTGAGCACGATCAGCGGCCACATGAAGTCGTTCCATGAGCCCATGAAGGTGAAGATGGTCAAGGTGACCAGCACCGGCTTGAGCATCGGCAGCACGATCTGGAAGAAGATCCGCATCTCGCTGGCGCCATCGATGCGCGCGGCTTCGATCAACTCATCGGGAATGCTGCGCGCGTACTGGCGCACCAGAAAAATGCCGAACACCGTCGCCAGCGCTGGCACCACCACCCCGCCGATGTTGTTGACCAGATGCAGCTGCTTCATCAGCAGAAACAGCGGCAGCATCGCCACCTGCGCGGGAATCACCAGCGCGGCCATCAGGATCTTGAAGATGCGCTCGCGGCCGACGAACTGCAGCTTGGCGAAGGCATAGCCGGCCATGGTGTTGATCAGCAGCGAGCCCAGCGTGATCAGCCCGGACACCAGCAAGCTGTTGGCGAAGTTACGCGCCATGCCGGTGCGCGCGAACAGCTCGTGGTAGTTGGCCAGGGTGAACGCCGATGGCAGCATCGGCGGTGGGAACCGGCTGGCCTCGCCGGTGGGCATGAACGACACCGACAGCATCCACAGCAACGGCGCAAGGCTGATCAAGGCCAGCACCAGCAAGCCGCCATTGATCAGGACGGCGTTCCAGCGCGACTCGCCGACATCACGACTCATATCAGGTCCCTCTTGCGGCCGAAGCGCAGCATCACGGTGGTCACCGCCAGGATGATCAGGAACAACAGGAACGCCACTGCCGACGCGCGGCCGAGGTTCCACCATTTGAAGCCTTCTTCGAACATGAAATACAGCACGCTGACGGTGCTCTGCAGTGGGTCGCCGCGGGTCATCACGTACGGTTCGGCAAACAGCTGGAAGTAGCCGGAAATGGTGATCACCCCGACCACCATCAGCACCGGGCCGAGCATCGGCAAGGTGATGTGCAGAAACTGCTTCCAGCGCGAGGCGCCATCGATGCGCGCGGCCTCGTAGAGGTCCTGCGGAATCGCCTGCAAGCCGGCCAGGAAGATCACCATGTTGTAGCCGAAGTTCTTCCATACCGCGAACAGCATGATGGTGGGCATCGCCCAACGCGGATCGCCCAGCCAGTCGATCGGGGCGATGCCCAGATGGCTCAGCCCGAAGTTGACCAGGCCATATTTGATATGGAACAGGTAGCGCCAGATCACCGCCACCGCCACCAGCGTAGTCACCACCGGGGCGAACAGTGCGGTGCGGAACACCGCCTTCAAACGCGAGGCCTTGGCGTTGAGCAGCAACGCTGCGCCGAGCGACACGCCGATCGACATCGGCACGCCCAGCAGCACGAAGTAGGTCGTGTTCCACAACGACTTCCAGAACAGCGGCGTCTGCAGCAGCTCAATGTAATTGCCCAGGCCGACGAAGCGCAGGTGGCTGCTGTCGGCCAACGCGTACAGGTCGAAGTCGGTGACGCTGAGCACCAGCGCGGCGAACACCGGCACGCCGAAGAACATGCCCAGCACCATGATCGACGGCGCGGCGAACACCCAGCCGGCAACGGAATTGCGCTTCATCATCGTGCCGCTCCCTTGCCGCTGCCTGCAGCCGCTGCTGCGTCCGGCGTGGGCCCGGTGGCAGGCGCGCCCGACGTGCCAGCCGGCCCAACATGCCCGCCTTCCTGTTCAAAGATCCAGCGGCGCTTGGCCAGGATGTCGTCCACGCGTTTATCCAGTTCCTGCACGGCGGCTTCGTGCGATTGACCGCCACGCACCACGCGCTCGGTGACCAGGCGCATTTCCTGCACGATGCGCTCCCATTCCAGCACCTTGGGCGTGGCCTTGACCCGTTCCAGCTGGTCGCCGAAGGCATGCGCCAGTTCGTCGTTGGCCAGCGACGGCAGCTTCCAGGTACTGCGCCGCGGCGGCAGGTCGCCGATGATGGCGTGGAAGCGCGCCTGCACCGTGGGCTGGGACAGATATTCGATCAGCTTCCAGGCCGCGTCCTTGTGCTGCGACGATTTGAAGATCACCAGGCTGGAACCGCCGGCAATACCGGCGCCCAAGCCATTCGGGCCGGGTAACGCTGCGGTACCCCACTTGCCTTCCATGCCCGGCGGCTGGCGCAGCTTGAACTCGCGCACGTTCCAGGGCCCGGACAGATAGAACGCGTAGTAGCCGTTGAAGAACTCGTACCAGACGTTGGAGACCTGAGTTTCGGACACCTTCGGCGCCCAGCCCTTCTGGTACATGCCGTCGTAGAACGCCAGCGCCTTGCGGAACCCTTCGCCGCGGAAGTTGCCGTAGTTATCGTGGTCGCGCAGCAGGCGGTCGTCCTGCTGCAGCGCGAACGAGAGCTGCTGCTCGAACTCGTTGAGCGGCATCAGGATGGCGTAACGGTCGGGGCCGACCTTGCGCTTGATCGCAGCCATTACCTGTTCCATCTCGGCCCAGGTCTTGGGCATTTCGCTGTAACCGGCCTCGCGCAACAGATCCTTGCGGTAGAACAGCAGCCGCGTGTCCACATACCACGGCACCCCGTACAGCGTGCCATCGACCACGTTGGTGTCCCACACGCCGGGGAAGTAGTCCGCCGGGTCCACGATGGTCGATCGCGCCACGTAGGGCTGCATCGGCTCCAGCGTGTCCAGCAGGGCGAATTCCGGCAGCCAGGTGTTGCCCAGCTGGCACACGTCCGGCAAACCGTCGGCTGCGAAGGCGGTGAGCAGTTTTTCGTGCGCTGCGGTCATCGGGATGTTCTGCACATCGACCTGGATGTCCGGGTTCTGCTTCTCGAAGTCGGCCACCAGTTCGGCCACCACTTCGGCCTCCTTGCCCATGGCCCAGAAGCGCACGGTGGTCTTGGCGGGATCGGAGCGGTTACATCCCGCCGCACCTGCACACAGGGCGGCGGCCAACATCAACAGTTTCAAAAGGCGCACGGATTACTCGGGTTTTTGGCGTTGCGAGGGGTCTTGCTGGGCCTGGGCGGCGGCGGCACGCGATTCGGCCATGCCCAGCGCACGTGCGGCGGCCTTTTGCTCGTCCTTCTGCGGCAGCGGCTGCGGCTCACCCTCAGGCGTGAGCCAGCCACCGGTGAACCCGGCGCGCTCCAGACCGGCGCGGATATAGGCGTTCTTTTTCATCACCGTCCAGACGAATTCGTTCTGGTAGTTGGCGATCATCGCCAGGATCGGGCCCTGATCGATGGCGATGTAATCGCTGGCCACCCAGCCACGGTCCGGCACCATGCGCCCGGTCTTGAGCGGGATGTCGTAGTTGAAGCTGGGGTTGAACGAATCCAGAAAGCCATAGCTGGAATACAGGAAGTCGCCGTAGCGCTTGTGCATCTCTTCGGTGGCCGGGATCACCACTTCCGGGGCGAACACGATCGAGGAGATGGCCGCGGTCGGTGCGATGGTGCCGTCGTCGAAGTTCTCGCGCAGGCCGGCGCCGCGCGAAGAGTAGTGGCGGAACTGGCGCTGCTCGCCCCGGTATTCCTGGCTGGTGTTCTGCGGGCCGTCGCCGGCGGTCAGGCCCCAGACGTTTTCGCCGTAGTCCTTCCACTTCATCGGGTTGTCGATGGCGTAGTCGCGCTGCGCCAGGGTGGCGCGGCGGCTATTGAGGAAGTAGTCGATGCCGCGTTCGCGCATGTACTGGTCCTGGATATCGCGGAAGTCGATCCAGACATGGCTGTATTGGTGGCCGAACAGCGGGCCGAAGGACAGATATTCCTGGCCCTGGTAGACGCCCCAGTCGTTGTTGTAGGTGCGCGTCCAGCTGGTCCACGCCTCCGGGTCGACGCCGTGGGTGGGCGAGCCGAGCGCGAGGATGTACAGCATCATCGCCTCGTTGTAGCCCATCCAGTCGTGGTCGATGAAGCCGCTCTCCGGGAACCAGCCCATCGAGATCAGCGGCGCACGCTGCTGCAGCCAGCGCCAGTCCACGCGCTTGTACAGCGTGTCGGCGATCTGGCGGATTTCTTTCTCGCGCGGGTCGTCGCCGTCGTAATACGACTGGGTGAACAACACGCCCATCATCAGCAGCGCGGTATCCACGCTCGACAGCTCGACCCAGCTGTCGTAACGGTTGCCCTGCTGCATATCCAGAAAGTGATAGTAGAAGCCCTTGTAGCCGGCCCTACCGGTCCGCTGCGGCCCCATCGGCGCATCGCGGAAGAATTTCAGTGTGGTCAGGGTGCGATCGATCGCCTGATTGCGGCTGACCCAGCCGTTTTCGATGCCGATCGGATATGCGGTCAATGCAAACCCCACCGAGGCGATGCTGGCGAACGGGCGCGACGGAAACCGGTCCGGCGCCAATCCATTGAGCTCGTTGGTGGTGTCCCAGAAAAACTGGAAGGTGCGGCGTTCGATGTCCGAAAACAGCGGCGGCAACGGTGGCTTGACCGGCTTGGGCGGCAACTGCGCCTCGATCAGGATCACTTTCACTGGTGCCTTCTTTTCGGCCACCTTGGGCTCCTCGGCCTGTTTGCAGGACGCCAGCACCAGCGCGCCCAGCAAGAGTGGAATCGTCAACCAACGCGACGTGTTGCCCCTGTCCATCCGCCCCCCACTTGTGTAATCGATTACATCTCGCACGCCAACCTACCCTATCCAAGCGCCGAGTTCGACCGCCCTGACCTCATGCCAGGGCGGTCGAGTACCTCACCAGTTTAGGCCGAAGGCCAGGCGGAAGGTACGCATCGGCGACGCCAGCACACCGGTCGGTGTGCCGTAAGCCGTGTTCAAGTCGTCCAGTGTCCCGGTGTCGCCGTTGAAGTCGGCGTAGTTCACCCAATTGAACACGTTGAGGATATCCGCACGCACGTTGAATTTGACACCTGCACCGGTATCCCATTCTTTGTTGGCGGCAATGCTGAACTCCTTGTAGCCCAACGTGCCATCCGGCTTGAACTGGATGATGTCGCACTGGTCGTTGCCGGCAAGGCAATTCTGGCCGTAGCGCGCAGTCTGGCTGGCCAGCGACAGCTTGCCGGACAGCTTGACCTCGTAGGGCAGCTCGTAGATGCCGGTGACCACCAGGCGGTTCTTGGCGATGCCGCCGGCTTCACGCCAGCCATAGTCTTCGATGCGCTCGCGATCCAGCGCGTAGTGCTCGCCGAACTGGCGGTTTTCCTTGGCATCGGAATAGGTGTAGGCCACGGTCAGGCCCCAACCGGATTCTTCATCGAAGGGCTTTTCGATCTGCAACGCGAGCTGGTTGTTGCGGGTCTCCACGCCGTTGGTGCCAAGCACGATGGCGCTATAGCCGTTCGGGCCATCGGTCGGCGCACCGGAGGTGGTGCCCGGCTGGAAGAATGAACCGTCCGGCAAGCGATTGCCGCGCACGAAGGCGAAGCCGTCATGGCTCTCGATACGGCTCAGGGTCACATCGGTGAACCAGTCCTGGCCCCACAACGGCACCATGTTGCGCATGCCGATGCTGAATTGGTCGGAGTACGGGGTCTTGAGGTTGTTATCGATCAGGTAGACCTCACGTCCGCCACCGCCAGTGCTGTTGGCCGTGAGTGTGTTCAAGCCTTCCTGATTGTTGTACGCCGGATTCCACGCCGTGCATGGGTCGCCCAGGCAGGCACCGTTGTTGGCGCTGGTGAAGTAGTAGCTATAGGAGTTGAAGGAGTTGTTGAGCTGCTCCAGTGCCAGGTAATCGAAGATGTTGCGGTCGTAGGCACGGCCGGCACCGCCGTAGATCACGTGGGCCTGGTCGCCGAACAGGTCGTAGGAGGCACCCAGACGCGGCTGCCAGGCATTCTTGAATGCCTTGCGGTTGTTGCCGGTGCTGATGAAGTTGTTGATGTTGTAGTTGGCGTTGCGCAGGTTTGGCCAGTTCTGCAACGCACCGGCCACATCGGACGGGGTGACGAAGTCCAGGAACGCCGGGGTTTCTTCGTAGTCGTAGCGCACGCCCAGGTTGAGGGTCCAGTGCTCGTTGACCTCCCAGTCGTCCTGCAGATAGATGCCGTACTGCTTGTTCGTGGACACCACCGAGCCGCCACCTTCGGTCAACGGCGCGCCGAAGCGCACACGGTAAGGCGTTTCGACATCGCTGAGGATGTTGTAGTAGTACTGCGGATTGGCCGGGTTGAACTGGGTCGAATCCAGATCGATGCTCTTGAACTTCACGCCCATCTTGACGGTGTGTGCGCCGTGCCATTCCAGGCTGTTCAAGGTCAGATCGTCCTGGAAGGTCCAGCCCTTCTGGCCCTTGCGCTGAAAGCTGCCACCGGCACCGGCGGACAGCACTTCGTCCTCGATACCGCGTACCGGCGCATAACTCAGCACGTAGCCGCTGCCATTGTTGCGCGGCGCCTGGTTCCAGAACGCGCTCTCGTAGCTCAGATTGGCTTCGTTGAGGAAGTTGGCACCGCTGTATTGCCAGCGCAGGTTGGCGCGCTTTTCTTCCTGACCGTTGACGCTGCCGTGCTCGAGGGTCGAGGTGCCGCCAACGTCGTTGAGCTCGTCTTCCTTGCGGTACTTGCCGGTCAGCTCGAACAGGTTGTTGTCGCCGATGGTCCAGTCGATCTTGCCGAAGTACAGGTCTTCCTTGAACGGGGTGCTGTAGGTGGCCACCAACGGCTGCAACTGCGCGGGCAGTTGGTCGATGCGGTCGGAATAGATCGAGCCGGGAATCACCACGTTGGGGGTGGTGTATTCCTTGGCTTCATAGGCGATGAAGAAATGCGCCTTGTCCTTGAGGATCGGGCCGCTGAAGGTGGCGCCGTACTGGGTTTCTTCGAAGTCGTCGCGCACGCCGGCCTTCTTCTCCAGCGGGCTCTCCTCGCGCCAGCCGTCATTGCTGGTGTCCCAGAAGAAGCTGCCGTGGAAATCGTTGGTGCCGGACTTGGACGAGGCCACGATGGCCGCACCGCTGACCTGGTCGAACTCCGCCTTGTAGTTGGAGGTGATGACCTTGTACTCGCCGATCGCCGACTGCGGGAACGGATTGCCTCGACTGGAATCCTGGCCGCTGACGCCACCGGTCAGCACGTAGTTCTTCTGGCTCACACCGTCGATGTAAACGTTGGTGCCTTCGGCCGAGGTGGCGCCGGTGCGCACCTTGGTAGTGCCGTTGGCGTCGCGGGTGAACTGCACGTTCGGCACGGTGTCGGCCAGTTCCAGGAAGTTGCGCGTGGCACGTGGCAGGTTCTGGATCTGCACGTTGGAGATATACGTGGCGTTTTCGGAGGTGCGCGTCTCCACCAGTACCGGCGGTGCCTTGACCTGCACCGCGTCCAGCGTGGTGGCGTTACCACCTTCGGCCGTGGCCTGCTCGCCGCCGACGCCCAGGTTCAAGGTGGCCGTCTGGCCGACCTGCACGGTCACATTCTGCGTGCTGGTCTGGCCGTTGGCGGTGACGTCGATGCGGTACGAGCCCGGCGGCAGACCACCGACCGAATAACTGCCATTGCTGACCTGCACGGTGCGGGTCAGGCCGGTCGCAAGATTGGTCGCGGTCACCTGGGCCTGCGCCGCAGGTGCGGAGTCCACGCTGACCTGGCCGCGGATGGTCGCGGCAGTGCTCTGCGCAAATACAGGCGCGGCGCCCAGGAGCAGGCAGCTGGCCAGGGCACAGCTGAGCAGCTTGCGCGCCGGGCGGGCGGAATGGGGGTGGTGGTGGCGCATTGGTCCCTCCAGGGATCGGTACAGATTGTTGTTGTGGCGTTGCAAACCAGCAGGAACGACCGCTGCGGGGGAGCAGCGGGAGCGGACAGAACGTCCGCGAAAGTCAGGGGCCGGGCTCGCCGGCACCGCAGGAAGTACGGATCACCAGCTCGGGCGTGAGCAGTTGGCGGATACCGTCGTCATGGCCGGGCAGTTCCACCAGCCGCATCAATCGGGTCATCGCCTGCTCGCCCAGGCGCGCGATGCTGACCCGCATCGTGGTCAGCGCCGGATGGACGAAGCGTGCCAGCGGGATGTCGTCGAACCCGGCCAGCGCCACATCGCCGGGTACCGACACATCGGCCTGCGCAAACGCGTACAGGCAGCCGAGCGCGGTCATGTCGTTGGCGGCAAACACCGCATCAGGCAAGGTGCCGGCGGCCAGCATCGCCAGCCCGGCGCGATGGCCGGAGGCTTCATCAAAGTCGCCGGCATATTCCATTCCCTGCGCCTGGTCGCCGAACCCGGCAATCGCGTCGCGGAAACCGCGCAGGCGTTCGCGCGCATCGAAATTGAGCGCCGGCCCGCCGATGAAGGCGATACGCCGATGGCCGGCGCGCAGCAGATGCTCGGTCATGGCCATGGCGCCGGCATGGTCATCGATGCTCAGCACCGGATAACCGGCGCCGGGCAGATGCGCATTGATCAGCACCGTCGGCAGCGACGGCGGCAGGTTATCGGTGAGAAAGCCCGGCTGCTCGGCGTAGGGAGAGAGCACCAGCAAGCCATCGACGCGTCCACGCATCGACCGCAGCGCTCTGCCCTGGGCTTCCGGGTCGCCGTGATAGCTGGACACCAGCAAGTGCTGGCCGGCAGCGCGCGCCGCGCCATCGATGCCGCGGATCAACTCGGAAAAGAATTCGCCATACAGGTCGGGCAGCACCACGCCCAGGGTCTGGGACCGCCGGCTACTCAGGCTGCGGGCTGCTGCATGCGGGCTATAACGCAGCCGCTCGGCCACTTCCATGACCTGCCGGCGCACCGGCCCGGCAACGTTGTCGTGCCCGTTGAGCGCACGCGACACGGTAGCGACAGAGACCTGTGCTTCCCGAGCGACATCTTTGATGGTGACCGCACCCTTGGCCATTCGTGTCGCCCTCCGCGACCGGCTTCCCAAAACTGGCGCGGACTGTAAGCGTTTTCATAAGCGGGCGTAAACCCCTATCTTCACGCCTATGAAAACGCTTACAGATCAAGCATCTGCAGGTGATGAGTACGTGAATGGATGTGCTGCAGCGCAACAAACCTGCGCCCACGTGTCCACAACCGAGAGGTGGCGGTGATCACGGTTGAGTGGTTCGGGCTGCTGTGTTGGACCCACCACGTAGGAGCGCACCCGGGCGCGATCGCTTCGATCGACAAGGCATGGATGTCGGTCTGCATCATCTCTCCCACCGCAGCGTAGACCGCACGGTGACGGGCCAGCGGCGGTTTGCCGACGAAGACCGCGCTGACCACCCGCACATTGAAATGTCCGCGGCCATCGCGGGCACCGGCGTGGCCGGCATGCCGATGGCTGTCGTCCACCACCTCCAGCTCGGTGGGTGACAACGCCGATTGCAGCGCCTGGCGAATCCGCTCGACCCGGCTCATGGCAGCACCCGGCGGAACGGCCGGACCTCGGTGCGCACGTAGACGCCCGCAGCCACATAGGGATCGGCATCGGCCCAGGCGCGTGCGTCTTCCAGTGCGTCGAACTCGGCAATCACCACGCTGCCGCTGAAACCGGCCAGACCCGGATCTTCCGCATCGATGGCCGGGCACGGGCCTGCCACCAGCAACCGTCCCGCAGCGGCCAGCGCCTGCAAACGCGCCAGATGCGCCGGCCGCGCCTGCTGCCGAGCGGCCAGTGCATCGGCCCGGTCATACCCTTCGATTACGTACCACACATGCCACCTCACCCAGGACTTGAAGATCACCGCAGGGATTCTAGCCGCGTCAGCGCTGGACACCGCCCCCGCGCACGCATTACCCTTAAGGCTTACTGCAGACGCAACCGGACGCAGCGGCCCGTCGGCCCAGGCACCACGCCTCATTCGACGACCGATTCGCTGCCCACCGCCGGTTCGCGTAGACGACCTCCTCGCTGTTCCGTCGCCGCCTGCCACGCGGCGCCCGATGGTACGCGGACCGGCGTTTGTGGATTTGTGGGAGCGTGCCGAAGCAGGCACGACATTGATCGCAATAACTCAAGGCAAAGCCCTGCAGGCGCGGCTCAGACCGCGGCCGGCGACCGTAAGACCCGATGTCCACCTGATGAATTCCGAACTCGCGCACGTCGCGACTCCGCCAGCCGCAAGCGCTCACCCACAGCAGCAGGAAATGCCGCTGGCGGTGGTGCATGGGCAACCGGTGCTGCAGATCCCGCAGGATCTGTATATCCCGCCGGATGCGCTGGAAGTGATTCTGGACGCGTTCGAAGGTCCGCTCGATTTATTGCTGTACCTGATCCGCCGTCAGAACCTGGACATCCTGGATATCCCAGTCGCCGAGATCACCCGGCAGTACGTGGACTACATCAACGTGATGCAGGAGCTGCGCTTCGAACTGGCGGCCGAATATCTGGTGATGGCTGCGATCCTGGCCGAGATCAAATCGCGCATGCTGCTGCCGCGCCCACCCAGCCAGGAAGGCGAAGAGGACGACCCGCGCGCAGAGCTGGTGCGCCGTCTGCAGGAATACGAGCGTTTCAAGCAGGCCGCCGAAGACCTGGACACCCTGCCCCGCATGGGCCGCGACAGCGCGCCGGTGCAGGCGCATCTGCCCGAGCGTGCAGCGGTCAAGCTGCCGCCGCCGGTGGAGCTGAAAGAAATGCTGATGGCGCTGTACGACGTGCTCAAGCGCGCCGAGCTGTTCACCGGCCACGCGATCAAGCGCGAGGCGCTGAGTGTGCGCCAGCGCATGGGCGATGTGCTGAGCCGCCTGGACGACGGCAAGTTCTACCGCTTCGAATCGCTGTTCACTGCCGAAGAAGGCAAGCTCGGCGTGCTGGTCACCTTCCTGGCGCTGCTCGAATTGGCCAAGGAGCAGTTGCTGGACATCGTGCAGGAGGCGCCGCTGGCGCCGATCTACGTGAAGTCGCTGGCGTTGGGCAACACCAATGCGCCGTTGCAATTCTCCAGCGAATTCGATGACAGCGACGCTGCCAACGAACCTATCTGAAGCCGATCACCGAATGGATCAAGCGCTGATCACCCGCATTATCGAAGCCGCCCTGTTGGCAAGCAGCCAGCCGCTGACGCTGGCGCAGCTGCAGGGCCTGTTTCCGGAAGAAGAGCCGGCACCGCCCGGCAGCGTCGAACGCGCGCTGGAACTGCTGCGCGAGGGCTGCGCCGAGCGCGGCGTGGAGCTGGTCGAGGTAGCCTCGGGCTTCCGTTTCCAGGTCAAGGCCGATGTGCACGGCTGGGTCGCCCGTCTATGGACCGAGCGCCGCACCAAGTACACCCGCGCCACCCTGGAGACCCTGGCGTTGATCGCCTACCGCCAGCCGATCACGCGTGGCGAGATCGAACAGGTGCGCGGGGTGGCGGTCAGCAGCAATATCATCCAGGCCCTGGAAGAACGCGAGTGGATCCGCGTTGTCGGCCACCGCGACGTACCCGGCAAGCCCGCCCTGTTCGGCACCACCAAAGGCTTTCTGGATTACTTCGGGCTCAAGCGATTGGACGAGCTGCCGCCATTGTCTGAGTTGAAGGACATTGCCGAACTGGAGCCGCAGCTGCCGCTGGACCGCGATGGTCAGCTGGATGGCGTGGTGCCGGCCTCGGCAGCGATGGATGCGGCGCAAGACCAGGCCGATGCAGGGGCGTCCGACGCGGATGGTGGCAACGCCGATGCCGATGCCGATGCCGATGCCGCTGAGCATGCATCGGATGCGTCGGAGACGGAGACGGAGACGGCGCTTGCCGCTGCGTCCGATGCAGATGCCGAAACCGCCGTTGAAGCAAGCGTTAGTGCGCCGACCGACAGCAAAAGCGACAGCAAAAGCGAAAGCGACTCGGATGTTGCAGCGGATTCGCATCGTTTATTTGAAATAGATAACGACATCGATGCCGGCACCGATGTTGATGGCGATGTCGGCAGCGACAGCACCGACGACGACCAGGCATCCAGCGCCGACGCCGACGACGCCGATACAGAAGCAGCCGACGTCGGCACGGCAGACGACACCGCCGACGCGCCGAGCGCCGACACACCGCAGCACCCCGAGGATTCCTCGGCGCAACACATGCACCACATGCAAGACCCAGACAGCGCCCGCGAGGGCGACCCCGACACCGCGCCGGGCACGCGCGCGGATGCAGTGAACGAAGACGAAGACAACGCCGTCGCGACGACGACCGTGGCTGTTGACGAAGCCGATTCCGACCCAGAGGCCGACCCGCAACGCGTCGGCCGGAGCCAGACACATGAGTGACACCCCCCGCAAGCTGTCGTTGAACAAGCTTTCCCTCAAGCGCGACAGCGCGCCCGAAGTGCCGAAGCTGGAAGAGCGCCTGCACAAGGTGCTGGCCCAGGCCGGTCTGGGCTCGCGCCGCGCGCTCGAGCAGCGCATTGCCGATGGCCTGATCAAGGTCAATGGCGCCGTCGCGCAGACCGGTATGTCGGTGCGCAGCGGCGACAAGATCGAGCTGGACGGCCGCAGTTTCGTGGCCAGCGCGCTGACCGAGCCCTCGCGCGTGCTGATCTACAACAAGCCCGAAGGCGAAGTGACCACGCGCGAAGATCCCGAAGGCCGCCCGACCGTGTTCGAGTCGCTGCCGGCATTGAAGGGCTCGCGCTGGATCGCCATCGGCCGCCTGGACATCAACACCACCGGCCTGCTGCTGCTGACCACCGACGGTGAGCTGGCCAACGCGATGATGCACCCCTCTTACGAGGTCGAACGCGAATACGTGGTGCGCGTGCGCGCCCCGGAAGGCGAAGAAAACGTGTCCGACGCCATCATCGAACGGCTGTCGCGCGGTGTGCTGCTGGAAGACGGCGGCGCCAAGTTCGACGAGATCGAGCGCATCGGCGGCACCGATTCGCACGACTGGTTCCGCGTGGTGGTCAAGGAAGGCCGCAACCGTGAAGTGCGCCGTCTGTGGGAATCGCAGGGCTGCCAGGTCAGTCGCCTCAAGCGCAGCCGCTACGGCAAGATCTCGCTGCCGCGCGAACTGCTGCGTGGGCAGTCGGTGGAAGTGGCACAGGAAAAGGTCGACACCCTGCGCGCCGAGCTCAAGCTGGAAGAAGGCGCGCCTTCTGCACTGACCCTGCAACCGGTGATCGGCCAGCGGCGTGCTGCCAAGTCCACCGTGCATGTCTCGCGCGATGGTCGCAGCAATGCCTACGTCAATGGGCAGACTTCCGGCGCCGATGAAGGCCGCGAGCTGCGTCGCTTCGACAACCCGCGTGACGATCGCGGCGGCCGCGGTCGCGGCAAGCCGGGCGGCTTCAAGGGCGGCCTCACCGTCAGCGGCGAAGCGGCGGCCAAGCAATCGCAGCAACGCCCGTTCAAACAGCGTGGCCCGGCCAAGGGCGACCGCTCGTTGCCCGATGGCAACCCGGCCGCGTTCCGCAGCTGGTACGTGCCCGATGGCGTGAGCACCGGCCCGAGCGGTCACCGCAATGCCGGCCCCAGCGGTCCAGGCACCGGTCAGGCGCGTCCTTATGCCAAGAAAGGTCCGGGTGGTGTGCGTCCAGGCGCCGGCGGCCCAGGCCCAGGCAATGCACGTCCCGGTGCTCGCGGGCCAGGGCGTGACGGTGCCGGTGGCGGACAGGGCCAGTCGCAAGGTCAGGGACAAGGCCAGCGCAAGCACCCGTATGGACATCCGGGCAATGCACCGAGCTTCCCGTCCGATCACGCCAACCCGGGCTTCAGCCCCTATGGCACGGCGCGTCCGGCAGGTCGCCCGACCGGCGCACGCGCAGGCGGCCCCGGTGGTAACCGTGGTCCGGGCGGCAATCGCGGTCCCGGTGGTCCGGGTGGCGCACCGCGCGGTGCCGGCGGTCCCGGTGGGCGCCCGCCGGGCGGCGGCAATCGTCGCCCGCCCGGTGGCGGTAATCGCGGTCGCTAAGATGCGGCACGCGCAATAAAAAACGGCCCTGCAAAGGGCCGTTTTTGTTTGTACAACAGATTGCTCCGAGCATCACGATCGATTGCAGCTGTAGTGCAAGCGACGACGACCTCGCACTACCCAGCGGCGATCAAGCGCCCAAAGCGCTTCGCATCCAGGAAGCGGCATCCAGACGCCATGCGGCACTGGCACGATGCACGACCGCATGGGCTGGCCGACGGCGCATCGCGAGCAACGGTCAAACGGGTCTCGATGGCGCGAAGCCCCGCACAACACTGCCGACACTGCTCAGCTGCTGCACCCACATGACGCTGAGCGCAGCGATCTCTGGGCTGCGCTTACTTACGGCGCTCGATGACGAAGTTACCGACGTTGATGCCCAGATCGATGCCCTCGCCCGTGCCCGCCAGGGCCAGCGAGATATCGCCCTTGGTGACCACCTGTGCGGTGCTGGACTTGACCACACCCGCATGCGCTTCGGCCGCGGCGTAGGTGCCGAACAGATCGTTGAGGCTGTAGGCGCCGGTGAACGAACCGCGACCACCGGTGATCTTGGACTTGCCAACGGTCAAACCGCCGCCCTTGCTGGAAATCTTGACCGGAATGACCGCCCCGTTATCGCAGGTGATAGTGCCGGTGCCGCTGGCAGTCTTGTAGAACACCGACCAGCCCGACAGGTTGAACTTCAACTGGCAATCGATATTGCCGGCGGCCTGCGCCTGCGGAGCCAGCGTTGCCGCGCCGAGCAGGGCAAAAAGAGACAGTGACTTGATCATGTGTGCGTTGCCGGTGGTGGACGTGGCGCGAGACTAGCAGCGCCGGCGTAGCAGCCGCGACAAGGTCAACGCACCTCTCCAACGCGCGTTCAGCGAATGATTATCTCGGCGCGCGCATGGCAGCGCGCTGCACAAGCAGCCCCGACATGGGATCATTCGGGCATGTCACGCATCGCCCACAGACTGCTCTTCGCCGCCCTGTTGCTGCCGTCGCTCGCGCATTGCGCCGAGACAATTCCGACCCGGGGCTTTACCGTCGTCAACAGTTATCCGCACGACACCGCCGCCTTTACCGAAGGCCTGTTCTATCTCAACGGGCATCTGTACGAGAGCACCGGCGAGCTGGGCCACTCCAGCGTGCGCAAGGTCGAGCTGGAAACCGGCCGCGTGCTGCAGCAGGCCGATACGCCTGCGCCCTACTACGGCGAAGGCATCGTGGCCTGGGGCGACCGGCTGATCCAGTTGACCTGGCGTAACCAGCGGGGCTTCGTCTACGACCTGGCTACGCTGACACCGCGCTCGCACTTCGCGTATGCCGGCGAAGGTTGGGCGCTGACCAGCGACGAGCGCAGCCTGTACATGAGCGATGGCACTGCCCGCATCCGCCGGCTGGACCCGCAAACGCTGCAGCAGACCGGCACCATCAAGGTCACCGCGCGCGGTAAGCCGTTGGACAATCTCAACGAACTGGAATGGGTCAAGGGCGAGCTGTGGGCCAATGTCTGGCTCACCACCCGCATCGCGCGGATCGACCCGGCTAGCGGCAAGGTGATCGGCTGGATCGACTTGAAGGCGCTGGTTCCCGATGCCGACAGCTTGACCGACCCCAGCAACGATGTGCTCAACGGCATCGCCTACGATGCCAAGCACGATCGGCTATTCGTCACCGGCAAGCGTTGGCCGAAGATTTACGAAATCCGGTTGGCTGAGTAGCAGGGATTGGGGAGTCGGGATTGGCGTAAGCGATATTGGCGCAGGCGGCAGCATGCTCGCTGTGGCGAATCCCTAATCTCTCATTCCTAATCCCGACCGCCGACTCCGCCCTACTCGGTCAACGAAAACGGATCCGCATCCAGCATTGCCGGGAAGCGTGCGCGGTGCTCGGCCAGTGCGACGGCGCTGAGGGTGGTGGTGACCACCTGCGGCTGCTCGCGGATTTCCACCTGCGGCTGGCCGAGGAAATCGATCACCGCGCTGTCGCCGGCGTAGTGCAGCTGATTGCCATCTACGCCGACGCGGTTGACCGCAGCCACAAAGCACAGGTTTTCGATCGCACGTGCGCGCAGCAGCGTCTTCCAGGCATACGCGCGCGCAGACGGCCAGTTGGCGACGAACAATTGCAGATCGAAATCCAGCTGGCCCGGCCGCTCGACATCGAAGCGGTTGCGGCAGAACACCGGAAAGCGCAGGTCGTAGCAGATCTGCGGATTGATCCGCCACCCCTTCCAGTCCACGCACAGGCGATCGCGCCCGGCCGCGTAGCGCAGATGCTCGTTGCCGAAGCGAAACAGATGGCGTTTGTCGTAAGACTGCAGCGCCCCGTCCGGCGTGGCCCACAGCAGCCGGTTGAACACGCCTTCGGGCGTGCGTAACTGCACGCTCCCGGTAACCGCAGCGCCCAGCCGCGCCGACTGAGCACGCACCCACTCCACGGTCGGCCCATCCATGCCTTCGGCCTTGTCGATGGCCTCGTTGGAGAACCCACTGGTGAAGGTCTCCGGCAGGATCACCAGATCGGTCTGCCCGGCCAACGGCTGCAGCAACGCGCCGTAATAATCGCGATTGCCGGCCGGATCATGCCAACGGGTGTCGCCTTGGATCAGGGAGATGCGGAGGTCGTGCATATGAGGCTCGGGAATGGGGAGTCGGGAATCGGGAATGGGTAGAGCGGCTGTGGTGGTGTCTGTGCGCTAAGTGGGTGACAAAGTCGGAGGGGCGAGCAGGACACCCGCGACGCGCTCACGATTCCCTTTCCCGGGCCGGCAGGAATCGAGAAGGAGTCCAGTAACGCTCTTACGATTCCCCAATCCCGATTCCCCATTCCCGGCCCTCAGAGCTTCTGCAAACGTTCGATCGCCGCATCCAACGTTGCATCGTTCTTGGCGAAGCACAGCCGTGCCAGTCGCTGACCGGCTGGTGCCTGTTCGTAGAACGGCGAGAGCGGAATCGCGGCCACGCCCTTTTCGATCGTCAGCCACTTTACGAATTCGGTGTCGGGCAGATCGCTGATGGCCGAATAGTCCACCAGCTGGAAATAGCCGCCGGGCACCGGCAGCGGTAGCAGGCGCGTGGTCAGCAGCTGTTCGCGGAAGCGGTCGCGCTTGGCTTGATAGAACGCGCCAAGCTGCTCGTCGTGCTCGGGCTCGTCGCGGATCATCGCGGCGAACGCGTGCTGCGCCGGGCCGAAGCTGGTGAAGGTGTTGTACTGATGCACCTTGCGAAATTCGGCGGTGAGCGCCGGCGGTGCGATGGCGTAGCCGATCTTCCAGCCGGTGCAGTGGTAGGTCTTGCCGAAACTGGAAATCACGAACGCGCGCTCGCGCAGTTCCGGCCAGCGCAATACCGATTCGTGACGGCGGCCGTCGAACACGATGTGCTCGTAGACCTCGTCCGAGAGCAGAAAAATCTCGGTGCCGCGCAGCAGTTCGGTCAGCGTCTGCATGTCCTCGGCCGAGAGCATCGCGCCGGACGGGTTGTGCGGCGAATTGATCATCAGCAGCCGCGTCTTCGGTGTGATCGCCGCACGCAGCGCCTGCCAATCGACCGCGAAGGTCTGCGGGTGCAGCGCCACATGCACCGCACGCGCGCCGGCCAGATCGATCGCCGGCTCATAGCAGTCGTAGGCCGGATCCAGCACGATGACGTCTTCGCCGACCCGCACCACGGCGTGAATGGCATTGAAGATCGCTTCGGTGGCGCCGCTGGTGACGGTGATTTCGGTGTCGGCATCGACCTGTGCGCCGTAGCAGCGCTGGGCCTTGCCGGCGATGGCCTGCCGCAGCGACGCAACACCGGTCATCGGCGGGTACTGGTTGTGGCCGGCGCGCATGGCCGCTTCCAGTTCATCGACCAGGCGCTGCGGCACCGGGAAATCGGGAAAGCCCTGTCCCAGGTTGACCGCGCCGTGTTCGGCCGCCAGCTGCGACATGACGGTGAAGATGGTGGTGCCCACCTTGGGCAGCTTGGTCGTGAGGGGCATCGTGCCTGTCCGGAACAAGAAACGGGGGACCGCGAGTGTACGCAAAGCGACCGCGCGGTTGCGCCAGACTCACCGCAAAACAGCGTTCCCGGACACATCGCGCCGCTGCGATGCGCCCGTGCCGCGGCCATCGTCGCTACAATGCGCGCCCTGTCCCGCCCTTCCCCATGCCGTCCTGCGACGGGAGCCCGCTGCGCCGATGATCGAACCGCTGCACACTGCGCCCCCGCTGCTGGCGGCGCGCGCGCTGGCCTTCAGCCGCAATGAGGAGCCGGTCTTTGGCCCGCTGGATTTCCATGTCGATGCCGGCGAAGCCCTGCTGGTGCAGGGCGACAACGGCGCCGGCAAGACCACCTTGCTGCGGGTGCTGGCCGGCCTGCTGCATGTGGATCACGGCGAAATCCAGATCGACGGCAAGACCGCCCGGCGCAGCGACCGCAGTCGCTTCATGGCCTACCTGGGGCACCTGCCCGGCCTAAAGGCCGATCTAAGCACCCTGGAAAACCTGCACTTTCTGTGTGGCCTGCATGGCCGGCGGGCCAAGCAGATGCCCGGCAGCGCGCTGGCCATCGTGGGCCTGGCCGGCTACGAAGATGCCCTGGTGCGGCAGTTGTCGGCCGGGCAACGCAAGCGGCTGGCACTGGCGCGGCTGTGGTTGTCGCCTGCGCCGTTGTGGCTGCTGGACGAGCCCTACGCCAACCTCGATCTGGATGGCATCACCTTGGTCAACCGGATGATCTCCGCGCATCTGCGCGGTGGCGGCGCGGCGCTGGTCACCACCCATGGCGCCTACGCGGCCCCGCCGGTGCGCACCCGCATGCTCACCCTGGAGGCCGCAGCATGAGCACGCCCTCGCCACAACCGTCGTTGCTGCAGGCCGCGCGCGCGCTGCTGCGTCGCGATCTGCAATTGCTGTGGCGTCGTCGCAGCGACGCGCTGCAGCCGGCCTTGTTCGCGCTGCTGATCGTGGTGTTGTTTGCGCTGGGCCTGGGTGGCCGCCCGGACCTGCTGGCGCAGGCGGCGCCGGCGGTGCTGTGGCTGTCGGTGCTGCTGGCGGGCCTGCTGTCGCTGGATGCGCTGTTCCGCAGCGACGTGGAAGACGGCTCGATGGAGCAATGGTTGCTGGCACCGGTGCCGTTGGCGTGGTTGATCGCCGTGCGCGTGCTGCTGCATTGGGCGACCAGCGCCTTGCCGCTGATCGCAGTGACGCCGTTGCTGGGCGAATTGCTGCACCTGCCGCATGACCAATTGCCGGTGCTGCTGGCATCGTTGGTACTGGGCACACCGTTATTGAGCCTGCTGGGCGCAGTGGTTGCGGCACTGACGGTAACGATGAAACGCTCTGGTATTCTCGTGGCGTTGCTGGCGTTGCCGTTGTATGTGCCGGTGCTGGTGTTCGGCGCCGGCAGCGTTGCGGCCAGCGGGCAAGGACAGGATGCGGTGGGTGCGTTGTTGTTGTTGGGCGCCGGATTGGTGATCGGCATTGTGCTGGCGCCGTTGGCGGCAGCGGCGGCGATCCGGATTTCGCTCAGCTGATCGATGTTGCAGATGCGCCATTGATAGGACACCGTAAGTCGTTCGGCGGTGTCGTACCGAGAGCTGTCTCCATGCAAAAAGCCATCGCCACGCCAAGAGCCATCGCCATCGCATGAACGTCGTCGTCCGCTGGTTCCACCAAGTCGCCTCACCTCCGATCTTCGACCGATTTACCGCGCGCTGGGCGCCGTGGTGCTACGCGCTGGCGGCATTGCTGCTGGGCGCAGGCATGTGGCAGGCGCTGTTTGCGGTGCCGGCCGACTACCAGCAAGGCGATAGCTTCCGCATTCTCTACATCCATGTGCCGAGCGCGTGGATGAGCTTGTTCGTGTTCGGGCTGATGGCGCTGTATGCGGCGATCGCGCTGATCTGGCGCATCAAGGTGTGCGAGATCCTGGCAATGGCATGCGCACCGATCGGCGCGGCATTCACCGTGATCACGCTGCTCACCGGCAGCATCTGGGGCAAGCCGATGTGGGGCGCCTGGTGGGACTGGGACCCGCGCCTGACCACCGAACTGATTCTGCTGTTCTTGTATCTGGGCGTGATCGGCCTGTATCACGCCATCGACGACCGTCGCCAGGCGGCACGTGCGGCTGCGTTGCTGGCGATCGTCGGTGTGGCGCTGCTGCCGGTGATTCGCTATTCGGTGGTGTGGTGGAACTCGCTGCATCAGGGCCAGAGCATTCGTCTGCTCGGCCCGTCCACCATCGATGCCAGCATGCTGCTGCCTCTGTGGTTGATGGTGATCGGCACCAAGTTCTGGTTCGCCGGGTCGCTGCTGACCCGCGCGCGCGCCGACAACCTGCGCCGCGAGGCCGGCAAGGCCTGGATCGTGCGCGATGCCGAGGGCGCAGCATGAGCTATCTGCCTTACGTGATCGCCGCCTACGCGGTGTTTGTGCTGGTGCTGCTGTGGGACCTGATCGCCGGCCGCTGGCAAGTGCGTCGTGCGCTGAAGATCGCGCAGGCGCGCCGCCTGCGCGAGCGCAAGCGCACGCTGCCCAGCGATGCGGAGCTGACCCGATGAACCCGCAACGTCGCCGCCGGTTGTGGCTGGTGCTGGCGCTGGTGCTGGCCGCCGGGCTGGCGACCACGCTGGTGGCGATGGCCTTGCAGCGCAACGTGGCATATCTGTACACGCCGTCGGAGGTATTGCGCGGCGATGCCGGCGACCACGCCCGGTTCCGGCTCGGCGGCATGGTGGAAAAAGGCTCGTTCAAACGCGCCTCCGGTTCGCTGGAAGCGCAGTTCCGCGTCACCGACGGCGATGCGCAACTGGCGGTGCGCTACGACCGCATCCTGCCGGACCTGTTCCGCGAGGGTCAGGCCGTGGTCGCCACCGGTCGCATGCAGCAGGGCGTGTTCGTGGCCGAAGACGTGCTGGCCAAGCACGATGAAACCTATATGCCGAAGGAAGTGGCCGACAAGATGGGCAGCGCGCATCGCAAGCACCAGGTGGCCCCAGGCAAGGTGACGCAGTGACGGTCGGAAGCAGTGGCGGCAGACCGGATCACCGGCAAGCGCAGGCAAGTGAGGGCCCTGACATCGGCGCGGATGGTGCCGCGTTGACGGCTTACCCGTCTTTGATGCTGTCGCTCCAGTTCCGCCAGGCAGCACGCCGCCGCGCGGCCGCGCACACCAATCAACCTGGCACCGCGAGATGGGAGCTGCGTGTTCCGGCAACACGTCGCAGCACAACATTAAACACGTGTTCCGGTAACGCCCCTGTGTCCGGCCTGCTCTGCTTCTTGATTGACGGTTCGCGGCAGCGGTCTATGCGTCTTTGCTCCCAATCCCGAGTTCCCCATGCTTCCTGAGCTCGGCACCTTTCTGCTGGTCCTCGCCCTGCTGGTCGCGCTGGTGCAGGCCGCATTGCCGCTGGCTGGCGCGCAGCGCGGGCGCCGCAGCTGGATGGCGGTGGCGCGCCCGGCAGCATTGGTGCAGCTGGGCCTGATCGCCGCGGCCTTCGCGCTGCTGACGCATGCGTTCTTGGTGCAGGACTTTTCAGTGCGCTATGTCGCCGAAAATTCCAACAGCCTGTTGCCGGTGATCTACCGCTACTCGGCGGTGTGGGGCGCACACGAAGGCTCGCTGCTGCTGTGGACGCTGGTGCTGGCGCTGTGGACCGGCGCGGTGGCGGTGTGGTCGCGGCAGTTGCCGGCGCAGGTGATCGCGCGCGTGCTGGGGGTGATGGCACTGATCAGCATCGGCTTCCTGGCATTTTTGTTGTTCACCTCCAATCCGTTCGCGCGGCTGCTGCCGGTGCCGCTGGAAGGCGCCGACCTCAATCCGCTGCTGCAGGACCCGGGGCTGATCATCCATCCGCCGATGCTGTATTGCGGCTACGTCGGCTTTGCGGTGCCGTTCGCCTTCGCCATCGCCGCGCTGCTGGAAGGCCGCATGGATGCGCGCTGGCTGCGCTGGACACGGCCGTGGACGAATGTGGCGTGGTCGATGCTCACCGTGGGCATCGCGCTGGGCAGCTGGTGGGCGTATTACGAACTCGGCTGGGGCGGCTGGTGGTTCTGGGACCCGGTGGAAAACGCCAGTTTCATGCCGTGGCTGGTCGGCACCGCGTTGCTGCATTCGCAAGCGGTCACCGAAAAACGCGGCAGCTTTTCCAGCTGGACCTTGTTGCTGGCCATTGCGGCGTTTGCGTTGTCGTTGCTGGGGACCTTTCTGGTGCGCTCGGGCGTGCTGACCAGCGTGCATTCGTTCGCTGCCGACCCGTCGCGCGGGCTGTTCATCCTGGTGTTTCTGCTGATCGTGGTCGGTGGCGCATTGCTGCTGTACGCCCTCCGCGCGCCGGGCATGTCCGCCGGCAACGACCCGCGCCGCGCGTTTGCCGGCAGCTCGCGCGAAACCTTGCTGCTGTTGAACAACCTGCTGCTCACCTGCGCCTGCGCGATGGTGCTGCTGGGCACGCTGTATCCGTTGCTGGCCGATGCACTGGGCCTGGGCAAGCTGTCGGTCGGCCCGCCCTACTTCGGCACCTTGTTCGTGGTGTTGATGGCACCGCTGGTGGCGTTGCTGCCGTTCGGCCCGCTCACCCGCTGGCAGCGTGAGCAGGCATCGCGGCCGCTGGCGATGCTGGCACCGTGGGCAGGCCTGGCGCTTGCCGCAGGCGTGCTGGCCTGGTTCATGGCGCCGCAAGGCCAGCTCAAAGCCGCCATCGGCGTGGCCGGCGCGGCCTGGGTGATGCTTGGCACGGCGCGCTTTCTGTGGACCCGCCGCGCGGCCAAGGGGCGCAAATTCACGGCCGAAATGCTGGGCATGGTGCTGGCGCATCTGGGCGTTGCGGTGTTTCTGGCCGGTGCCTTGCTGGTGGAGTCGCTGAGCCTGCAACGCGAAGTCGCGCTGGCGCCTGGCCAGCAGGTGCAGATCGGTCGCTACGCGCTGCACTTCGACACCGTGCAAGAACTGCGCGGGCCCAATTACGTCTCCGACCGTGCCAACCTGCAGGTGTTCAAGGACGATACGCCGGTGGGCGTGCTGCATGCAGAAAAACGGCGCTATGCCAGCGGCGGGCAGACCTTGACCGAGGCGGCGATCCGCCCCGGCCCGTTCGGCGACCTGTATGTCGCGCTTGGCGAACCGCTGGGCAATCAGGCCTGGGCGGTGCGCGTCCACCTCAAACCGTTCGTCCGCTGGATCTGGCTGGGGGCCTTGCTGATGGCGCTCGGTGGCCTGGTCACCGCGGCCGACCGGCGTTTTCGTCGTTCTCCGGAGATCCAAGATGGTTGAGTCACGTTCGCCCCGCCTGCCCACTGCCGTACTCGTGGGCGCCATCGTGCTGCTGCTCGCACTTGCAGCGCTGCTGGTCTACGCGGTGGTGCGCTCCGGTCAGGGCGATCGCGATGCCCTGCCCTCGGCCCTGATCGGCAAACCGGCGCCGGAGTTCGCGCTGCCGCTGCTGCACGACCCCAGCATCGTGGTGCGTGCGCGCGAGCTGCGCGGCGCGCCGTACATCATCAACGTGTGGGGCAGCTGGTGCCCGGCCTGCCGCGAAGAACACCCGGTATTGAGCCGCTTTGCGTTGACCAAGCGCGTGCGCGTGATCGGCTACAACTGGAAGGACGAGCGCGCCGATGCCTTGCGCTGGCTTGAGCAGCTGGGCAACCCGTATCTGCTGGTGGTCGCAGACAAGGACGGGCGCACCGCCATCGACTTCGGCATCGCTGCCGCGCCGGAAACCTTTCTGATCGACGGACGCGGCGTGGTGCGCTGGAAATACAGCGGCATGCTCACCCAATCCATTATCGACACCCAGTTGATTCCGATGCTGAGCAAGATCGAGCGCTCGCCCACCGCCGCACCGGACCTGCACGCCCCCCAATGATGCGCGCCTGGCTGCTCACGCTACTGCTGTTGCCCTGGCTGGCCCTGGCTCAGCCGGTCGGCGATCCGTCGCCGCTGCAATACCGCTCGGCAGCCGAAGAAGCGCGCTTTCATGCGCTGACCGCCGAGCTGCGTTGCGTGCAGTGCCAGAACCAGTCGCTGGCCGATTCCAACGCGCAGATTGCGCAGGACCTGCGCCGCGAGGTACTGGCCTTGATGCACGAAGGCCGCAGCGATGCGCAGATCCGGCAGTTTCTGGTCGCCCGCTATGGCGAGTTCGTGCTGTATCGCCCGCAGGTGGAATCGCGCACCTGGCTGCTGTGGTTCGGCCCGTTGCTGGTGTTGCTGCTGGGCGGGGTGGTGGTGATGGTGGTGGTGCGTCGACGCAGCGCGGCGGCGCCCGCGTTGCCCGCCGATGAGCAGGAGTGGTGATGGTCGGCTTTGTCGTTGCGGTTGCGGTGGTCGCGCTGCTCGCCTTCGGCGTGGCGCTGCGCCCGCTGTGGCGCGAAGCACGCGGTGTCACCGCCAGCGTTGCGCTGCTGCTGTTGGCAGCAAGCGCGGCGCTGTACTGGCTGGTCGGCACACCGTCGGCGATCGAACAGGTCGCCGACCGCCCGGCCACGCCACGCACCCTGGACGAGGCCATCGTGCAGCTGCGTACCGCCCTGGCGCGCAACCCCGATCAGGCCGAAGGCTGGGTGTTGTTGGGGCGCTCGTTGTCCAGCCAGCAGAAATTCGCCGAGGCCAGCGACGCGTTTGCGCGCGCGGTGGCGCTGCGCCCCGACGAGCCGGACGTGCTGGTGGCGGCCGCGCAGTCGCGCATGCTCGCCGACGACAGCGGCCGCCCGGACCCGGAGGCGATGCGTCTGCTCGAACACGCGCTGGTGGTGCAACCGGACCATCAACGCGCACGCTGGTTTCTCGGCGTGGTGCAGCGTCAGGCCGGTCAACCGGCCAAGGCCAGCGCAACCTGGGAGCCGTTACTGAGCGTGGTCGATGCCGCAACCCGGCCCGGCCTGCTCGAACAGATCAACGCTGCGCGGCAGGAAGCCAAACTTGCGCCGCTGACACCCTCGCCCACCGCCGACACATCTGCCGGCAAGCGCATCAGCGTGCGCGTGTCGCTGGATGCGGCGTTCGCGCAGCGTGCTGGCCTGCCTGGCGACACCAGCGTATTCGTGATCGCACGCGCAGCCGGCACGCCGATGCCGGTTGCGGTGGAAAAGCACACGCTCAGCGAGCTGCCGTTGACCATCACCCTGGACGATGGCGACAGCCCGATGCCGACGCGTGCGCTGTCGTCGCTGGACACCGTGCAAGTGCTGGCGCGCTTGTCGCGCAGCGGCAATGCCATGCGCCAGGCCGACGATGTGGAAAGTGCCCCGGTGACGGTGGAGTTGCCCGCCAAGGCGGATGTGGAACTGGTGATCGGGCGCTGATTGCTCGACACATACTGCATTCCATGCCAGCACCTGCGCACGACCATCTCGACGGGCCCTCGCACGCTCACCGTCGCGGGACCCTTGGCGGCATGGATGCCGCCAAGGAGCTTACATGGACGTACTTGCAGCGTGTCCCTCCATGGTGAGCGGGCAAGGGGCCGCAGCATCGAGGGCGCGGTGCCCTCACCGCTCGCGGGACACGCCGTAAACCCATCCCTGGGGACTCGATGGCGGCATCCATGCCGCCAACGGTCCCGCAAGCGGCAAGGACACCGCACCAGATAGTTGGTCGGCAGTCGCGTGAAAAGCTGCTTGTCGCTCGGCATGCCTCGTAGGTTGGGCCGGCGCATCATGAGTCAACAAGTCTCATCACGCATGGCTCTTGACCAGGCACACCGACCGTCTGGACTGGCCCTTGCCCGCTCACCGTCGCGGGACCCTTGGCGGCATGGATGCCGCCACGGAGCTTACATGGACGTACTTGCAGCGTGTCCTGCGATGGTGGGCGGGCAAGGGCCCTACAGCAAAAGCAAACACCTCGAGGGCGTAGTGCCCTCGCCGCTCGCGGGACACGCCGTAAACCCATCCCTGGGGGCTCGTTGGCGGCATCCATGCCGCCAACGAGCCCGTAATCGGCAAGGACACCACGCCAGATAGTTGGTCGGCAGTCGCGTGAAAAGCTGCTTGTCGCTCGACATGCGTCGAAGGTTGGGCCGGCGCATCATGAGCAAACAAGCCTCATCACGCATGGCTCTTGACCAGGCACGCCGACCGTCTGGACTGGCCCTTGCCCGCTCACCGTCGCAGGACCCTTGGCGGCATGGATGCCGCCAAGGAGCTTACATGGACGTACTTGCAGCGTGTCCTGCGATGGTGAGCGGGCAAGGGCCCTGCAACGAAGCCGCAGATCAATTGCGTTAAAAGCTGGCATCACACAACGCAAGGACTCAAACCGAGTCCCCATCCCGATTCACCACGCCGCCCGCCGCCACGCCGGATAGAATTGCGACATGACTGAATTCATCCCTGCCGGCACGTTATTCCACTCCCTGCCTTCGCCGTTTCCGATGAAGCGCGGTGGTGAGCTATACCAGGCCCGTGTGGCCTACGAAACCTGGGGCACGCTGGCTGCCGATCGCAGTAACGCGGTGCTGATCGTCACCGGCTTGTCGCCCAACGCGCATGCGGCTGCAAATCAGGCCAACCCCGAGCCGGGTTGGTGGGACGCGATGCTGGGGCCGGGCAAGCCGATCGATACCGAGCGCTGGTTTGTGGTGTGCGTCAATTCGCTGGGCAGCTGCAAGGGCTCCACCGGGCCTGCCTCCATCGACCCGGCAACCGGGCAGTTGTATCGCCTGACCTTCCCGGACCTGTCGATCGAGGATGTTGCCGATGCAGCAGCCGATGTCGTGCGTGCGCTGGGTATCGGACAGCTCGCCTGCCTGATCGGCAACTCGATGGGCGGCATGACCGCGCTGGCGCTGTTGCTGCGGCATCCCGGCATTGCGCGCAGCCATATCAACATCTCCGGCAGCGCACAGGCGTTGCCGTTTTCCATTGCCATCCGCTCGCTGCAGCGCGAAGCGATCCGGCTGGATCCGCACTGGAACGGCGGCCACTACGACGACACGCGCTACCCGGAATCGGGCATGCGCATGGCACGCAAACTCGGCGTGATCACCTACCGCTCGGCGCTGGAATGGGACGGCCGCTTTGGCCGGGTGCGGCTGGATTCCGAACAGGCCGCCGACGATCCGTTCGGCCTGGAATTTCAGGTCGAAAGCTATCTCGAAGGCCATGCGCGTCGCTTCGTGCGCTTCTTCGATCCCAACTGCTATCTGTATCTGAGCCGCTCGATGGACTGGTTCGATCTGGCCGATTATGTGGATGCGTCGTCCATCGCTGCCGCGCAGGCCGCCGACAGCACGCCGGCTGCAGACGTCTCCACCGAGGCCGAGGTGCTGGCCGGCCTGGCGAACATCCGCATCGAACGCGCACTGGCGATCGGTGCCAACACCGACATCCTGTTCCCGGTGCAGCAGCAGGAACAGATTGCCGAAGGGTTGCGTGCAGGCGGCGCGGATGCGCGCTTTATCGGCCTGGATTCGCCGCAAGGCCACGATGCGTTTCTGGTGGATTTCGCCCGCTTCGGCCCGGCGGTGCGCGCTTTTCTGGACGCCTGCTGATTTCCAGATCCAGGCCAGGCGCGCGCCGCGTGGTGCCGCGCAAGACGTTGACCGCGCTGTTTGCGGTAAGCATGGCCAGCATCGTCGCAGCAGGTCTGCTGCCGGTCTGGGTGGCAGTCTGGTACGCGGCTGCCAGCAGCGTGGCGCTGATTGCTTACCGGCGCGACAAGACCGCGGCAACCCGCGGCCAGCGACGAACGCCGGAGACCACTTTGCACGGCATTGCAGTGCTCGGTGGCTGGCCGGGCGCGCTGTTGGCGCAGTCGCTGTTCCGGCACAAATCCAGCAAGACCTCTTTCCAGATCACCTTCTGGGCCACGGCGATCGCGAACAGCGCGGTGCTTGCATGGGCGGTGTATCGCTCCGCGTAATGCAGGCCCTATAAACCGCAGTCAGCGGTTGCGCGGCGACAACTCTCGCCGATCACGATCAAATACCTGTCACGGCAGCGGCTCCAGCACCCCGGCACGCATGCGATAGCGCCGTTGCACCACGCCGGCAGGCACGCTGTCGTGAGTGATCATCACCAGGCTGCGCTGGCCAAGCGCGGCGGACAGATCGAGCAACAGGGCATGCGCCGTGTCCACGTCCAGGCCGTCGGTGGGTTCATCAAGCAGCAGGATGGCAGCATCGCGTAACAGCGCACGCGCAAGCGCAAGGCGGCGTGCCTGGCCTGCGGAGAGCGTGGCGCCGTTTTCGCCCACCCAGGTGTCCAGACCGTGTTGCGCGCTGGCCCAGTCGTGCAGGCGCACCTGCTCCAATACCCGCCACATGGCGGCATCGTCGGCATCGGCATCGCCGATTGCAAGATTCTCGCGCACGTTGCCGGCAAACACCGGCGCGTTCTGCGGCAACCAGGCGATGCGTCGATGCCATTGCGCCTGCGCGCAGTGACGCAGATCGATGCCGGCGTAGCTCACCTGCCCGGCCTGCGGGTCCCATAGCCGCAGCAGCAGCGCGGACAAGGTGCTCTTGCCGCTGCCGCTGTCGCCGCTGATGGCGATGCGTTCGCCAGCTGCCAGTGTCAGATCGAGCGCGTGCAGCACCGGCCGCACGCCACCGGGCCATGTAAACGACACCTGCTGCAGGTGCAGCGTGCCTGTGCGTGGCACGTCGAGTGCCTGCACCGGATCGCTGACCGACGGCGCTTGATCGACGATGGACTGCAGGCGCCGCGCTGCGACGCGTGCGCTTTGCAGTGCCTGCAAGGCCAGCCCGGCACCCGCCCATACCTCCAGCAGCGCCATGGTCAGAAACACCAGGCCTGCGGCCATGTCCGCTGCAATCAGCCCACGCTCGGCGGCGCTCAAAGCAAGCCACAACATGCCGGCCAGACCGATGGCACCGCACGCCGCATGTAGCAGGTTGCCGGCGATCAATCGACGGCGCTGCACGCGGTCGCCATCCATCACTGCTGCCGCAGTGGCGTCGAGTTGATGCAGCCAGGCACCCTGCGCATCGACCGCCGCCAGATCGGCCGCACCTTCCAGGCCTTCGAACGCCTGCGTGCGCAACGCCGTGCGTTGCTGCGCGCGCAGCTGCTCGCGCTGCGCGCCACCACGTGCAACCTGCCAGGGCACCAGCCCGCCAATCAGCACACCAAGCGCCAGCAACAACCATGCGGCCGGCGGATAGATCAACGCAGCGGCACCCGCACCGGCCAACCAGATGCCGAGCAGCGCCGTCAGCGGCGCAAGCGCGCGCACGCTCAGGCCATCGACTTCGCCGATGTCGGACATCAACCGTGCCAACAGATCGCCGGTGCGCGTGGCCGACAACCGCCCCGGCGCAAGCGGCAACGCACGACGGAAGAACCACACCCGCAGATCGCGGGCGATACGCAAGGTGGCATCGTGGCCGATCAATTTTTCGCCATAGCGCGACACGATGCGCGCAAACGTCAATGCGCGGATGCCTGCCGACGGCGAGAAGAAATTGAAGCCTGCCCCCATGCCGGCAACGCCAGCCAATGCCGCCGCAGTGAGAAAGCTGCCGGACAGACTCAACAGACCCACTCCGGCCAGCATGGTGACCAGCACCAGCAGCGCGGACAGCAGCAAGCGCCAGGCATGCCGGCGAAACACCTCGCTCAGACGATCGTGGCGTGCGTCGTTCATGGCGCGCTCGCCGTCACGGTGGTGCCACGCAGATCGATCACCGTATCGGCCCAGCGCATCACTGCAGGGCTGTGCGTCGCCACTACCACTGCACGGCCGCGTGCAAATACCCCGAGTGCGCGCAGCAATTCCGCTTCTGTGTCCGGGTCGAGAAACGCGGTGGGTTCGTCCAGCAGCAGCAGATCCGGCGCGCGCAGCAGCAGCCGCGCCAATGCCACACGTCGTGCTTCGCCACCGGACAGGCCAAAGCCGCGTTCGCCGATCACCGTATCCAGGCCCGCGGGCAGCTGCGCGGCAAAGCGCATGACTTGCGCCGCATCGGCCACTGCATGCAACTGCGCATCGCTGGACTGCGGATCGGCCAGCCGCAGATTGTCGGCAATGCTGCCGTGAAACAGATACGGCCGCTGCGTGGCATAGCCCACACGCGTGCCAGGGCGCAGCACCACACTGCCCGCTTCCGGTGGCAGCCAGCCGGCAAGCCCTTCCAGTAACGTGCTCTTGCCGCTCCCGCTGGCACCGATCACCGCCACGCGCTGACCGGGCTGCAGGTCCAGCGAAAACTGCGTGATCACCGTGTGCGGCGCGCCAAGCGGACGCAGCGCCAGACCATGTGCCTGCAGCAACGGCGCATGCGCCTGCGCAGACTCCAAAGCGCGCGGCGGCGGCGCTGCAACTGGGGCACTGGCATCGGCTTCGGTCACAAAACCTTCCAGCAACCGCTCGGCCTCGGTCACGGCGGCCAGCGCATTGGCACGGTCGTGGTAATGCGCTGCAAGACGCCGCAACGGCGCAAAGAATTCCGGCGCCAACAGCAAGCAGAACATGCCCGCGCCCAGCGACGGCAACCCGTGCAGGTCGAGCATGCCCAGATAGCTCAGACCGAAGTACAAGGCCACGATGGCCACGCTCACCGAGGCGAAGAATTCCAGCACAGTGGACGACAGGAACGCGATGCGCAGCACCTTGAGCGAGCGCTCGCGCACGCCCTCGGCCGCTGCGGCGATACCGCCCAATTCGGCCTCCCCGCGCCCGTACACCCGCAGCAAGCCCAGCCCCTTCAGACGATCGGCAAAGTGCCCGCCCATCCGCGCCAGCTCGCCGAGCTGCTCGCGCCCTGCGGCCTCCGCACCCCACCCCACCAGCATCATGAAGAAGGGAATCAACGGCGCGGTCAGCAACAACACCAAGCCCACCACCCAGTCGACCGAAAACACCGCGATCAGGATCGCTGGCGGCACCAGCGTCATCTCGGTGCGCGCCAGCTGATAACCGACGAAATAGCCGTCCAGCGCATCGGTATGCGCCAGGCTCAACTCGCCCAGTTCGCCGCTGCGTTGCCGGCGTAACCACAGCGGCCCGTGCCGCACAAGCCGACGCGCAATGCGCATGCGCAGTTCGCGCTTGGCCACATCGGCCACTTCGCCCGTCAATGCTTGCGCCCAGGCCGTGAGCACGGCGCGCCCAAGCATTGCGAGCAGCAACCCGATGCCCACATGACGCAGCGGCGCCAGCGCCAGGTGCTGCACCAGCACCGCCTGCACCAACCACGCAATGGCCGCCGATTGCGCAAGCAACAACACGCCAGACAGCGCCACCGCCACGCCGGAGAGCCGCCTGGCCCGTGCAGCGGGTGCGGCAAGCGCATCGAGCCATTGGCCGCGTTGACGGCGCTGGGCGGGCGTTTCGCTGGCTTGCACGCTGGGCTGGCTCACATGGCTCTCTTCAGGCGGTGCATCGCAGGCGATTGTAAGAGCGGCTAACAACACGTAGCGAGCAGTCGTCAGGTGGGTGCGGACGGCGCGGAGGAACCGGAGTGTACAGGTGGTACATGCCGATTCCGAGCACCGGCCGCGCCCGCCTGGCGGCTGCACAGGAGTTTTGTTAGCTGCTCTAAGTCGCCACTGCCCACTGCGGGATGGACAGTGTGCCCCACCCGATCGGGGCCGCATTGATTTGGATCAACGCGCGCAACGCGGCGACGGCAGATGATCGGCCACGTTGCTCACCGATACTCAACCAGGCCACCCCGCCATGATCGACTCGACCGTTGTCGAACTATCGCGACTGCAATTCGCAGTCACCGCGATGTACCACTTCATCTTTCCACCGCTGACCATGGGCCTGTCGTTCCTGCTCGGCATCATGGAAAGCGTCTACGTCATGACCGGCAAGCCGATCTGGCGGCGCATGACCATGTTCTGGGGCGTGCTGTTCGGCATCAACTTCGCCATGGGTGTCGGCACCGGCATCGTGATGGAGTTCGAGTTCGGCATGAACTGGTCGTACTACAGCCATTACGTGGGCGACATCTTCGGTGCACCGCTGGCGATCGAAGGGCTGATGGCGTTCTTTCTCGAAGCGACCTTTCTGGGCCTGTTTTTCCTGGGCTGGAATCGCCTGAGCAAGGTGCAGCACCTGATCACCACCTGGCTGGTGGCCTTGGGCAGCAACTTCTCCGCGCTATGGATCCTGATCGCCAACGGCTGGATGCAGAACCCGACCGGCGCGGTATTCAACCCGGACACCATGCGCATGGAAGTGGTGGATTTCATGGCGGTGCTGTTCAACCCGGTGGCGCAGGCGAAGTTCGTGCACACCGTCAGTGCCGGTTACGTGCTCGGCGCGGTGTTCGTGATGTCGATCAGCGCGTTTTACCTGCTGCGCGGCAAGCACACCGAGATGGCACGCCGCTCGTTTGCGGTGGCCGCGGCCTTCGGCCTGCTGTCGTCGCTGTCGGTGGTGGTGCTGGGCGACGAGAGCGGCTATGCCGCCAACGAACATCAGAAAATGAAGCTGGCCGCGATCGAGGCAATGTGGGACACCGAAGCCGCGCCGGCGGATTTCACTGCCTTCGGCATTCCCAATCAGCAGACCCATCGCAACGACTACGCGATCAAGATTCCGTATCTGATGGGGCTGATCGCCACACGTTCGTTGGATACGCCCATCCCCGGCATCCTGGAACTCGTTGGACGCGCCGAGCATCGCATCCGCGGCGGGCAGATCGCCTACGGCGCGCTTCAGCGTATCCGCGCCGACACCAATGATGCCCAAGCGCGCAAGGTCTTCGACGCGCATTGGCAGGACCTGGGCCACGGCTTGCTGCTGAAGCGTTATCGCGACGATATCGGCAATGCCACGCCCGAGCAGATCGCGCAGGCGGCGATGGATACGGTGCCACGCGTGCTGCCGCTGTTCTGGACCTTCCGCATCATGGCCGGCATCGGCATCTATCTCATCGCCTTCTTCGCCATTGCGTTCTGGTTCGCCTGCAAGCACAACTTCCAGGAGAAGCGCTGGTTCCTGACCTTGGCGGTGTGGACGCTGCCGTTGCCGTGGATCGCGATCGAATGCGGTTGGTTCGTGGCCGAGTATGGCCGCCAGCCGTGGGCGGTGGAAGGCGTGCTGCCCACGTTCTACGCCGCATCGGGTCTGGATCTGTACGAGATCGTGCTGACGCTGGTGGGCTTTACCGCGCTGTACACCACGCTGCTGGTGATTGCGATCAAGTTGTCGCTCAAGACCATCCGCACTGGCCCGGATGCGCTGTTCCCGCCGACGCAACCCAATGCGTCGCCTTCCCTGCCGCACGCTCATGCCTCGTTGAATCACGCACCGTTGAGTTCGGGCGTCATGGCCGGCAGTGCACCGTAACCCAGGAGAGACCATGATGGATTTTATCTTGCTCGACTACACAAGCTTGCGCGTGATCTGGTGGCTGCTGCTCGGCGTGCTGCTGTCCGGTTACGCAGTGATGGGCGGCTTCGATCTGGGCGTCGGCGCGCTGCTGCCGTTCGTTGCCAAAAACGATGCCGAACGCCGGCTGGTGATCAACACCATCGGCCCGGTCTGGGAAGGCAACCAGGTGTGGTTGATCCTGGGCGGCGGCGCGATCTTCGCCGCGTTCCCGCCGCTGTATGCGGTGAGTTTTTCCGGGTTCTATCTGGCGATGTTCGTGATGTTGTTTGCGCTGATCCTGCGGCCGGTCGGCTTCAAGTTCCGAGGTAAGCTGGTGAACCAACGCTGGCGCAATAGCTGGGATTGGGCATTGTTCGTCGGCGGGTTCGTTCCGGCGTTGATCATGGGCGTGGCGGTCGGCAATGTCGTGTTGGGTGTGCCGTTCCATTTCGACGACAGCATGCGCACGTTTTACACCGGCAATCTGTTCGGGCTACTGACGCCGTTTGCCTTGCTCGCCGGTCTACTCAGCGTGGCGATGCTGATCGCCCACGGCGCGGCGATGCTGGTGCTCAAGACCGATGGACCGGTGGCCGAACGCGCAGCGCGTATCGGCAGCATCGCCGCGATGGCGGCGGTGGCGTTGTTTGCTGCAGCCGGTGTCTGGGTGGCGCTTGGCTTGCCGGGCTATGCGGTGACATCGGTGCTGGCGACCGATGCGCAGACCAATCCACTGGCCAAGACCGCAGCACTCACGGCCGCCGGTGGCTGGCTGCACAACTACAGCAGCATGCCGGCCACCTTGATGGCGCCGCTGCTCGGCCTGCTCGGGCTCGCAATGAGCGCAGTGCTGTTGCGCGCGCGACGCGGCGGACTGGCGTTCATTGCGTCGGCCAGCGCCATCGTCGGCATCGTCTTTACCGTGGGGTTTGCGCTGTTCCCGTTCCTGCTGCCGTCGTCCACTGCACCGAGCGCCAGCCTGACGCTGTGGGACGCCTCCAGTAGTCGCCTCACGCTGTGGATCATGCTGCTGGCCACCACCGTCTTCATGCCGATCGTGCTGGCCTACACGGCGTGGGTGTATCGCGTGCTCAGAGGCAAGGTCACTGCCGCGGAACTCTCAGCCACTCCCAATGCGTATTAGCTGACGCAACGGCTGCGACGCCAGCACGTCGTCGCAGCCGCGCTCGCCTTCCCACTCTCTCAACGTTTTTCAGGAGCACAACTAATGTGGTACTTCGCCTGGATTCTCGGCACCGGTCTGGCGGCATTGGCCGCGGTGCTCAACGGCATGTGGTTCGAAGCACGCGAGCCCGAGCATGCGCACCGGCCGCAGGAAAAATAATTGCGGCAAATGCTTGCCGATTCCGCATTCCCTATGTAGCATACGCGGCTCCTTCGGGGTGTAGCTCAGTCTGGTAGAGCGCTACGTTCGGGACGTAGAGGTCGCAGGTTCGAATCCTGTCTCCCCGACCAGTTTCAAAACACAAAACCGGCCTTGTGCCGGTTTTGTGTTTTCAGGCGCCGTCGCACGGCTGTGCACGGTGCGGATGGTCTGTCATGTCTGTTGTCACCGCCGCCTCGTCCCCGTCTGCCCAATTGCGTGGGCGTGGTCTGGTACTGGCCGCCATTTTGTTGTCCGCATTCAACTTGCGCACGGCAGTGACCTCGCTCACTCCGCTGCTGGAACGCATCGCCGACGAATACGCGTTCGGTGCGCCGACCATGGGCGCGCTCGGCATGTTGCCCACTGCCGCCTTTGCGTTGACCGGCGTTGCAACGCCAGCGGTCCTTCGTCGCTTCGGCCTGCTGCGCACCGCACTGGCGTCGATGGCGCTGGCCACGCTCGGGCTGGCATTACGGCCATTATTGCCAGGCACTGGCGGGCTGCTGGCCGGTTCGCTGGTAGCGCTGGCCGGCATGGGCATGGGCAATGTGGTGTTGCCCCCGTTGGTGAAGCGCTATTTCGGCGACCGCGTGGGCCGCGTCAGTACGCTGTACATCACCGTGCTTCAGGTCGGCACCCTGTTGCCTGCGTTGCTGGCGGTGCCGGTGGCCGACGCGCTGGGCTGGCGCAGCTCGATGGTGGTATGGGTGCTGCCCGCGCTGCTCGCATTGGCGGCCTGGGCGCTGGTGCACACCAATCAGGGCCGTCTGCGCGCCACCGGCCCGGCGCCGATCACGCCGACTCCCGAGGCCGAAGGCCGGGTCGCACGTACCGCCCTGGGCTGGAGCATGGCGATCACCTTCGGCATGACCTCGCTGGTGACCTATTCGATGTTTACCTGGCTGCCCACGCTGCTGCGCGAGGCCGGCGCCTCGCCCGCGTTCGGCGGCACCATGGTCGCGTTGTTCGCCGCGCTGGGCATGGTCGGCGCGTTGACCATGCCGGCATTGGCAGTGCGCATGCGCAACCCGTTCCCGATCGTGCTGCTGTGCGCGGCCTGCCATCTGGTCGCGTTCGCCGGGCTGTGCTGGGCACCGCTGGCGGCGCCGATCCTGTGGGTGACCTTGCTCGGCCTGGGGCCCAGCACCTTCCCGCTGGCGCTGGTGCTGGTCAACCAACGCAGCCGCACCGCCGCCGGCTCGGCCGCGCTCTCGGGTTTTTCGCAAGGCGTGGGCTATGCGGTGAGCTGCCTGGGGCCGTTCCTGTTCGGCTGGCTGCATGCGCACAGCGGCGGCTGGACCTCGCCGTTCGTGTTTCTGGTGATCTGCATCGTGGTGCAGCTGGCTGCCGCCTGGGTGGTCTGCCGCCCGCAGCTGCTAGAAGACCTGTGGGCGCCGCCGACACGCGGCGCCCGTGCGGTCAACGCACCGGCAGACTGATGTAGCTGGGCTGCTCCGGCGTCACGTAGACGCGCTGGGTGGCCTTTTGATAATCGCCCGGCTTGGCGAAAAAGATATTCGGGACAAAGGTCTGCGGGTTGCGGTCGTAGAGCGGGAACAGGCTGGATTGCACCTGCACCATCACCCGGTGGCCCTTCTGGAAGGTGTGATTGGCCGTCGGCAGGCCGAACTCGAACGCCAGCGGTTGATTGGCCGCCAGCGGTTTGGGCGCGCTGAAACTCTCGCGATACCGGCCGCGGAAGATCGCCAGCGACACCGGTAGCTCATAGCCGCCCATCTTCGGGCTGGACGCCATCTCATCCGGGTACACATCGATCAGCTTGACCACCCAGTCGCTGTCGCTGCCACTGGTGGACGCCTGCAGATGCACATCCGGCGCACCGGCGATCTGTAGCGGTTCGGTCAGCGGTTCGGTGACGAAGGTCAGCACATCGGGGCGGCCGTCCACAAAGCGCTGGTCGTGCACCAGCCAGGTGGTCCACATGCTGCGGTCGGCAAAATCCACCGGGCGCGGCACGAACGGCACCGGCTTGGCCGGGTCGGAAACGTATTCTTCAAACGCACTCTGCCCGGCAGCGGGCTTGTCGAAGGACAGCTTGCCGCCGGCCTGCAGATACAGCGGTTTGCTCGCCGACGCGCAGCCCTTGTCGCAACTGCGCGGCCAGGACTGCAGGCGATCCCAGCGGTTCTCGCCGGTGTCGTAGATGAAGACCGGCGGCGTGCTCGCCTTGGGCGCGCCATCCACCAGGTATTGGTCGAAAAACGGGCGCAACACATCGCGGCGAAACTGACGCGCGGTGTCGCCATCGAACGTCAGCGCACCCAATGTGCCGGCCTCGGCATTGACCTGGCTGTGCCGCCACGGCCCCATCACCAGATAGTTGAGCGTGTTGCGCGTGTCGCGCGGCTCCATTGCCGCGTAGCTGTGGATCGCGCCCCACATGTCTTCCTGGTCCCACAGGCCCTGCAGCCACATCGTGGGTACCTTGAGCGGCGTGCGCGCCATCACCTTGTCCAGCGCCTGCTCCTGCCAGAACGCATCGTAGGCCGGGTGTTCGGTGAGCTTGTGCCACCACGGCAATTGCTCCAGCCCTGCCGCCTTGGCGAAATCCCCGGCCGACCCGGCCTGCAGGAAATTGCTGTAATCGTCCTGTCCCTGGCGCGGGATGCCGGCGCCCTTGCCGCGCTTGCTGAGCTGTCCGGTGAAGTAGTCGAAGTTGACCTGGCGGAACGCGCCGTAATTGAACCAATCGTCGCCCATCCAGCCATCGATCATCGGGCTCTCCGGCGCGGCCACCTTCAATGCAGGATGCGGGTGGGTCAGCGCCATCACCACGGTGAAGCCTTCGTAGGACGAGCCGATCATGCCGACCTTGCCGTTGGATTCGGCGACGTTCTTGACCAGCCAGTCGATGGTGTCCCACGCATCGGTGGCGTGATCCACAGCGCTGGGATTGAGCGCGCCGCGCAGCGGGCGGGTCATCACGTAGTCGCCTTCGGAGCCGTATTTGCCGCGTACGTCCTGGAACACGCGGATGTAGCCGCCTTCCACAAACACATCGTCGCCGAGCGGCAGCAGATCCTTCATGTGCGGCGATGCCAGGCGCTCGCTACGGCCGCTGGCATCGTAGGGCGTGCGGGTCAGCACCATCGGCGCATGGCGTGCGCCCTTGGGCACCACGATCACGGTATGCAGCTTCACGCCGTCGCGCATCGGGATCATCACCTCGCGCTTGATGTAGTCGTTGGCGGCGTCGCTTGCCACGAACGGCTTGCCGGTGATGTCCGGCGTCATCGGCGAAGTCTGAGCGAAGGCGCTGCCGGTGGCGGCAGCAATGGCGGTGGCAAGCAGGCAGGCGGCAAAGCTGCGCATCGACGACTCCGGAACGTGCGGGGTAATTGTCGACTGTAGGCAGGTGGCGGGCTGCCGGGGGAGTGTCAAAGGTCGTGGTGGGCGGGTTGGGACCACCGAGACCGGCAGCAGGCGACGCCTGGCATGCGAACCACCAAAGTCCAGTATCGCTCAGCTCGGAAGCGCAGTGGACCTAGTAAGAACAGTGGCCAGCCCATCACCCTCGCCAGATCGCAGGCGATCAGAGTCAACAATTGAGAGCAACTAACAAAACTACTGTGCTCACCGCCAGGCGGGCGCGGCCGGTGCTCGGTGCGGCATGTACCACGCGTACACTCCGGTTCCTCCGCGCCGCCCACGCCCACCTGACGACTGCTCGCTGCGTTTTGTTAGCCGCTCCAAGTAGCGAAATGTTCCATCGGTCGCAGATTGCGTGCTGGATGCCATGCTGATGTCGACGATTCGCACACAAGTCAATCGCTTCGCGCTTCCATTTTTAGAAGAGGATGTTCGCGCACATCATGAAGTGGACTTCAACAATCAGGTGCTCATCCATGGGTATTTGCGGTTCCGTCGATCGTGTCAATTCGGGAAGACTCACATATACCGAAAGCTCTCCGGCCCAGCAGCTGCCAGCGGGCAGCACTGTGCAGCACGTCAACAGCTACGACCAAACAACGGGCGTGTTGGCAGGACTGAGCAACGTGAGTCATAGCAGGAGTGCGGGTAGATCGTCTTCACAACAGCCTCCACTCTCGCCGAGCCTCAATGCTGTCAGAGACGTCATGCGCTCCATCAGGGCCGAGTACTACAAAGCGCCCCGCTTGAAATCGAGCAACAAAAAGAGAAACGCTGGCTTCGAGGAGGCCTTTCGAATCCACAACGCGACCTCAGAGATCGCCCGGATGCGACAGCAGGTGGAAGACCTGGAAGAGGACGTGGTGTCGGCGGCCATGGATGGCAACGCGCACAACTGCGGTGAACTGGCTACCCTGGCTGTCCACTATTTGCAGCAAGACTATAACCTGATCGCACGCCTTGCCTTCTTCGGCGGACAAGCCCACGCCACTGCGATCGTCGGCCCAGTGCCACGCGCAGGCACCTTGCCTCCGGACATGACAGATTGGAACGCGGACATCTATGTGTGCGACCCCTGGTGCAATATCGCCTGCAGTGCAAACGACTATCCCGCCCAATTCAAAGAAAAGATGGAAAAGTGGGACCGCGCCGGAAAGCAGGTGTGGCTGTCAGGAACTGGCTTCGTTTCCCCCACAAGCGATGAATGGATGAGCAAGGTGCTTGGAGGAGAAAAGACGGCCACATGATCGAGGCGATGTCGGCCAGTGGCGCTGCCATGAACAGCGCCACACGACTAACCGGCAACGGACGCCACGTCAGTGCCGCACCTGGCCCTCTCCACGCACCACAAAGCGCTCCACGGTGAGCGCTTCCAGGCCCATCGGGCCATACGCGTGCAGACGCGTGGTCGAGATGCCGATCTCCGCGCCCAGGCCAAGCTCGCCACCATCGGAGAAGCGCGAAGAGGCGTTGACCATCACCACCGCCGAGCGTAGCGCGTGCACGAAACGCTCGGCGTTTGCGGCGTCTTCGGTGGCAATCACTTCGGTGTGGTCCGAGCCGTATTGGCGGATATGCGCCAGCGCGGTGTCCAGATCCGGCACCACGCGGATCGCCAGGATCAGATCGAGAAATTCGGCGGCGTAGTCCTCGTCGCTGGCCGCCGCGATATCGGGCAGCAATGCACGCGTTGCCGCATCGCCCCGCAGCTCCACATGGCGTTCGCGCAGCGCTTGCGCAGCAACCGGCAGAAAACGCTCGGCGATGTCTGCATGTACCAGCAAGGTCTCCAGCGAATTGCACGCAGATGGCCGGCTCGCCTTGCCATCGACCAGCAGACGCACGGCGAGGTCCACGTCGGCTGAGGCATCCACGAACAGATGGCACACACCCTTGTAATGCTTGATCACCGGCACGCGCGCGTGTTCGGCGACAAAACGGATCAGGCCCTCGCCGCCGCGCGGAATCGCCAGGTCGACGATATCGCTGAGTTGCAGCAGCTCCAGCATGGTCTCGCGGCGCAGGTCCTCGACCAGCGTCAACGCGGCCTCGGGCACATTGGCCTCGCGCAATGCTCTCTGCAGTGCGCGCGCAATCGCGGTGTTGGAGTGAATCGCCTCCGAGCCACCACGCAAAATCACACCGTTGCCGGCCTTGATGCACAACGCCGCAGCGTCGGCGGTGACGTTGGGGCGGGCCTCGTAGATCATCGCGATCACCCCCAGCGGCACACGAACCTTTTGCACGCGGATGCCATTGGGGCGCGTGTCGTCGCGCGTGATCTGACCGACCGGGTCCGGCAACTGCGCCACCTCGCGCAATGCCGCCGCGATGCCGGCCAGGCGCGTGTCGTCCAGCGCCAGCCGATCGAGCATGGCACTGGCCGTTCCCTTCGCACGCGCCGCCTCAAGATCGCGCGCGTTGGCAGCCAGGATCAATGCGGCATCGGCTTCCAGCGCCGCAGCCATCGCTTCAAGCAAGGACTGCTTTGCGTCGGCAGAGAGTTGCGACAGTACCTGCGCGGCATCGCGGCATTGCAGGGCGAGCGTTTTGATGGTCATTTGGGGGCCGGGATTTGGGATTGGGAATTTAAGATTCGCAAAAGCAGGGCTATCGTTTTATCACCGCAAGGCAATCAGTCGCTGGGACGTAGAAGCGGCATTTGAGAAATGCAATGCACATGCTGTTGCCAATCCCGAATGCCCATTCCCGAATCCCCGCTACAAAAGCACCAAATCGTCGCGATGCACCACGTTCTCGCCATAGCTGTAACCGAGTACGCCATCGATCTCGCGCGAGTGGCGGCGCGCAATCCGGCGGATATCCAGCGCCGAATACTGGCTGACGCCGCGCGCCAGACACCGCTCGCCATCGGCATCGCGCAGACGGATCTCCACCATGTCGCCGCGACGGAAGTCGCCTTCGGCACCGGCCACGCCGCCCGGCAACAGCGAGGCGCCCTTGTCGCTGAGCGCGGTTGCAGCGCCCGCATCGATCAGGATGGCGCCCGCCTCCACCGGTGCATGACGCAGCCAGTATTTGCGTGCCGCGATGCGCGTGCGTGCGGCGTGGATGCGCGTACCGCACAGGCGATCCTGCGCCAGCCCGCGTACCACCTCGCTGCTGCGTCCATTGAACAGATAGGTTTCGATGCCGGCCGCGCCGGCCTTTGCGGCGGCTTCGAGCTTGGTGCGCATGCCGCCGGTGCCCACGCTGCTGCCGCTGCCGCCAGCCATCGCCATCACCTGTGGGGTGAGCTCGGGAACATCGTCGAGCGGCCGCGCCAGCGGGTTGCTGCGCGGGTCGGCGCTGTACAGGCCGTCGATGTCGGTGGCGATGAACAACGCATCGGCATCGACCAGCGCGGCGACGATTGCAGCCAGATTGTCGTTGTCGCCCAGCTTGAGCTCGTCCACCGACACGGTGTCGTTTTCGTTGATCACCGGCAGCGCGCCCAGCCGCAGCAACTCGCCCAGGGTGGCGCGTGCATTGAGATAACGACGACGGTTGCGCAGGTCGTCGTGCGTGAGCAGCACCTGCGCGACCGGCCGTTCGAAAAAGCGTTGCCACAGCGCAATCAACTGCGCCTGACCCAGCGCAGCCAGCGCCTGTCGCGCTGCGATCGGCGCGCCGATCTCGGCAGCCTTCGGCAAGATTGCGCGGCCTGCGGCCACCGCGCCCGACGACACGATCACCAGTTCACGCCCGGCCGCCAGATTGGCCGAGACGAACTGCGCCAACCCCAGCGCAAAGCGCGGCGACAGGCCGCCGCCATCGGCGGCAAGCAGGCTGCTGCCGACCTTGAGCACCGCACGCCGCCACGGCGGCAGCGGTTGCTCGGTAAAGCGCGATGACGTGCCGGTGGGCGTGCTCATGCGGCCAAGGTGCTCAGAACGTGTTCCATTCGTAGACGGTCAGTGTGGACGCATCGCGCAGCACCAGGGGGTCGCGCGCGACGATCCGCTTGGCCTCCTCCAGACTGTCGAGGTTGACCAGCACATACGCTCCACCGGAGCGATCGCTGAAACCACCGGTCAACTCCAGCTGCCCGGTGGCTCGCAGTTCCTCCAGAAACACCAGATGCGGCTCCACCACATCGGCGGGAAACGTGGCATTGCGGATCGCCAACACCAGATAGCGCGTCTTCATCAGCCTGCGTCCTTGATGCGTGCGGCCGCTAACGTGCGTTCGCGGCCATGCGGTGCGGAAATCACCAAAAAGCGCGCTTCCACGTCCGAGAGATTGTGCATCTGATGGGTAGACCCCGGCGGCACATGCAGGCCCTGCCCCACGCGCAGCACATGTTGCGCACCGTCCAGCTGCAGCATCACTTCACCAGCCACGACGTAGAAAAAATGCCGTGCGCGACTATGCCGATGGCGCAACTCTGCGGCGCCTGGCGGCATGCGTTCTTCGAGCACGCTCAAGCTGGGGTCGCGCAACAGATGCCAGCCTTCGCAGGCCTCGCCCCACGGGTAATGCTCGGCCGTGTCGGTGCTGATCATGGCCATCAGCGCAGCGCCTGCCAACGCGCGCGCAACACATCCAGTTGCAGATCGGCTGCGGCACCAGGCGAGACGCGCGCGGCCAGGCTGCCTTCCGGCGTGCGTCCCTGTCCTGCGGTCTCGGATGCTTCCGCGGCAGCCTTGTAGGCATCGCGAAACGGCACGCCGGCCACGGCCGCTTCCACCGCCACGTCCGTGGCGTACATGCCCGAGTCTATCGCCGCATGCAGTTTGTCCGGGCGCCACTCCAGATTGGCAAGCAACGCAGGCAGCAATTCCAACGCGGCCAGGCCACGGCCGAAGCCGTGCACGATGGCGCCCTTGCTGCTCTGCAGATCGCGGTGGTAGCCGGAAGGCAGCGACAGCAGTTGTTCGATCTCGGTACGCGCCGCTGCCACGCTGGCATGGGTGGCACGCATCAGTTCGATCACGTCCGGGTTGCGCTTGTTGGGCATGATCGAGCTGCCGGTGGTGTACTGCGCCGGCAACGCGACGAAAGCGAATTCGCCGCTGGTGAACAGCGACAGATCCCAGGCGATACGGCGCAAATCCAGCGTGGCGCTGCCCAGTGCTTCGAGTGCGGCCAGCTCGTATTTTCCACGCGACAGCTGCGCGTAGATCGGCGAGACCTGCAGACGTGCAAAGCCGAGCTCGGCAGTGGTATGCGCGCGGTCCAGCGGCAGATTGACGCCGTACCCGGCGGCGGTGCCGAGCGGATTGCTGTCCACCAGGTGCAGGGTATCGGTCGCGCGCACGGCGTTATCGATAAATGCCTCTGCCCAGCCCGCCCACCACATGCCCGCCGACGACACCACCGCACGCTGGATATGCGTGTACCCCGGCACCGGCAATGCGGCTTCGGCCTGCGCGCGATCCAGCGCCACCTTGGCGATCTCGCCGCTGAGCTCGGCCACGCGCTGCAGCTTGTCCTTCAACCATAGCCGCGTGGCGACCAGAATCTGATCGTTGCGACTGCGCCCGGTGTGGATCTTGCGCCCGGCATCGCCCAGACGTTCGGTCAAGCGCGCTTCGATCGCCGAATGGCAATCTTCGTATTGCGCATCGAGCACGAACGCGCCGCTGCGAAAATCGGCCGCCAGCAGATCGAGTTGTTCGCTCAGGCCGCCCAGCTCTTGCAACGACAGGATGCCGATATGCTGCAGCCCCTGCGCATGCGCCTTGCTGGCTGCGATGTCGTGCAGGAAGAATTCGCGATCCAGGATCACGTCGTCGCCGGCCAGAAACGTCTGGATTTTGGCGTCCACCGCAACACCGGGCTTTTGCCACAACAGATTAGTCATTTGGGTCCTTTTTGCGGGACCGGGGACCGGGGACTGGGGACCCGGAAAAGCTAAGAGCGTTTGCCCTTGCTCTTCCCGGGTCCCCGGTCCCTGGTCCCTGGTCCCGAGAATCACATCGAAATTGCAGTCAACTCGTCCCAGCCCAATGCCAGGTTGAGATTCTGCATGGCCTGGGTCGCCGCGCCCTTGAGCAGGTTGTCCAGGGTCGCCACCACCACCACGCGCTTGTTGCCGGGCGCCAGGGTGATGCCGCCAATCTGCACGCCGTGTTTGCCGGCGATGCGGCTCACCCACGGCGCCTCGTCGACAAGCTCGATCAGCGGCTCGCCCGCGTAACGCTGTGCATAGCGCGCCTGTATCTGCTCGCGCGTCAGCGGCTGCTGCAGCCACAGGTTGACGGTCATGGTGATGCCGCGGAAATGCGGCGCCACATGCGGCATGAACTCCACCGGCACGCCGAGCTGCGCCGACACTTCGCGCTCATGCATGTGGTTGGTCAGCGCATACGGCATCACATTGTCGGCGAGCAGCTCGGGGTTGTTCTTGTCCGATGGTGTCGTCCCTGCGCCGGAATAACCGGACACGCCAAAGCATTGCGGCGGGCCGGCCAGCTGATCCAGCAATGGGGTGATCGCCAGCTGCATTGCAGTGGCATAGCAGCCGGGGTTGCTGATGCGGCGCTGCCCCGCATACTTGCCACGGGTGAGCTCCGGCAAGCCGTAATACCACGCAGGGTCGAAGCGATAGTCTGCCGACAGATCGATCAGCAGCGTCTGCGGCAGGCGCGCATCGATTGCGGCAACAAACGGCTCGGCCTTGCCATTGGGCAGTGCCAGGATCACCACATCGGCGCCCTTGGCGGCCACCGCGTCGGCACCCAGGCTCTCGAAGCGCAGATCGCCGCGATAGCCGTCGTTATGGTCGGCCACGGCCTGCCCCGCCAGTTCGCGCGAGGACACGAACACCAGCTGCAGATGCGGATGCGCCACGACCAGCTTGATCAGTTCCGAACCGGTATGCCCGCGGGCGCCAACGATGCCGATGGTTGTTGTTTGAACACTCATGCGTTTGCTTCCAGGCGGAACTGCAGGTGGCGTTTCACCCCGGCCCATTCCGTATCGATGATGGAGAACACCACGGTATCGCGCGGCGTACCGTCGGCGTGGCGGGTGTGATTGCGCAGGACGCCGTCCTGCTTTGCGCCCAGCCGCGCGATCGCCGCGCGCGAGGTGTGATTGAACCAGCTGGTTTCGAACACCACGCTCAGGCAGCCCAGCGTTTCGAAGGCGTACTGCAGCAGCATCAGCTTCGCTTCGGTATTGACGCCGCTGCGTTGCACACGCGGTGCGTACCAGGTGTAGCCGATCGACAGCCGCGGCACGGCGGCATCCAGCGCGTAATAGCGCGTGCAGCCAACGATGTCACCTGCCACATCGCGCACCACCAACGGCAACGCCGTGCCATCGGCGCGGGCTGCCATTGCCGCCGCGATGTAGACATCGACCTGGGCCGGTGCCGGCACGCCGGTGTACCACAAGCGCGACAACGCGCCGTCGCCCAGCGCCGCACGCAGGCCATCGGCATGGGCAGGCTGCAGCGGCTCCAGGGTAGCGTGCTGCCCGCGCAAGATGGGCATCTCGCTCCAAGTCGGTGGCAAGGCGGCGGGTGTCATTGCGCTCAGCCCAGCAAGGTCGGCTGACGCGTCGCGCAGTGCGCCACACAGTGCTGGATCTGTTCGAAATTCTCCAGCCCGTACCAGAACACCTTCCACTTTTCCTGCTTGATGCAGCCGTCGGATTCGGCGTAGTAGAAGATGTTGACCTGGTTGTTGTGACGCGAGCGCCAGAACAGCTGCGGGGTTTCTTCGCGCATCACATTCCATACCGCACGGCCCAGGCCTTCGCCTTGCGCATCGTCGAGCACGGCGAACTTGTCCAGGTAGGTCAGCCGGCCTGCACCGAACTGACCTTCGTCGGTGAGAATCACCGCGGCACGATAGTTCTCGCTGACGTAGGCGCGCAGCAGCGTGGTGTTGGCGAAGTAATCCGGCACCAGGGTGCGGCCGAAGCTGGATTCGATCAGCGACGTCAACCGCGGCAGATCCAGTTCAGCCCACGAAGTCGCGCGCAGCACGCGCTCGCCCCGCCGCACCAGCGTGCCCGAGCCCTTATGGGTAAACAGTTCCTTGGCCAGGTCTGCAGGCCGGGTGATCGACACCGACGATTCCAGCGGCAGGCGATCGAGCAGATCCTTGATCTGTTCGATCTTAACGCGCATGCCGCCATTGATCCACGGCTGCTGCATCAGGTGATCGTATTCGGTGGACAGGTTGATCGAATCGATCAGCTTGCCATCGGCATCCAGCAGCCCGCCGGTGCCGGTGAGGAAGATGATCTTGTACGGCTGCAGTTCCTGCACCAGTTCGTTGGCGGCAAAATCCGCATTGACGTTGAGGATCTGCCCGCTCGGGGTTTCGCCCAGGCTGGTGATCACCGGGATCGAACCGGCCTGCAGGCTGGCCTCGATCGGCGCCAGATTCACCGCCTTGACCTCACCGACCAGGCCGTAGGTGTCGCGGTCCAGATACTCCGCTTCGAATACGCCGCCGGTAATCGATGTCGCACGCGCACCGTTCTGCTGCAGCGCTTCCACCAGCTTCAGATTGGACGCCTGGAACACCTTGCGCACGATCGCCAGCGCTTGCGGCGAGGTCACCCGCAAGCCATTGACGGTCTGCTTTTCGATGCCCGCTGCAGACAGCTCGGCATCCAGCTGCGGGCCGGCGCCATGCAGCACGATCGGGGTCAAGCCCACTTCCTGCAGAAACGACAACGACGACGTCAGCGCGTCCAGGTCGTCGCGCAGCACTGCGCCGCCCACCTTGACCACCGCAAAGCGCTTGGCGTCCAGCTGCGAAAAGCGCTTGAGGTACTGGCTGATTTCCTTGGCGCTGGCCATGCTCGAAAGCAGGCGCACGATGGTCTGGCGGGTCTGTTTGTGGGGCTGCGCGGAGAGGGACATTGCCGTGATCGAAAGAGGAGAAGGATGCGCCAGGCGCAGGAATCGGCGTCAGTGCGCGCCGTTGATGATGCAGTTGACCGATTCGGCGTAACGCTGCAACTGCTCCAGCGTCACGAACTCGTCGGCGGTGTGCGCCTGGGCGATGTCGCCCGGGCCATAGACCAGCGCGGTATAGCCGCCAGCGGAAAACAGCGAGGCTTCGGTCCAGAAGTCCACTGCGTTGCCGATCGGCAGGTCCAGCGCATCGGCCACATCGCGCGCGGCCAGGCGGCGTTCTTCTGCACGCGCGATATCACCAGACGGCAGGCTCGGTCCCCGGAAGGTTTCTTCGAACTGCGCTGCAGCCGGCTCGGCAAATCCGGCGAAGGTGGCCAGCAATCCATCCACATCCATCGACGGCAGCGGACGAAACCCGAACCGCACTTCGGCTGCCGGCGCGATCATGTTGGCCTTGATGCCGCCGTCGACGCGGCCGATGTTGAAGCGCAGGCCGGTCAAGCCGCCGAAGCGCGCATGCGCCAGCGACTCGACATGATCCAGCGCCTTGCCGCCCCACCGCATCGCCTGATGCAAGGCACTTGCAGACGGATCCTGCTTCCCCGACGCATGCCCGGCACGGCCGGCAAAGCGCATCAACACCGAACTGATGCCGCGATGCGCCAGCACCGCCTCGCTCATGGTCGGCTCGGCCACTAGCACCGCCTCATACGACAAACCGCGCGCCAGAAACGCGGCGATGCAACGCGGGTCGTTGGCCTCTTCGTCGGAAGAAAACAGGAACGCGGCATCGCCATCGCCAGCATTGGCCGCCGCCACCAGCGCCGCCGCCGCACCTTTGATATCGCAGACACCCAGACCGATCACGCGATCGTCGGTGCGCCGCATCACGTGCGGATCGGCACTCCAGTGCGGCGAATCCGGCACCGTGTCCAGATGCACGTTGAACAGATAGTTGGGCTTTCCACGCACCGCATACAGGCTCACCGCGCCGGCACCGTGGTCGATCACCTCGACCTGGAAACCGGGCAGCTGCGCACGCAGATAATCGAAGATGCCGCCCTCGGCAGCGATCGCACGCGGCGGATTACGGGTGTCGAAGGACACCAGCGTTTCCAGGTGTTCGAGGGTGGATTGGAGCAGGTCGGTCATGGTGGGTCAGGCAGCCGGGGGACTGGTGCGGTAGAGGTCGTGATGGGCGATTTCCATCAGCGACTGCGGATGAGTCGGCGCAGCGAAGCCGTACTGGGCGTACAGCGCATGTGCGTCGGAGGTGGCGAGCATGAAGCGGCGCAGGCCCTGCAGCTGCGGGTGGGCCATGATCGCTGCCACCAACTGCTTGCTGTAGCCGCGGCTGCGGTACGCGTCGAGCACGAACACGTCGGCCAGATAGGCGAAGGTCGCGCCGTCGGTGATCGCCCGTGCGAACGCGACCTGCCCTGCGCCCTCGACATAGCCGCCGACGCACAGCGAACCGGCGATCGCCCGCTGCACCGTGTCCAGCGGGATACCCAGGCACCAATAGGCCTGCTCGCTGAGGAAGTGATGGATCAAGGGCAGATCCAGTTCCTGCTTGTCGGTGCTGATGCGCAGTGCGGTCATGGGTTCCATTGCGACAACGACTTCTCCCAGCGGGAAAAGGTGCCCCGAAGGGAGCGGATGAGAGTACGGGCGAAGCCTGGTGAAATCGGATGTTGCAAGGGCGGATGAGCAGACGAACGAGGCTTCGTGCAATCGAACATTGCTGAGCTTCGCACGTCCCCTCACCCCAACCCCTCTCCTGGCAGGAGAGGGGCGTTGGATCTTCAGCGATTCACTTGCGCATACAACGTCGAGCTCATCCCGAACAGCTTGATGAAGCCTTCCGCCTCTTCCACGCCCCAGTCGGCCGACTGCGCGTAGGTCGCGCCCTTGGTGTTGAGCAGGTGCGGCGAACGCACCGCCACCGCATCGACGCGGCCGCCGCGGGTTTCCAGCGTCACTTCGCCGTTGACCTTGGACTGCGAGGACTGCAAGAACGCTTCGATATCGGTCTTGAGCGGGTCGTGATAGAAGCCTTCGTAGACCAGCTCCACCCACTTGCGCGCCACGTCCGGCTTGAAGCGGTTCTGCTGCTTGGTCAGCACCGCATCTTCCAGCGCGCGGTGCGCGGTGAGCAGCGAGATCAGGCCCGGTGCTTCGAACACGATGCGGCCCTTCAAGCCGATCACGGTGTCGCCGGTGTACACGCCACGGCCCACGCCGTACTGCGCGAACAAGGTGTTGAGCTTGGCCAGGATCTTGGCGCCCGGCAGCGGCTTGCCATCCAGTTCCACCGCTTCGCCTTCGACGAACTTCAAGGTCACCGTCAATGCTTCGATCGGCCACGCACTGCGCGGCGCGCACCAGCCACGTGCCCCCTCGCCCGGCGCTTCCCAACGGTCGATCTCGCCGCCGGACATGGTCAGGCCCAGCAGGTTCTCGTTGATGGTGTAAGCCTGCTGCTTGGCACGCACGCCGAAGCCGCGCGCTTCCAGATACTTCTGCTCATAGGCGCGGGTCTGGGTGTGTTCTTTCTGGATTTCGCGGATCGGCGCGACGATCTGGTAGTCGCCCAACGCCTTCACCGCCAGGTCGAAACGCACCTGGTCGTTGCCCATGCCGGTGCAGCCGTGCGCGATGATGCGCGTGCCCAGCTCTTCGGCGCGCTTGAGCGCGGCATCGACGATCAGGTAACGGTCCGACACCAGCAAGGGATACTGGCCCTGGTAGCCCTCGCCCGCCCACACGAACGGCTTGACGAAGCCTTCCCAGATCGCCGGGCCACCATCGACGGTGACATGGCTGGCCGCACCCAGCTCAGCGGCGCGCTTCTCGATGAAATCACGCTCGTCGGCATCCACACCGCCGGTATCGGCAAACACCGTGTGCACCGCATAGCCGCGCTCCTGCAGATACGGAATGCAGAAGCTGGTATCGAGGCCACCAGAGAACGCCAGGACGATATCTTTGGTGCCGGGACCGGGGACCGGGGACCGGGGACCCGGGGAAGCATTGGATTGCGACATTAGAAAACTCCTGTGGCGATTGATTGGAACTGAAAATAAAGTGCGATCGCACCAGCGACGCTGTTACGGGTCCCGGGTCCCGGGTCCCGGGTCCCGGCCTATCAGGGCAGCCATGATCGCCTTCTGCACATGCAGGCGGTTTTCCGCCTCGTCGATGGCGATACAGTTGGGCGAATCCATCACCGCGTCGGTGGCCTTGACGTTGCGACGCAGCGGAAGGCAGTGCGAGAACACGCCGTTGTTGGTCAGCGCCATCTTGGCTTCGTCGACGATGAAGTGCTGGTACTGGTCGCGGATCGGCTTTTCCGGCTCCCAGTTGCCGAAGAACGGCAGCGCGCCCCAGCTCTTGGCGTAGACGACATCGGCGCCGCTGTAGGCGCTTGCGATGTCGTGGCTCACCTGCAGCGAGCCGCCGCTTTCGGCCACGTTCTGCGCTGCCCAGTCCATATAGCGCTGATCCAGGATGTAGTCCGGCGTCGGGCACAGCAGGGTCACGTCCATGCCCATGCGCGTGGCAATCGTCAACGCGGAATTGGCCACCGCGGTGTTGAGCGGCTTGGGGTGATAGGTCCAGGTCAGCACGTACTTCTTGCCGCGCAGATCCTGCGTGCCGAAGTGTTCCTGCAATGCCATCGCGTGCGCCAGTTCCTGGCACGGGTGGGTGATGGTCTCCATGTTGATCACCGGCACCGGCGAATACTTGGCAAAACTCTTCAGCACCTGATCTTCGCGGTCCTTGGACCAGTCGACGAACTTGGGAAACGCGCGCACGCCGATCAGATCGACATAGCGGCCCAGCACACGCGCCACTTCGGCGATGTGCTCTTCGGTATCGCCGTCCATCACCGTGCCCAGGTTGAACTCGATCGGCCAGGCATCCTTGCCCGGCTGCAGCACCACCGCATGCCCGCCCAGCTGGAACGCACCCAGCTCGAAGCTGGTCCGCGTGCGCATGGACGGGTTGAAAAACACCAGCGCGATCGACTTGCCCTTCAGCTCGCTTCCCAGCTTGTTGCGTTTGAACAACGCGGCCTGGGTCAACAGCGCGTCCAGTTCGGCGCGGCTCCAGTCCTGGGTGTTCAAGAAGTGCTTCAGTGACATCGATCGATCCTTTGCTGCGTGCTTCTGCTGCGTGGTCCGCCAGGAGCGACGGGGTGCGCGACATGCGCGTTTCTTGCGGTTGAAACTTTTGTGACGCCAAAACGAAAAAACCCAGCCGGTGGGCTGGGTCTTCAGAACGGACAGCAAAACGCCCCGGTTACCCAGCGAAAATGTGGGATTCCGGTCGGCGGGCACGCGAGGTCATGCCGGAGGCCATCCGGGCGGCGCTGGTGTCGTGCTGAAAGGGGATTGCTTGCATAGGGCGCGAATCCTCGCATGCATGCGGGCACGGCGCAACCGCCATGCGCCTCAGCGCGGCGGCGCGACGATGGCGTCGGGAATGTATGGGGTCACCGACACCCGGATGCGCAGCCGGTTGCCCGGATCTTCCGGCAGCCGCGAGCGGTACTTGGTGCCCTTGTAGACGTAGTCCACGTCGAAGGCGATCGGGCGCCGGAACTCGCGCGGCACTTCCACCACTTTGCAGTTACGGCGCGTACTGGTCGGCGGCACTGCCGCCGGCGTGGCCAGCTCGGGTCGCCGCGAGAACATCTCCTTGACCGAATCCACCATGCGGTTGATGCGGCCCTCGTCCTCGATCGCCGCAACCGGCACCGGCGTCGCCTGTTCGGCCTCGCACTGCTCTTCGATACGCGTGGCGCGCAGGGTCTGATAGACCGGCTCGACATTGAGCACCTGCGCGTAGTCCAGCTTGACGTTTTCGATGACGACGACCCGGTTCTTGGCATCGGGCTCTGCCGCATGTGCCGGCAGTGCCTGCCAGGCCAACACACACAGCGTGGGGAACAGAAGAAGTCGCATCAGGACCGAAGTGGCGAAGCCAGGCAATACGTAAGTGTATGGAGCTTGCGATCTCCTGGGCTGAACGCAGCCCATCCGGTCGCCGGTGTCGGCGTGCCGGTTCGCCATCCTGCCGCAAGGGGCTAGAATCGTGTGGTTACCCTTTTTCAGATGCCGATGAGCCTGCGCCTGCACAACAACCTGACGCGGCGGGTCGAACCGTTCGCGCCGCTCGATCCGTCCTGCCCCACGCTGTATGTGTGCGGCCCCACCGTCTACAACTACGCGCATATCGGCAACGCCCGCGGCCCGGTGGTGTTCGACGTGCTTGCCGCGCTGTTGCGGCGCCGTTATGGCGCGCTGCGCTACGCACGCAACATCACCGACGTGGACGACAAGATCAATGCCGCCGCGCAGGCGCAGGGCGTCCCGATCTCCACCATCACCGACCGCTTCGCGGCGATCTATCGCCAGGACATGGCCGCGCTCGGCGTGGTGCCGCCGGACATCGAACCGGAAGCCACCGCGCATATCCCGCAGATCGTGGCGATGATCGAGCAGCTGATCGCCAACGGCCATGCCTATGCCGCCGAAGGCCACGTGTTGTTTGCGGTGGCCAGTTTCGACGGCTACGGCAAGCTGTCGCGTCGCGACCCCGATGAAATGCTGGCCGGTGCACGCGTGGACGTGGCGCCGTACAAGCGCGACCCCGGCGACTTCGTGTTGTGGAAGCCGTCCACCGACGACCTGCCCGGCTGGGAGTCGCCGTGGGGCCGCGGCCGCCCCGGCTGGCATATCGAATGCTCGGCGATGGCCGCCGCGCACCTGAGCCCGACCATCGACATCCATGCCGGTGGCGTGGACCTGCAGTTTCCGCATCACGAAAACGAAATCGCCCAAAGCGAGTGCGCGCATGGCGGCGCCACCTTCGCCCGCTTCTGGCTACACAACGGCATGCTCAACTTCAGCGGCGCCAAGATGAGCAAGTCGCTGGGCAACATCGAGACCGTGCACGACCTGATCGCAAAACACCCGCCGGAAGCACTGCGTCTTGCGTTGCTGAGCGCGCATTACCGGCAGCCGCTGGATTGGTCCGATGGCTTGATCCAGGCACAGATCGCCCGGCTCGATGGCCTGTACGGGACGCTGCGCGACTTGGCAGACGTGACTGCTGAACCTGTGATTCCAGCTCCGATAGAAACTGCTTTGGACGACGACCTCAACACTCCGCTTGCGTTGTCGGAACTGTCTCTAATCGCCAAATCCATTAGAGGCAAGCTGGGCTATTCCAAGGCTGCGCTTGGTGCGGCACTAGCAGAGCGCCAACGATCAGGACGAGTGTCACGCCCCAACGCCGAACAACATTTTAAAGATTGTTTCCCAGAGTTCACTAACCCCTTCAGGTTACAAGCCTGGGTTGATCGGGAATTTACGCCGGAACTTGATTTTTTCGAGATGCTAAAAGCAGAATTAAATGCAGCAATAAGCTCTAAGAAGGCGGATCTGCTTGGCGCCGGCTTGGCCTTGGGGCTCCTGCAGCAAGACCCGGCCGCCTGGTTCTCGCGCGGCACCGATGCCGGCGACGATGCACGCATCGCCGCCCTGGTCGAAGAACGCAGCACGGCGAAGAAAGCCAAGGATTTTGCCCGTGCCGACGCCATTCGCAAGCAACTCGCCGACGAAGGCATCGTGCTGGAAGACACCCCGCAAGGCGTGCGCTGGAAGCGCAGCTGACCTCTTGCCTGCGTCCGTCAGATTTCTTCTCCCGCGCGCGGGAGAAGGTGCCCCGAAGGGGCGGATGAGGGTGCAGGCGAAGCCGCGTGTACCGCTTTTTTGAGGGCTGGACGAAGTCCGCATCGAATTCCAGCGAGGCTTCGCCCGTACCCTCACCCCAACCCCCGCTCCGCGCCCCGGCCCGCGCTGGCGGCGCGGGCGCTCCAAGGCACGCGCGCCAATGGCGCGCAAACCGCGCCTTCTCGCCCCGGTGGGAGAGGGGCTTTGACCGAATGCCCCTAGATTTTGCGAACGATTCTGGAATTTTGATGACCACCACCCCCTTCCCGCTTGAACCCACTGCCGTCGAAGCGCAGGCCGCCATTGCCGACGAGTTCTCCTTCTTCGGCGACTGGTCCGAGCGTTACCAGTACCTGATCGATCTGGGCCGCAAGCTGCCCACATTCCCCGAGCAGTGGAAGACCGAAGAACACCGCTTGCACGGGTGCCAGTCGATGGTGTGGATCGTGCCGGAAGGCAATGCCGAGCGGCTGGACTTCCATGCCGTCAGCGATTCGGCCATCGTGTCCGGGCTGATCTATCTGGCGTTGCGCGTGTATTCCGGGCGTAGCGCACAGGAAATCCTGGCCACCGAACCGGACTACATCGCAGGCATTGGCCTGGCCAAGCATCTGTCGCCAACGCGCAGCAACGGTGTGGCCGCCATGTTGGCCTTCATCCGTGAAACCGCACGCGCACAACAGTGAGCACACCGACGCCCTCGCCCACCGACTCGCTGCGCACGCTGTTCGCCCATCCGGGCTTCGGCCTGGTGTTGCTGTACCGCGTCGCGGCGATGCTGTCGTACCAGATCGTGGCGGTCACGGTCGGTTGGCACATCTATGAGATCACGCGCAATCCGCTGTCGCTCGGGCTGATCGGCCTTGCCGAAATCCTGCCGTTCTTCTGCATCGCGCCGTTTGCCGGCTACCTGGTCGACCATCTGCCACGCAGGCGCCTGGGCATGATCGCAGTGCTGGGGTTAGTCGCTACCGCGCTGCTGTTGATGGCCGTCGCGCAGGGCTGGCTGCCCATCCAAGGCGTGTGGCCGATCTACGCCGCCATCGCATTGACCGGCGCGGCGCGCTCGTTCCTGTCGCCGGTCTACAACGCCTTGTTCGCGCGTGCGCTGCCGCGCGAAGCGTTCGCACGCGGCGCCAGCATCGGCAGCGTCACCTTCCAGGCCGGCATGGTGATCGGCCCGGCGCTGGGCGGCGTGCTGGTCGGCTGGGGCGGCAAGGGCCTGGCCTATGGCGTGGCCGCAGGCGTGGCGTTGGTGGCGATCCTGGCCCTGGCGTTGTTGCGCGTCAGCGAGCCGGTCAACGCCGGCCCGCGTGCGCCGATCTTCCGCAGCATCGCCGAAGGGGCGCAGTTCGTGCTCTCCAACCAGATCATGCTGGGCGCGATGGCGCTGGACATGTTTTCGGTGTTGCTGGGCGGCGCGGTGTCGATGTTGCCCGCCTTCATCCAGGAAATCCTGCATTACGGCCCCGAGGGACTGGGCATCCTGCGCGGTGCGCCGGCGCTGGGCTCGATCGTGGTCGGCGTGTGGCTGGCGCGGCACCCGCTGCAGCGCAATGCCGGCCGCATCCTGATGCTGTCGGTGGCCGGCTTCGGACTGTGCACCATCGCCTTCGGGCTGTCGCGGCACTTCTGGCTGTCGGCGGCGATCCTGCTGGTCTACGGCATGTGCGACGGCGTGTCGGTGGTGGTGCGGCAAACCATCCTGCAGCTCGCCACACCGGACGCGATGCGTGGCCGGGTGTCGTCGATCAACGGCATCTTCATCGGCTCGTCCAACGAACTGGGCGCGTTCTACGACGGCGTCATGGCACGGCTGGTCGGGCTGGTGCCGGCGGTCGTCATCGGCGGCTGCGTCACCCTGGGCGTGGTGGCAACCACGGCCTGGAAGGCGCCGCGGTTGCGCAAGCTGGACTTGCGCGATCTGCAATAAGCGCAGCCGACAAGACGACTGCGCTCACTGCAACACGGGCGCAGTCGGTGCTCGGCACGGTAGGTACAACGTGTGCACGTGGGTTCTGAGCACTACGGCCAAGTCTGCCTGATGACTGCTCGCTGCGTGTTGTCAGCCGCTTCAAGCCAAGTCTGGCGAGGCATCGGCTGCAACTGCTGCCGGTGTGCCCGCGACGTGTTGTCAGCCGCTCCAGGCCAAGTCTGGCGAGGCGCTGGTTGCAGATGCCGCCAGTGCCCTGCGCCGCTTGCGCGTACTCGCGCCGCGACGGTCGATGCAACGGGATCCACCGGATTCCGCATCACACCGCGTCGCCTGGCGCACTGCAACGGCGCATGACGACAACGTCCCGCAACAACCCGCCACCCATACAAAAAACCCAGCACATGGCGGGGTTTTATGCGAACGGCGGAAGACGATCAGTCGCCCTGCTGCTTCTGCAGATGCTCCCAACGCTCTTGCGCGTCGATGGTGCGCTCGGCAGTCAGACGCGCGTCCAGGCGGTCCAGGCCGATCTCTTCGCCGGTGTCCACGCAATAGCCGTAGTCGCCATCTTCCAGGCGCTTGAGCGTGCTGTCGATCTTGGAGATCAGCTTGCGTGCACGGTCGCGTGCGCGCAGTTCCAGCGAGTTTTCGGTCTCACGCGTGGCGCGTTCGGCTTCGTCGCCGATATCGCGGACTTCTTCGCGCAGGTTTTCGATGGTCTGCTTGGATTCCTCGACCATCTCGTTGCGCCAGCTCTGCAGACGCTGACGGAAGTATTCCTGCTGCAGCTTGCTCATGTACTCCTCGTCCGCCGAGGGCTTGTAGCCCTGCGGGAGGATCGGGCGACCGGTGGTCTCGTCGATCTTGTAGTCGACCACCTTGTACTTGGTCTTGGGCGTCGGGCTGGACGACTTTGCAGTCACGGCCACTGCCACCTTGCCGACCGGACGGGTCGCGGCGGGCTTGGCGGGGGCTTCGGTTTTGGTTGGCGTTTTTGCGGAAGATTTCGAAACGGGCACGGGATTCTTAAGTGACGGGGTCGCAGGCTTTGCCGGCTTCGCAGGGACGGCCTTGGGGGCCGGTGCGGGCGCGGGCTTCTCAGCCTTGACCGGGACTGACTTGGCCGGAACCGGCTTTGCAGCCGGTTTCGGTACGGACTTGGACGCCACCGGCTTGGCAGCCGGTTTGGCGGCAGCCGGAGCTGCCTTGGTCGCTGCGGTCTTGGAGGCCGGCGCCGGCTTGGCAACGGTCTTGGTCGCAGCTGCCTTCTTGGCAACCGGTTGCGCAGGAGCCGGAGTCGCCTTCTTGGCAGCCGGTTTTGCAGCAGCAGGCGCCGCTACCTTCTTCGCAGCGGGTTTGGCGGACTTCTTGGCGGCCTCGACGGCCTTTTTTGCAGGTTTTTTAGCAGCCACGAAACGCTCATCCTTGGTTCCCCCGGGGCCCGGGAAAGCGGGCCTTTATAACGTACGCCACGGACCCCCGGCAACCACCTATTAATGCAAGTGGCATATGATTGGCAAGTGATCGGACGCCTGCTCATCGCGCTGCTGCGCTTCTACAAGCTGTTCATCAGCCCGCTGCTCGGGCCGCGCTGCCGTTTTGCGCCCAGTTGCTCGGAGTATGCGATGACCGCCATCGGCCGCTTCGGCCCGCTACGCGGGAGCTGGCTGGCCGCGCGCCGGCTCGGCCGCTGTCATCCCTTTCATCCGGGCGGCTTCGATCCGGTGCCCGACGCGCCAGCCTCCGCCGCCCCGTCCCCCCCTTCTTCCTGCAGTTGCAAAGGACCTCATCCATGAGCCGAACCGTCATCATCAACGCCCGCCTGGTCAACGAAGGCAAGGAGTTCGACGCCGATCTCCTGATCGAGGGCGGCCGCATCGCCAGGATCGACAGCAAGATCACGCCCGCCGCCGGCGACACCGTGGTGGACGCGGCCGGGCGCTGGGTGCTGCCGGGCATGATCGACGACCAGGTGCACTTCCGCGAGCCGGGCCTGACCCACAAGGGCGACATCGCCAGCGAATCCGGCGCCGCCGTGGCTGGCGGGCTGACCAGCTTCATGGACATGCCCAACACCAACCCGCCCACGCTGGACGCGGCCGCGCTGCAGTCCAAGTACGATGCCGCCGCCGGGCGCGCCTGGGCCAACTACGGCTTCTACATGGGCGCCAGCAACGACAACCTGGCCGCGATTCAGTCGCTGGACCCCAAGACCGCGCCGGGCATCAAGGTGTTCATGGGCGCCTCCACCGGCAACATGCTGGTCGATAACCCGCAGACGCTGGACGCGATCTTCCGCGACGCGCCGACGCCGATCATCACCCATTGCGAAGACACCCCGACCATCGACGCGACGATGGCGCAGTACAAGGAAACGTACGGCGATGCGCTGACCCCGGACATGCACCCGGACATCCGCTCGCGGCAGGCCTGCCTGAAGTCCTCGCAGCTGGCCGTGTCGCTGGCGCGCAAGCACAACACCCGCCTGCATGTGCTGCATATCTCCACTGCCGACGAGCTGGGGCTGTTCGAAGCCGGCCCGCTGGTGGACGCCGACGGCAAGCTGCGCAAGCGCATCACTGCCGAGACCTGCATCCACTTCTTGCGCTTCGACCGCAGCGATTACGCGCGGCTGGGCAACCTGATCAAGTGCAACCCCGCGATCAAGGACGCCGACGACCGCCTGGCCCTGATCCAAGCGCTGGCCGAAGACGTCATCGACGTGCTCGCCACCGACCATGCCCCGCATACCTGGGAAGAGAAACAGAAGCCCTACGCGCAGGCGCCGTCCGGCCTGCCGCTGGTGCAGTACGCGCTGGTCGCCGCGCTGGAGCTGGTGCATGAAGGCAAGCTGCCGATCACCCGTATCGTGCAGAAGTTCGCGCACGCGCCGGCGCAGTTGTTCGATGTGGAAGAGCGCGGCTTTCTGCGCGAAGGTTATTTCGCCGATCTGGTGATGATCGACAACACCCCGTTCACCGTGAAGCGCGAGCAGGTGCTGTCCAAATGCGGCTGGTCGCCGTTCGAGGGCACCACGTTCCGTTCGCGCATTGCCGCGACCTGGGTCAACGGGCAGCAGGTGTGGGACGGCGAGCAGTTGGTCGGCAGTGCCGCTGGCCAGCGCCTGACCTTCGACCGCTGATGCGCGCAGCACTGGTTGGTGCATGGCTGGCGTTGGTGCCGGCCATGCTGAGTGCGGGCGCAGTGCAGGCGCAGGCCATAAGCGAAGCTGGCGTGGTGTTCCCGGCCAGCGCCTCGCAAGGAGCGATGGTGATCGGCAAGGTGCCTGCCGGCAGCACCGTGCAATATGCGGGGCGCACCTTGCGCGTCAGTGGCTACGGCAGTGTGGTGTTCGGCATCGGCCGCGACGCGACCGGCCCGCTGCAGGTGCACATCACCCTGCCCGATGGCACCCAGCGCACCAGAAGCATCGCAGTGACGCCGCGCGATTGGCCCACCGAGCGCGTCAACGGCGTGCCGCCCAAGACCGTGAACCCGCCTGCGGCCATTGCCGAGCGCATCAAGCGCGAGCAGGCGCAAGTCACCGCCGCACGCGATCGCGACGATGCCCGCACGGATTTTGCACAACCCTTCATCTGGCCGGTGCAAGGCCGCATCAGCGGCCGCTTTGGCAATGCGCGCGTGTACAACGGCCAGCCGGGCGCGGGGCACTCGGGCATGGACATCGCCGTGCCAAGCGGCACGCCGGTCAAGGCGCCGGCTGCTGGAGTCGTCACCTTTGCCGCGCCGGATCTGTATCTGACCGGCGGCACGGTGCTGCTCGATCACGGCTTCGGCATCAGCTCCAACTTTCTGCATCTGTCGCGGATCGACGTCAAAGTGGGCGATCGCGTGGAACAAGGCCAGGTGATTGCTGCAGTGGGAGCGACCGGGCGGGCGACCGGGCCGCATCTGCATTGGGGGATGAATTGGTTCGATGTGCGTATCGATCCATTGTTGGTGCTTGAGCGCGGGAAGTAAGTGCAGTTGGGCGGCCTTTCGCTTCTCCCTCGGGAGAAGGTGGGGCGTAGCGCCGGATGAGGGTGCGGAGGCGGCTGGTTAACTGAGTAACCATACCCTCACCCCAACCCCTCTCCCGAGGGGAGAGGGGCTTTCAGCGATTGCAGGCACACATCGGCCTGTCGGCGATTCCACCCACTTGTCGATTGATCGGATGGCCTTGCTGCGCATGCGAGGCTATGCGGCATTAAAAGCGTGAGCCGATGACACGCCAGTACCACTGCGCGAGCACAGGGCAGACATGCTGAACTCGCAGACCAAACCAGACCAGACCAGACCAGGAACCGGGAGCGGGCTTGTCTCTGCGGAACCGCAGGTCACCATCGCGGTGGTCGGCAAGTACGTCGATCACCAGGAGGCATCGGGAAAGTTAATAAAGATTGGAACGCCACCACGTTCTGACACACCTACCCGTTGCGCTTGTGTCCGTCGCCAGGCTTTGGGGTATAACCGGGACAGCGTCGATCCTTGCCGATGACAGCGGCGGATCGGCCAGCGACGGTCACTCCGCGCTGGCGATCACGCCCTTGCAACCGACGTGCTTGGTCTCCCCTCCCCCGACTGCAGGAGATGTGCGACATGCGCAACGAGCAACTCAAGCCCACACTCGGCACCTGGCAGCTGTGGGGCATTGCGGTGGGCCTGGTGATCTCCGGCGAATACTTCGGTTGGAGTTACGGCTGGGGCACCGCCGGCACGCTGGGATTTCTGGTCACCACCGTGTTGGTCGCTGTGATGTACACCTGCTTCATCTTCAGCTTTACCGAGCTGACCACGGCCATTCCAAATGCAGGCGGGCCATTCGCCTACAGCCTGCGCGCGTTCGGCACCTATGGCGGGATGCTGGCGGGCCTGGCCACGTTGATCGAATTCGTATTCGCGCCACCGGCCATCGCAATGGCGATCGGTGCGTATCTGAATGTGCAGTTCCCCACGCTGGACCCGCGCATCGCCGCCATCGGCGCGTATGTGATCTTCATGAGCTTGAACATTGTCGGCGTGGCGATTGCGGCGGCCTTCGAGCTGATCGTCACCTTGCTGGCAGTGATCGAACTGTTGGTGTTCATGGGCGTGGTGGCACCGGGTTTCAGCGTGGCGCGCTTCGCCGCCAATGGTTGGGCCGGCAGCGACGTGTTCGGCCCGGCGGCCATCTCCGGCATCTTTGCCGCAATTCCGTTTGCGATCTGGTTTTTTCTGGCGATCGAAGGCGCAGCGATGGCCGCCGAGGAAGCCAAGGACCCCAAACGCACGATCCCACGTGCCTACATCGCCGGCATTCTCACCTTGGTGGTGTTGGCGCTGGGGGTGATGGTGTTTGCCGGCGGCGTGGGCGACTGGCGCCAGCTGTCCAACATCAACGACCCGCTGCCGCAGGCGATGAAGGCAGTGGTCGGCAACAGTTCGACCTGGTTGCACATGCTGGTGTGGATCGGCTTGTTCGGGCTGGTTGCCAGCTTCCACGGCATCATCCTGGGTTACTCGCGGCAATTTTTCGCGCTGGCGCGTGCCGGCTTTTTACCGCACGGGCTGGCCAAGTTGTCGCGCTTTCGTACGCCGCACCGCGCGATCCTGGCCGGCGGCGCGATCGGCATTGCCGCAATCTGCAGCGACAGCGTGGTGAAGATTCAGGGCATGTCGCTGACGGCGGCAATGATCACCATGTCGGTGTTCGGCGCCATCGTGATGTATGTCATGAGCATGCTCAGTTTGTTCAAGCTGCGACGCTCTGAACCTGGGCTGGAGCGCAGCTTCCGTGCACCCGGGTATCCGGTGGTGCCGGCGATTGCGCTGCTGCTCGCGTTGGTCTGTCTGGTGGCGATGGTGTGGTTCAACCCGATCGTGGCGTTGATCTTTGTCGGCCTGCTGCTGTTTGGCGCGCTGTGTTGCGTGCTGAGCCTGCGCAGCCAGACGTCAACCGTGGCCGGCGGCAGATGAGCGGCTTTACGTTTACGGCCGGCGGCGAGCGGTTCCGGTTTGCCGATCTCAAAACGTTGCTGGCCAAGGCGACGCCGGCACGTTCGGGCGATCAACTGGCCGGGCTTGCGGCCGATTCCGAGCTGCAGCGCGTCGCGGCGCAGACGGCGCTGGCAGACCTGCCGTTGCGGCATTTCCTCGATGAAGCCGTGGTGCCGTATGACACCGATGAAGTCACCCGGCTGATCGTCGACCAGCACGACGCGCATGCATTCGCTGCAGTGGCGCACCTCACCGTCGGCGGGTTTCGCGATTGGTTGCTGAGCGCGCAGGCCGATGAAGCCGCACTGGCCGCGCTGGCCCCCGGCCTGAGCCCGGAAATGGTGGCCGCGGTGTCCAAATTGATGCGCGTGCAGGACCTGATCCTGGTCGCGCAAAAGATCCGCGTGGTCACGCGCTTTCGCAATACCTTGGGGCTGCGTGGGCGGCTATCCACGCGCCTGCAACCCAATCATCCCACCGACGATGCCACCGGCATTGCCGCCAGCGTGCTCGACGGGCTGTTGTACGGCAATGGCGATGCGGTGATCGGCATCAATCCGGCAAGCGATAGCCTGGCGGCCACCACCGCGCTGTTGCGCATGCTCGATGCGGTGATCACCGGCTACCAGATCCCCACGCAGTCGTGCGTGCTGGCGCATATCACCACCACCATCGAGGCCATCAATCGCGGCGTACCGGTGGATCTGGTGTTCCAGTCCATCGCAGGCACGGAGGCTGCGAATGCCAGCTTCGGCATCAACCTGGCGGTACTGCAGGAGGGCTACGAGGCGGGGCTGTCCTTGCGGCGCGGCAGCGTCGGCGACAACGTGATGTATTTCGAAACCGGCCAGGGCAGCGCGCTGTCGGCCAACGCACATCATGGCGTGGATCAACAGACCTGCGAAGTGCGCGCCTACGCGGTGGCACGACAGTTCAAGCCGCTGCTGGTGAACACCGTGGTCGGCTTCATCGGCCCGGAGTATCTCTACGATGGCAAGCAGATCATTCGTGCGGGGCTGGAGGATCATTTCTGCGGCAAATTGCTTGGCGTGCCGATGGGTTGCGATATCTGCTACACCAACCATGCCGAAGCCGACCAGGACGACATGGATGTGTTGCTGACCCTGCTCGGCACCGCCGGCATCAACTTCATCATGGGGATTCCCGGCTCGGACGATGTGATGCTGAATTACCAGACAACCTCTTTCCACGATGCGCTGTATGCGCGTCAGGCACTTGGCCTGCGTGCAGCGCCCGAGTTCGAGCAATGGCTGGAACAACAAGGCATCTTGCGGCTACAGCAGGATGGGCGGTTTGCATTGGGTAGCGAGGTGCCCGCGGCGTTTCGCCGTGCGCTGCAGCACTTCCCCAGTGGGTCGCCGCAATGAGCGACCCGACGACACCCCCGCACGATGCCTGGGCGCAACTGCGTCGGCTCACCCCTGCGCGCATCGCACTCGGGCGGGTCGGCACCAGTCTGCCCACTGCCGCGCATCTGGATTTCCAGCTCGCGCATGCGCAGGCGCGCGATGCGGTGCATCTGGCATTCGACCCGGCACCATTGCAGGCCGCACTGGAACAACGTGGGCGCAGCAGCATTCTGTTGCACAGCGCTGCGCTGGACCGGCATGCCTATCTGCAACGCCCGGATCTGGGCCGCCGGCTGGCCGACGACGCTGCCACGCACCTGCGCGGGCTCACCGCTGTGCATGGCGGCGGGCATGATGTCGCGGTGGTGGTTGCCGACGGGCTCTCGGCGCTGGCCGTGCATCGGCATGCGGCGCACATGCTCGAACAGATCGATGCCTTGGCCGCGCATGAAGCCTGGTCGTTGGCGCCGGTCGTGTTGGTTGCACAAGGGCGCGTCGCGATTGGCGACGAGGTCGGCGAGCTGCTCAAGGCACGCGTGGTGATCGTCTTGATCGGCGAACGGCCGGGCCTGAGTTCGCCCGACAGTCTCGGTCTGTATCTCACCTACACGCCACGCGTCAGCTTGACCGATGCCGCACGCAATTGCATCTCCAATATCCGTGCCGAAGGACTGAGTTACGCCGACGCCACGCACAAGCTGGCGTATCTGTTGCGCGAAGCGTTCCGCCGTCAGTTGTCAGGTGTGCAACTCAAGGATGAGGCGGAGCAACCGGCATTGCCGTCGGCGGCGCCTGCCGATGCGGTGCCGCGCACGTTCCTGTTACCGGATGCATAACGCTTTGGCCGATAGATCGGAGATGGGTCGTCAGCAAGGCGACTCATCAATGACGAGTGCTTGCTAGCCCGCTTGCCGCCGCCTGCCAGATGCAACACGCGATCATTGCGGGCCGGTTAATGCGAGAGCGCGGCTGGCGCCTGCAGTCAACTATTTTTCGCGCAACGCCCGCTCACTGACGACGCCGTTTTCGTCAATGGCCAACGTGGCTGGATGCCCGTTATCGTCTATTTCGAAGTCGAAGCGGATATCGCGCTCGATCGCAAAGAAACGCGTGGTCGATTCGGCATAAAGCGTGGCCACGAAGCTGCCCGCAACAAGTTTCAGGTGGTTGCCATCGATGCTGACCACAATATTCCCGACACGGTTCGCATGGTAACGGCCGGCATAGCGCTCCAGGGTCGCGGCCGGCAGCATTACGGTGACAGATGGAGGCACGTACGCAACGGGCGCATGCGCATAGCTAAGCACGCGATGCATGCGCCGGTGCCCGTCGTCGAGTTTTCACACGGTGGTGAAATCGGCTTGCCCGTCCAGGCGTTCTGGCTGATTGCGCTGCTGCACGTAGAAACGGTGGCGGCCCGACAAGATGGCATATCCATCCTTGAGTGGATGGAACGCCAGGCTTTCATCGATCAGCGCGCGTCGCAGTCGCGATGTCGGATCGGCGCAATGTCCGTTACGCCCGGAAGTCACCATGCCAACCGGTCGCTCGCTTGGCCAAACAGTGCGCGATGCGGCCTGCGTGACGTACACCTTCTCGAGCGCGTCGCATGGCAAGCGCCAGGCCGCAAGCGCGCGGTGACGCAATCATGGGTCTACAGGAGGTCTACCTCAGCGCACCATCCTGCGGATTGCTTGCTGCGTAAGTACTAGTCTGCAGCTCGTTGTCATGCACATGACGCAGCGCAGTGCGCACCTCCCCGGGCAACCGATCCACATCCAGTAACACCTTGCCAGAATGCACATCGCGCACCACCGACGCCGGCAGGACGAAATCGCCGCCGTTCTCGATATTGATCACCAGCTCGGCGCTGTCGTTGCGAAGTTCGCGCACCGCGCCAATGCCAACTTCGCCGTCGCGCAGGAATACCATCTGGCCGATTTCGATCTGTTGCATGTCGATCTCCTGGTCGGGCACCGCGACACAAGCGCGCTGCGCCTTGGTAGACGATCATCGCGGGTAGACGATCATCGCGCCGCCCGGTGTTCTGCGCTGGTGAAGCGCAGATCAGCGCCGCGTAGGTGCACGCACCATGGCATCGACTGACAAGCGAGCGGACAGCACCACCAAGCGCTCCAATTCTGTCACGCCATGCGAGCGATGCCAGCACTGTCGGCGCGTGCCGATGACCATCATGCAGCGAAATCAGCGCGCGTCCGCGGCCATGCCGGCCGCCGATGCGCTTGAACATCAACGCAGCGGGACGTCCGCTACCTTGTCGTGATAATCCTTCTTCGGGTCGACACCGAACAGCACCTTGATACCGGCGAGCAGACTGGAACCGTTGAGCCAGATTTGTGCGTGGTCGGCGTCCAGACGCAACAGCGCCAACTTCGGATCGTCCTTGCCGCCTTCGTACCATGCTGCGACATATGGGTTCCACAACCGCTCGACCACGGCCGGGTCGGTGTCCTCGATCAGCGACCCGCTGATGCTGGCGAATAGATCATGGCCCTTGCTGCTGAAGGCGCCGATGACACGACGGCCCTGCCCCAGCATTGCGATCAATGCATTGTCCTTGGACGTGAAAAACCAGATCGGGCCGCCGCTGTCGCCTTCGATCTGCGCGGTCATCGGACGCGCATGGCCGTCTTCGACGCCATCCAGGCCCAGCATCACGGTGCGGTCGGACTTCAACGCCTTCCAGAATTTTTCCTGCAGTTCTTTGGGATCTGCCATTTCGATTCCTGACATACGCGCTTTTACGCGGGCCGTTGAGTCTGGAAGGCCGCACGCCCACGGCATGTGAGGACACACAGGCAACGCATCGGCACAAGGCAGCCGCATCGAGACAGCGGCCAAGCTCGACTGACAACACGACTAGGAGCGGCTAACAACATGACTGCGCAGCCGCCAGACGGGTGCTACCGGTGCCAAGTAAGGCAAGGATCACGCGTACACGCCATTTCATTCGCGCCGCCCGCATCCACCTGACGGCTACTCGCTACGTTGTGAGAGCCGCTCTAATGGCGCGCATTGCGACCTGCAGCTGGTGTAAAGCGTGACCACAACGCACATCCTGCACATTGCCTGGCGCCGCCGGCGCCAACAAGCGACCCCGGCAGTACCATCGCTCTGCACCGCAGGCGGCACCGACGTGAACTCCGACCCGACCACGACGCCTGCTCCATCGCAGGCAACCGCGCTCGACGACTCACGCAGCGCACAACATCTGCGGCGCCCCCACGTGTCTGTATGCGTCCCTTCCCAAAAGAGCGCCACACCATGTCCGTCTCGCACATCCGCACGACCTGCATCGCCGCTGCACTATTGAGTCTTGTCAGCGTTGATGCGGCAGCACTCACCGGCACCGCTTCACGTCCGCAGCTCACCAGCAGCGAAGCAAGCACGTACACGATCGCCAAAGCGCTGGCCAAGGCCGGGCCGATCACTGCATTGGTCACCGACAACTGGAATCCCACTGCCGGCGTTGCCTTGCTCAGCGCGGACTATGCGGTGGCCGCGGATGGCTCCACGCGCTACCGCACCGTGCAGTCGGCGATCGATGCGGCAGTGACCGCAGGCGGCACCACGCGTCGCTACATCAGCATCAAGGCGGGCACCTATACCGAACTGGTGTGCGTGCCGACCAATGCGCCGCCGTTGACCTTGTTCGGACTGGGTGCGGCCAAGGCCGATACCATCATCCGCTTCAACAATGCCAACCCCACGCCCAAGCCCACCGGGACGGCGAGCCATGCGTGTGCCAGCAATGCCTCGGCCACCACGGTGGGGACGTCCAACAGCGCCACGCTGACGGTACGCGCGGCCGACTTCCAGGCACGCCATCTGCGTGTGGACAACAATTACGTCGAAGGCACCTACGCGGACAACAACCAGGCGGCTGTCGCGCTGGCAGTGCGCGGCGACAAGGCGAGCTTCGAAGATGTGCTGGTGACCGGCAACCAGGACACCTTGCTGATCAGTGCGACAAATGCAGCCAATGTCATTCGTGCGTATTTCAAGAACAGCACCATCGATGGCGATGTGGATTTCATCTTCGGCTCCGGCGTCGGCGTGTTCGACAATGCCAACATCCGCTCCACCGGCGCGCGCCTGGGAACCAGCCGAGGCGGCTATATCTTTGCACCCAGCACGCGCCCCGGCAGCGCGTACGGCTTTCTTGCCATCAACAGCACCTTCGTCAGCCTGTCCGGTTCGCCCGACAACCAGACCTATCTGGGTCGCGCCTGGGACGAAGGCATCAGCAATCTGGGTGCTTATGTCAACGGCACCTCGCCCAATGGTCAGGTGACGGTACGCAACTCCACGCTGGGCAGCCATATCAGCAAGACCACACCCTGGAATGCCTCCACCGCAAGCCGCCCTTATTGCAGCAGCAGCTGCACCAATTCGGCAAACCGCTTTTACGAGCACGGCAATAGCGGTGCGGGCGCCGCCGACTGAGCGTTAGCCAGGACAGCTGCGTCGCTCTCCAGCAGCCTCGCAGCAAAACCTGCGTTTAGCACTGCACTCGTCGCCTGTTGGCAACCCGCGTATGCGGCCTGCCAGCAGGCGATGTTGTTTGGCACGTCTCCGCTCCACTGATGGCGGCGCCTTGCTGGATGAGGCAACGCGTTGGTTGGCTTCGGAGACGCGGTGCCGAGTTCGCCCCTCTGACGTCGGCAGCCGACACGAGGCGCCACGCTTGCGGCTCCCCTAAGCGATCGACGTAACGACATCGATACCCGCACTGCATGCACTGTGACTTCCGCGCACGGTCATCCAGTTGTCATGCAACGTATCGATGCCGCGCCCCATCGGAGCACTTCAATGCAAGCTACGTTTCCCTTTCCAGCCATCGCGCCGCTCACCCTCGCCTTGTTCGGCATGACGACCTTCCAGGCCGGCGCGGCGCGACCGCATGGACAGGATGTGCCCGACACCGCGCACAGCATCTCCACTCGTTGGGGCGTGGTCCAGCAGCCGAGCTTGCCGACGCAGATCTGCGCCACGCTCAAGGCGGCGCTGGTACCTGTGGCCGGTTCGCTGGACACGCTGGATCCCGATCCCACCCACTCCAAGCGCGATACCGCACGCCTGCAGGCGGCCATCGACGATTGTCCTGCCGGCAGCGCCGTGCATCTGATCCCCGGCGATGCCGGCGAGTCCGGCCTGCTCAGCGGGCCTCTGACCATCAAGAGTGGAGTCACGTTGTGGATCGACCGCGGCGTCACCCTATTCGGCTCGCGTAATCCGCAGGACTACGACAACGGCCTGGGCACCTGCGGCACCGCCACCAGCGACAAGGCCAAGTCGTGCAATCCGCTGATCCACATCTCCGATGCGGCCAAGAGCGCCATCGTCGGTACGGGCAAGATCGACGGCCGCGGCGGCAGCACGCTCACTGCCGGGCCCAATGCCGGCAAGGCCAGCTGGTGGGATCTTGCGTACCTCAACGTTACTCAAGGATTGAGTCAGCATGTGCCGCGTCTGCTGCAGATCGACAACAGCACCGACGTCACCTTGTACGACATCACCCTGGAAAACTCGCCCAATTTCCATGTCATCAGCGACAACGTGGTGGGCCTGACCGCGTGGGGCATCAAGATCCTGGCACCCAGCCTGGTCTATTCGCGCCCCGGCTACCAATGCCCGGCAGGCAGCACCCCGGACGTCAATCCGCACGCTACCTGCTTTACGCCGGAAACCGCCAAAAACACCGACGGTTTCGACCCCGGTCAGTCGAAGAATGTGCTGCTGGCGTACTCGTACATCGGCACCGGCGATGACGGCGTGGCGATCAAGGCGCATGCCAACAGCAAGCGCAGCATTTCCTCGGAAAACATGCTGTTCGCCTACAACCAGTTCTACTACACCCACGGGTTCTCGCTCGGCAGCGAAACCGATTCGGGCATGCGCCATATCGCCGTGCGCGGGTTGAGCATCGATGGCTTCAACGCCAACGATGTACAGCGCGATCCCTACTCGGCCAATGGCCTGCGCATCAAGTCCGATGCCTCACGTGGCGGCCAGGTCTACGACATCAGCTTCGAGAACATCTGCATGCGCGGCGTTGCGCGGCCGCTGGTGTTCGACGCCAACTACGCCAACCCGGCCACCCGCGACAAGCTCCCGCAGTTCAACGGCATTGCGCTCAGCAACGTGCATTCGCTGGGTTCGACCACGTTGGGCGCCGGCGAACTGAGTTTCTATGGGTATCGCGATGCCAGCACCACCCTGCCGATCACCATCTCGCTGGACAATGTCGTGCTGGAAGGCGGCAAGGTCAGCTTCGCACAGCCGCATTTCGGCGGGCCTGCGAGCAACCCGGGCGCGACGCACTTCACTTTCAAGGGCGGCCCGGTGAGCTTTTACGATCAGCTGACGGAGTCGGTGCCCAACGATGTGCAGCTACAAGGAAAACCTGGCCCGGGCGCGCCACTGCAATGCAATGACGCCTTTATTGCCTATCACTCGGTGCTGCCGGATTCGCCGATCTGAGTCGAATGCTCTGAGCTGCAGCACACCAGTTGCACGCTGATGCATCGCTTGCTGCGATCAACCGATCGCAGCAAGCCACCGGTCCAAAACCAACACGTCAACGGGCGCGCACCCGGCCAGCCGGCGGCGCGCACCAGTGCGCTTGCACGGTACGGGCTTGCGGCCCACGCAGTTGCGCTCAGTCCGCGCCGCTGGCTGCGCGCCAGCTATGCCATAGCTGCTGCACCGGCGGCGGATAGGCCTCCTTGCCGCCTAGTTCGCGTTGCAAGCGTAGCCGTGCCAGACGCGACCACACCCGATGCGGCCGCGCCAATGCCGGCTTGCGTGGCCATGCACGCAACAGCTGCGTGCGCCAGGCCACCGTGGTGACACCGCCAGGCGCGGCGCTGTCGCCGGCCACGCGCTGCCGCGCGTCCAGCCATTGCACCGATACCGCAGTGGCATCGCTTGGCACCGTGCGCGTAAACAGCACCGCTTCCACTGCAACCACTGCCTCGGAAAAACCACGCAGTTGATCCAGCGCCTGCTGCAGCGATGCAGGCTGCGCGCGTGCCACCTGCATCGCCGGCAAGGTCTCGGCCAACTGCGCCCACGGCGCACGCACCGGCTCCAGCACGCGTCCCAACGGATGCCGCGAGCGTTGACCGGACCAATCGCGCAGCTCCTGCTGCCACCACGCCAGCTTGGCGTCGGCCGGCAACGGGTCGCCGGGGATATTCATGATGTCCTCCCATTCCTGCAGCAAGGCGAACCAGGCCGCGGTCAGGTGGCGCTGCGCTGCGGGAACGAACGGCTCGGCAACCGACCACTCCGGCCAGCGGGTTCGCCACTTGTCGAGAAAACTGTCGAGAGCGCTGGATTGGCTCATGGCGGGTCCAGAAATAAGTTCAAAAGAATCAGGTCTGCGGCCACGTGGCCGGGTTCCACAGCAGCTGCGGCTGGTCCACCAGCACGTCGGCCTGCCAGCGTTCCGGAACGTCGTCGTGCAGGCGATAGCCCCACAACACCGCCACCGACGGCATGTTGGCCGAGCGTGCCGCGAGAATGTCGCGCTCGTCGTCGCCGACGTAGACGCACTGCGCAGGCGCAACGCCGATGCGTTCGGCGGCGGTCAGCAACGGCAGCGGATGCGGCTTGCGGTCGGGCAAGGTATCGCCGCCGATCAACACGGCGCAGCGCTGCTGCCAGCCCAGCTGCGGCAGGATCAGGCGCGCGAGAGATTCGGGCTTGTTGGTGACCACGCCCCAGATGCAGCCGGCCGCTTCCAGCCGCGACAGCAGCGCTTCGACACCATCGAACAGCTGCGAGTGGGTCCCGATCAAGCCTTCGTAGCGACGCAGGAACTACGGCACCAGGTAGGCGCGCGCAGCGTCATCGAGTTCGGCAAAGGCGACACCCACCATCGCACGCGCGCCTTTGGACACCACCGGCCGCAGCTGCTCCAACGCAATCGGCGCACGCTCCCTTGCCGCCAGCATCGCGTTGACCGTGGCCAGCATATCCGGCGCGCTATCCAGCAAGGTGCCATCCAGATCGAACAACGCCGCACGCGGAAAACTCACGCGCCCACCAACCGCGACCAACGACAAGCAGCGCGGCAGGAATCGAAAGACATCAAGATCGCAGCCAACCGCGGTTGCGAATGCCGAATCCCCACGCCCCAATTCCCGCCCGTCACGGCCTCACCGCGTACGCCAGATAATTGACCTCGGTGCGCGAGGACAACCGCGCACGATTGCGCCACGGCTCGTACAGCATGCCGCTGACGTCTTGCAGCTGCAGTTCGGCGCTGCGCAACCACGCCGCAAGTTCTGCCGGCTTGATGAAGTCCTTGTAGTGATGCGTGCCTTTGGGCAACAACCGCGCGATGTATTCGGCACCGACCACCGCCAGCGCGAATGCGGCCGGCGTGCGATTGAGCGTGGACAGGAACAGCTTGCCGCCCGGCTTGAGCAGGCTGGCGCAGGCACGGATGATCGCGGTCGGGTCCGGTACGTGTTCAAGCATTTCCATGCAGGTCACCGCATCGAAACTGCCCGGCTGCTCGGCTGCCAGGTCTTCCACCGACTGCACGCGGTAATCCACCTGCACGCCCGATTCCAGGCTGTGCAGCCGGGCGACTTTCACCAGCTCCGGTGCCAGATCGATTGCGGTGACCTGCGCACCCAGGCGCGCCATCGACTCGCTGAGCAAGCCACCGCCGCAGCCGACATCCAGCACGCGGGCGCCGGCCAGTTCCTGGCGCGCGGACACGTAGGCAAGGCGCACCGGGTTGAGCGCATGCAGCGGCTTCTGCGGGCCGTCGGCGTCCCACCAGCGGTTGGCCAGCGCGGCGAATTTGTCCAGCTCGGCCTGACGGAAATTGCTGGAGGTGGATTGGGTCGTGGGATTCATGCGGAACTCCGGGATGCGATAACGCGCGGTCAGGCGCGGACGGTGCGGATGCGTTCGCGCCATTGCCGCGCATTGGCGACCAGGGCAGCGGTATCCATGTCGATCAACTCGCGCTGCACCAGCTTGGGCTTGCCGGCGATCCACACATCGGTGACCTGATGACGGCCGGCGGCATAGATCAATTGCGACAGCACATGATGCAGCGGCTGGGTCTCCAGCGCAGACAGATCCACGCAGACCAGATCGGCCTGCTTGCCGATTTCGATCGACCCGATCTTGTCGCCGAAGCCCAACGCACGCGCGCCGCCCAACGTGGCCGCGCGCAGCGTGGTGGCCGCATCCAGCGCGGTGGCATCGTTGGCGACTGCCTTGGCCAGGATCGCGGCGGTGCGGTTTTCGCTGAACATGTCCAGATCGTTGTTGCTGGCGCAGCCGTCGGTGCCGATGGCCAGATTCACCCCTGCGCGTTGCAGTGCGCAGGCCGGGCAGAAGCCCGAGGCCAGCTTGAGGTTGGACTCGGGGCAATGCACCACGCTGACGCCGCGCTCGGCGCACAGATGGATTTCCGCATCGGTGAGCTGGGTCATGTGCACGGCGATCAGGCGGTCGTTGACCAGGCCCAACCGATCCAGACGCGCCAGCGGGCGCTGGCCATATTGCTTGACCGAATCGGCCACTTCCTGCGCGGTTTCATGCGTGTGCAGATGCACCGGCATGTCCAGCTGATCGGCGAGCATGCGCACGCGCTCGAAGTTGGCGTCATTCACCGTATACGGCGCATGCGGTGCGAACGCGGTGCCGATCAACGAATCGTCGCGCCATTGGTCGTGCAACTCACCGGCCCGCGCGAAGTATTCGTCGTCCGACGATGCCCACGCGGTGGGGAAATCGATGATCACCGCGCCCACCAGCGCACGGAAACCGTGTTGTTTGTAGACCGCCGCCTGCACATCGGCAAAGAAATAGTTTTCGTTGACGCAGGTGGTGCCGCCGCGCAGCATCTCGGCGATGGCCAGCGTGGTGCCGTCGGCCACGAACTCCGGGCCGATCACCGCCGCTTCCACCGGCCAGATGTGCTGCTGCAGCCACACCATCAGCGGCAGATCGTCGGCAATGCCGCGCAGCAGCGTCATCGGGTTGTGCGTATGCGCATTGACCAGACCCGGCATCAGCGCCGCCTCCGGGCGCGAGACGGTCTGCTTCGGCGCAAAGCGCGTGCGTGCTTCGGCAGTCGGCAGGATCGCCACGATGACGCCGTTGCTGACCGCCACCGCGTGGTCTTCGAGCACCACCGCATGCGGTTCGATCGGCACCACGTAACCGGCTTCGATCAACAGGTCGCACGCTTCGGGAGGGGCATTGGTCATGAGCGTATCCATAAAGGGTTAGTTGTCGAACGGCCAGCTGCGATCGCCACCGGCCACAGGCACATAGCGCTGGCCGTTGTAGCGCAGCACCTGGCGCACGCGACGGGTGCGTTCGGTATCGGTGTCGCTGCCAGCAGTGCTCTCCGTGGTAGCGACGTTAGCTGTCAGCACGATGTCCGCATAGACGGCATGTGCCTGCGGCGCCATGCTCAGGCTCAGATTGGCGACTTCGGTGATGACATCGCCCCTGCCCATCATGCACGGCTCGCCTTTCACACGCTGCCACGCATACAGATCGCGTTGCAGCACCGGGCGCAAGTTGCGCCCTTCGCGTACCAGCAAGGTCAATGCCTGATTGCTGTAAAAATCCGGGCAGCTGGGCCCACGCGCAACGCTATGCACTACCAGGCCGATCGCACGCACGCCCTTGGTCAGGTCGTAGCGCGCCGTATCCAGGCGCAGGCTGTCGGCAGCGAGTTCGAAGGCGGCGTCCTCGCCCATTTCCTGCGCATAAAACGCCAGCACCTTGCCGCTGGCGGCATCGAGCATGGCCACGCGCAACTCAAGGTCGCGCTCGCCAGGCACACTCTCCGCATCGGCGGCAAATGCGATTGCGGCCAGCCGGATCGCCGGATCGTTCGGCCACGGCTTGCAGGTCTGCGCCACCGCACGCTCGACCGGCACCGTGGCTGCAGCGCCGCCCAGGACGCCGGAGGTTGCAATGGCCGCAACGGCGGCCACGTCACCGGCGTCGCAGGTTGCGGCGGCCGATTGCGCAAAGGCCGGGCACGCTACGAGCGCAGCCCACAGCCCCACCAGGACACCGGCACTGCGTACCGTTCGAACAGACAGGCGTCGCGGGTACATCCGGCTTACTTGACGCGCGCCGAGTATTCGCCCGAACGCGTATCGACCTTGATCACTTCGTCCTGATTGACGAACAACGGCACGCGCACCACCGCGCCGGTTTCCAGCGTGGCCGGCTTGCCGCCGCCGCCGGAGGTATCGCCGCGCACGCCCGGGTCGGTCTCGGTGATCTTCAGCTCGACGAAGTTCGGCGGCTGCACCCAGATCGGCGCGCCATTCCACAGCGTCACGATGCAGTCTTCCTCGCCCTTGAGCCACTTTTCCGCACCGCCCATGCCGGCCTTGTCAGCCTGCACCTGCTCGAAGGATTCCGGGTCCATGAAGTGCCAGTACTCGCCATCGCTGTACAGGTAACGCATGTCGGTATCGACCACGTCCGCCACTTCCACGTCATCGGTCGCCTTCATGGTCATTTCGACCACGCGGCCAGACTTGATGAAGCGGTACTTCATGCGGGTGAAGGCCTGGCCCTTGCCCGGCTTGACGTATTCGGTCTCGGTGATGACCGCCGGCTCGTTATTGACCAGGATCTTCATGCCGTTCTTGACGTCGTTCATGCCAACAGTGGCCATGGTGCAGCTCCTCGATAAGACCACGACCCGCCACACGGTGGCCGGTCGGATTAGAATGGGGCGCCCGCCGCAACCGGCGGGCATTGGTTTTGTGACCGCACATGATAACCGCAGCCCCCGTCGCCTTACAGCCATCCCCGCCCTCCACCCTGCAGCCGCCGCGCTGGCAGCAGCAGTGGCGCGATGCCGTGCGCGACCCGCGCGCGTTGCTGGAACTGCTGGGTCTGGACGCGCAAGCGGCCGGCATCAGTGCAGACGCAGCCGCGCAGTTTCCGCTACGGGTGCCGCAGGCCTTCGTGGCACGGATGCGGCACGGCGATCTGCACGACCCGCTGCTGCGCCAAGTGCTGCCGCTGGATGCAGAAATGCAGCCGGTGCCGGGTTTCGGCCTGGATGCGGTGGGCGACGCCGCCGCCAAGACGGCCGTCGGTGTGATCCAGAAATACCGCGGCCGCGCCTTGCTGATCGCCACCGGCAGTTGCGCGGTGCATTGCCGCTACTGCTTCCGTCGCCACTTCCCGTATGCGGAAGAAACCGCCGCGCGCGATGGCTGGCGTGAGGCGGTGGAGGCGATCGCCGCCGACCCGGACATCGACGAAGTGCTGCTATCCGGCGGCGACCCGCTGTCGCTGGCCACGCCCAAACTGGTTGAACTCACCGACGCCCTGGCTGCCATCGGGCACCTCAAGCGGCTGCGCATCCACAGCCGCTTGCCGGTGGTGTTGCCCGCACGCGTTGACGCGCCCTTGCTGGCCTGGCTGCGCAACCTGCCGTGGCCGGTGGCGTTTGTGATCCATGCCAACCATGCCAACGAATTCGATGCCGACGTGGACAGCGCAATGCACGCCTTGCGCGATGCCGGCGTGCAACTGCTCAATCAAGCGGTGCTGCTGCGTGGCGTCAACGACAGCGTGGACGCGCTGGCCGCATTGAGCGAACGCAGCTTTGCCGCCGGCGTGCTGCCTTACTACCTGCATCAGCTCGATCGCGTGGCCGGCGTGGCGCATTTCGAAGTGGACGACGCCCGCGCACGCGCCCTGCATGCGGAACTGGCCACGCGCCTGTCCGGCTATCTGGTCCCGCGCCTGGTACGCGAACTCCCCGGCGATACCGGCAAACGGCCGCTGTAACCAACCAGCTCAACCACGATGGATCGTAGGAGCGCACCCGGGCGCGACTGAGCCTTGCCGGTAACGCCACATCGCGCCCAGGTGCGCTCCTGCGGTGCTATCGGGTCACGCGGCAAATGAGCGAAGTGCCGAGCGATGGCCGTTGTAACCGCGCAAACCCAAACACTCCTCGTCGTAGGAGCGCACCCGGGCGCGACGAAGCCTTACCGATAACACCACATTGCGCCCAGGTGCGCTCCTACCGTGCTTAGCCCGCCGCGATCAGCTTGACCATATCTGCCGGGCTCAACGGCCTGCTGAACCAGTAGCCCTGCCCCAGATCGCAGCCGCGCTCGCGCAGCAGGTTGAACTGCGCCTCTTGCTCGATGCCTTCGGCAACTACCGTAATTCCCAGCGAGTGGGCCATGTTGATGATGGCGGTGGTCAGCGCCAGATCGTCCGGGTCGCGCTGCAGGTCGGCGATGAAACTCTTGTCGATCTTGACCCCATCCACCGGCACCTGGCGCAGATGGCTCAAGCCGGAGAAGCCGGTGCCGAAATCGTCCAACCACACCTTCACGCCGGTGCGGTGCAGCTGATCGAGCAGGCTGGCCGCCATCATCTCGTCGCCGATCACCGCGGTCTCGGTCAGTTCCAGATGCAGGCGCGCGGCCGGCAATCCGGACTCGGCCAGGCACTCGGCCACGGTGTCGATCAGGTCGCCGCTGCGCAACTGCCGCGGCGACACATTGACCGAAATAAACAGGCCCTCGCCAACTTCCGGCCACTGCGCCGCTTCCAGGCAGGCGGCGCGCAGCACCTTGGGGCCGATCATCTCGATCAGCCCGCTCTGCTCGGCAATGTCGATAAAGGTGGAGGGCGCAATCGTGCCCAGCGCCGGGTGCTGCCAGCGCAGCAGCACCTCCACCCCCACCAGCAGGCGGTCGCTGGTGCGGTAGATCGGCTGATACACCAGCCGCAACTCGTCGCGCTCCCAGGCACCGCGCAGCTCGTGCTCCATATGCACGCGACGCTCCACCGCATGGTCGGCCGCGCGGCTGTAGAAGCGGTGGCAGTTCTTGCCGGCGACCTTGGCCTGGTACATCGCGATGTCGCCGTTCTTCAACAGCGCGGTGGCATCGTTGGCATCGTCGGGGAACAACGTGATGCCGATCGAGGTGCCCAGGAACACTTCGCGGCCCTGTACGTTCAACGGGCGGCTCAACTCGTGCACCAGGCGGTCCGCCAGCTGCGCGGCGAGCAAGGTGACATCCCCGCTTTGCAGCAGGATCACGAACTCGTCGCCACCGAAGCGCGCCAGGATCGCATCGTCGCCGCCCAGCGCGGAAACCGCGCGACTGATCCGGCTGGCGAACTGCAACAAGGCCTCGTCGCCGGCTTCATGCCCCAGCGTATCGTTGACGCGTTTGAAGTCGTCGATATCGGCAAACAGCAGCGCCAGCTTGCTGTTGCTGCTGCGCGCGGTATTGAGCAGGTAGTCCAGACCTTCGCGAAAACCCAGGCGGTTGGTCAGCCCGGTCAGCGCATCGGTGTAGGCCATATGACGCACTTCGCGGTCGTGCCGGGCAATGCTTTCGCTCATGCGGCCGAATGCGGACATCAGCTCGCCGATTTCGTCGTTGCGCGGATGCGGCGGCAATTGCACGGCGTAGTCGCCGCGCTCGATCTGCCGCGCCGCCGCCGCGAGCAGCCGCACCGGCGCCACCAGCGTACGCTGCACATAGATCGCCAGCAGCACGCCCAGCGCCACCAACGCGGCCAGCAGCACCAGCAACCAGCCCAGATCGCGCTTGCCGATCGCATTGAGGTTCTGCACCAGGGTCAGGTTGGCGCTGGATTCGATCTTGCGCACGCGCTCGCGCGACATGCCCACGCGCACACCGCCGATGCGCTGATCGCCGATCTTGATCGGCACCGTCACGTCCAGCACCTCGGGCGAGGATTGCAGCAACATCGCCCGCGCCGCTACCGCCTTGGCGGCGAGCGGGTCGTTCATGCGCTGGCCGTAGCGCTGCAGATTGGGCGTGCCGTCGTGCACCAGCAGGCCGCGCCGGTCGAACACCAGCACATACGTCACTACCTGCTGGCGCGAGGCATTGCGCACCAACGCGCCCACCGCGCCCAGGTCGGAGTAATACAGCGGGTTGGCCAGCCCGGACGCCAGCTCGGTGGCCAGCGTCTCGCCGCGGGTGCGCAGGCTGCGATCGAACAGCTCGTGCAGGATCTGCCCGCTCAGCACGCGCACCTCGCGCTGCATCGCGCTCTGGCGTTGCAGCAGCGACGCCAGGATTGCGCCGACGAGCAGCAAGGTCAACGCCATGACCAACAGGAAACGTGCCTGCAACCCGAAGCGCACCTGGCTCATTCCATTTCATTCCTGACGTGCTGCAAGCCGGCGCTCAATGCATCCAGACGCCTGCGGCTCTCGCTATCGAGCGGGTGAAACGCGGTGGTGCCGAAGAAACGCTTGAGCGCCGGTGCGGCCTTCGGGTCGGAGGCGGCCTGCAGCAACACCGCGCGCAGGCGGCGCTCCACTGCCGGGTCCATGCCGGAGCGCACCATTTCCACCGCACGCGGCACCGGCGCGCTGCGGTACACGATACGGAAATCGCGCTTGAACACCGGCGGCAGATGCCGCTCGTCGTCCCAATCGAGATTGCTGAAAGCGCCCGCATCGATCAGGCGCTTGTGCACGAAGGCGGCGATGTTCAATTTCGAGCCGACCATCAGATAGCCCACCGAGCCAGGCACCTGCGGGTCGTCCGGCGACAGCAGCACATCGCAGGCGATGCCATTGCGGACCAGCTCCAGCATCGGCACCAGATAGCCGCTGGTGGACGATGCATTCTGCAACGCCAGGCTATGCCCGCGCAGCTGCGTGAGCGACTGGATCGGGCTGTCGCGGCGCACGAAAAACACCGTGTGGAACTCGCGCACGCCGCCACGTTCGGTCATCAGCAACGGGTGCGCGCCGCCGCGCCGCTCCAGCAACATCGCCGCACCAGTGGTCTCGCTGACCCAGTCGACCCGGCCACGCCGCAAATAGCTGGACATCTGGCGCGCATCCGGCGCCATCAGGATTTCGCCACGGCGGATGCCCACCTCGCGCATGCGCGGCACCACATAGTCCAGCAGCGGCTTGAGTTGATCGTAATGCGTGGCCGGGTCATCGCTAATCCGCCCAAGTACCAATACCGAGGAGGGCGCTGCCGCAGCGGTCGCGGCCAAACCTGCCCCGGCCAACAGCCAGCAGGCAATCAGACACCATTGTAGACCGCGCAAAACGGACACTCCCCTAGAGCCGCCAACAGCCTAGCCGAATCTGTGAAGATGTGACAGACGTCAGTTTCCGGCACGCTTGGCCAGCATCGCCATGCGCTGCGCATCGGACAGGATGCCGCGGATCAGCCGCACCTCCTGCTCGGTCATTTCCGCGCGCAACAACAGCCGCCGCAACTTGCGCATCGCCGACTCCGGCGCGCGCCCCTTGTGGAAGTCGATCTCGTCCAGGGTCTCGCCCAATTGGCCGAACATCCCCTCCAGCTGCGCATGGCTGGCGGGCGCGTCGCGCAGGCCGGAGGCAGCCGTCGGCGCCGGCTCGCCATCGCCGGCGGCCAATTGCGCCCGCCGCACTTCGTAGGCGAGCACCTGCACTGCCGCCGCCAGATTGAGCGAACTGAACTGCGGGTCGGACGGGATATGCACCGCCGCGTGGCAGAGCTGCAGTTCGTCGTTGGTCAGGCCGGTGCGCTCGCGGCCGAACACGAACGCCACCTCGGCCGGTTCGCTCGCCTTGGCCAGCGCGCGCTGCGCGCCTGCGTCCGGCAGCAATTCTTCCAGGGCCACCCGGCGCGCGCGCGCGGTGCAGCCGATCACCAGCGTGCAGTCGGCCACCGCCTCGCCCAGCGTGGCGAACAGCGGCGCATTGCCCAGCACGTCTTCGGCACCGGCCGAGCGCCGATACGCGTCTTCATCGAGTGCGCGCTCGGGCGCCACCAACACCAGCCGCGAGATACCCATGGTCTTCATCGCGCGCGCGGCGGCGCCGATGTTGCCCGGATGCTGGGTACCGACAAGAACAAAACGGATGCGCTGGCTGACGGACATGAACGGAGATTGGGGAGCTATTCGGCCGTAGATGGTAAACTGCGCGGCCGGCTTTCGCGCCGGACCGCTCTTTTACCTTCGCCATTTCCGATTCTGCCTTCACGGGAGCTTTAACCATGCAGAAACCCGCCGTCACCGTCATGGTCAAAGCCGCCCGCCTCGCCGGCAATGTGCTGTTGCGCGGTATCAACAAGCTGGATGCACTCAACGTGGTGCAGAAGGGCCGCATGGACTACGCAAGCGAAGTCGATGCCGATGCCGAGAAGGTCATCATCAAGGAACTCAAGCGCGGATATCCGGAGTACGCGGTGTTCGGCGAAGAAGGCGGCGTGCAGGGCGGCAAGAGTGGTCGCTACACCTGGGTCATCGACCCGCTGGACGGCACCAGCAACTATCTGCGCGGGTTTCCGCATTACTGCGTGTCGATCGCGCTGGTGGAAAACGGCGAACCCACCGATGCGGTGATCTTCGACCCGCTGCGCAACGAGCTGTTCACAGCCAGCCGCGGTGCCGGCGCAGTGCTCAACGACCGCCGCATCCGCATTGCCGAGCGCAAGGATCTGGAAGGCGCAATGATCCACACCGGCTTCCCGCCGCGCGAGCGCGCACGCATCAGTGCGCAGCTGAAGTGCGTCGATGCGGTGCTGGTGCAGGCCGAGGACGTGCGCCGCACAGGCTCGGCCGCGCTGGATCTGGCCTACGTGGCCTGCGGCCGCGCCGATGCCTACTTCGAAGCAGGCGTCAAAGCCTGGGACATCGCCGCCGGCGTGCTGCTGGTGCGCGAAGCCGGTGGCCGCGTCTGCGACTACAAGGGCGCCACCCCGCCGCGCATGGACAACATGGGCCCGGAAACTCAGCAGATCGTGGCCGGCAACATCAAGATCAGCGACGCGCTGCAGAAGGTCATCGTCAACACCGGCTACGCCCGCGAGTTCGACGCCAAGTTCTAACCGGTGCGCCGGCACCAGTAGGAGCGCACCCGGGCGCGACCGAAGCTTTCCACCAGAAAGCCTCTCGCGCCCAGGTGCGCTCCTACATGACAGACCGCAGCAAACACAGAAGGCCGGGATCGCTCCCGGCCTTCTGCGTTACAGCGTCAGCTCAAGACTCAGGCAATCGCAGCGTGATAGCGGCGTTCGACTTCTTCCCAGTTGACCGCGTTGTAGAACGCGCCGATGTATTCCGGGCGGCGGTTCTGGTACTTCAGGTAGTACGCGTGTTCCCACACGTCCAGACCCAGGATCGGGGTGTTGCCTTCGAACAGCGGGCTGTCCTGATTGGCGGTGCTTTCCACCACCAGCTTCTTGTCCGGGGTCACGCTCAGCCATGCCCAGCCCGAGCCGAAGCGGCTGACGGCAGCCTTGGTGAAGGCTTCCTTGAACTTCTCGAAACCACCGATGTCCTTGTCGATCGCCTTGGCAACTTCGCCCTTGGGCTCGCCGCCGCCGTTGGGCGACAACACGGTCCAGAACAGCGAATGGTTGGCGTGGCCACCACCGTTGTTGCGCACAGGGCCTTGCAGGTTTTCCGGCAGGCTCTTCAGCTTGGACACCAGCTCGTCGATCGGCAGGTCGGCGTACTCGGTCCCTTCCAGCGCCGCGTTGACGTTGTTGATGTAGGTCTGGTGATGCTTGGTGTGATGGATTTCCATCGTCTGCGCATCGATGTTCGGTTCCAGCGCGTCGTAGGCGTAGGGCAACTGCGGAAGGGTGTAGGCCATGGGTGTCTCCTGGACTTGCCGCCCGGCGAAGACCGGGCGTTGCGGGGTAGATGGTAAGGACGCCGACGGCGCTTACCAAGGGTAGCGGCAGGGAAACTTCATCCCATTGCATCGGGTGCCGCGCCCTGTTGGCTGCACACCTTGCACCAGGCCCCGGTTACTTGGGCGTGAATCGCGCAGGTACACGGCCGCGTTCAAAGTCGACACAGTCGCGCAGCGGCATACTTGCTCTGCCGCACATTCTTCGCTTCCGGATCGTCTTCATGCGCAAGCCCGCTTTGCTGATCGTCGCCATCGTGCTGCTCATTGCCGGCTTATGGGGCATGCGGACGCTGCAGACGCCCAAGCCGCAGTTTGCGCCGCAGCTCAACGCACCGATCGCCGCAGCATCGCCAGCCCGTCGGGTGCCGCACTTGCCTGCCTTTCTGCCGACCGAAGCCATGGCTACCATCGTCTTGATCCAGCGCGGCGGGCCGTTTCCGTATCCGCAGGATGGCAGCGTGTTCGGCAATCGCGAACACCGGCTACCGGAGCGCCCGCGCGGCTATTACCGCGAATACACCGTCGACACACCCGGCAGCGCCGATCGCGGCGCACGCCGCATCGTCACTGGCGGCACCCCGCCGCAGACCTGGTACTACAGCGACGATCATTACCAAACCTTCAAATCGTTCCAGGGCCCGACACCGGAGCAGGCGCCATGAGCGCGGGCGACTTTGCGCTGGACCTGTCCGACCCGCAGCAATCAGGCGTCTATCAAGCCGACACCGCCGATCTGGACACCATGGCAGCGCTGGCGCGCGATGCCAGCTTGCGCATCCTGCGCGTGGATCTGGCCACCTGCAGCGACAAACGCATGCTGTTGATGCGCCTGGCCACCCAACTGGATTTCCCCGCCAACTTCGGCCGCAACTGGGATGCATTGAGCGATGCGCTGCGCGATCTGGCCTGGTTGCCCTCCCCGCACGGCTATGCGTTGTTGATCGACGGCGCCGAGGCATTGGCGCAGGCAGCGCCGAACGAGCGCGATACCTTGCTGGATATTCTCGATGAAGCCGCCACTGCCTGGGCCGCTCGCGGGCTCACATTTGCAGCGTTTGTGGCGCCTGCGAGTGCTTGCGATTGAGAGCGGCTAACACACCCTCTCGAACGCCGTTGCGATGGCGGCAACGTCTTGGCCACAAATGACGCAGTGTTGGGAATGGCAGCGAAATTCAGATGCAATCAAAAGCCTGGTTGGTCGAGTGTGTGGTGCGCTCCCCGTCCGCGGGACACGCCGCGATCGTAGGCGGGCAAGGACGCCGCAACCAGGCCGCAGATCAACCGCTCCACAAGTGATCCATCAGCACTGTTCAATCACTCCAAGACAACCGGGTTTTCGACTTAAAAAGGCGCTCAGATGGAGTCGAAGCCTAGGTTGAAAGCTTAGAGCGGTCGAATCCTGATGGAACCACGAAGCAGGCCGCGCCCACCTCGCGATGCGTGTTTGCCGCGCCTACAAACCCACAAGACCGGCACGCAGTCGCGCGCCGGTCCGGCAATCAACTATCCAGCTCGCTCCAGCGCGCGAACGCCGCATCCAGCTGCGCCTGCGCATCTCCCAGCGCGGCGGTATGCGCGGCCATCGCTGCGCTGTCGCGCTGATAGAAGGCCGGGTCGTTCATCGCATTGGTGAGCGCTGCGACCTGCTGCTCCAGGCTGTCGATCAAGGCCGGCAACTGCTCCAGTTCGCGCGCATCCTTGTAGCTGAGCCTGCGCCTGGGCGCGGCTTCCGCTGATGCGGCAGCGGACGCCGTTGGCGTCGTCGCAGCCGCCGTCGCCGAGGCCTTGGCGACGGCCATCGCATTGGTGGCCGGCGTCCGCCGCTGACGCAATGAATCGCTATAACCGCCGACGTAATCGCCGATCAGACCATCGCCTTCCATCACCAGCGTCGAGGTCACCACGTTGTCGAGGAAGTCGCGGTCATGGCTGACCAGCAGCAAGGTGCCGGTGTATTCGCCAAGCAACTCTTCCAGCAGCTCGAGCGTTTCCACGTCCAGATCGTTGGTGGGTTCGTCCATCACCAGCAGGTTGGACGGCTGCGCAAACAACCGCGCCAGCAGCAGGCGATTGCGCTCGCCACCGGACAGCCGCGTGATCGGCGCGCGTGCGCGCTCGGGCGTGAACAGGAAATCCTGCAGATACGCATGCACATGCTTGCGCTTGCCGTTGATCTCCAGGAAATCGCGGCCTTCGGCCACGTTTTCAATCGCGCTCCAATCCTCGCGCAGGGTCGAGCGGTACTGGTCGAAGTACGCAATCTGCAGATTGGTACCGATGCGGATTTCGCCTTCCTGCGCCTGCAGATCGCCCAGCAACAACTTGAGCAAGGTGGTCTTGCCGCTGCCGTTGGGGCCGATCAGACCGATGCGATCGCCACGCTGGATGATGGTCGAAAAGTCCTTGACCATCGTGCGCGCACCGAACGCAAAGCCGACCTCCTTGGCCTCGATCACCTTCTTGCCGGACGACTCGCCCTGCGAGACTTCCATGCGCACATTGCCGGTCAGGTCGCGACGCTGCACGCGCTCGTTGCGCATCGATTCCAGACGCCGCACACGCCCTTCGTCACGGGTACGCCGCGCCTTGATGCCCTGCCGGATCCAGACTTCTTCCTGCGCCAGCATCTTGTCGAAGCGGGCATTTTCCTGCGCCTGCGCATTGAGCCGTTCTTCGCGACGGCGCTCGTAATTGGCCCAGTCGCCCGGCCAGCTGGTGACCTGGCCACGATCGATTTCGACGATGCGGGTCGCCAACGCACGCAGAAAGCGCCGGTCATGGGTCACGAACAGCACGCTGCCGCTCCAGCCTTTCAGGAACGATTCCAGCCAATCGATCGCTTCGATATCCAGATGGTTGGTCGGCTCGTCCAGCAGCAGCACATCCGGCGAGGACACCAGCGAGCGCGCCAACAGCACACGTCGCTTCATGCCGCCGGACAGCCGCGCAAACTCCGCATCGCCGTCCAGTTCCAGCTTGGTCAGGGTCTCGGTGACGCGCTGATCCAGCGCCCAACCGTCGGCCGCGTCGATCTTGGCCTGCACCTTGCCGAACGCCTCGGCATCGAACACCTCGGCATGGCTGAGCTGATGGAACTCGGCCAGCCAGTGGCCCAGTTCGCCCAGGCCATCGGCCACCACGTCGAACACGCTGCCGCCGGTACCTTGCGGCACCTCCTGCTCCAGCCGTGCAATGCGCACACCCTGCTGCACGCGCACTTCGCCGTCGTCGGGCTTGAGCTCGCCGGCGATCAGTTTCATCAAGGTCGATTTGCCGGCGCCGTTGCGGCCGATCAGGGCGATACGCTCGCCCGGCTCGATCGTGAGGTCGGTTTTTTCCAGCAACAAGGGGCCGCCGACGCTGTAGTCGACGCTTTGCAGAGTGATTAAAGGCATGTGCCAATTGTACGGGAATCGGGAATGGTGAATCGGGAATGGAAAAAGCCGCAGCCACTGCCTTTGCGATTCCCGATTCCCACTCCCGATTCCCGGCTAAAATGCGCCATGAACGAATTCTCCGCGCTGCCGCTGTCGCCGGCCCTGGCCCCCGGCATCGACGCCCTTGGCTACACCGTCCTTACTCCCATCCAGGCACAGAGCCTGCCGCCGATCCTGCAGGGGCTGGACGTCATCGCCCAGGCGCCGACCGGTAGCGGCAAGACCGCCGCGTTCGGGCTGGGCCTGCTGCAGAAGCTCGACCCTGCATTGACCCGTGCGCAGGCGCTGGTGCTCTGCCCCACCCGCGAACTGGCCGACCAGGTCGGCAAGCAGCTGCGCAAGCTGGCCACCGGCATCCCCAACATGAAGCTGGTGGTGCTCACCGGCGGCATGCCGCTGGGCCCGCAGCTGGCCTCGCTGGAAGCGCACGACCCGCAAGTGGTGGTCGGCACGCCCGGCCGCATCCAGGAACTGGCCCGCAAGCGCGCCCTGCATCTGGGCGGCGTACGCACGCTGGTGCTGGACGAAGCCGACCGCATGCTCGACATGGGCTTCGAAGAACCCATCCGCGAAATCGCCAGCTGCTGCGACAAACACCGTCAGAGCCTGCTGTTTTCGGCCACCTTCCCGGACATCATCCGCACCTTGGCGCGCGAGATCCTGAAGGACCCGATCGAAATCACCGTCGAAGGCGCCGACAACGCGCCGGAAATCGATCAGCAGTTCTTCGAGGTCGACCCGACCTATCGGCAGAAGGCCGTCGCCGGCCTGCTGCTGCGCTTCAATCCCGAATCCAGCGTGGTGTTCTGCAATACCCGCAAGGAAGTGGATGAAGTGGCCGGGTCGCTGCAGGAGTTCGGTTTCTCCGCACTCGCGCTGCATGGCGACATGGAACAGCGCGACCGCGACGAGGTGCTGGTGCGTTTCGTCAACCGCAGCTGCAACGTGCTGGTGGCCAGCGATGTGGCCGCGCGTGGGCTGGACGTGGAAGACCTGTCGGCCGTGGTCAACTACGAGCTGCCCACCGACACCGAAACCTACCGCCACCGCATCGGCCGCACCGCCCGCGCCGGCAAGCGTGGGCTTGCGCTCAGCCTGGTGGCCTCACGCGAAACAGCGCGCACACAGGCGCTGGAAGCCGAACAAGGCCAGCCGCTGAAGTGGTCGCGTGCACCGTTGGCGACCGCGCGCCCGGCGCAGCTGCCGCAGGCGGCGATGACCACATTGCGGATCGACGGCGGCAAGACCGACAAGCTGCGTGCCGGCGACATCCTTGGCGCGCTCACCGGTGAAGCCGGCCTGTCGGGCGCGGCCATCGGCAAGATCGCCATCTACCCCACGCGCTCCTACGTCGCCATCGCCCGCGCGCACGTCGCCAAGGCGCTGGCGCATCTGCACGCGGGCAAGATCAAGGGACGCCGGTTCCGGGTCAGCAAGCTCTAGGCAACAGTCACAGCCTGCGCGAGCGCATGCAGCTGGATGCGGCGTCGGCCGCGTCCAGCGGGTCTCACGCGATAGACGCGATCGATAGGCGGCCGGTGCAATGCCGGCCGCATGCGGGGCCTTGCCGGCGTTACGCCGATGCGTGCACCTGCTCGCAGCATTGACTGCCGCGATACACGATTGGCGCGGCCAACACCCCGTAGCGCGCAGCTCTGGGCAGGCACCGGAGCATGGCGGAGAGCTGCGATGCAGACGCATTCGCTGTGCACCCCGGGGGCCGTTGCGCCTGCCTGCTGGCAAGCGCACTGCGAACACCCCCGCGCCTGTCTACCGGCAAGCGCGCCAGGCCAGACGGTCGACCTCAGTAAGCCAAGGTCGCCAGCAGCGGCACATCGTTGGCCCATTTTTCGCGGCCCTGCAGTGCCTTCAGCTCGACCAGCACCGCCGCGCCGACAATCTCCAGTTCCAGCTGTGCGGCCAGCCCCAGCGCAGCACGCAGCGTGCCGCCGGTGGCCAGCACGTCGTCGACAATCAACACGCGCGCGCCGCGCGGCAGTGCGTCTTCGTGCATTTCGATGCGATCGGTACCGTATTCCAGGGCATATTCCTGGATCAGGGTGCGGCCCGGCAGCTTGCCCGGCTTGCGCACCGGCACGAACCCGGTGCGCAGTTCGCGCGCCAGGGCCGCCCCCAGGATGAAGCCGCGCGCCTCGATGCCCAGCACCGCGTCCAACGGTGTGGTGCGCCAGGGCTGCGCCATCTCATCCAGCGCGGAGGCGAAATCCGGGCCGTCGGACAACAGCGGGGTGATGTCCTTGAACACGATCCCCGGCTTGGGGAAGTCGCCAATGTCGCGAATCCGTTCCGACCAGTGATTGGGGCCGGAGGAGTTGGTGCCGGCGCAGCGGGTGCAGTCTGTCATGGTGGGATGGCGTCGTTGCCGGTGGGGACCGCCCTATTCTAGGCTGCGCAGGGCTTGACGCGGCATTTACGGCGTCCATGCGTCTGAGCGCGTCAGGAACTGCACGACAGCATCGAACACCCGGCGCGATCGCGTGCCCACTCCGGCCGGCGGGCTGCGAACGCGGCATTGCCGGGTTGGTCGTCGTAGGGCCGGCGCATGACCTCCAGCACTTCCTGCACGCCCGATGGGTCGCCCTGCTCTGCTTTGTCGATCGCCTGCTGCGCCAGGTAATTGCGCAGCACGTAACGCGGGTTGGCCAGGCGCATCCGCTCGCGCCGTTGCTCCGGCGACAGGCTGTCCTGCTGCACCCGGGCCGCATAGCGCTGCAACCAGTCGTGCAGCTGCGACGCAGTCGCTACCCGCTTGTCGTCGTCGTAGAACGCATCGCGCAGCAGCGGTGGGTCCGGCTGTTCAGGCGTGAGGTCGACCAACGCGCGGAAGGTCAGGGTCATGTCCATTTCCGCCTCGCGCATCAGCGCGCGCAGCGCATCGATCAGTTGCAGGTCCTCGTCGCGGCAGTCGGCCAGCCCCAACTTGGCAGCGGTGTCGTTGCGGTCGCACGCCAGATACGTGTCGCGAAAGCGGTCCAGCCCCTGTTGCAACGGCGCCTGGTCGGCGAACAGCGGCGCCAGCGCCTGCGCCAGACGGCCAAGGTTCCAGTACGCCACCTGCGGCTGGGTGCCGAAGCGATAGCGGCGGCCCTGCGCATCGGTGGTGTTCGGGGTCCAGTCCGGGTCGTAATCGTCGACCCAGCCATACGGGCCGTAATCGATGGTCAGGCCCAGGATCGACATGTTGTCGGTATTCATCACCCCGTGCACGAAGCCCACCCGCATCCAGTGCGCCACCATCACTGCAGTGCGTTCGCAGACCTGCGCGAACCACGCCGCGTAGATCGCCTCGCCCGCGCCTTCCAGTTCGGGGAAATCGCGCGCGATGGTGAACTCCACCCATTGCCGCAACAGGACAACATCGCCGCGCACGCTCGGCAATTCGAAATTGCCGAAACGGATGAACGACGGCGCCACCCGGCACACAATCGCCCCCAGCTCACGCTGCGGCCGGCCGTCGTAGAACATGTCCCGCACCACTGCATCGCCGGTGGTCACCAGGCTCAGCGCACGCGTGGTCGGCACGCCCAGGTGGTGCATCGCTTCGCTGCACAGGAATTCGCGAATCGACGAACGCAACACGGCGCGGCCATCGGCGCCGCGCGAATACGGCGTTGGGCCGGCGCCCTTGAGCTGCAACTCGTAGCGCCCGCCATCCACACCGATCGCCTCGCCCAGCGAAATCGCCCGGCCATCGCCCAGTTGACCTGCCCAATGGCCGAACTGGTGGCCGCCGTAGTTGACCGCCCATGGCTGCATGCCCGGATACAGCGCATTCCCGCCAAAGACCTCGGCAAAGCGCGTACTAGCCATCTCGGCCGCATCGAATCCAAGCAGCTGCGCCATCTCCGGCGAATAGGCGATCACGCGCGGTGCGGCGACCGGGGTCGGCAACACCGACGACCAGGCCGCGCTGACCTCGCGACGGCGCGGCCCCTGTTCCGGGTCGCCGGGCAACTGTTGGCGCAGGCGATTATCAAAGTGCAGGTCTGTCATGCGCCAAGCCTAGGCCACCAATGGTGAACTTGCAGGGGGGCCGCATCCGGGCGTGCGTACGCACCGTAGGTTCAATTCGCATATCGATACCAAACGAGCTACTCCTGCACATGCTGGCGACAACAGATCACCGCCAATACGCGTCCCAATCGGCACACGGCCGCCGATGCAATGCGCAATTGGCGGACATCGTTGCCGATGGACGTGCATGCGATCCAGCGCGCACCACTTGTTCCTACCCGACCGACTCACGCCCCTTCCTGACCGACATCTCCCATGCCTGTTCGCACCTTCCGCTGGATCCGTCCCGCCCTCCTGCTGCTCGGCTCGCTCACACTGACGGCCTGCAGCAGCGTGTTCTATAGCGGTATCAATGCGGTCTCCAGCCGCGATGGCGTCGTCGAACACCCCAACCAGGTGTTCGATCCGGAACACGGTCTGGCGCTGGATGTCTACCAGCCACGCGGCGCGGTCGATGCGCCAGTGGTGGTGTTCTTCTATGGCGGCACCTGGAAACGCGGCAAGCGCGCCAACTATCGCTGGATGGGTGAGGCGCTGGCCCGTCAAGGTGTGGTCGCGATGGTGGCCGACTACCGCAAGTACCCGCAGGTGGGACTACAAGGCTTCATGGCCGACGCCGCCAGCGCAACTGCCTGGAGCTACCGGCACGCACAGGAGTATGGCGGCGACCCCAAGCGGCTGGCGGTGATGGGACACTCGGCCGGCGCCCACATCGCCGGGCTGCTGGCAACCGACCGCAACTGGCTGCAGGCGCAAGGCCTGCAGCCGCAGCAGCTGTGCGGCTTTATCGGCCTGGCCGGCCCGTATGACTTTCTTCCGATGACCGACCCCGAACTGGTCGAGATCTTCGGCACCTCGCCAGCCGATCAAGCCAGGTCGCAACCGATTCTCTATGTCGACGGCAATGAGCCGCCGATGCTGTTGTTGCACGGCGACGCCGACCGCGTCGTCGAGCCACAAAACAGCGTTGCGCTGGCCGCAGCCATGCGTAGTAAGGGAGAAAACGTGCAGGTCAAGTTCTATCCCGGTCTCGGCCATATGCGTCTGGTACTCGCCTTCCGCAAGCCGCCGGCCGATTCGCCGCAACTCCGCGACACCCTGCAGTTCCTTCGGCAGTGCAAGGCGCCCTGAGGCTGGGCTGGCGGCCGTCATGCTTGACTGAGCAGCTGCCACCCCGACAAGCATCACGCATCCAGCAACGACGTGGCTGCCAGCGACACGCCGTTGCCAAGCCAGGGGTCAGTCGTTGTTGTTGCGCCCCATCAGCGCGTAGGGGCCGCCTTTCTTCAGTGCAGCCTGGTATGCGGGGCGCGCCTCGATCCGTTGCAGAAACGCGCGCAAGCGCGGGTAGTTCTCCAGCCCGCCACCACGTGCGGCCGCAGCCTGCACCGGAAAACTCATCTGAATATCGGCAGCGGTAAAACGTTCGCCGGCAAACCAGGCGGTGGCCTGCAGCGACTGCTCCATCCAGTCCAGATGCAACTTCACCTGCGGGCCAACAAAGCCGGACATCGCCTTGTCCACGATGCCACGCGCAATGGGTTTGGCGAAGAACGGCATCGGCGCGCTACGGATGCGAGCGAAGATCAACGTCATCAGCAGCGGCGGCATCGCCGAGCCTTCGGCGTAGTGCAGCCAGTACCGGAACTGCTGACGCTCCGGGGAGTCGATCGGCCGCGCAGGCGGCGACAGCGCGCATTCGGTATCGTAGCGCTCGGTCAGATACTCGAGAATGGCGCCCGACTCGGCAATGGTCAGGCCGCCATCGACAATGACCGGCGACTTGCCCAGCGGGTGGATCGCGCGCAACTCTGCCGGGGCCAACATGGTCTTGGGATCGCGCTCATGGCGCACGATCTGATAAGGCAGCGCCAACTCTTCAAGCAGCCACAGCACGCGCTGGGAACGGGAGTTGTTGAGGTGGTGAACAGTGATCATGACAAGCGGCCGCACACGGAAAACGCCATCCTACCCACCTGGACGTCATTGCCGCGCGCAAGCACTGCCGCCCGCCGAGCAATCGTCGGTCTGTCGCTTGGTCGTTCTTGCGTATCGCCCCACACAACGCACGCGGTGAGCAATCGCCGCAGAGGCAGGCTGGCCACCTCACGTGGTTGGACGACTGGAAGCGGCAGGGAGACCGGGAAACTCGGCAGATCCAACACAGGAAAGGCACGACCTGGATGCAGACCAGCCGTGGGGTGGAGACACACACGACCACACCGGCGCAGAATCACTACCGGACAATAAAAGCGCCGACAATAAAAAACGCCAGTCGCTTGCGCGACCGGCGTTTTTGGCAACCCGAAGGTTGCAGACGGATTAGACCGCCTGCACCTGGTCAGCCTGCATGCCCTTCTGGCCCTGCACGGCGACGAAGGTGACCTTCTGGCCTTCCTGCAGTGACTTGAAGCCGGTGCCCTGGATGGCACGGAAGTGCACGAACAGGTCCGGGCCGCTTTCCGGGGTGATGAAGCCGAAGCCCTTGGCATCGTTGAACCACTTCACGGTACCGCTCTGACGATCTGACATTTACAAACTCCTGAACTATAGATGGATAAATCGCAGCGTCCGAAAAGCCGGAACTGAGACTGAGTTGCAGGCGTTGGTAAAGCGGAACGATGAAGCGAGATCTGTAACGATCCGGCTGCACCAGGCCACGATTCACGGTGACCCTTGCAAACACAGTGCGTGCACAGTACTCGTGTTTTCGGCAAAAAGCGACACCTTGGGTCAAATCTTTTGCAGTCAGGCCAAATCCGACTGTCTGTCAGGCCCATCCCCATCCACAATCACCCGATGAATACGCCTCAAGTTCCCACACGTGCGCAGATCTGGGTCGATGCCGACGCCTGCCCTGCGGTGATCCGCGACATCCTGTTCCGCGCCGCCGCCCGCACCGGCATTGCCGTGACTCTGATCGCCAACCACTATCTGAGTACACCCAGCCTTCCCCATGTCCGCGCCTTGCAGGTGCCCGGTGGCCCGGACGCGGCCGACGACGCGATCGCCGAACGGGTGGCCGCAGGCGACCTGGTGGTGACCCAGGACATTCCGCTGGCTGCACGCGCGCTGGAAGCCGGCGCCACTGCCCTGGGCCTGCGCGGCGAAGCGTTCACCAGCAACACAATCAAGGAGCGCCTATCGGTCCGTGGCTTCATGGAGGAGTTGCGCGGTGCAGGCATCGCGACCGGCGGGCCGCCGGCACTGCACGCACGCGATCGTCAGGCATTCGCCGCCCAACTGGACCGCTGGCTGGCCGCGCAACCGCGCACGCCGACCTAACGCGCCGCAGCTGGAGCGGGCGCGTATCATGAGCGCCCTTTGCAATCGGCATCCTGATGGCTCTCACCGCCACCGTCCGCAGGGCGGAACTTCAGATCAGCGACATGGACCGCGGCTACTACGCCAACCATTCGCTGACCCTGGCCCAACACCCCTCCGAAACCGACGAACGCCTGATGGTGCGGCTGCTCGCGTTCGCCTTGTTCGCCGACGACCGCCTGGAATTTGGCCGTGGTCTCAGCAACGACGACGAGCCCGACCTGTGGCTGCGCGACTACACCGGCGACCCGGATCTATGGATCGACCTCGGCCAGCCCGACGAGAGTCGCGTGCGCAAGGCCTGCAACCGTTCGCGCGAAGCGGTGGTGATCGGTTACGGCGGCCAGGCCACCGAAACCTGGTGGAAGAAGCGTGCCAATGCCATGGGCCGGCACCGCAACCTGCGCGTGATCGAACTCGAATCGCAGGCCACCGAGGCCCTGGGGGCGCTGATCCAGCGCGGCATGCGCTTTGACGTGATCATCCAGGACGGCGAAGTGCAGATGCTGGCCGACCACGGCAGCGTCACCCTGACCCCGATGGTGCGGCAAGCGCCAGCCGAATGAACATGCGTTGCGACGTGCTGGTCATCGGTGCCGGGGCTGCCGGGCTGATGAGCGCCTTCACCGCCGGCCGGCGCGGCCGTCAGGTGCTGGTGCTGGACCACGCCAACAAGGTCGGCAAGAAAATCCTGATGTCCGGCGGTGGGCGCTGCAATTTCACCAATACCGGCACCACGCCGGGCAATTTCATTTCCGCCAATCGCCATTTCTGCAAGTCCGCGCTGGCGCGCTACAGCCCGGGCGATTTCGTGGAGCTGGTCGAGCGCCATGGCATCGCCTATCACGAGAAAGAGCTGGGCCAGTTGTTCTGCGACATCTCGTCCAAGCAGATCGTGCGGCTGCTGCTGGACGAGTGCGAGGCAGCCGGGGTGCAGATCCACACCCAATGCGAGGTGCGCTCGGTCCGCCGCGACAGCGACGGCTTCACGCTGGACACCAGCCTGGGACGCGTGCAGGCGCAATCGCTGATCGTCGCCACCGGCGGGCTGTCGATTCCCAGCATGGGCGCCAGCGGCTTCGGCTACACCCTGGCCAAGCAATTCGGCCATGCGCTGCTGCCGACGCGCGCCGGACTGGTGCCGCTCACCCTGAGCGGCAAGCATCAGGAACGTCTGCAGGAGTTGTCCGGCGTCGCCCTGCCGGTGGAGGCGCACTGCAACGGGACCAGCTTCCGCAACTTCATGCTACTCACCCACCGCGGCGTCAGCGGGCCGGCGATCCTGCAGATCTCGTCCTATTGGCAACCTGGCGACGACTTGCGGCTCGACCTGCTGCCGGGACACGACGCGGGCGCATGGCTGCGCGAGCAGAAGCAGCAACGCGGGGCCACCGAGCTGCGCAATGTGCTGGGCGATGTGATGCCGCGACGCTTTGCGCAGCGCCTGTGCGAGGTGTGGTTGCCGGACAAACCTGTGCGTCAGCTGGATCCGCCGCAGCTGCAGAGCGCGGCCGAGCTGCTTTCCGCCTTCCCGCTGATCGCCAGCGGCACCGAGGGATACCGCACGGCTGAAGTCACGTTGGGTGGTATCCACACGGATCAACTCTCCAGTGCGACCATGGAGTCGAAGCTGGTGGCCGGCCTGTACTTCGTCGGCGAAGTGCTGGACGTCACCGGCTGGCTGGGTGGCTACAACTTTCAATGGGCCTGGGCGTCGGGACATGCCGCCGGTAGCGTGGCCTGATGCCTCTTCGTCGCGTGGAAGCGTGGCCCAAGTCTCACACCGGATGCGGTCTTGTCCACAGACATGGACGCAGTCGATGACCTTCGTGTATTAAAGCCCGTCGCCAGGGAGTTGCGCATGCAAAGAGGTAAAGATCTCACCCTCCGCCTGATGATCGTCGACGACAGTGTCGAGCGTGCGGAGGCGATCGTGACAGCGCTGCGCAACGGCGGCATCGCGGTGCGGCCTTCGCGCCCGCAATCTCCGGAAGAGCTCGCCAGCATGCTTGCCGGGCAGATCGATCTGGCCCTGCATGGACAGGCGCTGCAGATTCCGATGAGCACCCTGCAGCAGCAGATCGCCGGCAGCGGCAAGGACATTCCGATCATCCTGCTGGCCGAGCGCATCGAAGAAAACGCATTGGTCGAGGCCGCTGCGCACGGCATCCGCGCAATCGTGCTGCGCCACCGCCCCGAACACCTGCTCTCCCTGGTGCGTTCGGAATGGGCCGACCTGCAGGCGCGTCGCGGCCTGCGTCGCATCGAAGCGCAGATGCGCGAAACCGAGCGCCGCTGCGATGCCCTGATCGCCTCCTCGCGCGATCCCATCGCCTATGTGCACGAAGGCATGCATATCCGCGCCAACGAGGCGTATCTGGAAATGTTCGGCTTCGAGTCGTTCGACGATGTCGAAGGCGTGTCGCTGCTGGACATGATCGCCGCGCAGTACGTCGACGACTTCAAGCAATTGCTCAAGGCCATGGCCAAGGGCGAGCCGCCGCCGGCGCAGTACAAGGTCGACGCGCGCCGGCTGGAAGGCGACACCTTCCCGGCGACGATGGAATTTGCCACCGCCACCTACGAAGGCGAGCCGTGCATCCAGGTGGTGTTCCGCCGCCGCGAGGAATTCGACCCGGAACTGGCGCGCGAGGTCGAAGACCTGCGCCAGCGCGATCAGGTCACCGGCCTGCTCAACCGGCCCACCTTCATGGTGGCGCTGGAACAGGCGGTGGCGCGCGCCGGCCGCAGCGAAGGCCAGTCCGGCTTTCTGCTGATCGAGCCGGATCACTACGCGCGCATCCTTCCCGAGATCGGCCTGGACTCGGCCGACGCCTTGATCGCGGCCATGGCCGCGCATGTGGCCGGTATAGTCGATGAAAGCGTGGTGGCTGCGCGCTTCGGCGAGCACAGCTTTGCCTTGCTGCTGGACGGCAACTACGCACGCACCCACGCGCTGGCCGAAACGGTGCGCGATGCGTTTGCGCAGCATGTTTTCAGCGTCGGTTCGCGCTCGGCCACGGTCACGGTGAGCATCGGCGGCGTGCAGATCGGCGAAAAGATCGCCAGCATCGGCCAGGTACTCAATCGCGGGACCGAGGCGGTGCGCACCACCGCCGAACTCGGCGGCAACGCGGTGAGCATCTACGACCCGGCCGCCTCCGACCGGGCCGAGGAAGAGCGCATCGAACGCTGGGTCGAGCAACTGCGCGAGGCATTGGTTGGCGATGGCTTCCTGCTGCATTACCAGCCGGTGCTCAATCTGCAGGGCGAGCCGCTGGAGCTGTATCAGGCGTTCCTGCGCCTGGATCGCAATGGCGAGATGATGTCGCCCAATGCCTTCATGGCCATTGCCGAAGAGCACGACCTGATCACCGAAATCGACCGCTGGGTGGTGGCGCGCGCCATCCGTCAGCTCGGCGAGCGGCAGCGTGCGGGGCACAAGACGCACCTGCTGGTGCGCATCGGGCCGAACTCGTTCTCCGACCCGCAGATGATCGACACCATCCGCGAACAGTTGGCGGTATACGGCGTGCCCGGCGAGCGCTTGTGGTTGCAGACGCCGGAATCGAAGGTGTTTACGCACCTGCGCAATGCGCAGCAATTTCTGGCGGCGGTGTCGGCGATGGGCTGCAAGGTCGGGCTGGAGCAGTTCGGTTCGGGCCTGGACTCGTTCCAGCTGCTGGCGCATTTCCAGCCGGCCTTCCTCAAGCTGGACCGAGGCATCACCGGCGACGTCGCCTCGGCCCGCGAGAGCCAGGAAAAGATCCGCGAAATCACCTCGCGCGCGCAGCCGGCCGGCATTTTGACCGTGGCCGAATTCGTGGCCGATGCGCAGTCGATGAGCAGCTTCTTCAGTGCGGGAGTGGATTATGTGCAGGGCGATTTTGTCGCACCGACCGGCCCGCTGATGAACTACGAATTCGGCTGACCCAACCGAAAGCCGGCAACGCAGCACAACAAAAAAACCCGCAATGCGCGGGTTTTTTGTTGTCTTTCAAGCCGATACGCAGTCGACCGGTTTCCAACCAGGCGATGCAGCGGGCACTGTTGCGTTGAGCATGGGCGGCGCGCTCGTGTGGCCGTTGCACCAACGATCGATGCTGATCACGGCAGCGCCTTGCGCATCACACGGCGCCGCTGCGATCTCGGGGGCCGCTTACAGTGCCGCACCATTGGCCGCACGCAACGCCGTAATGCGCTCGGTCAGCGGCGGGTGGCTCAGGAACAGCCGACGCAAGCCGTCGCCCACCCCACCGGAGATGCCGAACGCCTGTACCTGCGAGGGCAAGGTGCTCTGGCCATGGTTGAGCGACAGCCGCTCCAGCGCGGCGATCATCTTGTTGCGTCCGGCCAGCTGCGCGCCACCGGCGTCGGCACGGAACTCGCGACGGCGCGAGAACCACATCGCGATCATGGTCGCGAACATGCCAAGCACCATCTCCAGCGCGAACACGATGATGTAGTACGCAAAGCCGCGGCCGCCCTCGCGGTTGCCCGACAAGGTGCTGTCGATGATGCCGCCGACCACGCGCGCCAACACGATCACGAAGGTATTGAGCACGCCTTGCAGCAACGCCATGGTGACCATGTCGCCATTGGCAACGTGGGCGATTTCATGACCCAGCACTGCTTCGGCCTCGTCCTGGCTCATGTTCTGCAGCAGGCCGGTGGAGACCGCGACCAGGGCATTGTTGCGATTGGCGCCGGTTGCGAAGGCATTGATTTCCGGGCCCTCGTAGATCGCCACTTCCGGCATGCCGATGCCGGCGGCCTGCGCCTGGCGCCGCACCGTCTCCAGCAACCACCGCTCGGTCGGGGTGCGCGGCTCGGTGATCACCTGCGCACCGGTGCTGCACTTGGCCATGAATTTGGACAGCAGCAGGGAAATGAACGCGCCGCCGAAACCGAAGATGGCGCCCATCACCAGCAAGCCGCTCATCTGCGCAGAGTTGACGCCCAGGACCGACATCACAATGCTGGCGAGGAACAACACCGCCAGGTTGGTCAGCAGGAACAGGAAAATGCGGTTGAACATGACGCGCTTGCTCCACTCATGCGGGGTGAACTGGTGCGGAGTTGCGGCCGTCGCGGCTTGAAATCAAGCAAGCACCTGACCGACGATTCAGCTGCTTATGCCATCGCCTCCCTACCGCGGCCGCTTCGCGCCCTCCCCGACCGGCCCCCTGCACTTCGGCTCCCTGCTGGCGGCGTTCGGCAGCTGGTTGCTCGCTCGTCATGCCGGTGGGCAGTGGTGCGTGCGTATCGAGGACATCGACCCGCCGCGCGCCGAGCCAGGCGCGTCCGAACGCCAGCTGCGCAGCCTGGCCGCGTTCGGGCTGGTCTCGGACTTGCCGGTGATCCGGCAATCGGACCGCGATGCGCACTACAGCGACGCCATCGCCGCACTGCTGGAGACCGGGCTGGCGTTCGAATGCAGCTGCAGCCGCGCCGATCTGGCGCAGATGGGCGGCATCCACCACGCCTGCGTGGCGGCGCTGGGCGACCGGCGCGCGGTGCGCCTTCGGGTGCCGCCACAGGCGCCGGTCGGCTTCGACGATGCCTTACAAGGCCATGTGCTGCAGGACGTCTACACCGACGTTGGCGATGTGGTGCTGCGCCGTGCCGATGGCTATTGGGCGTACCAGTTGGCGGTGGTGGTGGACGATGCACTGCAAGGCATCACCGATGTCGTGCGCGGCGCCGACCTGCTCGACTCCACCCCGCGCCAACTCCTGCTGCAGCGCGCCCTGAACCTGCCGCAGCCGCGCTATCTGCATCTGCCGCTGATCCTGGATGCCGATGGCCGCAAGCTGTCCAAATCGCATGGTGCGCCCGCACTGGACGACGCCGACCCGTTGCCTGCGCTGCGTGCCGCCTGGCAGGCGCTGGGCCAGCTGGCGTCCGCCCTGCCGCGGCATGCGGGCATCGATGCGCTGCTGCAGCATGCCGTGCAGCATTTTTCGCCCGAGCTGCTGACGCGCACGGCCACCCAGGGCAGCAATGGGCGCGCATCGCAGCCCGGGCGTGACTAGAATTGCGACCCAGCACCGGCATCCGGGCGCGGCGCCTGCGCCGGCACCCTGATCGCCCCGGCCTTACCCGCTTATTGGAGTCGTCATGACATCTCGCGTCGCATTGGTCACCGGCGGCACCGGCGGTATCGGTACCGCCATCTGCAAGCGTCTGGCCGACCAGGGCCACAAGGTGGCCAGCAACTTCCGCAACGACGAAAAGGCGCGCGACTGGCAGCAGCGCATGCAGGCGCAGGGCTACACATTTGCCTTGTTCCGTGGCGATGTGGCGTCGTCCGAGCATGCGCGCGCCCTGGTCGAGGAAGTGGAAGCATCGCTGGGGCCGATCGAGGTTCTGGTCAACAACGCCGGCATCACCCGCGATACCACCTTCCACCGCATGACCGCCGAGCAATGGCACGACGTGATCAACACCAACCTCAACTCGGTGTTCAACGTCACCCGCCCGGTGATCGAGGGCATGCGCAAGCGCGGTTGGGGCCGGGTGATCCAGATCAGTTCCATCAACGGGCTCAAGGGCCAGTACGGCCAGGCCAATTACGCAGCTGCCAAGGCCGGCATGCATGGCTTCACCATTTCGCTGGCGCGCGAAAATGCCGCGTTCGGGGTCACGGTCAACACGGTCTCGCCCGGCTATGTGGCCACCGACATGGTGATGGCAGTGCCGGAAGAGGTCCGCGCCAAGATCGTGGCCGACATCCCCACCGGCCGGCTGGGACGCCCGGAAGAGATCGCCTATGCCGTGGCGTTTCTGGTGGCGGAAGAGGCCGCCTGGATTACCGGCTCCAATCTGGACATCAACGGCGGGCACCACATGGGCTGGTAACGTTTGCTGCAACTTTGCGGTGCAGCATGGATTCGAGCCAAAAACCATGTTGCGCAACATTTTTAATGTGTCCGCTTCAGCAAATAAGGCCTTTTGGCTGTTGCAACCGCTGCTGCGCTGCGCCATCCTGCGCGCACTATCAGTGTGAGTGAACGTTCCATGGCCGGACTTCGCATCATCAAGAAGTATCCCAATCGCCGTCTCTACGACACCGAGATTTCCAGCTATATCACCATCGAAGATGTGCGCCAGTTGATCATCGACGGCGAGGAGTTCGAAGTCCGCGATGCCAAGAGTGGCGAAGATTTAAGTCGTGCCGTCTTGTTGCAGATCATTGCCGACCGGGAACAGGACGGCGAGCCGATGCTCTCCACCCAGTTGCTGAGCCAGATCATCCGGTTCTACGGAGACTCGCTGCAGGGCTTCATGGGTAACTACCTGGAGCGCAGCATGCAGGTGTTCCTGGACCAGCAGCAGCAGTTCCGCCAGCAGATGGGCAACCTGCTCGGGCAGACCCCGTGGGCGATGATGAACCAGCTCACCGAGCGCAACCTGGAGCTATGGCAGGAGTTCCAGCGCAACTTCGGCGCCGGTTTCGGTCGTCCGGGTGGCCCTGGCACACCGCCGACCCCGCCTGGCGCCGGCAGCATGGGCAGCGGCCCGATGGGCACCGGTACGCACGGTGCGTCCAACAGCCACAGCAGCACCACCGGCAAGGCCCGCAACCGCGGATGAAGCCACTGCTCGCGCCTTCCAGCCTGAGCGGCTGGAGGCGCGACTGGTCAGTGGCCAGCCTGCTGCGCGCAAGCCGAGCAGATCCGCTCTACGTGGTAGCCGCGCGCACGCAGGCGCTCCACCACACCGTCGTTCCCCAACAGATGCAGGGCGCCTACCACGACCAAGGTGGTTCCGCTGCCCTTGCCCAGCTGTTTTTCCAGCCGCGGCACCCAACGCGCATTGCGTTCGACATTGATGTCCTGATACAGCGCCGGGTACTGGCGGCGCATGTCTTCGGCCATTTGCGTGGATAGCGTATGCACGTCGCCGTCGCGCCAGGCCGCATGCAGCCGACGCAGCTGATCGGTGGTCTCGGCTTCGTCCAGCGCCTCTTCCAGCAGCTGATGCTGCTCGGTGGGCGACATGCCATCCAGCAGGGCGATCTGTTCTTCGGCGCGCTCCAGGCCGTCGGTGGGCTTGCCCTTGGCCTGCGCCTGATCCATCAGGTAATGATCCAGACCCGCGTTCGCGTCCATGCCTTGCCGGCTCATCTCGGCCAGGCTGATCGATAGCGCGACGAACCAGGGTTTGAGCGACTGCAGGGCGTCGATCGACATGCCGTACTTGCGCGCGTAGGCACTGAGCGCCTGCCAGGTCTTTGCGTCCAGCACGTCCTGCAAGGTGCGGCCATCGGTGCGTCGTGCCACTTGCAGCATGCGGCTGGCCAGCTGCGGCGATTGCGCATCCGACGGCGGCAGCTCGAACAGCAGACGGTCGGCCTTGGCGAATGCCTGCATCACATCCGGCGACAATGGGTAATCGCTGGGCTTGAGCACGTGGAACGAGCCCAGCAGATAGAGCGTGCCGCCCTTGCCGTCGACTTTCCACAACAGCGGCACCGGCGGGCCGGCAGGTGCGTCGTTGGCACCGCGCGCCCAGGCCGGTGCGGCCGCCCCGCTCCATAGCGCCAGGCCGATCAGCGCGCCACTGCACCAGGCGGCAATGCGCGCACGCAGGCGCACCGTCATCGCATCAACGTTCACCGTTCACCGTATCCACCTCATCACGTCAGTGCGGCACCTTGTAGGTTTTCTCGCCGGCCGAGACCGCCAGATCGATCCGGTTTTCCGGCGGCGGCAACGGGCAGGTTGCGAAGGGAGTGAACGCGCACGGCGGGTTGTAGGCGCGATTGAAGTCCACCACCACATGACCGGACGCATCCGGCACGTCCACGTCCAGGAAGCGCCCGGCCGGATAGCTGCCGTGCCCACTGGTGCGGTCGGCGAATACGACGAAGGCCGGCCGCCCAGGTTCGCCGATCGTTTCCAGCCGATATGTCTTGCCATCGCGCTCGAAGACGATGGCGCCGGCGTTGGGCTGCTCGCTACTGATGCCGACGATGTCTATGATCGGGATGGTCTTGCCGACATCGTTGGGCACGTAGCGTGCGGTGATGCGCCAGGAAGGATCTGCCGGCCAGTATTCCAGCCCGGCGAATTTGCTGCGCGATGGCGCGTCGGCGTGCTTGACCCGCAGCGCGTCGCGGTCGCCGCGATGAATCAGGCTGAGCACGCCCTTGCCATCGTCGAAGTGGATGAACGTGGGCTGCGGATCGCGATCGGACTGGAAGCGGATCTTGCCGGTCAGCGGCTTGCCATCCACGCTGAGCGCAGCGCCACGTTCGGGCACGAACCACACCGCCCCACCCTCGCTGGACACCATGCCCATCTTCGGCGGCCCGACCGCAAGCCGGATGCCGCTATCGGCGCTACTGCCGATGTAATGCGCTTTCAGCGACAGCCAATGCAGCCCGACCAGGCTGGTCCAGCCATCGGGCGCACGCAGTTCATTGATCCGGCTTTCGCGCCAGGCGGCGTTGTCGGCCAGGAATGTCTTGTCCAACGCCACCGGCGCGGCAGGCGGCGGCGCATCGCGCCCACATCCGACCAGCGCCGCTGCCACCAGCATGCCGAGCAGCCAGCCCTTCCCCGTGTGCACTGCCATCATCGCCCCCTGAGAAACCAACGATCGATATCGCTCAGCGTAAACCGAGCCCAGGTGGGTCGGCCATGGTTGCATTGACCCGAGCGCTCGGTGGCTTCCATATCGCGCAGCAGCGCGTTCATTTCAGGCACGGTGAGACGTCGATTTGCGCGCACCGCGCCGTGGCAGGCCATGGTCGACAGCAGTTCGTCGCGTGCGCTGGCGATGCGGCGGCTCTGACCGTGCTCGCGCAGGTCGCCCAGCACATCGCGCAGCAACGCCTCCGGCTCGGCATTGGCCAGCAAGGCGGGAATGCTGCGAACGTGCAGCGATTGCGGGCCGGCGCGGGTGATCTCGAAGCCCAGGGTCGCCAGCGTCTCGGCCTCGCGCTCGGCGGTATCTGCTTCGCGCTCGCCCACTGCCAAGGTCATCGGCACCAGCAACGGCTGCGCATGCAGACCGATGCTGTCGTGTGCGTTCTTCAGCCGCTCGTAGCCGATGCGTTCGTGCGCAGCGTGCATGTCCACCACGATCAGGCCTTCGGCGTTTTCGGCCAGGATGTAGATGCCGTGCAATTGCGCCACGGCGTAGCCCAGCGGCGGCACGCCGCTGTCTTCGGCCGTGGCTGGCAGGCCGGTCCCGGAGAACTGCAGCAGGCTGGCGGACTGCTGCGCGCTGCCAGATGGCGGCGCATACAACGCGCTATAGGCTGCACGCGCTTCGTCCACACGCAGACCCAACGGCGTCTGCGAGGGCGTCCAGTTGGCGTAGCTACCTGAGCCGCCACCATTGCCAGGTGCGCCGGCATACGGTGCGGCACCGCCGCCGACGGTGCTGCTCATTTCACCAGCAGGCGCGTAGCCGGCACCGTCGCTGCCGATGCTGTTGGGCGTGGCGCCGGCGCGCGTCTGCGCCAGCGCATCCTGCAGGGTGCGATAGACGAAGTCGTGAATCAGCCGCGCTTCGCGGAAGCGCACCTCGTGCTTGGCCGGGTGCACGTTAACGTCCACGCGCGCCGGGTCCAGCTCCAGAAACAGCACATATGCCGGTTGGCGGCCATGGAACAACACATCGCCATAGGCCATCTTGACCGCGTGCGCCACGCTGCGATCACGTACCGAGCGGCCGTTGACGTAGAGATACTGCTGGTCGGTGCTGGCCCGCGAGTAATGCGGTTGCGCGACCCAGCCATGCAGGCGCAGGCCGGCAGCGCTGTGATCGACCCGCAAGGCCTGGCGCGCGAAATCCTCGCCCAGGGTTTCGCCCAGCCGCGCATCCGAGTACAGATCCCCCGGCTTGTAGCGGCGCGACGGTTTGCCGTTGTGCGAGACGCGCAATTCCACATCCGGGCGCGCCAACGCCAACGAGCGCAGCCACTCTTCGATGTGCCCGAGTTCGGTGCGTTCGGCACGCAGAAACTTGCGCCGCGCCGGCACGTTGAAGAACAACTCGCGCACTTCCACCGTGGTGCCGGGCGCATGCGCGTGCGGCGTTACTTCGCCAAGCCGCCCGCCTTCGATCTGCAGGGCCGAGCCGTGTTCGGCATCGTGACGCCGCGACATCAGCGTAAAGCGGCTGACCGAGGCGATCGAAGGCAAGGCTTCGCCGCGGAAGCCGAGCGTGGCGACGGTTTCCAGATCGTCCAGCGAGGCGATCTTGCTGGTGGCATGCCGCGACACCGCCAACGGCAGTTCATCGGGCGGAATGCCGCCGCCGTTATCGCGGATGCGGATCAGGCGCACGCCGCCCTCTTCCAAATCGATATCCACGCGAGTGGCGCCGGCATCGAGGGCGTTTTCGACCAGCTCCTTGACCACCGATGCGGGCCGCTCGACGACTTCGCCGGCAGCGATCTGATTGATCAGGATCTCGGGTAACTGACGGATCGCCATCAGCGCGCGCTTTGGCGCTGGCAGCGCAAAACAGGGTGCATCGCGGGTGTAGCAGGCAAGACGAACGTCGGCACGGCAATCCGGCGGCGCGCAGGCGCCGTCGCTCAAGGAATCAGTGCGGAATGATAGCCGAGCGGGTCAGCGACTGCCGCCGGCCACGGTGCCGACGGCATCGGCTTCGGCCTGCGCGCGCGCGGCAAACAAGGTGCCCGGAGGCGGCTGACGGGTGAAGAAGGTATCGATGCCATCCAGCACGGCGGCGGCGATCTTGCGCTGGTAGGCCGGGTCGATCAGCCGGCGCTCTTCGTCCGGGTTGGAGATGAAGGCGGTTTCCACCAGCATGGCCGGCATGTCGGAGGTGCGCAGCACCGCGAAGTTGGCGCGTTCCAGCTGCGGCTTGTGATTGTTGCCGATGCGCTTGAGGCCACCCAACACGTGCCCGGCGGCATCTTCGGAGGCCTTCATGTGGCCGCTCTGTGCCAGGTCGAGCAGCACATTGGCCAGCGTGCTTTCGGTCTGTTGCAGACGCACGCCACCGACCAGATCGGCGGCGTTTTCCTTGTCGGCCAGCCAGCGCGCGCGTTGCGAGGAGGCGCCCTTGGTCGACAGCACATACACCGACGAGCCAGTTGCACTGCGATTTTCTGCAGCGTCGGCATGAATGGAAATGAAAATGTCGGCCTTGGCGGCACGCGCTTTTTGCGCACGCATCGGCAACGGAATGAACACGTCGCTATCGCGGGTCAGGTACGCCTTCATGCCGGGCGTGGCGTTGATCTGGCGCGCCAGTTCGCGGCCGACCGCCAGGGTCACGTCTTTTTCGCGCTTGCCGGTCGGGCCCATCGCGCCCGGATCCTGGCCGCCGTGGCCGGGGTCGATGGCGACGATCAGCGGCCGCATGCCGGGCGCCATCTTGATCCGCGAGGCCTCGCTGGGCAGCACCGGGCGCGGCGGGAGATCGTCGTCTGCACTGGCGCCGGGCGCAGTGCCAGAAACGACCGAGCCGCCGGCCGCCGCCATCGGCGTGCTGCCGCCATTCAAGATTGCGGCAGCGGATGCGCTGCCTGCGGACGTTGCACCGGTCGCAGGAGTGGCGGGATTCACGGCGACACGATTCGCCGGATTGCCGACCGGAGCCGTCTGCGTGGCGGCCGGCGTTCCCGGACGCGGCGTCGGCACACCGGTGGCAACGGTGGTTGGCACCGCTGCAGGCGTGACAGTGGGCATCGCCGAAGCAGGCACGACGACCGGCGCGGGCGGCTGCGGCGTAGGTGTTGGCGGTACAGACGAGGCACGCTGCGCGGACGCAGCCAGGGCCGCGGTTGCGCGTGCGGCTTCGGCCTGCGCGTTGACGGGACGCGGCGGCGGCAGTGCGGCAGGCGTGCCGGCCGCAACGGGTGTGGCAGCGGCTGGCGCCGGATCGCCCGGCCATTCGATCACCAGGGTGGAGGCACTGCCCAGCGTCTGCATCTGCGGCTTGAGCGCGGTGACCGGACTTGCCAGCTCGAACACCACCCGGAACGTACCCGGCACAGGTTGCCCGGTGCGCACCGAAGTGACCAGACCGCTCGCCGGCGGCAACTTCAAGCCGCGTGCGGCTGCCGAATCCGGAAAATCCACGACCAAACGGTTGGGGTTGGCCAGCGACAGCGTCTTGAAACCGCCGCTACCGACCAGCTGAATTTCTGCACGCGTGCCAGTGGCGCCGGTGCTGACACCAACACCCTTGATTTCGCCGGCCCACGCAGCAAAAACCGCCAGGCTGAGGCTGGCGGTCAGGGCGGAAGCGCAGAAATGTCGGATCCCCGGTGTCATGGCGCTGGATTCAATCATCCAACCGGGTGAATTGCAAGGTGATTTCCCTTAATAATCCGTAACCTGGCGTTCATTCTTCTCGTCCACTGACAAAAAGAGGCTGCAACTCGGCTTGTTGGGCCACCGCATGCAGCCAATCGCGCCCGGCTGGGCTGCGGCCCAGCAACCGTACGCTGCGCCCGTCGCCCTCCACGGCCAGTTCCACGTCCAGATCCACCGGCGGCAAGATGCCTGCGCCGCGCTCCGGCCATTCGACCAGCCACAGGCTGGCGCTGCCCTCGTCCAGACCGAGGAAATCCAGCTCGCCGGCATTGCCGATGCGGTACAGGTCCAGATGCCAGGCTTCGCCGCCGCTGCTCAGCGGATAACGCTCGACCAGGGTGTAGGTGGGGCTGCGGATCGGGCCGGTGACACCAAGCGCCCGCAGCAGCGCGCGCGCCAGCGTGGATTTGCCGGCGCCCAGGTCGCCATGCAACTGGACCATCGCCGTGGCGGGCCGCACCGCGGCCAGGGCGCGACCAAGTGTTTCGGTGGCTTCGGTGTCGATCAAATGTGCATCGAGCTGATTCATGCGCCGGCTCCGGCATTGGCGAGACGACGCAGCTGCGGCAGCAGGTCGGTGGGCAACAGGCCGCGCTCGCCATCGCGTGCGGCCGCATCGCCGGCGCAGCCATGCAGCAAGGCGCCAAGGCTGGCGGCATCGAAGGTCGACCAGCCCTGCCCCAGCAAGGCGGCGATCACCCCGGTCAGCAGGTCGCCCATGCCGCCGACGGCCATGCCGGGGTTGCCGGCGTCGATGATGCGCGGCACCGCACGTGGGGCAGCCACCACCGTGCCGGCCCCCTTGAGCACCACCACTGCATCGAAGCGCTGGGCCAACGCGGCAGCGGCGGTTAGCCGGTCGCGCTGCACCTGCGCGGTGGAGATCCCCAGCAGCCGCCCTGCTTCGCCGGGATGCGGGGTCAGTACGCGCGGGCCACGCGGTGGCGCGGCGGTGGCCGCCAGCAGATTCAGGCCATCGGCATCGATGACGACCGCGCTGTCCGACCCCAGCACGCCCTGCCACAACGCGCGCGCCCAGTCGTCCTGGCCCAGTCCCGGCCCAAGCGCAACGACATCGGCGGCATCGGCCAGTGCGGCGATGTCGTCGCCGGCCTGCACGGCGCGCACCATCGCTTCGGGGCAACGGGCCAGCAGCGCGGTGACATGCTCGGCGCGGGTGGCGACCTGCACCAGCCCGGCACCGCTGCGCAATGCGGCTTCTGCGGTCAGCAGGATTGCGCCTCCGCTGCCGAGATTGCCGCCTACGCACAGCACACGCCCCGATTCGCCCTTGTGCGTATTGCGACGACGCGGCCGCAAGTGCGCCGCCAGGGCATCGCTGTCCCAGCTGTGTGCAGCCGGGTGCAGCCCCTCGAATGCGGAGGCCGGCACGTCCAGCGACGCAATGCCGCGTTCGCCTGCATATTCCAGTGCGTCGCCGGTATACAGGCCGACATGCGGGACGATGAACTGCAAGGTGATATCGGCGCGCACCGCGGTCTCGAAAGCGACGCCGTGGTCGGCATCGATCCCGCTGGGCACATCCAGCGCCAGCACCGGGGTACCTGCCGCGTTGATGGCCTCGATCAAGGCGGCGGTCTGCGCATCGGGCGCGCGGTTCAGGCCGATACCGAACAGCGCATCGACGATGACATCGGCCTGCGCCAGCGGAGTTGGAAACAACTCGATCGCACCTCCAACCGCCAGATACTCGGTGCAGGCGCGCTGGGCCAGCGCCGAGGCCGGGCCGTGCTCGGGCAAATGCACCACGCACACCTGGCGTCCGGCGCGCTGCGCCAGTCGCGCCAGCACGTAGCCATCGCCGCCGTTGTTGCCGGTGCCGCACACCACCACGATGCGGCGCGCCTGCGGCCAGCGTTCCAGCAACCATTGCCAGGCGGCCTGCCCGGCGCGTTGCATCAAGGTATAGCCATCGCCACCCAGCAGCGTGGTGGCCTGCGCATCGAGCGTGCGCGCGGCAGCGGTGTCGTAAAGAGCGAGCGGTGCGTACATGCCGGGAATTCTATACTTGTCGCCATGTCTGCCGCCCTCGCCCACCCCGACCCCAACCATGCTGCCGCGCGCATCCGTGCGCTTGCGCGCGAAGCGGGCTTTCAACGCTGCGGCATCACCGGTATCGAGCTGGGCGAAGACGAGGCGCATCTGCGCAGCTGGCTGGGAGAAGGCCTGTACGGAACGATGCACTGGATGGCCCAGCACGGCGACAAGCGCTCGCGTCCGCAGGAGCTGGTGCCAGGTACCTTGCGGGTGTTGTCGGTGGGCATGGATTACGGCCGCAAGGACGACACCGAGGCCTGGACGACCTTGCACGATGGCAGCCGTGCGTACGTGGCGCGTTATGCATTGGGCCGCGATTACCACAAGCTGATGCGCAACCGTCTGCAGAAACTGGCCGAGCGCATCCAGGGCGAGATCGGCGCCTTCGGCTACCGCGTGTTCGTCGATTCCGCACCGGTGCTGGAGCGTGCGCTGGCGCGCAACGCCGGGCTGGGCTGGATCGGCAAACACACCTGCCTGATCGACCGCAACGGCGGCTCGTGGTTCTTTCTGGGCGAGATCTACCTGGATCTGCCGCTGCCGGTCGACACGCCCGCCACTGCGCATTGCGGCAGCTGCACGCGCTGCATCGACATCTGCCCGACCCAGGCCATCATTGCGCCGTATCGGCTGGATGCGCGCCGCTGCATCGCCTATCTCACCATCGAGCACGATGGTGCGATTCCCGAAGAAATGCGCAAGCCGATCGGCAACCGCATCTTCGGCTGCGACGACTGCCAGCTGGTCTGCCCCTGGAACAAGTTCGCCCAGCGCACCGATGAGGCCGACTTCCGCGCACGCAACGCGTTGGATGTGGCGACGCTGCCGCAACTGTTCGCCTGGGACGAGGGCGAGTTCCTGCAACGCACCGAAGGCAGCCCGATCCGCCGCAGCGGCCATCAGCGTTGGTTGCGCAATATCGCCGTCGGCCTGGGCAATGCGCCCGGCACGCCAGAGGTGCTGGCGGCGTTGGAAGCCCGTCGCCACGACGCGTCGGAGCTGGTCCGCGAACACGTGGGCTGGGCACTGGCGCAGCACGGCATCTGAGTTTCCAGCCGCTGTGCTCACGCATGCGCATCGCCACTGCGGGATAATGCAGCGATGGCAGACCGCAACCAACAGATCCTCACTCCCAGCCAGCTCAACACATTGGCGCGCGACCTGCTGGAAGGCAGCTTCCCGCTAGTGTGGGTGGAAGCCGAACTGAGCAGCGTCACCCGCCCGTCTTCCGGCCATCTGTATTTCACGCTCAAGGATGCGCGCGCGCAGATCCGCTGCGCGATGTTCAAGCCCAAGAGCACCTGGCTGAAGTTTCAGCCACGCGAAGGCCTGCGCGTGCTCGCACGCGGCCGCTTGACCCTGTACGAAGCGCGCGGCGACTACCAGCTGGTGCTCGACCACATGGAAGAAGCCGGCGAAGGCGCGCTGCGGCGGGCTTTCGATGAACTGCGAGCGCGGCTTGCGGCAGAAGGCCTGTTCGATGCCGAGCGCAAGCAGCCGTTGCCTGCGCACGTGCGGCGACTGGCGGTGATCACCTCGCCCAGCGGTGCGGCGGTGCGCGACGTACTCAGCGTGCTGGCACGGCGCTTCCCGCTACTGGAAGTGGACTTGTTGCCGTCGCTGGTGCAAGGCGACAGTGCTGCGGCGCAAGTCACCTCGCTGCTGCAGCGCGCCGATGCGTCCGGGCGCTATGACGTCATCCTGATCACCCGGGGCGGCGGCTCGCTGGAAGATCTGTGGGCGTTCAACGACGAGCGCCTGGCACGCGCGATTGCCGCTGCGCAGACACCGGTGGTGTCGGCGGTGGGCCACGAGACCGACTTCAGCCTGAGCGATTTTGTCGCCGACGTGCGTACCCCCACCCCGTCGGTGGCGGCCGAATTGCTGGTGCCCGATCAACGCGAACTGGTGGCACGGGTGCGGCGCGCGCGCGCGCGCATCGCCCAGCTGCAACAGCACGCGCTGGGAAATGCGATGCAGCGCGCCGACCGGCTTGCATTGCGCTTGCGGGCGCACAGCCCGCAGGCACGATTGCAGCTGCTGCAGCGCCGCCAGGAAGAAGCCGGCCGGCAGTTGCGTGCGCGCATGACCCAGCTGCTGGAACGTCTGCAGGCACGCGTGCAACGCGGGCAGACCCGCCTTGCGGCGCACAACCCGCAACGCAATCTGGTCAATTTGCAGCAGCGGCTGCGTGCATTGCACCCGCAGGCGGCCATGCAACGGCGGCTGCAGCACGATCAATTACGTTTGCGCGGCCTGGTGCGCTCGCTGGAAGCGGTCAGCCCGCTCGCCACCGTGGCGCGCGGTTACGCCATCGTCACCCGGCCCGCCGACGGCAGCGTGGTGCGCAGCGCCGCCGACGTGGCGCCAGGCGAGCGCCTGCGTGCGCAACTGGCCGATGGCAGCATCGCCGTGCGGGTCGAGCCGAGCGACGGCTGACGGCGGCAACGCAGGTGCGGGTGCTTGTGCCGGGTGACCGACGGCGCATTGACAGAGCGCAGGCGGTCTCGTCGCGAGAATGACGTGCAGCGGCTGCTCGTCGTAGCGCGGATGCGGGTACTTGTGCCGTATGACCGACAGCGCGTTGGCGACCACATCCTGCGTGGTCGCGGCAATGATGAGCAGCGGAGGCTCGCAGCAATGCCCGCGTGTGCGTCGCCACTGCGTTGGGTACTTTGCCCGCGCGGCCACAACCGCCTGGCGACATCGCAAACCGCCATGAGGCGTTGCACTCATGGCAAAGGCATGAACACGCGCTAGCCGTGGGCAGGTATCTGCGCCGCATGCTGCCAGCCCTGCATCAGCAATCCGGCCAGCACCACCGGATCGTGATCGAAGTGATGCCCGCCGGGCCGCATCACGACCTCTACCCCGCGCGTGCGCAGCTCCGGGCACAGGGTGTCTTTTTCCTCGCTGCCGTAGATGCACTGCAGACGATGCGCATCCAGCGACTGGATCGCAGGTTCGACATCGCGCTCGGCATCGTTATGCCAACCCAGCCAACCACCGACGCGTACCTTGAAGTCTGCCTGATGGGCAAGCCCGAGCAGGCTGACGAACTGCACCGAGGCACGCTGCTGCGGCGAGACTTCCGGGTAGGCGAACGGCAGCACATCGGCGCCGAACGAGTAACCGACCAGCGCCACGTGATGGATATGCCAACGTTGCCGATAGGCGGCGATCACCCGGTCAAGATCGGCGCCCACCTGTTGCGGCGTGCGACTGGCCCAGAAGTAGCGCAGGCTGTTCCAGCCCACCACCGACACGCCCTGCTGCTGCAATTGCGCGGCAATGCCCTTGTCCAGCTCGCGCCAGCCGCCATCGCCGGACAGCATCACCACCAGCTTGTCGCTGCCGGGTGCGTGCATTTCGACCAGCGGCAGATCGCCCAGACCCTGCGCCTGCGCTGCCTGGAAGTGGCCGCGCGTGGCTGCGGCAATCTGCATCGGGCTGGCATCGTCGACCAAATCATCGAGGAAGCCCTGATTGGCATCGGGTACATCGCGCGAACAGGCCAGGCCCGCCTCCTTGGTGCCGGCATCGGCCACCACTGCGCCGCCGAGCACGTCGGGTGCGGCAGACGCCAAGGCCTGACGCGCCAGCACCGCGCCATCGCCCTGCCCCACCAGCACCGGCGGCAGGAAGGCGTCCACGTGTTCGGCGCGCAGCAATTTCTTGCCGAGCCGCTCGGCGTCGTCGGCCAGCGAGCTGCACGCGGCGTGATGCGACCGCACACGTTCGCGGTAGCTGGCGGTATCGATCACCGCCACCAGGGCCCCGTCGTTGCTCAGCATGTCGGCCAGTTGCTGCGCCTGCTGCGGATGGCCGCTATCGGGCAATAGCACCACCATCGCCTTGGGCGTGCCTTCCGGGCGGACCACTTCCACCGAGCGGTAATGCCCGGCGGTGTTGCCGTCCTGCATATGCCGCGCCACGGCAAAGCCACTGCCGCCGATCAGCAGGATCGCAACGACCCAACGAAACAGTTTGATCCCCATGCCCATCGCAGCAGTCCTTCAGAAGCGCTGGCGCTTGGACCTCGGTCTGCGCCAACGGTTCCGGCTTGCTGCGGGCGGGTGTTCGCTGCGGTTAAGCCATGGGACCCAGGGACACTGCAGATGGCGGCTGGTTAGCTCCGGGCCCTGAAAAGCGGCAAAGGGCGCAGGCGTTATCGGCCATGTTGCCTTGGAGCGGCAGTATTGTCGGATTGACCTACCTTGATCCCGACGTCCTCCGCGCTGGCGTGCGTGCGCTGTTGCCGCTGCGTCTGTTCTGGGCCGGGTTGCCTAGCCGGCCAGTGTGTCGTCCACACGGCAAGGTGCTGCTGCAGCGCCGCTGGATGGCAGCGAAGGCACCTTCACTAGGCCAGGCGAGAATCTGCAGCGCCCCCGCGCCCTACCTGGATCACCAGCACTCACGCTCGGCGTGCCCCGCACCCGCAACCACGCGCCTAAATTCCGCGTGCCAGCCGGAAGCCGATGCGCGCACTGGTGGTATCGGAGTCCTGCGATTGCCGCCAGGCCGCACGCGTCTGCTGCGGCGAATTGGCCCAGCTGCCGCCACGGATCATGCGCTGCCGGCAGCCCGGGTTGAACCACGCCGCGCCGTCGGCCGGTGCACGCCGATAGCTGGCGTGCCAGCAATCGGCGACCCATTCGCTCAGGTTGCCGCCCATGTCGTGCAGGCCCCAGGCATTGGCGCGGAAGCTGCCCACCGGTGCCGGCCCCCAGAACCCGTCGCCGTAGCCGACGAAGCCGTTATTCCAGTGCCGGCCGCTGCGCGAGACGTCGTTGCCGCCGGTGACATTGCCCGCATCGGGCGGTGGCGAGCCGGCATTGCCCCAGGGATAGCGCCCGGTGGTGCCGGCGCGCACCGCGTACTCGAACTCGGCCTCGCTGGGCACATGGTAATGGCGACCGGTCTGTTCCGACAGCCACGACGCATACGCTTCGGCATCGCGGACGCTGACGTGCATCACCGGGCTGTTGGGCGCGGCCTGCGCGCCGTTGTAGTCGGATTGCCAGTCCACGCCGCTGCGGCGGATGAAGTTGCCGCTGCGCTCGTCGTACACCACCGAGTGTCCGCGCCGGGTAGCGCGCGGACGCGCGCCGGTGGCTTCGACGAACTGGCGGAACTCGGCGACCGTCACTTCGGTGATCGACAGCGCGAAGCCGCGCGCAAAGCGCACGTAGTGCGCCGGGCGCTCGTTGTCGGATGCCCCCGGTTCGGCGTCGCCTGCACCCATCTGAAAGGCGCCATGCGGCACCACGATCATCTGCGGCCCACGGCCACCGACCTTGAGCCCATCGGTGAACACCTGCCCGGGGCGGAAGCTGCCGTAGTGGGTGGCCAATTCCAGGCGACGCCGCAGCTCGCCGGCCATCGGGTCGCCCGGGTCGGCGATGCGCAGCACTTCCGCCAGTTTCTCGCCGGCCGCCTTGAGCCCGCGCGGCGAGGTCAGATCGTGCAGACCGGCGTCGTGCAAGGCGGCGATCTGCCCGCGTCGCGTGCGCTCGATACGCGCGCGCGCATCGGCAATGGTCGGCGCGCGCTCGCGCACCTGCCCGGCCATCTGCAACCAGTACCGCGCGCCGATGAAATCGGCAGCGTCGGCGGCGTGTTCGGCGCGCTCCAGCAGGCCGCTTTCCACTGCGGCCAGGCCCTGGCGCGTGCGTGGGTTGTCGGGGTCCAGTTGCGCGGCATCGCGAAAGTTCGCCAGCGCGCCATTGCCGTCTTCACCCAGACGGCCACCGCGCAGATCTTCTTCGCCGGCGCGGTTGAAACCGAGCACGCGTTGCGCGGTTTCAACCTCGCTTTGCAGGGCGCGTACCTTGGGGTCGTTGGGTGCGAGCGCCAAGGCCACGATGGCGAGCTCGCGCGCCTGTTCGAGCGCATCGTCCTGTCGATCGGTCTGCGCAACCAGCGCCTGCCCGCGTTCGATCAAGCGTGCACGTGCCTGTTCTAGGCCACGCTGGCTGGCCGCATCCTTGCCACCGGCGCGTTGTTCGATCGCAAGATACAGCGGGATCGCATCGTCCGCATCGCGATACAGGCGATCGTCCTGCAAGGCTTGGTCGGCGCGCTTGCGTGCCTGCGCCAAGGGCTCGTCGCCCAGCTCCACCGCCGGCGGTTGCCACTGCGCGATCGTCTCGGCGGATTCTTCGCCACCGATGGACACATTCGGTTTGTTCGGCTGCGCGGACGCTGCCGGCTGCCGCGCAGCGGCCGGCGCCGGTGTCGGCGCGGGGGCACGCGAACAGGCGCACATGCTGAGCGCGACCAGTGCCCACGCTGCCATCCGGTTACCGCACTTGCCCACCACCTGCTCCTTCCAGTGCTCTGCCGCACGACAGGCGATCGCGACGTTAGGCTATTCTGCGCGTTCTGCGCAAACCCTTGCTGTCGACGGAAATCACGTGCCCCATTGGATCACCCACCCCTCCGAGCTGACCGAACGCCTGCAGGCGGCGCGTCCCTCGCGCATCGGCCTGGATACCGAATTCATTCGCGAACGCACCTACTGGCCGCAACTGGCACTGGTGCAGATGGCCATCGGCGAGGAGATCCTGTTGATCGACCCGCTGATCCCGGGCATGAACGAGGCGCTCAAGGAGTGGTTGACCGCCACCGACATCGTCAAGGTGATGCATAGCGCCAGCGAAGACCTGGTCACCTTCAAGTGCGCATGCGGCGTGTTGCCGCGCCCGCTGTTCGACACCCAGATCGCTGCTGCGCTGGCCGGTGTGGGCGGCGGCATGGGTTACCAGAAGCTGGTGCAGGAAGTGACCGGCACCTTGCTGACCAAGGGCGAGACGCGCTCGGACTGGATGCGTCGCCCGCTGTCGGCATCGCAACTGGAATACGCCGCCGACGATGTGCGTTACCTGTTCGCGATTCACGACGAGCTGACCCGTCGCCTCACCGAACAGGATCGCCTGAGCTGGCTGGCCGAAGACGCCGAGCGCCTGCTTGCCACGGTCGAGCACGATGACGGCGAGCGCTGGCCGCATGTGAGCCTGCGCACTGCGCAGTTTCTGGAGCCGGCCGCGCAACGTCGGTTGCTGCGGCTGCTGCGCTGGCGCGATCTGCAGGCGCGTCAGAGCGACCGCCCGCGCAGCTGGATTCTGGATAACGAACTGGCCAGCCAGCTGGCGCGCTTTCCGCCCGCGGATCTGGATGCCTTGCTGCGCCAGTTCGACAAATTCCCCAAGGCCCCACGCAAGCTCGCCAACGCGGTATGGGATGCGCTCAACACGCCATTGCCGGACGAAGACACCGCACCGCTGGCGCAAGCCGCCACCGACGGCAACAAGGCCGTGCTCAAGCGGCTGCAGGATGCGGTGGCCCAGCGCAGCCGCGAGCTCGGCTTGCCGGACGGCCTGCTCGCCTCGCGTCGGCATCTGGAAACCCTGATCGAGCAGCACAGCTGGCCTGCCGCACTGGGGCAGTGGCGTCGCGAAATGCTGGAAGCGCAGCTGATGCCGTTGCTGGCCGACCATACGGCGCAGTGAACCCGGCGTTACGCAGACGACAGCCCGCAGCGATGCGGGCTTTCTTTTTGCCAGATGCGGTTTGCTCGAAGCGATGCGCCCGGTCAATCCGGCGCTGCCCAACGCGCCAGAGTGTGTTGGAAACAGTCCATCCCTACCCACGGGTCCGTGCGCTGGTAGCAGCCACAGACATCACTCTTGCGCGCAGTGCGAGGTCGCTCGCTCCTAGCGTCGTGGTCCGGTACTGCGGCGCATCGTCTTCGTCGGCAGAATGATGCGGTCATGCTCGCGTGAGCCGGTGCTGCGCTGGTCATCGCTCATCGCCTGCTCCTGCTATCGTCATGGTCGGATTTGCTAGCCTGCGTGTAAGCTGGGCAGCGCCCGCAACGACAATGCGAAAGCGGCCGAGCAGAGCTTGTGAAAAGGCTGTTCACGCCATGTGCAAGCACCTGCACACGCAGCGGTCCCCCCCGGGCCGCATGCCATAATGGCGCGCGCCCCTAGGGCGGCGTCTCCACTCTTTATTCCGAGGCCATACCTCTGTGAGCAATACCTCTTCGAAACTGGATTCCATCGCGCAAGCCAAAGCCAAGCTGCTGGACGAGCTGCAGAAGCTGGAAGAACAGGAGAAAGCCGAGCGCGCGAGCGAGGCATCCTCTGCGCATGCCACCATCGTCTCGCTGCTCGAGCAGTTTGCCGGTCACTTCAACACCAAGCAGCGCAACGATATCGCCGCCTATCTGGGGACTACGTCTGCGCGCAAGGAAGTGGCGAAGAGCGGCCGCAGCGAAGTGAAGCCGAAGTACGAACTGCCGCACACCGGCGATACCTGGTCCGGCCGCGGCCGGACCCCCAAGGCCTTTGCGGCCTGGGAAGGCTCGGTGTCGTACAAGGAGTGGAAGGCCAAGAATCCGGACCTCAAGTTCCCGCTGGTGCGCGAGTAATCCTTGCTGGACTGCGCCGGTTAGCGTGGTCCGCTACCGGTCGCCTTGGCGAACGGTGCGGCATGTGGTTAGAATCGAAGCACGTGGGGCGGTAGCTCAGCTGGGAGAGCGTCGCGTTCGCATCGCGAAGGTCGAGGGTTCGATCCCCTTCCGCTCCACCACCGCATCAAGCGAAGAGCCTCGGACGTTCACGTCCGGGGCTCTTTCGTTTCTGCCGTCGCAAGCGACGCCGCAACACTGAGGTGCGGGCCATGCCGCCGATATCACATCGCGCGCGCTAACGTCCGCCTCTCCATCACAGCGGACCCTTCGCCATGAGCAACAAACAACGCCAACCCGACAATGCCGGCGACGACGCCAGCGGCGTCTCCGACAGCCAGGACTCGCACAAGCAGGACGAAGCTGCCAAGCAGCGTCAGGGCCAGGAAGACCTGAAAGTGCATGACGAGCACAGCCGCCGCCCCAAGGGCAATGCCGGCCAGGGCGAATGACTGCTGGCAGGACTGCCGCGTCGGAGTGGAATCGCCAGCGCTTACCGCCGCCCGCCGATGTGGCAAGATCCTGAAACGTCGGCCGCTGGGGCTGCCGACGTTTCATCGGACGGTGTGGCGCACGCAGTGGCAGCGACCACTGACGCAGACACTCGATCGCCTTGATGGCGCTTGTTGCAAAGGCCTTGCATGCAGCTTCCAGACGCACCCGCGTTGCACCTGATCCACGCGACCTTGTTGCCGGGCGACGTTGGCGCCTTGCTGGGCGCGCGCGCGCCGGCAAATGAAGACGATCGTCTGGCCACGCTGCACGCTTACCAGCTTCTGGATACGGCGCCCGAGCCGCGGTACGACGCGCTGGCTGCCGATGCCGCCGCGCTGTGCCGCACGCCGATGGCGTTGATCTCGCTGGTCGACACGCAGCGGCAGTGGTTCAAGTCCAAGATCGGCATGCAGCCGAGCGAGACGCCACGCACGCTGTCGTTCTGCGCGCACGCCATCCTTGCGCCCGATCAGCTGATGGAAGTGGCCGATACGCATTTGGATGCGCGCTTCGCCAACAACGCGCTGGTCACCGGCGAGCCGCAGATCCGCTTTTACGCCGGCGCCCCGTTGCTGACCTCCGACGGCGTCGCATTGGGCACTTTGTGCGTGCTGGATCGTACGCCGCGGCGGCTGTCCGGTGCCGAGCGCGAGGCGTTGCGGGCACTGGCGCGGCAAGTCGTGGACACCATCGAATTACGGCGCGCGGCCGAGCTGGTCGAGCTGGATGAATTACGCGACGCGCTCACCGGCCTCTGGAACCGTGCCGGGCTGGAGCATGGCCTGCAGCAGCTACAAGACACACGCGCCGCGGCGCCGGAAGCGTCGCTGAGCTTCTTGCTGATCGATCTGGATGGCTTCAAGCGGCACAAGCTGCAATCGGGCGTTGCCGCAGCGGAAGCGACGCTGGCGCAGGCGGCAAGACTGGTCGAGGCGCAGTTGCCGCCCTCCACCATTGTGGCGCGGCTCGACGGCGGTCGGTTGTGCGTGGCGCTGCCGGCTGCGGTAGCGCCTGCTGCAATGCAGGCTGCCGAAGACATCCGTCAAGCTGTCGAAACCGCGCACTGGCCCACCGGAACGCTGACCGTCAGCATCGGGCTGGTCGATGTGCCTGCCAGCGAGACGCTCGACAGCAATACTTTGCTGGCACGTGCACGGCATGCGCTGCAAGGCGCAATCTGCGACGGACGCAACCGCGTGCAGCGATTCAGCGGCTGGCATCTGCAAGGCTGAAATTCGCTCGAGCTGAATTGCTTGAGCTGTCTTTCTTCGTGCCTTGAGCGACAGTCGTTGCAGTGCCATGCACGTAGGACTGCGGGTAGACGGCGCTGCATAACACGTGCTCAACATTGGTTGATGCGCGCCTGCGCAGTTCTGACGCCGAACGCCTTTGCGCTACGTGATTTGCCTTGGGCACTCAGCGGCAGACAACCTACCGCCCGCGCACGCTGCCCGACCGACCAACGCGCCCCGCTTACGAATCACCGCGACTCACGACACGCAGTCTGTCTAAGCGCTTGCAGTCGTCTGCACTGTCAATCGACCGGCATCGGCTCGCCAGAATTCCACGCAGCCGTCAGGCAGCCAGCGCATCGGCGTTGCCGGCAATCTCGTCCACCTGCAGCACCTGTTCCATCTCCAGCAGCACCACGAAGCGCTCGCCCACCTTGCCCATGCCACGCAGCAGGTCGCGGCGGATATGCGTACCGAACGCAGGCGCCGCTTCGATATCGTCATCGGCCAGTTCGATCACCGCATTGACGGCGTCGACCAGCACGCCGATCACCTGTGTGCCCTGCGCCTGCTCGGTGGACAGAATCACGATGCAGCTGCGCTTGTTGATGGCGCTGTCGGCACGCCCGAGCCGTGCCTGCAGATCCACCACCGGCACCACCGCGCCGCGCAGATTGATCACGCCGCGCACGCACGCCGGCATCGACGGCACCGGCGTCGGAGTGCGGTACTGGATGATTTCGCGAATCCCAAGAATGCTGGTGGCAAAGGTTTCGCCGTCCAGTTGAAAGGTGAGGTACTGGGCGGCCGCATCGGCATCGCCCGGCATGACATCGAAAGTTTGTGCGGTCATCGATCGATCTCTCAGAAGCGAGCGAACTGGCCTTCGTCCGGGCCCTCGGACAGCGCGTACGCCGGCGCTACAGTGGTGCGCCAACCGCGCGCAGCTGCGGCCCGTACAGGATGCGCGGCCGCCTGCTTGCCGCGCTTGGGCGGCGTGCTTGCAGCGCCCTGACCGCCCAGCCGGAAGAACGCCATGCTCTGTTGCAGTTGCTCGGCCTGCGTGCTCATTTCTTCGGCGGTGGCGGCCAGTTCCTCGGAGGCGCTGGCGTTTTGCTGGGTGGTCTGGCTCAACTGCACCACCGCCGAGTTGATCTGGCTCACGCCCGAGGATTGTTCTTCGGACGCGGCGGAAGTTTCCTGCACCAGATCCGAGGTGCGCTTGATGCTGGGCACGATGGTGTCGAGCAGGCGTCCGGCGCGGTCGGCCAGTTCCACGCTGGAACTGGCCACCTCGCCGATTTCCTGCGCGGCCACCTGGCTGCGTTCGGCGAGCTTGCGCACTTCGGCCGCCACCACCGCAAATCCCTTGCCATGCTCGCCGGCGCGCGCCGCTTCGATGGCGGCATTGAGCGCGAGCAGATTGGTCTGATAGGCGATGTCGTCGATGATGCCGATCTTCTGCGCAATCTGCTTCATCGCCTGGGTGGTGGCCACCACCGCTTCGCCGCCTTCGATGGTTTCCTTCGCGGCCTGGGTGGCCATGCCGTCGGTGATGCGGGCGTTTTCGGTGTTCTGGCTGATCGATGCGGTCATCTGCTCCAGCGAAGCGCTGGTCTCTTCCACGCCGGCCGCCTGTTCGCTGGCGGCCTGCGATAACGACTGCGCGGTGGCGCTGACTTCCTCGGACGCGCTGGCCAGGGTCTCGGCGCTGGTATTCACCTCGCCCACCACCTGCGACAACTTCTGCACCATGGTGCGCATGGCTTCGAGCAACTGCGCGGTTTCGTCGCGACCGTGCACGTCGATGCGCATGGTCAGATCGCCTTCCGACAGGCCATTGGCGACTGCAACCGCACGACGGATCGGGCCGGTGACGCTGCGGCTGATCACCACGCCAAGCACACCCCCGAGCAACACGCCGCCGCAGATGATGGCCATCAGCAATCTGGAACTGCGCGCATGGATCGCGCTGGTTTCGGCGTTGGCCGATGCCGCGCTGCGCTCGCGCAGGCCGCTCAAGTCGGTCATCAGATTATCGACCTCATCCGAACTTACGCGGACCGCACGCGACAATGCGGCAAGTTCGGGATTGGCGTCGCGCAAGGCCTCGCGGTTGGCGGCTTCGATAAAGCGCCCGCGCTCGTCCAGATATTTCTGCCACGCACGGTCGAACTGCGCGAGCTTGGTCTTGCCTTCGTCGGTCTGAAAGCTGCCGCGTGCACGGGTCATGTGCTCGACCACCTTGGCGGTGTATTTGTCGATGTTCTGCACGTGCGACTGGCGCTCTTCCGCGCTACTGGCCAACATCAGGTTGGCGCGTGCGCGGCCGGCGTAAATGAGGTTGATATTGGCCTCTTTCACGTTCGATAAACCCAGCAACTCGCGCTCGTACAGCGAGGTCGACAGGTCGCTGATGCGTCCGGAGTTCGAATAGCCCACCCACCCGATGCACGCGCCGATCGCCGAGACGATCAGAAACGCCACGATCAGCCTGGTTCCGATTTTGAAGTTACCTAACATTGGGAGTTCTCTTAAGTGATGCGTGGGCTGCATGCATGCAGTGCATGGGCAATCGACGGCGCTGCGCGTGCCGATCGCACGATGCGGACTTGTCTAACCAATCGTTAACAGCTATCGGCGGTGGCAAAACACGCTTGATATGTAACCGTCGGTACAGCGCGCATTCATGCAACTGGATCTGCGGTTTTGTGACAGGTCCAGCGCTCCTGACCTGGGGCATTCGGAAAAACCCTACCCCTGCTCTGCAGGCTGTCCGGGACAGTCCGCAGAGACATCACGTCCGTGCAGCTAGGCTGACGCCATGTCGCCCACGCCACTGCCCCGCAGGTTTTACGCACACGATTCGCGCGAGGTTGCGCCGCGCCTGCTCAACAAGGTGCTGGTCAGTGCCGATGGCCGCCGCGGACGCATCACCGAGGTCGAGGCCTATTGCGGCAGCGACGATCCAGCCGCGCATTCGTTCCGTGGCATCACCCCGCGCACTCAGGTGATGTTCGGCCCACCCGGGCATCTGTATGTGTCTCATCTACGGCATGCACTGGGCGATCAATGCGGTGTGTGGCGGCGCCCCCGGCCATGCGGTCCTGATCCGCGCGCTGCAGCCGCTCGCCGGCGTGCGGGCCATGCAGGCAGCACGCGGCGCGGCGACGGCCAAGGCACTGACCACCGGCCCCGGCCGTCTGGCGCAGGCATTCGGCGTCACTGCGGCCGACAACGGACTGGACCTGACCGATGCTGGCGCACGTCTGTGGATCGAAGACGATGGCACCCCGCCGCCGGCAGTTCCGCTTGCGACACCGCGCATCGGCATCCGCAAGGCCGTCGATCAGCCATGGCGCTGGGTGGTGCCCGACAGCGCCTATTTGTCGCGCCCGCTCCCGCGCGCGACCGGCACGTGTGCGGCGCTGCCGGGCGACTGAGCCAGCCATTGCTGCATCGGCGTCGGCTCGGCCGCACCTGGCCCGCGTTGCAGGACGCGCAAGGCTTGCTCGGTGTGTTCGGCGGTGAGGTCCTGCAGCGGTTGGAAGCGATCGGCCGCCCACACCGCCATCGGCAGGCCGTCCAGCGATGCGACGCGATTGCCCGGCACCCGTGCCACGCGCTCGCCAGGCAGGATGCTGCCCAACAGATTGCTGGGGTCGCTTGCGCTCACGCACACCCAGCGTTGTTGCGGAACCTGGGTGCGCACGCGGCGCAGGGCCGCGATCGCATCCGGCAAGGCGAACTGCTCACCAGACAGACCGGCGATGAAACGGCCGCCGCGGATTTCGCCGCGCGCTTCCAGGCGTTGATACATGCGCAGCAATTCGCGCCAGGGCGGCAACCACGCCGCCTCGCGCTCGAGCAAGCGCCAGCACACCACGCCGTAGCGGCGCAGCAACGTGCGCGCAACGTGTTCGAGCATCTCTTGATGCCGTTCGCCGGCTTCGGCCAGCGGCAGCTCGGCAAGCGCACGCACCGGCGCCCATCGCCCGGCATCGCGTATGCCCAGAGCAGTGGCACGACGCCGCTGCCGCGAGAGCGCCGACGGCCGCTTGGAGGCCGGCACCAGCAGCGCGCGCAGCCCGGCATAACTGTCGCAATGGGCACGGCCACGCATCACCAGTTCACTCAGGGCGTCTTCCAGCTCGGTGCTCATCAGGTGCGCGGCATCGGAAATCTCGTCGAAGAACAACGCACCCTGCTGCTGCAAGACCTCCACCACGCGCTGCGCGCGGGACCCCAGCGGCGCGTCGTCGACCGCACGTGCCAGGCCACTCCAGCGCTGCGCGTCGCGTCGCGGCAGCAGCACGATTGGGGTCGCCCGCAACGCGGCGCCGCTGCGTCCACCGCCCGGCCGCAAGCGCGCCCACACGGTGCGTCCGGCGGTGCATAAATCATCCAGCCAGGCGGGTTGATAGTCGCGTACACGCGCCGGCAGCACTTCGCTTTCCCACAGCACGGCCGGCGCTTCGAAGCCTTCCAATTGCCCGACCACGCCAGCCAACGCGTCCGGTCCGGCAACCCGGCTCTCGCTGTCCACATGCTGCCACTCGAACAGAAAGCGCGCGTAATCGCGCTGCGATACCGGCTCGATCTCGCGCCGCAAGCGCCCCAGCGTGTAGCGATGGATGCGTGCCAGCAGATGGCGTTCGCACCATTCTTCCGACGGCGCGTGCGCACTGAATTGGCCGGCCATGACATAGCCCTCGCGCTGCAATGCCAGCAATGCCAGCGCGATCTCGTCTTCGGGCAAGCGCAATGCACTGGCCAAGGCCGGCACCTGCGCCGGGCCAACCGCCGACAAGCGCCCACGCAACAGCTCGCGCACCGCCCTGTCGCGCTCCCAGTCGGCCACGCGGCAGTCGTCCGGTGCCTGCAACGGCGGCTGCGCCGATGCGTGCGGATACAGGCGCATGAACCAATCGATCCGCTCGGCGCTGATCCACAGTGCAGGCGCGCCGTCCATCACCAGGCAACTGGCGCGGCCGTCGGCGGCGAGTGCCGTCAACCACGGCTGCCACTGCGCACCGGCCGTTTCATCGACCGGCAGCACGCCCAGCCCGACCAGGGCCTCGTGCATCTCTTCGGCATCGCGTGGCTGCGGCCAGGCCTCCTCACGCACCGACGCGATGGCCTGTGGGTCCAAGCGCCCCAGGTCGTCGCTGTTCTGCGGAGCGTAACGGCGGCTCTGCACGGCCTGGGTGCGGCGCTCTTCCAGCGGCGCATCGTCCAAAAATGCGTATGGGCGCGCATTCAAGGCTTCGGCCGCCAGCGGCGACGGCGCCGCCAGATCGCGCGCCACCAGGGTGATGGCACCCGATTCCAGCCCACGCAAGACCTGCAACCAGCCTTCGCTGTCCATCGCCTGATGCAGGCAATCGTCCAGCGTTTGCGTCACCAATGGATGATCCGGCACCTCGCGCTCGCCGACCAGGTTTTCCGCACAGGCCACCTGATCCGGGAACACGGTCGCCAACAGGTCTTCGGACTTCATCCGCTGCAGCTGCGGCGCCACCTTGTTGCCACCGGTGAAACGCGGCAGCGCCATCGCATTGGTGGCGTTCCAGCGCCAACGCACGCCGAACAGCGGCGCATCCAGCAGCGCCTGGATCAGCACATGCTCGGCCGACGACGAATACAGATAACGGCCAACCTCTTCCAGCGCAAAACTGTGACTGGTAGACAGCGACAATACGATCGCATCTTCTGTCGCTGCGGCCTGCAATTCAAAATTGAAGGTGCGGCAGAAGCGCTTGCGCAATGCCAGCCCCCAAGCACGATTGATGCGGCTGCCGTAAGGCGAGTGGATCACCAGTTGCGTACCGCCGCTGGCATCGAAGAACCGTTCCATCACCAAACACTGCTGCGTGGGCATGGCGCCCAGCGCCGCGCAGGCATGCGCCAGATAGTCCACCAGTTGCTGCGCCGCTTCTGCGCAGCAGCCCAGCGCGCTGCATAGCCAATCGCGTGCTGCCTGATGCGGTGCGTTGTCGAGTCGGGCTGCGATCTCGCCGCGCAGGCGCGACACCGCTGCGGACAGCTCGTCGCTGCGGCCAGGCGCTTCGCCCAACCAGAACGGGATATTCGGCGGCGCGCCCTTGGCATCTTCCACGCGCACGCGCCCGGCATCCACGCGCAAGATGCGGTAGCTGGCATTGCCGAGCTGAAACACGTCGCCGGTGAGACTTTCGATCGCAAAATCTTCGTTCACCGTGCCAATCTTTTCGGCCTGCGGCTCCAGCACCACGCTGTAATCGCCGGTTTCGGGAATGGTGCCGCCGGAGGTCAGCGCGGTCATGCGCGCACCGCGGCGCGCATGCAGCCGCCGATGCACCGCATCGCGGTGCAGATACCCGGCGCGCGGGCCGAGCCGGGTGCTGAAGCCCTCGCACAGCATGCGTACCACGTTGTCGAAGGTGGCGCGGCTCAACTGAGCGAACGGCCACGCGCGCCGCATCAGCGCAAACAGCGCATCTTCGTCCCAGTCCTCGCAGGCCGCTTCGGCCACGATCTGCTGCGCAAGCACATCCACCGGCGCCAATGGGATACGCAGCGCATCCAGTTCGCCACGTCTGATGCTGTCCAGCAACGCCGCGCATTCCACCAGTTCGTCGCGGGTCTGTGGAAACAGCCGCGCCTTCGGCGTGCCGCCAACCTTGTGACCGGAGCGGCCGGCGCGTTGCAGGAAGGTGGCGATCGAGCGCGGCGAGCCGAGCTGGCACACCAGATCCACATCGCCGATATCCAGGCCCAGCTCCAGCGAAGCGGTGGCCACCAGCACGGTGAGCTCGCCCGCCTTGAGCCGTTGTTCGGCCAGCAGACGCGTCTCGCGCGACAGACTGCCGTGATGGGCGGCAACGCGTTGCTTGCCCAACAGATCGCCCAGATGCCGCGCCGCACGCTCGGCCATGCGCCGCGTGTTGACGAACACCAGTGTGGTGCGATGCTGCTGCGCAAGCGCGGCCACGTCGGCATAGACCTGCAGCCATTGGTCGTTGGACATCACCACGCTCAGCGGTGTGGGCGGCAACGCCAACGCCAGATCGCGCTCACGTGTGTAGCCGATATCGACGATCTCGCAGGGCAGTGGCACGCCGTCTTCGCCAACGCCGACCAGGAACTGCGCGACGGTGTCGATCGGTTTCTGCGTTGCCGACAACCCCACCCGCGTGATCGGCTGCCCGGCCACTCGCTGAAGCCGCTCCAAGCTCAGGCTCAGATGGCTGCCACGTTTGTCCGCCGCCACCGCATGGATTTCATCCACGATCACCGTGCGCACATGCCGCAACGCACTGCGCCCGGATGCCGAGCCCAGCAGCACGTACAACGACTCCGGTGTGGTCACCAGGATATGCGGCGGCACCCGCCGCGCCTGAGCCCGCTCGCGTTGCGGCGTGTCGCCAGTGCGGACCGCCGTGCGCACTGCCACGTCCGGCAGGCCTTCGGCGGCCAGGGCCGCGCGGATGCCCTGCAACGGCGCTTCCAGATTGAGATGGATGTCGTTGGACAGTGCCTTGAGGGGCGACACGTACACCACCCGCGTTTGGTCAGGCAGCGCACCGCCGTTGTCCAGCCCGTCGCGGATCAGCGCATCGATCGCTGCAAAGAACGCGGTCAGCGTCTTGCCCGACCCGGTCGGCGCCGCCACCAGCGTATGCCGCCCTGCCTGGATCGCCGGCCACGCAGCGATCTGCGCCGGCGTGGGCGCAGCAAAGGCCTGCGCGAACCACGCGGCGACCACAGGATGGAAGTGCTGCAGAACAGGATGCATGGGCGATGCCCGACACCACGACGCCAACCGGCCGCCCGGCAATCGGATTCAACTCGACGAGAGTGCAATGGATGGGGGTCGGCAGCAGCCCACACAAGCCGGATGCGGCGTTGGCAGTGAACGATTTAGAGCGAACTAGACAAGACTACGCCGCGACCATTGGACGGATACAGCCGCCAGGCGGACACGCTCGGTGCCCGAAATCCTGTTTACCACGCTTGCACGCTGGTGCCCGTGTACCGTCCACGTCCGCTTCGTGGTGGCTCGCTACGTTGTGCTGGCCGCTCTTGGTGCGCGCAAGCAAGGCTAAAGCGCAAGCACCGAACGGGCGCGGCCGGTGCCCGGACTCTTGTGCATCGCGCTTGCACTCTGGTGCCCGTGTACCCGTCCGCGTCCGCTTCTCAGCGGGTCGCTACGTTCTGATAGCAGCTCCTGGTGCGGTATGGCTGGGGCCGGACTGCGGGGTGCGGGGTGCGGAAGTTGGAGCACCGCCGGTTGCTTGGCGATGATCGCGTCGCTGACGCAACGTTGCGGGCCGAGCGGACGATTGTCGATCGGCCGCAAGCCGTGGCACATTGACGGCATGCCCAGCCTCATCCTCTTCATGATTGCCGGTGCCGCGCTGTTCGCGTTCTGGAACTCGTCGCGGGCCGCCGCCGAACGCGCCGATATCCTCGGCCGCAATGCCTGCCGTGCTGCTGATGTGCAGTGGCTGGATCAGAGCGTGCACTCCACCAATCTGCGCATCTGCAGGATGCCCAATGGATGGCTGGGTTTCGAGCGCACGTTCCGTTTCGAATATTCCTACGATGGCGCAGATCGCCACAGCGGCAAGCTGGTGCTGCGCGGCGATCAATTGATTGCGTTCACCGGGCCGCAGGTCGCGACGGTGCGTGCGCTGCACCCGGAGCAAGAGCGGCTGGAATGAGCGGGCCGCGTTGGCATCCGCGTCTGGCAACTGTTACCGATGTCTGTCTGTGCCGGATGCCGGCCTGGAGCGGCTGAAAGACGCAGCGAGCAACCGTCAGCTCGGCGTGGATTGCGCTCAGAACTGCAGCGTTTGCGTGGCAGATGCCACACCGAGCGCCGGCCACCACCCGCTTGGAGGTAAGCGCACGCTCTTAGTCGCAACTGTCGTCGTGCGTTGCCCTTGGCTCACTCCATCAGTCGACGAATGGCAGCCCTCCAGCCAGATCCGGCGACCGGAGCTACCGCGCCACCCGGCACCGGCTCGTATCCGTTCCCCCTGCCGCTCAACCAGCGCAGCTGCTGCTTACCCTCGCGACGCAGCTGTGCCTGTGCGAACAGGCACAGCGGATGCTGCATGTCGGCCCGCTTCAACAGCCGCGACTTTCCATCCACCTCGATGCTGAGAAAGTGCGCTTCATCGGGCGTATCGACATAGCTGCGCGCCACAAGACAGCGCGCGCCTTGCGTGAAGCGATAGAGGTCGTACTCGTAGTGGTAATCGACTGCGCCGGACGCATCCGGCTCACTGCAATCGACATGACGCGCGCGCTCCACCTGCACGGGAACGTCGCCGCCGGTCACCTTGCGCGCGTTACTTGACCACGCGCAGGTGCGGGCGCTTACCACCGCTGGGCGGCTCATCCGGCGTCGGCGCGCTCGGCGGCGGTGCACCGGGATCCGGCGGCTCGCTGCTGGTACCGGGGATGTCGTCCGGCAATGCCATGCCCTGCCCGGTTTCGCGCGCATAGACCGCCAACACGGCCGCCATCGGCACCATCACCGGATAGCTGACGCCACCAAAGCGTGCGGTAAAACTCACGCTCTCGTTGTCGACCTGCAGCCCGACCACGGCGCGCTCGGCGATGTTCAACACAACGCGGCCATCTTTGACAGCACTGGCCGGCACTTGCACGCCGGGCAGTCCTGCATCCACCAAAACGTGCGGCGTCATGCCGTTGTCGTTGATCCATTCGACCAAGGCCCGCAACAGGTACGGGCGATGGCTGGTCATGCGGGGGAAATCTTCGCTCATGACGTCATTTTACCCGGACATGGCCCGCAACGGCGGCGACGCGCGCGCAAGTCGGTCTGTTGGCATACAGCCGTCGCATCAGCCCGGCAAATCACGCAGCTTTTTTTCCTGATCGGTGAGGCTGCGAATGAAACCAGGATTGCGGAAGATCCGGTTGCCGTAGTCCTCGATCGCCTTGCCATCCTTGGGCAGGCCGATCTCCAATGCATCCAGTCGCCAGATGATCGGCGCCATCGCGCAATCGGCCAGACTCATTTCCGGATTGAGGAAGAACTTGCTGGCCTTGAACAACGGCACCGAGGCGGTGAGCAGTTCTTTCAGCCGCTTGCGGCCGGCTTCGGCCTGGGTCTTGTTGCCGAGCTGGATCGCCTGCACCTGCGGCACCCAGTCGTGTTCGATACGCAACATCGCAAGACGCAGGCGCGCGCGCGATAGCGGGTCGACCGGCATCAGCGGCGGATGCGGATAGCGCTCGTCCAGATATTCGCTGACCACCGATGCGGCATACAGCACCAGGTCGCGCTCGACCAGCGTCGGCACCGAATGATAGGGATTGAGATCGATCAGATCTTCGGGAGGATTTTGCGGGTCGACCGGCACCAGGTCGTAGGTCACCCCTTTCGCCGCCAGGACCAGACGGACCCGGTGGCACAACACGTCGTCGTTGGACGAAAACAAAGTCAAGGTATTCCGCATACGCACACTCGTCGCCATTCAAGGCTCTCCGACGACCGGAATCCGCCGGCCGCATCGGCGCGGCCGGCCCAACGCCGACCGTCACCACGGTCCTTCGAGTGTGCAATCACGTCACGCAAAAGCCAAGAGTGATAGGCCTTATTAATGCACAGGTAACGGATGACGTTGCGGAGTTGTCAGGTATGGCCGACGCTTTGCGCCGTTTTGACTGGATATCGCGCTGCGGCAGTACGATCAGGACGACTGGCCGGCCATGCATGGCGTGCTCTCCGCCCCCTCACCCCAACCCCTCCCCACGGGGAGAGGGGCTTGAGCATGCAGGCCAGTGTCTGCGCCTGGCATCCGCTGCTTGGTGCCTGGCTTGGTACGTATTTGAGGCGTGCCGTTGGTGCAGACATTGATCGGAGATCACGCCCCGATCAATGCACGTCCTTCAAGTCTCAATGCACATCCTTCCAGTATTCCTTCTTCAGCAGATACGCGATGAAGGTGAGAAACGCCAGAAACAGGATCACCCACACGCCCATGCTCTGCCGCTTCAATACGGCCGGTTCGCCTGCATACTCGAGGAAGTTGGCGATATCGCGCACGGTCTGGTCGAACTCCACCGGCGTCTGACGTCCCGGCTGCCCGAGTTTCAGCGCCTCCACCGGTTTGTCGCCGGTGGCCTTGTCGGGCGGGCCGAATTGCGCCTGCTGCAGGCCTTGCAGTTCCCATAGCGGATTGGGCATGGACGCGTTCGGGAACAACTGGTTGTTCCAGCCCAACGGGCGGGTCTGATCCAGATAGAACGACTTGAGGTAGGTGTACACCCAGTCGGTGCCGCGCACGCGCGCGATCAAGGTCAGATCCGGCGGCGCCTTGCCGAACCACTTGGTCGCCGCATCGTGCGGCATGGTGCCTTCGATGTGCTCACCGACCTTGGCCCCGGTGAAGTTGAGGTTGGCCATGACCTCGGCTTCGCTCAATCCCAGGTCGCTGGCCATGCGCGAATAGCGCAGGTACTTCAACGAATGGCAGCCGGAGCAGTAGTTCATGAACAATTGCGCGCCGCGTTGCAGCGATGCGCGGTCGCCCAGATCGTTGCCGGCCTGCTGTACTTTCCCGCCTTCGGCCGCCATCGCGCCTGCAGCCAGCGTCAGCCCGCAAAGCACTGCCGCCACGCGCGACTTCCATGACATCACGATGCGCTTAGTCATGGGTCGTCACCCGCTCTGGTACCGGCTTGGTCCTGTCCAGCCGCGTCCACACCGGCATGGTGATGAAAAAGGCGAAGTACAGGAAGGTCAGCACGCGTCCCACATAGGTTTCGTGCGCATCGGTGCCGGGGCCGGAGCCGATCACGCCCAGCCACACGAAGCACACCACCAGCACGCCCAGCGCCGCCTTTGAGATCCAGCCGCGATAGCGCACCGAGCGCACCTTGGCGCGATCCAGCCACGGCACCAGAAACAGGATGGCGATCGCCGAGAACATCACCAGCACGCCGCCGAGCTTGTTGGGCACCACGCGCAACATCGCGTAGTACGGCGTGTAGTACCAGACCGGCTTGATGTGCTCCGGCGTTACCAGCCGATTGGCCTCGGTGAAGTTATCGTGCTCCAGAAACAGGCCGCCGAACGCAGGGGCGAAGAAGATGATGAAGGCAGCAATGAGCAGCAAAAAGCCGACGCCAACTAGGTCTTTCACCGTGTAATACGGGTGGAACGGGATGCCGTCGGCGGGCTTGTGCGCATCCCAGCGGTTGCCCTTCGGCCCCTTCTTGATATCCACGCCGTCGGGGTTGTTGGAGCCCACTTCGTGCAGCGCGCCGATGTGCAGCACGATCAGCAGCAACAGCACCAGCGGCAGTGCGATCACGTGCAGCGCGAAGAAGCGGTTGAGGGTGGCATCGCCAGGCAGGTAATCGCCCATGATCCACTCCGTCAGCCCGTTGCCGATCACCGGGATGGCGCCGAACAACGAGATGATGACCTTCGCCCCCCAGAACGACATCTGGCCCCACGGCAATACGTAGCCCATGAAGGCTTCGGCCATCAGCACCAGGTAGATCAGCATGCCCAGAATCCACACCAGCTCGCGCGGCTTCTGGTAGCTGCCGTACATCAACCCGCGGAACATGTGCAGATACACCACGATGAAGAACAGCGAGGCGCCGGTGCTGTGCATGTAGCGGATCAGCCAGCCCCACTCCACGTCGCGCATGATGTATTCGACCGACGCGAACGCATCGGCGGCGCTGGTCTTGTAGTGCATCGTCAGGAAGATGCCGGTGACGATCTGATTCACCAGCACCACGATGGCCAGCGACCCGAAGTAGTACCAGAGGTTGAAGTTCTTCGGCGCGTAGTACTCGCTGATGTGCTTGCGGTACGTGGGCATCAGCCCGGGCGCGCGTTCGTTGACCCACTCGAACACGCCGTTGGCGGTACGAACCAGAATATTGCTCATCAGGCAGCCCCCGTGCTTTTGGCCGACGTACCGGCACCATCCGGATCGACGCCGATCACCAGGGTGTTGTCGTCCACATAGTGATGCGGGGGCACCAGCAGATTGATCGGTGCGGGCACGCCATCGAAGACGCGGCCGGACATGTCGAAGCGCGATTTGTGGCACGGGCAGAAATAGCCGCCCTTCCACTGCGGGTCGTAGGGCTCGGGCCGGATCTCGGCCACCATTTCCGGTGAGCACCCCAGATGCGTGCACAGCCCGACCAGCACCGAGATATCGGACTTGATCGAGCGGTACTCGGGATTCTTCAGCACGTACTCGGGCTGTTGGTCCTTGTTCTCGGACTTGGGATCCTTGAGCCGGTCGTCCAACGACGGCAATGCATCGAGCATCGCCTTGGAGCGCTTGACGATCCAGATCGGCTGACCGCGCCATTCCAGGACCAGCCGTTGCCCTTCCTGCAAGGCGCTGATGTCGGCGGTCACCGGTGCACCGGCCAGTTTGGCGCGTGCACTGGGATTCCACGACTTCACGAACGGAACTGCAACAAATCCTGCTCCGACCGCACCGACCACGGTCGTCGTCGCGGTCAAAAACCGGCGACGCCCGATATCAGCAGGTGCGTTAACCCCATCGTTGGCCATCCGGCTCTCCGATCTTGATTAGGTAGCGTGAGGCTGCCAACGGCTGGCGGGGGGTCCAGCCGCGATGAGTCGACCGCAGTGTAGCGGAACGCTTAATGCACAGACAATGCAATGTACGCAGTCGGGCATGTGCGATGCAATGGCCGACGTGCGCGGTCGCCTCAGGTGATGCGGGCCAAGCGCGATGCCCCATGCAATGGCTGTGACGCAGTGCGCGCAGACAGCGTATCGGTGCGCGGGCGCGATGCCGCAGCGATGGCATCGCTACGCAGGTGCAGCATTGGCGGCCATGCGAACGACAAGGACTCATGGCGTGACCGCCTCGGCGCTGCCTGCATCTGCAAGCGCTGGGGCGCAGCACGTTGCTCAGTTGGCAGTTGCGCTCTGACCGCGATAACGGCCGGCCAGCAGGCCGACACGCTGCACGTAGCGCTGGGTCTCGCTGTAGGGCGGCACGCCACCGTAGCGATCCACGGCACCTTCGCCGGCGTTGTAGCCAGCGGCCGCTAGCGTGAGGTCGCCATTGAAGCGCTTCAGCAACCACGAAAGATATTGCACGCCACCGCGAATATTTTGCGATGCGTCATACGCATCGTTGACGCCGAAGCGGCGGGCGGTGCCCGGCATCAACTGCATCAATCCCTGCGCGCCGGCGCGACTGAGCGCCAACGGGTTATAGGCCGACTCGGCATGGATGATGGCCCGCACGATCGCTTCTTCGACCCCGAACTCGCGCGCCGCCGACGCGATCTCCTGCTGATAGGCCGCAGTGTTGAGCCGGATTGCGCCGAAGTTGACGCCCGGCTTGGCGCCGCAAGCGTAACAGGTCTCGATGAAGCTGTAGTGGATGGTGCGCAGCCCTTCGACGCTGGCCACCTGGCGCGGACGTGCGCTGGTGTAATGGCGCACGCCGTCCTTCATATACGAATAGACCTGTCCGCTGACCACCCGACGCGGGTTGACCGCAGCGGCCGGCACGGCGGCGGGCATGATCGATGTCGCACGCTCTGCCATCGGCAATGCACGCGGCGCGGCCACAGCGGCCTCGGCAGTGCGGCGTGGTGGCGGGCTGATGATGGTGGCGGGTGCACCGCTGTCGAGATTGGCGGCGGAACGGGCCGACGCATTGGACACTGCCGACGCTGGATACACAGGTGAAGATGGCAGGCGGCGTGCCGAACGATCCGGGGTATAGCTGCTGATGACGCTACAGGTGGCGCCGCTCTGGCGCTTGCTCAGGTAGCTGGTGATGCCATCGCCGCTGACGCATTTGTACAGCGTGCCGGCGCTGACCGGCGCAGCCGACAACGTGACAAGCAACAGCCCCAGCAATCTTGACATCCCCTTCATGCGGCGGAGTGTCACAGCTTGCCTCGGGCTTGCCAAGAGGCTGCAAGTCTCAGGCCGACGGCCGGTGCAGCCGCGTCCGCAAGGCGTCCAGCGCATCGAGCAGCGGTTGCCGCAGGGTGTCCGGCGTAATCGCCTCGAACGGCAGCTCCAGCAACAGCAGATTGGCCGCAAGCGCCGGCATGCTCGGCGCGCCCAGCCCAAGCCAGCAATGGCCTGCCCCGTCTGCCTCCAGCGCGCCCAGCCAGGGTGGAACCTGCGCGGCCAACACCTCCAGCGTGCCGGGCAGGCGCACCCGCGCCCGACACGGAAACGGCGCTTCGCCGATGGCTGTGCGCAGCAACTGCAGCGGCTCCTCCGGCAGCGCACGCGCGGCGAACCGGGCCCCGGTCATGACCGCCAGATCGATACGATCTGCGCGCAGCGTGCGCCAATCCTGGCGTTCGCAATCCCAGGCCAGCAGGTACCAACGCCGGCCGTAGTTGACCAGCAGCGCCGGCTCGACGCAGCGGGTGATGGCCACGCCGGAGTGACGTCGATAGTCCAGCCGCAGCGTGATGCGGTCGCGGCAGGCGCCGGCAAGCTGCGCCAGTAAGGCCGCGTCCACCCGGGTGCCCGCCTCGGCAATCGGCATGCTCGCCATGGCGGCGTGTGCGGCGCTGGCGCGTTGACCGCTCCGGCGTGGCAGCAGCGGGTCCAGCTTCGCCAGCACGCGGGCGGCGGCCGCATCCATGCCGGCGATGGCCGGGGCGGCTGCGCGCAGGGCGATCGCCACGGTCAGCGCTGCTTCTTCTTCGAACAGCAGCGGCAGGGCGGCCGCGCCCTGCCCCAGCCGGTAACCGCCGCCGGATCCCGGCGCCGCATGCACCGGATAGCCAAGCGCGCGCAGTCGCTCGATATCGCGCCGCAGGCTGCGCGGGTGCACCTCCAGGCGCTCGGCCAGTGCAGCGCCCGGCCAGCTGCGGCCACCTTGCAGCAAGGAAAGCAGTCGCAACAGACGGGCAGCGGTCGAGGCCATGGCGAGACGGTATTGCGGACAGAAACTGTCCGCAAGGGCCCCTTAGGATCGTCATACCAGCAATCACCCCGCACTCAACCACTCAACAACCGATCTCAAGGAGCCCGCCATGTCCGCCGACCGCCATATCACCCTGTTCCACAATCCCCGCTCACGCTCACGCGGTGTCCTGGTGCTGCTGGAAGAGCTGGGCGCCAGCTACAGCCTGCAGATCATCGATCTGGAAAAGGAGCAGCAGCTTGCGCCGGAGTTCCTCGCGATCAACCCGATGGGCAAGATCCCGACGATCGTGCACGGCGACAGCGTGGTCACCGAACAAGGCGCCATCTATCAGTACCTGGCCGAGCTCTACCCGGAAGCCGGCCTGTCGCCTGCGCCGGGCGATGCCGACCGCGGTGCCTACCTGCGCTGGTTGGCGTTCTATGGCGCGGCATTCGAACCGGCAATCGTCGACCTTGCGCTCAAGCGCTCGCCCCCACCGCGCTCGCTCTCGCCCTATGCCGACTCCGACACCGTCCTGAACGTGGTCTATGCACAGCTGGCGCAAGGCGACTACCTACTGGGCACGCGCTGCAGCGCAGCCGACGTGCTATGGGCGGCGCATTGGCATGGATGGTGCAGTTCGGCATGATCGACCCGCCGGCCCCGACCCACACCTACATCGCACGGATGGCCGAGCGCCCGGCAGTCGCGCGCGCAGCCGGCGTCGACGCGCAGGCAGCAAGCTAGGAGCGCAAGCGCTGCCGTGAGCGGGTAAACTGCGCGGCTATCTCTTACCCGCCTGGAATAAGCGCCATGCCCGGGACACCCGATTCCGATCTGTCCGCGGCCACCGCCGTGGACGCCCCCGCCCTGCTGCCGTTGCCGGTCGCCCACCCGGCGGCGCCTGCCGTGGTACGCGGCAAGCTGTACATCAAGACCCACGGTTGCCAGATGAACGAGTACGACTCGGCCAAGATGGCCGACGTTCTCGCGGCCTCCGAAGGGCTGGAGCTGACCGACAACCCCGAAGACGCCGACGTGGTGCTGGTCAACACCTGTTCCATCCGCGAAAAGGCGCAGGAAAAGGTGTTCAGCCAATTGGGCCGCTGGCGCTTGCTCAAGGAAAGCCGCGCCAAGGCCGGCGGCACGCCGGTGATCATCGGCGTGGGCGGTTGCGTGGCCTCGCAGGAAGGCGAAGCCATCGTCAAGCGCGCGCCGTATGTGGATCTGGTGTTCGGGCCGCAGACCCTGCATCGCCTGCCGGAACTGATCCGTGCACGGCGCCAGTCCGGCAAGTCGCAAGTGGACATCAGCTTCCCGGAAATCGAGAAGTTCGATCGCCTGCCCGAACCGCGCGCCGATGGTCCGTCGGCATTCGTATCGATCATGGAAGGTTGCTCCAAGTACTGCTCGTTCTGCGTGGTGCCTTACACGCGCGGCGAAGAAGTCAGCCGCCCGTTCGAGGACGTGCTGGTGGAAGTGGCGCAACTGGCGGCGCAAGGCGTGCGCGAGATCAACCTGCTCGGCCAGAACGTCAACGCGTATCGCGGCGCTTGTGGCGCCGATGCCGGCGAGGCGGCGCAGTACGCCGATCTGGGCCTGTTGATCCGCACCATCGCGCAGATCGAGGGCATTGGCCGCATCCGCTTCACCACCTCGCATCCGCTGGAATTTTCCGATTCGCTGGTGGATGCGTATCGCGACGTGCCGCAGCTGGCCAACTATCTGCATCTGCCGGTGCAGGCAGGCAGCGACCGCATTCTGTCGGCGATGAAGCGCGGCTACACCGCGCTGGAATTCAAATCCAAGATCCGCAAGTTGCGCGCGGTGCGCCCGGATATTTCGATCAGCTCGGACTTCATCGTCGGTTTTCCCGGCGAGACCGAAGCGGATTTCGAAAAGACCATGAAGTTGATCGAAGACGTCGGCTTCGATCAGAGCTTTTCGTTCGTGTATTCGCGTCGCCCCGGCACGCCGGCCGCAGACCTGGAAGACGACACGCCCGATGCGGTCAAGCAGGCGCGTCTGGCCCGCTTGCAGGCGCATATCAGCGCGCATGCGGCGACTATCTCGCAGTCCATGGTCGGCAGCGTGCAACGGGTGCTGGTGGAAGGCCCGTCGCGTCGCGATCCGAACGAACTGACCGGCAAGAGCGAGAACATGCGCCCGGTGAATTTCCCCGGCAATCCGCGTCTGATCGGGCAGTTTGTGGATGTGTTGATCACCGAGGCGATGAGCAATTCGCTGCGTGGTCGCATCCACCTGGACGACAGCACCAGCTGACACGCGCGCCGCATCTGTGCGGCGTTGCGTTGAGAGCAGCTAACAAAACGATTGTGCTCGCCGCCAGGCGTGCACGGCCGGCGCTCGATGCGGCATGTGCCACTCGTACATTCCGGTTCTTGCGCACTTACCTGACGACTGCTCGCTACATCTTGTCAGCCGCTCTGAGGATGACCGCGGCAGATGCACGTCGCGCGTACGTTGCACGCGTCATGCCGTGTGGGCGATCAACGATTGAACGTTCTACGCACGCTGCTCGGAGCATTGCGTACCAGCGCGTGCGCTGTGCTGTGTTGCGCGCATGCTGGTGTGGGTTACCCCTGTCTTTACGGCAGCGCGGCGCACTCACCGCTTAGCTGCTTGTGTTGGCCGCGCGCGATGCACGGCCGCGCCGCCGCCCACGCATCCGATGCTGGGCGACGCAGCGGCTGTATCACGGCAAGCAGCAGTGTGCAGCGTCTGCGGCAGTGATCAAAAATTCACCACACCGCCGCAACACCTTGCAGCACAAGGGATGGTGCCACTTACCCACAGGCTTTGCCGAATTCGATCCACACCGCGTGTGGACAACCCTGCGCGCACTGGCGATTTTTTCACCACATGCCGTCCAAGCCTTATACCAGTAAGGCTGACGCAATCTATCCACAGGTTAGTGATGCGTGACTCCACAGCGCTTGTGGAAAAGCCGCCCGCGCGCGTATTGGCCATGCCACGACGCCCGGCGTGTTGGTGGGATCACATCCTGCGCGCTACCCTCGTCTGCCACCCTACCGACGCCCCGCGCGCGCTGTCCGATCCGACCATGAACTCACCTGCCTACCGCGATTTCACCCTGGAACCCGACGACACCGAGCGCCTGGCCAATCTGGCCGGCCCGTTCGACGCGCACCTGCGCCAGATCGAGCTCAAGCTTGGCGTGGAGATCGCCAACCGCGGCAATATCTTCCGTATCACCGGCCCGGAACCGGCGATCACCGCCGCGCAGACGTTGTTGACCGCGCTGTACGACGAAGCCGCCTCCACCACCTTCGATAACCATGCGATCCACCTGCGCTTGAACGATGCCAACGTCGAGCATGTGGCCGAACGTGCTTACCAGGCACAGGACGTGGCGATCAAGGTCAAGCGCGGCACCGTGCGCGGCCGTGGTGCCAACCAGGCCAAGTACCTGCACGCGATCACTACCCACGACATCAATTTCGGTATCGGCCCGGCCGGCACCGGCAAGACCTTCCTGGCAGTGGCCAGCGCGGTGGAGGCGCTGAACGAATCGCGCGTGCAACGGCTGATCCTGGTGCGCCCGGCAGTGGAAGCCGGCGAAAAGCTGGGGTTCCTGCCAGGCGACCTCAGCCAGAAGGTAGACCCGTACCTGCGCCCACTGTACGACGCGTTGTACGAAATGCTGGGCGTGGAAAAGGTGATCAAGCTGCTGGAACGCAACGTGATCGAAATCGCACCGCTGGCCTATATGCGCGGCCGCACGCTCAACGATGCGTATGTGATCCTGGACGAGGCGCAGAACACCACCATCGAACAGATGAAGATGTTCCTGACCCGCCTGGGCTTCGGCTCCACCGCTGTGGTCACCGGCGACCTGACCCAGATCGACCTACCCAAGCATGTCAAATCCGGCCTGCGCGATGCGATCGAGGTGCTGCACGAGGTCGACGGGGTCAGCTTCACCTTCTTCGAGGCGCGCGACGTGGTGAGGCATCCGTTGGTGGCACGTATCGTCAATGCCTACGAAAAGCGCGACAGCATCGACAAAGAGACAGGTCCGGCTGCATGAGCCGGCGTCTCATCAGGGTGGCGCTGGCCGCCCTGCTTGGCATTGCATGTAGCCCTAGCGGTTCGGCACAGCCACCAGAGGCTGAGGCGAACACGCAACAGCGCATCGCCCTCAATCAGACCGTCACCCTGCCATGCCTGTCGATCGCGCTCGAAGAAGGCACCATCGTTCTCCCCGAATCGGAACTCCAGCGCGCTGCAGCGTTCCGGCGCAGCTTTGCCAGCGTCCCCAGAGGCAGTGAGCGACAGCGGCTGGCCTGGATCGCCGGCGACCGGGCGCAGGCGCTATTGGCGGCAGCCGGCGACACCCAAGACCGATTCGGCTGCGCCGCAGTGGACGCTGCGCAGGCGTCTGGCGACGGCATGTACCTGGTGGGAGACCTGCTCGAACGCGGGCAAGCTGCGGTGTGGACGCGCGCGCCGAGTGGCTTCGCACCTGCGATCACCGTCCAACATACCGACCCGCAATGCCAGGAGGGTCCGCATGGCTGGATCTTGTATCGCATCGCCGATGGTGGACCGTTACTGATGGAGGTGACCGAATGTGTCCGATGAGGCCTACGCCGGCCTCGTTGCCAGAGGTCGCGGTGAAGCGTCACACGCGCGATACTGTCGACTCCTTTCAGCTGCCCACATCAGACGTGCCCCCATGACCAAAGGCCCCGTCCGCCTCGACGTTGCCGTCAGTTACGCGCTACCGCGCGCCGGCCTGCCGTCGGCGGTGAGTTTTCGCAAGTGGGTGGCTGCGGCGCTGAAGGGCCGCATCCGCGAGGCCGACCTGGCGGTGCGTGTGGTCGACGAGAAGGAAGGCTGCTCGCTCAATCATCATTACCGCGGCAAGGACTACGCCACCAACGTGCTGAGCTTTCCGGCCGAGCTGCCCGAAGGCCTGCCCAAAGGCATCAAGATGCCGCTGCTCGGCGATCTGGTGATCTGCGCGCCGGTGGTGGCACGCGAAGCGGCCGAGCAAGGCAAATCGCTGGCGTCGCATTACGCGCATCTGACCGTGCATGGCACCTTGCATCTGCTGGGCTGGGACCACGAAGACGACAAGGAAGCCGATGCGATGGAGCAACTGGAGCGCGAAATCCTGGCCGATCTGGGCATCGACGATCCGTATGCGGGGGAGCGCTGATGCGCGCGTCGTTCGCCTTGACCTGCCTGCTGCTGAACCCCTCGACGGTGCTGGCACAGAGCGCACCGGTGCGCCCGGACCTGCCGGCATTGATCGAGTGCCGGCAGCGTATCGGCGATTTCACCGCGCTGGCGCCGGTGCTGGCCGACCCGCTCAAGGCAGTGGCGTTGGGCTGGACGCCGCTGGATCAGTCCAACCTGTTCATGACCGAATACACGCTCAATACGCCAATCAGCGTGTTCGGCCACAGCACCACGCATATCGCATTTTCCGGCGCCAGCATCATGGCGATCCTGGACCTGCCCGACCCGCGCCCGCTGGCCAAGCAACTGGACCTGGAACTGGGCGTGGATAACGCCGAAAAGGTCATGTACGGCCGCGAGCTGGTCAGCGAAGACACCACCAACCCGAAGACCGGCGAGGCGATGATCGAGTCGGTGGTGCTCAGTGTGACCAACGTCAAATCGCACCCCGGCAAGACCGTGGTCGGCTGCGGCTACAGCCTGGACCTGCCCTGACACCCCGGCGCCGGGCAGCGGATCCACAGCGCCCTGCCGGCTTCCTGCTAGACTGCAACCTATCGCCTGGTTTGCCGGGTGCCCTTCCCCGTCATGATGTCCGAAGACGACAGTAGCCACACCTCAGAAACCCCCGAAAAACGCCGCAGCTGGCTCGAACGCCTGAGCGCGGCCTTCTCTGGCGAACCCCATACCCGCGACGAACTGGTCGCGTTGCTGCGGACCGCCGAACAAGACGGTCTCATCGCCGCAGACACCTTGCGCATGATGGAAGGCGCGATCTCCGTGTCCGAGCTCACCGTGGGCGACGTGATGATTTCGCGCTCGCAAATGGTCTCGCTGCCGGTGGAAGCGCGCTTCATCGACCTGATGAAGCAAGTGGTCGAATCCGGCCATTCGCGCTTCCCGGTGCATGGCGAAAACAAGGACGAAGTGCTCGGCATCCTGCTGGCCAAGGACCTGTTGCGCGGCGTAGTCGCCGACAACGGGCCCGGCAACGTGCGCGAGCTGTTGCGCCCGGCGGTGCTGATCCCCGAGTCCAAGAAGCTCAACGTGCTGCTCAAGGAATTCCGCCTGTCGCGTAACCACATGGCGATCGTGGTGGACGAGTACGGCGGCGTCGCCGGGCTGGTCACCATCGAGGACGTGCTGGAGCAGATCGTCGGCCAGATCGACGACGAGCACGACGACGCCGAAGAAGAAAATTCGCTGATCGCGATCCAGGCCGATGGCCGCTACGTGGTCGATGCGCTGACGCCGATCGAGGACTTCAACGAACGCTTCGGCGCCGAATTTCCGGACGACGAGTACGACACCGTGGGTGGCTTGGTGACCGATGCGATCGGGCACCTGCCGGAAACCGGCGAAGAGCTGACCTTGGGCCGGTTTGCGTTCCGCGTGGCCAAGGCCGACGCGCGCCGTGTGCACGCCTTCCACGTCACCATCCTGCCGCCCGACCCGCAGGACGACGCTTGAACCTCGCACGCCGTCACGCCACGGTGCGATGCGGCCGTGGTGGTTGGCAATGGGTTGCGTCCTGGGCGCTGCTCCTGCTGACGCTGCTGGTGGCGCCGCTTGCGTCGGCCCAGATGACGCAGGCTGCTGCTCCGAGCAGCACACCGCCACCGCGCATAGGCGTAGTCACCATGCAACCGGGCGAAGTGTTCTTCGAACGCTTCGGGCATGACGCCATCGTGGTGGTCGACCCGCTGACCCAGCAGGCGACCTCGTACAACTTCGGCTTCTTCGACCCGAGCGAGCCGGACTTCGTGCCGCGCTTCACCCGCGGCGAAATGATGTATTACCTGGTGGCGTTGCCGCTGGCAGAAGATCTGTCGCAATACCGCAACGTTGGCCGCGGCGTCAGCGTGCAGTGGCTGGATCTGCCGCCGGAGCAGGCGCGCGCGCTTGCCGATGGCCTGGCGGTCCGCAGCCGGCCGGAAAACGCCCGCTATCACTACGATTATTTCGAAGCCAACTGCGCCACCATGGTGCGCGACACCCTGGACCGTGCGATGGGCGGCGCGCTCAAGTCGCAACTGGCCGGCCGCTCGCGCGGCAATACCTTCCGCAGCGAAGCGGTGCGCCTGGCCTCCCCTGCCCCGTGGATGTGGCTGGGCTTCGACCTGGGGCTGGGGCCGTATGCAGATCGCCCGTTGTCGCGCTGGGAAGAAGCCTTCGTGCCGATGCGGCTGGCCGACAGCCTGACCCAGGTGCACAACAGCGCCGGCCGCCCGTTGGTGCAAGCCACGCAGGTGCTGCTGCCGCATCGCATCGCGCCGGAACCTGCCGAACAGCAACGCCATTGGTGGCCGTGGTTGCTGGTCGGCCTGGCGCTTGCCGCCGGCGTGCTGGCACTGCGCCGCAAACCGCGCTTACTGGCCGGCCTTGCGCTGCCATTGTGGTTGCTATGCGCCATTGGCGGCGGCCTGCTGGTGTATCTGTGGGGCTTTACCGCCCATCAATCCGCGTGGGCCAATCGCAATCTGTTGCTGGTCAATCCGCTGTGCGTGGTGCTGTTGATCGGCGGCCTGCAGGTGCTGCGTGGTCGCCGGCCCGGACGCTGGTTCGCTGGGCTGCGCTGGGTGGTGGCCGCGGGAGCGTTGCTGGCCCTGGTCATTCACTGGCTTTCGTTCCAGGCGCAGGACAACCTGCAGTGGGTGATGCTGCTGTTGCCGATCCATGTCGCGCTCGCGATCGCGCTGCAACCGCGCGACTTGTCGCTGCGCACGCGCTGATCCAGGATGCGCGCATGAACAATCACGGTCGCCATCCAGACAACCCGTCCTGCGTCATCACCTGCGCCTACTACGACGACGAAGGCACGCGGCACGATATCAGCCTGGAGCAGATCAGCGATGTGCTGCAGCGCCCGGACGGCTTCGTCTGGGTTGGCCTGTACGAGCCGCAGGAATCGGTGCTGCACAAGTTGCGGGACGAGTTCGGCCTGCACGATCTGGCCATCGAAGACGCGCTCAAGGCGCATCAACGCCCCAAGGCCGAGAGCTACGGCAATTCGTTGTTTGTGGTGGTCAACACAGCGCAACTGGTCAACGAGCGCATCCGCTACGGCGAAACCCACGCGTTCCTGGGCAGGCGCTTTCTGTTGACGGTACGCCATGGCGCCTCGTTGTCGTATGCGCCGGTGCGTCATCGCGTCGAACGTGACCCGGCGATGCTGCGCAAGGGCGCTTCGTTCTGTCTGTACGGCGTGCTGGACTTTGTGGTCGACAACTATCTGCCGATCATGGACGAGTTCCGCGACACGCTGGAAGGCCTGGAAAAAGACATCTTCGCCGAAAATTACAAGCGCGAAACCGTGGTGCGCTTGTATGAACTCAAGCGCGAACTCAACAAGATGCGCCTGGTGGTCGCCCCGTTGCAGGACGTGCTCTCGCATCTCAAACGCAATCCGGGCGCGTTGATCCATGACGAGGTCGGCATCTACTTGCGCGACGTACTCGATCACGCCGTGCGCATCAACGACGCCATCGACACCTTGCGCGAGATGCTGGGCACCGCCTTGAGCGTCAACCTGTCGATGGTGACGCTGGCGCAGGGCGAAACCGTCAAGCGCCTGGGCGCCTGGGCCGCCCTGCTCGCCGCACCGACCCTGATCACCAGTTGGTACGGCATGAACTTCAGCCACATGCCCGAACTCGACAAACCCTACGCCTACCCCTTGCTGGTGGGCGGCGTGGTGGCCTCGTGCCTGGTGCTGTATCGCCTGTTCAAGCGCGCGCGGTGGCTGTAGGGCGGGGATTGGGGAGTGGCGATTCGGGATTGGTTGGAGCGGGTTGGCTGGTTGCTGATCGAGCTTGAGTGATGGTTGAGTTTGATCGCTGTTGCGTTTGATCGTTTGATCAAGATTGTTTGATGGGCGGTGGTTTCTGTTGGCGCGCGCTAGCCAAATACCTGCTGATGCGTACCCTCATCCGCCCTTCGGGCACCTTCTCCCGATGGGAGAAGGGAAACGCCTTGGCCTTTGCGAATCCCCACTCCCGAATCCCCGCTCTCAAGCCACATAGATCGTCTTGATATTCATGAACTCGTGGATGCCGTGTTCGGCGAGTTCGCGGCCAAAGCCTGAGCGCTTGATGCCGCCAAACGGCAGCCGCACATCGCTCTTGACCACCGAATTGACGAAGGCGGCGCCGCACTGCAGTTGCTGCGCCACGCGCTCGCCGCGTTTGGCGTCTGCGGTCCACACGCTGCCGCCCAGGCCGAAAGTGGTGTCGTTGGCCACACGTACCGCTTCGGCCTCGTCGGCCACACGAATGATCGAAGCCACCGGGCCGAAGAATTCTTCGTCGTAGGCAGGCATGCCGGGGGCGACCTGGTCGAGGATCGTGGCCGGGTAGCCGGCATGCGAGCCCGGCACCGGTGCGCCGCCCAGCAATACCTTGGCGCCCTTCTCCACGCTGGCCTGCACCTGCTTGTGCAATTCGTCGCGCAAATCGGCGCGCGCCATCGGTGCGAGCGTGGTGCGTTCCTGCTGCGGGTCGCCGACCACGCGCTTGGAGGCGGCGGCGACGAAGCGTTCGATGAACTGGTCGGCGATGGCATCGACCACAATGAAGCGCTTGGCAGCGATGCAGGTCTGCCCGCTATTGTCGAAGCGCGACTGCACGGCCGCTTGCACGGTGTGTTCAAGGTCGGCGTCTTCCAGCACCACAAAAGCGTCGCTGCCGCCCAGTTCCATCACGCATTTCTTCAGCTGATCGCCGGCGTTGGCGGCCAGCGAGCGGCCGGCACGTTCGCTGCCGGTCAGCGTGACTGCCGCGATGCGGTCATCGCGCAGTACATCGGCGGCCTGGTCGTTGTCGATATGCAGCACGTCGAAGACACCCGGCGGAATGCCGGCGGCATCGAGCACCTGCTTCATCGCATCGGCGCAACGCGGCACGTTGCTGGCGTGCTTGAGCAGCGCCACATTGCCGGCCATCAGGCCCGGCGCAAGAAAGCGAAACGCCTGCCACAGCGGGAAATTCCACGGCATCACCGCAAACACGCAGCCCAGCGGTTCATAGCGCACATAGCTGGACTGCGCCTCGGTTGGAATCTCCCGCGGCGCCAGGTACTCGGCAGCGTGGTCGGCGTAATACGCGCAGGCCTGCGCGCACTTGTCGACCTCGGCCAGCGCCTCGCGGCGCAGCTTGCCCATTTCGGCGGTCATGATGCGCTGCAGGTCCTCGCGCCGCGTGGTCAGCTCTTCGCCGACCCGGCGCAGCAAGGCGCTGCGCTCGGCCAAAGGCAGCGCTGCCCACTGCGCAAACGCCTTGGCGGACGCAGCCAGACGCGCCTCGATGGCGGCAGCGTCCAGCGTCTGCTGGGTATGTTCGACCTGGCCGTTGGCCGGGTTGACGGTGTCGTAGGACATGGCGGTCTCCAGTTGCAAGGCGCCCAATGCTAGTCGCCGGGAAGTTGCAGCCGCGTCACAACCGCTGCAAACCGCTGCAACGCTGTGTTTACCCGCACCGCGACGCAGTGCCGCACCTTGATCGCACAACTCTTTGATCAATGACCGCTGGGATAACGCCCCCAGACGAGGTAACGAAAGCAGCCTTGCCCTGTTCAGACGGTCCAACCGCGCATTGCTCTAGCATTGCGCGGCGGCAGATTCATCCATCCATTTTGATGGCCGCCTGCTGCAGTTCATTGGCCACACCACCGCGGGCACGTGCTCAGGGAGCCGCTTGCAGCGCCAGTTGCTGATCGCGCAGACGGCGTTTTTCGCTGCGGGCCAGCAGCCACCACCCGATCACCGCGGCCACCGACACCGCCAGCACCATCACTGTGGCCAGTGCGTTGATCTTGGGGCTGATGCCCAGCCGCACCGAGGCGAACACCTTGATCGGCAGCGTGGTCGAACTCGGTCCGGCCAGGAAGCTGGCAATCACTACATCGTCCAGCGACAGGGTAAAGGCGAGCAGCCACCCCGATGCGAGTGCCGGGGCGATGATCGGCAAGGTAATCAGGAAGAACACCTTCAGCGGCGTGGCCCCCAGATCCATCGCGGCTTCTTCCAGCGAGCGGTCCAGCTCCTGCAGGCGCGAGGAAATCACCACGGTGACAAACGACACGGTGAAGGTGACATGCGCGACCCAGATCGCCACTGCGCCGCGCGGTGCGATGCCGAGCACGCCACCCATCGAGACCAGCAACAGCAGGATCGACAAGCCGATGATCACCTCCGGCATCACCAGCGGTGCGGTGATCAGCGCACCGAATAGCGTTTTGCCGGGAAACCGCCGCATGCGCACCATCGCCATCGCGGCCATCGTGCCCAGCACCATCGACGCACAGGCGGTCCAGAACGCAACTTCCAGGCTGACCCAGGCCGCCTCCAGCAATTGCCGGTCGCGCAGCAACTCGCCATACCAGCGCGTCGAAAACCCGCCCCACACCGTGGCCAGACGCGAGGCGTTGAACGAATACACCATCAGCAACAGGATCGGCAGATACAAAAAGCCGAACCCCAGCGCGAGCACACTGCCGCCCAGCACGCGCCCACCGCGCGAGGCGCGCATCATGTCAGCCGCCCTTCCAGCTCGCGCTGCTGGTAACGATGGAAGATCACGATCGGCACCAGCAACAACACCAGCATGACCGTGGCCACGGCAGCGGCCACCGGCCAATCGCGATTATTGAAGAACTCGCCCCACAGCACGCGGCCGATCATCAAGGTGTTGGGGCCGCCCAGCATTTCCGGAATCACGAACTCGCCCACCGCCGGGATCATCACCAGCATGCAGCCGGCCACGATGCCGTTACGCGACAGCGGCAAGGTGATGCGCACAAACGCTTGCCACGGACGCGCGCCCAGATCGTAGGCCGCTTCCAGCAAACGGTTGTCGTGCTTGACCAGATTGGCGTACAGCGGCAACACCATGAAGGGCAGATAGCAGTAGACGATGCCGATATAGGCGGCGATGGGCGTGTACAGCAACTGCAAGGGCTGCTTGATCAGGCCCAGCGCCAGCAGCGCCTGATTGAGCAGGCCGTTGCTGTCGAGAATGCCGATCCATGCGTAGACACGAATCAAAAACGAGGTCCACGATGGCAGCACCACCAGCATCATCGCCACGTTGCGGGTAGCCAACGGCAAGCGTGCGATCACAGACGCCATGGGGTAGCCGATCAACAACGCCAGTACGGTGGAGATCGCCGCGATCTTGATCGAGCTGAGGTACGCGGCCACGTACTGGCTGTCGCGCAGCAGCGCCAGATAATTGCCCAGATGCAGCTTGACGCTGACGGCGCCATCGGCCGCAGATACGAACAGCGGCGTGTATGGCGGCATTGCGGTGGCGCGCTCGGCAAACGAAATCTTCAGCACGATCAGGAACGGGATCGCGAAGAACACCAGTAACCACAGGTACGGTGCGGCGATCACGCCCCAACGTGCACCCGGCAAGCCGCGACGGAAAAGACGCGGCCTCATGCGGTAAGCACCACGCCGTCGTCCTCGCCCCAACCCACCCACACCGCATCGCCCCAGGTCAGCGCTTCGCTGGCCCAGCGCTGGCGATTGGCAAAGTTGGCCATCAGCTTGACCCCGCTGGGCAGCCGCACGTGGTAGACCGAATGGCTGCCGAAATAGGCGATATCTTCGATCACGCCCTGCGCCTTGTTGCAGGCCTGCGTGGGTTCGTCCTTGCCGATGGCGAGTTTTTCCGGACGCAGCGCAAACGCCACCGCTTGGCCTTCGAAGCCGGTGATGCCGTGGCCGATGCGGATAGGGGCGTCGAAGGCCGGCGTCTTCAGCGTGACGTAATCGGGCGCGTCTTCGGCGATGACGGCATCGATCAGATTGACCGAGCCGATGAATTCGGCGGCGAAACGGTTGGCCGGTTGTTCGTAGATTTCATCGGGCGTGCCGACCTGCTGGATCCAGCCCTGATCCATCAGCGCGATGCGCGTGGCCATGGTCATCGCCTCCTCCTGGTCGTGGGTGACCATCACGCAGGTGACGCCGGAGGTTTCGATGATGTTGACCAGTTCCAGCTGCATCTGCGAGCGCAGCTTCTTGTCCAGCGCGCCCATCGGTTCGTCCAGCAGCAGCTTGGGCCGCTTGGCCAGCGAGCGCGCTAGCGCGACACGCTGCTGCTGGCCGCCGGAGAGCTGATGCGGCTTGCGCCTGGCCAACGCGCCCAGCTGCACCAGCTCCAGCATCTCGCCGACGCGGCTGGCGATAGCGGCCTTCGACAAGCCCTCCTGCTTCAGCCCGAAGGCGATGTTCTGCTCCACGCTCATATGCGGAAACAGTGCGTAGGACTGGAACATCATGTTGATCGGGCGCTCGTACGGCGGCAGCGCATCGATCGGCTGGCCATCGAGTGTGATGCGCCCCTTGGTGGGTCGCTCGAAGCCGGCCAGACAACGCAGCAAGGTGGATTTGCCGCTGCCCGACCCGCCCAGCAGCGCAAAGATTTCGCCCTTGCGGATCTGCAGGCTGACATCGTCTACCGCGACAAAGCCATCGAATTCCTTACGGACCTCGCTGATGGACAGGTAGCCGGCATCCGCAGGGGTGGACAGGGGCGGCAAGGCGTCGGTCAGTGACATGGTTCCTCTCGATGACGGCAAACGCAGGCGCCGGGGGCAGAGCCTGCGCACCATGATGGCAAAAGCATGTATCGGCTGTCGTGCGCGTCTGCGCGTCTGCGCGTCTGCGCGTCTGCGCGTCTGCGCGTCTGCGCGTCTGCGCGTCTGCGGCTGAGAGTGACGATCAACGGGCATCGCGGCAAGTGTCCGCGACTGCATCAGTGGCGACTTGTTTCGATTGGAGAAGACATCGCCGGGCAATACCAGCCAATCAAGCGGGGCCAACGCTAGACGAGCAGCTAACAAAACAACTGTGCTCAACGCCAGGCGGCCAGTGCTCAGTGCTCAGTGTTCGTTGCGGCATCTACCACTCGTACATTCCGGTTCCTCCGGGCCGTCCGCACCCACCTGACGATTGCTGGCTCCGTTTTTTTGTTAGCCGCTCCAAGTTGGTCTGATCAACCGGATGTTCGGGTGCAAAACGCACGCCGTGCAAACGTGTAAGACGATGCGTAGATCGGTATGCAAGCCGTCCTCGTCGGTGCGTGTTTCAGTCCAGCAAAGTCTTGGTCTCCACACTCACTGACGGGGCTTGTGCAAACCCCATTAATCCGATGAACTCCTGGCCACCAATACTCCTGATGCCGACCGCATGCGCCACCATCACCGGCGCGCCGCAATGGCAGCGCATGCATGCTTGCTTGCCTGCTTGAAGCCCATCGACCATCGACAACAGTCAACGCGTCTCCTGCGGCGCCTCGCTCCAGCCCAGACCCAGACTTTTTTGCAGCGCGACGTAGTTGACCAATAGCTGCACCTGCGCCTGCGCGGCGGCGTCCTGTGCGGACAACTGCTGGCGTTGCACGTCGAGCAGATCGATCGACGAGGTTGCGCCGGCATCGCGGCGTTGCTGCATAAGCCCGGCCGAGCGCGTGGCCGAGGCTTCGGCCTGGCGCGCGACCACCAGCTGCTTGCGCGCCGAACCGAAGCGCGACAACGCGGCGTTGGCGTCCTGCAACGCCGCCAGTACCGCGCCCTCATAAGCGGCCTCGCGCCCGGCATTGCCGGCGCGCGCCTGTTCCACCTGCGCGCGGGTCTTGCCGAAATCGAAGATCGACCAGCGCAGCATCGGCACCGCCAGGGTGGTCAGCGCGTCAGAGTTGAAGTCGCTGGGCGAACCGGCCACCCAGCTCAGCCCGCCCAGCAGGGTCACCTGCGGGAAGTAGCCATTCAACGCCTCGCCGATCTGCGCGCTGGACGCGGCCAGCTCGCGCTCGGCCTTGCGCACGTCGGGGCGGCGGCGGATCAACGCGCCGGCATCGTCCACGCGCACCTCGGTGGGCAACATCGGCAGTGGCCGCACCGCGAGCAGTTGCGCGTCCAACGCGCCGGGCTCGCGTCCGACCATCAGCGCGAGCTGGTCCAGCGCTTCCTGCAACTGCATTTCCAGCGGCAGGCGCTGCGCTTGCTGCTGCTGCACCTGGGTGGCGATCTGCTCCACCTGCAGGTCCGAGGACGCACCGCGCTCGCGGCGCTGACGGATCAGTGCCAGCGATTGGCCGATCTTGTCCAGGTTGGCATCGGCAATGGCCAGCCGTGCTTGCAGCCCGCGATAGTTGAGATATACCTGCCCCACTTCGGCGGCGAGCTGCACCTGCGCATCGGCCAGCTCGGCTTCGGAGGCCTGCGCTTGCGCCAGCGCGCCCTCGGCGGCGCGACGGCGGCGGCCGAAAAAATCCAGCTCCCAACTGGCATCGAAACCGGCGCTGTAGATCTGGGTCTTGTCCAGATCCAGTGCCTGGTCGCCTGCGGCTGGCTGTTGACCGGGCTGGCCCTCCTGCAACCCGCCCAGCGTGTCCACGATGGTCTGCGGCGGCTCGGCATAGGCGTAGATCGCACTGGCATTGAGCTTGGGCAAGCGCTCGGCGCGGCGTTGCCGGGCCAGTGCGCGGTTGGCGCGCAGACGCGCTTGCGCCGCGCGCAGGTTGGGGCTGTCGGCCAGCGCCTGGGTCACCAGCTGGGTGAGCTGCGGGTCGTTCAATTGCTCCCACCAGTGGTTCAACGGCGCGGCGGCAACCACCTGCGCGCCGCTGGCGCGATGCAGTGCGGGCGCCTGCATGGCCGCATCGGCCACCGGCGGTGCCTTGGTGTAGTTGGGGCCGAGCATGCAGCCGCCCAGCAACACGGCGCTCAACGCCGCGGCCAGTGCCATGCGCATCAGGCGCAGGGAATCAGTGCATTGCAAGGTGCGCCCCCTTGGGTAACGGCTTGAGCAAAAAAGCCAGCGGAATCGTGCAGACCACGATCACGCCGAAGATCCAGAACAGATCGCTGTAGGTCATCACCAGCGCCTGCTGTTGCACCAGTCGCGCCAACTGCGCGATCGAGCGGATGGCCGCCTCGCCACCGGCGCTGCCCTGCATCTGCGCGCTCAGGCCAGCCAGAAAGTCCTGCGCGCGCGTCGCATTGGCGGTGATCGCGCTGCCGATGGTTTCGGTGTGGAAGGTCATGCGGCGCTCCTGGAAGGTGGAGATCAGCGCCAGCCCGACCGAGCCGCCCAGGTTGCGGCCGGCATTGAACAGGCCCGATGCATCGCCGGCCAGCTCCGGCGGTACCGACGAAATGGCCGCCTGATTGAGCGACATCATCGCCAACGCCAACCCGCAGCCCTGCAGCAACTGCCCGGCGACGAAATGCGTGCCGACGGTGTCGGCGGTCAGCGACAGGTTGACGAAACACGCCGCGGCAAAACAGATCAGCCCGGCGATCACCAGGATGCGCACGTCCACCATGTCCAGCAGCTTGGGCATCATCGGCATCAGCAGCACGGTGGGCAGGCCGGACAGCAGCAGCACGTAACCGGCCTGCTCGGTGTTGTAGCCGGAGATCACCGCCAGAAACTGCGGAATCATGTACATCACGCCGAACAGGATCATGCCCACCGCCATGATCATGATGAACACCGCACCGAAACTGCGATGCAGCAGCAGCGACAGACGGATCACCGGCGCGCGCTTGCGGAACTGGCCGACCACCAGGGCAATGAATCCGCTCAAGGCGATCAGGCTCAGCGTATTGATTTCGCTGGATTCGAACCAGCGTTCGCGCTGGCCTTCTTCAAGCACTACGGTGAGCCCGCCCAAGCCCGCAGTCAGGCCGTAGATGCCCAGCCAATCGGCATTGAGCAGGCCCGCCCAATCGGCCTTTTCATGCTTGAGCCCCAGCAGCAGCAACGCCACCAGGCCGACGCAGATCGGCACGTTGATGAAAAACGCGTAATGCCAGCTGACGTTCTCGGTGAGCCAGCCACCGAGCAGCGGGCCGATCACCGGGCCCATGATCACGGTCATGCCGAACAACGCGGTGCCCATGGTCTGCTGGCTGGGCGGCAGCCGTGTCGCAACGATGGTCAGCGCGGTGGGAATCAGCGCACCGCCGGCCAGGCCCTGCCCGACCCGGCCGATGATCATCATGCTCAACGAGGTCGACAACCCGCACACCACCGAAAACGCGGTGAACATCACCGCGCAGATCAGCAGGAAGTTGCGCAGCCCCAAGGTGCGCACGAACCAGCCGGTCAGCGGGATCATGATGATCTCGGCGACCAGATAGGCGGTGGAAATCCAGGTGCCTTCGGTGCCGCTGGCGCCGACCTCGCCCTGGATGGTGGGCAGTGCAGCGTTGACGATGGAGATATCCAGCGTCGCCATGAACGAGCCGATGGTGCCGGCCAGCACCGCCAGCCAGGCGCCCGGCTCGGCCTTTTCGCTGGCAGCGCTGCCGCCGGCGCTCTGGCCAGTGGCTGCCGCTGCACTCACTGCGCGCGCTCCTGCTCCTGCACGCGGTCGGATTCTGCTTCGGCACGCTGTTTGGCGTCCTTGGCCGAACGCGTGTCCACCGTCACTTCCACCGACATGCCTGGCACCAACACCTTGCGTGCCTCGTCGCCAGCCAATACACGGATACGCACCGGCACGCGCTGTACCACCTTCGTGAAGTTGCCGGTGGCGTTTTCCGGTGGCAACAGCGCGAACTGCGAGCCGGTCCCGGGCGACAGGCTTTCGACCTTGCCGCGCAGCTTCACCCCGGACAGCGCATCGACCTCGATCTCGGCCGGCTGGCCGGGACGCATCAGGCCAACCTGGGTTTCCTTGAAGTTGGCGATCAGGTACAGCGATTCCTGCGGCACGATGGTCATGGTGCGAGTGCCGGCGGCCAGGAACTGCCCCACCTGCACGGTCTTGTCGCCGACGCGGCCGTGGATCCGGCTGGTCAGGCGGGTGTCTTCCACCGCAATGCGGGCCTGGTCGGCGTCGGCAGTAGCCTGCTTCACCCCGGCCTGGGCCTGCTCCAGTTGCGCCGTGCTGGCCTGGATCTGGCTCTGCGCAGCCTTGGCCTGCGCCTGGGCGGCGTCGTACTGGGCGCGGGCGCGGGCCAGATCGTGCTGCAGGCTTTCCTGGTGCTCGTGGGTGTCGGCGCCGGAGGCCGCCAGCGGTGCGAAGCGTTTCACTTCGGCCTGGGCGAAGGTGAGGCTGGCAGCGGCGGCAGCGACCTGGGTACGTGCCTGCACCAGCGCCGACTCCTGTGCGGACACATTGGCGGTGGCGGCCGCGATATCGGCCTGGCGCGCGGCAATCGCAGCCTCGGCCTGCTGCAGCGTGGCCTGATAGGTGCGGTCGTCGATCTGCAGCAGCGGCTGACCGGCGTCCACGATCTGGTTGTCGCCCACCATCACCTTGGTCACATAGCCGCTGACGCGCGGCGCCACCGCCACCGAATCGGCCTGCAGATAGGCGTTATTGGTGTCCTGCATGTAGCGGCCCTTGATCAGGTAATAGGCCAGCCAGACCACCAGCAAGACCAGCACCAGCACGCCCACCAGGATCAGCGTCCACTTGACCTTGGGGTTCTTCAACGGCGAAGGCTTCTGCTCCTGGTCGTCGTGCGCGTCCGCGGCCTGGCTGCGGCCATCGTTGGACGGGTGGTCTGCTTGGTTGCTCAAAGGAAGCGTCCTGTAGGTCGTGGGCGAGGCGCGCCAACGGCATGCCGCATCGGTGGCACGGCGAAAGCGGCGGAACCATGCAATTATTTGAACCCGTCGGTACAGGTTGCGTGACGAGACCAGTCAGCCGGGGCTGAGGCTGGCCGAACAGGCCGGATCGGTCAGTTGCTGCGTGTCAGCCAGCCGCGCGCGGAACGCTGGCGTGCACTCGGCGATGCAAGCGACGCCGATGCATCAGCGGCACGCTGCCGCGACCAGGTCTGCAGTGTCTCAGCCAATGATTGGCGTTTGATAAGGATGCGGCGGCCTGCGCCGTATCAGCGCCTGACGCCCTGGCTCAACGGCCGGTCTTGATCTCGGTCCACAGCCGCGTGTACAGGCGATCGACCTCTGGCGAATTGATCGCGTAGGTGAACATCTTGGCGGTCACTTCCGGCGGCGGGTAGATGGTGGGGTCGTTGCGGATCGCCGCATCCACCAGCGGCGTGGCGGTGCGCACCGGGTTGGCGTAATGAATGAAATTGCTGTTGGCCGCGGCCACCTCCGGCTTCAACAGGTAATTGATGAAGGCGTAGGCGTTGTCAGGATGTTTGGCGTCCTTGGGGATGGCCAACATGTCGAACCATTGCGGCGCGCCTTCCTTCGGAATGGCGTAGGCCACGTTGACGTTGTTGCCGGCCTCCTTGGCACGGTCGCGCGCCTGGATGATGTCGCCCGACCACCCCACCGCCAGACAGGTATTGCCGTTGGCCAGCGAGGTGACGTACTGGCTGGAGTGGAAGTTCTGCACGTACGGGCGGATGGTCTTGATCAGCGCGGCAGCCTTCTCGATCTCGGCCGGCACGCTGCTGTGCGGATCCAGGCCCAGATAATTCAGCGCGATCGGGATCATGTCCGACGGGGTGTCCAGAATGGTGACGCCGCAGTCCTTGAGCTTGGACAGATTCTCCGGCTTGAATACCAGATCCCAACTGTTGGCGACATCGGTACTGCCGAAGATCGCCTTGAGCTTGTCGACGTTGTAGCCGATACCGGTGGTGCCGATCATGTACGGCACCCCATACGCATTGTTCGGGTCCTGCGCAGCGATGCGGCGCATGACGTCCGGATCCAGATTGACCAGATTCGGGATCTTGCTCTTGTCCAACGGCAGGAACACACCGGCCTGAATCTGCCGGCCGAAGAAGTTGAGCGTGGGCACCACCACGTCGTAATCGCTGCCACCGGCCAGCAACTTGGTTTCCACCATCTCATCGCTGTCGAATACATCGTAGGTGACCTTGATGCCGGTGCTCTTTTCGAACGCGGGAATCGTGTCTTCGGCGATGTAATCCGAGTAGTTGTAGACGTTGAGCACCTTGGCCTGCGCATCGGCCTTGCCCGGCGCGCCACCACCGCCACAGCCGGACAACAGGGTGATGGACAGGGTCAGGGCGAGCAGTCGCAGCGTCATGTGGGTCTCCAGGGCAGCGCGGTGGGAGCGGCCCGGCATCGCGGCCGGTCTGCGCCCAGCCTACCCACCGCGTCCGGGTTTGCACAGCGGAAGGTGCGTGGACCGGGGTTCGCGGTTTGACGCGCTGAAACGTCGGGGTTGGCGAAGGTCGGCCGCGGCGGTAGCGCTTGCTACGCTGTGGCTGCGCGGCTCTGCGGCCGCAGGCCTGCCGCCGCGCTTACTTGCCCAACGCCTGCGCGGTGTCGTCCAACGCCGCCCAGGCCTTGTCGAACAGCTCGTCGACTTGTTCGCAAGTGATGATCAACGGCGGCGACAGCAGCATTGCATCGTAGGTGGCGCGCAGGATCACCCCGCGCCGTAGCGCGAAGTCGCGGCACATCGCGCCGACCCGCCCGCGCCCGGGAAAATATCGGCCGCGTTGGCGCTTGTCCGGCACCAGCTCCAGCGCCCCGACCAGGCCCGCGATCCGCGCCTCGCCGACCAGCCGATGCGCGCCCAGCTCCGCCCAGCGCTGCGCCAGATACGGCGCGATCTGCGTGCGTGCGGTGTCCACGATGCCTTCGTCCTGCAGCAGGCGCAGATTCTCCAGCGCCACCGCCGCGCACACCGGATGCCCGGCATAGGTACCGCCATGCGCCAGCTCGCCGCCTTGTTGCTTGAGCACCCCGGCCACGCGATCGTTGAACATCGCCGCCGCCAGCGGGATGTAGCCGGAGGTGATGCCCTTGGCCAGCGTCATCACATCGGGCTGAAAGCCGAAGTAATCCGCCCCGAACCATTCCCCGGTACGCCCGAATCCGCAAATCACCTCGTCGGCCACCAGCAGTACGTCGTAGTGCCGGCAGATGCGCTGGATTTCTGGCCAATAACTGTTCGGCGGGATATAGACACCGATCGCCCCCATGATGGGTTCGCCGATGAAGGCCGCCACGTTTTCCGGCCCGAGTTCGAGAATCCTGGCTTCCAGACGGCGCGCGGCAAGCAGCCCGTATTCGTCCGGTGCCATGTCCCCGCCATCGCCGAAATGATTGGGCGGCTCGATATGCACGATGCCCGGTATCGGCAACCCACCCTGCTTGTGCATGCCCTGCATGCCACCCAGGCTGGCACCGGCCATGGTGGTGCCGTGATAGCCATTGTGGCGACCGATGAAGACGTGTTTTTGCGGCTGCCCCTGCACCGCCCAGAAATGCCGCACCAGGCGCAGGATGGTGTCGTTGGCCTCCGACCCGGAATTGGCGAAGAACGCATGATTCAAATCGCCGGGCGTCAGTTCCGCGAGCTTGGCGGCCAGGTGGATGGTGGGCTCGGTGGTGCACTGGAAAAAGCTGTTGTAGTACGCCAGCTGCTCCATCTGTCGCGCCGCCGCCTGCGCCAGCTCGGTACGTCCATAGCCCACATTGACGCACCACAAGCCACCGAACGCATCCAGCAGCTTGTTGCCGTCGGCATCCCACACATACACGCCCTCACCGCGCGCCAGGATGCGCGTGCCCTTGCCCGCCAGCACCGCGTTGTCGTTGAACGGATGCAGATGATGCGCCGCATCGAGCTGCTGCAACGACCTGAGCACAGAAGGATCCACGACCTGCTCCACGCATGAGGAACCACGAGCATACACACGCCCTGTTGCCGCACCGTGGACGGCATTGCAGATTGCCCTGCGAATCGCTGGCACATCCGCCAGACGGCTTGGCCGCGAGAACTAGCGCTGCCACCAACACCGCACCCTCATCCGCCCTTCGGGCACCTTCTCCCGATGGGAGAAGGGGATGCCTTGCTGCGTCCGCGGTCTGCGCATTTCCTTCGCGGCGCCTGCCTCCTGCCAAGCACCGGCTGGCTTCCGCATGACATCGCTACACCTTGATGCGCTGATCTGTGCAGCGCTTTGATTTGCGTAGCTTCGCTTTGTTTCGCCTAGCTCCGCCTTGCTTTGTTTCGCCTTGCTTTGCTTCAGCTTTGATTGCCTTGCTTCGCTTGCGCTTTCCGGGGCCCCATACCGCAGCGGCAAGGCCGGTAGATACAACCCGCAGGGCGGCGCGCATGGATGCGCGACGTTTTTGTAAGGGACATGGATGTCCCTTACAAAAATTTCTGCCGGACTTGCGCACCCGCAGCGCCTATGGCGCGGAGGGCGCGAGGACGGGGGGTGCTTTCTTTTTGGTTACTTTTTCTTTGCACAAGCAAAGAAAAAGTGACTCGCGCCCGAAGGGCGTGAAAGCCCTGCTCTGAATTTGAATCCGCGAACCGTGCAAAAGCACAAACCGCGCCACGCATTAACACCACCCGACACTGAGGTTTCCCCACATTTTTTTCTGCGAGATCAAGTGCTTGCTGGGCCAGGGTGTGGAAGAAGGTGCGCGCATGGTGCACGCTTCAAGG
>NZ_MDEE01000005.1 GCF_002939865.1 Xanthomonas dyei
TCAGCGTCGCCGAACGTCAGTTGCATGGATGATTCCTCAACACGAGGCGGGTAGTGTCGCGCATCTGCCGTGCTTTGTTCAGAGGTTCCTTAAGGATATTTTAGGTCTTCAAGATGTCGGATCTAATCCCACCCTTTCTTACTACTCTGGGTTGACTAAAAAGCCAGGAGAAAGTCGCATAGATTATTTGCATCTGTCGGCCGGAGTTTACGTTGCGAGCGCTGGCATTACTGTGGCTAGAAATAATACTGTATTCGTTGGATTTGGATTCATAAAGCCTGGAGCTCGTTCGCTTGTGAGTGGGAAGATAGGTGGATCCATTTCGGCTGGGAAAATGACCTGCGAAAAATCAGGTGCTGAGGTGGACAACTTTGTAACCGGCGCCACAACTGGTGCAGGTGCTTACTATGGACCAGGAGGGGCGCTAGTTTACAACACAGCGGGAGCGGCATTGGAGCTCGGGTTAGGCACACCAGGAGTTTCATTGCAGCCCTATGAGTATATTTTTCCTATTTGGAACTTTAAGGGCAATTAGCGCATATGAGTTATCGCGTCTTCATATTATTTTTGCTGGCCGCAGCTGTTAGTATATTATTATACGTACTAGGGCCGGAAAAAGTTACGGCTATAGTGATGGGAGATATAGATAAGAAGGTGAGTGCTAATAATCTCGCTCGCCAGTTCGAAAAATTTCCCTTAGAAGAGAATTCCAGGTTGATATCAAAAGTGGGTCTTGATAAAGGCCCGATAACTAGTTTTTCAGCTCATGTGGCCTCCACTTCAATTAATCGGGATGTTCTTAACTATTATGAAAGAAAATCTTTAGAAATGGGATGGCGGCGCGTCCTTAAAAATGACAAAGAACTGAAGTTGTGTAAGAGCGGCATTAGTTTGATAGTTCAAATGATGCCATCAGAAAGTGGATCCAAGTATTACTTGGGATTGACTTGGGTGCTGTATAAGAATCACCCAGCATTTTGCCTTTGATCGCCATGAAATTATTTAAATCGGATATCTGGGTAAAATAGGGTGGTTGCTAGCGTATTTGAGTCTGGCTATGGGGATGGGTGTTTTAGATATAATCGATATCTGTCATGTGCGCCTCTATCTTAGGGCAGATAATATTTGCAAGTTGGAAGAGGTGGCCGACTACGACACCAACGACGCACCCAAGCAACAAGCGGTCTGGCTGGACGACCTACCGGTAGGCCTGCTGGCCAACGGCGGTCAACTGCACTACGTCGAACCCGATCACCTCGGCAGCCCACGTGTGGTCGTCGATGCTGTCCGCGATGTTGCTGTGTGGAATCGGAGCCTGAAGGGCGAAGCCTTCTGCAACACGGTGGATATGGGGTACAGAAAAGAAGTGAAGTGTTAGACGGGAATCACTTGGATGGATTCAAGAAGTATCACGAAGCCGAAGGGGATACTGTTGGGGTCCAGTGTAGAGACATAAGCAAAAATCAGCAGAAACAGATTAGACGTCAGGTCAGGATGTCTCCAACTGCGACCGGTCCGACATGTGCTTTTAACGTTTCCAACGTTCTGAGCGCTTCGGAAGTCTTCAATAACTTCGAAGGGTCCGTATTTCCAGGATCGTTGTCGAGAGGACTTCGTGATGCAACGGTCAAGTAGGCCGGTTTTAGTAGTCTGGGTTGCCACGTTTTTTTTAGTTTGGGCGTGGATAGCAGGGCTGGAGCTTAGAGCTCCGGCAGTCCTGTTTGCAGCTCTCCAAAGTGCCGCTGTTCTTGGCGTTGGCCTTGCGCTACGAAAAGCCAGCGGTGGAACGATTGTTGGCTTGATTTTGTCGGCGTTGTTGGGTTGGTTAATGAGCTTCCTGGTGAGCATTGTTTTGGAGTGGACGTTCTCTCCTCAATTTCATTCTTCAATCAGTCAGCATGTGCGATTTGGCAGCATTCACTCTCAAATGTAGGGCTGGTTTGTTGCTTCGGTCATGTATTTAGGGATTTTGCAGGGCCCCTTAGTGTTTTGTTCGTTAAGAATGCGAAAGGGTCGTAGGCTGGGATGACGCGAAGTGCAATCCCAGCACCATTTGAAAGCGAATCAGAGGAATCGATCATGTTGCATAATTCAATCGAGTATCTCGTCTCGGATAACGAATTTATCTAGCAACACTTGAAAAAAATTGCGATGCTGAAAAGGGATTTATCAAGCAGCATTGGATGGGGTGCGGGCTGCCTCGGCAGCTGAAGGAGCCACTTCCAGAAAATGGCTAGGTGAGGGCGACATCACTAGTATTCCGATGGCGCGCACGAAAGCAAGTGGTTTGGCTGGACAATTGTTCAATCTACCTGCAGGCTCGCTGAGTTGGATAAGATCTTAAAGTGAACGGGATTTGCGATGAAATTTCATTCAAGGGCGCCGAGTTTTATTGCCATCTCGACCCTAGTTTTGCCCATCCTTGTAGTCGTCGCTTACGACGTTTTCGTATTCTCGCCCCGTTTGGGCGATATCCGGGCCATTCTTGTTAGTGCGGATCCTTTTGACCGCTCCCCACCGCCGAATATTCGGCGGTATATCCAAGTACTGCATCGGGGGGATGCAGCGCCCTCGGCTCTAGTCGCAATGCGGTTGCGCAAGCGCTTTCTGCCGGGCAGCACTGGATTTTGGTCACGTATGGGTGAATTGCTTTGGGGGAAGCTTCTCTGGCTACATCTGTCGCAGGACGAGGTTATTGCACTCTATTCGACTCTTGCCTATAACGAACAGGGCAATGGTTTGAACGCTTTGTCTCATCATCTGTTTGCAAAGCCACTGAATACCCTGACAGAGCAGGAGGCGGCAACCGTGGTTGCCTATACGTGGGCACCGAGCATCTACAGGCTTCATCCAGAGCGCCTTGTAGGACGTCGCGACGGATTAATTCAGAGGGCGCGCAGCAGACGCTAGCAGTTCCGCTGTATCGCGAAGGCGGCTTGTGGAGTCAATCCAGTGGATAAAGTTTCCTGATTAGCCCTGACCTTCAGCTGCAGCACCTCCGCGCTTATCGCTAAACCCGCCCCATGCAAGGCCGCGATGGGGTCCTGGCTGAAAGAACCTCGGACCGGCTCCTCGCGTCAACGGCGCCGAGAGCGGACATCATGGAAAACATTAGGAAAACGAAGCTATTTGCAGGACTGCAACAAACATCCAGCTGAGGGTCAGGGCTAATCAGGTAAAGTTTTGCAGTCAATAAAGACGCTATCTTGCTGGCTACTATTCGCTGCTGGCGCTGTCTTGCTGGGTGCGGGAATCAGCAGTGTGTTAGCCACCTACGGTGTCAGCGACTTTGCACATGATTTGCGCGGTGAGTGGGCACACCTGACTGCTCCGATTTGCGTGGGCACGGGCCTTCTGCTGGGCGGGTTGGGCACACAGCGCCTTATCGGCTCTTGTGGGTACACGCGTTCGCAGATTGGCCTTGCAACTGTGATTGCGGCCTGCGTGTCGTGTGGCTGGTTCACTTGGCGATTCAGCGAGGGCGTTTGATTGTCATTCGGTCAAACGCGCTGGCAGTGCGCATCTGGTTATGAGTTTGCCAAGCGCATTTACGCATCGCGCGTGGCCGACACTGCCACGTCATCCCCATCCACATCCGCCTTGACGTCGGCTTCGAACAGGCGCATCAGGTCTTCGCGCGCATCGCGCGAGGTCTGCAGCACCTTGGCTTCGTCGTCGTAGACCAGGTGTTGCGCACGCATCAGGTCTTCGTCGTGCTTGCGGAAGCGTTCGATGTGTTCGCGCGCAAGCGTGTCGGCCACGCCGAGCGAGGTCAGCACGCGTCCACCCAGTTCCAGGCTGGAGGCGAAGACTTCGCGGAACGGTTCGGCGCCCAGGTCCATCAGTTTCCAGGCGTGTTGGCGGTTGCGCGCGCGCGCCAGCACGGTGGCCTGCGGGTAGAGGCGGCGGATCAGCCGCACCGTCTTGATGTTGGTTTCCGGGTCGTCCACCGCAATCACGAACACCTTGATGCGGTCGGCGCCGGCGGCGCGGAGCAGGTCTGGCCGGGTCGGGTCGCCGTAGTACAGCTCACCGCCGAAGCGGCGGATATCCTCCACCGTGTCGGGGTTGTGCTCCAGCGCCACGAACGGCACATGGCGCGAGGTGAGCAGGCGGGCCACTACCTGGCCAAAACGGCCCACGCCGGCGATCAGCACCTGCGGCGACTGCGCATCGATGGTATCGAAGGGGCGCTCGGACTTGGGCACCTGTACCCGCAACGGTCCGTTGAGCAGGCGCTGCATGCCGAGCAGCAACAGCGGCGTCAGCGCCATCGAGACGCCGACGATGGCCACCAGGCGGTCGTGATTGGCCGGATCCAGCAAGCCGACGCGATCGGCCTCGTTGAACACCACAAACGCGAATTCGCCGCCCAGCCACAACACGCTACCCAGCATCAGGCTGCTGCGTAGCGGCAGCTTGGCGACACTGCCGATACCGACCAGCAGCGAGAACTTCACCACCAGCAAGATCGCCACGCCGGCGGCGATCAACCCCGGCTCGGCGATCACGCGATTGAGGTCGATGCCCATGCCCACCGAAATGAAGAACAAGCCCAGCAGCAAGCCTTCGAACGGTTCGATCTGCGATTCGAGTTCGTGGCGGAATTCCGAATCGGCCAGCAGTACCCCGGCGATGAAGGCACCCAGGCTGGCGCTCAGCCCGGCTTCCTGCATGATCCAGGCGGTACCCAGCACCACCAGCAACGCGCTGGCAGTGAATACCTCCGGCATGCGGGTGCGCGCCACCACGTTGAACAGATAGCGCAACACAAAGCGCCCGCACAGGATCACCAGCGCCAACGCGGCAATCGCCTTGGCCACATCCGGCCAGGCGAGGGTGGCGTTCTTGCTGCCGCCGAGCAGCGGAATGGCGGCCAGCAACGGGATCGCGATCAGATCCTGAAACAGCAGGATGGCGAAGGCCAGTCGTCCGTAATCGCTGCCCAGCGCCTTGCGTTCGGCCAGCAGTTGCAGGCCCACCGCGGTGGAGGACAGCGCCAGCGCCACGCCGACGATGAGCGAGGTTTTCCAGCCCAGGTTGCCCAGCATCAGCAGGCCGCCCAGGATCGTGGCCGTTACCAGCACCTGGGTGGCGCCGGCGCCGAACACCGAATGGCGCATTACCTTCAGGCGGGCTGGCGACAGCTCCAGGCCGATCACGAACAGCAGCATCACCACGCCGATTTCGGCCGCGCCGCTGATGCGCTCGGCATCCTGCACTACGCCCACACCATCCGGGCCCAGCACCACGCCGGCGACCAGATAGGCCAGCACCGCGCCAAGGCCAAAGCGCTTGAACACCGGTACCGCCACGATGGCGGCCAGCATCAGGACCAGAGCCAGTTCCAGGCCACCGCTATGCATGCACATTCTCCGTTGAGGTGCGCATTATGCCGCCCGCAGCGTCTAGTCAGCTTGCACCAACGTGCCGGAGCGCTGCCGATGCGCATCGCATGCCACGCGTGGTGCGCTGCTGTGACGTGCCGCATGGCCATGCAACCGGCTACGCCGGCACGCGCGGCCATGCGGCGACCGCAGTGTCGAGCATCCGCCACCTGGCCGAACCGGTGTGCCGGCTGCGATCAGATCGCACCCTCTAAGCGCGTAAAACCAGCGACTGCGCATGCGATAGCAGCACGCCGAGCGGCTTGCGCGGGGCCACTGCGCAGCTGCAAGAGGCGTGCGGCCGGTGTGCTGTGCGGCGGAATGCACGGGGCATCTCACTGCGCCGTTCATCCTCGCCGTGTGGCCGTGTGGCCGCCCGCTGCGCTTGGTTGGCTCCGCTCAGTGGCTCTTGAGCAGGAAGCGTCGATCCAGCGGCTGCAGCGGCCGGGCGTTGAATGGGTAGACGCGCTCGAAGGCGTTGATCTGCTCTTCGGACACCTGCACCGGCTGCTCGAGCACCACCCAGTCCACCGTTTCGCTGCACGGCGGTGTGGTCAGCGAGCCTTCGTAGCGATAGAAGCGGCGTTGCTGCTTGGGCGGAAGGAAATCGCTGGCACGCACCGAGGCGTTGGCGACCTGCCGGGTCTGGTTCCTGTCCTTGGGCATGGCATCCAGCACCCGCTGGAATGCAGGATTGGCCTTGCCGGTTTCGAAGAAGACCGCCAGCACGCCCAGGGTTCCATCCGGGCCCTGGTGCACGATGTGCGCCTCCATCGGGAAGCGCCGCCCGTTCAACAGGTGCTCGCTTGGGTGATGGAAGTGCAGCTGCAACGCGGTGTACTGCTTGCCGCCGATGACCATGGTGCCGCCGTCATGCAACTCCAGCTGGATGGAATGTCCGGTGTTGCGCACCGCCAGCGGCACGGCGGCGTAGTTCAACTCCAGCGTGCCCAGGTTGGCGTCGACCGCCCCTTTCAGATCGATCGGGCTGTTTTGTTGGCCGTTGCCGCATAGCGCGTTTTCCTTGGCCAGTTCGGCCCAGTGCTCGGCGCCTTCCGGACCGGTGTAGCCCCACTCATGCCCGGCGTGTTGGGGGGTTTCGTGCGCCTCCACCGGCGGTGTTGCAGGCAGCGTGCTCTGCGCCATGCCGACCGTGCCCCAGCCCGCGGCGGCGCATAGACACACTTGACGGAAACGGCGTAGCAAGGACGAGAGAGAAGACGGCATTGGGGATCCCTGAGCAGCGACGGGAGCGGTTGGACGCGATGGCGCGCGCTCTTCCACGAGAATCTGCGATGGGTTGGCTGTGCCAAGAAGCCGACTGTACCGATTGCTGTACGGCACACCACAGTTTTGCGACGGCCGGTGCGATGCCTCCGACCAGCTCGACCTCTTGGCGCGGCTGGCCGCAGCCGGCAGCATCGCAGCGACAGGTTGCAGGTGCGCGCCTGCACCCACGCGGAGGTGTCACGACGATGGCACCTCCACGCAACCGCGCACTCGCCCTCTGCGCGGCGTCAGTCGCGCGTTGTCGACGGGGTGAGCGGCATGGCGTGCGCCAGCGACGTGCAGTGCAGGCTCGGCATGCTGGACGCCCAGTGAAGCGGGGCGGCTGCGAAGGATTGACCAAGCGGGCGCAGGCGCGCAGACTGCGCCGCGCCGCCGCCCGGATCACCGGTCGGTGCGCACCTTTCGGAGCCTTTACTCATGTCCAGCGACAGTCACCCTAGACCCGGGTCGATGACCCAGCTGGCGCGCGCCTGAGGCTCAGGTTCGCCGGCTGTCATCGACGACGGTCGTCACCAGGCGAACCACCATGTACAACGAAACCCTGCGCCTTGCCCAAGGCGTCGATGCCTTGACCGCACCCCTGGCCGAGCTCAACACGGCCGATGCGGTGGAATACCTCAACACGCTCGATCGCGACGATGCGGCGCATGTGCTGGCCGCGTTGCCGCCGCCGCGTGCGGTGAAGTTGCTCGAACAACCCGAGCTGCGCGATGCCAGTGCACTGGTCGCCCTGCTGCCGGCCGAGCAGGCCGCCTCCTTGCTCGGGCAGATGGCCGACGACCGCGCCACCGATATCTTCCACGGTCTGGATACCGAGCAGCGCCAGCCGCTGCTGTGGTTGCTCAGTGCCGAGGCGCGGCTGTCGATCCAGGCGCTGATGCGCTACCCGCCCAACACCGCCGGTGCGCTGATGACCACCGAATTCGTGGCGGTGTCCTCCGACTGGACAGTGGGCCGCACCTTGCAGCACATCCGCGAAGTGGAGCGCAGCCGCGAGACCGTTTACGCCATCTATCTGCTCGACCCGGCCACCCGCGTGCTGCAGCAGGTGGTCACCATGCGCCGGCTGATCACCGGCGCGCCGGAGGCACCGATCCTGGAGGTGGCGCAGGTCAATCCGCCGGTCACCGTGGACCCGGCGCTGGACCAGGAAGAAGTGGCGCGCCTGATCCGCCGCCACGACCTGCTCGCGATCCCGGTGGTGGATGCGCGCGGGCATGTGCTGGGCATCGTCACCGTGGACGATGTGCTCGACGCATTGATCGCCGAATCCACCGAAGACGTGCACAAGTTCGGCGGCATGGAAGCGCTGGACAAGCCCTACATGCACATTGGGTTTGGCCAGATGATCAAGAAGCGCGCCGGCTGGCTGAGCGTGCTGTTTCTGGGCGAAATGCTCACCGCCAGCGCCATGCAACACTTCGAGGACGAGTTGTCCAAGGCGGTGGTGCTGACCTTGTTCATTCCGTTGATCATGAGCTCGGGCGGCAACTCCGGTTCGCAGGCCACCTCGCTGCTGATCCGTTCGCTGGCGCTGCGCGAAATTCGCCTGGGCGACTGGTGGAAAGTGGCGCTGCGCGAGCTGCCCACCGGGCTGACCCTGGGCGCGATTCTGGGCGTGCTGGCGATCGTACGCATCGCCATCTGGCAAACCGCCGGCCTGTACGACTACGGCCCCCATTGGCAGATGGTGGCGCTGACCATCGGTGCGGCGCTGATCGGCATCGTCACCTTCGGCTCGCTGTCCGGCTCGATGCTGCCATTCGTGCTGCAACGCTTCGGCTTCGATCCGGCCAGCGCCTCGGCACCGTTCGTGGCCACGCTGGTGGATGTCACCGGCTTGGTGATCTATTTCAGCATTGCGGCGGCGATCTTGAGCGGCACGTTGTTGTAAGACAGGGCGATACAGGCCTGGCGAGCAGTCGCCAGGCCTGTCTCTATGTGGGACGTGTCTAGGTGGACCGAGAGGGTGATGTCTGCGCGCTGCGCGCACGGATATCGATGACTTCGTCCCTGGCGCATCAGATCAGCAGCATGGCGTATCGCCGAATGTGGCAACGCCTGTAGCGCACCCCCGGTTGCGGTAGGTCCCTAGGCTTGGCACACGCGTGCTGCACAGCGCGCCCATGCCTGGATCCATCAGTGCGTGTACCGTAGCGCGATGGCAGTGTTCTCCCCCGCACAATGAGTACCTATCACCTGCAACAGGTCTTCCGCCCCAGCACCGTTGCGGTGGTGGGTGGTAGTCCGCGCGATCGCTCGGCCGGGCGGGCGGTGGTGCGCAACCTGCGCGCGGCCGGCTTCCCCGGGCAGATCGGTTGGGTGAGCCCGCGCTACAGCGAGATCGATGGCGTGCGCACGGTGGCGCGCTTGACCGATCTGCCGTGGATACCGGACCTGGTGGTGATCACCGCGCCGGCGCGCATCGTGCCGCGCATCGTCTCCATTGCCGCGCGGCGCGGGGTGGCAGCAGCCATCATCCTTACCGCCGGTTTGGGCCGTGGCCCCGGCTCGCCGGCCGCACGCATGGAAGCGGCCGCTCGCGCCAAGGGCATGCGCATCCTCGGCCCGCATTGCCTGGGGGTGATCGCCCCGCATGCGCGGCTCAATGCCAGCATCGCCGCGCACTGCCCGCAAGCCGGCGATCTGGCGCTGATCTCCGAATCCAGCGCCATTGCCGCTGCCTTGGTGGAGTGGGGCGTGGCGCGTTCGGTGGGGTTCTCGGCGGTGGTGTCGCTGGGCGATACGCTGGATGTGGACTTCGGCGATCTGCTCGATTACTTCGCCACCGACTACCGCACCCGCGCGATCCTGCTCTACGTCGAACGCATTGGCGATGCGCGCAAGTTCATGTCGGCCGCGCGTGCGGCCGCGCGTGCCAAACCGGTGGTGGTGGTCAAGTCCGGCCGCCAGTTCCGCATCAATCCCAATGCCGACACCCACGCGCAGGCGCTGGCCGGCTCGGATGCGGTGTATGGCGCCGCGTTCGCGCGTGCCGGGCTGCTGCGCGTTGGCGCATTGGACGAGTTGTTCGCCGCGGCCGAAACGCTGGGCCGGCTCGGCAGCTTCCCGGGCCGGCGTCTGGCCATCCTGAGCAATGGCGGCGGGGTGGGGCAGCTGGCGGTGGACCAGTTGGTGCTGCGTGGCGGCACCTTGGCCGAGTTATCGGCCAAGACCCTGGAGCGGCTGGACCAGTCGCTGCCGGAAGGCTGGTCGCGCAGCAATCCGGTGGACATCATTGTCGACGCCGATGGCGCGCGCTATGCCGCGGCGATCGAAGCGCTGCTGGACGATCCCGAAAACGACGCCTTGCTGGTGGTCAACGTGCCCACTGCATTCACCTCCTCGGCCGACGCGGCCAAGGCGCTGACCCGCGCGCTGGAGCAACGCAACCGCTATCAGCGCGACAAGCCGGTGTTTGCGGTGTGGCTGGGCCAGGACGACGCGGCGATCGCCGCGCTCAACGCCGCGCGCGTGCCCACCTACGCCACCGAATCGGATGCGGTGCGCGGCTTCACCCACCTGGTGCGCTATCGCGAGGCGCAGGCGGCGTTGATGGAAACCCCGCCCAGCCTGCCGGAAGACTTCGTGGTGGATGCCGGCATCGCGCGCGCGGTGGTCGATGAAGCCTTGGCGGCGGGTCGGCGTTGGCTGGACCCGGTGGCGACCAACCGGCTGCTGGCGGCCTACGGCATCCCGATCGTGCCGTTGCAGGTGGCCACCACTGCCAACGAGGCCGCCTTGCTGGCCGACCCGCTGCTGGCAATGGGGCGCACGGTCACCTTGAAGGTGTTGTCCGGCGACATCGCGCACAAGTCCGACGTGGATGGCGTGCGCCTGAACCTGTCCAGCGTGGCGGCGGTGCGCGAGGCGGCGGCCGGCATCCTGGCGCGTGCCCGCGCCGCGCTGCCGAACGCAGTCATCGAAGGGGTGATCGTGCAGCCCACCGTGTTGCGGCCCAAGGCGCGCGAGTTGATCGCCGGCATTGCCGACGACCCGGTATTTGGCCCGGCGATCGTGTTCGGCCGCGGCGGCACCGCGGTGGAGGTGATCAACGACCGCGAACTGGCGCTGCCACCACTGGATCTACGCCTGGCGCACGAGCTGATCGGCCGCACCCGCGTTTCGCGCATCCTCAAGGCCTATCGCGACGTGCCGGCCGCCGACGAGCGCGCCGTGGCGCTGGTGCTGGTCAAGCTGGCGCAGCTGGCGGCCGACATCCCGGAAATCACCGAGCTGGATATCAACCCGCTGCTGGCCGACCGCGATGGCGTGATCGCGCTGGACGCCCGCGTGGCGGTGGCGCCGGCGCGCAAGCTGCACAAGGGCCGCGGCCATCCGCGTTTTGCGATCTTCCCGTACCCGAAGGAATGGGAGCGCCAGATCGCGCTCGGCGATGGCACCCATGCGTTGGTGCGCCCGGTGCGCCCGGAAGACGATGCATTGTTCCGCGCCTTCTTCGCGCGGGTCACCGACGAAGACCTGCGGTTGCGGTTCTTCCAGTCGGTCAAGCATTTCAGCCACGAATTCATCGCCCGCCTGACCCAGCTGGACTACGCGCGCTCGATCGCGCTGGTGGCCATCGACCCCAAGACCGGCGACATGCTTGGCGCGGTGCGCCTGCATGCCGACGCCGATTACGAGCGTGGCGAGTACGGCATCCTGATCCGCTCCGACCTCAAGGGCCACGGCATCGGCTGGCAGCTGATGCGCATCATGATCGAGTACGCACGCTGGCTGGGCCTGAAGCAGATCGAAGGCCAGGTACTGCGTGAGAACCGCACCATGCTGGCGATGTGCCAGAGCCTGGGCTTCGGCGTACGCCCGGATCCGGACGATGCGACCCTGATGGCGGTGACACTCCCTATAATGGGCGAGCCGCGCCCGGCCTGACGTTGCGTCACGCCGCGGTCCCCCATCCTCCACCGCACGCCGGATCTGCCGGGCTTTGCCCTGGCCCGTTGTTCCGGCTGTCGTCTCGGCCCGCCTGGGAGTGTCAATGTTTCGCGAGTTCAGAATGTCGTTGTTGGTCGCTGCCGTCTGCCTGGGCGTTGCTGCCTGGTGGGGCCACACCACCTCAATGGGCCTGTGGCAGGCGTTGTGGCTGTGCCTGGTGCTGAGCGTGCTGGAGGTGTCGTTGTCGTTCGACAACGCGGTGGTCAATGCCGGTGTGCTCAAGCACATGGATGCGTTCTGGCAGAAGCTGTTCCTCACCGTGGGCATCCTGATCGCGGTGTTCGGCATGCGCCTGGTATTCCCGATCGTGATCGTGTCGGTGGCCACCGGCATGGGCCTGGTGCCGGTGATGCAGATGGCGCTCAAGGAGCCGGACCGCTATAGCCAGGTGCTGACCGACAACTACCCGTCCATCGCCGCCTTCGGTGGCATGTTCCTGTTGCTGGTGTTCCTCAACTTCCTGTTCGACCAGGAGCGCAAGCTGCACTGGCTCGGCCCGGTGGAGCGGCTGGTCGGCAAGCTGGGCAAGGCCGATGCGATGTCGGTCATCGTGGCGGTCACGGTCCTGCTGTGCACCAAGCTGTTCCTGCCCGAGGCGATCTTCCAGAGCGTGCTGTTCGCCGGCTTGGGCGGCATCCTGCTGTATCTGCTGGTGGGCAGCGTGGATGCCTTGTTCGAGTCCGAAGAGAGCGAAGACGGCAGCATGGGCCCGGCCAAGCGCTCGGGCATTGCCGCGTTCTTGTACCTGGAAGTGCTGGACGCCTCGTTCTCGTTCGACGGCGTGATCGGCGCGTTCGCGATCACCCGCGACGTGGTGATCATCATGCTGGGCCTGGCGATCGGCGCGATGTTCGTGCGCTCGATGACGGTCTATCTGGTGCACAAGGGCACGCTGGACGAGTTCGTGTTCCTGGAGCACGGCGCGCATTACGCCATCGGCGTGCTGGCGATCATCATGCTGGTGGGTACCGTCTACCACGTGCCGGAAGTGCTGACCGGCCTGATCGGCGTGGCCTTCATCGCCGCCTCGGTGTGGTCGTCGATTCGCTACCGCAAGCGCCACCACATCGGCCCGACCGAGATCTGAAGCTGCGCACCGGCCGCGCCCAAGGCGTCACGCTGTTCACTTGAGAGCGGCCGGACTGCGCCTTCGTGGCCATCGGACGGACGTGTGCCGCTAGTTCTGTGGCTTGGCTGCAAGGCCCCTCCCTGCCCGCGGCGCTGTGAGTTTGCTGCAGGGTCCTTGCCCGCCCACCATCACGGGACACGCCGTGAATCCGTCCCTGGAGGCTCTTACGCGGCATCCATGCCGCGTAAGGTCCCGCGACGGTGGGCGGGCAAGGACCAGTCGAGATGGTCGGTATGCACGTAAAAAGTAGTGCTTGATGCGCGTTGTCGGATCATGACGCGCCTGATCAACGTTTGATATGCAACGCGCTACAAACCGCTTTCACGCGACCACCGACCAACGTTCTGGTGCGGTGTCCTCACCGATTGCGGGACCGTTGGCGGCATGGATGCCGCCACCGAGCCCCCAGGGACGGGTTCACGGCGTGTCCCGCGAGCGGTAAGGGCACCGCGCCCTCGACCTGGATTCGGCAGTGGCGAGGTCCTCGCGTTGCCGGGCGTACCACGCGACATCGCTCCGCGTCGGTCAATCGCCCGGGCGATGCTTGGTTGCGGGGCTCCGTACTGATGAAGTGTGTTGGCGCGTGTTGCGGATATGCCGCCGTTTGAGCAGCGCGCCAGGCGTGCGGTGCCGGCTGAGGCAGTGACGGCCAACTGTGACCGGCTTCAGCCTCGATGCGTGTCGCAGCCAACCCAACCGAACCCAACTGGTCGGCAAAAATGCCGGTTTGGGCCTTGACTGCGCAGTCGACTTGGCGGGTCCTGCGGCCTGGCGACGACCGTTCGTCAGACAGTGCTTTGTGCCACAAGGGTTTGCGGGTTTTTCCCACATTTGGTGTTGACCCCTCCCAGGTACCCCACTATCTTGGGGCAGTCGGTGGTTGGTTGCCCAAGGTGGCCGGACCAGTGGGAGCATCTATCGCGGCAGGGTCGCGGTCGAAATGGCCTCCCAGCCGCGGTCGCATTCATGACTACAAGCCATCCGGGCAGCGTCTGGACCTGGCGACGTGGTCCTGTTGCGCCGCTGTTGTTTCGCCACCGACCACCACGCGACAGCACACCGCGCGGTGGCGACCGTGGAATCTCCGGTAAGGAGATGGCTGGTGATGGCGATGCCGCCGCAGACTGCGTGTCTTGCGTGCTGGTCGTCCCGCACCGCCATCGCTGTCCAGGGAGTCCGGAACCGGTCGCAGCCCGTCCCCGAGCGGGTTCGTGTGCCTACGCATGGAGGACGCATGACCACCAACGACACCCTTGCCGCGATCGCCGCCGGTACCCTAACCAACACCAGCGTTCCCGCCAGTGTCAGCGCGCCCGCCTGCAGCGCGCCGGAGTTGACCGACCCGTCGGACGTCGTGCCGCCCCCCCGCCAAGCCATTGCAATGCACGCACAGACCATCGAAGAACAAACCGTCTCCACCTGGATCACCAAGGAAGCGGGCAACCGCAAGATTCCGTTCGAGGCCGAGCGCCTGGACCGCGCGATCGACCAGATCCATGCCGAATTCCCGCAGCTGGACGTGGCCGACTACAAGCGCTCGGTGTTCGGCTTTGTCGAGCGCAAGGACAGCGTCAACGCCGACGACCTGGTCGACCATCTGATCCGCGAGGCCGAAGCCCGCGTCGATCTGACCACCCCGGAGTGGGAGCACTTCGCCGCGCGCCTGTACCTGCGCCGCCTCTACAAGCGCGCCAGCCGCAACCGGTTCTACGACGCCAGCCAGAAGTACGGCTCGTTCGTCGGCCTGCAGGAAAGCCTGGCCGACCGCAATGTCTATTCCAACGACATCCTGCGCCGCTATTCCAAGGACGAGCTGATCGAAGCCGGCAAGATGATCGAGCCCGAGCGCGACAAGCTGTTCGCCTATAACGGCCTGTATCTGCTGGCCACCCGTTACCTGGCCACCGACAACTCGCGCGGCGTGTTCGAGCTGCCGCAGGAGCGTTGGCTGACGATCGCGCTGTACCTGATGCAGGACGAGATCGGCACCGGCAAGGGCAGCCGCGAGCGCCGCATGCAGCTGGTGGGCGAGGCCTACTGGGCGCTGTCCAACCTGTACATGACCGTGGCAACGCCGACGCTGGCCAATGCCGGCAAGGTCGGCGGCCAGCTGTCGAGCTGCTTCATCGACACCGTCGACGACAGCCTGCAGGGCATCTACGACTCCAACACCGACGTGGCGCGCGTGTCCAAGCACGGTGGCGGCGTGGGCGCGTACCTGGGCTATGTGCGTTCGTCCGGCTCGGCGATCCGCGGCGTGTCCAATTCGTCTGGCGGCGTGGTGCCGTGGATCAAGCAGCTCAACAACACCGCCGTGTCGGTGGACCAGCTGGGCCAGCGCAAGGGCGCCATCGCGGTCTATCTGGACATCTTCCACCGCGACATCGAAGCGTTCCTGGACCTGCGCTTGAACAACGGCGACCAGCGCCTGCGCGCGCACGACGTGTTCACCTCGGTGTGCATCCCGGACCTGTTCATGGAAGCGGTCGAGCGTCGCGGCGACTGGTACCTGTTCGATCCGCACGAGGTCAAGCGGGTCAAGGGCTGGTACCTGCAGGATTTCTACGACGAGAAGAAGGGCGACGCCAACAGCAGCTTCCGTCGCAAGTACGAAGAAGTCGTTGCCGACGAGCGCATCACGCGCAAGACCGTCAAGGCGATCGAAATCTTCAAGCGCATCATGGTCAGCCAGCTGGAAACCGGCAACCCGTTCATGTTCTATCGCGATGAAGTCAATCGCAAGAACCCGAACAAGCACGAGGGCATGGTCTATTCGTCCAACCTGTGCACCGAGATCCTGCAGAACATGAGCCCGACGCGGATGATGCAGGAGATCATCAGCGGCAATCAGATCGTCACCACCAAGAAGGCGGGCGACTTCGTCGTGTGCAACCTGTCCTCGATCAACCTGGGCCGCGCAATCATCGCGCAGGACGACCAGGCCGATCTGCTGGGCGCCGACGTGCTGGAGCGGCTGATCCCGATCCAGGTGCGCATGCTCGACAACGTGATCGATCTCAACCAGCTGCCGGTGCCGCAGGCCACGATCACCAACCAGAAGTACCGCGCCATCGGCCTGGGCACCTTCGGCTGGCATCACCTGCTGGCGCAGAAGGCCATCCATTGGAATGCCAAGGAAGCCGAGGATTACAGCGACGAACTGTATGAGCGCATCAACTACCTGACCATCCAGGCGAGCATGGAGCTGGCCAAGGAAAAGGGCACCTACAGCGTGTTCCGCGGCAGCGACTGGCATAACGGCGAGTACTTCCGTGCGCGCGATTACAACAGCCCGCAGTGGCTGGAGTTGTCGGCACAGGTGTCGGTCAATGGCGTGCGCAATGCGTGGATGCTGGCCGTGGCGCCGAACATGAGCACCGCACAGATCGCCGGCTCCACCGCGTCGATCGATCCGATCTACAGCGCGTTCTACTACGAAGAAAAGAAGGACTTCCGTCGTCCGGTCGCCGCTCCGGGCCTGTCGCTGGAAACCTGGCCGTACTACGAAAAGGGCGCCTACAAGGTCGACCAGTTCGCCAGCGTGCGCCAGAACGCGCGTCGTCAGCGCCACATCGACCAGTCGATCAGCTTCAACTTCTATGTGCCCAGCACCATCCGTGCGAGCACGTTGCTGGATCTGCACATGACCGCCTGGCGCGAAGGCTTGAAGACCACGTACTACGTGCGCTCCAACGACATCGACATCAGTGAGTGCGAGTGGTGTTCGAGCTAAAGCGCATTCGCGCTTTCGCTCCCCACGGTTCGCAGTGCGAACGGTGGGCCCCGGCTCATCAGCACCCACACCCCGCGCTTTTGGCGCGCCCCCTGACTCAGGGGGCTTTCCTCCAGAACGATTTGTTGTCGCCGTTCCCGTTTGTACGTGCGACGCCTGAAAGACGAGTAGAGACCCATGTCCGCAACACCGCTTGAGCGCATCAAGATCCTGGAGCCGCGTCATCCCAACCGCTCCACCGCCATCATCAATGGTCAGACCTCCGGCATCCTCAACTGGAACGACATTCCGTATCCGTCCTTCTATCGGGCGTACAAGGAGCTGTCGACCAACTTCTGGATCCCCGACGAGGTGGACATGAAGGGCGACGCGCGCCAGTACAACGAGCTGTCGGCGCGCGAGAAGAATGCCTACGATTCGATCATCGGCTTGCTGGCCACGCTGGATTCGCCGCAGACGCGCTTCATCTACAACGTCGCCGAATACATCACCGACCCGGCCGCGCATGCCAATGCCGCGATCATCGGCCAGCAGGAAGTGATCCATAACGAGAGCTACAGCTACGTGCTGGCCTCGATCACCGGCCTGGCCGATCAGAACCGCGTGTTCGAGCTGGCCCGCACGCACCCGACCATCATCAAGCGCAATGCGCCGATCATGGGCGCCTACGACGACTTCCTGCGCGACAAGACCGCCGAAACGCTGATCCGCGCGCTGATCCAGTCCTCGATCCTGGAAGGCATCAACTTCTATTCCGGCTTTGCGTATTTCTACAATCTGGTCCGCCAGAACCGCATGACCGGCACCGGCAAGATCATCAGCTTCATCAACCGCGATGAGCTGGCGCATTCCAAGTTCATCAGCGAGCTGATTCGCGCCATCATCGGCGAGAACCAGGCGCTGCAGGGCGACCAGCTTACCGACTACGTGCACAAGGCGTTCGAGCACGCGATCGATCTGGAAACGGTGTGGACCGCCGAAGTGCTGGACGGCATCGACGGCATCGACGTGGACGAGATGATCCGCTACGTGAAGTACCGCGCCAACAAGATGGCCGGCATGCTCGGCATCGAGAAGCTGTACGAAGGCGCCAACGACAACGTGATGCCGTGGATCAAGGCCTACGCCGACAACTTCACCGAAACCAAGACCGACTTCTTCGAGATGCGCAATGCCTCGTACAAGAAGACCAATTCGGATAATGGGTTCGACGACCTCTGAGGCGGAACTATCAACACCTCTCTGTAATTTTACTCACAAGTACGGGGGCACCATGAGCAAGCGATTGGATCCACGCATCTCGTCTAGTCGCATGCGACTGGGGGACCCGTACGCGCACATGGAAGAAATTGAGGAGTGCTGGCAAGCGGGCAATGACCAGGATAGGTATCGATTTGCGAGTTCGGATGGTAAGGCCTTCTCTACAAAGAAAAGTCATAGCTTTGAGTCGATAGAGGCACAGGCTAAAAAGTTGCAACGCGCGATTTGGAAGAAGCGGACAGATCTCGGGCTTAGCCAGAACGTGCACCCGATTGATGTCTTAGATCCGCAGCTTGCCGCTGAGCTTCTGGACTTCGACTTCACCCTTCATTCTAGTCTTGGTTGGATGATCAACGGCAGCCGCCAAGTTTCGGTCGCGGGCATGATTGATCAATCGACTCGATCCATCCAAATCGCAACGGATGCTGATCCGAGAGTCATGCGTTTCACTGCGGCTCATGAGATAGGCCACGCAATTCTTCATCCCGATCAAACAGAGCTACATCGGGATCAGCCGTTAGACGGAGTTCGGCAAGCACGCAATCGAACCGAACTTGAGGCAGACAAGTTCGCGACCTACTTTTTGCTGCCACAGAAACTTCTTACTGAAGAATTTAAGTCTCGCTTCCTGGGTGTTTTCGCCCTCGATGAGCAGACCGCCTTTGCTCTACTGAGCAAGCCTATTTCCAAAGTGATTGAAGCTCTTCCGACTCTCCGTCATGTCTCTAGAAAGCTTGCGAGTACGACTTATTACAACGGCTACCACTTCGTATCGTTGTCGGAGTCTTTTGGAGTCAGCATCGAAGCAATGGCCATTCGCCTCGAAGAACTAAAGCTAGTTATTGAGTAATTGCTTCTCCGAAATGCGCATCCTCCTCGCCCACACTTCGCTCAGTGGCAACACCCGCGACGTTGCGCGCGCGATCCACGCGCGCTGCGAGGAACTGGGGCACGAGGTAACCTGGATCGATGCCGATATCCAGACGCTGACGCAGGCGTGCCCTGATGGCGCCGAACACGATCTCTACATCCTCGGCAGCTGGAGCATCAACGCCGGGCGTACGCCGCCGGAGATGAAGCGCTTCATCGAGCAGCTCGTCAACGCGGTCGGCAAGCCGGAGCGCCTGGCGGTGTTCGGCACCGGCGAGACGCAATGGGGTGAGGAGAACTACTGCGGCGCCGCCCGGCGCATCGCCGCGTTCTTCGGCTCGCGCTATCCGCGGCTGGAGATCGAACAAATGCCCCACGGCGAACGCGACGCCACCAAGATCCAACACTGGACCGACACCATTCTTGCTCTTACCGACACACCGTTCGAGAACACCTCCCATGCAAACGCTCCACGCCTCCACCCCTGACGACTACGTCGCCGCTCTTGCTGCGCATCCGCGCTTGCTGGTCGACTACTACAAGGACAATTGCCCGGGCTGCAAGATGCTCGACATGTCGCTGACCAAGTTCGCCGCGAGCGAGGACGCCGCAGGCGTCGCACTGCTCAAGGTCAAGCTGGAAGTGGTTGGCGAGGAGTTCTTCCGCAGCCTGGGATTGCGGCAGACGCCGACCTTGGCATTGTTCAAGGACGGCGCCGAAGTGACGCGTCTGCCCGGCTTCCAGTCGCCGGCGCAGGTTGAAGCGGCGGTCCGCAGCGGCCTGTGATGGCGACGGGCGCCCGGTCGATGCGAGGCGCCCGGCGATGAACACGACCGTCACCATCGTCGCCTGGAGCTTCCTGCTGGCGGGGCTGGGGTTGTTGACCGGTGCGGCGCTGTTGCCGGATCAGGCGCGCTGGATCCTGTTACTGCTGGGCGTGGCGTTCGGCGGCGTGGGGGGCGGCATCCTTGGCTATCGCGGATGGCATGCGCGGCGTGCTGCGTGGTTGCGCCGGCATGGCACGGTGGTGGAAGCGCGCTTCGTGTGCATCGAACACAATGCGTCTTTGCAGGTCAACGGTGTGCACCCGTTCCGTATCCTGGCCCAACGCCACGACCGCACGCACACCACCTTGACCGAGTATCGCAGCGATAACCTGTGGACCGATCCGCAGCCGTTCCTCACCGATGGGCAACCGCTGCGCATCTTCGTCGATCCGCAGCGTCCGGCGCGCTACCACATGGACCTGAGTTTCCTGCCGACGCTGCGCAGCTGATCGGGCTGGCTTTTCTTCCTTTTCCGGTACCGCCTTCATGACCAGCGCCACACCCGTTCCGCCGACCGAAGTGCGCATGGTCGAAATCGTGTTCCCCAACCACACCAATCACATGGGCACGCTGTTCGGCGGGCAGGCGTTGGCGTGGATGGACAAGGCCGCGTTTCTGGCCGCCTCGCGCTATGCGCGGCGTGCGGTGGTGACCGCGCGCTCGGACCAGGTGGATTTCAAGCTGCCGATCCGCCAGGGCCAGATGGTGGAAACCATCGCGCGGGTGGTGTCGGTGGGGCGCAGCTCGATCAAGGTGGAAGTGGAACTGATTGCCGAAGACCTGCTCAGCGGCGCGCGCGAGCTGTGCACCCGTGGCCACTTCGTCATGATCGCGCTCGGTGACGATGGCAAGCCGACGATGGTGCCGCCGTTGCCAGCTGCTGGCGCTAGCTGATCAGGACCGGCGCGGTCACAGCGTCGTGAGCATTCGTCAGCTGCGGGTGGCAATGGAGCGCGCACCCAGCACTCGCCACCACCATCCCCGCTCGATGATTGCGCAGTTGCCAGATCGCCGCTGTTATTCCTCGACCTCGCGGTCTTCGCGCTTGGTTTCTTCCATCGCTTCGGGTTCCAGCTCTTCGGCGCTGCGATTGAGTTTGACGAACACGCCCCAGGCGATCAGCAACAGCGCCGCGCACAGGCCGACGGCGGCGGCATACGGCAGCTTGGCCGGGTCGTCGTGCATCAGCTCGAAGATCGACACCAGCGTTTCGATCGCCAACGCGATCACGATCACCACGAAGAACCGCGACAGGTAACGCCGCACGCGCGTGGGGCCGCTGACCTTGACGTCGCGCAGGATCTCTTCTTCGAAGATGGTCTGGCCCAGTTCCAGGGTCACCAGCGCCACGGTGAGCAGGCCGATGGCTTCCAGCACCACGTTGAAGCGGTCGCGCACCACCATGTCGCCACCCGGGGTGAAGCCATGCCACAACTCCAAGCCGGCCATCCCCACCAGTCCCGCCGCGCACAGCACGAAAAACGCCAGGATCACGAAGTGACCGGCACGGAACAGGTGGCTGAGCAGCTTCATGGCAGGCGACGCGGGCGGTGGGACGCAGAGCATCATGGGCACCGCGTCGTGATGGCGCGAAGGCTGCGCCAACCCGGCGCGCCCTCATCCGGCGCGTTGCGCCACCTTCTCCCGCAAGCGGGAGAAGGGAAGTGCTAGAGCAGCGAGGTGTAGCTCCCGCGTGCGGCAGAAGGGACGTGCCGGAGCAACTGGAGACGCAGGCCATCGGCCCAGTGCCGTGTAGCGACCGGCATTCTTGGTCCCGCTCCCTTCCCCCGCCTGCGGGGGAAGGTGCCCGAAGGGCGGATGGGGGGACGGCGCACATGCGCAGCCCGCGCACCGTTGCCTGCCACCTTCTCAGCTATGCCGCAGCACCTGATACGCCTGTAGATGCACATTGGCGGCCATTAGCAGCGGTCCATTGCGACCGGTCTCGCGCACGCGCTTGAGCATGTCGCCAACGATCTGCGCTGCTTCCACCTCCTGGCCGGCTTCCAGGTCGCGCAGCATCGACGCCTTCAACGGCGAGTCCACCTGCAACAACGTCTGCAACGCCTTGGCGCGTGCGCCTTCCGGAATCGGTTGTCCGGCCGCATCGGCCGCCCACAGACATTCGTTGTACAGGCCGTTGATCAACGCTCGCCCGTCGTCGGTGGCCACGATCGCGCCGATCGGGGCGCGCATCAGGCAGGTAGCCGCCGCCAGCGCAGTGAGGAAGCTGTACTTGATCCACTGCTCCTGCGCGATCTGCGTACTGGCCACATGATCGATACCCGCCTGCGTGCACGCTGCGGCAAACGCCTGCACGCGCGCCGAGTCTGCGCTGCCATCGCGCTCGCCAAAGGTGAGCGCCGCCGGCTTGCCCAGATGCAGGATCTCGCCATGCTCGCCCTTGGTCGCGCTGATGAAGCACAGCCCGCCCAGCACCCGCGCCGCGCCGAAGCGCTCGTCCAGCGCCGCGTAATGGCGCAGGCCGTTGAGGATCGGCAGCACCGTGGTGTGCTCGCCCACGGCCGGTGCAATCGCATCGAGCGCGCTGTCCAGGTCGTAAGCCTTGCAGCTGAGGATCACCAGGTCGAACGGCTGCTGCGCCACCAGCGCCGGCAAGGCAGCGGCGGTGACATGCGCCACCTGCAGATCCGCATCGCCCAGCGGGCTGCGGATGCGCAATCCCTCGGCCTGCAACTGCGCCGCCCGCGCATCGCGCACCAGGAAGGTGACGTCCACGCCGGCCTGCGCCAGCCGTCCGCCGAAATAGCCGCCGGTGCCGCCAGCGCCAAGGATGAGGATATGCATCAAAATCTCCGTTCAGCTTGATGGTTGGAGCGTGTCAGGGCAGGGTGGTAAAATCCCAACCGGATCGGGGATTCTCGGTCGGCATCAGGCTCTGGCGGAATCGCCGGAGCCTTTTGTTTTTACGGGTAGCACTTCAACCCGTAGCCGAGATAACGGCCAGATGCATCCTTGTCTAGCTTCTGCTCGATGACATCCCACGCGCGATTGGGTTGGTCGGGCCGCAACTGCCGCATGCCGATTGGACGTGCGACCAGATCAACCAGCTGCAGTCCGATCGCGTTGCTTTTCTTGTCGCAGATCACCGGATCGAATGGCAGTTCGACACCAGAAAAATTGTCGCCGCCGCAAATCCGGCGAAATGCCAATTCCAGGTCCTGATCTTCGTTATGTCCACGCGCCTCGCACAGCACGTGCGTGATCAACGGCGCGCCGCGTTGCGCAACCTGGCCCTGCTTGCTGAGCTTGTAGTACATCCGCTCAAGGCAGAAACGCATCGAGATTTCGTACGGATTTTCGCCGCGCTGGCGATGCTGGCGATCCTGAAGACGACGTTTGTCGATGACAGCGGCAAAAACCGTCATCGGCGCGGAGGCCAATGCATCGGTCAGAGCATCGATAAACGCCTGCTTCTTGTCGCGATCACGCAACAGCGAAAACGGCCCGATATCCCGGCGTATCTCACGTTCGTGCAGCACCACGGCATCGTGGCCGAACGTCGCAAACTTGATCCGTTGAATCGCCGGTACCACTGCAGCCATGTAATCGCGTTTACTGATCAGGCAGCAAGACAGCACGAACAACGGGAAGGCCGAATCGATGTTGGCCATCCCATGGTCACCGCTCTCATCCACGAACACGATGTAGTCGCTGAACTGCACTCTCAGCTCCGCAACCCCACGCCACGGCGCAGCAGCCACAGCGCCAGCGCGCTGAGTACCGCGACAAAGCCCAGCATCAGCGCGTAGGCCACCCAGATCGGCACGTCGGAGCTGCCGAGCAGGCCGTAGCGGAAGGCGTTGACCATGTAGAAGATCGGGTTGGCATGCGTGGCCGCCTCGGCCCAGCCGGGCAGCAACTTCACCGAATAGAACACGCCGCCCAGGTAGGTCAGCGGGGTCAGGATGAAGGTGGGCACGATCGCCACGTCGTCGAACTTCTTGGCGTATACCGCGTTGACGAAGCCGGCCAGCGAAAAGATGATCGCGCCCAGCAGCACGGTGGTCAGCGTCACCAACGGATGCGGGATGCGCACGTGGGTGAAGAACATGGCGATGACCAGCACCAGCGCACCGACCATCACCCCGCGCAGCACCGCGCCGGACACATAACCCCACAGGATCACCCAGTTGGGCATCGGGCTGACCAGCAGCTCTTCCACATGGCGGCCGAACTTGGCGCCGAAGAAGCTCGATGAAATGTTGCCGTAGCTGTTCTGGATCACGCTCATCATCACCAGGCCGGGCACGATGAACTGCATGTAGGTGTAGCCGCCCATGTCGCCCACGCGCGAGCCGATCAGCCCGCCGAAGATCAAAAAGTACAGCGTCATGGTGATGGCTGGCGGCACCAGGGTCTGGCCCCAGATGCGCAGGATGCGCTGCACTTCGCGGCGCACGATGGTGCCTAGCGCGATCCAGTTGCGTTGGCGGGGTGTTGCGGGAACAGCGGACATCGAAGGCTCCGGGAAACTCATGGGTGACCTGCCGGGCGCACGGGCGCCGCTGCAGCAGGAGCCGGGTCGGCGAGGGTCTCACCGGGGCCGGTCAAACGAACGAACAATTCTTCCAGCCGGTTGCTCTTGGTGCGCATCGAACGCACCCGGATGCCGGCATCGCCTAGCGCGGCGAACACGCGGTTGAGGTCCATCGCGCGCGGCATGTCCAGATCCAGCGTGTGGCTGTCGATGGCGGTGAGCGTGGTGCCTTCGATCGCCGGCAGCTGCGTGGGCAGGTCGCCGTCGATATCGAACAGAAAACCTTCCACGTCGAGCTTGGCCAGCAGCTCGCGCATCGGCCCCTGGGTGACGATCTGGCCGTGGTTGATGATGGCCAGGTTGCGGCACAGGTGCTCGGCTTCTTCCAGGTAATGCGTGGTCAGGATGATGGTGGTGCCGGCGGCGTTGATCTCTTTCAGCACGCGCCACATGTCGCGGCGGATCTCGATATCCACGCCGGCGGTGGGCTCGTCCAGGATCAGCAGCCGCGGCTGGGTCATCATGGCGCGGGCGATCATCAACCGCCGTTTCATGCCGCCGGACAGCGTGCGACTCATCACCTGGGCCTTTTCCCACAGGTGCGCGCGGCGCAGCTCCACTTCGGCCAGACGCTCGGCTTCCGCACGCGGCATGCCGTAGAAACCGGCGTAGTTGACCAGGATGTCGAAGGGCTTTTCGAACAGGTTGAAGTTGACTTCCTGCGGCACCAGGCCGATCAGGCGCATCGCCTCGCTGCGATGGGCGACCAGATCGGTGCCGAACACTTCCACCTGCCCGCCGGACAGGTTCACCAGCGAGCTGATGATGCCGATCAAGGTGGACTTGCCCGCGCCATTGGGGCCGAGCAGGGCGAAGAAGTCGCCCGGAACCACGTCCAGCGACACGCCCTTGAGCGCCTGGGTGCCGTTGTCGTAGGTCTTGCGCAGATCGCACACGCGCAAGGCGGGCGCACTGGGAGAGGGTGAATTCAAGATGGTCCTTCGCGCCAGGATGCCGGCGCAGCGAGTTGCAGACCGTTATTATAGAAGCCCGTGGGGGTTCGCCCCGATCACAGACTGTCCCAAATACGTTCGTGTCCGTTCAATTCCCCCTCAAACTTGTCGACCGGCGCATGATTGCGCCCACCGTGGCCCACTGCCAGTTCGTGCGTGATGACGGGCAGCCGCTGGATTTCCAGCCCGGGCAGTTCATCCAGATCCACTTCAACGGCGCCGACGGCACCCCGACCAAGCGCAGCTATTCGCTGGCGACCATCCACGATCACGCGTTTGGCCCGGGCGAGGCAGTGGATATCGCGGTGAGCTTCGTGCCCGGCGGCTCGGCCACCGCGCTGTTCGAAGGCCTGCAGATCGGCGACCAGCTGCAGGCCAGCGGCCCCTACGGGCGTTTCTGCCTGCCGCCGGGCGATGCCAACCAGCGCTATGTGCTGATCGCCACCGGCACCGGGGTCACCCCGTACCGGTCGATGCTGCCGTTGCTGGCCGAGGCGATCGCCAGCCGTGGCGTGCAGGTGGTCCTGCTGCAGGGCGCGCGCACCCCGGCCGAGCTGCTGTACGGCGAGGATTTCCGCGCGTTTGCCGACGCGCACCCGCAGTTCCGCTACGTGCCGTGCCTGTCGCGCGCGCTGCCTGACTCGCCGCATGCCGATGTGCGGCACGGCTATGTGCAGCAGCATCTGCCCGAATTCGCGCCCGATGCGCAGACCGATATCGCCTACCTGTGCGGCAACCCGGACATGGTGGATACCTGCGTCGAGGCGCTGAAGGCTGCCGGTCTGCCGAATGCGCAGATCCGCCGCGAAAAATACGTCAGTCCGCCACCGGCAAAGACCTGAGGACCGCCGGCGCCGCCGCGATGGCGCCGGCAACCGCAGGCGCGCTGCCCCGTCATGCAGCGTGCCTGCGGTTGCACACGCGCGAGGCTATGCCCGCGCAGTGTGCAGTGGCGGGCGTTGCAGCTCGACCGTGATGTGCACCAGTTCTTCGTGGATCTGCAACGCAGCGCGGACCAGGTCCGCATCGATGTCTGCGTCAGTCACCAGGCTGAGCACGCAGGCATAGCGATCGCTGCCGACGCGCCACACATGCAGGTCGGCGATGGTGATCGCATGCGCAAGCTCGGCAATGACCTGCCTGACTTCCGCGACCACTGGCGCGTCCATTTCCGCATCCAGCAGCACGCGGCCGGTACTGCGCAGCAGCCCCCAGGCCCACACGGTGACCAGTACCGCGCCGACGATGCCCATGATCGGGTCCAGCCACGTCACCCCCCAATGCATGCCGGCGACCAAGGCCACGATCGCCAGCACCGAGGTGGCGGCATCGGCGACCACGTGCAGATACGCGGCACGTAGATTCAGATCGGCGTGACCGTCGTGGTGGTGAGCATGCTCACCATGCGCGTGACCATGACCATGACCATGATGCGCGTGCTCATGCCCATGGCTGTGATCGTGCCCGTGCGCATGCGAGTCGCGTAACCACCACGCACAGACCAGATTCACCAGCAGGCCGATGACCGCGATGACCGTGGCTTCCTGATAGTGAATGGGCTTAGGCGAAAACAGCCGTTCCACCGACTGGAAGGCCATCAGGCCGGCCACGCCCAGCAACAGCATCGCACTTGTATAGCCGCCAAGCACCTCGACCTTCCAGGTGCCGAAGGTAAAGCGCACGTCGCTGGCATGCCGCCGCGCAAAGCGGTAGGCGAACAACGCCAACCCCAACGCGAGCGCATGCGAGCTCATATGCCAGCCATCGGCGAGCAGCGCCATGGAATTGAGTGTCCAACCGCCGACGATCTCCACCACCATCATGGCCACGGTCAGGATCACCGCCTTGCGGGTACTGCGCTCGGCCAGCGGGTTGCTGCTGGCAAAGCGGTGCGACTGCGCGCAGTGGGTCGCGGTGTGCGTGATCGACATCGGTATGAGCTCTGGCTACGATACCCCCATAGGGTATCTGAGATACCCCCATGGGGTATAGGGTAATGTCACATCTAAACCACGACAAATCCAGGCTCCTGGCGCGCGTGCGCAGGATCCGCGGGCAGGTGGAAGGGCTCGAGAAAGCCTTGGCGCAGGACGTGGACTGCACCGCGCTGTTGACCCAGGTCGCCGCGTTCCGTGGTGCGGCGCAGGGGTTGATGGTCGAGTTGCTCAGCGAGCATCTCAAGCATCACGTGGCCGCGCCGGATACGCTGGGCGACCGGGAGCTGGCGGTCGACGATGTCGCCGCCATCCTCAAGACCTATCTCAAGTGACGCCGCTGCTGGCCTGATATCGTGACGCGGATTGCCTGGGCACCGGCGCCAATCGCAGCGCCCATCCCTGCGCGCTGCAGCCACGGCGATGACGTGGCTGGCAGCATCGGCGGTGCATCGCTCAGCGCGGCTGCAAGGTCACCAGCACCACATCGTTGCTACGCATCGGCACATTGACCTCCGCCAGGCCATCGGCGCCGACACGGATGCGTGTGTCCTGCTCGGGCGTGTCGCGCGTGGCCTGCTGCAGCTGGGTCAGCTGTGTCGGGTTCAACGCCTTGGGCAGGCCCATGTCGATGTACAGCGACAGCGGGTCGTTGCGCCGGTAGCCGGTCTTGCGCACCTGCAAGGTGTAGTTGCCTGCGGGCACGTTGGTCATGCGCAACTGCAGCGGTGCGCTCTCGGTGGCGGCCACCAGCTTGGTATAGAACGGCGTATTGCTCACCGCCTGCACCGGCTGCTGCCAATCCCACACCAGCGCGGCGATGCGCTTGCCATCCACCGCTGCCAGCGCATGCGCATCGGCCAGCGGAATCTCGCGGCCCTGCAGCGCGTTCAAATATTTGTAGGCAAACCATGCCGGCTTGCGAATGCCTTCGCGATTCATCAGCCCGAACCCGCCATGGAACGGCGTCGGCGGCGGGCCGGGTTCTTCGAACAGATCGGTATAGGTCCAGTAGCTCATGCCCTGCACCAGTCCCTGCACCTGCTTGAGTTTGGTCAGGATGTAGGGCGCACTGATATAGCTGTCGTGGACATAATCGCGCGGCGTGTAGCTGCTGCTCCACTCGGTGAAATACAGCGGCAACTGCGGAAACGCCGATGCCTCGATCTGCGCATGCACGCGACGCACATCGCCCACGATGGCATCCGGCGATGCGGACAGCTTGACGTCCTGCTTGCCGTCTTCATCGAGAAAACCGCCGTCCACGCCATAGGTATGCGTGGTGACGAAATCGATGGGGAGTGTGTTCTTGGCAACGAAGGCCAGCAGCTCCGGCACCCAGTCCGCGCCGGCAGTGGACGGGCCGCCGACGCGCAGCTGCGGGTCGATCGCCTTGATGGTGCGCGCGGTGTTGGCATACAGATCGAAGTAGGCCTGCTGGTCGGCGTTTTCCCAGAAGTCCTTCAAATTCGGCTCGTTCCACACCTCGAAATACCACTGCCGTACTTCATCGGCGCCGTAGCGGTCGCGGATGTGCCGCACATACGCATCGATCAACTGGGTCCACTTGGCCGGATCCGGATGCGAGGTGTTGCCCTTCCAGTAGAACAATGTCTGCTCGGAGGTTTTCATCGCGCTTGGAGTAAAGCCCAGCTCGACAAACGGGCGAATACGCTTGGCCAGCAATGCGTCGTACAGCTGGTCCAGCTTGGTCCAGTCGTACACCAGCTTGCCGTCCACTTCTTTGACGGTGCCAAGCGCATCGTGGAAGACATCGTGGAAGCGGATGTAGCGAAATCCCAGTTCCTGCACAGCAGGCACCAGATGCGCTTGCGTCTGGGCGCGGATCAGCGTGCCCGGAAAATCCGAGCCCACCGACAGCGTGGCGAAGCGATCCACCGGCTTTCCGGCGGTGGAGAGATCCACTGCAATGTCGCGCGGTGCGGCGGCGTACGCCAGCGCCGGTAACCCGGTGCTGCAGGCCAATGTCATCGCAAGCAAGGTGGGTAACCGCATCGTCTCTCCTGATGGTGTGTGCAGCGGTCGATGCAAAACGCATCTGCGCGATGACGCGCGCTGGCGTTCTGCCGATGACCGTCGCCGGGCGCTCAAGAGTAACGGAAAGCGTGTGCTGGATTGCGCAAGCAGCTGTGGTATTTCCACCTGCGATGACACACCGCAGTCGCGTTCGTTAGCGATCGCATCCGTTGCATGAGGCGAGCAGCGGCGCCGCCATTGCAGCAGCGCGGTGCGATGGTGTGTGAGTGCGGGTTGTCCCAGCACGCTTGGCAGAAAAAATGCTTGGCAGCAGGGGGCGCACCTTCGAGCGACCACCGCCGGAGCCCTGTCGCAGCTGATCGACTTCGCCACGCCGCACGAGCAGCTAAGAGCAGCCAATAAAACCTAGCGAGCAGTCGTCGGGGGGCGGCGCGTAGGGTACCGGAGTGGACGCATGGTCCATGCCACACCGAGCATCGGCCGCACCCGCTTGGCGATGCGCACAGTCGCGTTGTTAGCTGCTCTGCATCATCGCGATCCCCGGTGTGGACCACTTGGCCAATGCAATCTGGCTGACTCGGGCGCGCCGCTGCAATCGGTCGTGGGCTTTCGAACGTGGTCTTGACGATGCCAGACATCGTCAAGACCACTGCCTGCGCTACCACGTCCGCAAATCTGCTGCTAACCCTGCGGTTCTTCGGCGACTGCGATCGCCTGGTGAACCATCAAGCTATCGACATACTGCTCCATGCTCTGGATCTTGCCGTCCTTGAGCCGATACAGATGCGCGAAGGTTGCGCGCATGAATTTCCCGGTCTTTGCGTAGGTGCCGGAATACGCGCCAAATGCTGCGACGTAGTCCTTGTCGGCCAAGTACGTGTGGACCTCGGCCTTGTAGCCCACCCACTCGGTCGCCAGCCGATGAAACACCTGTTCGAAGACTTCTGCTGGACCGGTATAGGTCCCCGCGTAAGGGAAGCCTGCCGCCTCTGTCCAGGTGGCCTCAGGCGCTAGCGCTGCGGCTAGGTGCTTGCCGTTTTCTTCGGAAGAGCCTTCATAGGTGGCCCGGATGATGTCCAGATTGGTCTTCATCGGATCAACCCCACTTCATCTCGCCCTTGGCGACTTTCGCACCGATCTGCAGTGCCGTGCCCATGCCGGCTCCCGGATAGCGCTTGGTCATGGCGTCGATGAGCGCGGCGCTATTGGACGCCTTGCCCAGTTCTTCTTCGAATGCCAACAAATAGTCGCGCGTGTAGTGGATCGCCGACACGTCGGTCGCCGCGCCCGGTGCCATATGTCCAGGAATCACCAGCGCCGGTTTGCGGGCCGCCATCGCATCGAGTGTCTTGATCCATGCCTTACGTCCTTCCGCACTCGGCGTGTCGGCCGTCCAGACGTGCACGCCAGAGAACACCAGCACGCCACCGAAGATCGCATCGAGCGATGTGAGTGCGAGGTAACGGCGGTTGGCCAGACCGTCTGCATCGACAATGGCGATGGATTGGCCTTCCAGCGGGATCGCGTTGCCATCGAATGCGTCCGGCATGACGATGTCTGCAAGTGTCTGCGGCCCGTTCTCCTTGAGCTGGGGACCCCAGGTCGCAAGCTTTTTTTCGACGCTGCGCTTGATGGCCGCAACGGTCGCAGATGCGGCGATGATGCGTGCATCCGGAAACGCGGCCTTGATCGGGCCCAGGCTGAAGTAATAGTCAGGGTCGCTTTGGCTGACGTAAATGGTGGTCAGCGTCTTGCCATTGGCCTTGATTGCATCAGCCAGCGCCTTGCCATCGGGTAACGTGAAGCCGCCATCGATCAGCACCGCTTCGCGCGTGCCGGAGATCAGGACCGGCGCGCGAAAAAACCCGTTTTCGCCTGCAGGAAAATGCTGCAGCTTTAAAGGCGCCTGTGCGGCGATTGCAGTGTTGACGGCGGGGAGGGCTGAGGCGATACCTGCCACGGCAATGGTTTTCATGAGGTCTCTGCGTGTCGTCATGGTTGGTTCCTTTTGGAAAGATGCAACGGTGTTTTCAAGCGGCCTGAAGTTGACGTACGAATGCGCTTGGATCGGTGTAGGCGGCATGTGCATCGATCTGCCAGCGCTTCCCACCGGATTCTGCGATGAACGTCGGTACGCCTTGGACGCCGAACTCACGCATCAGCGCTTGCGCACTTTCAATGCGCGTCCGATTCACGGCGAGAAGCTCAGCATCTGCCTGCGCCAGCCGTGTGGCGGCGTCCGCAAGGTGCAGGTCTTCTAGAAGCCCGACCAGCCCGGCAGTGGTGGTCACGTCTTTCCCGTCGACGTAACGGGCTTGTTGAATGGCCGTCAGCGTTGTCAGTTGCTGTGTCGGTGCCACCAGGGAGACCGCGGTCAGCGCCAATGTGGCTGCACCACTGTCGAAGGGGTGCTGGCGATCGCCGAGAACCTGCTGGCGATAGCGCTCAGTGAAACGCTGCCCGGTCAGATGTTCGATGCGCTGATCGTTCGCCCAGGCAAACGCGGCGAATTGATCGTCCATCGTCCGTGCACCCTTGCCGGCGAACAATCCGGAAGGCTGCAGTTGAACAGCGATGCCAGGCGCGGTGGCCAGTGCGGAAATGGTCGACGCTGCGCCATAGCACCAGCCGCAAAGTGGGTCGAACAGATAGTGCAAGGTGGTGTTCATGCGCTTTCCTCGTGACTGTGGGGTCCATCCTAGGGGGCGGTATTGATCGATAAACACATACGTGGTAAATGAGCCGTATGTTGAAAGCATCCAATCAAGCGGGGGACGGACCCGGCGACCTCGGCAATCTCCGCCGCCTGGCGTACTTCGTCGCCGTGGTGGACACCGGCTCGTTCACCGCTGCGGCCGAGCGCCTGGGCATCACCAAGGCGGTAGTGAGCCAACAAGTGGCTCGGCTGGAACGCGAGTTCCGAACCTCTCTGCTGGTGCGCACCACGCGTAAAGTGCAACCCACCGAAGTGGGGCAGGAGTTCTACGCGCGCTGCGCATCGATTCTGCGCGAGGCCGAGCATGCGTTTGACGGCTTGGCCGATCGATCCGCCGAGCCGTCGGGGATGTTGCGGCTCACCGCACCGTTCGACTATGGCGTGGGCGTGGTGGTGCCTGCGATCGCTGCATTCACCAAGCGCTATCCCCTGTGCAAGGTGGATGCGGTGCTCAGCGACCAAACGCTGGATTTGATGTCCAGTCATATCGAAGTTGCCATCCGGGTCGGATGGCTGGCCGAAACAAGCGAGCAAGCGCGAAAAATTGGCACCTTCCGCCAACTGCTTGTCGCTCCCGCATCCATGGCAGCAGAGCTCGCAACGCTCGATAGCCCGGCCGACATCCTCTCGCTGCCCTTTGTCGCCAATACGGCGTTGCGTGATCATTTGCGGTGGACCTTCTCGTCGGACCAGCGACAGACCCAGGTGGTACACGTGCAGGCATCCATTTTTCTGGATGCCACGATGGCGGTGCGCGAAGCGGTGTGCCAGGGCGCCGGCTTGTCCGTGCTTCCAGACTATGTAGTGGCAGCGGACCTCACTGCAGGGCGCCTGATTGAAGTACTGCCGCATTGGCACCTGCCTTCGGGCGGTATCCATGCGGTATTTCCTGCTGCCCGTTATCGCCCGACCAAGGTCCGCGCATTTGTGGACATGCTGGTCGAGCGAGAAGCCTTGCGACAATCTACCCAGCGCTAAGTCGCGGTTTGCCACGTGCGGCCTTGACCGCAGGCGCCACCGGGGCCGCTCCCCAACCGATCACGCTTAGAACTTTGCGTCGCTCAGTGCTGCCAGAAACGCCATCGGATTCCAGTATTCGCGGTAATTGACCACCAGGCCATTCTTGAACGTCGCCACCGTGGCATAGCTCATTTCATACGGGTTGCCGTTGGAGATGACCGTGCCCGACGCACTCCACTCGGCGATGGCCACGTTGGGATCGTCGGTGGCATGGATCTTCAGGCTCGGGATGGTCTTGACGTCGATCACGTTCGGGTAATTGCGCAGGTACTCGTAAATGGCGGCGCGACCTACCAGTTTTCTGGACGACACATCGGGTGCGAACGGGAACTCAACGACCACGTTCTCATCGCAGAGTTCGGACCAACCTTTCATATTCTTGGCGAGAAACGTGTCCAAGGTGCGTTGTAGAAGTTGGACTGCGGTGTGGGTGCCTGGTGTGTTCATGCGTTGCTCCGGTGGGTTGGTGGTGTGGTCAGGCGTTTGGCCAGATCCAGTTGGAGGCGATACGTTCGGCCAGCATCATGGTCGGGAATGCTGTCGCGACCGAAGGCACGTCGGGCCAGATCGATGCATCGACAACACGCAATCCCTCAATCCCGCGAACGCGGCCATCGATGTCGACCACGGCAGTCGGGTCACGCTCGCCTCCCATCGGCACAGTGGAGGTTGGATGTTGGTAGGTCGCCACGCTGGCAGGCAGGGTGGCATCCAGCGCGGCGCGATCGCTCACAGCTGCACCCGGCGCGAGCTCGCCGCCGACCACATCTGCAAACGGCGTGTGCCGTGCGATGTTCCGGATCAATTGCACGCCGTCGATCAAGCGCTCCCGATCGCCTGCGTCGCTGAGGAAACCCAGATCGATGATCGGTGGCGCCTGCGGGTCGCGGCTGGCGATGGTCACAGAGCCGACCGATCGCGGGCGCACCAGCGCTGCAAATAGCAGGAACATGGCGTTGTCGGATGACTGCCCATCGTCGGGCAGCGCTGCAGTGCTGATGTTGAGGTCGGCCTCATCCCCGACGGCATGCTGCGATCGCGTCCACAGCATGGCGCCGATGGGCGGATACGGCAGGCCGACGGCTTCCTTCTTAATCGACCACACGGTCGGAACCAGCGGATGGTCCTGCAGGCGACGGCCCACCGGCAGATCGGCCACCACATCGATGCCGAGGTTACGCAGCGTGTCGGCAGGGCCGATCCCCGAGCGCATCAGGATCGCAGGACTGGCGTAGGTGCCTGCCGATAGAACGACTGCATCAGCGCTGATCACCTCGCCACTGGCCAGCCGGACTCCGGTGGCGCGCGTACCTTCCAGCACGACGGCATCGACCAGCACCTGGTCGCGGATGGTCAGGTTGGCGCGGGTACGCACCGCCTCGCTCAGCAGGGTCATGCCAGTGGTGAGCCGCACGCCCATGCGGGTGTTCATGACATAGGGACCGACGCCCAGTGGGTGCGCGGTCGCAAACCCGGCCGAGCGCTCATGGCCTGCAGCGACGGCGGAGGCAATGAAGGCGCGGTGCTGGTCTGACACTTCTTCGTCGCCAAGCTGATGCACGGGAAACGGACCGTCATGGCCAGTCCCACCGGTCCCGGAGGTACGCTCCAGCGACTGGTAGAACGGCTGTGTGGCGTCCCAGCTCAGTGCCGCCAGATCGTGTTCCCGGGCCCAGCGGTCGTGGTCAGACTTCGGCAACCGCATCGCCACTGCGCCATTGATCGCGGACGAGCCTCCCAGCACCTTGCCGCGATTGAGTGGCATGCGCCTGCCGAGCAGGCCAGGCTCCGATTGAAAGCCCCAGTCGTGTTGTGGATCGCCGCCCACCAGATCCTGGCGCCGTGCTGCGTCCGGATACGCGTTCGGTGCATAGGCCACGCCTGCCTCGATCAACAGCACGCGACGCGATGCATCGGCACTCAGACGGTTGGCCAATACGGCGCCGGCGGACCCGCCACCCACGATGATCAGGTCGTATGAAGCACCTGATGCATCGATGACGTCTACCGCATTGGAACGGGGCTGCGGTAGATCTGTGCCGGTGCTTCCAGCGTCGTTGCGATCGATCATCGAGAGTGGCTTGTGAAGGTGTGACGGCGATGCTGACACCTGCGTGTTACTGCCAACAAGCCTGTATTTTTCGATGCGATCCATCGTTTAATCCGTTGGATGGGCGGGTAAGCAAAAATCACATAAGGCGCCGACATGCTGGATGGTCTATCGCTCGATCAACTAAGAACTTTTATCGCCGCAGCCGAAGAAGGCAGTTTTTCATCGGCAGGCAGACGCCTTCGACGCACGCAGTCCGCCATCTCGGAAACGATGAATAATCTTGAACGGCAGCTCGGCGTCCTCCTGTTCGATCGGCAGGGCCGATATCCCAAGCTGACCCCGGAAGGGAAGGTGCTGCTCTCGGATGCAAGATCCATCATCGCAGGCGTCGAGAATCTCAAAGCCAGGGCGAAAGGGATATCCGGCGGCCTGGAGTCTGAGCTTGTCGCAGTGATCGACGTTTTTTTCCCGATCATCGCCATGGCAGAAGCCGCGCACGAATTTCGTGTCCAGTTTCCGGACACGCCGCTGCGGTTATTTGTCGAGGCGCTTGGCGGCGCGATGCAGCCGGTGGTCGATGGCCGCGCCAGCTTTGGTGTTGTCGGGTCCTTGCAGATATTGCCCAGTGGCCTGGAGTCGGAACAAATTGCCACGATCGACTTTGTCAGCGTGGCAGCCAGTCATCACCCGCTTGCCGCTTATGACGGGCCGATCCCGCGCGAGGAGCTCGCCAAGCATGTGCAACTGGTATTGACGGACCGCTCCAGCATCTCGGAAGGGCAGGAGTTCGGGGTGCTGTCTCCGCTGACCTGGCGGTTGGCGGACCTGTTTGCCAAGCATGCTTTTCTTCTCAGTGGTCTGGGGTGGGGCGGCATGCCGTTTCACGCGGTTTCCAACGACATCGCCGAAGGACGGCTTGTCGTGCTTCCGATCGAGGCCACGCCGGTGGGGGGATATCAGATGCCCATCTCGGCGATCTACCGCCTGAGCGCGCCGCCGGGCCCTGCAGGCCGCTGGATGATCGAGCGTCTGAAGCATTGCACCAGGGGCCGGCAGGTCGCCACGGACCTCCCGGACTAGCGGGGCATTGGGCGGTTGGTGCGTCGAATGGCGCCCAGACAGGCAGAGATCGAACAAAAAGATGGACACGCTCAACTATATGTATTAGTGTTTGTTACACACATTCACTAGATCCACTTCAACCCATGCCCACCAGCAGCCGTTTCGCCGTCGCCACCCATATCCTGACTGCGCTTGCAGTGGGCGATGGCACGCCGATGCGTTCGGAGGACTTGGCGTATTCGGCCAATACCGGTGCTGTGGTCATCCGTGGCCTGCTGTCGCGCCTCAGCGAGGCAGGGCTGACGCGTTCGCAACTTGGCGCCGGCGGTGGCGCGATGCTGGCCAAACCGGCCAAGCAGATCAAACTGCTCGATGTCTATGCGGCGGTGGAGGATACGGAGCTGTTTGCAGTGCATCGGACGCCGCCCTGCAAGAGTTGTGCGGTGGGCGGTAACATCCTGGCCGCGCTTGAACCGACATTGACCCGAGCGCGCAAAGCACTTGAAGGCGAACTCGGAAAAACCACCATCGCAGATGTGGCCACCGACGTCGCTCGGCTGGGAAACTTCTCGATTCCTCTGGTCCTGTAATTTTTCAGCTTAAATGTCGATAAGTCGGCGACACATATATATTTCGATGGATTACGTCGACATCAGAGCCGCCAGTGTTTTGGGGTGCTGGCAACCTCTCTCACTTTAGAACCCCTCAACTTCAATCACATCAACAGGAATAGATCATGAGCATCGGCATTATTGGTTCTGGCGCGCTTGGCGCCAACGTCGCACGTGCACTCGCCAAAAAAGGGATTGCAGCATCGATTTCAAACAGCCGTGGACCGGCTTCGCTCGCTGCGCTGGTCGATGAGCTTGGCCCTTCGATTACCGCAGTCACCGCTGCCGAAGCGGCGAGCGCCGACATCGTGATCGCCGCGGTACGCTGGGTCGATGCCGAGAACGTCATGACTGGCCTGCCAGCGTGGAATGGGCGCATCGTGATCGATGGCACCAATCCAGTGGAGTTTATCGACCCGGCTTCTGCGGATGCCAACGATCCCAGCAATCCACTGGCGGCCTACGGCATCAAGGCCGTGGATCTGGCGGGCAAGCACTCGAGCGAGGTGTTCAAGCACTTCGTGCCAGGGGCGAGGGTTGTCAAAGCGTTCAATCACCTCGACGTCAACGTCCTGGCCGAACCGGAAGTAGCCGGCGGCAAGCGCGTGCTGTTCTATTCCGGGGACGACGCTGCCGCTAAGGCCGAGGTGCACGCGCTCATCGACGCGATGGGCTTTGCGCCGGTCGACCTCGGATCGCTCGATGTCGGCGGGACGCTTGCATCGCTGCCTTTCGGCTCGCTCTCTGCACAGAACTTCGTAAAGCTTTAATACAAGGCGCCATATTGCGGGTGGATGGAACAGAGGTTCCATCCACCCGCACTGTTTTTGCAAACGATGAAGAATGGCTAACACCACGTAGCGAGCAGTCGTCAGTGGGTGTGAACGGCGCGCTCAAAACCGGCGTGTACGCGTGGACCATGCCGCACCGAGCACCGGCCGCGCCCGCCTGGCGGTGAGCACCGTGTTTTTTTCGCTGCGCTAAAGTCAAAGCGGTCATGCTCAAGCCTTTGGTCGTTTGGCGCACGTCTTGCCACGAAGGTGCGCGGTGCTGCGCTTGGCGCTTTCCAAAACCTTAGGCAGCGTTCGCTAATGCCGCAGTGCTGGCATGCGATGCCCACAATGAGCGGTATCTCAGTGCGCGAGTAACACCATCTTGGCCAATTCCCCTCTATACGTGGCACGGATAGGAGGCGAATGATCGCTCTATGTCGTGTGCGCGACGTCTTATGCGTACCGACCTAGCGCCTTTGGAATATCCCCGCAGCGGTATCCGCTGTGATGGCCGGTCACCGCATGCATCTGCCCTCCATATCGATGTCAAGGACGCTTGACACGTTGCACATCTGCGCGCACTCTGGTTGTCAAGGAAGCTTGACACGGGGTGTGGGGTGAACAACAGCGCAAACATGTCGCCGGTGCATGCATTGCCTTGCCGTGCTGCGATGCTGCACGAATCCAGTTGCACTGCCCTGCAGCGGCGAACGATTCGCGTGCAGGCATCCACGATGCCGGTGGACGCACGATGAGCGCGAAGACAGCTGCACTGCGTGCACTGCCGGTGGGTAGCGTTGTCCTGATTCTGCTGGGCGCCTTGCGGCGCTGGCTGCCGTGGCAGGTGAGCGATTACGCGCAGGGGCTGCTGATCGGCGTCGGCATGGGTGGTTTGCTGGTGGCGCTGATGCTGCACCTGTCGCGCGACAGCCTGCGCGACAGTGCGCCGCCGGCACTGGTGCACCGTTACCGCATGGAGTTCGCGCCGCCGATGCTGGGCTATGTTGCGGTGATGCTGTGCTGGCGGCATCTGCTGGCCAGCGTGGACGCCAACTGGATCCGCGTCCTGATCGCATTGCTACCCGCGCTGCTGCTGATGTTCGTGGTCCGTGCGGTGGCGCGTTTTGTGCGTGATTCGGATGAAATGCAGCGCCGCATCGAGCTGGAATCGATCGCCATTGCCGCGGGTGTGGTGAGCATGGCGTACATGACTGCCGGCTTCCTGCAATCGGCGCAGCTGATCGCGGTGCCGGCAGCGGCGGCGATGATCTGGGTGTTTCCGGTGCTGTGCATCACCTATGGCCTCACCAAGGCCATCAATGCACGCCGCTATCAATGAAGAGTCGGGTACGTGCATTGCGCGAAGCCAGCGGCTGGTCGCAAGGCGAGTTGGCCGAGCAGTTGGGCGTATCGCGGCAAACCATCAATGCGCTGGAGACCGGCAAATACGATCCCAGCCTGCCGTTGGCGTTTCGCATCGCACGCTTGTTCGGCGAGCCGATCGAGCACGTGTTTCTGTATGACGATGATCAGTAGTTGCGGTGGTCACAACGACCGTCGGCAACGTCAGGCAATGGGCACCAGGAGAGGATGGACATGCTGAAACAACTGAATGTGGCCGCCGCCGTGCTAGTCGCGCTGCTGGCCGCAGGATGCCAGCGCGCACAGGCGCCCGCTGCCGGCAACGCCGGCACATCCGCGGCCGGCGCCGCGCAGCCGCGCACGACAAACACGCAGACAGACACTGCGGCCGGCAATCGCTATGGCAGCCTGCAATTTGCACCGTGCACGTTGAGTTCCGGCAGCGCGGCGGGCAATATCGAAGCGCAGTGCGCCAGCCTGCCCGTGCCGGAAAATCCGGCCGCCCCCAAGGGCCGCAGCATCGCGTTGAAGATCGCCTGGCTGGAAAGCGACGCCGGTGCGGGCAGCGCGGCGGACCCGGTGTTTTTCATTGCCGGTGGCCCAGGTCAGTCGGCAACCGAGGTGTCTGCCATTGCTGCCGCTGCCTTGCGCGAAGTGCGCAAAAAGCGCGACATCTTCCTGGTCGATCAACGCGGCACTGGCGGATCGCACCCACTGCGTTGCGAGACCGCGGACGGCAAGCCCTTGCAGGCGGACATGGCATCCAGCCCGGAACAGCTCACCGCCTATGCGCGTCAGTGCGCACAAGAACTGGAGCGCCACGCCGATCCGCGCTACTACACCACGGCCGAAGCGATCGGGGATCTGGATGCGGTCAGGGCCGCGTTGGGCGCGCAACGGATCGATCTGGTCGGTGTGTCGTACGGCACGCGTGTGGCGCAACAGTACGCCAAGCGCTTTCCGGCGCAGACGCGTGCGATCGTCCTCGACGGCGTTGCGCCCAGCGACCTGGTCATCAGCGGCGAGTTCGCGCGTACCTTCGAAGATGCGCTGATGTTGCAGGCCGAACAGTGCCGCGCCATCCCGGCCTGTCGCACGCGCTTTCCCACCGACGTCCGCACGCAATTGCGCACCGTCATGGAGCGGTTGAAGACCGACTCGCCGCAGGTGGAGTACCGCGACCTGCGCACCAACGCCATCAGGCGCGACCGGGTCACAGCCGATGCGGTGGTCGGCCTGGCGTTCACCTTCTCCTACGCACCGCAAAGCGCTGCCTTGCTGCCATTGGTGCTGGATGAAGCGGCCGCCGGCCATTACGCCCCGCTAATGGCGTTGTCGCATATGGACATGCAGATCAACCAGCCGATGCAGTGGTCGGTGGTCTGCGCCGAAGATGCCGACCGCTATCGCCCGGCACCGGAGCATCAGGCACTGCTGCTTAGCGAGGACGTGCCTCGCAGTGTGTTTGCCGCATGCCCGGTGTGGCCCACCGGCAAGCGTGCTGTGGACTTCACCGCACCGCTGCGCTCGCAGGTGCCTGCGCTGCTGCTGTCGGGGCAACTGGACCCGGTCACGCCACCGCGCTATGCCGAAACGGTGCTCAAGGGCCTACCGCATGGACGCCATCTGGTCGCACCCGGGCAAGGTCATAGCGTGATGGCGCTGGGCTGCATGCCGAAGCTGATGGCCCAGTTCATGGAAACCACCGACGCCAAGGCGCTGGATGCCAGCTGCGTGGCCAACCTCAACAACGTGCCTGCGTTCACCTCGTTCAACGGGTGGGAACCATGAGCCGCATCGACCACGCCACGGAGGCGCACGCATGATCGTCGTCGAGAATCTGCACAAGTCGTTCAAGACCAAGAGCGGGCTGGTAAAGGCGGTCGATGGGGTCAGTTTCAGCGCCGCCGACGGCCAGGTCACCGGCTTGCTCGGCCCCAATGGCGCGGGCAAGACCACCACCTTGCGCATGCTCTACACCTTGATGTCGCCGGACCAGGGGCGCGTCACCGTGGATGGCGTGGACGCCGCGCGCGACCCGGTCACGGTACGCCGTGCGCTGGGCGTGTTGCCGGATGCGCGCGGCGTGTACAAGCGTTTGAGCGCACGCGAGAACATCGCCTATTTCGGCGAGTTGCACGGCATGTCGCGCAGCCAGATCGCCGAGCGCACGCGTGTGTTGTCCAGCGCATTGGACATGGACGATATTCTCGACCGCCAGACCGAAGGCTTCAGCCAGGGCCAGCGCACCAAGACCGCCATTGCACGCGCGCTGGTGCACGACCCGCGCAACGTGATTCTGGACGAGCCCACCAATGGCCTGGATGTGATGACCACGCGCGCGATGCGTGGCTTCCTGCAGCAGCTGCGCGCGGAAGGGCGCTGCGTGATCTTTTCCAGTCACATCATGCAAGAGGTGGCGGCGCTGTGCGATCGCATCGTCATCATCGCCAAGGGCACGGTGGTGGCGTCCGGCAGCGCCGACGAACTGCGCGCCGCCACCGGTGAAGACAACCTGGAAGATGCCTTTGTCAAGGCGATCGGCTCGGAAGAAGGACTGCACGCATGAGCAAGCGCTCCCTGTTGGCCACGTGGTGGACGGTGCTGCGCAAGGAACTGCGCGACATCTCGCGGGACCGCCGCACCCTGGCATTGGCGTTGCTGCTGTCGCCATTGCTATATCCGATCCTGATCCTGGGCATGGGCGTCTTGAGCGAAAGCCGCGTGCGCACGCAGATCGACAAGCCGCTGGACATCCCCACGCTCGGCCGCGAACACGCACCCAATCTGGTGCGGTTTCTGGCCGCGCAAGGACTCAACGCCGTGGATGCGCCAGCCGACCTGACGACGGCCATTCGCAACCAGGATGTGGACGTGGCGCTGCGTATCAGCGACAGCTATGCCGACGATTGGCGCGAAGGCCGTCCGGCGCTGGTGGAAATCATCAAGGACAGCACCCGCCGCGAGGCCGACGTGCCCAGCCTGCGCTTGCAGGCAGCATTGAGCGGCTACAGCCAGCAGGTCGGCGCATTGCGTCTGTTGGCGCGTGGCATCGATGCGCAGGTGAGCCGGCCACTGGAAATCGCCGCGCAGGACCTGGCCACTGCCGAAGCCAAGCGCGGGCAGATGATGGCGATGCTGTTGCCGGTGCTGCTGGTGATCACCTCGTTCCTGGGCGGCGCGTCGTTGATTCTGGACGCCACCGCCGGCGAGCGTGAGCGCCAATCGCTGGAGCCGTTGCTGGCCACGCCGGCACCACGCAGTGCGATTGTCAGCGGCAAGATCACTGCCGCCTGCGTGATCGGCATGGTGTCGTTGTTGCTCACCTTGCTGGCCTTCAAATTGAGCGCGCAGTTGTCCTCGTCCAATCTGGGGCGCCAGCTCAATGTGGGTTTCGTGCCGATGCTGCAGATGCTCTTCATCCTGGTGCCGATGCTGTTTGTCGGTACCTCGCTGCTGACCTATCTGGCCGCCGCGGCCAAAAGCATGAAGGAAGCGCAGGCGCACATGACCTGGTTGCTGCTGTTGCCGATGCTGCCCGGCTACGCATTGATGGCGTATCCGCTGAAGACGCAGCTGTGGCATTTTGCGGTGCCGTTTTTGGCGCAGAACCAGATGTTGCTCAAGGTGATCCGCCACGAACCCATCAACGCGCAGACCTGGGCGGTGTATCTGCTGGCCGGCTTCGGCGTGGCTGGGCTGTTGTGGTATGCGGCGGTACGTCGCTATCACCAGGAGCGCTTGGCGATTTCGGGGTAAGTGGCTCGACAAGCGTGCAGTGGCAGCGATGGTTTGCGCGTGGTGCGTTTGGTTTAGAGCGGCCAATACAACTACGGCGTGGCCACCAGGCGGGCACGGCCGTTGCCTGAAATCGGGGTGGGCTAGTCGCACACTCCGGTTATGGGCGGGCCGTTCGCACCCACCTGACAGCTGTTCGTTACGTGTTGTTAGTCGCTCTTGGTGCGTCGTGCGTAGCGAGTGGATGACGGCACGCACATGATGGCGAACGACTGGCTGTTCGGTTGGCATGGCTGGTGAGGTTACTGATCGGCTGGTTGCTACGCGGATTTGGTGACGCCTTACCCTCACCCCACCCCCTCTCCCGACGGGAGAGGGGCATGCGCGGCAACGTGATCGGTGGCTTGCGATGGCAGTCGCGGCGTTTCTGATCGAGCCAAGCAGTTTCCTCTGTCATCGACAGGTGCTGCTTCGTTCTCACATTGAACGAAGTAGCTCTCTTCTCACACAGCGCCAAGCAGCTCCCTTCTCCCATCGGGAGAAGGTGGCGCGTAGCGCCGGATGAGGGTACGGCCAGCAAGCGCCAGTAACACTCTCGTTGATTGAAGTTGCTGTCGGACATCCACGTGCAGCCACACACGTTCCACAACGCAAAAGCCCGCAGCGCTGCGGGCTTTTGCATTTCCAATAGTTATTGCGTCAATCAGCAGCGGCGAAGTGCGGAAGAGCGCGTCGGCTGCGGTATTAAACGCGGTGCGGGCGATCTCCGATCCCGCAACGTCCCGTGCCGATACCGGCGCGCTCCTAGTGCAGCGCGCCGGTATCGATAGGCGTGGGATCCAGGGTCGCGTCGGCAAGTAGCGACGCCTTCCCCAGCGCGGGCTCAACCGCCCGGATTGAACGACAGCGTGCGGCGGGTGGTGACCGGTGCGGCAACCGGCTCGAAGCGCCAGCGCTTCACGGCGTTGAGCGCTTCGCGATCGAACACGCGCGGCGGGTTGGCGCGGAGCACGCGGGAGGCGGTGATCGAGCCATCGGTACCGACCGTGAGCTCCACCAGCACTTCGCCGGAGGTGCCGGCGCGCAGCGCTTCGGGTGGGTAGCGCGGTGCCGGGGTGCTGATCGGACGCAGCGACTGTGCAGCGGGCGCTGCTGCTGCGGCGGCTGCCGGTGCCGGACGTGGTGCGGCCGGGGTGGGGGCAGGGGCCTCCGCCTGACGGCGGGCAGCGGCCTGGCGCTCGGCCTCGGCGGTCTGCTGGCGGGCGGCTTCCTGCTGGGCGGCAATCTGCTGGGCAGCGGCGGCTTCGCGGGTCTGCTGTTCGGCCAGGCGCTTCTGCTCGGCGGCCTGCTTGGCCTTGTCCTCGACCAACTTCTTGGCCTGTTCGGCGTCCTGCTCGGAGCGGTTGGCGGCGGTCTTCATGCCCGTCTCCAGGCCCGACTTCAGGCGCGGCAGTGCCGGTGCCTTGGGGTCGACCTTTTCGATCAGCGCGATCAGGCGCTGCGCCTCGGGGAACTCTTCGCGGCTGATGCCTTGTTCGGCGGCGATCAGCGTGTACGGCATCAGATCGGTCAGCGCGCTGTTGACGGTGGCGTCCTGCGGCTGCTTCTCACGCAGGGCCAGGTAGTACTCCACCGCGTTGTCGCCGGCCGGGGCGTACATGCGGTTGTCCTGCAGCGCCTTGGTGGCCGATGCGCGCAACTGGTCGGCGGCCATCGACTGCACCTGCGGCGACACCGCAGTGGCGGGCGTCGGTGCCGCAGCCGGTGCGGCCGGCGTGGCGCCGGTGGCAGGCGCGGTGGTTGCGGCCTTGTCTTCCTGCTTGGAGCAGGCAGCCAGGCCAACCAGCAAAATGACCGGCGCGATCCGGCGTGCCATACGGCCCTGTGTCAGATCCAACATGCGTCCCCCTTACCCCGAGTGCGAAAGATAACGTTGCTACGGCGAGCGCCGGCCATTGTTCCCGCAATGGACGGCAATGCCGCAATCTAGCATTGCTGGGGCGGTGTAAGCCAAGGGTTGCCGCAGCCGGATGCGAAATTCATCCCGCCGGGGCCGCCAGCGCCGCATCGAACGGCGCGCGCGCGGCCGGGTCGGGCAGCGGCGGGGCGGGGCAGTGGTGACGCAGGAAGTCCGCATGCGGCGGCAACGTGGCCACGGTCGCGTCCACGCGATGGCGGATGCGCTCCAGAAAATGGGCCAGCTCCGCATCGCCCATCAGGTCGGCGACCGGGTGGTGCTGCTGCGGGGTGATGCCCTGGCCCAGCATCACCTGCACCCACGAGTTCTCTGCAAACAACTCGTTGCCCTGATGGAACACGCGCCCGCTCCGGCGGAACAGCTCCATGCGATGGCGCAGCGAATCGGGAATGTCCATCGCTGCGCAGTCGCGCCAGAACGGCGTGTCGCGGCGATCGGTGGCGTGGTAATGCAGGATCACGAAATCGCGGATATGCGCGATTTCATCGGCCGCCTGGCGGTTGTACTCGGCGATGTCCACCGCGTTGATCGTCTGCGGGAAGGTCTGCAGCAAGCGGACGATGCCGCGCTGGATCAGATGGATATTGGTCGACTCGATCGGCTCCAGAAACCCGCTGGCCAACCCCAAGGCGACGCAGTTCTTTTCCCACACCCGGTGGCGCTGATTGGGTGTGAAGCGCAGCGCCCGCGGTTCGGTCAGCGCGCGCCCTTGCAGGTTGCGCTCCAGCACCGCCCGGGCGCTGTCCTGATCGGTATACCGGCTGGAATACACGATGCCGTTGCCCACGCGGTGCTGCAGCGGAATGCGCCACATCCAGCCCGATTGATCCGCGCGCGACCGCGTATAGGTCAACGGTGGGCCCACCGATTCGGTCTGCACCGCCAGCGCGCTGTCGGCAAACAACCAGCGCGACCAATCCTCGCTGCCCACGCCCAGCGTCTTGCCGATCAGCAACCCCGCAAAGCCGGTGCAATCGATGAACAGGTCGCCTTCCACGCGCGTGCCGTCCTGTAGCGTCAGCGCAGTGAGATAGCCGCTATCCGGGTCGGTCTGCACCTCGCCGATGCGCCCTTCGATGCGTTGCACGCCAAAGCCTTCGCTGAAGCGGCGCAGGAAGCGCGCATACAGGCCCGCATCCAGGTGGTAGGCGTAGTTCATGCCACCGTTGGGCAGATGCGCAAAGCGGCCTTCCTGGGCGGCGCGCAACTCCAGACAGTAGTCGCCGAAGTCGCGCGCCACACCGCGCTGGCGGCCCTTCAACCAGAAGTGGTGGAACCCCGCGCTCCAGTGGTCGGTGCCGGTGTGGCCGAAGGAGTGGATGTAGTGCTTGTCCACATCGCGCCAATGCTCGAAGCCGATGCCGAGTTTGAAGGTGGCCTGGGTGGCAGCCATGAAGGTCGCCTCGTCGATCTCAAGCAGCCGGTGGAAGGTGACAAGGCTGGGGATGGTGGCTTCGCCCACGCCCACCGTGCCGATCTCGTCCGACTCCACCAAGGTGATCTGCAACTGCCGGCCCAGCAGCTTGGACAGTGCGGCGGCAGCCATCCAGCCGGCGGTGCCGCCACCGGCGATGACCACGCGCCGCACCGGGCGCTGCTGGGGGTCCAAGGGGGCGGTGTACGACATGCGTCAGTCCTCAGCGGTTCAAGCGTTGCAGCAAGCGCGCGCGCAGGCTGCGGGCACGGTTGTCGTCCATCGGGGCCAGCACACCGCGCGCTGCGTCGGGCACATGCGCGGCAGTGCGCTCATCGGCTTCGAACACGTAATGCCGGAACACCTCCTGCCAGGTGGCGCGTTGTTCCGGCGGCAGGTCGCGCACGGTGAGCAGCGCCAGCATCAGCGCGTTCATCGGCGAATCCATGTAGGCCGGGCTTTGCCGCCACCAGAAATTGACCAGCACGTTGAAGCTTTCCAGCGCTTCCACGTGGTGCCACCACATGCTGGGAATGAACAGCGCATCGCCTGGTTCCAGTTCGGCGACCACGGCATGTTCCAGCGCCTGCGCATAGCGCGGAAAGCGCTGCAGGTCCGGCGCGGCGATGTCCACCAGGCTGACCGGCTGCCCGGCCGGGGTCAGATCCAGCGGGCCGATGTACAGATTGCTCAACTGCTCGGGCGGAAACAACGTAAAGCGGCGGCGACCGGCGACCACGCAGGCCAGGTTGTCCGGCAGGTCCTGATGTGCAGCGATCCGCGTGCGGTTGCCGATCCAGATGCTGGCCAGCGGATCGGCCTGCGGTAGCACGATGGGATTGGCCGCGCGCAGGCCGGGCAGGTAGGTGTCCAGCGTGGTGGAGCCGACATAGATTGCCGGCGGCTGCGCGTTGTGCAGGTCGCGCAACAAGGTGTCCAGCACCACCGTCAGTGGCACGCGCTCGGGGCGGAAGTTGAAGCCGCTCATGTCCGCGTTGTAGAAGAACCGCCCGCCGATCTCCGGTGGTCCGACTTGCGCCACCACCGCTTCGCCGCGATCGAATCCACGCAGATACGCGGCGGCCGCCTGCGCGGACTGCGCACCGGCGCGGGCCAACGGCCAGTCGCGCACCAGCCCGCGCAGGACCAGCGGCGTGGTCGAACGCAGCAGCGCAGGATCCAGCTGCTGCGGATCCAGGCCGTGGCGTTCGTCGATGGCGCGTGGCTCAACCGGCATGGCGGCGATTCAGGCGTTCGAGCAGGTGGCGGAATTGCGCGACCGAGGCCACCGCCATGTACAGCGGCTCCAGATCGCCGTGCCGGTGCAGGTCCAGCAGCGCCGTCTTGCCGAGCGAGCGCAGGCGTTCTTCGTGCACGGTGTGCAGGCCGGCCAGCCGGCAGTCCAGGCCGTTATCCAGGGTCGCTTCGAACACGAATGGTTCCAGCAACTCGTAGCGCAGCAGGCGCTCGACGAAGGCCTCGCTCGCCGCCAGCCCATCGTGCAGCGTGCGCAGCAATTGGCTGATGTGATACAGAAAATCGGTGGTGCCGCCGTGTTCGCGGAACAGCAGCTCGCCGTCCTGGGTGCTGATGCGTGGGCTGTCCAGATCCACGTGCACCATCGGCCCCTCCGGTTGCTGGCCGATCAGAAACGGTTGGCGCTGGATCGCCAGTGGCACATACGGCGCATCCCAGCGCGCGCCATCCAGAAACAGGTTTTCGCCCAGGCGTAATCCCAGCAGGGCCAGCGGTTGAAACCGCCCGCTGTCGTTGCGGTGGAACACGATCGGGTACTGGCCCTGCAGCTGACGGAATTCCTGCGGAAACGTCGCCGCCGACATCACGTCATCGCCATAGGCGGCGCCATGGGCGGTGATCACGCGCAGATCGCGGTGATCGAGATTGTTCAACAACACAGCATTGGTCATGGGGGTCGCCACATCACGCGGGGGCGCGTGGCCCATGCTTGGACAGTTACCCCTCGCGCGGCAAGTGCCGCTGTCGTGCTGCACCTGTCGCAGGAAGGTCGTGCAAGCGTCCCGGCAGACGCGCTGCCGGGACGCTCGGTGCCGCAATTACATCACCAGAACTTGTAGCGCAGGCCCAGCATGTAGCGCGGGCCGGTCTGGGTGGCATAGACGATCTGATTCTTCTGCCGGCCGTGCTGGCGCTGCACTTCGTCGGTGAGGTTGATCGCCTCCAGGCTCAGCGACAGGTTCTCGTTCCACTGGTAGCCGATGCTCAGATCCAGCTGGCCATAGGCTTCGGTGTAGACCGGGTTGGGCTGGCCGCTGCCGTCGAAACGCGCGGCCAGGAACTCGTCGCGCCAGTTGTAGGCCGCACGCACCTGCCACTTGTCCTTGTCGTAGAAACCGACCAGGTTGGCCGAATCGCTCAGGCCTTCCAGCGCGAACTGCTCGCCGATCACCGCGTTGTCGTAGGTCAGCCCGGAGTCGACCTTGGTGTAGTTGGCCGACACGCCGAAGCCGCTGGCGCCGAACATGTGCTGCAGGTTGAACTCCCACCCGTCCAGCGACGCCGAGCGCTGGTTGGCCGGCGCGGTGATGGCGAAGTTGGCCACCGGGTCGCCCGGCTGCCCGCTGATTACGCCGGTGGCGTTGCCGTTGGCATCGTCGGCTCCGCGCACCACGCCGGGCGCGCCGCCGCGGTTGCGGAAGATGTAGTTGCGGATACAGGTCAGGTCGGCCGAGGCGCAGCCGTTGCCCAGCGCTTCGTTCCAGTACGCACCGCCCACCGGGGTGTTCAATCCCAGCGAGGTGTCGTTGCGCGTGGTCACGCCGATGTAGTTGTCGATGTTCTTGCGGAAAAAGCCCACCGAGGCGTAGCTGGCATCGCTGTAGTACCACTCCAGCGAGAAATCGATGTTGTGCGAGAGCAGCGGCTTCAGGCCGGGGTTGCCTTCCTGGCCGGTGCCGCCTTCCAGGCGTGCGATCTGGTTGAGCGTCTGCCCGCCCTGGATGTCGCCCCAGCCGGGACGGCCGATGGTTTCGCCGTAGCTGCCGCGCAACACCAGATCCTCGGTGAGCTTGAAGCTCAGGTCCAGGCTGGGCAGCCAGTATTCGTACTTGCCGCTGCCGCCGGCGAAGGCGGAGTCGGACAGACGGATCGGCAACTCGTTGTTGGCGACCCAATCGATGCCGACGGCCACCGGCACCAGCGCCTGCGCGTCCACCTTGGTTTCTTCGTAACGCACACCGGCGGCCAGGCTGATCGGCACGCGCAACTCGTCCCAGCTATTGTTCCACTGCAGGTAGGCGTTCTTGGATTTTTCGGTCACGCGGCGGTCGGTGGTGAACACCGGCGCAATGCGGTACAGCGACTCATCGCCTGCAGCTTGCGCGGCGGCCTGACGTGCGCGCTCGAAGTCGAACAGGAACAACTGGTTGAATTGCGCCGGGTTGCCGCTGCCGCCGATCGCATCGAAGTACTGCGCGAATGAGCTGGGAATCCACAAATCGTCCGGATAATCGGCCGCGGTGCCGTTGCCGCCCCAGGTATCGCGCTGCACGTTCGAGAACGCCGAACGGTTCTTGACTTCGGTGCTGCCGATACCGAACTTCAACTGCGAATAATTTTCGAAGGTGAAGTCGCCGTTGACCTGTGCCTGGTCGATCTCGGATTTCATGTAGCTGTTGCGGAACGCCGAGCCGGTGACCAGCGTGCGCGAGGGGTCCAGCCCGTTCAGGCCGAAGCCCAACTGCTGCTGCAATACCGGGAAATCCTTGCTGAAATCCACTACCGAGGTGCCGCGGTAGAAGCCGGACACGCCCAGCGAATTGCTCGACCCGTACGGGCTGTCCGCGCCGGCTTCGGCGGTGGAGCGGTGGATATCGAAGTTGAGCTTGAACTGATCGTTCACCGCCCAATCCACGTTGAAGCCCAGCGACTTGTTCTGGTTGCGCGTGGCCGCGTTGGAGCCGGCGGTAGCCAGATCGCTGGTAGCCGGGTTGACGATTTCCGAGTAGGTGATCGGGCCTGCCACCGGACCATTGGTCCAGGCGCTGGCGGAGGGGCCGTAGTTGAACCACACCGACATTTCGTTGCGCTGCTGCTGGATCTTGTTTTCCGAGTACGTGTAATCCAGCGTGGTGGTGATGTTGTCCAGCGGCTTGTACTGCAGCACCAGCTGGCCGTTGGTGCGCTGACGTTCGACGCCGACCACGCGGTAGTTGAGGTTCTGCGGCACCGAGTAGATATCGTTCGGGCCGGGGCGGTTGACGATGTTCTCCGAGCCCGGCGTGCCCGGCTGCGGGATGGTGCCGTAGGCGGTGGAATCGCCCCGGAACGAGCGCCAGCCGTTGGGCACGCCGACCTGGCTGTAGCCGAAGTCGCGTTCCTGGTAGCTACCGCTCAGCGACACGCCAAAGCGTCCGTCGGCCGAGGTGGTGCTGAAGATGCCGGAGATTTCCGGCGTCAGCGAATCGCCCTGCAGGCGGCCGGGCAGGTTCTCGTTGGACGCATCGTGCACGCCCTTGAGGCCCACATTGGCATGCATGCCCGGGTTGTCCAGCGGCCGGGCGGTCTTGATGTTGATGGTGGCACCGATGCCGCCGGTGGGCGTGCTGGCGCGGCTGGTCTTGAACACCTCGATGCCGGAGATCGACTCGGACGCCAGGTTGGCGAAGTCGAACGCACGCGAGTTGGAGGCATTGGATTCTTCGATGCTGGCGCCCGGCATCTGCCGGCCGTTCAACAGCACCAGGTTGAAGTCCGGGCCGACGCCGCGCACGGTGACGCGCGAGCCTTCGCCCAGCGAACGGTCGATCGACACGCCGCTGATGCGCTGCAGCGACTCGGCCAGGTTGGTATCGGGGAACTTGCCGATGTCCTCGGCCACGATGCCGTCGACGATGCCCTGCGCGTCGCGCTTGACGTTCATCGACGAAGTGAGGCTGCCGCGGATACCGCTGACCTGGACGGTATCGAGCGTGGCAGGGTCGGCCTGGCTGGAGCCGGGGACGGTCGAGGCCGACTGCGGCGCCGGCGCGGTTTGCGCGGCCAGCGGCGTCGACAATGCGAATAACAAGGCAGACGTCAAGCGCCGCGTGCGCGGCAGGGTGCGTAGCTCTCTCACGATGATTGCATCCCCAAGCAAAGAAAGCCGGCCCCAAACGGGACAGGCAAAGGTCGAACAGCAATCGCGCATTTGTTAGCGCTGGCTTAACAAAGTCAATTTGCAGTGCAGCATCGGCCGCAAGCCAAAGACGTCACACATCGTTCCAGTGGGTGCGGCGTTCGACGCCGCCGCAGCCGATCGCTTGGCCGTACCATCGGGGGTCGATGGCACAGTGCCACCTACATCAGTGCGACCGGTCTGCGACTGCGCGCGTCCACGCAAGCGGCTTTGCGCAGCTTGGGCACGGCAGGTTGCCGACCTCAGGCAGCTTGCATGCGTGCCAAAGACTGCCTTGCATGCCGTCGGTCGCGCTGATTACCCCTTACGCACCGGAGCGAACCGAATGATCGACCTGTACTACTGGCCCACCCCCAACGGCCACAAACTCACCTTGTTCCTGGAAGAGGCCGGGCTGGACTACACGCTCAAGCCGGTCAACATCGGCAAGGGCGACCAGTTCGAGCCGGCGTTCCTGCAGATTTCGCCCAACAACAAGATGCCGGCCATCGTCGACCATGCCCCGGCCGATGGCGGTGCGCCGCAGGCGGTGTTCGAGTCCGGCGCGATCCTGCTGTATCTGGCCGAGAAGACCGGCCGCTTTCTGCCCCGCGACGCTCGCGGCCGCATCGCCGCACTGGAGTGGTTGTTCTGGCAGATGGGCGGGCTGGGCCCGATGAGCGGCCAGATGGGCCACTTCAATGTCTACGCGCCCGAAAAGATTGCCTACGCAATCGACCGCTACAACGCCGAAGTCCGCCGCCTGCATGGCGTGCTCGACAAGCGCCTGGCCGAGCATGCGTTTTTGGCCGGCGACGATTACGGCATCGCCGACATGGCCAGCTACCCCTGGCTGGAGGCGTATGGCGACCTCAAGCCCGACTTCGAAGCGTTTCCGAATCTGCACCGCTGGCACACCGCCATCGCCGCCCGCCCGGCCACCCAACGCGCGTATGCGCTCAAGGAGCAGGTCAACCCCAACGCCGGCAAGCCGCTCAGCGACGAAGAGCGCAAGCACCTGTTCGGCAAGCGTTGAGGCAACGCGGTAGGAGCGTTCGCGCAGCAGTACACGCGGCGATCGCGGCGACTGTTGCAACTGCGCAGCAACAGCAAACGCAAGCAACAACAGCAAGCGTTAGCAGCGGCACTCGCGCACATCAACCGCACGCGACAAATCGAACGCGGTTGATCGAGCCCCTCTCCCCCCGGGAGAGGGGTTGGGGTGAGGGTACGCAAGTAGCGCCAGACCTGCCGCGCCCGGCAATCTGCTTCGCACGAAATACGCATGCACCATCGGCAGCGCGGCAACTGCAACCACCAGCCCAAACGCAGTTCTGCTAGCCAAAGCAGAGCGATCACACCCGCAGCACAGCCCTGCAGCACCCGCATACACCCACGCGCGCACCATCCCGTGGCGCACATACACCATCGCCACGCTTCTCAAACACTCCACGCCCCCGCATCCTGTGCGCTGTCTCCAGACAGGATCTTCGATGCGCGCCCTGTTCGCCGCCCTTGCCCTCATGCTCAGCACCGTCCCCATGGCCCACGCCGAAAAACTCACCCTGGAGGCCATCACCGGCCCGTTGCCGCTGTCGGGGCCGACATTGCTCAAGCCCAAGGTGGCCCCGGACGGCTCGCGCGTCACCTTCCTGCGCGGCAAGGACAGCGACCGCAACCAGCTGGATCTCTGGGAATACGACATCGCCAGCCGCCAGACCCGCCTGCTGGTCGATTCCAAAGTGGTGTTGCCCGGCACCGAAACGCTCAGCGATGTGGAAAAGGCCCGCCGCGAGCGCCAACGCATCGCCGCGCTCACCGGCATCGTCGACTACCAGTGGGCGCCGGATGCGCAGGCGCTGTTGTTCCCGCTGGGCGGCGAGTTGTATCTGTACGACCTGCACAAGACCGGCGCCGCCGCAGTGCGCCAGCTGACCCACGGCGAAGGCTTCGCCACCGACGCCAAGCTCTCGCCCAAGGGCGGTTTTGTCAGCTTCGTGCGCGAGCGCAATCTGTGGGTGATCGACCTGGCCAGCGGCAAGCAGCTGCAGCTCACCCGCGACGGCAGCGAGACCATCGGCAACGGCGTGGCCGAATTCGTCGCCGACGAAGAAATGGATCGCCACACCGGGTATTGGTGGGCGCCGGATGACTCGGCGATCGCCTTCGCGCGCATCGATGAAGCGCAGGTGCCGGTGCAAAAACGCCCGGAAGTCTATGCCGACCACACCGAGGTAATCAGCCAGCGCTACCCGCAGGCCGGCCAACCGAACGTCGCCGTGCAGCTGGGCGTGATCGCACCGCGCGCCGCCGCCGTACCGATCTGGATCGATCTGGGCAAGCAGCCGGACATCTACCTGGCACGTGTGGATTGGCGCGATGCGCAGCGACTCACCTTTCAGCGTCAATCGCGCGATCAGAAAAGGCTCGAACTGATCGAAACGACGCTGGCCAGCGGCAAGCAACGCACGCTGATCACCGAGAGCTCGCCCACCTGGGTGCCACTCACCAACGATCTGCGTTTTCTCAATGACGGCCGCTTCGTCTGGAATTCCGAGCGCAGTGGTTACGAGCATCTGTACCTCGCCTCCGAAGACGGCGCCACGCTCACGCCGCTGACCTCAGGCGCCTGGGTGGTGGACGCGCTGCTGGCCGTCGACGAGCAGGCCGGCCTGGTGTACTTCGCCGGCAGCAAGGACTCGCCCACGCAGACCCACCTCTACGCGGTATCACTGGCCGGCGGCGCCATCGAGAAACGCTCGATATCCAATGGCACGCATGCGGCCAGCTTCGCCAACAATGCCAGCGTGTATGTCGACACCTGGTCCAACACCACCACACCGCCGCAGATCGAGCTGTTTCGTGCCAATGGCGAAAAAATCGCCACCCTGCTCAAGAACGACTTGGCCGATCCGCACCATCCGTATGCCAGGTACCGCGACGCGCAGCGCCCGATCGATTTCGGCACGCTCACCGCCGCCGATGGCAAGACACCACTGCACTACCGGCTCACCAAGCCGGACAACTTCGATGCGAGCAAGCGTTACCCGGTCATCGTCTATGTCTACGGCGGCCCCGCTGCACAAACCGTGCTCGATGCCTGGCCCAGCCGTGGCGATGCGTTGTTCGATCAATATCTTGCGCAGCGCGGCTATGTGGTGTTTTCGCTGGATAACCGCGGCACCCCGCGCCGCGGCCGCGACTTCGGCGGCGCGCTGTATGGCAAGCAGGGCACGGTGGAGGTGGACGACCAGCTGCAAGGCATTGCCTGGCTCAAGACCCAGCGTTGGGTGGACCCGGCGCGCATCGGCGTGCAGGGCTGGTCCAACGGCGGCTACATGACGCTGATGCTGCTGGCCAAACACAGCGACGCCTATGCCTGCGGCGTAGCCGGCGCACCGGTCACCGATTGGGGTCTGTACGACACCCACTACACCGAGCGTTACATGGACCTGCCGGCCGGCAACGCCGATGGCTATCGCAACGCGCGCGTCGCCACCCATCTGGATGGCCTGCACGCCAAGCTGCTGCTGATCCACGGCATGGCCGACGACAATGTGCTGTTCACCAATTCCACCGTGTTGATGAGCGAGCTGCAGCAGCGCGGTACGCCGTTCGAGTTGATGACGTACCCAGGCGCAAAGCACGGGCTATCCGGCAGTAATGCATTGCACCGGTACAAGACCGCCGAGGCGTTTTTGCAGCGCTGTCTGATGCCGTCGCAGCAGTAGACGGTTGCCGCTGCGTTAGATGTATCGCCTGTCGGTTTCCCTTGCGTTCGCACACCGAGTGCCATGTCGCTGCCGCCCCCCATTCCCGTTGCATCGCCGCAGCGCTTGCGCTCTGTCGAGTTCTGGAGCCGGCATTGGAAGTGGGTCGTTCCCGGCATCGGCGTGGCGCTATTCCTGCTGCTGGCATTGGTGATCGGCGCGTTGATCTACGTAATTACCGCGGCGGTGAAATCCAGCGATGTGTACCGCGACGCGCTGCGCATCGCCAAGGCCGACACGCATATCGTGCAGACCCTGGGCACTCCCATCACCGACGCGTTTCTGCCCGATGGCAGCATCAGTTATGTCGGCGACATCGGTGAGGCGCATTTCAGCGTGGGCCTGCACGGGCCGCGCGGTAGCGGCAACGTGCAAGTGGATGCCACGCGCAGGCACGGCCGTTGGACCTACCAGACCCTGACGTTTGCCGGTCCACACGGCGACCCGATCAACCTGTCGCCAGCGACGTCTGCGCAGCCGCAGCCCCGCATGCCATGACCTAAGGCGGATTGCCGCCGCCGCTGCGGATGCGTAGGGTCGCGCTACTCAATTCGCGGATCTGCCTCATGAAGCCACTCGTTCTCGCCGTTGCGCTGGCGCTCGGTTCTTCGTTGCCGTTGCAGGCACAGACCGGCAAGACCGCGCCCACACAACCCGCCAGCCCGGCCTGGGTGCAGACCAGCAACGGCTATGCGCAGATCCTGCTCAACGCGCAGGCGCCGTTCCAGCCCGAATACGCCAGCTTCTTCGGTGTGCCCGGCTACGACGATCAGGTTGTCGACCTGGGGCCGGACAACGCCGCGCGTTATCGCGATGCCATGCGCGCCGCGCGCGCCACGCTGCAGACCAAGCTCGCCACCGAGCGCGATGCCAACGTGCGCCAGGACCTGCAGATCATGATCGGCGCTGCCGAGCAGAACATCGAAGGCAGCGAGCTCAACGAGCGGTATCTGTTGCCCTGGAGCGACGCGCCTGAGGCGGTCTTCAGTGGCCTCAATGGTCTGCTGTCCGACCAGACCGTGCCCGAGCGCCGCGCCAAGGCGCTGGACCGCCTCAAGCGGTATGTCGGCCTGGTGCCGGGGAGCACGCCCACCACCACGCTAGCGCGCCAGCGCTACGAGGAAAAGCTGAGCAACACAGCGTTGCTGCAGCCCACCCAGCGCGAAGTGGAACAGGCGCTGGCCAATGTTGACACCTATGTCGCAGGCATCGGCGAGCTGTTCGCCAAGTACAAGATCGCCGGCGCCGACGAAGCGCTCAAGGCCATGGCCACCCAGCTCAAGGAATATGGCGCCTGGACCCGCACCACCGTGCTGCCCAAGGCGCGCCAGGACACTCGCCTGCCCGAGCCGCTTTACGCGTTCCAGCTCAAGCAAGTCGGTATCGATATCGCCCCGCAGCAGCTGATCCAGCGCGCGCAACTGGAATTCATGGAGACCCGCTCGGCCATGCGCCAGCTGGCGCCGCTGGTGGCCAAGGCCAAGGGCGTGCAGGGCAGCGACTATGTGCAGGTGATCCGTGCGCTCAAGGGCAACACCATCGCCGATGACCAGCTGGAAACCTACTACCGCGGCGTGATCGACCAGATCGACCCGATCATCCGTCAGCAGCGCATCGTCGATGTACCCAACCGCCCGATGCAGATGCGCCTGGGCAGTGCCGCCGAAAGCGCCGCACAACCCGCGCCGCATTTCCTGCCGGCACCGCTGATCGGCAATACCGGCCAGCAGGGCCAGTTCGTGCTGCCGTTGGGCAACCCGACCGCCGACGGCAGCAAGAAGGAGCAGTATGACGACTTCAACTTCGGCTCGGCCGCCTGGACGCTCAGCGCGCACGAAGGCCGCCCTGGCCACGAACTGCAGTTCACCGCCATGGTCGAACGCGGCGTCTCGCTGGCGCGCAGCATGTTTGCGTTCAACTCGGTCAACGTCGAAGGCTGGGCGCTGTATGCCGAAGCCGAAATGGTCCCGTACGAGCCGCTCGACGGGCAGCTGATCGCCCTGCAGTTCCGCCTGCTGCGCGCCGCCCGCGCCATGCTCGATCCCATGCTCAACCTCGGCCAGATCGACCGCGAACGCGCGCGCCAGGTACTGGAAGACGACGTCGGCCTTTCGCCAGCGATGACCCGCCAGGAACTGGACCGCTACACCGTCCGCGCCCCCGGCCAGGCCGGCAGTTACTTCTACGGCTACACCCGCATCCTCGAACTGCGCATGCGCACCGAACTGGCGCTAGGCAAGAAGTTCGACCGCCTGGCCTTCAACAACTTCCTGCTCGACCAGGGCCTGCTCCCACCGGATCAGCTGGCCAAGGCGGTGGAGACGCAGTTCATTCCGGCGCAGCAGAACAAGCGCTGAGTAGCTAGGGCTACACCGGCATGAGGCAGCTGTCGTCAGCCGCCTCATGTTAAAGCCGTTGGACGGTTAGCGCGCTTGAGGTGGTGCGTCCGGCATGGCGCCGGTGTCAGCCCCCGCCGGCACCCAGATCGCCATCCCGGCCGCGCGCTTTTGCGTGGTCGGAATGCCGATCCCCAAACCGCCGCCGACGCGGCCGCCGTAGCTGCCACCGCCGACCGACAGGCCGCCGCCGGAGCGCTCGGAGCCGACGCCGACGATGACCACGCCGTTGGCGCCGAGCTTGGCGGCTTCGCGCTTGAGCCGTTGCACGGCCGCGTCGGTCTGGCCCTGGGTGCCGAAGCCGGCGGCGCTGGTGGATTCGAGCTGGGCGATCTCCACCGAGCCGACCGGGGCATGCGAATAGACCTGCACCTGGGTGGGGTCGATCGGCGCGCGCGCCTGGCCGAGCATCACCTTGGAGCTGCTGGCGCAGCCGGCCAGCAGCAGGGCCAGTACAGCGCCGACGACGAAATGCCTGTTCATGATGTGGCCCCTGAATGATGGTGATGACGGCGATGATCCGGCGCCCGGACTGAAGAGTGGCTAACACGAGGTAACAAGCCGCCCTCGGATGGGGGCCGGCGACGCGGAGGAGCCACTGCGTACGAACGGTCCAGTCCGCGCCGAGCGCTCGCCGCGCCACCTGGCGGTGGCTGCCCGTGTGGGTTTGTCAGTCGCACTGCATCGCGCCAGACCTTGTCGCACCCTAGTCATGCCCATGTGAGGCTGCTGCCAAGCCGCCATTGGTCAGGGTGACCACCCGCCCACGGCGTCTTGGCAGGTAGCCCGTTAAGCTCGGCCTTTCTTCGATGGACGAGGTGGCACGTGGGATTGATCAGCCTGCTCTGGGGCATTGTGGCGTTGCTGTGGATGGTGCTGGCCTTCATCCCGCTGCTGGGGTGGGGCAACTGGTTCCTGATTCCGTTCGCGGCAGTGGGTGCGCTGATCGCGGCGATCGCGCTGTTGTTCACCTCGGCCGGCAACCGCGGCCGGGCCAAGACCGGCTTGCTGCTCAACGGGTTGGTGATCGTGGTTGGAGTGATCCGCCTGAGCCTGGGTGGCGGGGTGATCTAGGGCGCTTTCGACAAGGCGCTGATGCAAATGTGCGTCGGCGTGTGTGTCGACGCACGCATCGGGCAGGGCTTGCATTCCCAGCCTTGGGAGCTCTGCCCGACCTGCAGATAGGCCACGCCGATCGCGGCCTGCCATGCCGTTGCAGCGCTGCGACACTGCGTCGCAGCGCGTCCCGCACGCAATGGCGGGCGTAAACTGACGCGCTATCTCAAGGAGCCGTGTCATGGCCCATCCGCACTATCGCCCCCGTCGCATGCGCCACGATGCGTTTTCGCGTCGGTTGATGCGCGAAAACACCCTGACCACCGATGATCTGATCTGGCCGGTGTTCGTGCATGAATTGTCCGGCCGCGCGCCCATCGCCTCGATGCCGGGCGTGGAGCGGCTGTCGCTGGACGAGCTGCTGCGCGAGGCGGAAAACGCGCTGGAACTGGGCATCCCGGTGATCGATCTGTTCCCGGTGATCGACCCGGCCGGCAAGAGTCTGGATGCCGCCGAAGCCTGGAACCCGGACGGTCTGGCGCAGCGTGCGGTGCGCGCGCTCAAATCGCGCTTCCCGGAGCTGGGGATCATGACCGACGTGGCGCTGGACCCGTACACCACGCACGGCCAGGACGGCATCATCGATCACACCGGCTATGTGCTCAACGAGATCACTGTCGAGGCGTTGGTCAAGCAATCGCTGTCGCATGCGCAGGCCGGGGTGGACATCATTTCGCCCTCGGACATGATGGATGGTCGCATCGGCGCGATCCGCCGCGCGCTCGATGCCGACGACCATCTCAACTTGCGCATCATGGCGTATTCGGCCAAGTACGCCTCGGCGTTCTACGGCCCGTTCCGCGATGCGGTGGGCAGCGCCGGCAATCTGGGCAAGGCCGACAAGACCACCTATCAGATGGACCCGGCCAACAGCGACGAGGCCATGCGCGAGATCGCGCTGGACCTGGAAGAAGGCGCGGACATGGTGATGGTCAAGCCGGGCATGCCGTATCTGGATGTGGTGCGCCGGGTGAAGGAAGAATTTCGCGTGCCGACGTTTGCCTACCAGGTCAGCGGCGAGTACGCGATGCTCAAGGCGGCCGCCGCCAACGGCTGGCTGGACGAACGCAAGTGCGTGCTGGAAGCGCTGATGGCTTTCAAGCGCGCCGGTGCCGACGGCGTGCTGACGTATTTCGCGCCGCAAGTGGCGCGCTGGTTGCGCGAAGGCTGAGCGCGTCCAGACGTGCTGCGTGGAGCGGCGCTGTGGCGGCATCTTTCGTGGATGCCGCTGCAGGTGGGTGCGATGTAGTGAAGCAGGCCGTCGATCTTTTGGTCGGATCTTCCGCGTGTTTGCACGGACCGGCACAGCCGGCCTGCTTCGCGCTGCAGCGATTGATCTGATGCCATGCGATCGACCTCCCGCACCTGGCACGGCGCCGGCCTGACAGGCCGACAACTAAGCATTGATTTAGATGCGCAGGAGCCGTAATCGGGCAGACCGCCTACGAGACCACGCAATCGCGATCGAACCAAGTGCGCCAACTGCGATAACGATTCTCATCTACAATGGAGAGCCTTGCTGCTCCAGGTTGTTCGCGCGTGTTCAAGACGGTTCTGTTCCAACTGCACTGGCTGCTCGGCATCACCGCCGGTCTGGTGCTGTCGGTGATGGGCGTGACCGGCGCGCTGATGTCCTTCGAAAACGAAATCGTGCGGCTGGCCAACCCGGCCATCGCGCAGCTGGCGGTGCGGCACGCCGCCAGCGAGCGTGCGTTGCCGGTGGATGTGTTGCTGCAGCGCCTCGACCTGCTGCCGCGCGACGCAGGAAAACAGCAGGCGGTGACACGCATGCTGATCGACCCCACCGGCGCGCGGCCATCCAACGCACGTCTGGCGGGCAAGGGCGGCGGGCGCGTTTACTTCGACCCGTACACCGGTGAGCGCGTTGACGCACCGCGCTTGATTGGCGCATTTGCGTTTATCGAAGACCTGCACCGCCATCTGGCAGCAGGTAAGCGCGGCCAGGCAGTGACCGGGGCATGCGCCTTGATCCTGCTGTTTTTCTGCGCGTCCGGGCTGTATCTGCGTTGGCCGCGGCGCTGGTGGAGGCTGCGAACCTGGTGGGTGGTGGAATGGCGGCGGCAGGGGCGCAGTTTTCTGTGGAGCCTGCACGCGGTGTTCGGCACCTGGTGTCTGCTGGTCTATCTGCTGGTTGCGCTGACCGGGCTGACCTGGTCGTACGACTGGTACCGCGACGGCATGGCGGCCTTGCTCGGCAAGGAGCCGGCCATGCGCGGCGACGGGGGCGATCATCGGCCGGCGACGGTCGATTACGCACGTGTGCAGCGCACCCTGGACGGTATCCCTGGGACCCATCACGCCGCGTTGGATCTACGGGTGCCCACCCGCGCCGGGCAACCGATGAGCGTGCGGTTTTTTCCGGATCGGCCCGACCACGACCGCGCCTACGACAATCTGGACATCGACGCGGCCAGCGGCGCCTTGCTGCAGCGCCAGGATTACGCGCGGTTGCCGCGCGGCCAGCAATGGCTGGTGAGCATGTTCCCGCTGCATTCGGGCAGTTTCTTCGGCTTGCCGGGGCGCATCGTGGTGATGCTGGCGAGCCTCGGCATGTCGGTGTTCTTCATCAGCGGCTGGATGTTGTACCTGGATCGCCGCCGCAAGAAGCGCGAGTTGCGCGCCGCACGCGTGGTGCTGCAGAACGCACCGCCGGCCTCGCGGGCCGAGCCGTGGTTGATCGCCTTCGCCAGCCAGAGCGGCTTTGCCGAACGGCTGGCCTGGCAGGCGGCCGGGCATCTGCAAGCGGCCGGCCTGCCGGTGCAGGTGCGCGCGCTGGCGCAGGTGGATGCGCAGCAACTGCAGGCCACCCGGCACGCCTTGCTGGTGATCAGCACGTTCGGCGATGGCGAGCCGCCGGATGCGGCGCGTGGGTTCGAGCGCGAACTGATGCGCCAACGCATCGGCTTGCCGCAGCTGGCCTACGCGGTGCTGGCATTGGGTGACCGCCAATACGCGCAGTTTTGCGGGTTTTCGCGGCGCATCGAGCAGTGGCTGGACGCGCAGGGTGCACGCGCGTTGTTTCCTGCCGTGGAAATGGACAACGCCGATCCGCAGGCGCTGGCGCAATGGCATGCGCAGCTGGCGCAGATTGCCGGCGCGCCGCTGGCCGCGGTTGCGCTGACGCGTCCGCGCCTGACCGAGTGGACGCTGTCGTCGCGCACGCATCTCAACCCGGGTAGCGAGGGCGCGCCGATCTGGTGCATCGACCTGCAGTCACCGCTTGAGGCGCACTGGCAGGCGGGCGATATCCTCGAAGTGCAGCCTGCGCACGCCGATGCGCAGGTGCGTGCGTGTCTGGCGGCGTGGGGCCTGCCGTCCGATGCGTTGGTGCATGTCGATGCGCAGTTGCTGCCGCTGCATCAGGCTGCTGCCGAGCGTGTGCTGCCGCCCGCGCCTGCGACGCCGCCAGCGCCGTGTCCGGATCCACAAACCTGGCTGGATGCCTGCGACTGGTTGCCCACGCGCGACTACTCGCTGGCCAGCGTGCCGGCCGATGGCGTGGCCACCGCAGTGGTGCGCCTGACCACCCGCAGCGATGGCAGTCCAGGGCTGGGCTCGGGCTGGTTGATCTGTCATGCGCCGATGGGGGCGGCAGTGCGCGCGCGGTTGCGCACCAATCCAGGCTTCCATCGCATCGAAGCGGCGCCGATGGTGTTGATCGGCAACGGCACCGGCATCGCCGGGTTGCGCGCCTTGTTGCGCGAGGCCGAGCTGGCCGGCGTGCACGGGCATTGGCTGCTGTTCGGCGAACGCCATGCCGCACACGACCGGCTGTTGGCCGAGGAACTGCAGGCCTGGCAGGTAAGCGGTCATCTGCAACAACTGGACTGGGTGTTCTCGCGCGATCAGCCGCACAAGCGCTACGTGCAGCATCAATTGCGCGATGCCGGCGACGCGCTACGGCACTGGATCGATCGCGGTGCGGTGATCTACGTTTGCGGCAGCCTGGACAGCATGGCGCGCGCGGTCGACGTCACGCTGCGCGAACTGCTGGGCGACACCCGCGTGGACGCGCTTACCGCAGCGGGCCGCTATCGGCGCGATGTGTATTGAACGCAGTCATGACCATTGCGTCGCAGCCTTGTAGGGGCTAAGGAACCTCTGAATAACTCATGACCCAGCGAGAGAGATTTGCAATCTGGCCTGATCACGACAATCGCCGTCGCTGAAAATCAAGCACTTGCGCGTGATTTAGTCTATTCAAGGCGTCGATCGGAAGCCTATGAAAGAGTTGTTCAGAGCTTCCCTAACAACATGTCAAAGCCTGGTTGGTCGAGTGTGCGGCGCCCTCACCGCTCGCGTGACACGCCGTGAATCCGTCCGTGGAGGCTCGGTGGCGGCATCCATGCCGCCACACGGTCCCGCAAGCGGCGAGAGCACCGAACCATAGAGTTTGCTGATTGTTTTGCTGAAAGCCATGCACACCGACCATCTCGACTGGTCCTTGCCCGGCTACCGTCGCGTAAGAGCTTACAAGGACGTACTTGCAGCGTGTCCCGCGATGGTAGGCGGGCAAGGGCCCTGCAGCCACGCCGCCGATCAAGCCGCAAGTCACAACCAAGCCGCAGCTCAGCCGCTCTGCATTGAAGACCTACACCATCCGCTCTGAAATAGACCAGCGCGAAGTGCTTTGCCAGCCGCTTTTATTTTGACTTCGCGCATCCATCCGCCCTCAGCGGCAGCTGGCATTGCCCTCCACCGCCGGCGCCTTCATCCGGTAGATATCCAGCTGGCCCGCGCGTGGTGCGCGTGCGCTGCCGGTCACCAGCAGTTCGCCCGGTTTGGCTGCATCCACCACCGGCGCAAACGTGCGCTCCTGCGGCCCGTTGAACGATAGCGGCAACGGCTGGCCCTGGGCGTAGTGCCCGTTGTTGCATGCGGCCAGCAGCAACTGGCTGGGGCCATCGACTGCGCCGCGCGCCCACACCAGGCCACGCCCGTCGCCGAGCCAGGCCGCATCCAGTTCGTCGGCGGCGGTATTGATGTCGCGCAGCGGCGCAGGTGCGGTGAACGCGCGCCCGTCCCAGCGCGCCACAAACACATCCAGGCCACCGGCGCCGCGATGGCCATCGCTGGCGAACAGCAGGCGCGTGCCGTCCAGCGACAGGCTCGGTGCGCGCTCGTTGCCGCGGCTGTTGATCGCCGCGCCCAGCGATTGCACCGCGCCCAGGCCGCCTTGCGCATCCACTGGTACGCGGTACAGATCGCTGCCACCGGCGCCGCCGGGCCGCGATGAGGCGAACAGCAGCCAGCGTCCATCGGCACTGAACAGCGGCGTGATCTCGTCCTGGGCGGTGTTGAGCGGCAGCGGCTGCGCGTCCTGCCAACGCCCGCCGCGCAGCTGCGCCTGCCACAGGTCCCACCCCCCGACGCCGCCGGCGCGGTCGCTGGCCCAGACGATGCGCTGCCCATCCGGGCTGAGCGTGGCATGCGTCTCGTTGGCCGGCGTGGACACCACACCCATGCCTTCGATGCCGAACTCGGCAAGTCCCGACGCGGACGGGACGAAGAGTAAACTCGCCGCCAGCGCGAGCGGCGTCCATCGAAGTTGCATGCGGTGTTCCTGCTCCAAGTCGAGCACAGTCTAGTCAACCAGAGAGCGTTTCATGCCCGTATCCCGTTATGCCGTGTTCGGTCACCCTGTCGCCCATTCGCTGTCGCCGGCCATCCATGCCGACTTCGGCAAGCAGACCGGCATCGCGCTGGACTACACCGCCATCGATGCGCCGCCGGACGCGTTCGCCAGCACGCTGCAGCGCTTCGCCGACGAAGGCGGCAAGGGCGCAAACGTCACCCTGCCGTTGAAGGAGGCCGCCTTTGCGCTGGCCGCCAGCCTGAGCGATCGCGCGCAGCTGGCCGGAGCGGTGAACACGCTGGTGCGCAACGATGGCCAATGGCAGGGCGACAACACCGACGGCGTCGGCCTGGTGCGTGACCTCACCGATCGCCACGGCCTGGATCTGCGCGGTCGTCGCGTGTTGCTGCTGGGCGCCGGCGGCGCCGCACGCGGGGTGGCACCGGCGCTGCTGGATGCCGGCATCACCGAGATGGTGGTGGTGAACCGCTCGCCCGAGCGCGCCGACGCGCTGTGCGATGCGCTGGGCGAACCCGGCCGGGTGGTGTCGCGCTACATCGAAGACCTGCGCGAACTGGGCGACTTCGAACTGATCGTCAATGCCACTGCCGCCGGGCGCGACCGCGACGCCGGTGCGTTCTCGTTGCCGCTGGGCCTGGTCAACAGCCTGACCGCCGCGGTGGATCTCAACTACGGCGAAACCGCCATCGCCTTCCTGGCCTGGGCACGCGCGGCGCACTGCCGTTACGCCATCGATGGCCTGGGCATGCTGGTGGAGCAGGCCGCGGAAAGTTTCGCGTTGTGGCATGGCGTACGCCCGGACACCGACCCGGTCTATGCCGCGCTGCGCGCGCGCGACGCCGTGCTGGTCAGCGCGGACTGAGCCGTTGGCCATGACCACCACCGACATCCTGCTCAGCCTGATCACCAGCCTGCTGTCGCGGGTGCCGATGCTGATCGCCTTGTTGCTGGGGCTGGTGCTGCTGTGGCGCGCCCCGCACGGGCCGCTGCGGCGTGCCGCGCTGGCCGGGCTGTGGCTGCTGCTGGGTTGTGTGCTGGCCGAAGTGGCCTTGCAGGCGATTCCGATGCTGTTGATGCAGCAGGGCAACGTGCGCCAGATCGGTCTGGTGATGGGCGTCGGCCGCTTCGTGCTGACCGCCGTGCAAGGCGTGGGCATCGGCGTGCTGGTGTGGACCCTGGCGCGCAGCCTGCAACGGTTGCCGCCTGCTGCCGGTCCGCGCGCATGATTCCGCTCAAGGCGTTGGCGCTCACCCTGGTCGGGCTGATCTGTGCAGGGCAGGGCGCTTGGACGTTGCTGCATCCGCAGGCGCTGGCCACCGTCAACCGGGCCGGCCTGCTGTACGAACGCTTCGGTCCGGCCGGTGTGGGCATCGGCATGCTGGCCGTGGGCGTGATGATGGCAGTGATCGGCCTGGTCTGGACGCGCTACGCCTGGCCGAAACGGGCTTGATCGCACTGTTCTGAACGTCTGGCGGTGCGTGGCGGTCGCCGGGCTTCAAGCGCGGCTCCGCAGCGCTGCGTGGCATTCGCAACGACCAGCATTGCTCGACAACCACAAGCGCAGCGAGCACGCAGGCGCCTAGCGCAGCATTCGCCTTCACCCGCCGACGCCCGCCACAAGCGCTGGTCCCGGGTGATCCAACGGCAGCCGACAAACAGGTTCAGCTGCCGCGCGTATCGGTCGCAGGCGCTGCGCCGGTCCGTGCGAAAATAGCGCGATGAGTGACCTTGTCCCACCGGCTGCGCCGTCCGCGCCCGTCCCCGCCCAGCGTGTGCTGACCGACCCGATCAAGGCCGGCATCCGCGACGCTTACGCCAAGCTGCAGGCCAATACGCCCGGCTTTGCCACCCGCCGCGCGCAGAGCCAGATGATCGGCCTGGTCTCGCGTGCGCTGGCCACCTCCGGCGGCATCGGCATCGCCGAGGCGCCCACCGGGGTGGGCAAGAGCCTGGGCTATCTCACCGCCGGCGTGCCGATCGCCTTGGCGACCAAGAAAAAACTGGTGATCAGCACTGGCACCGTGGCGCTGCAGTCGCAGCTGGTGGAGCGCGATATCCCGGCCTTCCTCAAGGCCACCGGTCTGGAAGCGACCGTGGCATTGGCCAAGGGCCGCACCCGCTATCTGTGCACGCGCAATGCCGCCGAGCTGGAAGGCGACACCAGCCAGAACGCCATGTTCGAAGACGAGCAGGCGCTCTACGATCGCCCGCTCAGCCCCGTCGATGCCGATCTGGCCAAACGGCTGGCCAAGGCCTACGCCGCGCGCACCTGGAACGGCGACCTGGACGATGCCCCCGAGCAGGTCTCGGTGCCGTTGCGCATGCGCATCACCACGCCCGCCTCCGGCTGTGCGGGGCGTCGCTGCAGTTATGCCGCGCAATGCCCGGTGCTCAAGGCACGCACCGATGTGCGCGAAGCGCAGATCGTGGTCACCAACCACGCCTTGCTGCTGTCCTCGCTGTCGCTGGGCGATGCCGAAAACGGCCAGCCGCTGATCGCGCCGCCATCGGACATGTTGCTGGTGCTCGACGAAGGCCATCACATCGCCGGCGTGGCCATCGACCAGGGCGCGGCCAATCTGCCGCTGGACGAGATGGCCAAGCGCACGGGCCGCATGCAGATTCTCATCGCCGCCGCGTACCGCGCGGTGGACAAGGACAAGATCGGCAACCTGCTGCCCAACGAAGCCATCGAGGTGGCCGCGCGGGTGTCCAAACTGCTCAAGGCCTTCCATGCCGACGTCGAGCGTGTGTGGAAGCCCGAGCCCGGCGAGCGCGACCCGTTGTGGCGTGCTGCCAACGGCAAGTTGCCGCCGCAGTGGGGCCCGGCCATCGAAGAGCTTGGCGAAGAAACCCGCGCGCTGTTCAACTGGGTGCATGCCGCGCACAGTGCGATCGCCAAGGGCAAGCAGGACGATGCCGCACGCGAACGGCTGCAACGCAACCTGGGCCTGGCGCTGGAAATGGCCGAGCAGCAGCACAATCTGTGGGGCGGCTGGCGGCGCGAAGACAAGGAAGGGCAGCCGCCGATGGCGCGCTGGATCACGCTGTCGCGCGACGGCGATCTGATCTGCCACTGCTCGCCGGTGTCGGCCGCGCAAGTGCTGCGCACGATGATCTGGAACGAAGTGGATTCGGTGGTGATGACCTCGGCCACGCTCACCGGCGGTGGCGATTTCCAATCCTTCGCCATCGACAACGGCCTGCCCGATCACGCCGAAATGGCCTCGCTGGCCTCGCCATTCGACCTGCCCAATCAGGCCGAACTGATCGTTCCCAATTTTCCGGTCACCCCGGACGACCGCGAAGGGCATCCCAAGGAAGTGGCCAAGTATCTGGTGCGCGAACTGGATTGGAACGCCAAGGGCAGCATCGTGCTGTTCACCTCGCGCTGGAAGATGGAGAAGGTCGCCGACCTGATGCCGCTGGCGCAGCGCAACCGTGTGCTGGTGCAGGGCGAAGGCAACAAGTCGCAATTGATCACCGAACACATGCGCCGCATCGCTGCTGGCGAAGGCTCGGTGTTGTTCGGTTTGAATTCCTTTGGCGAAGGCCTGGACCTGCCCGGCGATGCCTGCACCACGGTGGTCATCACCCAGGTGCCGTTCGCGGTGCCGACCGACCCGCAGACCTCGACCTTGAGCGAATGGCTGGAAAGTCGCGGCCACAACGCGTTCAACCTGATTGCGATTCCGCATGCGCTACGCACGCTCACCCAGTTTGCAGGGCGGCTGATCCGCAGCTCCAACGACCACGGCCGCGTGATCATTCTCGACTCGCGCCTGCTCACGCGTCGCTATGGCAAACGCATCATCGATGCCTTGCCGCCGTTCAAGCGGGTGATCGGCTAGTTGGGCTTGCCATGGATCTGTTCCACACATAGGTCGCCATAACGGCATGGCGTTATGCGACGCAGTGCGCTTTACCGCGTTTGTTTTGCTGATTAACTGAGCCTGAAGAAAATAGGCGTAGGTCGCAGCGAAGCAGGGAGTGCACATGCCAGGTGGGTTCTTCAGGGAAGAAGTCTTACGCGCCCGCCGCGATGCGTGGCTTGTACCAGTGCGTCTTCAGGCGCCGAAGTTCGGTTGGCCGTTGTTTGCTATTGCGCTAGTTCTTATTGCTGCCGTGTTTGGGCTGCTTTGCCTCGGAAGTTTTACGCGGCACGAAGCGGTCAACGGCGCGCTAGTACCGGACCGTGGTCTGCTGACCTTGACACCACTCAGTGCCGGCATCGTCTCCAACGCATTCGTTGCAGAGGGGGCGACGGTGCGGGCGGGCGAGCCGATAGTGGAAATTTCCGGAGAGCAGGACAGCACATCACTTGGTGACACCCAAGCATCGGTAATTTCGCAGCTGCAGATCAAGCGTGGTCGCCTGAATGCAGATCTGCAGGCCCAGAATCAGCTCTACGATGCCCAGCAGCGCGATCTGCGTCGCCGCGTAACCCTGCTTGAAGCGCAGATGGATAACACTGCCGACCAGATTCGCTTGCAACGCCAGCGCACAGAGAGTGCGCATCGACTCTACGAACAGTGGGTGAGCGCTGCAGAAAAGGGAATATTGACCAAGGTTCAATTGCTGCAGCAGCAAGACATTGCCATCCAGAATCAGGGGCAACTCAAAGAGTTGCAGAAACATGCGTTGGATCTGCGTGTTGAGCATTCTCAACTCCAGTCGCAGCTTGAACAAAACCCTGCAACCTTGGAAGCAAAGCGTAACGAGATCGCTAGGCAGATCGCAGATGTCGCCCAATCCCTCTCGGAAACCGAGGCGCGCCGCTCGGTGGTGTTGCGTGCGCCGACCGACGGAATCGTCACAAACCTGCTTGTGCACGTAGGGCAACCGGTCGGTGCGCAACAGCCTCTGATCACCTTGTTACCCAAGGGCATCAAGTTACGGGCTGAGCTGTGGGTGCCATCTAAGGCGATTGGATTCGTAGCACGCGGCGATCGCGTACTGCTGCGCTATCAAGCATTCCCTTATCAGAAGTTCGGCCGCCATGCAGGGCGCGTAGTTGAAGTCTCTCGTAGCGCGATCACCTCCAAGGAAGTGTCATCGCTGCTAGGGCAGCAGATCGATGATGCTCGCTATCGTGTGGTGGTCGAGCTGGAACATCAGCACATCGTGGCTAACGGAAGAAAGGAGTCGCTTCGTCCCGGCATGGTGCTTGACGCAGATATCCTGCTTGAGAAGCGTCGGTTGATCGAATGGATGTTTGAACCTGTCTACGAAATGACGGCGCGCCTCTCCGATGATTCGGCTGGGCAGCGCGGATGATCGACACCACGTCCGTTCACCAGCTGCTGTCGAATCGTGCGCATATCGTCCCGATCATGCAGACCGAGGCGGCCGAGTGTGGTCTTGCCTGCTTGGTCATGATTGCCCGCTATCACGGCGATAAAATCGATCTTGCGCAGGTTAGGCGGCGTTTCAACATCTCGCTCAGAGGTGTGCGCCTTGAGCGATTAGTACAGATCGGGCGCGCCATGGGGCTAGATGTCCGCGCTATGCGGGCCGAGCCTGGATATCTGAAAGAGCTTAGGCAACCCTGCATCCTGCACTGGGATATGTCGCATTTCGTCGTGCTGGAGCACGTCGTACGGGGCGTGGCACTGCTTCACGATCCTGCACGAGGGACGCTACGGTTGCCGATGACAGAGCTCGGCAAACATTTCACCGGCGTTTTGCTGGAATTGCAGCCTGGTGCGAGCTTCGAGCCTTCGGTCGAAACGCCAGCGTTGTCGTTGCGCGCGCTCACCGGACGCATTTTCGGACTCAAGCGCGGGTTGGTGCAGATATTCGGACTGGCATTGGCGATCGAAGCGCTGACGCTGCTGTTGCCCTTTCAGATGCAGTGGGTCATCGACCATGTGCTGGTTTCGGCAGACATGCCGCTGCTCAAGATACTGACCATCGCCTTTCTGTTGACCGTCGTCTTCCAGACGGTTCTCATGCTCGCGCGCAGCTGGGTGGTCAGCTGGCTTGGCGCATCGTTGAACACACAATGGATCACCAATCTGTTCGGCCACTTGCTGCGGCTTCCACTGGAGTATTTTGAAAAGCGGCATATGGGTGATGTGCTGTCGCGCTTTTCTTCGTTGAAGTCCATCCAGACGACGTTGACCGGCAGCTTCGTCGAGGCACTGCTCAACGGTCTGACCGGATGCCTGGCAGTGGCAGTCCTGCTGGCCTATAGCCCTGCACTCACGGGCTTGGTGCTGGCCGGCTTCGGCGTGTATCTCGGTTTGCGTCTGGCGTTCTATCGACTCCAGTTTGTGGTCAGCCGCGATCAGCTCACTTATGCCGCACGTCAGCAAAGCGAGCTGATGGAGTCGGTAAGGGGCATTCAAGCGATCAAGCTGGCCAACAAGCAGGGGCTGCGTCAAGGCAGATTGTTCGGTGCCACCGCGCAAAGTGTGCGCCTGGAAATGCAATCGCAACGCTTCGGCCTTGCATTCAACGCGCTCAATCAAGGTCTGTTTGGAACGCAGAGGGTGTTCCTGATTGCCATCGGCGGCTATCTGGCAATGACAGGGACGCTGTCTGCAGGCATGTTGGTCGCCTTCCTGGCCTTTGCAGATCTTTTTACCAGCAGGGCTGCGAGTCTGGTCGACAAGTTCATCGAGCTCAAGATGTTGCGCCTGCATGCCGAGCGGATCGCCGATATCGCCACAACTGCGCCAGAGCTAGACGAAATCTCAAGCTATAGCGGCCCGGAGCCGGTTCCCGAGATTCGCGTGAAAGGGCTGAGTTTTCGTTATTCTGACGACGATCCCTGGGTCATACGCAATCTTGACCTGCACATCGAAGCGGGTGAGTCGGTCGCTATCGTGGGCCCGAGCGGATGCGGCAAGTCGACATTCGCCAAGTTGTTGCTGGGCCTGATCGAGCCGACTGAGGGCACCATCGAGGTCGGTGGCGTCGATATCCGCAAGTTTGGGCTAGAGAATTACCGGGCAATGGTCTCTGCAGTCATGCAGGACGATCAGCTGTTTGCGGGATCGCTGGCCGATAACATCGCTTTCTTCGATCCTGAATCGAATATCGAGCGGATCGCCAGTGCCGCGCAGTTGGCAGCGATCCACGACGATATCGCGCGGATGCCCATGGGATACGAATCGCTCGTCGGCGACATGGGCTCGATTCTGTCGGGGGGGCAACGTCAGCGCGTCATCCTGGCACGTGCCCTGTATCGCCAACCAAAGATTCTGGTGCTGGACGAAGCAACCAGTCATCTGGATTCCACCAGGGACCAGGTCGTCAACGCTCATATCAAAGCGATGAAAATGACCAGGATCATCATCGCGCATCGCCAGGAAACGATCGCCTCTGCCGATCGCAGGATATCGCTTGTTGCCGAGTCGGGTGACAAGCCGGGCAGCCGTCATGGTGCCGACAGACTTGATGCCGGTCACGGCATCGAGAAGTGCGTCGGCAATCTCGCCGACGAACTACCCTGAAGCAGCCAAGGAGTAAGGAATGGAAAACTTTGAACTCATGGAAAACTCACGTCCCGTCGCCCAGCGCTTCGCACGTGAAATGACTCAGGAAGAAGTCAGTGCTGTGTCCTGCGGTGGTGCTGGCGATACGTTGATCATCATCATTGTCGAGGCTGTCGACACTGAGACCATCGTTATCGTCGGCTAAGCGTCCCCCGGCATGGCGGCATGAAAATGTCGCCATGCTTCGGTTGCACTATGGGATACATTGCGCCTATGCAAAACGATCTTAGGACGGTTTTGATCGTCGCTCCTCATCGCGATACGCACGCATTCACGATCGCGGCGATGATTGCGGCATCCGGGCATACGGTAAGCTTGTTGGATACGAGCCAATGGCCGTGTGGCCTCGAGGGTTCTTTGCTCTACGGGCAAAGCGGCGCGAGCGTGGTCCGAGAAGGCTCACCGGTTGCTTACGATGCGGCATGGAGCCGCCGTTTAATGTTCAACAAAACAGCGCCCGCACATGTTCACAATCAGGACATCAAGTTCATCAAGACAGAGGGGCTACTGTTCGATCTGGGAGCGGTCGCACTGCTTGGCGGCGGACATGGCGTCCAGCGCTGGGTCAACGCACCGCTCGCGGCACTTGCCGCAGATCAGAAGCCGTTACAGCTCGCCGCTGCTGTTGCCAGTGGCCTGGTGGTACCTGAGACCTTGATCAGCCGTTGTCCCGCCGACATTCATGCATTTCGTCAGCGACATACGAACGGCGTGGTCGTCAAGCCATTCAATGTCGGCGCGTGGGCAGACGGCGATAACTATAGCGTCTCCTACGCCACACGCATTTCTCACAAAGAGCCGTTGGCGGACGCCGATTTGCGCGCATGTCCAACGACCTATCAGCAGGTCGTCGACCATCAGGCCGATTTACGTATCGTCTGCATGGGCGGCGAGTATGCCTGTATGCAGATGCGTCACTCCCTGGAGGGTGAGATCGACTATCGTGCTATTCGGCACAAGACGACCATGCGCTATGACTGGGTGCCCTTGTTTCCTGGGCTTCAGGCCAAGCTTGATGCACTGAGGTCGGTGCTGAGTGTCGATTTTTTCTGCGCAGATTTCGTCGTGCCTGTCGGCGGCGGCGAGCCGGTGTTTCTTGAACTCAACCCGGGTGGGCAGTTTCTCTATCTGGACGAGAAAGCCCAGGGAATGGAGATCGCGAGTAAATTTTGCTCACTTTTGGTCTATGGTCGCATCGACAGATTCATGGAATTTCCACGCCTACCCCAATCGCCCGCGGTGAGCGATGGCCGGGCAAGGGCAAGATGTTCCTCAGAATCGGGAGCTGCGTGCTTATGAGAATGTTGTTGCTGGGGGTGCTGTTGCTGTGGCAAACGGCGACGCCCGGGCAGGCGTTTGCGAAAGACAGAGAGGAGCGACCGGCGAGGCATCAACCCATGAATGCGTCCTACCGTCAGCAATTGCTGGCACTTGCTGATGCCGACCAGAAGATCCGTGGAGACATTCGTGGTGCGGTCACAGCGCAGCAGTTGCAGGCCAATCAGGGGGCAGCAAAGGAAATGGCCATGCGCTTGGTTGCATCGCAGCGGGAAAACCAGGCCGCCCTGTCCCGCCTGATCGATCAATTTGGCTTTCCCGACATTGCCTCTGTCGGTGAGGATGGCGCGCATGCTGGATTTTTGATCGCGCAGCATTCGACCGATCGAGCATTTCGCGATGACTTTCTTCAAAAAATGCAGGCAGCGGCGGAACGTGGCGCCTACAGCGCCCCGGACCTCGCCTTATTCATCGATCGTAATCTCATCATGTCGGGTAAGCCGCAGCGCTATGGTACGCAACGTAAGGCCGACGGCAGCTTGTTCGAGTTAGAGAATCCTGCCGACTTAAAAAAGCGACGAGCAGAGGCAGGGCTGCCTGAGGAAGAGGGCAGCGCTGGCGGGCTCTGATCCGAATACGATGTGGGCCACTCACCAGCGCGCAGGTCTTGCGTCTGCTTATGGGTTGAAGCGTGAAGGATGAGCTCAGCGTCGATCCGTGTTCTCGACTTGCGGTTGCCGCTTGAGCGCGCGCGTGCCACCGAGCAAGGCGCGACCCGAAGAGTGTGATGCCCAATCGGCCTGCACACGATGTCGACCCATCTGCGATCTGGTGATCGTGCAGGCCGGCAGTATCTAACCGGGCGCTTGCGTGTATCGGTGCAATGGATGATGGGCGCTCACTTTGGTTGCTGTGGCGCGCATAACAAGGACCGCATGATCGCCGCGCTGCAGCAACGGCATCCTCGCTAGCCCAAGCGTGAGGTCATTACGATGCTATTGCTCACCGAATATCGCAGGTTGGTGCGCTGATTTAAGACTCGCGGCCAATGTTTAACGCGATGCATATCACGTAACGTAGTCATCATCATGTTCGCCTATCGCTGCGATCATAACTAACGACTTCTCACACTTCGGCCCGCTCGCCATGCTTCAGGTCCTTCAACACGAGCTGACGCCATGCGCCCTGGATCCCTCATGGTGCTAGCCCTGCTAGCCCCCACGCTGATCGCTCCGCCGGTCTTCGCCCAATCTGTACTGACCCGCGACAACGGCGCCAAGGTCGGCGACAACCAGAATTCGCAGACCGCCGGTGCCACCGGCCCGACCTTGCTGCAGGATGTGCAGCTGATTCAGAAGCTACAGCGCTTCGATCGCGAGCGCATTCCCGAGCGCGTCGTGCATGCGCGCGGTACCGGCGTCAAAGGCGAGTTTACCGCCACTGCCGATCTGTCCAACCTGACCAAGGCCAAGGTGTTCAGCGCTGGCGAAAAGACCCCGGTGTTCGTGCGCTTCTCGTCGGTCGTGCATGGCAATCACTCGCCCGAAACGCTGCGCGACCCGCATGGGTTTGCCACCAAGTTCTATACCAGCGAAGGCAACTGGGATCTGGTCGGCAACAACTTTCCCACCTTCTTCATTCGCGATGCGATCAAGTTCCCCGACATGGTCCACGCGTTCAAGCCGGACCCGCGCACCAATCTGGACGACGACTCGCGCCGCTTCGATTTCTTCTCGCACGTGCCCGAAAGCACCCGCACGCTGACCCTGTTGTATTCCAACGAAGGCACACCGGCCGGCTATCGCTTCATGGATGGCAACGGCGTGCACGCCTACAAGCTGGTCAATGCGCAAGGCGAAGTGCACTACGTCAAGTTCCATTGGAAGACGCTGCAGGGCATCAAGAATCTCGATCCCAAGCAGGTTGCCGCCGTCCAGTCCAAGGACTACAGCCACCTGACCAACGATCTGGTCGGTGCGATCAAGAAGGGCGATTACCCGAAGTGGGACCTGTATGTGCAGGTACTCAAGCCGGAAGACCTGGCCAAGTTCGATTTCGACCCGCTCGATGCCACCAAGATCTGGCCGGATGTGCCGGAGCAGAAGGTCGGCCAGATGGTGTTGAACAAGAATGTCGACAACTTCTTCCAGGAGACCGAGCAGGTCGCGATGGCGCCGGCCAATTTGGTGCCGGGTATCGAACCGTCTGAAGACCGCCTGTTGCAGGGCCGTATCTTCTCCTACGCCGACACCCAGTTGTATCGCATCGGTGCCAATGGCCTGAGCCTGCCGGTCAACCGTCCACGCGTGGCCGTCAACAACGGCAATCAGGATGGCCAGGGCAACATCGGTCAGACCAGCAGCGGCGTGAACTACGAGCCGAGCCGCCTGGAGCCGCGTCCGCAGGACACCGCCGCACGCTATAGCGAACTGCCGCTGTCGGGCACCACCCAGCAGGCCAAGATCACCCGCGAGCAGAACTTCAAGCAGGCCGGCGAGTTGTACCGTTCCTACAGCAAAAAGGATCGTGCCGATCTGGTGCAGAGCTTTGGCGAATCGCTGTCCAACACCGACACCGAGAGCAAGCACCTGGTGCTGTCGTTCCTGTACAAGGCCGACCCGGAGTACGGCACCGGTGTGACCCGCGTTGCCAAGGGCGACCTGGCTCGCGTCAAGCAGCTTGCTTCCAGCCTGCAGGACTGATCCCTCCGACGGCATCGCGGCCACGCTGCGGTGCCGTCCCCGTCTTGGGAGAGCGATATGCGCACTCTGCTGTTTGTCGTGCTGAGCGCCCTATGCGCGCCAGCCATTGCTGCCTCGCCGTCTGCCACCCCCGCAGCGACCACCTCATCCACGTCCAGCCCCGAGCAGGTCAAGCTGCAGCTGCGTGAGTACTTCTTCGATGCCGCGCGCGAAGGCCGTCAGGACATGCTGGCCGAGTTCATTCGCTCGCATTACGACCTCAATACCCGCGACGAGAAGGGCTATACCGCGCTGATCCTGGCCGCCTACCACGGCCAACGCCCGGCGGTAGAACAGTTGCTCAGTGCCGGCGCCGACCCCTGCGCGCAGGACAAGCGCGGCAACACTGCGCTGATGGGTGCGATTTTCAAGGGCGAGCTGGGCATCGCCAAGCGCCTGATGCAGGCCGATTGCGCCCCCGACCAACGCAACAACGCCGGCCAGACCGCGGCGATGTACGCAGCGCTGTTCCAGCGAACAGACGTGCTCAAGGACCTGGCCGCCAAGGGCGCAGACCTCAGCCTCAAGGACGGGCAGGGCAACGATGTGACGAAGTTGCAGCGCGGCGAATTCGCCACCGCCCCGGCACGCTGAGTACGTCAGCTGCGCGACCGGCATGTCTTGCATGCTTCGCCAGTTGCGCGTGTGCTCAAGCTGTTTTTGAGAGTGTGTGAAACGTCGGGCGCGGACCATCGTCCGCAGCAACACTCGCCAGCCGGACCTTTGTCATCACCTGCGCTGACGCTTTGAGCGGCATCCATCTCGGCACGCGCATGCCCCCAACACGACCATCGGGCGGCCCTGCCGCGTAGCGCTTAGACAGGCGCAGCCGATGTGCGGATTCGGTATCGATCGCGCAGACGTTGCGGTATCTCCATCGCGTCTGCATCCACCCGATCCCGGAGCGCCGACGCGCACGGATGGCTCCCCATGGCACTGCGACGGTGTCTTACCGTCCCGGCAAGCGCGCGGACGGACAGGCCTTTGACTGGGCTGGCGCCCGCAGCTGTTAGTAGCGCGGCACGATGATCCCGGTTTGTTCCGCACGCAGCATTAGGGCAACGACCGCACACGTTCGTGACGTAAGCGGCGTCAATTCGGCCTCGCCAAACCGTGATGCCCATCGCGTCGGTTTTCCGCCGCGGCTGCGCTGGACGTCTGGCGGTGGTGATGATTTTCCGCCATCTCGTCAGGAGATTTCTGACGTCGAAACCCTGGTGCGCCAGGGCTTTGACATAAAACTGAGTGCGCGCTGACTTGCTTAAAATTGGTTCGGAAAAAGCGCAGAAAACAGTTCAAGAACGCGCCGGGAACGCCGATGCTGAAGCTATCGCACCTTGGAACCCCCGGCCATGAAGCTCGACCCTTCCATCCCTTTTCTGATGTCCCTGCTCGCCATGGTGCTGTGCACCGCCACTGCGGTCGTCGCGCTGGTGTTCGGCCAGGTGCACGTATTGGCCACCTCGTGGAGCTTCTACGCGGTGATGGGTACTGCCCTGATCACTCTGGCTGCTTCGTACCACGCCCTCGGCAAGCCGCTGAGCGCCGAAGAGCGTGTGGGCTTCCGCAACCCGTAATCGCCCTACGTCCGGCATTGCACGGCTTTACGCCAGCACCGGACCAAAGCAACTGCGCTCGTCATTGACGACGCATCGCGTTCGCTCCGCATCGGCGAACGCCAACAGACACGCCGCAATCTCTCGCGATGCCACCCGATGCCGATCGTATTGGGCGAGCGAGGGAAACGAAAACATCGCCAATGCGATGTTGTTCGCCCCTTCCGATGCCAGAAGATAGCCGTGATGCTGGCCGCCGAAGCGCGCCGCCAGCGGGATCCACAACCGCGTGTCGTGTTCGAATTCGACCAGTTGGTAAGTCTCGATCACCTGGCGCAGCCAACAAGCGATCAGACAGTGAGCCCGGCAGTCGAAGGTGCCGCAACGTGCTATACCGCACTGCCGCAGATTCATCGACGCCCGTGTAATCTGTTGATCCTGCTTCGCATTCCAATGTCCGCTCGCCGCGGCCAACCGTCGATGACCGCTTCCGCCGATCGCTACGCCGCCTCCTTGCGCCTGTCCGTCGCCCCGATGATGGATTGGACCGACCGGCATTGCCGGGTGTTCCATCGCCTGCTGGCGCCGTCCGCACGCCTGTATACCGAGATGGTGCATGCCAACGCGGTGATCCATGGCGATCGCACGCGGCTGATCGGTTTCGATCCGGTCGAGCATCCGCTGGCGCTGCAACTTGGCGGCAGCGATCCGGCCCTGCTCGCGCAGGCGGCCGGCATTGCGCAGGAATGGGGCTATGACGAAATCAACCTTAACTGCGGCTGCCCGTCAGACCGCGTGCAGGCGGGGCGCTTCGGCGCCTGCCTGATGCGCGAACCGGCGCTGGTGGCCGAGTGCGTCGCCGCCATGTGCGCGGCCACCGACCTGCCGATCACGGTCAAATGCCGTCTGGGCGTGGACGACGATGACGACTACGCGGTGTTCGCCCGTTTTGTCGATCAAATCGTCGCCGCCGGCGCGGCGATGGTGGTGGTGCACGCCCGCAATGCGTGGCTCAAGGGCCTGTCGCCGAAGGAAAACCGCGAAGTGCCGCCGCTGCGCTACGACTGGGCGTATCGCCTCAAGCAGGAGCGTCCCGGCGTGCCGGTGGTGCTCAATGGCGGTATTGCCGCCGTCGACACTGCGCTGGCGCACCTGCAACAGATCGACGGCGTGATGCTCGGTCGCGCCGCGTACCACGACCCGTATGTCCTGCATCAGCTCGATGCCGCATTGACCCGGCGCCCCGAACAGTCGCGCGAGGCGTTGCTGCGTGCACTGCGCCCCTATGTGGAGTCCCAGTTGGAACAGGGCCTGGCCCTGAAGCACATCACCCGGCACGTGCTGGGCCTGTTTCACGGGCAGCCGGGCGGGCGGGCGTTTCGGCAGGTTTTGAGCGAAGGTGCACACCGTCCGGGCGCTGGCTGGGAGCTGGTGGAGCAGGCGTTGCAGCGGACCGACAGCCGGCCGTGGCGCATCGTCGCCTGACTGGCCCGGCACTTGCATCAGCTGAACAGGCAGGCCGGGTCCTTTCTTGATTGTGGTTTGGAGCCCGGCACCGAGCGGGAAAGCCTTGCTGGCAGGGCGTCTACTCTCCTGGCGGCATTCATTTGGCTGAATGGCGTTGACACGAAGCTAAAAAGTTCAGATCGGATTCACCCCCCAAAATCAAGAATTTGGCTCAATTTCCGTCGCCCGGCCGTTTGTGATGCATCGCCGGTTTCACGAATTTTGAATGTTCCTGAACAACCCGCTAGGATCCAGTTGTGACCGACTCGCTCAGCCGCGCCCGCTATGCCGTCCTGGTCGCCCTCTTGGGTGCCGTGGCCGCGCCGTCGGCGTGGAGCCAGGGGTACCCGATGGCGCAGGGTGGTCGCGAGGGCATGCCGGCATCGGCACGCGGCAACAGCCGCACCTTGTCGGACACCATTCGCCACGTGCAGCGGTCTACCGGTGGACAAATTCTGGGTGCCGAGCGTGTGCCGTTCGATGGCGGCAACCTCAATCGGGTCAAGTACATGAAAGATGGGCGCGTCCACACGGTGTACGAGCCGGAGCAGACGCAGGCCGCACCCCCGCGCAGCTCTCCGCCTCCCGACGCGCCACCACGCGACGATAACCACTGAACGTAGATAGTTTGGCGTTCAGTCTCATAAATTCCCCGGCCTTGGGCCGATAACGTTACTAGGGAGAGTGCATGCGTATTCTTTTGGTCGAAGACGAAGCTCCGCTGCGCGAGACCCTTGCCGCGCGTCTGAAGCGTGAAGGCTTTGCTGTCGACGCTGCACAGGACGGCGAAGAAGGCCTGTACATGGGCCGCGAAGTGCCGTTCGACGTCGGCATAATCGATCTGGGCCTGCCCAAGATGTCGGGCATGGAGCTGATCAAGGCGCTGCGCGACGAAGGCAAGAAATTCCCGGTACTGATCCTGACCGCGCGTTCGAGCTGGCAGGACAAGGTCGAAGGCCTCAAGCAGGGCGCCGACGATTATCTGGTCAAGCCGTTCCACGTCGAAGAGCTGCTGGCTCGCGTCAACGCGCTGCTGCGCCGTGCCGCAGGCTGGAGCAAGCCGACGCTGGAATGCGGCCCCGTGGCCTTGGATCTGGCGGCGCAGACGGTGAGCGTCAACGGCGCCAATGTCGACTTGACCAGTTACGAATACAAGGTGCTCGAGTACCTGATGATGCATGCCGGCGAACTGGTTTCCAAGGCCGACCTCACCGAACATATCTATCAGCAGGACTTTGATCGCGACTCCAACGTGCTGGAAGTGTTCATCGGTCGCCTGCGCAAGAAGCTCGACCCGGATGGTGAGTTGAAGCCGATCGAGACCGTGCGTGGTCGCGGCTATCGCTTCGCCATTCCGCGCACCGAAGGCTGAGTCCGCGCGTCGGCAAGCAGGAAGACTTAGGTGCCGATGCGCTCCAAATGGTACAAACGCTGGCGCCCGCGCTCGTTGCAGGCGCGCCAGCTGCTGGCCGCCAGCCTCAGCTTGGTGGCCTTCCTGGCCTTGGCCGGTTACGCGCTGGATGTCGCCTTTGCCGACACTGCCGAAAAGAACCTGCGTGAGCGGCTGAAGAACTACGCCTCGGCTTACGCCGCCAATATCGACTTTGTCCGCGACGGCTCGATCTATATCGGCGGGCAGCCGCCCGATCCGCGCTTCGACGTGCCTGGTGGCGGCTTGTATGTGGAGGTCGTGCGTCCCGACGAAAGCTGGACTTCGATGTCGGCCGAAGGCCCGAACATTCCGCATGGCCGCATGCTGGAGCCGCGCCAGGAAGAATTCATCGGCCCGCTGGAGATGACCCAGATCGATGGCAGCCTGGGCCAGTTGTATCGCTATGGCTTGGGCGTCAGTTACGTCGAACGCGAGCACGGCGGTGAGATCCCTTACACCATCTATGTGATGGAAGACGCGCGCTCGATGGGCGCGCAACTGCGTGTTTTCCGTGGCGCGGTGTGGTTTTACCTCGGCAGTGCCGGCGTGGTGCTGCTGGTGCTGCAGGCGTTCATCCTGCAATGGAGCCTGCGCCCGCTGCGGCGCGTGATCAACGAGCTGACCAAGGTGCAGCGCGGCGAGATCCAGCGCATGAGCGAGCAGCATCCACGCGAGCTGGAGCCGCTGACCGACAGCATCAACGCCTTCATCGAGAGCGAGCGCGACAACCTGGAGCGCCAACGCAATACGCTGGCCGATCTGGCGCACAGCCTGAAGACGCCGATCGCGGTGCTGCGCACGCAGCTCGACAGCGGCGCCTCCGAGCACGATCTGCATAAAGAGATGGACGTGCAGCTGCGGCGCATGAACGATCTGGTGTCGTATCAGCTGGCGCGCGCGGCCTCCAGCGGCCACAAACTGTTTGCAGCGCCATTGCAGATCGAGCCGTCCGCCGAAGAAATCGTGCGCGGTCTGGAGAAGGTGTATTCGATCAAGGGCGTGCTGTGCGAGTTCGATATTTCGCCGGATGCGCGTTTTCATGGCGAGCCGGGCGATTTGCAGGAACTGCTTGGCAATCTGCTGGAAAACGGCTTCAAGTGGGCGCGCAGCCGGGTGCTGCTGACCGCACAGCCCGGCCCGACCACCGGTAGCCGGCGCGCCGGCCTGATCCTTTCGGTCGAAGACGACGGCCCTGGCATTGCGCCGGAAGATGTCGCCAAGATTCTGCAGCGTGGCGTGCGTGGCGATGAGCGCGTGCAGGGGCACGGTATCGGCATGTCGATCGTGCAGGATCTGATCAAGGCCTATCGCGGTGAGTTGCAAGTGGTGCGCTCGCAGGAACTGGGCGGCGCCCGCTTCGATGTGACCCTGCCTCCGGGGTTGTGACGCGCCCACGTGTCCGGATGAACCCGTGGGCAATGGCCTGCACTGCTCCGACAACCGTTTAACGCCTCGAGCGTTTGCTTGACCATACTGGTCAGGTCGCAGGCACCTGCGATGGAGAGCCGCATGATCGAGCGCGTTGCACAAGTCTCCTGCGCGGAAACGCGCCCTTTGCCACGGCGATGGCTGCACACTTGGGGCTGTGCGTTGCTGCTTGCCGGCTGCGCGTTCGCCGCGGTCGGCCATGCTGCCGAAACGCCGTTGACGCCAACCCAGACGCGCTGGCTACAACGTGCCACCTATGGTGTGGATGCCGATGGCGCCGCGCAGTTACAACGGCTTGGCCCCAAGCGCTATGGCGCGCTGCTGCTCCAGCCCAGTGACGACGCTGTGTTACCGGCACCGATTCGCGCGCAGCTGCAAGGCTTCGATGCACTGCACACCCCGCTGGACACCTTGCTGACCCGCTACGAGGCCGACAAGATCCGGCTGCAAGCCATGCCTGATGGCGATGAAAAAGTCGCCTTGCGCAAGGATTGGCAGGCACGCGGCGGTCAGATGATTAATCAAGCGCGTCAGGCGCAATTACTGCGTGCGGTGTACGCACCGGACCAGCTGCGCGAGCAGCTGGTGTGGTTCTGGCTCAATCACTTCAGCGTGTATGCCGACAAAGGCCGCGTGAAGTGGATGGCCGCCGATTACATGGAAAACGCGATCCGTCCCAATGCCACCGGCAAGTTTGCCGATCTGGTGATGGCCACGCTGCAAAGCCCGGCGATGCTCGAATATCTGGACAACGCCAAGAATGCCAAGGGCAAGGTCAACGAGAACTACGCGCGCGAACTGATGGAACTGCACACCCTGGGCGTGCATGGCGGCTACACCCAGCAGGATGTGCAGCAGCTGGCATTGATCCTCACCGGCGCGGGCCTGGTGCCGATCAAGGCCGATGGTGCGCCGCCGGTGCCGATGACCGTGCCTGGTCAGCCACAGGTGGTGCGCAAGGGTCTGTTCGAATTCAACCCGGCGCGTCATCAGCCCGGCGACAAGATGCTGCTGGGTCAGCGGATTGCCGGCGGTGGACTGGATGAAATCGAACGTGCGGTGCGGCTGTTGGTGCGCCAGCCGGCGTGTGCGCGCTTCGTCTCGCAGCGCATGGCCGAGTACTTCGTCAGCGACACGCCGCCGCCGGCACTGGTCGCGCGCATGGCCAGCACCTTCCAGCGCAGCGATGGCGATATCGGCAAGGTCATGCAGACCATGGTGAATTCTGCGGAATTTGCGCAGGCGCAACCGCGCAAGTTCAAGGACCCCAATCGCTTCGTGGTCTCGGCGATGCGGCTGGCCTACGAAGACCAGCCCGTGATCAATGCCGGCCCGATGGCCAGTTGGGCGCAGCAACTGGGCGAGCCGCTGTTCGGGCGCATCACACCCGACGGATGGCCGCTGCAATCGCAGGCCTGGACCAGCTCCGGGCAACTGGCGCGCAGGTTCGAGGTGGCGCGCGCGCTGGGCAGCGGCCCCAAACAATTGTTCCGGCGCGATGGCGACAACGACACGCCGATTCCGCCGCTGACGCGCATCGACACGCGCGCGGCATATCGCTGGATCGCGCCGTCGCTGGCGACAAGTACGCAGCAGGCGCTGGAGCAGGCGCGCTCGCCGGCGGAATGGAACGGGTTTTTGTTGGCGTCGCCGGACTTCAACTACCGCTGATTCATACCGCTGATTCACCGACGCTGATCACCGAGTGCGATGCAGGCATCGCCGTGGGAGTACACCATGCAACGACGTCAATTTTTGCTTGCTTCTGCCGCCGCCGCCACAAGTCTGCCGTGGGCCGGTCGCCTGTTTGCCGCGCCACGCGATAGCGCGCGCCTGCTGGTAGTGTTCTTGCGCGGCGGCTACGACAGCAACAATCTGTTGGTGCCGCATGGCAGCGATTTTTATTACCAGTCGCGGCCCACGCTGGCGATTGCGCGGCCGGATCCGGCCAATCCGGACAGCGCCATCGCGCTGGACGCGCACTGGGGGCTCAACCCGGTGATGCGCGATGCGTTGCTGCCGTTGTGGCAACGCAATCAACTGGCGTTCGTGCCATTTGCCGGCACTGATGATGTGTCGCGTAGCCACTTCGAAACCCAGGACGATATCGAATCCGGGCAAGCCGGTAAGCACCGCGACTATCGTTCCGGGTTCATGGCGCGGCTGTCGGCTGTCCTCAGTGGCGTGCCGGCGATTGCCTTCACCGATTCGTTGCCGCTGACCTTTCAAGGCGGCGGCGATCTGCCCAACGTCTCGCTGCGGGGCATCGGCAAGGGCGGGCTGGATGCGCGTCAGTCGCAGATCCTGTCGCAGATGTACGACGCCACGCCACTGGCGACGGCGGCGCGCGAAGGACTTGCGTTGCGCCAGCAGGTCACCGCGCAGTTGCGCGAAGAGATGGAGCAGGCCGGCCGCGGCGCTGCCAGCGCGCGCACCTTTGCCGATGAAACCCGACGCATGGCGAGCTTGATGCGCGAGCGGTATCGGCTGGGATTTGTGGATGTTGGCGGTTGGGACACGCATGCCAATCAGGGCAGTGTGACGGGCGGACTGGCCAATAACCTGCGCAATCTCGGCGAAGGGCTGGCCGCCTATGCCGATGCCTTGGGCCCGGCCTGGGACGATACGGTGGTGGTGGTGATTTCCGAGTTCGGCCGCACTTTCCGCGAGAACGGCAGCAAGGGGACCGATCACGGGCATGGCACCACGTACTGGGTGTTGGGAGGTGGCGTGCGCGGCGGCCGGATTGCCGGCGGGCAGGTTGCGGTGGATCAGGCGCACCTGTTGCAGAACCGCGATTATCCGGTGCTCAGCAACTACCGCAGCGTGTTCGGTGGCGTGTTGCAGCGCTTGTGGGGCTTGTCGCCCGCGCAGCTGGAACGCGTGTTTCCAGGCGCGACACCGCGTGATCTTGGATTGGTGTAAGCGCGATCGATGACATCGCGCCATTGAACGCTGCGCAGTGTCTGCCATTGCTCATCTTCGCGCTGAGTCTTTTTGTCTTGCCCAATGTGTACGTAACGACCACTCGCCAGGTGTGACCAAGGGCTTGCAGCGCAGCGCTAACGCTCTAGCTCAGTGCGCACATCCAAAGACGATCAGGTTCACGCGACACGCGCAATCGACTTGACGCAAACAGCACTCGCGCCGTCAAACATCCACATACCTGCACGCAAACCAACGCGCAACGCTTGCGCGGCGCAATCAACCGTGGCCATCCGATGCAAACGGCGAAGGCCCATACACGCTGACCAGATGCGCGGCGACCTCCGGCATCACGCGTTGCAGCACCTGCGGCGCCGAGAAGTGATATTCGCTGACCACTGCGAAGAATTCTTCCGGCGCTTCGGCTGCGTACGGGTCGATCTCGGTATCGTGGCCGGCGTCCACCCGTTGGCAGAACGCATCGAATGCGTGCTGAAAATCGCGTGCCCAGCGGCGTTGCCGATCGCGCGGCAGTGGCGGGGTGCCGTCGAGCGCGCCGTCCAGTGCATCGAGCTTGTGCGCCATCTCGTGCACGATCACGTTGAAGCCGGCCTGCGGGTCGTCCAGATCGGCTTGCACATCGGCCCAGCTGACGATCAACGGACCTTGTTCCCAGGCCTCGCCGATCAAGGTGTCGTCCCAGGCATGCATCACCCCGGCCGCATCCAGATGGGTGCGCTGCACACGGAAGGCGTCCGGATAGACAATCAGCTGCGACCAGCCGCGCCACCCGGCTGCGCCGATTTCCAGCAACGGCAGGCAGCAGGTGGCGGCCAGCAACACGTGGTCGTGCGGCTGCAGCTGCAATCCATCGACCGGCGAAATGGTTTTTTGATGCAGAAACTGCGCGGTCAGCGCCCGCAGACGTTGCTGGCGCCGCGCATCGAGCGCGGCAACCCAGGCGCAGCGGTCACACACCGGTTGCCAAAGCGCATCAGGAATCTCGAGCGGCGGCCGGCGTAGCCAGCGCGTCAACCACTGGATCAGCGGAACATGCCCGGCAGAAAACTGTGCCAGCGCGGCATCATGCGCATGCGTGGGAACAACCCATCGCCATCGCTGCCACCACCGCCGGTTGCCGGTGCAGGCTTGTGTTGCGGCGCGCGTGCCGGTGTTGCCGGTTCGCCATTGGGCGTTCTGCCGCGTGCGGCCGAGTTGGTGCTGACGCAGCTCTCATGATCGCCATCGACCAACTGGTCCGATGCCAGGGCGGCAAGCGGAGCCAACAAGAACAGCAGGCAAACCGTGAGTCGGCGCATCGTCCACATCCAGGGCAAGCGGCGTGAGTCGTCGATCATAACGCGGTTTTCACTCCCTCACGCAAGCCGCGCTGGGCGGCCGCGAAGGCTTGGCGCATACTTTCACGGATAGATTTGGGAACCGTTGCCGTGGATGACCGCGCGTTGCTGGCCAAACTTGCGAGCGGCCGGCTGTCCGGCGATGCGTTGGCGCGCGATGCCGGGTTGACCCGTGCCGCCGTGTGGAAGCGCATCCAGAATTTGCGCGCTGCCGGTGTCGATATCGACGGACGGGCAGGCGATGGCTACCGCCTGGCCGCGCCGCTGGACCTGCTGGATGCCACGCGGATCCGTGTGGCCATGGCGACCGACGCGGCAGCGGGCCTGGCCGCGCTGGAAGTGGCCTGGACGCTGGAATCCACCAACACCACGCTGCTGGCGCGCCCGGCGCCCGAACACGGCGTGTCTGTGTTGCTGGCCGAGCGCCAGACCGGCGGGCGCGGTCGACGCGGCCGCCAGTGGACCTCGCCGCTGGCCGCACACATCTATCTGTCCGCATCGCGCCGTTTCAGCGGCGGGCTGGGCCAGCTGGCCGGGCTGAGCCTGGCGGTAGGCGTGGCAGTGGCCGAAGCCCTGCGCGGGTGGGGGTTTGCCGATGTCGGTCTGAAGTGGCCGAACGACCTGCTGGCGCGCGAGCGCAAGCTGGGCGGTCTGCTGATCGAAGGCGGCGGCGAGATGGCCGGCAATGCGCGTGCGGTGATCGGGCTGGGCTTGAACGTACACATGCCGCCGGCCGCCGCTGCCACGATCGACCAACCGTGGGTGGATCTGGATACCCTGGCCGGGCGCGCGGTGTCGCGCGACAGCGTGGCGGCAGCGGTGCTGTCCAGCCTGCTGCCGGCATTGGATCTGTTCGAAGCGCAGGGGTTGGCGCCGTTTCTGGAGCGTTATGCGGCGCTGGATGTGCTGAGTGGGCGCACCGTGCAGGTTGAAGAAGGCGGCACCCTGCATCGTGGGGTGGCGCTTGGCCTGGCCGCCGATGGTGCATTGCGCGTGCAACTGGGCGAAACGGTGCGCCTGTTCCACTCCGGAGAAGTCAGCGTGAGACCTGCATGAGCGAGTGGTTGTTCGACCTGGGAAATTCGCGCTTCAAGTACGCCCCGCTGCACGGCCACCGCGCCGGCGACGTGCAGGCCTGGGCGCACGGTGCCGAGGCGATGGATGCGGCGGCGTTATCGGCGTTGCCGTCCGGGCGCATTGCGCACGTGGCCAGCGTGGCGGCGCCCGCATTGACGCAGCGGATGATCGCTTGCCTGCAGGAGCGTTTCGCGCAGGTGCGCATCGTGCGGACCGCAGCCGAATGCGCCGGCATCCGCATTGCCTATGCCGACCCGAGCCGCTTCGGGGTGGATCGGTTTCTGGCCTTGCTGGGCGCGCGTGGCGACGCACCGGTGCTGGTGGCCGGGGTGGGCACCGCGCTGACCATCGATGTGCTCGGTGCCGATGGGCAGCATCACGGCGGGCGGATCGCCGCCTCGCCCACCACCATGCGCGAAGCGCTGCATGCGCGTGCGGTGCAGTTGCCGGCCAGCGGTGGCGACTATGTCGAACTGGCCAACGACACCGACGATGCCCTGACCTCCGGCTGCGATGGCGCGGCGGTGGCGCTGATCGAGCGCAGCCTGCACCACGCACAACGCAGCCTGGGCCTGCCGGTACGGCTGCTGATGCATGGCGGCGGCGCGCCACCGCTGCTGCCGTTGTTGCCCGATGCCAGCTTTCGCGCGGCCTTGGTGCTGGATGGACTGGCAACCTGGGCGATGCATTCGTCCTCGCCGTAGAGCGCCTTGTGCGGGTCGGCTGAGAGGCATGGGGCCACCAGTGGTCCGAGTGGATGCACTGTGGCGCCGGCTTGACTGGCTGCCTAGGTTCTCCGCAGCAGGGTGCTGGCACACCGGCGACGTAGCCCCTGGCAGCGCTGCTGGGGGCACGCGTTGCCGCCGGCCGGCGCAAGCAAGGTGGCTTCTAGTTACGCACCGAGAGTGTGTTGCGCGCCTGGTCCCGCCGCGGCGCCGACGCTTCGCACTCCCCCCAAGCCACATGACACGCTCTAAAATCGACGCATGTACGTACGCGCGCTCATCGTTGTCCTGATCATCCTCAATGCCGGGGTGGCACTGTGGTGGGCGTTGCAGCCACCGCCGACGCCACCGGCCTCACCGCCGCAACCGTCCGGGGTTGCCCGCTTGGACCTGCTGCCGATGTTGCCGACCAAGGCGACAGCAGCAGCGGTGCCGCGTCTCGAAGTGACAACCGCTGCAACGCCGGATGCCGGTGCTGCGGCTGATTCCACTACGCCGTCTCCTGCGCCGATGGCAGCACCAACGCCTGCGCCCGAACCTGTGCCAACACCGGCGGTGGCCGAGACGGCACCGCGTCCGGCCGACGCGGCAGCGGCAGCGGCAGCGAAGAACGTTTCGAAATCTGTTGAGGAAAACACCGCCGTCGCCAAGCCGGCTCCAGTGCCGACACCGCCGGCCGCCCCGGAGCGCTGTGTCAGCGTGGGGCCGTATGCGGCACGCAGCGATGCCGATGCCGCGCTGGCGCGCGTTCGCGGCCAGGTCAGCCGCGCCAGCGTGCGCGAGGACGCCGACGCCGGGGTCAGTACGTTCCGGGTGATGCTGCCCAATGTGGGCAACCGCGCCGTGGCGCAGGCCTTGGTCAAGCGCATTGCGGCCGCCGGCATCGGCGACTATTACGTGATCGCGCAGGGCGAAGACAACACGGTTGCGCTGGGGCAGTACCAGAGCCGCGAGCGCGCCGAGCGGCGTCAGGCCAGCCTGGTGAGCGCGGGCTTTCCCGCGCAGTTGGTGCCCAGCGGCAGCGGCCAATCGCGCTGGTGGGTCGATATGCGCAGTACGGCGACGGCCGTTGCGTTGCAGAGCGCCGCAGGCGCAACGCGGCAACGATCGCTAGATTGCTCCGCGCTGCGCTAGAATGCGCACCGGCGCGCAACGCGCCTGCCTTTGCCGGCATAGCTCAGTTGGTAGAGCAACCGCCTTGTAAGCGGTAGGTCCCCAGTTCGAATCCGGGTGCCGGCACCACGAAGGCCTTTCCGCTGCGGGGCTTGGCTATCAGCGTCCCCAAAATGCGTCTTCCTGGATTTGATCGGCCGAGAATAGCCGGACTTCGACGATCTTGCCGTCCTCGATGCGCAGCAGATCCACGCCGGCCTGCTTGAGCGTGACGCCGTTGGCCTGGCCGGAAAATTCCAGCGTGATGGCCACCCAGTCGCCACTGGCCATGTAGTCATCGGCACGGCTGATGGCGAAGGTGCCGTTGGAGACCTCCATCATCTTGCCCAGCATCGGCCCGACCACCGCCATGCCTTGGTGGGTGCCGGAGAATTGATGGTTGCCGGGCTGGTGCCAGATCACGTCGGGCGAAATGAGGCTGCCCAGCGTTGCGTGGTCGCCGGTCTGGACCGAGGTGATGTAGGACTTGGCAATGTCGATGGTGTTCATGGTGGTTTCCTCGGTTGGTTGAAATGTAAGCGTGCAAGGCCTGCAGGCGTGGGTGCCTGGTTGGCCGATCTTTAGTGGGAGTGAAGCGCGGTGCGGTCTGCGGCGATAGGTCAGGACATCAGGCTTTGCTGGGCGCCGGGATGTAACGTGATCGACCAATGGACGTGCACGACGCGCCAGCGTCCTTCGATGTAGCGGAAGACCTGTGTCGAATTCCAGGCAGTACCCGGCGTCTCACCGCCCTGGCCGTCGCCGAGGATGTTCTGCAGGTTGTAGTGCAACACAGCCATGTCGCGGTTATCGCTGACCATTACCACCGGCTGGATATAGTCGTTGCGCAGGATCTTGAGCTTGCCCTCGAACACGTTGCGGAAGTAGGCCTCCACCGCCGCATGACCGTCCAGACGCAGCGCGGTCAGGGGATCGAAATACGACACCTCGTCGCTGTAGGCCTCCAGTGCGCCATCGACGTCGCCCTCATTCCAGCGTGCGTTGATGCCGTTGTCCACGGCCAGAATGGCCTGGGTGATCCGTTCGATATCGGCGTGCATCGTCTGTTTTCTCAGGAAAGTGGGGGCGTGCTGTGGGAGTGATTATTGGACTTGATTGGCCGACGCGAGCGGTCCAAAGTGGACGGCGAATGATCATTTCCGGACATCTTTCAAATGGTGCAGGCCGATGACCAGTTCCGGGCGCAGCCGTTCTGCGAAGGCGCAGGCGAGATCGCAGATCCTGCCGTTGGCCTATCACCCGCAGGCCCCCTATCGTCTCGACCTTGAAGTCTTCACGGTTGCCGATCTGCGTACCCGCGCACCCCGGGAAGCAGTGCAGGCGACGCACCGCTACGGATTCCACACCTTGTTGTGCGTGACCCAGGGCGTGTGCACCCAGCTGATCGACTTCAAGGCGATCGCCTGCGCGCCAGGTTCGCTAGTGATCGTGCGGCCCGGCCAAGCGCACAGCTATGGCATCAAGGACGACTGGGATGGGTGGAACGTGATTTTCCGCCAGGAGTTCGTGCTGCCGGCAGCAACAACGCCGGGCGATCTGAAGCTCGCCTTCGACCTGGGCAAGCTGCCGGACCATGTGCAGCTCGGTCGCGATGACTTGAAGCGGCTGACCGATGTGATCGTGCAGATGCGCCAGGACACGCTGATGGAGGCGCCGCAAGACGACGTGCACGCGCTGCTGCGTCATCAGCTGCATGCGTTGCTGACGCGGCTCAGCATTGTGCATGGCCGTACCCACGTGCGCGATGTTGCGGTGTCTGCGGCGCTGCGCCGCTTCCACCGGTTCCAGCAGCTTGTCGAAGACTATTTTGCACAGTGGCATCAGGTTGCCGACTACGCCGATCGGCTCGGGTGCACGGAAAAGAGCCTGGCGCGCGCAGTGCAAGCGGCGATGGGCACCACCGCAAAGACCTTCATTGCCGCACGGATCAACCTGGAAGCCAAGCGCCTGCTGGTGCACACGTCGCTGCCGGTTGCCGCAATCGCCGAAGAACTGGGCTTCGACGAAGCGACCAACTTCAACAAGTTTTTCAGGCGGGAAGTAAGTTGCACGCCGTCGGAATTTCGGCGGCGGTATCGGGTTGCCGAGCGATAGCGACCGCCTGCATGCGACTGCGCAAAGAGCGGTGGCCCGCCGCCATCTCCGCCATCGGGACGTGATGGCGCGACGCGCCTGATGCGGCAGCGGCTTCGTCGGGACACCTGGCTGGCCGTGCCCTCAGCGCAACCGCTCTCCTCAGCAAGCGGGCCGAGCTCCCGTGTGCGGGTAAGTCGCGCGTAGCTCGCAGCTTGAAAATCTGCATCGCGCAGCGGTGGTGCTGGCTGCGCGGCAGGACGCTTGGCAGGTCAGGCCGGGCGACCAGCCGAGAGCAGTTCCAGCACGGCCTTGCCGGCGTCGCCGCTCAAGCGTTCGGCCAGGGCTGCCACGACAATGGCATGGGTTTGCCGCAAGACGCTGTCTGCATCGGCGCTGGCGTCCACGACATGTTTACCCGGCAATTGCAGCGCGGCGAAGATGGCACGGCAGCGTTCCAGGTTGTCCTGGGTTTCGAAGTGGTTGGGTGCGTCGCCGCGGGCGCGGATGCGGGCCAGGCCGGTGGGTGGCGGCAGGTCGAGCAGCAGCAGCACGTCCGGGCGCGGCGCGAAGGCATTGCGTTCCAGCAACTCGTCCAGCGGCAGGCCGGCGGCGCCCTGGTAGGCGACCATCGACGGAAAGTAGCGGTCCAGGATTACGATGTCGCCGCGTGCCAATGCGGGGGCAATGAGGGTGTCCACATGTTCGTGGCGGTCGCGGATCAGCAGCTCGGCTTCTTCGTCGGCGCTCAGGCGGCCGGTGGCGGCGGACTGACGCAGCTGGGTGCCCCAGGGGCCATTGGTCGGCTCCTTGCTCAGCACGACGCGGGCGCCGGCCGCTTCCAGTGCGTTGGCCAGGCTGCGGGCGAGGGTGGTCTTGCCGGCGCCGTCGATACCTTCGATCGCGATCAGCAAGCCACCGGGCTTCAGTTCGATTGTCATCGCGCTACTTTATCCGATCGTGGCAATGGATCCGTCGCTGGCGATCTTGCAGGGCTTTCGCCCTGCATTGCTGCGGGGGCGCTGGATCACGCAATGGCATGCACGCAAGCGACAATCTTCGTCCCACATGAGCACGTTGCGCAGGACGGTGACGATGGCGGCGCCCCGCTGGCACGTCATCGCGCAACGCTTGCCGGGCACGTCATGCGTGCGCATCCCGCCATCTGCCATCCACAAGCACCCAGCGTTCGAACACAGCCCGCCGTCGAAGATATCGATGGCGCATCTGATGCCGAGCGGACGTATCTACCAGCGCCTGGACACCTCACCCGCGCGCTGCCAAGCGCGGCAATCGCCGCAAGACGTCGGTCTTTGGCTGTGTGCAGCGGCGATCACTGCATCTGCGCCAATAGTGCGGTTCACGCGTGATACCGCGGGTTGTTCACAGGTTCCCCGGCCGTAGCGTTCCCTGGCGCTGCCGCTATTGCCGATTCACTATCACGGGTATGTCCTGCGCGATGTCGGGAATGTCCCGATGTCACCGCTTCTGTCCGCTCGGCATACTGAATAAGTCAGACGCAGCGCTCATTCGTATCATGACTGAGTCGCGTTTCTGGCTTCAAGGAAGAAGGACGCGTCGCCGCCACCCTAGAGGCGGCATCCCCCGCGTGACGCCCTTTTAGGCCCGTCGTGACCGGATTCCTTGTTTATTTTTGCGCGGTTTACCGCTAGCCCGCCGTACCATTACCGCGCGCCGGCAATCAGCTTGCCGAGGTATAGCGATAGGACAGCAGCGATTTCACCAGGAAGGTGATCTGGGTGGCCGAGCGCGCATCCACGCGCATGACCGGAATGCGGAAGCCTTCGGCCGCCAGCGCATCGCGAAATGGCGGCAGCAGAAAGTCTTCGACCTCGTCGGTCATGGTGATGCCCACGGCCAGGCTGGCGTCCGGTGCGATCTGCGAAAACTCACGCAGCAGCGCCAGGGTCGCCTCCAGCATCTGCGGGTCGCGCGCATTGGTCAGCACGATCACGCCCAGTGCGCCGTCGCAGACCAGCGGCCACATGAAATCCAGATATTTCTGGCCGGGCACGCCGTAGACGTGCAGCAATTCGCCGTCTTCCAGCTCGATGGAACTGTAGTCCAGCGCGACCGTGGTGTAGGTCTTGTCGCCAGAGGCATCCTGGCTGAGCGGCATTTCGGTGCTGACCGGCTCCACGTCGGAGATGGCGCGCACCGCGGTGGTCTTGCCGGCGCCCATGCCGCCAACGAACACCAGTTTGTTGGCTGGAAGACTCATGACTGCGCCTGCGAAAGAGAGAGGCCAAAGCGACGTGCGACCCAGGAAAAAAACCGGGAGTTGCTGCTGTCCGGACGACGCGGCGGTGACGGCACGGAAATCTCCGCAGTCTGGGCGAGGCCGCTGGCAAGTGCGGCGGCGAACAGGCATTCCACCGTCTGCAGCGGCAGCTTGCAAGCATTGGCCAGCGCCTGCGGGCGCCAGGGGCGCGCATGCAGGTGGGCAATGGCGAGCAGCTGCGCAGGCGAACTGGTGTCGACGCTCAGCTCCGGCCACTGCCGTAGCTGCAACGCACGGCTGGCCTCCACCGCCGGCAGCGCGGGGCGCAGGTGCTCGGGCAGGGCGAAATACAGCGCTTCGAAGGAGATGCGTTGCGTCAGTGCGGCATCGGCATCGCCGGTCACGGACTGCCAGCCGGGGCGATCCAATGCGGCAACGAGCTCCGATAGCGACAGGCCGGCTGGCAGGTGCAGGCAGCGACTGGATAGGTCCACGCGCACCTGCAGGTGCGCAGTGCGCAGCAGCACCGGGCCTGCGCCGAATTCGCCGCGGCAATGGCGCAGCAGCAGCGCCGGTTCGGCCACCTGGGCAGCGTGTGGCGAAGACAACAGCAGACGCATCTGTTCGTTGAGTTCGCGCACGGTGGCGCCGTGCTTGAGCCAGGCGCCGGCGACCGGCGTGCGCGAGACCACCAACACGCGCACCGGCTGGCCTTGCAATGCCTGCCATGCGGCCAGGCCATCGGACGTTTCCAGACCCAGCACCACCACGTCGGCCGCATGCTGCGGCCATTCGCCCAACTGCACGTCGATACGCTCGGCGAGCAGCAGCGAGCACGCCAGTTTCAGGCGCGTGGTGTGCAGCAGATCCAGGCCGGCCGTGGCGACCCGCATGGCGTGAATGGGTGTGGTCATGAGAGGGCGCAGGCGTGGCGCAAAAGGTCGTGGCGCAAAAGAACGACAACACCTGCCGGTACGCACCGGCAGGCAGGGTCGGCGACGCGGATGCGCCGCTGGACAGGCATCAACTGAAATCCAGGGTCTTTTCGAACGCCTTGAGCTCGTGGCGGGCCATGGCCAGATTGGCCTTGGCGCGATCCAGCACGACATACAGAAACAGCGTGCCGTTGCTCTCGAGCGGACGCAGCAGGTGGTACTGGCGCGACAGCGTGATCAGGATGTCTTCGATGGTGTCGTGCAGACCGAGCTGCTCGGCGATGCGGCGCTTGGCACGCACCACTTCGGTATTGCCGGCTGCGGCCAGCTCGAGGTTGAGTTCGGTGCCGCCGGTCATGCCCAGGGCCATGCCGCTGTCGCTGTCGACCAGCGCGGCGCCGACGAAACCGGCGAGCGAATGCAATTGTTCCAGATTGAGTTTTGACATCGGTGGTCCCCTTCCAAACGGTGAGAAAAATCGGTGCGCTCGTGCAAGCACGAACAATGCCAACAGCATCAGCCGGCCGGTTGCGCCAGCGCTGCAGCCAGGCGGCCGGCGCAGTCGCGCGCGTTGAACAGCAGCGCGGCTGCATTGAGGTCGGCGCCGCCTACGGCGGTCAGCGTCAGCGGTTTGTCGGCACGGATGCGGATCAGCACCAGCTGCCCGCCACGCGTGCTGATGGTTGCGTAATCGGCTTCGCTCAAACTCGACTCGCGCGCCAGCGTCTCGCCCAGGGTCAGGAACGAATTGGCCATCGCGGCCAGGCGGCGCCCGTCCACATCCAGGCTGGATTGTTCGGTAATGGCGCGGCCATCGGCGGTGGACAGCATCAACAGCCGGATGCCCGGCTCGCGCTCGATGGTTTGCGCGAATTCGCGCCCGATCCGGTGCAGGTCGTACTGATGCGATGCCCGCGCGACTTCGCCCACGGCAGCCTTGACGACCTGGTTGACGGCGTTATGCGGCATGAAACTCCCCTGTTGCTGATGGCCCGAGCGCGTACGTGATGCGTGTGCTGCGCTGGCCGGCGCACCATACCACCGAGGTATTAGTGCTCAGTCACACCAGCCTCAGGCGCTTAACTGGGCGGTCAGACAAGCAGAATCTGCAATGTCCAGCGCGCCACAAACTGCCGTGGCACGTCACTGTAGCGGCGCGTCGAGGCAGATCTAAACCCGTCCGTTGTGCCGGCAGACAGATGCAAATCGCATGCCGTGTTGCGCTGCCGCGCGTCACTGCGCGGGCGCGCCACTAGACTGCATGGCTTTATCGATGCTGGAGCAATGCATGGCAACGCAGTACGTGCCGGTTTCCCTGATTGGCGTTCCCACCGACATCGGTGCCGGCCACCGTGGCGCACGGATGGGGCCGGAGGCGCTGCGCATCGCCGGCTTGCAGGAGGCCTTGATCGGCCGTGGCGTGGAGGTGCGCGATCTGGGCAACCTGGATGGCCCGCGCAATCCCTGGCAGGCGCCGCAGGCCGGTTACCGGCATCTGGACGAAGTCGTCGCCTGGAACCAGGCGCTGATGGACGCCAGCTACGCCGAGCTGCAGGCCGGACGCATGCCGATCATGCTGGGTGGCGACCACTGCTTGGGCATCGGTTCGATCACCGCAGTGGCCAAGTACTGCCGCGAACAGGGGCGCCCGCTGCGGGTGCTATGGCTGGACGCGCATTCGGACTTCAACACCAGCGAAGTGACCCCCTCGGGCAACGTGCACGGCATGCCGGTGGCCTGCCTGTGCGGGCTGGGCCCGCAGGCGCTGACGCATCTGGGTGGCAACGCGCCGGCGCTGCTGCCCGAGCAGGTGCGGCAGATCGGCATCCGCTCGGTGGACCCGGAAGAAAAACGCCTGATCAAGCAGCACCGCATCGACGTCTACGACATGCGTTACATCGACGAGGCCGGGATGAAGCGCACCATGGAAGCCGCGCTGCAGGGCATGAGCGCCGACACCCACCTGCATGTGAGCTTCGATGTGGATTTCCTCGACCCCAGCATCGCGCCGGGCGTGGGCACTACGGTGCCGGGTGGCCCCAACTACCGCGAGGCGCAGCTGGTGATGGAGATGATTGCCGACACCGGGCGCATGGGGTCGCTGGATATCGTCGAACTGAACCCGGTGCTGGACAACCGTAATGCCACCGCCGAGCTGGCGGTGGATCTGGTCGAAAGCCTGTTCGGCAAATCCACCCTGATGCGAGATTGATCCAGCGCTGAACGAGGCAGGCCCTCGTTCACATCAAATCCACGTCCGCGCAGTCAGATTTGGCGCCAAGCGAGGTGCGTTGGCACCGGGCGCAGACCGAGGAAGAGCAAATGAAGCGACTGCTGACACTGATGGTGCTGGGCCTGTTCTCGGCCGGCGTGATGACTGGCTGCAATACCATGGCCGGCGCCGGCAAAGATATGCAGGGCGCGGGCGGCAAGGTCGAAAAGACTGCCGAGAAATGCAGCGACGGTAAGTGCTGATCCGTCACCGGTTGGTGGCGTTTGTCTGATTCGATTGATCTGCGGCAACGCGCCGCTTTACCCACGAAGGAGTCTGTTATGAAGCGTGCAATTGTGCTGCTGGTGCTGTCGATGTTCTCGGTCGCGATGCTGTCGGGTTGCAACACCGTCGCAGGTGCCGGCAAGGACGTGCAGGGCGCTGGCGAGAAGGTGGAAGACGCAGCGCGTAAGTGATCTGACGCCGCATGCAACAAAAACGGGCCGCAAGGCCCGTTTTTTTGTCCGGCAGCTGTCGGGCCCCACCGATGCGCAGGGCGTGACCGCAGCGCCTCGCGCGGAGGCGCCGATGCGCTGTGACACGCCGGATGCGCCCGTTCAGTGCGGTGATTGCCGGCTTGACACCTCTTGATGCACAGCAAACGCCCGCGTAGGCAACCTGCCAGCACGGTCAATCGCGGCCGCATCAGCGGAGTCAACGCAATGAACACTGACGTCATTTCCGGCAAGTGGACCCAGCTCAAGGGCAAGATGCAGGCCAAGTGGGGTGATCTCACCGACGACGATTTCAAGGTTGCCGAAGGCAATGCCGAATATCTGCAGGGCAAACTGCAGGAACGCTATGGCTGGGACCGCGACCGCGCCCAGACCGAAGTGCGCGCATTCGAAAAATCGCTGCGCGACGACACCTGATCTGCGCACAGCGCCGCTCCGGCAACGGTGAGCGAGGCAGCTGAGCACCGATGAATGCAACGGGCCGCCATGTGCGGCCCGTTGTGCGTCTGTCAGGGGCGCATCCGGGGATGGGGCGATGAGCAGCGCACGGAACCGTTAAACTTGCGCGCTGACTCCCTGGCATTACGCAGATGACCACTCGCGTTCTCACCGGCATCACCACTTCCGGCACCCCGCACCTTGGCAATTACGTCGGCGCGATCCGTCCGGCCATCCAGGCAAGCGCCGGCGACGATGCGGAGAGCTTCTATTTCCTGGCCGATCTGCACAGCCTGATCAAGGCACAGGACCCGGCGCGCACGCAACGCTCCACGCTGGAAATCGCCGCCAGCTGGCTGGCCTGTGGCCTGGACCCGGACAAGGTCTGGTTCTACCGCCAATCGGATGTGCCCGAGACCACCGAGTTGATGTGGTTGCTCACCTGCGTGGCCGGCAAGGGCATCCTCAATCGCGCGCATGCCTACAAGGCGGCGGTGGACAAGAATCGCGCCGACGGCGAAGACGACGATGCCGGCGTGAGCGCCGGGTTGTTCATGTACCCGGTGTTGATGGCGGCGGACATTTTGATCTTCAATGCGCACAAGGTGCCGGTAGGACGCGATCAGATCCAGCACATCGAAATGGCGCGCGATTTTGCGCAGCGCTTCAATCATGTGTACGGGCACGAGTTTTTCACCTTGCCCGATGCGGTGATCGACGAGCAGGTGTCCACCTTGCCTGGCCTTGACGGCCGCAAGATGAGCAAGAGCTACGGCAATACGATTCCGCTGTTCGCTCCGCGCGAGGAACTGCGCAAGCTGGTGTTCTCGATCCTGACCGATTCGCGTGCGCCGGGCGAAGCCAAGGACACGCAAGGGTCGGCGTTGTTCCAGCTGTATCAGGCCTTTGCCACGCCGCAGGAAACGGCCGCCTTTGCGCAGGCATTTGCCGACGGCATCGGCTGGGGCGATGCCAAGCAGCAGTTGTTCGAGCGGATCGACCAGGAGATCGCACCGCTGCGCACGCGTTACGAGGCGCTGATGGCCGAGCCGGCCAAGATCGAAGCGATTCTGCGCGCCGGCGGAGTACGCTTGCGTGCGCGTTACGCCACGCCACTGCTGGCCGAGCTGCGCGCTGCGGTGGGTCTGCGCGATCTGTCCGATCAGGCGGGTCCTGCGGCCGCGCAGGCGGGCGAAAAAATCGCCTTGCCGGTGTTCAAGCAATACCGCGAGAACGATGGCCAGTTCTATTTCAAGTTGAACGACGGTGCCGGTGCGCTGCTGTTGCAGAGCGACGGCTTCGCCTCGCCACGCGATGCAGGCCAGCTGATTGCACGGCTGAAACAGGCCGAGCAGGCCAGCGATCTGCAACTGCCAGGCGTGCATGCGCAGGTGCAAGCCGATGCGGTCCTTGCGGCGATGCGGGTGCTGCGCGAGGCGTGATCGATGCGGGTGCGGCAAGGTGCGGCAACCGCCTTGCGCGCGTGGGGATTGCATCGCAGCTGCAATGCCGAGATCCGGCAGCACGTCTGCCTAGTGCTTGAAGTCGTCGTGTTAATGCATCGTTGCCTGGAATCATCGGCACACCGCGCGCCCACTGCCTGCGCCTACACTGCGGCTGTCTTTTTTAGAGCGGCTAGCGACACGTAGCGAGCAGTTGTCAGGTGGTTGTGGACGCCGCGCAGTGACCCGAGTGTGCGTGTGGTACATCCCACACCGAACAGAGGCCGTACAGTCGTTTTGTCAGTTGCTCTTATCGCCACGGAATATGAATGACCGCATTGAACGATCCCAGCATCCACACCATCGATACCGGCTTTGGCGGCGTGCAGTTCGACGCGGCGTATCTGATTGTCGAGGGGCAACGCGGGGCGCTGGTCGATTGCGGGACCTCGCTGTCGGTGCCGCACATGCTGGCGGCAGTGCGGGCCTCGGGGCTGACGCCGGCGCAGGTGGAATGGTTGATCCTGACCCATGTGCACCTGGATCACGCCGGTGGTGCCGGTGCCTTGCTGCAGCATCTGCCCAATGCGCGCGTGCTGGTGCATCCACGCGGTGCGCCGCATTTGATCGACCCCACACGCCTGATTGCCGGTGCGACCGCGGTGTATGGCGAGGCGGAAATGGCGCGCAGTTACGGCGAAATCGTGCCGGTACCGGCCGAGCGCGTGGTGGAGGCGGTCGATGGTCACTCGGTGTTGCTGGGCGAACGCGCGCTGCGTACGATCGATACGCCGGGACACGCGCGCCATCATCTATGCGTGTGGGATGCACGCAGTCGTAGCTGGTTCACCGGCGACACCTTCGGGCTGTCGTATCGCCAGCTCGATAGCGCGCAGGGCGCTTTCATCCTGCCGACCTCTTCGCCGGTGCAATTCGAGCCGGAGGCGATGCTGCAGTCGATCGCGCGGCTGATGGAGACCGCGCCGGAGGCGATGTATCTGACCCACTACGGGCGGGTCACTTCGCCGGAGCCATTGGCGCAGGCGCTGATCGAGCAGATCCATGCGATGACCGCCATCGCACTGAGCTGCGCACAGCATACGGACCGCCATTGCTGCATGGTGGCGGTGTTGACCGAACTGTATCTGGAGCGCGCCCGCCTGCACGGCTGCCGCCTGGACGACGCGGCGGTGGCGCAGTTGCTGGCGATCGATATCGAACTCAACGCGCAGGGCCTGGCGTGTTGGCTGGATCGCGCAACGCGGACCAGTTAGCGCGCTTGGAGTGGCTGGAAAAAACTTCTAGAACGCTGCATCAATGGCGGCGTGGATGCCGTCGAACCAGTCGATTAGCTCTGACGCTGACCTAGGTCGTGAGCGTCAGTGTCGGTTGGATGTTCCCAAGCCGAGCTAGTCGAGGGCGCGATGCCCTCGCCGCTTGCGGGACACGCCGTGAATCCGTCCGTGGAGGCTCCTTGGCGGCATCCATGCCGCCAAGGGTCCCGCAAGCGGCGAGGACACCGCGCCAGAAAGTAAGTCGGTTGCTTTCTTGAAAGCTTGTTGGTTGCTCGGCTTGCGTTGGAAAGCTCACCGAAACCACGGTGATCCGAACAACATGCATCGTGCGTTGCTTGCACCCTGCATACCGACATTCCCGACTGGCCCTTGCCTGCCGATCGTCTCTGGACCTTACGACGCGGCATGGATGCCGCGTAAGCGCCTTACAAGGACGGACTTGCGGCGTGTTCCGCGATGGTGGGCGGGCAAGAGCCCTGCATCCAAGCCGCAGATCGGCCGCTCTGCCCGCGATGCATCCATACCGTAGGAAAGATGTTGTGTGTGATCTGCTTCATCGGCGTTTGGCGAAATGAGACATTCTCGATGACGCTATCTGCGCGCTAGCTTCACTCAAACAGCGCCCCCGCGCTTTAGAGCGGCCAACAAGAGGACTGTGCTCACCGCCAGGCGGGCGCAGCCGGTGCTCGGTGCGGCATGTACCACGCGTCCACTCCGGTTCCTCCGCCCCGTCCACACCCACCTGACGACTGCTCGCGACGTATTGGTAGCCGCTCTAAGCCAGGAGTGCAGTCCATGCAATTGAATGCATTCTCGTGTCGTTGCGCTCCGGTGTTGGCTGCACGCTTGTAAACTGTGTGTCATCTATCTGTTGCAAGGCCACGCCGTGAACCCGATGCGCATCCTGTTGTTGTCCGCCTGCCTGTTTGTGGGAGGTGTGGCGCAGGCCGCCAACGATCTGCCCGGTGGCGGCATCGATGCGGAGGCGTTGTCGCGGCACGTGCGCTTGCTGGCATCGGATGCATTCGAAGGCCGTGCGCCGGCGAGCGCGGGCGAGCAGCGCACCGTCGATTACCTGGTCGAGCAGTTCAAGGCCGCCGGCGTGCAGCCGGGTGGCGAGCAGGGCGGTTGGACCCAGGCCGTGCCGCTGGTGCGCGCGCAGGTGGAGGGCCCGGTCAGCGCCACGCTGCGTGTGGGCGGCAAGACGCAGACCTTGGTCAACGGCGCCGATGTGACCTTGCAGAGCCTGCGGCCGATCGACAAGGTGGCGTTGAAGAATGCGCCGCTGGTGTTCGTCGGTTACGGCATCAGTGCTCCGGAGCGGCAGTGGGACGATTACAAGGGCGTGGACCTGCGCGGCAAGATCGCGGTGGTGCTGATCAACGATGCCGACTTCGACACCGCACAGCCAGGCGCGTTCGACGGCAAGGCGGTCACCTACTACGGCCGCTGGACCTACAAGTACGAAGAAGCCGCGCGCCGCGGCGCCGCCGGTGTGTTGATCGTGCACGAGACCGCGCCGGCCGCGTATGGCTGGGCCACGGTGCAGAGCTCGGGCCTGTCGCCGCTGTTCGATATCGAACGCAGCGATGCCGATGCACGTGCGCAACACGTGCCGGTGCGTGGCTGGATGCAGCGCAGCTTGGCAGCGTCGTTGTTCACGCAGGCCGGGCTGGATTTCGAACAGGCCAAGCAGCGCGCGCAGCAGCGCGACTTCGCACCGATTGCGCTGGGCGATGCCACGTTGTCGGTGGACTTCAAGCTCAAGCGCGAACGCGTGGTCACGCATAACGTGGTGGCCAAGCTCACCGGCACCCAGCATCCGGACGAGACGGTGATTTTCTCCGCGCACTGGGATGCGTTCGGGATCGGCAAGGCCGATGCCAGCGGCGATACGGTGCGACGCGGTGCGGTGGATAACGCCACCGGCGTGGCCAGCGTGCTGGAACTGGCGCGCGTGTTCGCCGCCGGCCCCAAGCCGCAGCGCACGCTGTACTTCATTGCATTGACCGCCGAAGAAAAGGGCTTGCTCGGTGCCAACTATTACGCGGCACATCCGCTGGCGCCTTTGGACAAGACCGTGGCGGTGCTCAACATGGAGATGTTCAGCCCCGACGGCCCGACGCGCGATATCGCCTCGTGGGGCCGTGGCCGCGTGTCGCTGGAAGGCGATCTGGAACAGGCCGCCAAAGCGCGCGATCGCACGTATTCGCCGGACCCGAATCTGGAAGCGGGCTTCTTTTACCGCGCCGATCATTTCGCCTTTGCGCGCATGGGCGTACCGGCGATCACCGCAGGCCCGGGTCTGGACATGCTCAAAGGCGGCGTCAAGGCGGGCAAGGCATTGCGCGATACATACTTCGCCGACTGCTATCACCAGCCCTGCGACCGCTGGACTCCGCAATGGGATGCCACAGGCCATGCCGCCGATACCACGCTGGTCTACGACGTAGGCGTGGCGCTGGCCAATGGCCGGCAGTGGCCGAGTTGGCAGGATGGCTCGGAGTTCAAGGCCATCCGCGCCAAGAGCGATGCCGCGCGCAAGTAAGACCTGACGGGTCAAACGCCCGCTGCGGTGTTACCGGGCCGGGCGTTGCATCGCTGGCGATGCCCGTGCGCAGCGCATCCAACCGCTAAGAGCAGCTAACAAAACGACTGTGCAGCCGCCAGGCGGGCGCGGCCGGTGCTCGGAATCGGCATGTACCCCTCGTACACTCCGGTTCCTCCGCGCCGTCCACACCCACCTGACGACTGCTCGCTACGGTTTGTTAGCCGCTCTAAAGCGCGGAGCGTCGGCTGCAGTTTTATTTTTTGGGTTTGCCACAGGGATAGCGCTTGCGCAGCGCTTCGATGATCAGGCCGGGAGCGGCTTCGTCCAGGCGCGCATCGGGTAGCGCGGTGATATCGGCGATGATCGGCAGCAGATCCGGCGGGCCTGCCTTGCCCGCCGGCATGCACCATTGCGTGCGATAGCTGGTGCTGGCCACGCCGAGCACATAGGCGCCGGCGCGGCTGGCCGAGACCATGACCTTGAGTTCGGGCTGGTTGGGTGCGTCGATCTCCGGCGCCAACGAGCCATCCAGCCCCGCCTCGATCAACTTGCGTCCGCTGAGTTCCCACGGCTCGAGTGTGCGTGCCGCTGCGGTGGTGGAGAGAACGGTCAGGGCGGCCATGGCCAGCCAGGGAAGGCGACGTAGCATCTGCGCTCCGGAAAGATGGGTGAGTTGCACCATAGCGCGCAAGGCGGCCATGAGCATGCATGTAAAGCCTTGACGCGACCAGCAGCGACTGCGCGAACAGTAGACGCACGCGCCCGGCGGCCGGCATCGGCATGGCTGCGCGTAGGCTGCACTTGCTTTGCATGGTCCATATCGCGCCTTTCAGCCGCTCTTGCGTCGCGGCCAAACAGACGCAGCCGTGCGCATCATCGACACGCCAGCGCTGGCGTGGTGGTGCACGCCGTCCAGGCGCCTGATGCCTGCCTGCCAGGTGTGGTCAGCCGTTTTGGGGCTTGTGCAGGTGCTCTAGAATGACCACTTCCGCTGCACTTGGCTCTGGTCCGATGTCTTCCTCTCACAACGCTGCAGCGCCTGCGCGCAGCGGGTTGGTCGCTCTCGCGTTGCTGCTGGTCTATGTGGTCTGGGGCTCGACCTATCTGGCGATCCGGTTTGCGCTGGAAGGCGGCGCGCAGCCGCTGACGATGGTGTCCGGCGCGCGCTTCATCATCGCCGGCAGCGTGCTCTACAGCGTGCTGCGTTGGCGCGGCGTGGCGGTACCGACGCGTGCGCAATGGAAGAACGTGGCCTTGATGGGCGCGGCCTTGTTGCTGCTGGGCAACGGCATGGTGGTGCTGGCAGAGCGCAGCGTGTCTTCGGGCTTGGCGGCCACGTCGGTAGCGTCGGTGCCGCTGTGGATGGCGTTGTTCGGCGCGTTGCGCGGGCAGCATGCCAGCGGCGGCGAATGGCTGGGCATCGTGATCGGATTTCTGGGCGTGGTGTGGCTCAACGCCGGCAGCAGTCTCACCGCAACGCCGGGGGGATTGGTGTTGTTGCTGATCGCGCCGATCGGCTGGGCATTCGGCTCGGTGTGGTCGCGTGGACGCGATCTGCCATCGCCCTTCATGACTGCTGCCGGGCAAATGCTGTGCGGCGGTGTGCTGCTGGTGAGCACCGGCCTGCTGATCGGCGAGCGCCCGCAGGCCTGGCCAACACCGCATGGCCTGATGGCGGTGGCGTACCTGTGCGTATTCGGCTCGATCGTGGCGTTCACTGCGTATGTGTGGCTGCTGCATCACGTCCGCCCGGCGCTGGCCGGCAGCTATGCCTACGTCAATCCGGTGATTGCGGTGGCGCTGGGGGCGTGGCTGGGGCATGAGCACTTCACCGCGCACGACATTGGCGCGATGGCGGTGATTCTGGGCGGCGTGCTGGTGGTCACCCTGGCCAAGGCGCGGCGATGAGCGCGCCCGTGCCGGTGTCGGCGGTGGAGGCGCGGCGTGGTCTGTCGATGACCGCCGCGAGCTTTGTGATCTGGGGTCTGGTGCCGCTGTATTGGCATCTGCTCAAGGCGGTGCCATCGCTGCAGATCATTGCGCACCGCATCGTGTGGAGCGCGCTGCTGGTGGTGGCGTGGCTGGTGGCGACCTCGGGCCTGCGTTGGTGGCGCACGATTGCCGCGCAGCCGCGCGCGTTGTGGATGCTGGCTGGCAGCAGCGTGGCGATCGCCTTCAATTGGGGCCTGTACATCTGGGCGATCAACGCCGGGCATGTGATCGAAGCCAGCCTGGGCTACTTCATCAATCCATTGCTGAGCGTGTTGCTGGGCGTGCTGGTGCTGAAAGAGCGCCTGCGCGGCATCCAGTGGCTGGCGGTGGCGTGCGCCGCAATCGGTGTGCTGTGGTTGACCATCGATGCCGGTGCGCCGCCGTGGATTGCGTTGGGGCTGGCGGTGTCGTTCGGTATGTATGGCCTGCTGCGCAAGCTGGTGGCGGTGGATGCGGTCGCCGGCCTGGGCGTAGAAAGCGTGTATCTGTTCGTGCCGGCGCTGCTGCTGGCGGGATGGGGCGAGCAGGGCCACGGCGGCGCGTTCCTGAGCGGCTGGGATCTGCGCACCGATCTGCTGCTGATCTTCGGCGGCGTGGTGACGGCGGTGCCGCTGATCGGGTTTGCGTACGGCGTGCGGCGGATCCCGCTGTCGCTGGTGGGCATCCTGCAATACATCGGGCCGAGCCTGCAGCTGTTGCTGGGCGTGTGGTTCTTCCATGAGCCGTTCGATCAGGGGCGTGCGATCGGATTCGCTGCGATCTGGGTCGGGCTGCTGTTGTTTGTCGGCGACAGCGTGCTGCGCGCGCGGCAGCCGGTGGCGGTGCGCTGAGCGCGTGCCGGCTGCGTCCTGTGCGAAGGACGCAGCGAATGCTCGATCAGCTACTTGGTACCGGCATCGGCAACGCGACCGCCAGCGTGGAGGCCGGCAGTGCCTGCGGAGCGGGGCAGTGTCCGGGGCTGTGTTGAACCTGCGCCAGCCAGTGGTCGATCGGTGCGCCCAGCAGGTCCAGCCGCAACGGCAGGCTGAGATGGTTTTCGCCGCGCAACTCGACGTAATGCGCGCGCGTGCTGGCCAGCGCCAAAGTGCGGCCATGCGCCACCGGAATGTGCTGATCGGCATCGCCATGCAGCAGCAACACGCAGCTGCGCGTGTCGGCCAGCGCCTGCGCCACATCGACATGGTCCAGATCCAGCTTGAGTTGACTGTCGGCGGCGGCGATCACCGCATCGAGATTCTGGTCGGCATAGCGCCAGCGTGCGTACGCCGCCACCGCGTGCCCGCGCCAGCCGCTGGGCTGGCTGGTCAGCAAGTGCGGCACCATGTCGCGGATGCCGCGCCCGGCATTGGCGAAGGATTCCATCGCCACCACGCCGGCCACGCGCGGGCCGAGTTTGTCGGCAGTGAACAGCGCGGTGGCCGCACCATAAGAAATGCCGAACAGATACAGCGGCCCGTGGATTTCGCCGCGCGGCTGCAGTGCGTTGATGACATCGATCACGTCGTCGGACTCGCGCGTGCCGTAGCCCGACGGCCCACCACCGGAATGGCCGTGGTTGCGCAGATCGATGGTGATCACCCGATAGCCGGCCTGCGCCAGTTGCAGCGACCATGGCAGCAGCGAATCGCCGTCCATCATCCAGCCGTGCAGCAACACCACGGTGCCGCGCGGCACCGGCGGCGGCACGCGGGGCACGCTGAAGCTGAAATCCACATCCAGCGCATGCGCCGGGTCGTTGCGCTGACCCAGGTAGCGGTAGTGCATGGCGTAGTGGCCCGGATCGATCGCACGCCAGAAGATCGGCACCGCATCGCGCGTGACCACATGGCCGCTGCGGTTGGGCACCGTGGCGATGGTGGCGGCGATGCGTTCTTCGTCCAGCAACGGCGACACGCCACCGGGCGCGACCAGGCGCTCGCTGAGCGAGGTGGAGGACGAAGAGCAGCCGGCCAGCCACAGGCAGGCGCAGGCCAGCAGAAACAGGCGCGTCATGGCAATACAGTTATGGATCAAACGGCCAAGCAGGCTACGGCCTGCCGGGCGCGCGCATCTACCGCACTGCGGTGACAAAACGATGACAGCCTGCAATACATTCAGTTACTGCAGGCAGCGCTGCAGCGACGGAGGCAGCGACTGCGTCTTCAAATCCCGACGCCCAGCCCCAGGCGGTTCAACAACCGCTTGAAACCAGAGAACCCACGATGCCGCCGCCACCGGCATCGCGCCTTCGCTGTGACGAATCCCCACTCCCAAATCCCCAATCCCGGCAGTCCAAAGGACTGCCTACACCTCGCGCAATGCGGTGGTGATCGGCAACCGCGCCGCGCGCAATGCCGGGAACAGCCCGCCGACCAGGCCAATGCCCAGCGCCCACTTCAACCCGCTCCACAGCAGCTCCGGCGACACCTTGAACTGGAACACCACCTGGCTGAAGTTGTTGCCCAGCGTGGAGACGGTGTAGCCGTTGAACACCGCCCAGGCGATCAGCCCACCGAGCAGCCCACCCAGCAGCGCCAGCAGCATGGTTTCCAGCATCAGCGCCATGATCACCGGCGTGCCGCGAAACCCGATCGCCCGCATCGTGGCGATCTCACGCGCCCGCGTGGCCACCGCCGCATACATGGTGTTGAGCGCACCGAACACCGCGCCCACCGCCATGATCGCGCCGATCACCGTGCCCAGGATGCTGATCAGGCGGTTCAACCCGCCGCCTTGCTTGCCGTAATACGCGCGGGTGGTTTCCACATCCAGCTTGAGCCGCGGGTCGGCCGCCATGGCCGTCTTGAACTGATCGAAGCCCGCCTTGCCAGCGGTGCGCACGCTGATCGACTGGTACGCGCGGCGGTTGTAGGTGGTGGCCAGCGTCTGCGCATCGGTCCACATCTCCGAATCGTGCGCATCGCCGGAGGCGAACACGCCCACCACCGTCCATTGCTGGCTGCCCAGGGTCAGCGTCTTGCCCAGCTCCAGGCCGCGGAACTGATTCAACGCACCTTTGCCGACCACCATTTCGCGCAGGCCGGTGCTGAAGCGGCGGCCCTGCACGATCTTGACCTTGTCATGCACGCCCCAGGCCTGCTCGCCCACGCCACGCAATTGCGCATTGACGTCGGTGCCATCGGAGCGCGAAGCGATGTTGACCACTTGCGACAACTCCGGCGACACCATCGGGCGCCCGTTGGCATCGGTGGCGATCCCCGGCAGGCTGCCGATCAGCGGCACTAGGTCGCGGGTGATCACCGAGTTGGTCTCCGCCTGCGAGCCGCCACGCAAGACAATGGCGGTGGTGTCGTCGCCGGTGCTGTTGAGCGTGGCCTGGAAACCCTGGCCCATCGCCAGCATCGCCACCAGCACGCCGACCACGCCGGCAATGCCGACCACGATCACCGAGGTGGAGCCCCAGCGTTGCGGCAGGCTGGCGATGCCGATGCGCGCGGCGGCCAGCGACAGGCGGCCACTGCGCGTGACCACCAACCACAGCGCCAGCAGCACCGCGATCGGCAGCAACCACATCCACGGCAGTGCGATCCACAGCCCCAGGCCGAGTGCCAGCAGCACCACGGACAACACGGTGACGCCACGATCTTTCCATTTGCGTTGCATGTGCATGCTCCTGTCAGCGGCCGGCGAGGGCATCGACGATCTTCAAGCGCTGCGCGCGTAACGCCGGCAGCACACCCACCACGATGCCGATGCCGGCCATCAAGCCGAACGCCACCAGCCAGGTCTGCAACGGCACGGTCTGGGTCGGCATCAGCCCGCCGCTGCGCGCGGATACCGCCGGGATGACCAATTCCGCCAAGCCCATGCCGATCAACCCGCCCAGGCTGATCAACAACACCGATTCGATCATCACCAGGCTCAGCACCGTGCGGTCCTGAAAGCCCAGCGTCTTGAGCGTTGCCAACTCCGGAATGCGCTCGCGCACCGCCTGCGCCATGGTGTTGCCGGTGAGCAGCAACAGGGTGAAAAACACCGCGGCCATGATCGAGGTGACGATCAGCCCGATATCGGCGAACTGCTTGACGAAGGCCTGCTGAAACGCCGATTCGGTTTGCGACTTGGTTTCGTGATCGGAGTTGGCCGACAGCGCATCGATGGCCTGCGCCACGCGCGAGGCCTGGTCGGGGTTGCTCAGGGTCACCGTCAACCAGCTCACTTGATTCTTGATGTAGTCGTTGGATTCGTCGAAGTATTTCCAGTTCATCATCAACTGGCGTTCCTGATTGGCCGCCACGGTGCGATCCTTCATCCGATAGATGCCGACCAGCTGCAACGGCCAGTCGTTGCTGCCGCCCCGCGGAAAGATGGTGGCCTGCAGCGGGATGGTGTCGCCGATCTTCCAGCCGAATTGCTTGGCCAGGGTTTCGCCGACCACCGCGCCGGTGCGCGTGGTCTGGAAGGCCTTGAGCTGCTCCTTGGGGAGCGCGTATTCGCTGTAGACGTCGAAAAAGTTCGGCGCCACCGAAAAGTTGGGAAAGAAATTCTTCGGGTCGCGGTAGATGCCGCCGAACCACATGGCCGAGGTCACATCGCGCACGCCCGGCACGCTGCGCACCTGCGCTTCCAGGCGGATCGGCAGCGATTGGGTGATCGACAGGCGCGAGGCCACCACCAGGCGATTCACCCCGCTGACGCTGCCGCCGGAGGTAAACGCCACACGCACCGAATCCAGCATGCCGAACAATAAGAACGCAGCCACCACCGACAATAGCGTCAGCAAGGTCCGTGTCTTGCTGCGAAATAATTGCGCCCACACCAGCGAGAAATACTTCATGGCAGCGCTCCCTTAGAGCGCGAGTGGCGCGTCGGCCAGCTCGCCCTTGTCCAGATGGATGGTGTGCGTGGCGTACTCGGCGGCCTTGGGGTCGTGGGTGACCATCACGATGGTCTTGCCGTGTTCGCGATTGAGTTCCTGCAGCAGGCGCAGGATTTCTTCGGCGTTGTGGCGGTCAAGATCGCCGGTGGGTTCGTCGCAGATCAAAAAAGTGGGATCGGACACGATGGCGCGCGCAATCGCCACGCGCTGCTGCTGGCCGCCGGACAACTCGCTGGGCTTGTGGTTGCGGCGTTCCTGCAGGCCTACCAGGGTCAAGGCGATCTCCGCATTGCGCTTGCGCTGCGCGGCGTTGAGCGAGGTCAGCAGCAGCGGTAATTCCACATTCTTTTGCGCGGTGAGCATCGGCATCAGGTTGTAGAACTGAAATACGAAGCCGACGTGGTGGCTGCGCCAGGTAGCGAGCTGCCCACCGCTCATGCGGTCGATGCGCTCGCCCTCGATTTCGATCTCGCCACCGCTGGGGCTGTCCAGCCCGCCGATCAGATTGAGCAAGGTGGTCTTGCCCGAACCGGACGGGCCCATCAACGCGACGAAATCGCCGGCGGCAATGTCCAGATCGATGCCGTGCAGCACCTGCACCTGCTCCGGGCCGCGTTGGTAGGTCTTGGTGATGTTGCGCAAGCTGACGAGAGCGGTCATGGCGACTCCTGATGATGCAATGGGATAAGGAAGCGATGCGGCACAACAACTGCGATTGCGTGAGCGACGATGCGAGGCACGACGACGGTGAAGCGATCCATCAGCAGCGTGGTGCTGTGCGGTGTGCGCAGAGAGCCAGCCGGATCGCCGTGTGCCGCACTCGCGCGACTCCCCGTGTTTGATGCCGTTCGAGGCCCCCTCAAACAGCACATAACACCTGCTGTAAGCGGATGGGCTGGATCGCCTTCCGCTCTCTAACGACGATATTTCATTGCAACAAGCCCATCCCGATGCAGCGTGATGCTGGCAACACCGATGCCGCGCACTACAGGCGATACCGCGGAACGGCGTTGTGCGTGCCGGGCCAGCCGTTACTGCGCAGCATCGGCATCCGCTTCGGCCACGATGTCGCCATCCTTCAGGGGCGTTGGGGGGTTCACCACCACGCTGTCGCCTGCACTCAACCCCGAGACCACCTGGCGATCCTCGCCCATCGTCATGCCGGTGGTGACGGCGCGCTCGCTGACCGCATTGCGCTCGCCGATCACGAAGGCCACGGTGCGCGTGTCGCGTTCCACCAACGCCGCTGCCGGCACGCGCACGCCTTGCGGCTTGGCCGCTTCCTGCGGTTTGGCCTGTTCCAGAAAACTCACCCGCACGCCCATTTCCGGCACGATGCGCGGGTCCTTGACCTTGAGCGCCACCCGCACCTTCACCGTCGCCTTGCCGCGGTCGGCGGTGGGGATGATGGCGATCACTTCGCCGGGAATCTTCCACTCCGGGTAGGCGTTGAGCACCGCTTCCACCGGCATCTGCGGTTGCACCCGGCCGATATAGGACTCGCCGACTTCCACCTCGATTTCCAGCGATTCCATATCGACGATGGTGCCGATGCCGGTACGGGTGAAGCCACCACCGGCAGACAGTGGCGAGACGATTTCGCCCGGCTGCGCCGCCTTGGCGGTGACCACACCGGCAAACGGTGCGCGCACCACGTTGAAGTCCGAACGGATGCCGGCAATGGCCAGTTGATCGGAGGCCACCTGCACGTTGCGCTGTGCGTTCTGCAACTGCGCGCGCAATGCGTCGCGTTGTGCGGTGGCTTGTTCGTACTGCGAGCGCGATACCAGTTGTGCGCCCACCAGCGATTGCAGGCGCGTGGCATCGGCATTGGCCACGGCCAGTTGCGCCTGGATGTTGTCGACGTGGCTGCGCGCGGCCGACACCTGCGATGCAGACAGTGTGCGCTGCGCATCGGCATCCAACGGGTCCAGCGTGGCCATCACCTGGCCCTGTTCGACGCGCATGCCTTCTTCGATCATCACTTCGCGCACCTTGCCGGTGACCTGCGCCGACACCGTGGCCATGCGCCGCGCCACCACGTAACCCGAAGCATCCAGCACCGAGGCGCTGCTGCTGCCGGCGCCGATCGCCACCACCGGCGCGGTCTGCACCTTGATCACCGGTGTGCGGGTGAACCACCACGCGGCCGCAACGAGCACGATGACAATGACGACGGCGGCGATGATCCAGCCGGTGCGGCGCACGGGCGGCGGCGTGGCAGGACGCTGGCGGTCGATGCGGAGTTGCTTGAGCAGATCGGCGGATGTGTTCATCGATAACCAGGACAGAAGGCTGCGCAGAATGTGACTGCCTGCAGGGCGCGCCGCAAGCTGCCGGAAGTCACCAACTGCAGCGAGGCGACCAACGGTCGGCCGGTGCGGTGCAACTGCAAGGTGCTGCGCAGCATGCGACCAAGGCCGCCGTATCGACCAGTGACAGCTGTCACCTGCACGCCATGACAGGCGCAACTGTGCGTATCGGCGGCAAGCGACCACGCTTGCGCCACCGCCTGATTGCCGAAATCCCCATGCGCTGTCTCCGCCAATCCGACGTCGACGTCCCTGCTGCCGCACCATCACATCGCATGCCATCCACTAGCGGCGGTGACCCGCATGCATGAGGCCGCTCGTCCGCCGCGACCTGCCACGTGGCGCGCCCAGGCGAACCCGGCAGTGGCAGAATCCGCTCACTCCTACGGATCCATCCCGATGCACCTGACTCTCCCGGCCTGGCTTCGTCCGGCCGCAAATTCGCAAGTGGCCGCGCGCCTGGCGCAAGGCCAATCGCCATGGATGGATGCGGTGCATCTGCTGTGGTCGGCCTGGGTGTTTGTGGTGCCGGTGTTTTCTTCGCGCGGGTACGACAGCACCTGGTGGCTGTGCACGCTGTTGTCGTATCCGATCTTCCTGCTGCTGTACGCACGCATGTTGCTGGCACCGCGCGGCACCCTGTATCGCTATGCCTGGGCGATGGGCGTGCTCAGTGCCGCGTTGCTGCCGATATACGCCTCGGGTATCAGCTACTTCGTATTTGCCTGCCTGAGTCTGCGCCCGTCCACGCCGTACGCGCTGCGGCGGCACTTCGCCATGCTGTTGCTGATGAACGCGCTGTACCTGGGCTGGGCGCGTTGGCTCGGGCTGGGCTGGCAGTCGTTGGTGTGGTTGCCGGTGTCGGTGCTGGGCATGGCGGCGGTCGGCGCGGTGTACAGCATCAACGAGCGTAAGGACGCGCTGCTGCGGTTATCGCAAGACGAAGTCCGCCGCCTGGCCGCCACCGCCGAACGCGAACGCATCGGCCGCGATCTGCACGACTTGCTGGGCCATACCTTGTCGCTGGTGGCGCTCAAATCCGATCTGGCCGCACGCCTGATCGAGCGCGACCCGCAGGCCGCACGGAGCGAGATCGATGCGGTGGCGCAGATCTCGCGCGACGCACTGGCGCAGGTGCGGCGCGCGGTCACCGGCATCCGCGCCGCCGGCCTGGTGGCCGAGCTGGCATCGGCCAAGGTGTTGCTGGACATGGACGGCATCGCGCTGGAGCACACGTTGGAGGCGCTGCCGCTGCCGCCCGAACACGAAACCGCGTTGGCGCTGGTGGTGCGCGAGGCGGCCACCAACGTGCAGCGCCACGCGCAGGCACGGCGGGTGCGGGTGAGCCTGCGGGCACACGGGCAACAGGCGCTGCTGGAAATCACCGACGACGGCCGTGGTGGGGTGATCGTGCCGGGCAACGGCCTGGACGGCATGCGCGCACGCGTGCAGAGCCTGGGTGGTGCGTTGGAGGTGGAGGCGTTGCCGCGCGGCATGCGTCTGCGCGCCAGCGTGCCATTGCCGCAATCGGGGCCGGAGCCGGAGCCGGAGCCGGCAAGCCCGCCGTTGTCGGCGCCGCTGATGCCGCAACCGCGCTGAGCGCTCCTGGCTGGCGCAGCGCTGCCATGCACGTGATGGGTCAGCGCTGTTATCGTGCTCAGCCGTTGCACACAGACGAGCGCGCGCGATGATCCGGGTGTTGTTGGCCGAAGACCAGGCACTGCTGCGCGGCGCCTTGGTGGCCCTGCTGGGACTGGAAGACGACATCGAGGTGGTCGGCAGCGCAGGCGATGGCGAAGCCGCCTGGCGCGAGCTGCAGCGGCTGCAGCCGGATGTGCTGGTCACCGATATCGAGATGCCCGGGTTGAGCGGCCTGGAACTGGCGCAGCGCATCCAGCGCCTGGCGTTGCCGGTGCGGGTGATGATCGTCACCACGTTTGCGCGCCCGGGCTTTTTGCGGCGCGCGCTGGATGCCGGCGTGGCGGGGTATCTGCTCAAGGATGCGCCGGCCGAACAATTGGTCAGCGCGCTGCGTCAGGTGCATCGCGGCGGCCGGGTAATCGACCCGCAACTGGCGATGGATGCCTGGGTGGAAGCGGACCCGTTGAGCGAGCGCGAACGCACCGTGCTGCGGCTGGCCGGCGAAGGCCGCTCGGCCAGCGAGATCGCGCAACAGTTGCAGCTCTCGCATGGCACCGTGCGCAATTACCTGTCCGAATGCATCGGCAAGTTGGGCGTGGCCAATCGCATCGAAGCGTATCGACTAGCGCGGCAGAAAGGCTGGTTGTAAGAGCAGCTAACAAAACTACTGTGCAGCCGCCAGGCGGGCGCGGCCGGTGCTCGGAATCCTCATGTGCCACCCGTACACTCCGGTTCCTCCGCGCCGTCCACACCCACCTGACGACTGCTCGCTACGTTTTGTTAGCCGCTCTAAGTGCCTGCAGGCGGTGCGGTGTGATCGCTACTGATGCGTTTCAGCTTGCGCCAATCGAACGCTGCTGATCGCAAAGCGGGCGCGGCCAGGGCGTTCAATCGTCAGAGCTCATGCGAACGGTTGGTGGTTTTACTGCAGCCATGCATGGCGTGCGCACGCGTGCGGCATCTTGTAAGCAAGCACACTGCGACGTTGCACGTCGTGCGTGCATGCTTTGCAATCGCTTCGATACGCAACGGCGTGCATCGGCCATGTGCTGCGGAAGCGATCAACAGCTATTCCAAATGCCTGCGAAGGCATGCGGTCGCCGCGCAGGTACACTGCCGGGCGATCGTCATCATCGCGAGTAACTGCATGAAATCTGTGTGGCTGTTGGGCTTGTTGCTGATCTGCGCATTCAACGCATCGGCCGAGCAATTCAAGATTCTGGTGGCGGCCATTCCCAACCAGTATCACCACGATTACATCCCGGTGGCCAAGCCGCAGTTCGAAGCGATGGCACGCAAGCAGTATGTCGAGCTGGTGTGGGCGTGGAATGCCAAGGCCTTCGATGGGGACCTCTCGCAATACGCCGCCATCGTGCTGCTCAATACTCCGGCCACGGATCTTGATCCGGCCCAGCGCGCCAACTTCCAAAAGTACGTGCGCAACGGCGGTGGCGTGGTCGCGGTGCACAAGGCGTTTGCGATCAAGCGCGGCGAGTGGGAGTGGTACGACCATCTGATCGGCCGCTCGTTCCGCACCCACCCGTATATGCAAACGGCGATGGTCGATGTGGTGGACGCAAACTTCCCCGCTACCGCCGGCCTGCCCAAGCGCTGGGTGTGGAGCGACGAATGGTACGAATACGACCCGCCCTACAGCGACGATCTGGTCACGCTACTCACGGTGGATGAAACCAGCTACGACCCCACGCTGATCTGGCCGGGCCAGGTCGCCAAGGGCATGGGCAAACAGCACCCGGTGGCGTGGTACCACCACTTCGAAGGTGGCCGCGTCTTCGCCACCGCCTTGGGCCATCTGGCCGAGGCCTACAACGATCCGCGCTATCTGGAGCATCTGTACGGCGGCATTTATTGGGCAGCGACGGGCAAGGGCATCCAAGCCTCAGAGCCAGCGGCCAAAACAAAACGCCAGCGTTAAGCACTCACTTCTCTTCCTGCGGGAGAGGAGTGAGGGTATGGGGTCAAAATCACTGCAAATGGCGGGGAATCAGAGGCTTCTTCCGTACCTTCATGCGCCCCTGCGGTGCAGCCCCTCTCGGCGGGAGAAGGGAGATCAAGCCCCTCTCCCGGCGGGAGAGGGATTGGGGTGAGGGTACGTCCGCGCAGGCAAATCACACCGTGCAAGACGTCTGCCAACACCCAACCAAACCCATCAACGCGCAGAGCGCTCCCCGCGCGCCATGCTGGAAAACACGCCGTCGCGGCGCACCCATGCATGGAACAGAGCTGCGCTCAGATGAACAAGAACCGTGGCGAACAACAGATACGCCAACCAGCCATGCGCACTGCGTAGCCACGCGTACAGCGCTGGGTCGTGCGGGACGATCGCCGGCAAGTTCGCGCCGGGCCACAGCACGATCGGGTAGCCGCCGGCCGACAGCATCGCCCAGCCGATCAGCGGCATGCCAAGCATCAAGGCATACAACAGCCAATGCGAGGCGATCGCGGCGGCCTTCTGCCAGGCAGGCAAATCCGCAGGCAAGGCCGGCGGCCGATGGCGCAGGCGGTTGATCAAGCGCAGCACCGCCAGGATCAGGATCGCGATACCCAGTGGGCGATGCAGATCGATCAACCACGGCCGCTGCGTCACCGAGGCCACCATACCCACGCCGACAAACAGCATGGTCAGGATCATCGCGGCCATCAGCCAGTGCAGCAAGCGCGCGGGCAGGTTGAAGTGGGTGTGGCGGCTCATTGATGTGCTCCCTGGCCGGTAGCGGCGTTGCCCGTGCCGTTGGCGATCTCGTGCTCGCGGCGGTTGAACGATTGCGAATACACCGAGGAGCGTGCCGCCAGAATCGGATCGTTGGAAGCCGCGATGCCCTTGGGCAGGATCAGCGGGTCGTAATTCAGATCGCGGCATGGGCCGGTGGCTTGCGGTTGCGCGCGGTCCAGCGACAGCGTGCCGGCCACGATCTGTTTACGACTGGCTGGCCAGGGCTGCGAGGGGTCATCCACCGGGTCGCCCGGCTCGGCCACGGTCAGCACCATGTCCCAACGCAGCGGCCCCTGCGCCAGGCGCGTGTCCAGGTCGGTGGCCAAAAAATCGCCATCGGCCTGTTTGCGCTGTTCGGCGCTCAATTCCTTGAACGGCGTATGCGGGCGCATCGACCAACGGATATAGCGTTCGCGTCCATCGGCGGCGATCGCGCGGAACGTGTTGACGCCGTTGTACTGCGTATTGGCCCAACTGTCCGACCACGGCGCGGTCTTGGCCCACTGCTGAAACTTTGCGGCCTCCGGATATTGCTTGCCGAAGGCGGCCAGTTTCTCCGGGTCCGGTTTGCCGGTGGCCGGGTCCGGCTTGGAGGCCACATTCAAGGCCTGGAAGCCGGCAGGCGTGGCCACCACGAAGAACGGAAAGCTGTTCATTGCGGTGCGCCATTCCTGGCCGTCGTCGCTGCGCAACAGCAGCGCCATGCTGCGCACGCGCGCCGCACCATCGGCACCGTGCGGATCGCCACCGCCGATCGACATGCGCCCCAGCACCGGCGTGCTGGCCTGGCTGAAGATGCGCGCCGACGACACCCAGGTCGCCTTGCCGCTGGATTGGAACTGCCCGCTCACGCACACGCCCTTGCTATGCGCGCGGCGAAAGCCCGGATGCGGCGGCCCGCTGGATTCGATGGTGTCGGTCATGCGCGCGGCGGTGAGCCGGTCGCTGCCAATCCAGCCGGCTGCCCAGGCAAACGCGATGGCGATGCCACCGGCAATCGCGGCGATGCCCAGCAACGGCGCCACGCGAACGTGTCCCTGCTGTGGCGGTGGGGAAGGAGGTGGCAAGGTCATGGCTGGCTCCAGTGGTCGGTGCGGTGAGTGGTCGATGCAGTGAGACGACGGGCAGGCCGACTTATTCCCGTCGTCGCCCAGGGCGGTGCGGCACGCGCATCAATCGTGGGAATAGTCCACGCTCCAGCGCGTCTAACGTGTGATGCCACCGCCGAACCTGCCAATGGATGCTCTGGACGATGACCAACTGCGTGCCGTACTGCCGGCGCTGCGTCGCTTTGCGCACGCGCTGAGCGGCGAGCCCGCCAGCGCCGACGACCTGGTGCAGGCCACGCTGGAACGTGCGCTGCGGCGTTGGCGCACCCGCCACAGCGCCGAGGCGCTGCAGCCGTGGCTGTTCGCCATCCTGTACCGGCAGTTTCTGGACGGGCAGCGTCGTGCCGCGCGCTGGCAGCGCGTGGTGGGCCTGTTCGCACCGCAGCAGCCCAGCCAGTCCGCATCGGCCGAGCAGGTGCACGATGGCCGCGCCATGCTGGCCAGCCTGGCGTTGTTGCCGCCGCAACAGCGCGCCTTGCTGCTGCTGGTCAGCGTGGAGGGTTTCAGCTACCGAGAGGTGGCCGACACCCTCGGTATCCCGATCGGCACGGTGATGTCGCGGCTGTCGCGTGCGCGCGAACGCCTGCGCGCCTTGAACGAAGGTCACGTGAACCACGCACCTGCCTTGAGGATCCTGAAATGACCAGCACACCGCCGCCTGACGAACACGCATTGCACGCCTATGTCGATGGCCGTCTGGCGCCGGAGCAGCGTGCAGCGGTGGCAGCCTGGTTGCAGACGCATCCCGCGCAGGCCGCGCGCGTGGCCGGCTGGAAACGCGATGCCGAAGCGCTGCGCGCCGCATACGCCGGCCTGGAACCGGAGATGGCCACGGTGACGCTGACGCCTGCAGCGATTCGCCGTGGCCTGCAGCAACGCCGCCGGGCCATGTCCGCCATTGCCGCCAGTTGCGTGCTGGCACTTGGCCTGGGTACTGGACTGGGCTGGCAGTTGCGCGAGAGCCGGCTCGCCAGCCAGCGCGTGCCGATGGCCGATGCCGTGGCCGCGTATCGCCTGTTTGCCGATGCCGACGCGCATCAAGGCGTTGCGTTGGATGTGCAGCGCCGTGCGGAGTTGGAGCCGTGGTTACGCACGCATTTCGGCAGCGCCGGTGTGGTGCCGGATCTGCGCGCGCAGGGCTATACGCTGCGCGGCGGGCAGCTGCTTTCCACACCGGAAGGCGCGGCAGCGATACTGCTCTACAGCGATGCCGACGGCGCGCGGATCGGCCTGTATCTGCGTCCGCGCAGCGGGCCGATGCCCACCGGCGAGCGTCGCGATGGCCGTCTACTGGCGCAGTACTGGGCCGAAGGCGAGACCGCGTTTGCGCTGGTCGGCCCGGCCACGCAGACACGTATGCGCACGATCGCGCCGTTGTTGCGCAATAAGGGATGACCGGCGCGAGGTGAGGCGCGCGGTGATCGCAGGCGCGTGTTGCCTGGTCGGCTAACTCAGCCGCCGTAACGCCCCTGCAGCATCGCAAACGCCGAGCGCAGCGCCAGGGCTTCGCCGCCAGCGGGGCGGCCGGGGCGGTCGCTGTCGTTCCAGGCGTAGACGTCCAGGTGCGCCCACTGCTGCCCCGGCGCCACGAAGCGCTCCAGATACAGCGCGGCGGTGACCGCACCGGCCATGCGCGAGCCGGCGTTGGCCATATCGGCCACGTGGCTGTTGAGATAGCGCAGGTAGGGGCGCCACAGCGGCATGCGCCAGACCGGGTCGCGGGTCTGCTCGCCGGCGCTGATCCAGGCCTGCGCCAGCGCATCGTCGTTGGCGAACAAGGCCGGCAGATCCGGGCCCAGCGCGATGCGTGCGGCACCGGTGAGGGTAGCGAAATCCAGGATCAGGTCCGGGCGTTGTTCGGTGGCGTAACTGAGCGCATCGCACAGCACCAGGCGGCCTTCGGCATCGGTGTTGTCCACTTCCACCGTGACCCCGGCGCGCGTGGTGATGACCTCGCCCGGGCGGAACGCATCCGGGCCGACCGCGTTTTCCACCGCAGCGATCAACAGCGTCAGCCGCACCGGCAACTGCTGCGCCATGACCAGCCCGGCCAGCGCCAGCGCATGCGCCGCGCCGCCCATGTCCTTTTTCATGTTGCGCATGCCATCGGCCGGCTTGAGATCCAGCCCGCCGGTGTCGAAGCACACGCCTTTGCCGACCAGCACCAGATGCGGATGCGCGGCATCGCCCCATTGCAGCTGGATCAGCCGCGGCGCGCGATGCGAGGCGCGGCCGACCGCATGGATGGTGGGGAAGTTCTGCGCCAGCAACGCATCGCCCACGATCGCCTCGACCTGCGCGCCATGCGCCTGCGCCACTGCGCGGGTGGCATCTTCCAGCTGCTGCGGGCCCATGTCTTCGGTCGGCGTATTGACCCAGTCGCGTACCTGCAGGCACGCCGCGATCAGGGCGCGCGTGGCCGCCGAGGGCGCGGCCGCCAACTCGGCCGGCGCACGCGGCACCTTGCGATACCGCGTAAAGCGATAGGCGCCCAGCCCCCACCCCAGGTGCAGCAGTGCCAGTTCGGCATCGCTCAGGCTGTTGGCCAGCGTCCAGCGGCTGGCCGGCGGCAGCGCCATCGGTGCGTGCGCGTAGGCATACGCGTCGGCGCGGTCGCCGACACCCACGATCGCGCCGGCCAGCCCTTGCTCGCCGGGCAGCAACAACACGCTACCGGGGGCGGCATCGAAACGCTGCGCCTGTGCCCAGGACAACACTCGCGTGGGCTGCTCGGCGCACCAGCGCGCAAAGCCCTCGCGGTCGAGCACATACAGCGGCAACGCGGCGGCGGCGGGATCGGTAAAACCGGTGAGGTGCGACATGGACATCCTTCAATGGCGGTGTGCGCCGTCGGTTGAACTCAGGCGGGAATGCAGATGCCGTCGCGCGCGGCGCCCGGGTGCGGTTGCTGCGCGTCCAGCCAGTCGGCCAGCCCGGTCATGCTGTCGAACTCCAGGTCTGGCTGCTGGGTCGGATGCGACCACTCCGCGCCGTCGCGATTGATCCAGCATGCACGCAGGCCGGCATCCAGCGCGCCCAGCACGTCCATTCGCACGTGGTCGCCTACATGCAGCACCTGTGCGGGCGGCACGTCCAGACGCGCGCATGCAGCCAGAAAGATGCTCGCCTCCGGCTTGGCGCTGCCGTGTTCGCGCGCGCCCAGCTGAAACGCGAAGTGGTGCATCAGCCCGATGCGCTGCAGATCGGCATTGCCATTGCTGAGCGCGGCCACCGGCACATGCGCGGCGATGCGTGCCAGCGCGTCCAGCGCATCCGGATAGCATTCCACCTGGTTGCGCGCGGCATAGAACACTTCGTAGGCAGGTTCCACCAGCGCCAGATCGCCGCCGCTCTCGCGCAAGGCCATTTCCAGCGTCAACCGGCGTAGCGCACTGAGGTCGTGATGCAGCTGCGGATTGTCGGCAAAGCTGCGCTCACGCAGCTCGCGCATCGCCTCCACCGGAAACCGCTCGGCGGTGACCGGGCTGTGCTCGCGCATCCAGTCGTACAGCACTTGGTCGATGCGCGCACCGATCGGTGCGAAGGGCCACAACGTGTCGTCGAGGTCGAGAGTGATGGCGCTGATGTGGAAGCTCATCGCGAGATTGTAATGCCGGCAATGGGGAGTCGGGAATCGACAATGGATACAGCGGCGCCTCGGCTCTCGCGATTCCCGATTCCCGGCTACTCAAGCAGCCTGGCCCAGCGCTGCATGCCTTCGACCCGGCTCAGCACCATCTTGATGCACACCAGCAGCGGCACCGCGAGCAGCAGGCCCACCATGCCCCACAGCCAGCCGAACAGCATCAGCGCCAGGATCAGCATCAATGGCGAGATCGCCATGCGCCGGCCCAGCACGATCGGAGTGACCACCTGGCCTTCGATGGTATGCAGCGCCAGATACAGGATCGCCGGCAGCATCGCTGACAATGGGGTGTGGAATTCCACAAAGCCCATCAACAGCATCAGCATCACACCGATTAGCGGGCCCACATAAGGCGCAAAATTCAGCAGCGCCACCACTGTGCCCCAGAGCAGGGCCTCGGGCAGCGGAATCTGCAGCACGTACAAAATGCCTGCAAAAACCAGCCCGACCAGCGTATTGATCACGCTGATGGTGAGCACATACCGCGAGACCTCGCGCTCGATGTCCAGCATGATCTCGGTGGTGAAGCGTTGTTGCTGTCGATTGGGCAACAACGCAATCGCGTGCCGTTGCAGGCTTTCGCCATAGACCATGAAAAAGAACGTCAGCAGCACCACGGCCAGTACCGAGGCGGCCAGCTTGGGTGTGCGCACCAGCGCCTTGTACGGGTCGTCCATTTGCGTGCGCACGATCTGCACACCGCGTTGGCCTTCGCCACCGGCGGCACGCGCAAAGTTCTCCGCAGCCTGGTTGGCCTGCATCACCGGCTTGGTGAAATCGCGCACATCGCGCGCGATCTGGCGCATCTGGCGCGGCGCCTGCTGCACCCATTCGGCGGCAGGGCCGGCCAATTGCGCCGCCAACGTGACGGTGCCGGCCAGGCCCAGGCAGAGCACCAGCAAAGCGCCGAGAAAGCGCGGGATGCACAGCTTGCGCAGTCCGCGCAGGATGGGGTTGCCGATCAGTGCGAAGAATGCCGCCAGCATGACCGGCAGGATGATCGTCTGCGCCGCCCATAAGGTGTAACCGACAGCAAGTGTTGCCAGCACCACCAACGAAGCTGGTGCGCGCGGACGCGGTGCCGGAGGCGGCGGAAGCGGATCTGCCGGAATGGCAGCATCCAAAGACTCAACGGAGATAGACATGCGCGCCCTGACAGCAAACTGGCGTGCTGCCAGCGGTGGGCCATTATCGGCACAATACGTCAACGGCGCGCACAGAGCCTGTGCGTGCGGTGTCAGTGCAAGGACAGGTGGCTGGCGGTCTCGACCATGACAAACAGCGGCGCATTAGCGCCGCATACAGCTGCAACTATCAGGCGGCACGCTCGGTGGGCACCTGCACCACGGTGACAGTCGGTTCGGCCGCCACTTCTTCGGCATTGTCAGCTGCACGCTCGGCCTGCTCGGAGGCTTCCTGCGCGCGGTGCGCCGTAAACAACGCAGAGATCGTGCTGATCATCTGCAACATCTTGGGAATGCCGCCCAGCTTGCCGGCGATACTGCCCAGCGCGGCTTGCGGTTCGTTGCGGCCGGTCACAAAGCCCAGCCCGAAGCCGATCATCATGATGCGTGCCGGCGACCAGCCCGCACGCCAGGTCTGGCGCAGTTCGCCCCAGTGCGTGCGCGTCTCCTGCGCGCGCCCTTCCACCAACACTTCGGCGCGTTCCACGCGCTGACGCAAGCTGCCGAACTTCATGAGTTGCCTCCACTGGCAGGCGCTGCGGCGGTGTCGTCATCGCTGGAATCGTCGAAGATGCCCAACTTGACCAACTGACGCCGCGTTGCATTCATGCCGGTGTGATCGAAGTAGAAGAACACCCGCCATGCCGCGATACCGGTGATCAGCAGACTGGCCAACGCTGTAAAAAACATCGCTTGAAACCACGACAACCCGGCGCGCTGCAGCAAGGCGATGATGGCGCCGGCCAGCAGCAACCATGACGACGCGCCGAACACGACGGCCACGCATGCCCACGCCAGGCCACGCCCGAATGCACTGCGTGCCAGCCTCAGGTCGGCCGAGACCAGCCGGCGCAATGCGCGACTGGTCTCGTGAGCCGAGCCCAGCGTTGCACGGCCGGCAGCGCCGACCGCACGTACGCTTTCGTCCAGTCCCGGTGTCTCCGGATGCGCCTCAGGCGCGCCGGAACCGGCAGCTGTAGAAGCCTGATCGCTCACGACTTAGTTATCGTTGCTACGCGCAAGCTTGGCGATGACCCAGCCGGCGGCAAACGCAACGCCGAATGCGGCGAGCGGACGCTCGCGGATCAGGTCGGTGGCGCTGTCGAGCAGGTCGTTGCCCTTGGCAACCAGCACGTCCATCTGTTCCTTGGCAGCGGCGCCGCCAAATTCCGCAGCCGCCATGCCGGCCAGTGCGGTGTCTGACAGTTCGGCCTTGACGTTGGCACGACCGAGCTTGAGCTCGTCGCCCGCAGCGCTGGTGGCGCCCTTGACGGCTTCACCGGCGGCGCTGGCGGCCGACTTCAGGTGGGTGCCGGCTTCGCTCAGGTTTTCCTTCAGCTGATCGGTGTTGGTGGGGCTCATGCGATATCTCCTTCGGTGATTGAGGGCAGCCGCCACTCACGTGCGGTCGTGCAATAGCAATAGCATCGGGGGGGTGTAGGAGGCGTTAGTGGGAACAGCGTGCAGTGCACGGCGCGTCAACGCATCAGCGCATCGTACTGCGCGTTGCCGCGCAGGATGCGCACCACCAGCTGTTGCGGTTTGCGTTGGAAATTGGCGCGCCAGCTGGCCAGATCCGCGAACTCGCCCACGCTGCTGGCCACGATCACATCGCCGGACACCAGGCCATTGGCCGCCGCGCGTCCGCCGCGTTTGACCTCGCTGACCATGACGCCGGTAATGCCGGACTGACGCAGCGACTCGGGCAGGTCCGCAAAGGTGGCGCCGCCCAGCCGTGGGTCCAGCATGTCGCCGGTGACTGCGCGGTCCTGTTCCTTCAAGGTGGCCTTGAGCTTGAGCGGCTTGCCGTCGCGACGGATGTCCAGCGTCACCGCACTGCCAACCGCCTGCAGGCCTTCGTAGTTGTGCAGCGCCTCGGCGCTGTCCACGCGTTGATCGTTGGCGGCCACCACCACGTCGCCCGGTTGCACGCCGGCCGCCGCCGCCGCCGAGCCTGGCAACACGCGCGTCACCAGCGCACCGCGCAGCGAGTCCACACCCAGGCCCTGCAGCATCTGCTGGGTGAGGTTCTGGGTTTCCAGGCCGAGCGTGCCGCGCACCACCACGCCCTTGGTTACCAGTTGCTCGACCACGTTGCGCGCGAGGTTGGAGGGAATCGCCAGACCCAGGCCGATATTGCCGGCCATGCTGCCCTGCGGATTGAAGCTGGCGGTGTTGATGCCCACCAGCTGGCCTTGCAGGTTGACCAGCGCACCGCCGGAATTGCCGGGGTTGATCGAAGCATCGGTCTGGATGAAGTTCTGGTAGCCCAAGCCGCGAATACCGCTACGCCCCACCGCCGACACGATGCCGGAGGTGACGGTCTGGGTGAAGCCGAACGGGTTGCCGATCGCCACCACAAAGTCGCCAACGCGCAAGGCGTTGCTGTCGGCCAGCTTGATGTCGGTGAGCTTGTCGGCCTTGATGCGGATCAGCGCGATGTCGGTGTCGGCATCGGACCCGATGAAGTCGGCCTTGACCGTGCGCCCGTCGCCGAGCGTCACCTGCACGTCGTCGGCATTTTCGATGACGTGATGGTTGGTCAGCACATAGCCTTTTTGCGCATCGATGATGACGCCCGAGCCCAGCGATTCGTTGATGCGGTCCTGCGGAATCTCCGGGAACAACCGGCGCAGGATCGGGTCGTTGAAGAACGGGTTGCGCACGCGCACCACCTGCTTGGTGTTGACGCTCACCACCGCCGGCATCGCCTGCTGCAGCATCGGCGCCAGCGAGGGCACCGGTTGCCCGGCAACCGCAGCCGGTAACGCGGCAGCAGCCGGCAGGGTGAAGTTGGTGGTGCCGGCTGGCGTGGCTTCGGCGCGGTTGTCCAGCCACGCGTTGATGCCGGTGGCAGCAAAACCGCCGAAGGCGGCGGCCAGGGAGAGCGTCAGCAAGGTGGGAAGCGGTCGCATGGAACGGATTCCGGGTTACGCGGTGGAAGAGGAATAGGGTGTCTGGCTGCGTAAATCAAGCTGAACGAGAGTGCCAGCCAGCAATTTAACTGCCGGTGAAAGAGTCGCGCATCCCTTGCCACCATTGCGTTGACAGCCCGCCGAGCCGGGCGTAGCGTCCGCTTGTTCCGATGCCTGTTCAGCAGATGCATGCCGTCGCGCATCGCCCGCGTTTACCGCACTGATGCCCTTAAGGAGGGTCTATGAGCAACGGCAATGGTGTAACCGCAACCCTGTCTGACGCCGTCGATAGCGTCAAGAGCACCGCAACTGAACTGACCGACACCATCGCCAGCACCACCAGCGAGGCGGTGACCAATGTGCAGGAAGCCGCAGGCGTGGCCGTGGCAGAGGTCAAGACGCGCGTTGCCAAGGCCCGCAAGGCGGTGGTCAAGGCGGAGAAGAACGTGGTTGCCAAGGCGGGCGAGGCGGCGACTGCGGTCAAGCGCAGCGTGGCCAAGACCAAGCGCTCATTGACCGCGACCAAGGACGCTGCAAAAGACAAGCTGACCGCCACCAAGGATGCTGCCAAGCAGAAGCTGCTCTCCACCAAGGATGCGGCCAAGCACAAACTGACGGCGACCAAGGACGCAGCCAAGCAGAAGTTGAGCAGCACCAGCGCCGCGGCCAAGAAAAAGATCTCCGATACCAAGGCCAACACCAAGCAGAAGCTGGAGACCGCCAAGGCCAACGCCAAGGCCGAAGCCGCCGCACTGAGCGCCAAGACCGCCGCCAAGAGCGCGGCGCGCAAGACCGCCGTGGCAACGGTGAGCGCGCGCACGGCCGCGAAGAAAGCCGCGGCCAAATCGGCGTCGCTCAAGAAGTCGGTCGCCAAAGGCATCGCCAAGAAAGCGCCGGCCGCCAAGCAGGCCGCGACCAAACAAGCCGCAGTGAAGAAGGCCCCGCTGAAAAAGGCCGTGACCAAGACTGCGTTGAAGAAGGCGGCCAAGGTCACCAAGACGCCTGCAACGCGCGCCGTGGCCAAGACCACTGCTGCCCGCAAGGCGGTGGGCAAAAAGGCCGTCAAGCGCGTCACACGCTGACGGTTGAGGGCGCATTGCGTGGCGCCCCTCGTGCTGGAGGCGCAGATGTGCGCCGCACGTTGAGAAGTACGTAGACGTTGAAACGTATCGAGAGAGGCCGACGCTGCCGTACAGCGTCGGCCTTTTCATGCGTTTGCGCTGCTCCAACTGCACGAGGCTGCGCACGTACCCTCATCCGCTGATGTGGGGGCACCTTCTCTCGGTGGGAGAAGGGAAGTTCGCTTGAGCCCCTCTCCTGCGGGAGAGGGGTTGGGGTGAGGGTACGCAGCGAAGCGCTCCAGGTGTTTCGACTGCAGCTCGTGTTGTTCCAGCTGCGTGTTGCTCCAACTGCACGAGGCCATGCACGCACCCTCATCCGCCCCTGTTGGGCACTTTCTCCCGATGGGAGAAAGGACGTGCCTAGGCTTCGTCTAGCACCTACTCGATCCCGTCAATCAGCTGCTCGGCGCCCTTGCGAATTCCCGCCTTCGCCGCGTCATACGCGCCCAGGCTGGCCTTGATGTTCATTGCGCTGGGATATTGCTTCTCGACATACGCGGCGAGCAGGCGATCGCTTTGCGCATCGAAGATCTCCACCGCATAGCTGACCGAGCCGGAAAATGCGCCCTGCTTGCCGCGTGCGGCCTGTACCGCGTTGTACGAACCGCCGCCTATGTCCACCTTCATGATGGTGCCCAACACGCGCTTGCTGGGCTTGGCGCCGGTCAGGGTGATGCGGACGCGCAAGGTCTCGCGATCAGCCGACGTCGTCGGGCGCCAGCGCCGCGCAATGGCGTTGCCGAACTCCTGCTGCATGACGTCGGCCAGCATGCGTTTGTCCTGCTCTGGCACGTTCTCGAACTGCGCATCCGGTCCGCGGTAAATGGCGACCGGATCGATGATGGCTGCGCGGTAGTGCGTCCAATCCACATCGCTGTGATACGCGTACGGCATGCGGTCGCCGCGGCTGCCATCATGCGGGCGCAAGTAACTGGACGACGGCAACTGGCGATACGGCATGGGGCCGGTGCTGGCGCAGCCGATCAGGGTGATGCCGATAACGGCAAGCGTGCAGCAACGGGCGACGAAACGGACGGGCATGACAGGGTCCTGTAAGAAACGAAACGGTTGTGGGAAAGAGCAAGCGCGCAAATCTTCAACGCAGCAGAAGACGCATCAGCGCCAGCGCCAACAGCGCAGCCGCGGCCGTGAGCAACACGCCGCGCGTGGCCCAGCGTTGCAGGCGATGTGTCTGGCGTGCGCTGCGGATGTCAGGCAATGCGCACCAGATGTCGCGGTTACGCGTGCCGGTGCGGCCGCAGCGAAATTCTGCTGCCGGTACCAACACAGTGGTAGACGCGATCACGCTGTCGTTGGCGGCGTTTTGCATAGCCAAGTGCGATAGCACGGTTGGAGCGCGTGGGGTGGGGCGGGTGGAGCGAATCATCACCATGCATCCTGGATGCGTGCGGTGAGTGCACTCTAGGCAGGCAGCTTTAGAAAGTTATTGGAAGCGAATAGCACGTCGTCAACATCGCGCTTGACCTCTAGCGCGACCCACAAACCACCTCGTGCGCATCGGATAGGCGCCATCGCCTACAACCGGCGATGACGTTGTTTGCTGCGTCCAAGCTTGCTGTTTGGCTGGTTCGATTCCGATCATCTTGCGCACGGAATCGGCAGGTGCCAAGCGCGTCCATCCCGGTTTTAGCGCAGCGAACGAAACGACTGCGCTCACCGCCGTGCGGGTGCGGCCGGTGCTCGGCGCGATATGTACCACGCGTCCGCTCCGATTCTGAGCGCGCCGTCTACACCCACCTGACGACTGCTTGCTACGTTTGTTAGCTGCCCTCATGCGCCGGCCGTAGGCGCGTGGTGGCCGCTCGCCAGATATTGTCAGCTGCTCTTGGCCGTCGGCGCGCTATTGCCGGCAAACACCACGCGCACGCACAGGCCGCGCCCTTCGCTGCCTTCGCAGGTCTCGATCGTTGCGCCATGCAGGCGCGCAATGCCGGCGACCAAGGACAGCCCGATCCCGCTGCCCTGCACTTCGCTACCGGGCACACGATAAAAGCGCTCGAAAATAGACGTATGCGCAGCCTCTGGTACACCCGGGCCGTCGTCGCTCACCTGGACGAAGGGGTGCAGCACGTCGGCACGCAGGCAGTAGCCGCAACTCACCTCCACCGTACCGCGGCTACGCCCGTAGCGGATGGCGTTGTCGATCAGATTGCGGATCAGGATGCCCACTGCATCCACATCGCAACGCAACAGACATGGCGATGCTTCCACTTGCAGATTGATCTGACGCGCGTCAGCCTGCACGCTGAACTCGTCGAGCACATGCGAAATCAGTTCGCCCATGTCGACCTGGTGATAGGCGGCCGAACTGATCCCGGCGTCGAGTCGCGCCAGATCCAGCAATTGCTCGGCCAGGCGGTTGCTGCGGCGTGCGGTCTCCAGCAACTGATGCAGCGCCGCGTCCTTTGCCTCCAGCGTGGGCGCACGCAGGGCGACCTCTGCATACGCATGCAGCGCCGACAGTGGCGTGCGCAGTTCGTGTGCGGCATCGGCAACGAAGTCGCGCTCGGCCTGTACGGCTTTTTCCACGCGCGCCAGCAAGGTGTTGAACGAGGCGATCAACGGGCGGATTTCATCCGGCACCCGCTCCAACGGCACCGGTTCGGTGTCCAGGCCGGTGCGCTGCGCGATGGCGAGCGACACCGCGCGCAGCGGCCCGAGCGAGGTGCGTACCGCCCACCACACCAGCACGCCCAGGATTGCCAGCTGCAATGTGTTCAGCACTACGGCGGTCAGCGTCTGGTTGAGGCTCATGCGCGAGGAGAGGGTGCCCGTAGCGGCGGCAACCCCCGGGGCGGCGATGGCATCGTTGGCCGTGTCGAAGCGCCGTTCCAGCGTATCGGGCAGCGCGCTGACCAGGCGGTCGCCGAGCAGGTTGAGTTCCTGCTCGACCACGCTGTGATGGCCCTGGGTGACCAGTGCAATCAGAATCCATAGCGACGTCGACCAGCTCAGCAGAACGATGGCCGCCAACGCCGCCAGCATGCGCGCCTGCAAGGACTTCATTCGGGTGCCTTGCCGACCATATAGCCCTGGCCGTAGACGGTGGAAATCAGCTCGTCGCCCAGCTTGCGCCGCAACTGATGCACATACACCGCAATCATGTTGCTGCCACCTTCCGACGGGCCGCCATACACGCCTTCTTCCAGCTGGTCCTTGGTGACCACGCGCCCGGCACGCTCCATCAATGCCAGCAACAAGCGATATTCATGTGCGCTCAACGCCACCCAGGTGCCGGCGCGGGTGACCTTGCGGCTGCTCGGATCCACGCAGACATCGCCCTGGCTGAGGACCGGCACCACGCGCCCCTGGCTGCGGCGGGTGATCGCGCGCAGCCGTGCCATCAGCTCATCGAACTGGAAAGGTTTGACCAAGTAATCGTCGGCGCCGGCATCCAGCCCGCGAATGCGGTCGGTGAGCTGGCCGCGCGCGGTCAGCGCAATCACCGGGGTGGCGTCGTAGTGGCTGCGCAGGAAGCGGATCACCGTCAGCCCGGATTCGCCGGGCAGGCCGATGTCCAGCAGTACCGCGGTGTAGCGGTGATCCACCAGCGCAGTCTTGGCCGCGTTGGCGCTGCAGACATGGTCGATGGTCCAGCTCTGCTGGCGTACGCCGTCGCAGATGGCATTGGCCAGCATGGTGTCGTCTTCGACAAGGAGCAGGTGCATATGGGGTCCGCTGGGCATCGGGCAATCCGAGATCCGCAGCACTGTCGAAGATGCGCGTTAGGGAAATATTAGTGCATGCCCCGTCCGGCGCGGTTGCATACCCGATGGGCGGCCCGGACGCCCGGGGCGCCTGGCCCGCCGGGCACCTCAGCGCTGCAGGATCGCGCGCAGCGCCGGCTCCAGTTGCGTGTACTGGAAGCGGAATCCGGCATCGAGCGCGCGCTGCGGCAGCACGCGCTGGCTGATCAGCAGCAGGTCGGCCATTTCGCCGAAGCCCAGCCGCAGCAGCCCGGCCGGCAGCGCCAGCAGCGCCGGGCGGTGCAGCACCTTGGCCAGGGTGCGCGCGAACTCGGTATTGCTGACCGGGTTGGGCGCGGTGGCGTTGTAGGCGCCGGGCTGGCCGTGCTGCAGCAGCCAGACCAGCAGCGCCACCATGTCGGCGCGGTGGATCCAGCTCATCCAGTGCCGGCCGTTGCCGAAGGGCCCGCCACCGCCCAGCTGAAATGCCGGCAGCATGCGTGCCAGCGCGCCGCCATCGCGGTCCAGCACGATGCCGGTGCGCACCCAGCTCACGCGAGGGCCAAGCGTGCCGATGCGGGCGGCTTCCGCTTCCCAGTCGCGGCACAGCACGGCCGAAAAGTCATCGCCCGCAGGATCTGCTTCGGTCAAGGCGGTGTCGCCGCGCTCGCCGTAATAGCCCACCGCCGAGCCGGAGATCAGTACCGACGGCCGTTGCTCGGCGGGCTGTTGCGCAATCCAGTCGTGCAGTTGGCGGGTGATGCCCAGCCGCGAATCGCGAAAACGTTGTTTGCGGGCCTCGGTCCAGCGGCCGGCGGCCAGCGGTTCGCCGGCCAGGTTGATGACCGCATCGGCCTGCATCCCGTCCAGCGTGTCGACGGCGGTCACGCCGGGCAGGGTACGGCTGGCGCGGCGGGTGTCGCGCGTGAGCACGCTGACCTGATGGCCGGCGTGCAGCAGCGCGGGGCACAAGGCCTGGCCGATGAAGCCGGTGCCGCCGGTGATGAGCAAACGCATGGGAGGCTCCTGGGCCGAGTCGATGCGGCACCATAGGCCACGGCGGACCGAAGCGGAGTGAAGCCGGCGCGCGCAGCGCCGGCGACCTTGCCGATGCTGTGGCCGATGTCTTGGTGCAGATGGATCGCGACGGCGGGGTCCATGCGGGTGCATGCAGTCGCGCCTGGCGTGGCGAGCACGGCGATGCAGCAGCGATGCAGCGCGCTCGATGCACCGCTACCGCCAAACGCAAACGCGCCAGACAGGCCGGCGCGTTTGCGTGATGCAGCGGTGGGGCGCTTACTTCGACGACGATACCGCGTGGGCCCGTTCGAAGTGCGCCGACACCACGCGACGGGTCTCTTCCAGGTGCTGCTTGACCGGCGCGCTCTCTGCAGCGGGCAGCAGTTCGGCGTCGATGATCTTGATGGTGTCGCCGTGGTCCATGACCATGTTGCGCATGAAGGCATTGCGGTACGCATCCTTGCCGTCGGGCAGGGTGAGCGTCTTGGACAATGCTTCCACGGCGGCCTTGCCCTTGGCGCGCATCGCATCCGCACGCGGGCTGTCTTTCGCGCCCAGCGCCTTGGTCTTCTCGAGGTTGGCTTCGTGGTCCTGCAACATCTGCTGTGCGAACTCGCTGGTGGCGCCGCCCAGGTCTTGTTCGATGGCTTGCTTGGCCAGCGCAATCTCGTTCTCATCGATCGCGGCCAGCACGCCCAGCGCGCCGCCATCGCCCTTGGCCAGCTCGGTGGCTCCGCTGCCGCTCACCGGCGCGGCAGTCGGTTCCGGCGACACTGCCGGTGCAGTGCGCGATGCATCGCCACCGGGGCGATCGCAGGCGGTAAGGCTCAGCATGGCCAGCAACGATGCAGCAACAAAAGTGGATTTCATGAAGGTCTCGGGGGTGGGTCGGCACTGCCGGCGATGAAATGCAAAGGAGCCGCTGCGCGGCTCCGGTACTGCGGTTACTACCTTGATCAAGCCCACTGCGGCTGGGCAACCGGCGCGATGCCCAGCGGTCTGATCGGTGTGCGGATCGCGTCCTGCGCGGTGCGGCACTTGCGTGCCATGCGCGTTGTACGCTCGCGAATCATGGCGTGCTCGCTGATCGGCGCGCTGCCCAGCAGGCTGGCCACATGGAAGCCAAGGATTTCCTCCGCGCGGTCGCCCTGGTCGCTGATGATGTGCGGTACCAACCGCTCCAATCGTTCCAGCTCCTGCTGCACTTGATACGGGGTTTTCATGACGATCTCCAATGAGTAACAGGTCTTGCGTACGACGGGCGTGCTCAGCTGTTGTGTGCACCCAGGCGCTGCCAGCAGTCGGTTGCCAGCTGTTCGTAGTTGGACTGCGTGTTGGACGAAATGAAGTGATGCTCAAGGCGGTCGCGAAACAGACGCAGACGTTCTTGGTCGCTCGAACGCGGTGCCTGCAGATAGATATCGCAGGCCATTTTCACCACCGGGGACAATTCGCTGAACTTGCCTGCGCCCAGATTTCCTTGGGCATGCCGCGCCTGCCAATGCGCGATTTCGGCTTGTACATCGATGACGGATGGGTCTCTGCTCATGACTTTGGGCGTTCCGGGGTTAAACAAACTTGACGTGCAGAGTAACTGCAGGTATGTCAACGAATGATCATCGAACGCGACCATTGCCTGCAGTTGCGCGACACAACGCTTAATTAGTCAGCTTGTTTTTGCGTCTCTACACGCGTTGCATGCACACGCTGCGGCGCGACCTTGAGCTTCTGCTGACACGCAAACGTGCTGCACTGAGCGATCGCCTGCGATCGACCGGTCGCCGCGCAGCAAGGTGTCCTGTGTCAGTCGCTACCGTGGCCACTCCCTCGATGCGCCTGCGTTGCTTGTGAAAAAATTCTGCGTGCAATGCCGCATTTTACGGAAGATTCTGAACCGCTCCACACCTGTGTAACGTCTGATCCTTAATGTATGTCACGACGTAATGGAGAGAGCAGACAGGATGCAGGAGAGCGAAAGCAGTCGTCGTAAACCGCACCATGCCAGCGGCACACCAGAGGCACGGGTGTGGTGGCATGCCTTGTTGGAGCTGCGTGGTGGGCGCATGGTCATCAGCTTGATCGTGGTGGTGCTGATCGTGGTGGGTCTCTATCTGGCCCTGAAATAAGCGCAGACGCGCACCTGCAACATCGCACTGCGCCGCTCGGCGGTAACGAGCCGGCGCCGGGATGCGGCCTTGCCGCAAGGGGATGTAATGGCGGATCCGCCATACGGGTTGGTGCGTGGGCACATCACGCGCGCGGTGTCTTCCGATGGACACGAGCGTGCCACGCATGCCTGGGTGTGCAGCGAAATTGCACGCCTGCTGGGCGCGCGCAATGGCGGGCTGGGCGATGTCGCGCTGATCGATGAGGGCATCGGGTGCCGCACCTTGCATGTTCCCGACGACACCTTGACCATCGAACAGGCGCGGGCATTGGGCATTGAAGATGCGAGCGGCTTGCTGGGTGGCATCGTGCCGCTTGCATTCGTCGCCACCAAGGTCATCGGCCACCCGTTGATTGGCGAGACGGCGGCGCGTATCGACGGCTGGAATCAGGCACTGGCGATCGCGCTGGTGCCGGCCACCTTGCCTGGCTACACGGTGTTTTCCCGGGATGATGCGCTGCATTCGCTGGACCTGTTGCTGACCGCCGGTGGGGTGCGTCTGAAGCTGCCCACCGGCGTGGGTGGCAATGGGCAATGGCGTATTGCCGACACCGCCGGGCTGGTGCGGGCGTTGGACACGTTGCCGGAGGATTACCTGCACACCCACGGCGCTGTGCTCGAGCGCGACATCTTGCAGCCGGTGACGCATAGCGTGGGCGAGCTGTGCGTGGCCGGTATCCAGATCGCCTACTACGGCACGCAATGCAGCGTGCGCAATGCACAAGGCGATGCGGTCTACGGTGGATCGTCGCTGCACGTGCATCGCGGCTCGCTGGAAGCACTGCTGGCCACTGCATTGCCGCCGTTGCAGCGGCGCGTTCTGGAACAGGCATGCCGCTACGATCGCTGCATCACGAATGCCATTGCCGGCCTGTACATTTCGCGGCGCAACTACGATGTGGTCAGCGGCGAAGATGCGCATGCCGGGTCTGTCTGCGGTGTGCTGGAGCAATCCTGGCGGATTGGCGGTGCGCCGCCGGCCGAGCTGGCGGCGATCGCCTGTTTCCAGCAGCAGGCCGGCCTGCACTGGGTGCACGCATCCACGCACGAACTCTACGAGGGCGAACCACCGGCCGATGCGCAGGTGTATTACCGTGCAACCCAGCCCGGCGCCGGTCCGCGCTACAAATACCGAAGGGTCTCAACCGACTGATGGAAGCCAAACTTTCCAGCATCGACATTGCGGTCGATCACGACGCGCTCAGCGGTACCTTGCTCACGCCCACCGGCATTCCGGCGGTGCTGTTCGTCCATGGCTGGGGCGGCAGCCAGCATCACAACCTGCTGCGCGCACGCGAGGCGGTGGGCCTGGGCTGCATCTGCATGACCTTCGATCTGCGCGGTCACGAGGGCCATGCCTCGATGTGGCAGACCGTCACCCGCGCGCAGAACCTGCAGGACATCATCGCCGCCTACGATCAGCTGGCGGGCCTTCCGTATGTGGATCAACAGTCGATCGCCGTGGTCGGCTTGAGTTATGGCGGCTACCTGTCGGCGCTGCTGACGCGCGAGCGCCCGGTGGAGTGGTTGGCGTTGCGCTCGCCCGCGCTGTACAAGGACGCGCATTGGGACCAGCCCAAGGTCAGCCTCAACGCCGATCCGGATCTGACCGCGTACCGCCAACGTGCCCTGACACCCGACGACAACATCGCGCTGGCGGCCTGTGCTGCATATACCGGCGATGTATTGCTGGTCGAAGCCGAGAACGACGTCATCGTGCCGCATCCGGTGCTGCGCAACTATGCCGATGCCTTCGTCAACGCGCGTTCGCTGACCACGCGCGTGATTGCAGGCGCCGACCATGCGTTGAGCGTCAAGGAGCATCAGCAGGAATACACCCGCGCGCTGATCGACTGGTTGACCGAAATGGTGGTGGGCCGCCGGATTGCATTGGCCAAGGAAGTGGTGGCGGCGCGCAAGCAACTGCTCAAGCAGCAGGGCGACGCAGCGTCAACGGGGCAGGACGCGCTGGCGTTTCGCGGCGATATCCGGGCGGTGGAAAACACGTCCGTTTGATTTGTCGCGCGTTTGCGTCGCCGTGCAGGAACACGTGGTGCAGCATGTTGCGCGGCCATCCCGGTCATGCGAAACGCGCAAGGCGTCGTGGTGCCGCAAGAGGCTACGAAGGCGCTGCAGGTTGTGGCCCACCGCAACCCACACAAACAAACGGGCCCTCGCGGGCCCGTCTGGTCTACTGCGGATCACTGGCGTTTAGCGCGGCCAATGCGCCACGGTCTAAACGAGCTACGGGTTACACGCGTGGATCGGTCGGGTTGCGACGTGCCGCATCGCCATGATGGTCCGAATCGAACGCCTCACGCACGGCATGCTTGGCCTTTTCCCAGGTCAAGCGCGAGTCGGCCTTGAAGCGGTCCCAGCCATCGCCCAGGTCGCGTTCCAGATGGTCGTCCCACTGGCGGCCGGCATGCTGTTGACGCGCCTGCATGCCATAGCGGTAAGCGGGACGATAGTCATCATACGAGTACTCGTTGTCGCGGTAGCTGGCGCTGTCGAAACGGCCGGCATAGTGCGTGTCGCCATCGCGATACACGGTGTGGGTGCGATCGGCGCGATCCCACGCGTCGCGCGCCGCCAGGCGTGCTTCATCCCATTCCAGGCGCGATTGACCACGGTTACGCGGCCACTCGCCGGCCAGGGTGGCTTCGGTTTCTTCCCAGGTGCTGGTAGGGCGCGTCTCGCGTGCCTGCAGGCCGAAGCCATAGACGGTGGCGTAGTCGCGGTCGTAGTCGGTGCCTTCCTTGTAGTACGGGCGGTGTTGATGCTCCTGACGCCAGTATTCGGTTTCTACGGTTGGGTCGAGGCGCTCGGCCACGCCCTTACCGGCAGCTGCGCCTGCCATCACGCCGGCAGCCGCACCGATCAAGGTGCCAAGCGGACCAAATACGGTGCCTGCCAGTGCGCCTGCCGCCGCACCGCCAGCGATACCGCCCACACCCACGCCCACCGGATGCGAGCCCGGGGCACCGGAGATCGGGTCGCGGTTCAAATCTTGTGCGTCTGCTTTGCGTTCCTGCTTGTCGAGATTGCGCATGCCGCCTCCGCTTACCTGATGGATGCAACCTGCAAAAACAGGCCGCGAACGTGGCGCAACCATGGCGGCGCAAGAGTGAAACGCTTGTGCTTTGATGTGAGTGCTGTCGCGACATGACTGAACTGTGCATTCGCATGTGCGGATGAGGTCGCCGACCGCGTGCAACCGCGACATCGCTAAAAACACGGCGAACGAGGGCCGCGATTGCGACCCTCGGTTATCCCTTGATGCACACCACCTGGCGCAGCGTGTGCAGCACTTCGACAAGATCCTGCTGCGCCGCCATCACCGCGTCGATGGACTTGTATGCCGCCGGCGATTCGTCGATCACCGCCGCATCCTTGCGGCATTCCACATGTGCGGTGGCCTCGCGGTGCTGGGCCAGGGTGATCTGCGCACGCGCTGCGGTGCGGCTCATCACCCGTCCCGCGCCGTGGCTGCAGCTATGGAAGCTCTCTGCGTTGCCCAACCCGCGCACGATGAAGCTGCGCGTGCCCATGCTGCCGGGGATGATGCCCAGTTCGCCGGTACGTGCGCTCACCGCGCCCTTACGGGTGATCAGCAGTTCCTCGCCATGGTGCGTCTCCCTCTGCACATAGTTGTGGTGGCAGTTGACCGCCAGCTTCTCCAGCTGGAACTTCGGCGGGCGGTGACGCATCTCCGCCAACACCCGCGCCATCATGGCTTCACGATTTTCGCGCGCGTAATCCTGTGCCCACGACACCGCTTCCACATACTCATCGAACAACGGCTCGCCCTGCATGAAGAAGGCCAGGTCCTTGTCGGGCAGATGAAAGCCCAGCACGCGGTGTGCCAGTTGCTCACGCGCCCGCTCGATGAAGTAGCTGCCGATCAGGTTGCCGGTGCCACGCGAGCCGCTGTGCAACATCACCCACACCGCGTCGGTCTCGTCCAGACAGAGTTCGATGAAGTGGTTGCCGCCGCCCAGCGTACCGATCTGGCACGCCAGCTTGTCGGTGCGGATGCGCCTGTGCTGCTGCTTGATCGCCTCCAGGCGCTGCACCAGCCCCGACTGCGCGATTCGCGTGTCGATGCTGTCGGGCAGGTTGCGATGCTCGCCGCCATGGCCGTTGCCGACCGGCACGCTACGCTCGATGCTGGAGCGCAGTTGCGCCAGGTTGTCCGGTAGGTCGCTAGCACGCAGGGTGGTGCGCACCGCCGCCATGCCGCAGCCGATATCCACGCCAACCGCCGCCGGGATGATGGCGCCGCGGGTCGGGATCACCGAGCCCACGGTTGCGCCCTTGCCCAGGTGCACGTCGGGCATCACCGCCACCCACGGCCCGACGAACGGGACGGCGGCGATAGTGCGCAACTGCGCATGCGCCTGTTCTTCCAGCGGCACGCCGCGCACCCAGCCCTTGATCGGGGTGGTGCTGCCTTCGGCATGCAGCCATTCGAAGTGTTGTGAAGTACTCATGTTGTTCATTCCTTTGCGCGGGTGTGTGGCCAATCCTTTCGCCGCACACCCGCATGCTTATCTGAGCGTCACCAACTGCTTCAGCACACCATCCAGGCCGCCGAACACGGTGAGCTTGTCGATCTTTTCGGTGACCTTCTCCAGCGCCTCCAGCTCCTTCAATCGCATCAATACCGGGCTGTCTTCGATCAGCTTGGCGGTGTTGAGCAGCGAGCGGGTGGCATTGGCCTCTTCGCGCCTGCGGATCACATTGGCTTGCGCCTGCTTCTCCGCCTGCACGACCGCATTGAGGATCTGGCGCATCTCACCGGGCAGGATCACGTCCTTGACTCCAACGCCAAGCACGTCGATGCCGAAACCGCCCACGCTGCCACGCACGTAGCCGAAGATATCCGCGTCCAGCGATGCCTTGTCGCCCAGCAATTCGTCCAGCGTCTTGGCCGCAACCGCGCGGCGCAACCCGTACTGCAATTCCCGGTACAGGTAGTCGCCCGCCTTGGCCACACGCGTCCGCATTGCCACCGCATCGGTGACGCGCATGCTCGCTGCCAGATTGACCCGCAACGACACCTTGTCGCGCGTCAGCAATTCCTGGCCGGAGACCTCCACCGATTGCACGCGCAGGTCGATCACCTCGGTGGTCACGTTCTTCTGGAAATTCCAGAACGCGTACGCGCCGGGGCCGAAAGGTGCCATCAACCTGCCGTCGACGAACACCAGCCCTTGCGACTCGGCGGGCACGTCCATGCACACGGCCACGCGCGACACGGTGCCGAGCTGACGCAGGCGCCGCTGCACATCGCCTGGCACCTGCAGGCCGTCGCCCAACGGCAAGCTCTGCACCTCGACGGTGGCGGCGCCGCGCCAATACAGCGCGCGGGTACCCGGTGGCAGGACCTGGTCGAGCTTGCCGTTGCGGATCAGCAGGCCCACTTGCGCGGTGCCGATGTCCGCCAGCACGAAGTGCTGCGGCAATGCGGCGCCCAGCGTGTCGATCAGCATGTCGGCATCGCGGCCGACCTCGTCGCCGCTGTGGATGTTGTGCACGCTGACCTCGGTCCGGCTCAGCGGGTCGAACAGGCGGTAGACACCGGGCACGAGCACGCGCTCGAACCGACGATTCCGATACACCAGGCCGCGCTCGCCGTCGCCGATCACGACCCTCTTGGTCCAGAACATGACACTTCTCCTTGGGTTGGCTCTGGTGGTCCGATCCGCAGGTACTGCCGTTTTGCCGCCCGGATCGGACTGATGGCCAAACGTGTGCCGATGCAACGCGGCGTTGGAAGGTGGAAACGCCGGTGACGGCGGCCGTGCGGGGCACGCTGCGCTGTTGGCGCCTGCCGATGCGTTGCCGCAGCTGCGCGATGGTGTGCGAAGGCAGGGCTGAGCGCAGGGTGACGCGTCCAGGGCAACCGCCCGGCGACGTCGCCGCTGCTGCGTGCATTCACGCGATGCATTGCTTGAATGCACGCAGCATGGGCGTTTCCGTAAAGGGACTTGCGTCCCCGAGATGACCGGAAAGGTCATTGCTTGGAGCGGGAGTCGAACCCGCGACAGACAGATGAGAAATCTGTTGCTCTACCCTCTGAGCTATCCAGTGGTGGGTAATGCGGAATTGAACCGCGCCTGCGGAGAGTGCCGCTGCTCGACCACGAGCCGATACCCAAAACGAGAAACACGAGAAAGATGATCGGTATACGCCACGGCATAGCCGCGCGCACCAGCTGGAATAAACTCCAGTGCGCTGACGATCTTTCGTACTGTTTCCGATGGCCGTTTTATTCAAACGGTCATTCAGTCGGTGCATGACCACATACCACCCGTGCCCGAAACCTGGGCACAGCGCTGTCGCGCCTCGTGGCAATCCAACATCCCTGTTGTCGGGCAGTCCGTGCCCGGGTTTCAACTGCGGTCATCCACAGGTTCACTACGAACGCACAACGAAAAACGCCCCCGGATGCTGCATCCGAGGGCGTTCGCGTGCCTCGGAGATCGGGTGACCGATCTCCTTGAATCAGGACATCAGCCGGTGATGGTGCGCACGTCCTGTTTGGCCGTGCACGCAAGCGATGCCGCGCGTAGCGCGCCGGGCAGTCGATTGCGTTGAATGAAATGGCTGGTGTGCATGAGCGTAGGTTAGGTCCGGGTGCAGGCAGTGCTGCGTAGGGCGCGAACATTACCTACAGGTTTTTGGTTATGCAAGCACTTTATGAAAATAATCGATTATGTTTTTCTTCGGGCGTTGGGGGTGTGGCGATTGAAAGGGCAGATCCGCGATGGATAATGCCGGGTCGATTGGATAATGATCGATACGCGTTGCGCAGGAACTGTCGATGCGTGGCTTTGCAGGCAAAGAGCATTCCGTTACATGGATGCGGGCGGGCGTCCAGTTGCGTTCGTTGCCGATCTTGCGCGGGTAGGACGTCTGAGAATGCGTGGTCGCACCGCTGGTGTGCGGTGGTTGCCGCTGCCGACCTCGTGCCAGTCACGGCCCTGCTGCGTGCAACAGCGCGTGGGGTCATTCACTACGAAAGGCGCAACCCGAGCGCCGGCAGCAGGCTGCTGTACCAAGAATGCGCGCGACGAATACAACGACGGAGCTCAGCGCCAGGCGAACACGATTGGTGCCTCATGCGGCGCGCGCCACGCATCCGCTGCGGTGATGAGCGCGCCGTCGACACCAAATCCGACCACCGCGCGCGATACGCTGTGCGCCGCGCTCAGCCGCCGTGCGTGCCCAGCGTGCGCGCGCCGGTCAGGATCATGCGCAGCATCTGCGAGATCTGTTCGATCAGTTCCGGGTCCTTTTCCGGTGGCGAGTCCATCGCCACCGCGCCCATCGCAAAGACCAGGCGGGTGATCGCCTTGGACACCAGCGCCGGCGCGTGCAACTTGGCGTTGTCGGCGGCGGCCAGGCGGATCAGGTCCACGCGCAATTCGTCTTCGAAGTAGGTCAGCTCGCGCTCCACCGCCTGCTTGAAGGCGTCCGAGCCCACCGCGCCTTCGCGCAGCAGTACGTGCAGCAGCTTGTCGTCGGCGCGCAATTGCTCCATGAACGCTTCCACGGACACCCGGATGACGCTGCGGTCGGTGGAGGTGGCGCGCTGGCGGGCCTGCCCGATGATGGTGCGCAGCGAGCGCCCGGCCAGATCGATCAAGGACACCGCGAGCTCATCCATATCGCGGAACTGGCGGTAGAAGCTGTTTGGCGCAATGCCGGCTTCGCGTGCTACTTCGCGCAGGCTCAGCGTGGACAGGCTGCGGTGCGGGCCGATCAGCGACAGCGCCGCGGCAATCAGGTCCTCGCGTGAGATCGCCGGCTTGCGTGACGGCGGCGCGTCGTGGGAAGGCAGGGCGATGGAGGTCATGAGGCGGCAGCCGGACGTGGGAATGAATCATAGCCCCTCTGGTCGATATACAACTGTATACACGCGTGTGCATGCATGCGTATAGTGCAACCTATGAGCCTGGCACCCACTCCCAAGAGCAAGTCCCCGCTGCCCGCACGGCTGGCGCGCCGCCTGGTGTCGCCGCAGCTGTTCGATTTCTGGGCAACCCGGATCAATCCGCTGTGGACGCTGGATCGGCCCATGGCCCGTCTGATCGAACGCAATACCGCCAGCCGCGACGCGGTAACCTTGGTCTTCCAGGCCAATGGCCACTGGCAGGGCCTGCAGGCTGGCCAGCACGTCAGCGTGGGCGTGGAGATCGACGGCCGCCGTCTGCTGCGCAGCTACAGCCCGACCGTGCTGGCGGATGGCCGCCTGGCGATCACCGTCAAGGCGATCGCAGGCGGGCAGGTGAGCCGTTATCTGGCGCACGATGCGGCGCTGGGCACGGTGGTGTCGCTGGACCCGGCCTTTGGCGACATGCTGCTGCCGGCCGCGCCCACCCCGCTGTTGCTGCTGGCCGCAGGCTCGGGCATCACCCCGATGCGCGCGCTGCTGCGTGCGGCCGCGCACGCCGGCATGCCGGGGGATGTGGACCTGCTGTATTGGGTGCGTCAGCGCGATGAAGCCTGTTTTCTGGAAGAATTCGAGGCGCTGGCCGCCGCGCATCCGCGTCTGCGCGTGCAGGTGCTGACCACCCGCGAGGGTGCGACGCCGGCGGCGCGCGTGGACAGCTATCCGTTGGAGCAGATCGCCGGTCTGTCCGCACGCCACGTCATGGCCTGCGGCCCGGGCGGATTTGTGCAGGCGGCGCGTGCACGGTTGGAAGGCCAGGTAGCGGCGTTTCAGGCCGAAGCCTTCAGCGTGCCGACGCTGGACGACGGCGAAACCGGCGACGTCCAGGTCCAGCTGTCACGCAGCGGCCGTACGCTCACCCTGCTGCGCGGCCAGTCGCTGCTGGAAGGGCTGGAAGCGCAAGGGCTGCGCCCGAAGCACGGCTGCCGCATGGGCATCTGCAACAGCTGCGCCTGCGCGCGCCAGTCCGGCACCACGCGCCACCTGCTGACCGGCGAGCGCAGCAACGAACCCACCGCACAGGTGCGCCTGTGCATCAGTGCCCCGAGCACTGACCTGATCCTGGATCTGTAAGGAATCTTCATGAGCCGAGTTCATAACCGTGCCCTGTCCGCCGCCGAACTGCAGTCGTTTGGCGACGAACTCGATGCCATCCGCGCCCGCGTGCAGCGGCAGGTGGGCGCCGCCGATGCGCGCTACATCCGCCGCATCGTGGCTGCCGTGCGCTGGACCGGCGTGGCCGGCCGCGCGCTGCTGTTTTTGGGTGCGTTCGTGCACAGCGTGCTGATTCCGGCCTGGATTGCCGGCGTGGTGCTGCTGACGCTGTCCAAGATCCTGGAGAACATGGAGCTGGGCCACAACGTCATGCATGGCCAGTACGACTGGATGGGCGACCCGCAGCTCAACGGCAACACCTACGAGTGGGACATCGTTGCCACCGGCGACAACTGGCGCAAGACGCACAACTTCAAGCACCACACCTATACCAACGTGCGCGGCATGGATGACGACATCGGCTACGGCCTGCTGCGGATCTTCCCCGAGCAACGCTGGCGCCCGTTCTATCTGTTGCAGCCGTTCATCGCGGTGGTGTTTGCGCTGCTGTTCGAATGGGGCGTGGCCATCCAGGACCTGCGCCTGGGCCGCTGGTTCGCGGGCAAGATGAAGGCTGCCGAGCTGCGCGCGTCGTTCCTGCCGGTGGGCCGCAAGATCGGCCGCCAGATGCTCAAGGACTACATCGTGTTCCCGCTGCTGGCCGGCCCGTTCTTCCTGACCGTGCTGCTGGGCAATCTGGCCGCCAACATGCTGCGCAGCATCTGGACGTTCGTGATCATTTTCTGCGGCCACTTCACCGCCGATGCGGAAGTGTTCCCGAAGGAATCGATCCGCAACGAGTCGCGCGGCCATTGGTATCTGCGTCAGTTGCGCGGCTCGTCGAATCTGACCGGCGGCAAGCTGATGAACGTGCTGTCGGGCAATCTGAGCCACCAGATCGAACACCACTTCTATCCGGATCTGCCGGCCAATCGTTATGCGCAGATTGCGGTCGAGGTGAAGCAGGTCTGCGCGCGCTACGGCCAGCACTACAACACCGGCTCGCTGCCGCGTCAGTTCGGGCAGGTGATGTGGCGGATCGTGCGGCATGCCTTCCCGAGCCGGCCCAAGCCGGTGCGCCAACGCGGCGCTGCGCTGCAGAGCGCTTGAGGGATAGGAAGAGGCCGCCATTGGCGGCCTTTTTTATGGGTTCGGGTTCAATCAGCTTGATGGAAGTTGATGCATCCCGACACGGTGAGCGTAGCGATGCGGCTACGTGTGCGCATGCAAGCGCACGGGCGTGATCGTATCGGCGAGCGATAGGCAACCTCACCGGTGCGCGGGTGAGCTTGTCTGAGCGGCAGCGCAGTGATTGCGATTGTCGCTTCGACAACAGGCGACGTGCGTGGGTAATGCCGCCATGCATCTGCATGCAACACATGTGCGTCATGGGCGTCGCTAAGTGATGGGCACCGATCGTCGGCTCGATGTCGAAAGCCGTGGGACTCGGGTAGCGTCGGCGAGGAGCGACGCCAGTTGTTCGCTGTCCTGACGCGCTGGGCCCAGCAACAGCCAGTGGTTGCGAGCGCGACGTCGACACCACGCCATGGTGTGAGTGATTGGCTGGGTTGTGGCATTTCAGCCGATGACGGCGGTCCGCCGGAGTGTCCCAATCGTGCCAGCCGAAGCCTTGTATGGGATCTTCAAGGCATCGGAGCGGCGTGCCGGCCGGATGCCTCGAAGGCAGCGGTTGCCTATTTGAAACCGTGCGCGGCAACGGTGCGCGCCTGCGCGTGATATGCGATGAAGCCGGTCGCCGGCAGTGCGCGCGAGAACAGCCAGCCCTGCGCAAGATCCACGCCGTGGGCGCGCAGGTAATCCAGTTGCTCCTGGCGCTCCACGCCTTCGGCGATGGTGCGCAGCTGCAAGGTCTTGGCCATTTCGATGATGTGCGCGGTCACCGAGCTGGTGGCCGAGTGGGTGCCGATGGTGTCCACGAACGACTTGTCGATCTTCAGCGCATCCAGCGGCAGGCCTTGCAGATACTGCAGGCTCGAATAGCCGGTGCCGAAGTCGTCGATCGACACCGTGTGGCCGGCGCCGCGCAGGTGGGTGATGGTGGTGCGCGCCGCGTCGATGTCCATCAGGCTGCGCTCGGTCGCCTCCACCCACAGCTGCCCGCTGTCCACCCCGGTGCCATGCAGGGCCCGGGCCAGCACCGACTGCACGCGGCCGCTCTTGATATCGCCGGCCGAAACGTTGATGGCCACATGCAAGGCCGGATCGGCAGCCAGCGTAGGGCCAAGGTCGCGGATGACTTCGGCCACCACCAGATCGGTGATCGGCAGGATCAGCCCGCTTTCTTCCGCCAGCGGAATGAAGGCATCCGGCGGCACCAGCACACCGTCCGGCTGTTGCCAGCGCACCAATGCCTCGGCGCCGACACAGCGGCCGTTGTCGAGCGCAATGATGGGCTGGTAGTGCACGATGAACTCGCCGCGCTGCACCGCAATCTCCAGCCGTGCCAGCGGCGACAGGCGCCGCCGTGACACCCACAGCACCACGCCGACCAGCAGCACTGCCAGGACGATGCCGCCGGGCACCACTTGCAGCCGTGCGGCCGCCAGCGGCCCGCGGAGATACGCCATCGGCTCGGTGACCACCGCGACCCAGTCGCCGCGCCGGTCGCGGCCGGACAGCACCTGCGGATGCGCGTCGGCGGCGGTGCGCGGACCGGTATCAGCGTCGTCGAGCGGGGCCACCAGCAACTGTTCGGCCGCGGTGCCGGTGCTGCTGAGAACCTGCCCGTCGGGCGTGCCGATCGCCAGCTGCAGACCCGGCGGAATATTGATGTCGGCCAGCGTATCGGGGTTGATCAGCACGTTGTAGTCGCCTAGCTGCAGCGCCATCAAGGGATGCTGCGGATTGGCCAGCGGCAGCAGCCGTGTGGTCACCGCGATACCGCGCTTGACCACGAAGTCCGGGCTGGTCTGCGGGATGCTGTCGGGTAGCAGCCCCCACGAGGTACAGCGCAAGCGGCGTTGCTCGAAATGCCCCAGCTCGACGATGTAGTGACTGGTCAGCACCAGCGCGCGCATCTGCGCCAGGTGCATGGGCGAGCAGGGCGGCATCCGTGAGGTGGCCATGCTTAGCAAGGCGCCATGCGCCTCGTCGAAGGCGGTTTCGGTACGCCGGATCGACAGCGCCGCCAGTTGGCTGAGCCTGCTTTCCTCGCGCGCTAGCGCCAGCCGCCATGCCAGGTAGTAGGACAGCCCGATGGGGAGCGTTGCGCACAGCAGCACCAGCAGCACGGTCAGACTGATGATGCGTTGACGCTTCACGTCACCACCCGCATCGGCGTGGGGGCCAGCTCATGCGCGCAGCCTGCTGCGTGGGCTGCGCACTACGGCCTGCGCGTCCGCAACGGCTGCGCCGCCACACGCAGCAGTGCGCCGTCGCGGCGTGATGTTGACCACAGATATGGACTGATGAGGCTGCACGTCGCGAATGTACGACACACGCGTGCATTGCGCGCGTCTGTCGAGCGAAGTGGATGTGATTTTCTGCCGGCCGCTGTCTCTGCACTGCAGCAATTGACGCGGCCGATGGATTCACGCGCTTGCACACACTTGCGCGCTAGGGTCGGTCGGTCTGCGCTCGCCACCTCGGGCTGCGGGGCCATCCGGTCCCCTGCAAGGCGCTCTCACTGGAGGAATCACCCATGACAACGCAGAAAGAACGCGTCGGCGGCACCGATGCGGTACCGATTTTCAAGATGCACGAAACCACGCGCGATGGCGAACTGGTCAAGTACGTGGTGGGCGACACCGGCGTGGCCTTCGACAGCCTGGAAGGCGCGCAGGCTGCCGCCAAGGATCTGGGCACGCTCAACGGCTGAGTAGGACAGTTGATTGCGACGATTGGCGCCAACGGGCGACTTGGTCGCCCCGGCAATCGCCGGAGTCAAGGCGGCTGGAGCAGAGGGCGGTGCAGCTGATGCGGCGCGGTTTCAATGCTCCGGCCGTTGTTTGTATGGGCTTGAGTAGTCGGGTCTGTCTACAGCGGAGTGCTCGATCGCAGTGGCGTCTTGGATCGGCTAACAAAACGTGGCGAGCGGTCGTCAGGTGGACATGGACGGCGCGCTCGGAACCGGAGTGAATGCGTGGTCCATGCCGGACCGAGCACCGGCCGCGCCCGCCAGATGGTTGCGCAGTCGTTTTGTTAGCGGCCCTCAGATCGCAATGCGGTCGGCAGCCCGCACGGATGCCTGGCGTGTGAGCTCGCCGCAGGACGGCTTCGTTCACAACACGTCGCGCTCAGCGCGTGTGAGCGAGCAGTGGCCATGTGGTGCATGCGCTGCGCAGCGCGCCGAGAGTCGAGGACCAGCCGCACCTTGCGGAGTGCATGCCCAGCCCGCGCCTGACGTGCGCCGCGCACTAGCGGTGATCGCCACGCATGCTCAAGGCAGTGGTTGCTCGGTCAGCTGCCCGGTGTGCGGGGTGTGGATCAGCGGCGCCAGGTCGAACCCCTGTTCGCGCGCATGCGCCAGATAGGCCTGCGCGATGTTTTCGTCCAGCTGCGGCAGGCGTGCCAGCAGCCACAGGTAGTTGCGGTCGGGGCTGCCGACCAAGGCGGCGGTGTAGCCCGCGTCGATGCGCATCACCCAGTAATCGCCCTTGGTGAAGGGAATCCAGCGCAGGCCTTCGGGCAGGAAGGTCACGTCGAGCCGGGCGTTTGTCGCGTCGATGGCGCGCGCCTGACCGACCGCTTCCTCCAGTTCACCGGCTGCGGTCAGGCAGCGGTTCTGCACGCGCACGGTGCCATCGTCCTCCAGCGAATAATGCGCCGACACATCGGTGCAGTCCGCGTCCTCAAAGCGGATCGGCAACCTGGCGATCTCGTACCAGGTGCCGAGATAGCGGTTCAGATCCAGCGATGCAACGGTGATCAACTCGGGAAGTCGGCTCATGACGGCCTCTGTGCAAAGGGATGGCAGACGTTGTACGTGCATGCCCATGAAGTGGATGTTGGCAAGCGCAGTGAGCAACTGCCAGCTGCATGCACTCGCTTGCGCCGTCACTGCCGGTGCCTGTTTATTTCCGACGCCGCGGGCCAGCTCTTGATTGGTGGGCCATCAAGTCGTGTTGGCAAGCGTGGCGACGGGCTATCAGGTGCTTGTCATCGCTTGCGCTGTCACTGTCGGCGCTTGTCTGTCGTCGACGCCTTACGCAAGCTATTGCTTGCTGGTAGAGCGACGAAGTGGCTTGTCTGCAGTGGACGGCATTGGCGGCGCCGCGCCTGGTGCGGCTTACTCTTTCTGCGCAGACAGCTAAGAGCGGCTCACAAAACGACTGCGCGACCACCATGCAGGCGCGGCCGGTATTCGGTCCGACATGGGCCATGCGTTCACTCCGGTTCCGAGCGCGCCGTCGACATCCACCTGGCCGATTGATCGCCAGGTTGCGTGAGCCTCACGATGCCGAACTGGCGGCGGTCAGTGCGCGATCCAGCTTGCGATAGCCGATCGCTTCGGTCAGGTGCCGTGTGGCAATCGTGGCGCTGTCGTCCAGATCGGCAATGGTGCGCGCCACGCGCAGGATGCGATGCATCGAGCGCGCGGATAGCTGCAGATGTTCGATCGCACGTTCCAGCAGCAGTTGGTCGTCGTTGTGCAGCCGGCAATGGCGATCGGTGTCGGGTTGGTCGAGTTGCGCATTGGGCAGCGGTCCGCGTGCGAGCTGGCGCTGCCGCGCGGCGACCACACGCGCACGCACGCTGGCGCTGTCCTCGCCGAGGTTGCCGCTGCGCAATGCTTGCGGCGGCAGACGCGGTACTTCGACATGCAGGTCGATGCGGTCCAGCAGCGGCCCGGAGATGCGGCTGCGATAGCGGCGGATGCTGTCGCTGCTGCAGCGGCACCGCCCGCTGCCATCGCCGGCCCACCCGCAGGGACATGGGTTCATGGCCGCCACCAGCTGAAACCGTGCCGGGAAATCCACGCTGCGCGCTGCCCGTGAGATCGTGACCAGACCCGATTCCAATGGCTCGCGCAGCACTTCCAGGGTCTGACGTTGCCACTCAGGGAGTTCATCCAGAAACAGCACGCCGTTATGGGCCAGCGAGATCTCTCCGGGGCGCGGATGCGTGCCGCCGCCGACCAGGGCGACGGCGCTGGCGGTGTGATGCGGGGCGCGGTAGGGGCGCTGCCGCCAGCGGGCAAGGTCCAGTCCGCGGCCGCTGATGGAGGTAATGGCGGCGGTTTCCAGGGCTTCGGCTTCGCTGGCTTCCGGCAGCAGGCCGGGCAGGCGCGAGGCGAGCAGCGTCTTGCCGCAGCCGGGGCTGCCGACCAGCAGCAGGTGATGGCCACCGGCTGCGGCGATCTCCAGTGCGCGGCGTGCGTGCGGCTGGCCACGCACGTCTGCCATGTCGGGTAGCGCGCGTGCGCCCACGGCTGCCACCGCCAGTTCGGCAGTAGGCGCCTGCTGGGTGCCATTGAGGGCGGCGCAGACTTCCAGCAACGTGCGTGCAGTGAAGGCCTGGACGTGCCCGGCAATGGCGGCCTCGGCGCCGTTGGCCAGCGGCACGATGAGCCGTCGCCCGGCCTGCGCGGCAGCCAGGGCGGCCGGCAGTACGCCATCGACGCCACGCAACTCGCCGGTCAGCGCAAGCTCACCGATGAATTCGTAATCGGCCAGCGCCTGCCGGTCGATCTGCCCACTGGCAGCCAGAATGCCGAGCGCGATCGGCAGATCGAAGCGGCCGCCGTCCTTGGGCAGATCCGCCGGCGCCAGATTGATGGTGATGCGTCGGGCCGGGAATTCGAACTGTGCGCACAGCAAGGCGGCACGCACGCGCTCGCGCGATTCGCGCACCGCCGCCTCGGGCAGGCCCACGATCTGGGTGGAGGGAAGGCCGCCGGAAAGATGCACTTCCACCCGAACTTCAGGCGCGTGCACCCCCACGCGGGCACGGCTGTGCACCAGCGCCAGACTCATGGTGGAGGGCTCGGGTCAGGGAGTGTCGGAACCGGGCGCCGCACTGGGCGATGCGCCCGGTGCGCGTGCTTCCAGCGCGGCAACGGTCTGCTCCAGCGCGTCGAGTTTTTCGCGCGTGCGCAGCAGTACCGCACGTTGCACATCGAATTCTTCGCGGGTGACCAGGTCGAGCTTGCCCAGGCCGGCCTGCAGTGCGCCCTTGAAGGTGCTCTGCAGTTCTTCGCGCGATTGGCGCAGGCCCGGCGGCACCAGGTCGCTGAGGCGGCGGGCGAGGTCGTCGAGCTGATTGAAATCGATCATGGTGTTCTCCGCAGGTCCGTAGGAAGCCTAGTGCAGGCCGGGATACGCGGGACATCGGCAAGGCAGTCGGCAGGCGGTAAGGATAGTCCCATTCGGTTGTGGGCCGCGGTGACGGCGGCTAAGCATGGGTGAGTGTTGCAGCCGTCCACGGTATGCTGCGCGCCCGTCATGCCCTGGGATCTGTACCGATGAAAATGATCATGGCCATCGTCAAACCGTTCAAGCTCGACGATGTGCGCGAAGCACTCGCCGGCTGCGGCGTGGCGGGCATCACGGTGACCGAGGTCAAGGGCTTCGGTCGGCAGAAGGGCCACACCGAGCTGTATCGCGGCGCCGAGTACGTGGTCGATTTCCTGCCCAAGGTGAAGATCGAAGTGGCGGTGACCGACGACCAGGCCGAGCGTGTGGTCGAAGCCATCGTGGCCGCCGCCGGCACCGGCAAGATCGGCGACGGCAAAGTCTTTGTGTACGACCTCGGCACCGTGGTGCGCATCCGCACCGGCGAGCTGGATAGCGACGCGCTGTAAGGTCTGTCGCGTGCGGCGCTGCGGTGTGGCTGCGTCTTTGCTGCGTGCTGAAAGATGCTGACGGCATTGACGCGCGCACCAGGGGTTTTTCAACGCTGACAGCGCATGCGCCGATCGATTGATGCACGCGGCGATGATGCGTTAGGGGCAAAACGGAACGGTGGGGATAATTGCCGCGCGCCTGTCATGGTGGACCGCATGCGAGTCTGACTGCGCGACCGCTACATCCGATGTGCCACGACTCAGGTCGGTTCCGGCGCCAGCCTGGCGNTTCATCTGGCGATACAGCCGGTCTCGCCGCCGCTTGAGGTGGGCTCGCTGCTACCGCAACCGTGATCCTGACGAAGCCAATAGCGCCGCTTTTCATACCATTTCAATACCGCAGCTCATGGCCGGCGCGCCTAGTTCCTTTCGGTCCGGACGGCGCATTCGCCGATAACAATCGCGGCCAAAACCAGACTCAACCCTCCAAGACCAAGCCACGCTTGTCGCCACGCAACGACTTGCCTACTCTAGGCCGTAATACCATTCCAATACCGGAGTTCGGACATGAAGCGACGCAACAGGAAGTCGGGCTTGCGCCTGCTCTCGGTTTTGGTGGCAGTGGGACTGGCCGCCCCTGTGCTGGCCGAGCCGGTTACCCAGCCGGCGCTGTTTCCGACTCCGGTATCGATGGTGCTGGATGGGGAGACGATCAGCTTGGGCCGGTCGGTGGTGCTGGTCGTCGCGCCGGGCGCGGACCCGGCCTCGGTCGCGTTGGTGCGCAGCCTGCTCGGGTCGGCCGGCGTCAGCAAGATCACCACCGCCTCGCGCCTGCCGGCCACGCTCGATCGCCCGCATATCGTCATTGGCACCGGCGAGGCGGCGGTGGTGCGCGATGCACTGACGCGCAGCAAGGCCACGCAGGACACCCATACCGAAGGCTATACGTTGACCAGCGTTGCGCTGGGCGGCGGCAGCCTGATCACGCTGGCTGGCCACGACAGCGATGGCCTGTTCCATGCCGTGCAGACGCTGCGTCAGTTGCTCGAGCGGCCGGCCATTCCGGCGCTGGTCATTCAGGATTACCCGGCCATGCCGATCCGCGGCACGATCGAAGGCTTTTACGGTGCGCCGTGGTCGATGGCCGACCGCAGCAAGCACCTCGATTTTCTGGCGCGCACCAAGGCCAACACCTACATCTACAGCCCCAAGGACGACCCCTACGCGCGCGACCGTTGGCGCGATCCGTACCCCAAAGCGACCTTGAAGGCGCTGGGCACGTTGGCGGCCACCGCCAAGCGCAACCATGTCGATTTCGTCTATGCGATCTCGCCGGGGCCAAGTGTGTGTTTTTCAGACCCGGCCGATGCCAAGGCGCTATTGCGCAAGTTCGATGCGTTCCGCGCGCTGGGCGTGCGTAGCTTCTATGTGGCGTTGGACGATATCGAATACACCAAGTGGAACTGCGAGCGCGACAAGACCACCTTCGGCGCGTCCGGTGCGCAGGCGGCGGGCATCGCGCAGTCGCATCTGCTCAATCTGGTGCAGGCCGATCTGGTCGCCCGCCACGATGCTGCGTCGGAACTGATCATGGTGCCCACCGAGTATTACGACGCCAAGGAAAGCCCGTACAAGGAGGCGCTGCGCAAGCATCTGGACCCGAAGATCGTGGTGCAGTGGACCGGCACCGATGTGGTGCCGCCGGCCATTTCCATCCCCGATGCGCGTGCGGCGACCAAGGCATTCGGGCGCAAGACGCTGCTGTGGGACAACTACCCGGTCAACGATTTCGAAACTTCCGCCGGGCGCTTGCTGCTGGCGCCGTATGCGCGCCGCGAGGCCGGGCTGTCGGCCGAGTTGTCCGGCATCGTGTCCAACCCGATGAACCAGGAAGTGCCCAGCCGCGTCGCAGTGATGGGGCTGACTGCGTTCGCGTGGAACGACAAAGGCTACGACGCGCAGCGCACCTGGCATGCGGCGGCGCGCGATCTGGCCGGTGGCGATGCGCGCGTGACGGCAGCATTGCTGACCTTCTTCGACACCCAGCATCTGGCGCCCACCTTTGGCAGCCAGCCGTGGCAGGAGCAGGCCCCGCGTCTGAAGGCCGTGCTCGACCAGGTGCGCGAGGCGATCGCGTTGGGCGATGCCACGGCGCGCAGTCAGGCCATTGCAACGCTGGCGCGCACCGCCGACGACATCGCCGCCGCGCCGCAGATCATTCGCGACGGTGTAACCGACAAGGGCTTTGCCGAGCAATCGCGCCCCTGGCTCGACGCGATGGAAAGCTGGGGCCGCGCGCTGCAGCAGACCGCCGCCGGCCTGGATGCCGCCAATCGCGGCGATACTGCCGCGCCAGCGTTGTTTGCCGATGCTGCTGCAGTGGCCGCCAAGGCCGCGGCCGTCCCCTCGATTCCCGGCGCCACGCGCTTCGGCGGGCCGGTCAAGATCGCCGATGGGGTGCTCGACCGCTTTGTGGCAGACGCACCGACGCTGATCGTCTACTAAGGTGCCAGCCGTATCGGCAGCGGTAGAGCACTGACGGCGCTGCTGGTGGTTAAAAGCAGCCAATAAAACGGCTGTGCTCACCGCCAGGGGCGCGCGGCCTGTGCTCGATCCGGCAATGCCACTCGGACATTCCGATTGCTCCGCGCCGTCCGCACCCACCTGACGACTGCTCGCCAGGTTTTGTGAGCCGCTCTTAGGGAACCTCTGAACAACTCTTTCGCCAGCTTCCGATCAGTACCTAGGGCAGTCTCCGTCACTCGCAAGCCATTGATTTCCAGCATGAGCGACCGCCGCGATCAGGCGAAATCCCGAGTTCGCTCGCAACGCCACGAGTTGTTCAGAGGTTCCTTAGTGTTTACGCGTCGCGTTTGAGGCGGCGGTAGAGCCGCTTCCAGCCGCCGCGCAGGCCACGCACCCAGCCCGGCTCGGCACTGCGTGCGGCTTCGTCGGCGGTGGGTGCGATCCCGGACAGGCGCTGGCGCATCTTCTGGAAATTGGCCACGTCGCTGCGTTGCAGTTGGCGTGCCACCGTGCCGCGCCGCAGCCAGCGCGGGAACCGCCACGCCGAGGTGAAATCGATCAACACCGGCACTCCGGCACTGACCACCACGTTGGTGCCGTGCAGGTCGTTGTGGGTGATGCCGAACCCATGCAGGCGACGCAGCGCCTGCTGCAATTGCTGGAAGACTTCCTGGCCCACCACCGCGCTGGCGCTGAGCGTGTCGCCGGGGATGAACTCCATCCCCAGCGCCAGACCACCCAACGTGCCGAGCAGGGCGGGGGCATGCCGCCAGCCCTGCAAGCTGCGCAGCATGCACGCTTCATGACGGACCATCAGCCGGGCGATGGGTGCCAGCAGCGTGCGGCGATAACGGCCGTAGTCCTTGACCACGGCCAGTTGCCCGTCCAGATGGGTGCGGTAGACGTCGGGTTCGAGCAGCCGTGTGCCCTGTTTGAGCAACACGGGAGTGACGACCTGCAGGCTGGACACATCCAGCAGTTGGTAATGCATGACAGTTCTCCGGACCCTGGCGGCGCGGAGGTGTCACGCGTGACGCAGGTCCAAGGGGATCACAAGGGATCGGGACCACGCAATTTTAGAACTTGCGAGTATTGAAATTACATTTGTTTAACAAATGAAATGTTCCGAACATGGAACGCCCTTGCAATTCAGTCGGTTGAAGCCCTCAAGTCCTTCCAAAATCACTGGGCAGCCGCGCGATGCGGGAGCGCCACACCGCAGTTGCCGGCACACGCGACACGACAGCCGCGCGTCGCCAGCTGCGCGAGACCAGAATGGAAAATGGCGATCGGTTGGCGGGGTTATCGGTATGGGTGCGGAACGTCGACGCCGCACTCCGGCGGACCGTCTGTGGACGCGTGTCTCAGCGCTTCTTGACAGTCAATGAGACTCCAGACACTGTGCGCGCTGCGGTCAGGGGGCTGCATCACGCGCGCGTCGCGCACATCCACGCCGATGTGCCACGGACGGTGCCTTGGGCAGTGCAGTGATGCGGGGACGCTCCCGGAGAGATGACGGCAACTGCGCCACTTCCAGACGCCGTCGGGTTCGCCTGCGCGCACGGATGCGGGAACGAGGGAGGACCACTCATGGGGAATGCGATGAAAAAGACTGCAACACTGCTGTTGGTCTGCACGGCGCTTGGTGTCACGGCACAGGCCTCGGCGCAATCGTTGTCGCGCGGCTGGGACAGTTACCGGAAACAGCAAACGCAACCGCAGGCAGGCACGCAGGGCAACTCCGTACCGGCCGCGCCGCTATCGCGGCCGTCGCACGCCGGCAACGTCGGCGCGCCGACGGCCGTCGGTGGAAGCGGAAGCGCAAATGTGGCCGACGAAACTGGCGGATTTGCCACCGTCACGACGCAGACGCCTGCGGTGGATGCGCCACCTGCACCGGCCTATGTGCCGCCAATGCCGCGCGAAGAGGATCAACGTCTGAAGAGCGGCATGTTCCTGGGCGCACAAGGCGGCAAAGCTGAAGTGTTCGAGGGAACCAAGCAGGACATGGTGGGCTTCAACGTCGGTTATCGCTGGCGCGCAGGACCGGTCACGTTGATCGGTATTGAGGCGACAACCGGAAAGGTGGATGGCTCCAAGGATGCGGATGGGTTTGTCGTCATTCCGACGGTGGACTTCGGCAGCGTCGGTGGAACGGCCCGCTTCAACTTCGGCGATAGCCCGGTGTTTGCCGTCGTGCGGCTTGGGTATTGGGGAGGCGAAGCTAAGGGCGAGGACTATACCGAGCGCGTCTACGGTGCGTATGCCGGCGCCGGCCTCGGGGTAGACATCGGCAAGCACTTCAGCTTGAGCGCGCTCTATACGAACTACCTTTACGCAGATGAGTATTACGACGACTACGAAGACATCACGATCAACCGCGCTGAAGTACTGAGCGTCGGCGCCGAAGTCCGCTTCTGAGTGAAGTGGATGCGCGCAGAAGGGCGGATGGCAACATTCGCCCTTCTGCATTCAGATGCGGCATTCCAGTCGCGTTGTCTGGACACGCGTAGCATGCGTGCCTCACCTGGCCAGCCTGCGTTGCAGAGGCGTCCATGCAGCTTGCTGTAGTGTCGTGCGCAACGCGGTGATCAGCCGGTGGTGAGAGCAGATGAACGCAGTGGCGCAGTTGTTGACAGACCAACAGGACCCGGTGGCCGCCGGCAAGATCCTGCCTAAGGTGGCCGAGCTGCTGACCGCAGACGAGCAGGTCGCCTATCTCGGGATCCAGAAAAAGATGGTGATGAATCTGTCGCCCGATGCGGTGGTGCTGACCAACCGTCGATTCATCGTGGTGCGGCCAACCCTGTTCGGCATGACGTTCCAGGATTTCCCGTGGCGCGATGTCCAGGATGTGCACCTGAGCGAGCAGATGCTGGGCGCCACCATCACCTGCCGCACCGTGCAAGGCCGTATCGCGGCGATCGACAGCCTGCCCAAGCGGCAGGCGCGACGCATCTACGCCTACGCGCAGCAGGTGGAAGAGGTTGCCTACGAAAAACGTCAGCAGCTGGAAATCGAAAAACTGCGCGTGGCGGCCGGTGGTGTGGTGGTGCATGCGCCGCCCGCGCACCTGCAAGCGTCCCCGGCAGCGCAACCGCCGGCGATGGACGACCCGGTGCAGGTGCTGGGCAAGTTGAAGCAATTGCTGGACGCCGGGCTGGTGACCCAACAGGAATTCGATGCCAAGAAGGCCGAGGTATTGGCGCGGCTGTGAGTGGCGTGCTCTGCGCGCACGCTCGAGCGGATACGCGAGGCCGCCCGCGTAGGCCTCGAAGCGGCTGACAGGAGCTAGCGAGCGGTCGTCATGCGGATCGGCGGCGCACTTGGGACCGGGGTGGACGCGTGGCAGAGACCGATCCGGGCGCCGAACGTGCCTGGCTGGTAGTGAGCCCTCCAGTGTTGTTAGCTGCTCTTAGTGAGCCTCGCTGACCTGGTAGGCCAAAGCATTGCGGGCAACCTTGGTCGCAGCAGTTGCCTCATCGCAACGATCTTCCAACCAGAACAGCCAGGTGTGACAGCGCCGTCATCGAAGTGATGGCTGCGGATCGTGTGATCAACGACCACCGCGAGCGCAGTGCCGCGCTCGTGGTGGTCGGACTGCCTTACTCGCCCAGCGCCTTGGCCACGAACGGCGGCGCAACCAGCACGCCGGTATGCAGGTGGGCGGTGTAATACAGCGTGTCGAAGCCCTTGGCCTGCGCATCGGCCTGGCGGAAAGCGAAGTCGGCCTTGGGCTGCTTGCTGGCCATGGTCACGCTCCACCAGCCGGTGGGGTAGCACGGCTGCGGGAACGGCAGGGTCTTGAACGACTGGAAGCCGGCCTTGCCCATTTCGGTGCGCATTTCGTTGATCAGGTCCAGCAGCGCCAGCGGCGATTCGGACTGCTGCACCAGAATGCCGTCGTCCTTCAGCGCCTTGAAGCAGCTGTCGTAGAACGCCTTGTTGAACAGGCCTTCGGCCGGGCCGACCGGGTCGGTGGAATCGACGATCACGATATCCACGCTGCCGGCCGGGCAATTGGCCATATAGGCCACGCCATCGTCGAACAACAGCTCGGCGCGTGCGTCGTGGTTGGAGTCGCACAACTCGGGGAAATACTTTTCCGACATGCGTGTGACCTGCTCATCGATGTCGCACTGGGTGGCGCTTTCCACGCCGGGGTGCTTGAGCACCTCGCGCAGCGTGCCGCAGTCGCCGCCGCCGATGATCACCACGCGCTTGGGCGCGGCGTGGGTGAACAACGCCGGGTGGCTGATCATCTCGTGATAGAAGAAATTGTCGCGGGTGGTGAGCATCACCGCGCCATCGATGAGCATCAGCTTGCCCCAATCGGTGGTCTGGTAGATCTCGATCTTCTGGAACGGGGACTGCACCTCGTCCAGCTTGCCGCTGATGCGAAAACCGATCGCCGAGCCGGTCGGCTGGAAGTGTTCGATGTACCAGTTGTCGTTGGCGCTCATGCGGACGTCCTAATTCTAAAAGAAGCGGGCTGTTCCTTCTCCCGGCGGGAAAAGGTGGCGCGTCGCGCCGGATGAGGGTCGGGCGTCGCCTCGTGCAGCGGAAACTGCGCAGCGGCTGACCCTTGCTCGGCCCCGATCCGATCAGGAGCGGGGCGTGAAGTCGGCGCGGATTGTAACGGACCCTGCGCGTGCCAGGCGTTACACTTCACGCCCTTTTTGCCCCAGCCGAGACAACGAAATGAGCGATTGGTCCCTTGACCAAGCCCGCAAGACCTACTCGATCCCGCATTGGGCCGATGGGTATTTCGATGTGAACGCCGCCGGCCACGTGGTGGTCACCCCCACCATCGACGGCCCGTCGGTGTCGCTGCCCGAGGTGGTGGACGCCGCCCGCGCGGCCGGCGCCAAGCTGCCGCTGCTGGTGCGCTTCCCGGACATCCTGGGCCAGCGGCTGGGCAAGCTGCAGGCGGCCTTTGCGCAGGCGCAATCGGAGTGGGACTACGCCGGCGGCTACACCGCGGTGTACCCCATCAAGGTCAACCAGCACCGTGGCGTGGCCGGCACCCTGGCCAGCCATCACGGCGACGGGTTCGGCCTGGAAGCGGGCAGCAAGCCGGAGCTGATGGCGGTGCTGGCGCTGTCGCGTCCGGGTGGGCTGATCGTCTGCAACGGCTACAAGGACCGCGAATACATCCGCCTGGCGCTGATCGGGCGCAAGCTCGGCCTGCAGACCTTCATCGTCATCGAAAAGCCTTCCGAGCTGAACCTGGTGCTGGAAGAAGCGCGCGCGCTGGACGTCAAGCCGGGCTTGGGCGTGCGCATGCGGCTGGCCTCGCTGGGCGCTGGCAAGTGGCAGAACAGCGGTGGCGACAAGGCCAAGTTCGGGCTGTCGCCGCGCCAGGTGCTGGATCTGTGGAAGACGCTGCGCGATACCGAGTACGCCGACAGCCTGAAGTTGCTGCACTTCCATATGGGCTCGCAGATCTCCAACGTGCGCGACATCGCCAATGGCATGCGCGAGGCCACGCGTTATTTCGTGGAACTGTCGCGGCTGGGCGCCAAGATCAGCCATGTGGATGTCGGCGGTGGTCTGGGTATCGACTATGAAGGCACCCGCTCGCGCAGCTATTGCTCGATCAACTACGGCCTGCATTCGTACGCCAGCAACATCGTGCAGCCGTTGGCCAGCGCCTGCGAAGAACACGGCCTGACCCCGCCGCGCATCGTCACCGAATGCGGCCGCGCGATGACCGCGCACCACGCGGTGCTGATCGCCAACGTGTCCGAAGTGGAGCAGGCGCCGGAAGGCCGCGTGCCGGATGCGCACGACGACGAGCCGGCGGCGATCCGCCACCTGCGCGAGATCCATGACGAGCTCGACGTGCGCCCGGCGGTGGAGCTGTTCCAGGAAGCCCAGCACTTTCATGCCGAAGGCTTGAGCGCCTATGCGCTAGGCCAGATCGACCTGACCCACCGCGCCCGCATCGACGACCTGTTCTATGCCATCGCTCATGGCGTGCGTGCACGCCTGAGCTTCGACGAGAAGAGCCACCGCCCGGTGCTGGATGAACTCAACGAGCGTCTGGTGGACAAGTACTTCGTCAACTTCAGCGTGTTCGAGTCGATCCCGGATGTGTGGGCGATCGATCAGGTGTTCCCGATCGTGCCGATCGAACGCCTGAACGAAGCGCCGCAGCGGCGCGGCATCATCGCCGACATGACCTGCGATTCGGACGGCATGGTCAAGACCTATGTCGAGAACGAAAGCCTGGACAGCTCGATGCCGCTGCACACCTTGAACGCGGGTGAGAGCTATCGCATCGGTTTCTTCCTGGTGGGTGCCTACCAGGAAATCCTGGGCGATATCCATAACCTATTCGGCGATACCGATGCGGTGGAAGTGGCCGTGGACGGCGACGGATATCGCATCGTGCAGCAGCGTCGCGGCGATACCACCGATGTGATGCTGGATTACGTGGGGTATCAGCTGGACACCCTGCGCGCGACCTATGCCGAGCGCATCGCTGCAGCACAACTGCCACCCGAGCGTGCGCAGGAACTGCACGACGCGCTGGAGGCCGGCTTGACCGGCTATACCTATCTGTCCGACGAACCGTTGGGCTGATGCACGGCGCGCGCTGCGGGCCAGCACCGCAGCGCGCTGATCCTGATGTCAATCAAGCAACGGCTTCAAGCACTACAGGCGTGAAAGCCCGCGCAGTGCACTCGCTCGCGGTATTGCCCAACGGCGCGCTGCTGCGGCCGGCATTCGCTGCGTCGCACTCGATCCTCGCTGCATAGCTGGCCGCCAGGCAGCCGTCATTGGCGTCCTGATGGCGCGCGATGGGTGAGCCAGTGCCAGGCAAGGCCAGCTGCAACAGACGCTGCGGTTTGCGCCGCGCCACATCAGCTAAACGCGGTCACGCGTCATGCCGATGACACGCAGACGACGCTTGCGTGATCGTGCGACCACCGACAACGCTGCTGCAGAAAACGCCGCGTTTCATGCAGTGATTTGCGCAATACGCAGCCCTATCAACGCTGGTGCGCGCACTGGTCTTATGTATTGCAATCGCTGAAGCACCGCGAACGCCGCATTCTGTCTATCGTCGCTTTCAGAAAAATCTACATCTCATACGCTACCGTTGCATGAGCGCGCGCACTTCCAAATACCCGCTGTTTTATGCAGTGATTTGCGCAATACGCAGCCCTATCAACGCTGGTGGGCGCACTGGTCTTATGTATTGCAATCGCTGAAGCGCCGCGAACGCCGCATTCTGTCTATCGTCGCCTTCAGAAAAATCTACATCTCATACGCTACCATTGCATGAGCGCGCGTACTTCCAAATACCCGCTGTTTTATGCAGTGATTCGCACGATATGCAGGCGTATCAACGCTAGTGCGCGAACTGGTCTTATACATGGTGCTCGTTTCGAGTAAACCCGAAAGGCGCAGCATCTGTTCGTTGCCGGGCGCTGCGCGTTTGCGCATTAGGTGCTGTGTTCGCAGCGTTTTCTTGCAACGCGCATCGGTGCCGCATCGCATTTGCTTGCGGCTATGCACATAGAACACTAGTTGAAATCACACTTCGGTCAAAAATTTTGAACGTCACGCCCATTTCGTGATTTTTGCACGGTTCTGTCCGCAGACGAATTGTTAGGGAAGGTCTGAATAACGATGCCTGAGAGTGCGGAATGTCCGCATCGTTCCGGAGAGTCTCGTTTGGATCTTCGGAGTTTCGCCATTTC